>JAYWLB010000054.1:0-141749 GCA_035967665.1 Verrucomicrobiales bacterium BCK34
AAGCGGCCCGTAACTCGTTGCGGGCCGCTTTTTTTTGCCGCGCCCTTCAACAAGGCAGCGTCTTCTCGAAAAGGCACCGCAGTCGGCCCCGGAGGAATCGGGAAGGTGAACGACGCTGCGGTCGAAACCTGTTCGAAGAAGGGTCATCTCAGTATGCTCGCCAAACGCGCAGGACAGCCGCCCCCAAGCTCTTCGATCGAACAATACCCGATTACTTACTGACTGCGTCGTGCCGTATCATTGAAAAAATATTTGTGAGCACGATAGAAGCAAATGCAGCTTATTTGCTCATGTTTTCAGTTTCGTAGTAATGGATTCTGTAGAAGGGGTAACAGACTGCGCATCTACTTCTCGAAGAACCGCGGCCGCACTATAGTTACTCCTTAACGAAATTTTTCTTAATCGGAGAAAACTAAACCCTCTAAACAGTTCATGTAAGGAAGAGAGCAAGCGTTTGCCGGTTCCAGCGCGACTGAATCCAATCACCTTACAACCATGACGGAAAAGCCCACTGAACCAGAAAGCAAAACCTGTCCGACCTGCGGCAACATAATTCCGCCTCAAGCTCCATCCGGAATGTGCCCGACCTGCCTGCTCAATGCAGACACGATGGTCTCCCCTCCTCCGAAAGCCAAAGACCTTCAGCGGCAATCGTCGGCTGAGACCGCTTCAGAGCCTCCTCGCGAAGGTGTGGAAGCGTCTGAAAATATTCCGCAGTTCGCGGTCCCAATAGAGAGACTTCGCGACCTCTTTCCTGATCTGGAAATTGAGAAGATGATCGGTCTTGGCGGGATGGGTGCGGTTTATCGAGCGCGTCAGCCTCGACTTGATCGAACCGTGGCATTGAAAGTACTCACCTGTCCTCCTGAAATGCATGAGGGGTTCGCCCTGCGTTTCGAGCGGGAAGCGCAGGTACTGGCACGGCTGAATCATCCTAACATTGTTACGATTTTCGATTTCGGAGAGATAGACCGGTCAGATGACGACGGGAGCCATGGAAATCTATTCTATTTCCTCATGGAGTTCGTCGATGGCGCAGACCTCAATCAAATGATCCGCACCGGAGAATTAAAACCGGAGCAAGCGCTTAAAATCGTCCCCCAGATCTGCGATGCACTCCAGTTTGCACACGATGAAGGGGTTACCCATCGAGACATTAAGCCAGCTAACATTCTGATCGATCTCAAAGGCCAGGTGCACATCGCGGACTTCGGTCTTGCCAAGCTGATAGGAACTGAAAGCGATGCTCTTGGAACCGGCTTAACACTCACCGGCACTTCTATGGGGACGCCTTTTTACATGGCACCAGAGCAGTGGGAATCGAACGCAGAAGTGGATCATCGTGCCGACATCTACTCTCTCGGAGTAGTCATTTACGAAATGCTCACAGGGATACGTCCACAAGGGGCTTTCTCTCCCCCGTCGAAGACCGTGCAAGTCGATGTCCGTATCGATGAGGTGGTGATGAAGGCAATGGAAAGCAATGTCGAGCTGCGCTACCAACAAGCGACTGAGATCAAAGATGACGTGACTCGAGCAACGAGCACGCTTGAAAAATCGCCCCCGGGGAAAAGGCTACCACTGGTGATCGCTTCAACTCTTGCCGTAGTCGGCCTATCCTCATCTGCGCTTTTCCACTGGCGGGAACAGAACCCCGGAAAAGCAGACCTCAGCGCTCCAGCAAAACCGCCCACCTCGCAGTTGAACTCGAGCAGTACAGACAAAGCCAAACCGGGTCCACTCGTGGCTTTAGGAACAATGGGTTTCAATGGGAATCCTATCGATCTCAGCAGAGCAGAGGGCATAGACGACTTTGTTCAAGTCGTTCTACACGAAACGGGATGGATAGCGCTGCGGGCAACCGGAGACACCATCTCCTCGGACGGTCGCGGTGAGATGAGCGGTATCGCAAAGATCTGCCGCGGGCACTATGATGGATTCTCTTTGATAGGCAGTGACCACAAACTGCATGTATTTTCTGATATATTGCCGGGGGATTCCAGCAACAACAGCGTCGAAAACGTGCCCGCAGAAGTTCAGGCCATTGGAGTGACCGATTCCGTTGTCGGAACCTGGGGTGTAATTGCTCTGCTTCGGGATAAAACCGTGAGGGTATGGGGTCCGCAATTCGACGAAACTCCGGGAACCACTTTCAAAAAAGAGCGCTGGTCCAAATCAGCGACCGAAGAGTTAACGAATGTTGTCTCCATCGGACTGACACAAGCTTACGCGGCAGCAGTGACCAGCGACGGAGTCTTAAAAGCATGGAACGAATCTCCTGAAATTGAAACACCTCAGATAAAAGCAGCGCAGGGACAGTTTAAGAAAGCTCTCAGTTCCAGCGGCCTTCAGAGTTTGATTTGGAAAGGAGAAAACAGAATACTCGTCATCAGCCCCAGCGGGAATACCTCTGAAACGAATCTCAACTATTCTGTTCGGGATTTCACTTTTTCAGATACCTACACGCTGTTTCAGACCGATGACGGAAATTGGTTCCAACCTGTGACTTCGGATATTCCGAGTGAATTTTTGAATCAGTTACCGGGACGCAGCCCGTCCAGCTTTTCCTTTCACTATAAACGTGCCGGAGACGCAGATGGCTCCGATACCGGGGGACTGATCGCAATAGGAACACTTAAAAAGCCAACCAAAATAGACGTCAAAGACTCCGAGACCTCCGTCGCCGGATATCTCAAAGCCTACGGAACACTCGGCGACGAATCGGCAATCGATCTCTCGAAAGCCGAGGGGCTCACTGATTTTACTCAAGTATTGCTACAGCATCTCGGCTGGATCGGTCTGCGAAAAAATGGAGAAACGATTTCATCCAATGGCAAAGGTGACCGTCAAAACATTCGAAAACTCTTTCCGATCGGAGGCAATTCGTTTGCCCTGCTTTCGGAGGAAGATAAACTCGAGTTTGTAGGTGCCAGCCCCAATCCGAGCCCCATTTTCTTATCTCAGCACTTACCGCCCGAGCTGTCTGAAATTGGAATCCTCGACCTTGCCGGTGATGACAGACAATGCATCGCTCTTCTTAAGGACGGAACCGCCCGTGTCTGGGGACCGCTCTATGATAATCTCGAACTCACGCCGGAATGGATGGGAGTAAAAAAGGCCTGGCAGCGGCCTCCACAAGAAGCGCTTACGAATGTACAGTCAATTGCTACCGGCGGCGGATGGGCGAGTTCGATCAACAACGATGGAAAACTCTGGGTATGGGACGCCGACGGGCCTATTGACTTGAGGGAACTGGAGTCCGAGCAGGGTAATTTCGAGAAGGTTTATCCCAATGTTTCAAAATCGGTTATAGCAAGAATGAAAGACGGTCGATTCATGGTCATGTATCTACTATCAAATACTCATTATTTCTCGACATCTATGACAACTCGGGAATCCACTGATATGACATGGGCGAGATTTATTTCGATCTGGAAAAGCAGAAAGGGTGAGTGGATTAACGTCGGAGATCCGATCCCGAATTTAGACAACCTGTTCACGCTAATCAATGGACGGTCGCCCGATTCTTTCTCAATGGCGATATACAACAAAGGCCGTAAAAACGCATTACCCCTCACCCACGCGGGCTTGATCACGATCAACCACCGGGAAATCAAAGAAAACTAGATCCCGCCGGTCAGTGATACCGCCAAGTTCACAGGCAAAACACCGGCAAAAACAAGCCAGTTGCCTGCCTCTTTTGTTCAATTCAAGCGATCGGCTTCACCGTGAACAAGCCTGAGAGAAACAATCCCTTTCCAGCGCCCCCCTGGACACCAATTGCAATTACGGGGGCCGCGGGAAGAAGCCGATTCCCTTCGCTTAGCCCTCACGGGAAAACCGGGTGCTAATACAACGTCCGCCCGAGCCAACGGTCGAACCAGGCAAAGCTCATTCGTCTCGCCACTCCGGGAAGACCGTGACGGCCGGGGAATGAAAACCAACTGAAGCAGTCGCCCGCCCCGAATTCGGCGAATTGCCTGATCAGTTTTTCTTCACCAATGTTGTGGTTCGATTCGTAATAGTCCACCGTATCCTCCCACCCGAGTCGCTCCTTCCGGGCGGTCAGGACACTCGGCAGACCATCGAGATCCTTCCAGTTGATATAGAGATCGAGAACCTTCGGCGCTTTCTCGAAGAATTTGTGCCGGTAGAATTCCTGCTCCGTTGAAATGACCAGCATTGGCCGGGGAGCGACCAGCAACATGAGATCGTCAATGTTAACCGGCAGCGGCAAACTCTGGTCATCGACATACTTCCGGAAATTCTTCAGGTAGATAAAAGGACCACTGTTGGTTTTAAAACCAAAGCGTTTTTCAAGCTTCACGCTGTTGGTGGGTTCATCAACACCCTCCTCCCACGGCTCCCAGTTGTCATCCTTCGGGACACGGGAAAAGGCATCGGTATGACGATGCATATCAAGGACCCCGCCGTTTGCCACGGTAGCGGTAATTCGCGGCTCAAAGGCCGCCACAAAAATCGCCATGTGACCACCGAGAGAAAGCCCCGTTACCCCGATTTGATCAGGATCAACGAAATCCAGCGTTTGCAGAAAATCGACCCCGCGACTGCAATCCCAAATCGTCTTACCGATGACCGACCATTCGGGATGCTTCTTGTAAAAAACACGCGTGTCCATGACCCGTCGCTTCGGTTCAATGCGCTCACCATCTGTTATCACATCAATACTCAAGGTGATGAACCCGTGACGGGCATGAGTGAGACCATAGTCGACACCGATCTGAGGATCCGGAGCGGGATCGACCGGACGCTTCCCCGACAACCCGATTACCTGATCTTTTCCTGAACCCCAGGTCGTACTGTGAATACAGATGATCGCCGGAGTGGGCTTCTCTTTCGCCTCATCGGGGACGAGCAACCACGCCGTCACTCGATCATCCGGCTCCGACAGGTAACTGACATGATACCGGGTGATTCCCTCCTCCTCCCACGGAACCTCCCTCATCCGAACCTCCGGATCCGGAATTTCAGTCGGAAAGTCCCCGAGAATCTTGAGCCATTCTTTCTCGATCACCTTGCGACGCTCCGGCCACGCCGGGCCGGACCCGGCTTGTGCACCATCTCCGCCCACAGCACGATCCGCTCCCATTGCCGACCCCGTCGAGGTCCCCCCGATCAGGGCCGGAATCCCCAAACCCATCATTTTACGACGCGGGATGTGTTTCAACGATTTCTCCATATCGCGATGCTAACGGGATACAATCCCCCGGGACAAGCTACCGAAACGCGTGCAACTCGCTACATACCTCCATTCGCGCAGACAATTGCCCAAAGGCAGGCAGGCCCTTCAGGATTGCAATGAAATCAGTCCCCCCTGGATGCCGTTTTGCTCTTCCATTCCATGAGTCCTCCCGTATAAATCAACGAGGACAAAGCCTATGAGAAACGAAAGAAATCCCGTTGGCTGGTTCGAGATCTATGTCTCCGACATGGACCGTGCCAGAAAATTCTATGAGAGCGTATTCGGATATCAATTCGAAGCATTACCCTCACCCGGGAACGATCTCGGCGAGCTCGAAATGTTGATGTTCCCGGGCGATCCCTCCAAGCCCGGCAGTTGCGGAGCTCTCGCTAAAATGGACGGGGTCACTCCCGGGGGTGGCGGCACATTGATCTATTTTTCCTGCGCTGATTGCGGAGAGGAAGAGAGCCGGGTCGCCGATGCCGGAGGAAGTGTCGTGAAAAGCAAATTCTCCATCGGAGAGTATGGCGATATCGCTCTCGTCGTCGATTCAGAAGGAAACATGATCGGTCTCCACAATCCTCCCGCAGGCGACTGAAATGCGTCCAGCCGCCAGTAGCGATTTTGCCAAAGCGTGCCTAACATCTTTAAAATGCATCCAACAAAAGATCATATGTTTAAAGTGTTAGCAATGACCCTGGCTTCAATCTTCGCTACTTCTCAAGTGTGCGGAGATCAGACCCTCCATGTCGCAGCAGAGGCGAAAGCGGGGGGCAATGGAAGTCCTGACGCCCCCTTTCGCACCCTGGGGGAAGCTCGCGATGCGATCCGGGCAGCGAAGAAAGCATCCCCTGAGGCAGGCGGCGAAAAGTACATCGTTCAAATCGCACCTGGAATCTACCCCCTTGAGTCCACTTTCACCCTCTCGGCGGAAGACAGTGGAACAGCAGGCGCTCCGGTTGTTTACCGGGCCGGAACTCGCGGTGAATCGAAGTTCCAGGGCGGCCTCCGTTTAGAGGCCTCCGACTTCAAAAAAATCACCGATCCGAAGATTCTCTCCCGCCTCAGCGAAGACGTCCGTGAAAAGGTCCTTGTCGCGGATCTTTCAACCGCATTTCCCGGAGAGTTCCCCGCTTTCAAACCCGCCTACAAGGGCGCACCTGTCGCCCCCTGGCTGTATCTTGATGGATCGCCGATGACGCTTGCCCGCTGGCCGAATCTCGAGGCGAAGCCGGATGGATGGGCCCGATTCATCAAGGCGATCGATTCCGGAAACGCCGACCCGAAATCCGCCGATCCCAAGCGGCAGAAGCGACGCCCCGGCTCTTTTGAATTCAATGACCCCCGACCTGAACGCTGGAATCTGAAAGAGGGCGTCTGGCTCTTCGGCTACTGGACACATGATTGGAGCAACGAGGTCATTCAAATCGCAAACTACGATCAGAACAAGAAGATCATCTCTTTGGCAGCTCCCCACAGCTACGGCATTTCGAGCGGAACCTGGGGAGGCAAAGAACGCCGCTTTTTCGCCCTGAACACACTCGACGAACTCGACGCACCTGAAGAGTGGTATCTGGATCGCGCCAAAAAGCTCCTCTATTTCCACCCGACAGCGGACTGGGAAAAATCTGAAATAGTTCTCGGTACACTCAACGCTCCTCTTATCAAGATCAGCGGAGCCCAACACATCAAGTTCGAAGGGCTGCGCTTCGAATACGGGCACGAAAAAGGAATCGCTTTAGAGAAAACCAGCGACATCGAGATCGTTGGATGCACTATCGCCAACCTCGCCAACAGCGGAGTCGCGATCAGCAACGGATCGAAGAACACGATTCGCTCCTGCGATCTTTACCATTTGGGAACTGCCGGCATCACAGTCAGCGGAGGCGATAGAAAAACCCTGACACCCGCCGAAAATCTTGTGATCAATAATCACATCCATCACTACGGCTTGTTTCAACGAACCTACGCTCCCGGGATCGGTGTCTCCGGAGTCGGGCAAATCGTGAGGAATAACAGCATCCACGATGCCCCTCACAATGCAATACTCTACAGCGGTAACGATCACCTCTTTGAGCAGAATGAGATCTTCCGGGTCGTCATGGAAACGGGCGACTCCGGAGCCTTCTACACAGGACGCGATTGGACCAGTCAGGGAAACCAGCTGCGTCAGAATTACATTCACCACCTCGGATCGGGAGATGAAAAACACGTCAATACGATGGGCGTCTACCTCGATGACTGCGACAGCGGTGACACCATAGAGCAAAACATTTTCTACAAAGCCGGCCGCGCCATCATGATCGGCGGAGGTCGTGATAACGCCGTGATCAACAACCTTGTGATCGATTGCCCCATCGGCCTTCACATCGATTCAAGAGGGATGACCTGGAAGCAATGGAACAATCCTGAATACGCCGGATGGAACCTGAAGGAGAAGGCCGAGAAACTGAATTACACAAGCCCACCGTGGAGTACACGCTATCCCAGTCTCGCCAAAATCATGAACGATTCCCCGCGTGAACCGCTTCACAATCGCGTTGTCCGCAATGTTTTCATCGACAGCAAAAAGCAGGTTCTCAGTTTCAACGACAACGTTAAAAAGCTCGTCGGTAAACTTGATATCGCCGACAACATCGCGGTCAATTCGTCCGGCGCCGAACCCAAATCCACCGCCGGGGACACAAAAGGATTCAGCAATCTCGCCGGAACCGGAGAGGAACCGATCGACCTCGGATTCATTGACGCGGAAAAATTGAATTTCCAACTCAAACCTGACGCACGCCTGCTCAAAGAAATCCCCGGGTTCGAACCTGTTCCGTTCGATAAGATCGGGTTGTTCGTTGATGAGTATCGAACCGCCCTTCCCAAATAGCTGAAACACAGCGCTCCGGCGCTTCAAACGGGCGCCCTGCCCCTGACCGGTTCCCGGCAATCTGAACCAAGGTTCGTTTATGAAACTCAAAGAACTCTCCATCACGATCTCTGTGCTACTGTTTGCGATGATCACCACAAAGATCAACGGAGGGGAGCTGGGTGCCGCCCCCGACGGCTCGTTCACCATCATCGTTATCCCCGATACGCAACACTATCTCGGCACCGGGACAAAGATGACGCCTCACAGCAAAGAGCCACTGACGAATCCGGTTTTTGATCGCTGGACCGACTGGATTGTTGAAAACCTCGACCGCCAGCGAATCGCTTTCGTGAGCCATGTCGGTGATATTGTCGACAAAAACAATCCGGAGCAATGGGCCCTTGCCGGAGCAATGATGGACAAGTTGCATGGCAGGATTCCCTACGGTATTTCAGTCGGAAACCACGACATGAAGTCCTCCGGGGATTCGAGCCTGTTTCAAAAGACTTTCCCGAAATCACGATTTGCAGGATTTGACTGGTATGCTGGATGCTTTGAAAAGCCGGAAGACTTCACTGCCATTTCCGGAAACAACGCGAACAGCTTCCAACTCTTCGAAGCAGAAAAAGTGAAGTTTGTTTTTCTTCACCTGGAATGCAACGCACCGGACGATGTCCTCGCATGGGCCGATTCCATTTTGGAAAAGCATCAGGATCGCCACGCCATCGTCACGACGCACATGGACCTCGGCCCGCGCGAAAAGCCGAAAACAAACGACGAGTTTTTCTCCCTTCCGAAAGGTCGCATGCTCTGGAAGAAAGTACATGGCGCGCGCGGAAACACTTCTCAGGAAATGTGGAACAAGTGTTTCAGTAAGCACAAAAATCTCTTTATGATCTGCTCCGGAGATCAAAGCCGCACCCAGGCATTCCGGCTCAAATCAAAAGGCGTCCACGGCAACACCGTTCACGCGCTCGTTTCCGACTACGGAGAAGACGGCTTGCGGGCAATGCGATTTATTCCCGCAGACAACCTCATCGAAGTTCGCACGTGGGACCCTATCAAAGCCAAATTATGCGAGTCCACTAAGGTTGTCCCGGATCGGAACCAGCATCAGTTCACGCTGAACTTTCTGATGACCCCCTGAAATCTCTCAGGCGTCGACAACTCCCTTCCGCCCCGCCCACGCTCCGGCCACGCCAACAAAAACGGCGGGAACAAGGAGAAACCCGTAGCCGATCATCCAGCTATCCGTTGTCGTGCTCAACCAACTGATGAACCAGGGAAACGGAGCGGCGACAAGATACCCAACGGTCTGCGCCATCGAAGACAGGTAGCCCGCCGTCTCGGCACTGCTACTCCGCAACGCGATCAGGAGCAAACAGAGCCCGAATCCGGCATTCAATCCAAGCCCCAACAATATCGTCGACCATCCAACCCAGAATAACGGCAACCAGAGGATTCCGGCGATACCAATGACCGAGGTTGCGGCACAGATCATTGCCCACCCGCTCTGAGACTGCGCCCGCCCCGCGAGAGTCGGGATAATAAGACTGGCCACACAACCGCTAAACTGCATCGCAGCCGGCCAACCTGAAGCCGCCGCCTCACTCATGCCTCGAACCTGAAGGATGGTGGGCAACCACGCAACGCTGGAATAAAAGAGGAGGGATTGCAGACCCATCAGCGCCGTAACCTGCCATGCCCGTGCCTTTCGTAGTAATCTAACGATACCTGAAAATGGATTGCCCTGTGTATGAACCCGGGGTTTCTGCAACATCTGAGGAAACCAGAGAAGCAGGGGAACCAGGGCGACAACTCCCCATGCATTCAACGATCCCCTCCAGCCACCCGAAAGCGAGTTTGCTAATGGCACCGCCAGAGCAATTCCAAACATTGCGCCCAGATTCATCGCCGTAGAGTAAGCGCTTGTCATTGGCCCGACATGATTCGGGAAGCGACTTTTTACGAGACCGGGAAGGAGGACATTTCCAAAAGCTATCCCTGTTCCGATGAGAATCGATCCTGTGATCCGCTCAGCGCCGGATCCCGTAAAATCCCATGGGCGGAGGAAACAACCCGCCGACAAGACCAGAAGCCCTCCACCGAGCGCACGTGCGAATCCGAAACGGTTGCCCAGAGCACCGACAAACAAACCGGCGAGCCCGAACAGCACCAGTGGAATCGTGGTCTGCATACCCACGGCCTGAGCACTCAGCCCGTCGCTCTGCATTCGCTCTGCCAGCGGAGCGATTCCCGTGATAGCAGGACGCAGGTTCACTGCGATCAGAAGGAGCCCGCTGATCAAGAGGACATTACGAAATGATGGTAAAGGCGGGGCGATACAGACCAAAACGCACTCTGCGCAATGAGCCAGCGAAATTCCACGCCACCTCTCCCTAATCCAGTCCGGCAACCCCGTCTTGCGCGGCACGCTGTCTCTGAAACCAATCGAACGGTTGCAGCCTGCATGGGAAATGGCGGCAATCTGCACTACCTACCCGGAAAAACAGCCTCGCAGAACGAATCCTCAGCAACCCAATACAAACCTAACCAACTCATCACAAGCAACTTACAAATCCACCGGAGCAATTGGCAATCAACTTGCACCAGAAAGAGCTGCAATGAAAACAACACCAAAACAACATCCATTCTACACCGGTCTGTTCGCCTCTGCTCTCGCAATCGCGATCCCCCTCACCTCATCGGCTGATAACGACAAAGTGAAGATCAAAGATGACAAAATTGTCGTCAAAACTGATGGTGGAAAAGCCAAAATCGATAAGGAAGGTAACGTCATTTCAGTGAACGGCGCCAACGGCGACGAAGCGCTGGCGAAGGCGCGTGCCCAACTCAGCAAGGAGGAGGCGGCCGAGTTCGCCGAAAGTCTCAAGGAGGGCTACGTAATCCCGGAAGATCGCTACGTTTATCTCGATCCGCTTCCGAAAACCTACTACGAGCGCATCCCTGATCGTCGTACCGATGTCGAGTATCGCGTTTACAACGGAGTCGTTTACGCGGTGAACCCCAAAACGTACACCGTGATCGAAGTCCTCGGGACGGACATCTACGGGAACACCGCTACAGTAACTACCACGACCACAACTGAAACCTTCGACCCCGTGACTTTTAAAAGCTCGCTGGTGAAAGGTTACGTGGTGCCTGAAACCTATTACACCACTTATCTCAAGCCGGTGCCGGAAACGGTCATTACGCGACTCCCCTCCGCTCCTGAGGGCGCTGTCTATCGCTACTATGACGGAACGGTTTACTCAATCAACCCCGAGACCTACACCGTGATCGACGTAGTAACTTACTAATTCCAACCAACCCCAAAACCTCTCAGCCCCGTAGAGCCGGCTTCGGAAACGAAGCCGGCTTTTACCGATCGCCCTGCAATCCGCGAAAGCCGATCGCCACTCACTTTCGAGGTTTGAACAGAACCGTATGAGACCTGTCATACACTGGATGACGCCTCTCACTTTTCGTTGACGAAGAAAACCGTATCCGAGAAAGTATTAACTGGATGAAATCAACTATCGCCATCTTTTTGATGCTCTGCCTCCAGGTGGCGATATCTCCTTTGTGCCTTTGTTTTGTCGCCGACGCGACTCAAGAATCGGCAAAACCCTCCTGCTGCCACTTCCCACAGGAGGAAGACCCGACGCCCTGCCCCCATTGCGATCAGGAGATGCCGATCGCAGCAACGGCTCCCGAGAAAATCCATTTTTCCACGAATCCTCCTGAGTGGCACGGATTGGATTTATTCACCGGTATAGACATCTTCGACGCGCTATATGCGTCGACAGTGGAGTCACCTGAAAATGCGGTGGTCCGCGATTTCGAACCTCCTCCTCTGGATTTCTGCGAGAGGTTCGGGGTTTTCCGGATCTGATACCCGGTCAGGTCCCCCGACGTTTTCCCGGTCGATCGGAAACGTCGTTAAGCAGCTCTCTGTCCTTCGTGCAGCTCGTCACTCCGATAGCGTGTCATTGCTTCAGGGAGAGAGATAGATCGACCAACTAATCATATTCCTATCAAACAAAATTCCTAACAAAAATACATTATGAAACTTTTTTCCATTCTCCTGATCGCGGCCGTGTCTGCCTTCACTTTTGCCGGTCCCGTCCACGCCGACGAAGCCAAGCCAATCAATGAAGTTTGCCCCGTAAAAGGCAAAGACGCTGACGGCTCCAAGTCGGTTGACTACACCGCAACGTTCTGCTGTGACAAGTGTGTCGCCAAGTTCGAGAAAGATCCTGCCAAATACGCTAAGAAGCTGGCTGACGCCGAAGAAGGAAAGTGCGCCTTTTCCGGAAAGGATCTTGATCCCGACGCTACCGCCACTGTGAAAATCGCCGTCTGCTGCGGCGGTTGTGAAAAGAAAGTCAAAGCGGATCCTGTGAAATATCTCGGTAAAGTCGAGTCAGATTCCTAATCCGTAATATTCAGATATAGTATCACGATAAGCCGTCCTCCGAAAAAAGGGGGACGGCTTTTTTGTGCCTCCTCCTTCCCGCATACTACCTGACGCGAATCGCGACCATTGTTCCTGAAGCATTACGGGCATAGATGACACCGTTCGCCAGTACCGGCGGAGTCCAGCAGCGACCGGATAGGATCCGGTGCCGGACACGCGCTTCAAAACGATCCGGCGAAGCCGCACCAATCAACATCTCCCCTGTTTCGGTTAATACGATCAGATCCCTGCCCGCCCCCATAACACTGCCATACTTGAGATCCTGAAAATGCCATTTCTTCTCTCCGCTCTCCAGATCGAGAGCGGTGAACTCAACGGGACGCCCGCGATGAGCAGTGCCATCAAACCCATAGAGGAAGCCATTGATAAGAACTGAATTCCCCATGTGGTTGCACATATTTTTATTCTCGTAGATTTTTGTCAGGCTCCCTTCCGAAAAGCGAAAGAGCGCACACCCCTGATCATAGCCTGTCGATATAAAAAGCCGCCCGTCACCAACCGAAAGAGGCGTTGTCGAGTTGGTTTGAAAGCTGGTTCGCCACATCGAGAAAGCGAGAGTCTTCCCGTTACCCGGATCGAGGATAACCAGTCCATCAGTTTTCAAAACGGCGAGAAACATCTTCTCATCCGCCTCAAAAAGTTGAGGCGTTCCGTATGCAGGCCGATAGTCCTCACTTCGCCACAGTTCTTCACCCGTGTCTTTGTTGAACGCGAAAGTGGCCCCGGCCTCAACAAACACCTTATCACCTTCAACCAGGGGCGAAGCGGTGAATCCCCATTCCGGAATTTCACGCATTCCTGCAATCGCCGGCATCTCTTTCTTCCAGTCCAGTTCTCCCGAAGCCGCGTCATAAACACGCAGCTGACCGTCCTTGCTCATCGTGTAGACGGAATCTCCATCGACGGTCGGAGTCGCACCCGGTCCGCCTTCGTGCAGGTTCGGCATCAATTCGGCATCGTATGAATCGCTCCAAACGAGTCTCCCATCCGTCTCCGAAAAACACGAGACCGTTTCCCTGCCCTCACGATGCCCCATCGAATAAACCCGTCCATCCGCGACCGAGACCGGGGAAAAACCAATCCCGACCTCAACAGTCCAGACAACATTCGTCAGGTCCACTTTCTCAGGAAGGTCTTCATGACTAATTCCGTTCGCCCCCGGCCCCAGCCAGCGCGGCCAATCTTCAGATTGAAGATTAAAAGGAAAGAGTATAACCGGAAGGGTCAGTAAAAAGGCGGGCAAATTCATAAGAGGAGGCAAGTCTCTCCGGATTCGTCTCCCGATTCAAGCCTGATCGCCTCAGGGGTATTCACTGAATAAGGAGCCCCTCACTTCAGAGCCTTCGCCCCATTTCCGGATTGCAACAATTCAGGAGCTTGCAGAGACAGCGCACCTGAATTCCCGGAACGGTGTTCCGAACGCACTGTCCCGCGATACCCGCACCCCGCCTTTTTGCCTGTTTCGGTATTTGCTTAATCGGTATTTGCTTAATCGGTATTTAAATGAATACGCTTACCTATATGGAAAAACCTTTGTGTCCCTCCTGCGGGTTCCCTTTATCAGAGGGCGTGACAGGGGGACTGTGTCCAAGATGCATCCTTGGATCCATCGGCGGAACCGGCACTCCCCGCAGTCAGGAGCAGTATTTCCTCGCAGACGGTAAAGCGAAAGTGACTCGCGCCCCCTCAAGTGCACAATTCCTAACCATCGGCCCCTACCACCTGATAGAGCCGTTAGGTAAGGGCGGGATGGGAGAGGTCTGGGCCGCTCGTCAGGAATACCCCGTCGAACGGAATGTAGGATTGAAAATCATGCGAACAGGATCGGTCGACCCGGGCGTGATCGAAAGATTCCGGGCGGAAAGCCGGACCCTCGCGGTCATGAACCACCCTAACATTGTTCAACTATACGAGGTTGGCGAGACAGAGTCGGGAGAACCGTATTTCGCTATGGAGATCATCTCCGGCGAACCCATTGTCAAATTTTGCAACTCCCGGAAGCTCAGCATTCGTACACGGCTATCCCTCATGTTGAAAGTAACCCGGGCGGTCGAACACTCACATCGCCACGGAATCATCCACCGCGATCTAAAGCCGGATAACATTCTTGTTTCGGTAGACCGGGAAGGCAATTTTGTTCCGAAGCTTATTGATTTCGGCATCGCCAAAACGCTTGAGGAAAAGTGGCCTGACAATACCCTGCTTACTCTCGACGGCCAGATTCTCGGCACGCCGCAATACATGAGCCCCGAGCAGGCCGACGGCGGCGAGGTGGAAACACGCTCAGACGTATTCGGCCTCGGAACTGTGCTCTACGAGCTGCTCACCGGCGACCCGCCTCTCGCCGCATCTACCATAGCCGAACAGAATATCGAAAGCCTGCTGAAAATGATTCGCGAACGCGAAGCGGAACGCCCCTCGATTCGGGTTCAAACTGCTTCCGGTGAAAATCGCGAAGCCGAAGCAGCAAATCGCAACACGACCTTTGATCGGTGGCCGAAACAATTGAGAGACGAATTGGATTGGATAGCGCTGCGCTGCATCGAGAAGTCCCCGTCGCGGCGTTACGATTCAGCCGGCGCCCTCGCTGACGACCTGAATCGCTATCTCGACGGCGATCCTGTCTCGGCCCGCCCCCCTTCCCGCCGGTATCGAGCGAGAAAGTTTGTCCGGAAACACAAAACTCTGGTATTTTCCGCACTGAGCATCTTCTGCATCCTCCTTCTCGCTACCTGGCTGAGCGTGAGATGGGCAATCGAGGCAACCGATGCGAAAGAACTGGCTGATGCGCGCCTTGCCGAAGCCGATGCCGTCCCCGAATTTCTACTCGAAGCCTTCCGTCAGGCCGCCCCTGAAAACGGAGGTTCCGACATGCTCGCGCTCGACGTACTCAGGCAGGCCGAAACGACGGTCACCTTTGAATTCTTTTCACAACCGGCCATCCGCGCCAGAATCCAGGAGGCAATCGGCCGGACCTACAGTGATCTCGGTCGCAGCGATTTAGCATCTGCCATCTTCGAGAACGCCTTGGAATCCGCAGAAGAGGTGCCGGACAACGGGAATATGGTGCAACGCTTGACCCATTTGCTCAACGGCGCCAACCGGGCTTCGGGAAGACAGGAGAAAGCGCTCATCGTCTCCCGTGAATCCTGGAAGAACCTGAGCGCATCTCTCGGCGAAAACCATGAAGACGTTCACGTCGCGAGGATGAACCACTGTCGCAACCTTCTCGAGGCAGCCTACTGGAACGATGAGAAACGCTCAGCCTACCTGGACGAGGTTCGGAAAACCCTCAATGAAGTGCTCAAAAATCCTGACAGGTTCCCCGGGTTTAACGAGCGCGCCTACCTCGCGATCATGGCACAGCACGCAACCGGAAGTGGTAATCACGAAGCAGCCTACGAGTTCTGGAACCGGGAAATTGACCGCCATCACCTCGAAGGCCGGTCCCGTCAAAAAGGTCACTACTGGCCTTCCAGCTTTCTGGTGGCATCGCTGAGACGGACAGACCGACTCGAAGAAGCCATGGCCGCAGCTGAATCTCTCCTTCTCCACTGCAGAGACTTCTACGGACCCTACCATTCCCACACGACCGATTCCTCAAGATACCTCGCCGATGTTTTCGGGGATCGCGAAAGCCCTGCCGTTGGCGCAATGATTTGCCGGCTCACCGCTCTCGACCTCGAATCGATTGATCCGCTCTTCAGGGAAAACGTCGGGAAACTTCTCCGATGGTCCGGGAAACTGGAACTTTCCACCGAAGACGAAAAAGCCGTTCAAGACATCATCGCCTCCGTGACAAACACGGGCGACCACGATGCCCTCCCAAACCTCCAGCAACGGGATCCCGGAGCAGCGTTCTGGCTGGGGGAGCATCTCTGCAATACGCAGCATCAGGAGATCGGCCTGGCTCTGCTCGAGCAGGCATACCACGGGAGCATCGAAGAGTTCGGCGCCAGTCACCCTGTCGCTTTGATCCGCGGCAACCGCTACGCGCAACGCTGCATAAAAGCAGGAAAACTGGAAACGGCCTCAGGGATACTCACCCCTCAGCTAACTGACAAAGAACTAACCTGGCGCAACGGCCCCGTCCTCGATATCGTTCTGGATCTCGCCGAAGCCCTTATGTCAGGCGGTAACGACGAAGCCGCAGGCCTCACCGCGAAGAGCGTTATCAGGATTCAGATCGAAAACAAAGGCACGGACGAGGAGCGGGTGAGCCGCTCTATCCAAATCCTGTCGACCCTCGCGGGGAAACATCGAGATTTTCAGTCACTCGCTCAGATATTCGAGAATCTGTATGATTCCTTCTCTCAAACCCGGGGGGAGAATCACAAAGCGACTCTCTACTACCGGATCAGACAGGTGGATTGCCTGATCGACGCTCAAAAGCACGGGGAGGCGCTCACAATGATTAGCGATTTTTTAAAGGACAAAGCCCCCGACGATCCCCAATTTGCTCCATGGAGAATATCGAAAGCGAAAGTGAGTATGCGACTCGGACAGTTCGGTGAAGCAGAACACACCCTTCTCGCGGATTGGGAATTGTTTCAGAGTAAGAATATCTCTGAAAGAGTACATCCCAAGCATGTCGGACGGATGCGCTTCCGCCTCAGCAATACCCTCAGCACGCTCTATTTAAAGTGGGGAAAGCCGGAAAAAATGGAGAATTGGAAAGAAATCAGCGCTTCGCTCATTGCCAAAGCGGATCAAGGTGCAGCCCCCTGACATCCCAATACTGATAAGCGCCCCCCGGGGCGCGAGCGCCGACAGTCGATTTGAGAGCCCTTTGATCGAGCGCGATTTCATAACATTTCACGGGACACGGACATTTCCTCTCTGCCTCTCCCGCAGAATCGCTGAGAATAAAGCAAGCTATTTGCAATAACTGGCCTAAGGGGGGCATGGCTGCGATCGACGTCCAGAACGACGTCAGCTGCGTCAGCCGCGTAGATTAATACCAATCCATCGAAATATCATGCCCCAGGGAACCATCAAGAAAATCATCGAAGACAAAGGCTTCGGCTTCATCGCAACCGAGGGAAGTGATCTTTTCTTCCACCGCAACAGCTGCAACACAGCGTTCGAAGACCTCCGCGAAGGGGACTCTGTCGAATACACCAAAGCCCAGGGCCCTAAAGGACCTTGCGCCGAGGACGTAAAAAGCCTCTAGGCTTTGTCGTCCCTCCAACGGCAAAAGCCGACAGGAAAACATCACGGGATGGTCGATCTTTGCAGATCGACCATTTTTTGTGCGCGCCGCCTAACTTGCTTCCCTCTTCCAGCGGTATGAAGCACTGGCAATGTAGCTCGCAGGTGACCAGCAGCCTCAACGGTGGATTGAACGGTGGGCAAAGAAGGATTATCCGCGTCGTCATTCGTTGCTCTCACTCCTTTGGCCGATCTCTACGCTCGCCCGGGGCTCGCTTCGAGTCGAACCATGTTCTTCATCCTTCCTTTCCCGGTACGTTAAAACGCCTCAGCCAAGTTGTTCTTGGCTGAGGCGTTTTAAATGGTGGGCAGAGAAGGATTCGAACCTTCGAAGGCGTAGCCAGCAGATTTACAGTTTACTGGCTGCATGTTATTTAATGCTTTCTCATGATCCGTGATGCACCCGATTATATCCTGTTGAACCTTATTATATAAGGGGTTAGAGGTTATTTAGGAAATCACGACGGATCATGAGCAAATCAAAGATAAACCGAAAAAGTGCAAACCAAGTGCAAACCCGATTTTCAAAGACGGATCCGCGATATTGGAAAACGAAGGTCACGAAGGCTAAGGGAAAGAACTTTTACGGAGTTCAGATTCAACATTGCGGCGAGAGACACTACCTCTCACTCGGAACAGGCAATAAAGACGAAGCAGGCTCACGTGCGGTGAAACTGTATCTCGATGTGAGATCAAAAGGTTGGGAGTCCGTAATGGAAGAGCAGCGACCAACGCCGACAAAGAAAGCGGCAACCATCGGTGCCTATCTGGACGAAGCGGAAAGAGTCGCAGAGATCGAACCTCGGACTCTTAACGAATACCGCAAAGCACTCAGGCGAATCGTATCGGGAATTATGGAAGTCGATGGCGCAGGTCGCTATGACTGGCGCAACGGAAAGAATGAGGAATGGCGAAACAAAGTCGACTCCATCAAACTCGATGCGATCACCCCTCGGAAAATTCAAACGTGGATTAAACGGGAACTCGATGCGGCGGGTTCCGATCCCGCCAGGCAACGAGCGAAAAAGAACACACTGAATGGAATCATTCGAAACGCAAAATCACTTTTCGGTCAAAAGGTTCTCCCTTTTGTGGAGCAACAACTCGAAATTCCCGATCCCCATCCCTTGAAAGAAATCCGATTCTTTCCAAGACAGTCGATGCGTTATCTCTCAAAGATCAAGCCGGAAAAGGTCATCGAGAAAGCAGTGGAGGAACTGGCGACGCCTCGGAAACTCTCAGAGTCTGAAGTTGAGGATTACATTAATCGCTATGTCGAAACAATGACCGTGGCTCGACGAAAGCGGAAGTGCGCGGGTGAGTTCGTTCTCTCGAAGGAACGAAGAGCAACCCTGCCCGGGGAAGCGCACCGCTGTCACGAGCAAATGGAATGCAGTCGTCGGGAGCAATGGAAGATTCTCGCACTGGCTCTATGCGCGGGACTCCGCTTTGAAGAGATCGACAAACTGCTCTGGAGTCAAGTCGATCTGGAGAATGGAACCATTCGAATCGACTACACCCCCTACTTCCGGCCGAAGACTGAGGATACGGTCGGCGAGGTTCTTCTCGACGCGGAAGTGATCGACTTGTTACGTGGTTGGAAAGCCAGAGCGACCGGAGAGTTTGTGATCGAAGCAGACCGCGTTGCCCGTCCCCGCGCCTCTTACAATGCCTACCGTGCCCGCACTCACCAGAAACATCTCCTCGACTGGCTGAGGAACCTCGAGTTCGATGGAATGAAACCACTGGAGCATGTTCAGAAGCCAATTCACGAATTGCGGAAGGAAGCCGGTAGCATGGTGAATGCCGCTCACGGCATCCACGCCGCGAGTAGCTTTTTACGACACAGCGATTTGCGAGTGACAGCGGCTCACTATCTGGATCAAAGGAATCGCGTTACAACGGGAATCGGCGGACTACTCAAGCCTTCGAATGTTGTAGAATTTACCGGCGATAGTGAGAATCCCGGCCATGACAATTTGAAAGGCAAAACCTCCTAAATCGGTTGCCGCTTTTCACAAAAACTCTGTTTGAACGCCTCGGCTGCTCAATGCCCAGAATGAAGATTGCAGAGGATCGCCGGCAAATGCTACGCATTTCACCCCGGCAACGGCGGTAACCCCAGCTCTTTTAGGAATTCGTTGTGCTTGGCGGTCATCGTGCGGATGTCTTTGTCGGCGGATACGATTTCTCCGTGGGTCTTTGCCAGATCAATGATCGGCTCGGGCTCGGCGGTGCTGACGTAGCGGGTGATGTTCAGGTTGTAATCGTTCTCTCTGATTTCCTCCATACCGACCCGACGGCAGAAGCGCTCTTCCTCTTCGGGGCGATTGGTGTAGGTGTCGATGATCTTCTGGATGTCGTCTACATCGTCACCGTCTTTTTTCGTGCGGAGGCGGTTCTGCCGCTTGTCTTTGGCGTAGCATTCGCTGGCGTTGATGAAGAGCACGTCGTCGTGCTTCTTGCATTTTTTGAGCACGAGGATGCACACGGGGATGCCGGTGGAGTAAAACAGGTTCGCGGGCAGCCCGATGACGGTGTCGATATGACCGTCGTCGAGGAGTTTGGTGCGGATTTTGGCCTCCACCCCGCCGCGAAAGAGAACGCCGTGCGGCAGGATGATGGCCATGACGCCGTCCTCCTTCAGGTAGTGGAAGCCGTGCAGGAGAAAGGCGAAATCCGCCGCCGACTTGGGGGCCACGCCGTGGTTTTTGAAACGGACGTCCTTGCCGGTTTCCTCGCCCGGAGTCCAGCGCAGGCTGAAAGGCGGGTTGGCGACCACGGCGTCGAAGGCCGGTTTCAGGGAGGGCGTCAGCTCGCGGAAGGTTTCCCACTCGTTTTCCAGGGTGTCGCCGTGGAAGATCTCGAACTCGGCATCTTTCACCCCGTGCAGGAGCATGTTCATGCGGGCGAGGTTGTAGGTGGTGATGTTTTTTTCCTGCCCGTAGATGTGGCCGATGCCGGTGGGCCCCATCCGTTTGCGGATGTTGAGGAGGAGAGAGCCGGAGCCGCAGGCGAAATCGAGCACTTTGTCGAGCTTCGTCCGCTGGCCGGTCTTCGGTTCCTGACTGTCGAGGGTGACGATGGCGGAGAGGATGTCGGAAATCTGCTGCGGGGTGTAGAACTCCCCCGCTTTTTTGCCGGACCCGGCCGCGAATTGGCCGATGAGGTATTCGTAGGCGTCGCCGAGGGCGTCGATATCGGTGGAGAACTCGTCGAGCCCCTTGGCGATCGCCGTGATGATCTTGATGAGCATCTTGTTGCGGGCCTCGTAGTTCTTGCCCAGTTTCTCGGAGCCGAGATGGATCTCCGAGAAGAGGCCGCCGAAGGTGCTCTCGAAGGAATGGTTTTCGATGTATTTGAAGCCTTCCTGCAAGGTGGTGAGGAGATCCCCCTGCTGGGTCCGGGCCATTTCGGCGATGTGGCTCCAGAGAAATTCCGGCTGGATGACGTAGTGCACCTTGAGACGCATCTGCTTTTCGAAATCGGCGACGTCGTCGGGGTTTTCGTCATACCAGGTCTTGAGCGGGGTGTAGCGCAGGCCTTCTCCCTGTTCCGGGTAATCCCGCCCCAGCTCTTTCTTGACCGCTTCGACGTAGTTATCCGAGAGATAGCGCAGGAAAAGGAAGGACAGCATGTAATCGCGGAAGTCGTCCGCGCTCATGGCTCCGCGCAGTTGGTCGGCGATGTTCCAGAGGGTTCGGCCCAGTTGAGCTTGGTCGGGTGATTTCATGAAAGGGGTGTCGGAGTGGGTGCGCCGGGGAAAACTATTCGGGGCTGGGGAAGAGTTGCTGCATCAGCGCCTTCTTGTGCGTCTTGAGGGCGGCGATTTGATTGGTCTCAGCGGAGATGAGGCCGTCGAGGGAGGTGAGGCAGGCGGCGATTTTTTGTTGTTCGGCACTCTTAGGAAAAAATATAAAAAGAGCCTTCAATTCCTCTGTATCGATTCGCCCGGTGCCATGCCCGGCTGAGTCCACCAACCCCAGCATACGACGTTTGTTTCCGAGAAGTAAAAACGGTAGGAATTTCTGTTCGAGACCTGCTTTGGCCCTCAAAGCTTTTACGTCTTGGTTGAAACTCATCGGTTTTTCCAAAACACAAATCGGAACATCCTTAAACAAGGTCATCCCCCGAATAAGTATTAACACGGAGCCCCTTGGTGCCACTTTTGCACCATTATCAATAGCGGTCTGAGAGATGTGGTCTTGGGCATCCTCCAGAAACAGGTGCTTCATGTCTTTAGCTGAAACCCAAGGAATCGTCCCTTCCCAAAAAGCGGAATTTGCTTTAGAGGGAGTTCCCCCTGATTGGAAACTTACTATTTTACCCAACTGGGTCTCGCCCCACTCCCCCTCAAACCCAGGAAACCTCAGCTTGGGAGTGGTTTCGCCTTCGGCGGGAAAGAGTTGCTGGAGGAGGCCTTTTTTGTGGTCTTGGAGGGCGTCGAGCTTGGCGCTGTGCGCGGCGATCAGATCATCCAAGGAACCGAGACAGTCGGCGATCTTTTGTTGTTCGGGAAGCTCAGGTAGATGAACCCTAATTTTGGCAAATGAGGGAAATTTAAGAGAATACGTATCCTTGGTTAGGCCTTGAGAATTTCTGTTAAACAGTTCGATCAGTGAAGCGGTCTTAATGTAATGCGAGAAGAACGTCGAATCTGCTTTACTCCGTGGGGCACAAACTGTGTAAGCCGGGCTGACAAGACCTTCAAGCGAGGACAGAGCACTCCTACCTTCCCACATCCGCATCGTATTGTAGGCGATATCACCTTTTGCTACCCGGAGATATCGCGACTTATCGGCGTTGGAATTGTCTTTTCGGCCGCTCTCGGATTGGGGAATAATTCCTTTTTCCGCTGTAAGGGAAAGAAGTGGAAGATCTTCATCCCCCTGTTCCTGTCGGTGTTTGAACAGTCGTCCGAGGTTCTCTTCCTCCCATTCTTCGTTGAACTCCGGAAACCTCAACTCCGGCTCCAACGCCCGCTTCTTCTCGTTCTGCTTTGCCATGGGGAATCAGCTTTCGTAACCCGACAGACCGGAGATGACCTGCCCGTCGGCGCGTTGATTGAGGAGGGGGACGAGATCGTCCATGAGGGCGAGTTCGCGGGCGCGGCGGTCTTTCCAGCCGAGTTCGAGGGGGGCCATGAGATCGGTGAGGCGTTCGCCATCGAAGACGAGTCGGCGGAGGATTTCTTCGACAAAAGCGCCGAGGGCATCGGGCGCGAGGCCGTGGCCTTCTGCGATCTCCTGGAGTCGGGTGGCTTCGGCCTGGGTCTTGAACGATTCGTAGCCTTTTAAGATGTCGTCTTTGCTGCGGCCCTGCCCGAGATCGAGCTGATTGATATAGGCGGCGAGCTGATCGCGCTGGTCGGCGAAGGTGGCGTCGGACGCGATCAGGGCGATGAGCTGCTCGCGGGTCATCTTTTGCTTGCCGGGCTTTTTCTGGTCGCTCCGGGCGACGAGTTCCATGATGTAATCGTAATCGATCATGGCGGTGGCGAAGAGGATGAACTCGAAATCGAATTCGTCGACCTCGGGCGGGGTGTCGGTGCCGCCTTTGTCGCGTTTTTTCTCCAGATCGCGGGCGATGTCGATGTAGGCACCGCGGAAAGCGCGGTGGGTATCGGTCGCGATGGCGTTCTCGACGGCGGCGCGGTCGTCGGGCTCGAGATCGGTGTATTGGTCGAGCTGGGTCTTGAGCCGCTGGATTTCTTTGTAGTTCTTCGCAAACTGGGCGCGGGCGGTGTCGCCCTTGATATTGAGCACTTCCTCGGGGGCGCAGGCGAGCCCTTGGGATTTCATGAAATCGTCGAGCTGCTGGACGGCTTTGTTCAGCTTCTCGATGACGACGGGGGCGGGATCGACGAGCCAGATCTCTTTGGCTTTGTCGGCGTGTTCGCCGGAGAAGAGTTTGATGGCTTCGTCGACGGCGGTCTGCTGACGCCGGAAGTCGAGGATATGACCGTCGGGCTTGGTGTCGTTGATGACGCGGTTGGTTCGGGAAAAGGCCTGGATGAGGCCGTGATGCTTGATGTTCTTGTCGACGTAGAGGGTGTTAAGGTATTTGGAATCGAACCCGGTCAGGAGCATGTCGACGACGATGGTGAGATCGATCTTGTCCCGGTGCGGAACTTCGGAGTTGGGGAAGCACTGGCTCTTGATGCGGTCCTGCACGTCCTGATAATAGCCGTCGAACTCGGTGAGGGAGTGGTTGGTGCCGTAGCGAGCGTTATAGGCGGCGATGATGGCTTCGAGGGCGATCTTCTTCTTGTTGGGTTCCTCCTCGTTGTCCGCCTTTTCCTGAGGGAGATCTTCCTGAAGCTGCTTCACGTCTTTGTTCCCCTCGGCGGGGGGAGAGAAAACGCAGGCGATATTCAGAGGGCGGAAATCGGGATCGGCGTCCTGTTTCTCCTGTTGGATGGTGGCGAAGAGGTCGTGATAGGCGATGGCGTCGTTGATGGAGGCAGTCGCGAAGAGGGCGTTGAAGGTACGGCTGGCAGTGACTTTGTCGTGCCGCTCGAGAATGGCTTCGATGACCGCCTTCTTGGCGAGAGGTTCTCCGGGCTTCGGGGAGGGTTTCCCCTTTTCGACGTCGGGCTTGAAGTAATCGACGTGGAACCGGAGCACGTTCTTGTCCTCGATGGCGTGGGTGATGGTGTATTTGTGGAGTTCCTTCTCGAAGATGTCGGCGGTGGTCTTGAAAGTGGCTTCGGTGCCGTCGATCTGCCGGGCGGTGGAATTTTTCTCGAAGATGGGGGTGCCGGTGAAGCCGAAGAGCTGGGAGTTGGGGAAGAATGCCTTGATGGCTTTGTGGTTCTCCCCGAACTGGGAGCGGTGGCACTCGTCGAAGATGATGGCGATGCGTTTGTCGGCGAGCGGGGCGAGCTGCTCTTTGTAGGTCTGCTGATTGCGCTCTTTGCGCCCGGTGTTGCGCTTGCTGTTCTCGTCGAGGGCGAGGCCGAGCTTCTGGATGGTGGTGACGATGACTTTATCGGCGTAGTTCGTGGAAAGGAGCCGCTGAACGAGGGTGTAGGTGTTGGTATTCTCCTCGACGCAGTTTTCCTGGAACTTGTTGAACTCCTCGCGGGTCTGGCGGTCGAGGTCTTTGCGGTCGACCACGAACAGGCATTTCTCGATGTCGGGATTGTCTTTCAGCAGTGTGGACGCCTTGAATGAGGTGAGGGTCTTGCCAGAACCGGTGGTGTGCCAGATGTAGCCGTTGCCGCTGTTGTCGTGAATGGTCTGGACGATGTCCTGCACGGCGTAGATCTGATAGGGGCGCATCATGAGCATCTTTTTCTCATGGGCGACGAGGACCATGTAGCGGCTGATCATGTGGCCGAGATGGCATTTAGGCAGGAAGGACTCGGCGAAGCTGTCGAGGTGGTTGATCTTCTTGTTGTTGCGGTCGGCCCACTGGTAGACGGGGAGAAAGCGTTCTTTGGCGTCGAAGGCGAAGTGTTTGTTGTTGTTGTTCGCGAAGTAGAAGGTGTTGGTCCGGTTGCTGACGATGAAGAGCTGCATGAAGGCGAGCAGCGTATTGGTGTAGCCGTTGCCGGGGTCTTTTTTGTAATCAACGATCTGCTGCATGGCTCGGCGCGGGCTCACTTCGAGGGTCTTCAGCTCGACCTGGGTGACGGGGATGCCGTTGATGAGGAGAATGACATCGTAGCGGTGATGGCTGTTGTCGTGATTGATCCGGAGTTGGCTGACGACTTCGAAGTCGTTTTTGCACCAGTCTTTGATGTTCACGAGAGTGAAGGTGAGCGGGGTGCCGTCATCGCGATCGAAGCTGCTGCGGGTCCGGAGAATCTCGGAAGCTTCGTAAACATCCGCGGTGATGATCTGGGCCAGCAACCGGGTGAATTCGCTGTCGGTGAGGGTGACGGCGTTAAGGCGCTCGAATTTCTTGCGGAAGTTGGCCTCGAGCGCAGCGCGATCACTGATGTCAGGGCGGTTGGTGTATTTGAGGGAGAGGAGTTTCGCGATGAAATCCTTTTCTATATCGCTCTCCTTCACAACGGAAGTGGGAAGCCCTGGCGATAAATTATAGTCGGAATTAGAAGAGGTCATCGTTGCGCCGGCAGCTTGCCATTAAGTATATGAAGTATGTCTTGGTGCCCTTTCAGAGATTCTAAATTCCGTTGCGCACCTCTTTTGCTCGTCGCCGTGCTCAATTCATCTAAACTCTGCACAATCCAGCCCGTTTCATTCAGTTGTGACACCTTTGTCGTTCGCGCTAATGGTTCAGGATTCAAAGAGATCTGGCAAAACAATAAATTGGAGAAGATAAGTAGCACAAAATCACCGTGCAGATCTAGAAATCATATAACTGATTTAGGACTTCGAAGTCGCGGTGAACACCACTTCTGCGGAGCCATTTTCGCTAGGTCCTCCAAAGGCGTGACCAAACAGCGGCTGTCATGGAAACGCAGACCTTGGAGGTTCTCAACCATAGTAGACAAGGCCGCGTGATAGTCACTTGCCTCACCTTCCGAAAAAAGCCCCTCAAACAATCTCCAAACAAATCCCCCCTCCCCTTCCTGAAAAATACAACCAATGGAATGTCGTCCGGGTTGCCCCGTTAGGGATGCTCTCCATGCCTTCAAATGTCTTTCGGGAGGACTAATCTTACCGTCTTTAAACTCCTGCAATTTCTCAACTTCGTAACGCCTATCGGCATAGAGAAACAACGTTTCATGACCTACCCCGTCCACCACCAACTCCCAGCGAAGAAGGTATTCGCTCCTTCGTTGACGACGTTTGGAATCGCTCAACGCCTTTAAAGCCTTTCGAGCGGGAGAATTATCGCATCGCCGCGTAGTCTCCCGTGCCTCTCCTGATCGCGCGAAATCTTCATTGGTTAGCTCCTCGAATTGCCCAATGATAGGATCAGGGAACGTTTCATTTATATTCCGCCCCTCCTTCCACGCTTCGAGCAAATCATCCGCTTCGGAAGGCGAAACTAGAAGTGCTTCCCGAACTTCTGAAACTTTGGGATCCCGATCAAGATGCCCTGCAAGCTCATCAACCCTCTCGACACCGTGCGGACAAGACAGGAATCGCTGCAAAAGTTTTGCCGCTCCATCCATGCAGTCCTTTCCGAACGGTTTGCGATAAAGGGAGCGAACACTGCAGTGAAGTTCATCGGCAAGATCGACTATCGAGACTTCAGCCTCACGTCCCCATTTCTGAATGAAATTCAGGTGAGCTGAGAGTATCTCCAATCGAGACGCACCCTCTTTGGATTTACATTCAGCTTTAAAGGCTGAGATCAGTAGATTGTAGAACTTTGCACCCTCTTCGGAGAAAATTAACCGGTTGATTTCGTCAATATTTTCGACCGAGCAGGAATCGTCAAGAACCCTCACTTCGAAAACTCGAATAGCGATGCCCTCTGTCGCAAGGGAATCGGGCAGTGCTTTTGATGCCTCTGGTTTTCTACTGAACAATTGCCACCTCGTCAGAAGGACCTTCGCAATTTTTAAACGATCCTGGTTCATTTGGACCCTCCAATGCCCACCGGGTGTTTTCACGAGCCAATCATCTCCAAAGACCTGTCTGTCGAATAAACGTTTTGCCGTGTTACGCGCAATTCCCAACTGCAGCGCAAATTCTCCCAACGGCCAAATATCGAAACTGTCCACGAGTGACACTCACTCATACAAGATCAAAAGGCAACACCAATGAACACCCAAGATCTCAAAGGCTCCCCAAAATCGGCTTCAATCACTCGTCAGCAGCTGGCTGAACGCTGGGGCATTCACGTTATCACCATCAAACGATGGGAAAAGGCAGGCCGACTGCAGCCCAACCGCCTCGGCCCGAGGACGATCCGTTACCCTCTCAGCTACGTGGAACAGCTCGAGGCAGAAGGTATCGCAGACTAAACGCCGGCGTCTCATCGGTATCAGTAATCCCCGCGCTCAAAACTCACGTTTTCCATTATGAAATCTGACGCTGCAAAAGTGAAAGCCAACCAAAAGAATGCTGCCAAATCCACCGGGCCAAACACCGATGAAGGCAAACAAGTGGTTGCGTTGAATGGAATCGCTCATGGCCTTAGGTCACTGAAGCCAGTCATCCCCTGGCTGGAAAACGAAAACGACTGGTTAGCGCACCGCGATGAATTCATTCTTCAACTAGAGCCCTGCAATGCTCTTGAGTCTGCTATCGCCGAGCGCATCGCTTTAGGCTTTTGGCGACTGGCGCGCAGCGTAGAGACTCAGCCTCGGATCCTTCACGCAGCGCGAGAAAAGCGGCGATGGAGAGCGATTGGCAATACGCTCACTTTGGAAGGAATTAGAACCCACAGAGAGCCGGCCAAAGCCTCTTTTGCCCGACTGCTTTCGGAGCGCGACGACCTCTGTGCCCTCGATAAAGCCTGGGGTGAGATACTTAAAAAATCAAAATCTCCTGCCGATCCCGGTATCGCGGACAAGGTCTTCGATTCGATCTGCTCTTCTGAGAACTGGTCAAAACTGGGAGATGCCTTCAACGAGTCTTTTGACTGGCCTCCCGCAAAAATGGCGGACCTCCGCGCGATGGTAGACTGGCTTCTCGAACATTTGGACGGCGGCAACTCCTCCTCAGTTGAGGCATACGCAGCTGCTACCCATTCCCAAGCACAAGCGGCACAGGAATTTATCGAGAGAATCGAAGAGGAGTCTGAACAAGCCGCCGACCTCGCCCTCATTGATTCGGACGTTATGGACAAGCTCCAACGTTACGAGACAGCGATCCATCGAACGCTCCAGAAAGACCTCCACGAATTGCAACGCCTCCAGGGGATGCGCAGCGGCAAGGATGTCGCCCTCCCGATTGCGATCGATCTCACGACAGAGTCATAAATTCCCCCAATACCTTTTTTTACCAAGCAAACCCAAATCACAGGATGACTTCGCGGCCTTCGAACTCAGGCCGCGAAACTTGATTTTACCGAAGCGCCTGAAAAGAGCGCCGACCAACCAGAAAACCAAACCTAACAAAGGATAAAAACAAACAGGGCCTCCCCCGAAGAGAAGACCCTGAAATAGCTGTGGTAAGCATTTCAGAGTATCAACGAAAGGGGCGGTTCGCAACCCATAACTGCCATGAACCTAACTCTTGAGGAAGCGATTGAGCGCCTCCGCCTTCCTACCCTCACCCGACGTCTCGGTATTCCGGGAGAGATCCCAGAATGCGACGGAAAGCCTGTCCGATGCTTCTTTCCTGATCGTCACGTCAATGGCGACCGCAAGCCCAGCTTCAACTTTTACAAACGTCTCACGACATTCAAATGTCATGCCTGTGGTATAGACGGTCGGGGGCCCGACCTGATCTCTATGGTTCTTGGATTGGGTGAGAAAGAATCCATTCATCGTTTCATTGAGATGGCAGGTGGGATATCCGCAATCCCTCAACCTACGAGGACGAAAGCGAAGACGCTTCGCCTACCCAACGATCACCACGCAGGAAAAGAAGAAGATTGGATGTCCGTAGCGAGCAGTCGGCGAATCGACGCAAAGGCAATAGCCCTTGCGTCGAGAATGGGTATTCTCAAGTTCGGACACGTCCTTGGTTTCTATTGCTGGATCGTCACAGACGAGGCTCAGATTGTTGCAGAAGCGCGAAGGATGGACGGGAAACCTTTCCCTCCAATCGGCTCGCTCGGCGCAAGGAAAGCCCACACGCTTGCAGGTTCGAAGAAGATGTGGCCAGCCGGTTTGATGCCCGCTCACTCCGATCCGAGGCTCTTTAAAAAGATAGCGCTAGTCGAAGGTGGTCCCGACCTTCTCGCCGCCTTTCACTTCCTCATAGAGCAGGGTGACCTCGAAACACTTCCCATCGCTATGCTAGGTCGAAGCTGCAAGACCATTCATCCAGAAGCCTTGCGCCTACTCAAAGAACGAAGGATTCGAATCTTCCCTCACAATGACGAGGACGGCGGAGGATTCGAAGCGGCTAAACACTGGTCCAAGACTCTTCAGAAAGTAGGAATTCAGCCCCCCAGCGCATTCTCCTTTGCCGGACTGCTTCAAGCGGATGGAACACCCGTCAGTGATCTGAACGATTGCACCACTATTCAAGAATCCGACAAACCCGCGATAGAAGGGCTCTTCTCCTATGAATGAACGAATCACCCCACTCGAATTGGTCGACCCCTCGGATGTCGAAAAGCCAAAACCTCCTTTTCGCGAAGTGCTAAACTCCGCAGCTCTCAAGGGGGTCGACTTCCTCAATCTCGAGATTCCTGAAAGACCGCGACTCGTCGGCGACTGGTTCCGCGAGGGAGATCTCGGGTTTATCTTCGCTCCGAGAGGAGTCGGCAAAACGTGGCTCGCTCATCTTCTCGTCACTCATCTAACAAGAGGAGACGATCTTGATGATTGGGAAGTCCCCGAGTCCAAGCACGTCTGCCTTCTTGATGGAGAAATGCCTCCCGGTGATGTGCAGGATCGATTGAAAAGTTTAGGCGTAAAAGGGGAGAATCTCACTATCCTCTCTCACCAGTTCCTCTTCGATGAAGGAGCACGTTCCTTTCAACTTGGGGATACCGAGCAACGAACGGCACTTCTCGATTTCTGTGTTGATAATAAGGTTGAGGTCCTTGTGATCGATAATCTCTCCAGCGTATCCAATATCTCCGAGAACGATAATGACGAGTGGCCTGCCTTGGGAGATTGGCTGCTCGATTTTCGACGCCTGAATATCGCGGTCATTGTGATTCACCACGCCGGCAGAAACGGTCAAATGAGAGGATGCAGTCGGCGCGAAGACCCTGCATTCTGGATCATTCGTCTGGACGATTCACGGGAACGCACCGGAACGGATACAGGAGCCCGTTTCGTTACGAGCTTCGTAAAAAACCGGAACGCTCCCCACTGGCCCACTCCGACTGATTGGCACGTTTCACCAACCGAAACGGGGGGACTTCAAATTGAAACCCAAGTCGCCGACAACAAGGCCCTCGTCCTTCAGGCAATAAAGGATGGCCTTGAGAGTTGCGGCGAAATTGCAAAGGAACTCGATATGTCAGCCGGTAACGTTTCGAAGATAGCGAAAGCGCTGGAATCGAATGGTGAGATTACAATTAATAACCGGCGCTACAAAGCAAGGTAAAGAAACGGATCGATTCGGCTCGTTTCCGTCTTCAGAAGTCTCGTTTCCTACCCTCGTTTCCAAAGGGTCCTTATAAAATGGGCCTTTGAGAAGTTCGTTTCCTTCCCGTTTCCAATTTCGTTTCCTACCGTTTCCCGTTTCCCACCCTATGAGGGGAAACGGGAAACAAGGCCCTCCCCCCCTCCCAGAAAGGTCGGCGTCTGTGAGGCGTTGCGTTCTGGATCGCCAAAGTTTGTTTTCGCGTTTTTCTCTTTTTCCGGTGGCGGCGTTTCTTCGAAGCAAGTCAGGCGACAAATCTTTCTGGTCCGCTTCTCACGAGCACGGACAAGCTCCAGACTATGATCTAAAGCCCCGAAACCCGTCTATCCCGGTGCCTGAAAGAAAAGATTCTCTCTTCCGCAATGAAACCTTAAAAGTGCAACCAGAGTGCAAACCCTAATCAAGAGGGCACAAAAAAAGAGTTACACGATCTGTGTAACTCTTTGATAATAAAGAAAGTGGGCAGAGAAGGATTCGAACCTTCGAAGGCGTAGCCAGCAGATTTACAGTCTGCCCCGTTTGACCGCTCCGGAATCTACCCGAAACTCCGTGGAGTTCCGCTCTTTCGAGCAAGGCCGACAAGATGTCGAGTTGAAGCGCCTTTGCAAGCAGTTTCTTTCCCAATTCTTCTAAACGGGAAACTCGTCTGTCGACAAAATCTTTCTAAGACAAATCTTCAGCAACCACGGAGTTCTGCTCACGGGTCGAAAGGGCCTTTGCCTGGTTTACGACGAAATCAGAATCGATCTCGAAACGATACGCGTGGCAGTTAGGACAAATATTCACCTTGGAAGCCACGATTGAATCACAACCCATGCACACTTTGTAAAGTGATGGATTCTTAACAATGCGACGTGCCCTTTTGGCGCGTTCGGCTAAAGCGGTGTTTTCTTGTGCCATGCGGTAGAAAATTAGAGCTTTTTTGTATTTTTAGCAAGAATGAAATTACAAATGTGTAATTTTATCATATTTTTTATAAAAAAGGGAGGGTAATTAAGGCTTGTTAACTATTTATTCTCAGAAATGAGGTACAAATCGATTGCGTAGGGTTCCGGAGATGAAATCCAGGTGAGAAATCCGTCGTTTGCCTGTAGCGTCGGGCTCTTGAAGAATCTCACGGACAGCGAAGCACTGGATACGCTGGCATCGCGATTGCGACGCAGCGGCACGCTCCTGTCGTCATTTCAATCGGTCCCGCTCGCAACGCCTGAGAATCCGGCCCTCTTCGAGCATGTTGCCGAGGCGGGCCAACCGCTCTACGTCGCTTCAGCGATGGCTGCCTGGCGGGAAGCGGGCAATCTCGATTCGGCGATCTGGGTGGTTTGCTCTCAGGTTAAGGCTCAGGAGGTGATGCAATCCGAGCTCGGAGTCTGGGGACAGGAAGCGCTTTTTCTCCCCGAATACGAGTGGGCGGGCTTTGAGGAGAGCCTCCCCGACCCGGAATCGGCTGCAGAGCGGCTCGCCGTTTTGAAAGAGCTCCACGAGTTGCTGGATGACGGCGGCTCGGCCTCGATCGTTTTGACGGTCGAATCGCTCGAAGAGAACGCACCTCCCCCGGGGTCGCTGACGCGTCAGGCGGAAGTGCTCAAAATAGGCGGGGAACTGGATTTGGACTCCTTTGCCACGATCCTCGAAGAGGCCGGCTATGAGAAGGAACCCCAGGTGTTTCAAAGGGGACAGTTCGCGCTCCGCGGAGGGATCATCGATATTTTTTCGTGGCAGGCGCTGCACCCGGTGCGGATTGAACTGTTTGACCTCGAAATCGAGTCGATCCGCGAATTCGACGTCGATGCGCAGACCTCAATCGGCAAAGTGGAAAGCTGCGAGATTCTCCTGAGCGAAGCCAATCTCGAGCACACCGGCCACATCTCCGACTACATCGGGGAAAATGATCTCATTATCTCAGTCGACTGCGATACGGAGCTCGCGAGCGTTTCGGTAGGAAGCGGAATCCTCAGGAAGCAGGAAGGAGCCGAGGATTTTTCCGGGGCCTGTTTTGAGAATCCTCTCGGAGAGTTCGGGGCGGGTGATTTCATTCTGCAGGAAACACGACGCGAGGAATTTTCGCGTCAGCTCAATGAATGGAAGAAGGAGAAATGGACTGTCCTGATGGCCTTCCACTCCGACGGGGAGAAAGAGCGCTTTACCGAGCTGGTTCTCGAGAATGCCTGGGATGATGGTTTTCTCCAACCGATGAGCGGAACCCTGAGCCGTGGCTTTACGATTCCGGAGGCGAGAGTGGCGGTGCTCAGCGATGCGGAAATTTTCGGGCGCTACCAGAATCAGCGCGGGCGACGTCGTTACAAACTCGCGAAGGAGCGCCAGACCGCTCAACAGGTCAGCAGCCTGCGGGAATACAACTACGGTGATCTCGTCGTCCACATCGATTACGGGATTGGCAAATTCCGTGGGATCAAGTCACGCGAGACGCCGGAAGGCAGTCAGGAAGTCCTCGAAATCGAATACGACGAGCAGGCCCGACTGTACGTCCCGCTGGATCAGGCGCACCTCGTGTCGCGCTACATTGGATCCGGGAAAAAAGCCCCGAAACTCTCCCGTCTCGGGGACAAGCGCTGGTCGAAGCTTCGCAAGAACGCGGAGAATTCGATCATGGATTACGCGGCCCGCCTCCTCTCGATTCAGGCGGAGCGGGAGTCGCATCGCGGCTTCGCCCATCCCGCGGACAACAAGTGGCAATGGGAGTTTGAGAATGCCTTTATTTACAAGGAGACCCCGGATCAGTTGCGGGCGATCGAAGACGCGAAGCACGACATGGAGAGCGACCGCCCCATGGATCGTCTCATATGCGGGGACGTGGGATTCGGGAAGACGGAGGTTGCGATCCGGGCGGCGTTCAAGGCGGTCATGTCCGGCAAACAGGTCGCGATTCTCGCCCCGACCACGGTTCTCGCGGAGCAGCACTTCCAGAATTTTCGGGAAAGGATGTCGGATTTCCCGGTCACGATCGAGACCCTGAGCCGCTACCGTTCCGCTGCTGAACAACGGAAGACACTCGAAAAAATGGCTCTCGGCAGCGTCGATATCGTCATCGGAACGCATCGCATCATCTCGAAAGACGTGGATTTTAAAGATCTCGGCCTGGTTGTCGTCGATGAAGAGCAACGCTTCGGAGTAAAACACAAAGAGCGCTTCAAAGAGATGTGGCGCTTTGTCGACGTCCTCACCCTTTCGGCGACGCCGATTCCGCGAACGCTCTATCTTTCCATGATGGGAGTTCGGGAGATGTCGGTGATCGATACCCCTCCCCCAAACCGGCGCCCAGTCGCGACGACGGTCTGTCCTTACGACGAAAAGATCATTCGCTCCGCCCTTGAGAAAGAACTGGCAAGGCAGGGACAGGTCTTTTTCCTTCACAATCGCGTCAAATCGATCCGCGGAATGAAGCGCCGCATCGAAGGCCTCGTTCCGGGGATTCGCGTCGAGGTGGGCCACGGGCAAATGGGTGACGAAGAGCTGGAGGACGTCATGAAGCGCTTCATACGCCATGATTTCGACGTTCTCGTCTGCACGACGATTATCGAGAGCGGAGTTGATATTCCCAACGCGAACACCATCATCATCGACCGCGCCGACCGCTTCGGACTCGCCGATCTCTATCAGATCCGGGGACGGGTTGGCCGCGCCGATCGCAGGGCCTACGCCTACTTGATGCTGCCGCCGGATATGCTCACGGTGGGCGACTCGCGGAAGCGAATCAACGCGATCAAGCAATACTCGTCACTGGGAGCCGGCTTCAAAATCGCGATGCGGGATCTCGAAATACGCGGCGCCGGAAACCTCCTCGGAACCCAGCAGAGCGGACACATTGCGGCGATTGGATTCGATCTCTACTGCCAGCTTCTCAAGCAATCGGTCTCGAAACTGAAAGGCGAACCTGCCGGCGACCGGATCGATATGTCAGTCCACATCGACTTTCTCTGCACGAATGAGGCGCAGTACACGCAGGCTCCCGAAGGCAGTCTCCCCGCGTACGTCCCCGCGGAGTATATGCCCGAAGCCCGCCTCCGAATCACCGCCTACCGGGAATTGGCGGAGGCCAGCGAGGTCAAAGAACTGGAATTGCTCCGTGAAAACTGGAGCGATCGCTTCGGAAAGTTGCCTCCTGCGGTCGAACATTTACTCATGAGCACCGAAATCAAGATACGCGCAGCCCTGAAAGGGTGCTCCGCCATCGAAATTCAGGACGAGAAGCTGAAGCTCACAAAAAACGGGAAATACGTGCAAATAAACGGTAAGTTCCCCCGTTTAATAGGGGACGACGAGGAGGAACTGCTGGAGTCGGCCCTGGATTGGGTGCTTGATCTGTAAGCAAGGTTGCGGGATAACGCTTCGCTTTCCTTCCAATTTCCACTATCTTTAACGACATGATCTTTTCTGAAAAATCATCCTTTCGCTCTCGAATCGTCGCGCTCACCTCGATCACAGCCGTTTTCCTCGGACTCGGCGCGGTGGCCTTCGCGAAACCTGTCGTTCTCAATGCGATTAAGGCAGTTGTAAACGGCGAACCGATCACCCAATCCATGGTCGATCAAGCGGTGCAGACGCAGGTGCGGGTCTGGCTCATGGGTAACAATGGCATGGTTGGCCGGGCCGAAGCCGAACGCGAAATTCGCAAAATGGAGGAACAGGCTCTTGATGACCTCATCGACCGGAATCTCATTCTCAGCGAGTTCAAGAAGCTCGGCGGAGAGATCAAAGACAATTTCGTGGATGAATCGGTGAATCAGTTCATCACGACGCGCTTCGGCGGAGACCGCGACAAATTCCTCGCCGAGCTGAAAAAGAGCGGCATGACCATTGCCTCCTTCCGCGACGTTCAGCGCGATCAAATCGCGATTCAGGCACTTCGTTCGCGTCACGGAGGCGATCAGGTCATTCCAAACACCCCCTGGGAGAAGAAGCGAATCTACAACGAAATCAAAGGTGACTTCGCCTCTGCCGGTCAGCCAAAAGTAAGGATGCTCTCCATTCCGAAACAAACCCCGACAAGCAGCGAAGCCGAGCAAAAGGCGATTATGGAAAAGGTGAAGTCATCGCTCAAGAGCGGTTCCAGCTTCAGTTCCGTTGCGAAAAAATATTCAGACGACAGCTTTGCTTCCAAAGGAGGTTATGTCGGCGTCCTCGGGAAATCGGGGACACTTGCGCAGGGTCTTCACGACCTCGCCTACCAGTTGCCACCTGGACAGATGAGCCCGGCACTCGACATGGGTTCTCACTGGCGGATTCTCTATGTTGAGGAAAGGGTCGGCAAATCCGTTCCCTCTTTTGAAGAGCTGGAAGAGAAAGTTGACCAGAAGCTTACCGCCGAAAAGCGCGACAAGAAACTCGATGTCTGGCTCGCAAAACTTCGTCGTGACGCCAACGTTCGCATTTACGAATAGAATTCAGCCCGGCCCTTCCACCCTCTTCTTTTCGTGCGTGTCCTTGCCATCGACCCCGCCCTGCGGAACACCGGTTTCGCGGTGATTGAGGAAACGCGTTCACCCACCGGGAAGCCGGTTCACCGCGCGCTTTGCTACGGGACCATTTCGAATAAGCGCAACCTGCGGCAGTCCGGCTGCCTCGTTGCGATTCGCGAGCAACTCAACGACGTCATCAAAACACATCGCCCTGAGGTTTGCGCCGTGGAAGGGGTCATCTTCGTCCAGAGCTACAAAACGGCGATCACGATGGGTGCCGCGCGTGGTGCCGCTCTTATTGCCGCAGCGGAGCACGGTATGGAGATTTTCGAGTATGCGCCCAAACGGGTCAAACAGGCCGTTGTCGGCAAAGGGTCGGCAGACAAGCAGCAGGTTGCTTTCATGATGCGTGCCCTTCTCGGCCTGACCGAGACACCACCTGCAGACGCCGCCGATGCACTGGCGATTGGAATGGCCCACCTTTACGCAAGCCACTCGAACCGTCCTGTCGGAATTAAGGATCAACCGGTCGCCCTCTAATCGCATGAAACCGGAAGCCGTCAGGAAAATCATGATGTTGCAGGCGGTCGAAGAAGCCGACGAAGCCGATCTTCTTCTTTCCCCCGCCGATAAAAGCAGCGCCGCCGAATTGGCAGGTGCACCGCTCGAGAAAAATTCCGGCACCGGCAGTGAAAATGCCTTTCTCGAAAAGCGGGCCGATGCCCTTCTCGTTCGCCTCGCAGCCCGTCACCCGGAGGCGGCCCGCTGGACCCAGACCGTCGCTTCGAATCACCGCCTGGGAATCCTAACGCTCGCCCTCGGCCTCATCGCCGCTGTGATCGGCTTTCTCACCAACGAGCTCGGACCTGACAAACGCATCAACATTCTTTCCTTTCCTCTTCTCGGGATCATTTTCTGGAGCCTGCTCGTCTACATCCGCGAGATCGTCCTCTTTTTCCGCTCGCGGGAAAAACTGTTCAGCGACAGTCGGGTCGACTGGCTCATTGGAATGATGCAACCGCCACGGCGCGAACAGGGAAAGATTGAAAAAGAGGAGCAGAGAACGCTCGCAGGCAGCGAAAGCATTTTTGAAAAGCGATGGAAACAGATCACCGCTCCGGTCATAGGAGCACGATTGAAATCGCTCCTCCACACCACCGCCCTGATTCTTGCCGCCGCTGCGATCGCGGGGATGTATGTGAAAGGACTCGCCAATGAATACAGCGCCGTTTGGGAGAGCACCTTTTTTGAAACGAGCAGCCAGCTGCGCCCCATCCTCCAAACAGTTCTCGGCCCAGCCACCGCAATCAGTGGCGGCGAAATTCCTTCCGTCGAAGAACTCGATACGATCCGCATGAGCGGTGGCGCGGAAGTAACCGGTCAGAATGCCGCGCGCTGGATTCACTGGTATGCGATCACAATCGGTTTGTTTGTCCTCATTCCGAGATTCATTTTTGCACTGATCTGGCGAATCAAAGCGAGTGCCCTCGCAAGGTCACTTCCCTTCCGCGATCTCTCGAGCCACTACTATGAGCATTTGTTAGCAATCTCCACGGGGCACTCGATCGATGTTCACATCATTCCCTACGGACTCGACCCAACCGATGCGAGAAAGCGCCTTGCGATCCGGGCCCTTGAAGATCAGTTCGAGAAACCACTCAAGGTGACCTGGAATCCTCCGATCGCTTTTGGAGAAGAGGAGGATTTCACCCTGACCGATGCCCCTGAAGGGAGCACTCTCGTCCCCCTTTACTCGCTCGCATCGACACCGGAAAAAGAAACCCACCTCGCAGTCTATCAAACCCTGTCAGGTCATGCACCCAACCCTGTCGGAAACAGCCAGGTTAAATGGGCGCTCATTGATCCCGAAAGCTACGACGAGAAACTCACCTTTCTCCCCGATGCGGGGAAACGTCGTATCGAGCGCGAAGCCGCCTGGACAAAGCTTTTTGAAACGGAGAACCTCGAACTGATCTTCGTCGGCCGATCGCCTTCACCACTTTCTGAAATCCCCTCCTGACCATGGCCTCCACTGCCGCTGAGAATGAAATCGTGCTGAGCTTGATCTCACACACCAACGTGGGAAAAACTGCTCTTGCCCGCACCCTCCTTCGGGAAGACGTGGGAGAAGTCGCAGACAGCGCCCACGTCACGATCATTCCAGAAGCCTACCCGCTCATCGAGAAAGACGATCTCGTCGCACGGATCTGGGACACTCCGGGCTTTGGTTCAAACCTCGCTAAACTCGCGAAGCGTTTGCGCGCGAGCGACAACCCGGTCGGTTGGATTCTCCATCAGGTCTGGGACCGGGCCGCCGACAAATCTCTCTGGTGCAGCCAGGAGGCAATTCGCAACGTCCAGAGCGATGCCGACGTGGTGCTCTATCTCGTCGATGCCTCCCAGCCACCCGAGTCGCTCAGCTACGTTGACCTCGAAATTGAGGTGATCGAATGGATCAAAAAGCCGGTTCTGGTTTTCCTCAATCAAACCGGGGAACCCAACGCGGAAAAGGAACGAAAAAACGAATCCGCGTGGCGGGAACACCTCGCTAAGTTCGAGATTGTAAAAAGTGTCTCAACCCTGGATGCGTTCACCCGCAGCTGGACTCAGGAGCACCACATCCTCGAGAAAGCAGCCGAAGTAATCGAAGGAAAAAAACGCAAAGTCGCGCTCAAGCTCAGGGATGCGTGGATTGAGCGGAATGTCGAAATTCTCAACAACGCTGTCGGAGCCATTTCCGACCTGGCCTGTTTTTCCCTGACCGACACAGAACCGCTTCCCGAACGGGGCCTCGTTGACAAGCTCACCCAGCTCGTAAACCGGAAAGAGCGGAACAAGGAGCTGGAGCAAATTCAGACCCGCATGTATGAGCGCCTCGCTGAACGGACTTCGAAGACCGTGAACGAGCTCATTTCCATCCACGGACTCGACGGTCAGACTGCCTCAGCGCTCTCGAAAGTTTCGCGTGAAGAGTTCGCGGTGAAGCGAAACGTGGAGGAATCGATCCTCGCCACAATCGGAGGGGCAGCCACAGGCCTTGTCGGAGGGCTCTCCGCTGATCTCATCTCGGGAGGAATGACCTTCGGTGGTGGCGCAATCGTAGGGATGCTCCTCGGCGGCGCGACGACCTTTGCCCTCGCCTACGGATTCAATCTCACTCAGGCCGGCCAGAATATGGTGCGCTGGACTGAGAATCATTTCCGCAGTCAGGTCCAGGCCATCGTAATGCTTTATCTGGCCGTGTCCCACTTCGGCCGCGGACGTGGATCCTGGCAGGATCCCGTCAACAATCCCGCAAAATGGGAAGCGATCCTCAAAGAGGAGCTCTCCGAAAACGCCGAAGTCTGGAACAAACTCTGGAAAAAAGGCGGCCTCGACTCCGACCCGGTCAAGCTGAAGCGGGATCTGGAAAAGGAATTTCGAAAGCTGATTCGAACAGTCTTTGTCCAGCTTTATCCCGACAGCGTTTCACTTTTTGACCGAAAGTAGTCCGGACAAAAAGGCCGCTCTCAGCGCCTACGCCGACCGAACTTGATCGGCGTCGATTCCCCGGAGTTCAAACACCTTGAGGATGGTATCCTCTATCAGGTTACTCGGGCAGGAAGCGCCCGCGGTGATGCCAATCACGGCGTCTTTCTGAGGATCAAAGATCGAGGCATTGGCTGTCACTTCCTCTTTCTGTTCGAGGTCGTAATGAACGATCTCATCGAGTGAAACGATGCAATCCGCCTTCCGAATAAAGAAGGTGGGAAGCTCCTTTTCCCCAATCTCTACAAGGTGCGTCGTGTTGGAACTGTTGTAACCGCCCACGACGAGGAGAAGGTCCATCTGACTCTTCAGCATTTCAAAAAGCGCATCCTGACGCTCCTGGGTCGCTCCGCAAATGGTGTCAAAGACAGAGAAATTCTCATCGGATCCATCACGGGCTTCAATGGCCCTGCGAACGCGATTCTGAATCTCCTCTGTTTCCGATTTCAGCATCGTGGTCTGATTCGCCACACCGACCTGCATGAGATGAACGTCAGGATCGAAATCTTCTGAAACACCTCCTTCAAATCGACTGAGAAACTCCTCACGATTCCCTCCGCTCTCAATATAGCGACACACGTAGTCCGCATCTTCAAGGGTCAGGATGATCAGGTAACTACCTTTGCCGTCATCACCGGCGGCGCGCGATGCTGTCGCACGCGTTTCCTCGTGATCGGCTTTTCCATGAATAATGGAAGTGATCCCGTCGCGGGCAAATCCACGAACCCGCTTCCAGACTTTCATAACATCGCCACAAGTGGTGTCGACAGTATGGCAGCCCTGTGACTCGACCTTATCCATGAAAGAAATCGGAGCGCCGAAGGCCGGAACAATCACGACATCATCTTCAGTGAGATCCTCATAAGTCTCGTCCATTTTCCGCCAGGGAAGAGAAACAATATTCATGTCCTCCAACTGCCGGTTCACTTCCGGGTTGTGAATGATCTCCCCTATCAGAAATATACGATTGTCAGGAAAGACACGGCGCGAGGCATATGCCAAATCAATGGCCCGCTCGACCCCGTAACAAAAACCAAACTGCTTCGCGAGTCTGATCGTTGTCTTACCAATCGTGAGAACGCCATCGAGCGCCCTCACCTTTTCCACGATAGAACTCTCGTAGTGATTGGCGACTTCCGCCTGGACACGCTCCATCACTTCCGGCGTGCGGACATTGACACGACGGCGCTTTTTGCTGGTGGAACTGCCTGGCATAACTGAATTAGAACCACACGTTATCAATATCCGTGAACACTGCGTCCGATGCACGAACCGCAGGTGACGAATCCGGATGAGCGTAGTCAGTGGGACGGGGAACGTTTTTCCCGATTGTGGCATCTTCCGGAAGGCTGTTGGCGATCGTTACCGGAGTGCCGATTTTAACGAGGTGGAAGAAATCGTCGGCAATCGTTTTGTGAAGACGGAGGCAGCCGTGAGTGCGAGGCTCAGGCCAGACAGCGCCGGCGTGAAAACCGCAATCATGCGAGAAGTAGGCCCAATAGGGAAGCGGGTAACCGACATAGCTGTATCCCGGAGGCATATCGGCACGCTTCCCCGGGATGACCTCGTCGCCCTTCTTGAAGAATCCGTATCCGCTGGAACGCTTCTTCGCTTCTTTGCTCTGAATCTTGAAGCTTCCTGTCGGAGTCGGATTGGACGGGGTTCCAATCGCGACCGCCGCGACAAAGCGGGGCTCGTCCCCTTCGAACACGTAGACAGCCCGGTTATTGAGGCTGACCCGAACGTTAAGATTGTTCGCATTGCCCACCGTCCCGTACCGCACCGCCATGCTCGCAGGGGTTTCCTCGACATCTGTTGTTTTACACCCTCCCATCATTGAGAGAGCGACAACACCACATACCACCAAGAGGAGGGATCCGATTCGAAAACTTATTCCAGTCTGATTCATTTTTTTGGAAGGGAAATCTACACCAATCTTGGAAATGAGCGAATTTTGAAGGTTTATTGTTAAAAAATGAATTAATTAGTTCTAAATAGTTGACATAAGTTAAATATCAATTATCATAAGGTCGGTTACTTTCTCGGTAACTGTCTGTTTGTGTTTCGTGTTTCGGAGCCGCTTGACCCTCGGGTTGAGCGGCTTCGTATTGTACGGCACTCCCGTTTTTTGAGCTTCATGATCCGCTGGACAGCGCATTCCTTTTGAGGCGCTTCCCGAAAGACCCTTCCCGCCTCGTAACCTCCCTTTACCGGAAGTCACAAAAAAAACGGCCCCCGGCTTCAACCGGAGACCGTTTCAAAGTTTACCCGGGCCGGACAGATCCGACCGGGAAAATGGACCGCTTACGCCCAGGGCAGTTTCCACTCACCTGGAACAGCGAGTTTGTAATTCCCGTCTTCACCCGGCTTGACCGGAGGCTCAGCGCTCATATCAAACTCTTCCGGCATGATAGAGAAATTCGACTTCACCGCTTCATCCCAGGTGATTTCCTGTCCGCTCGCTGTTGCAAGACGCCCGAGGACACTGGTGAAGGAGCTCTTCGCACCGAAGTAGGCATTGTTGAGCGGCTTGTCTTCGCGAATCGCTTCGTAAAGACGATCGTGCTCGACCTGATACGGATTTGGATCACCGCTGCGTGGAGCGCGATACTGCCATTTCAGCTCACCTTTGAGATCGGTAATGCGTCCGGAACCAAGATGAAGAATACCATCCGATCCGTGAATCTCTTCCGCGACCTTTTTCCAGGTATTCTTAATCTGACGGCACTGACTGTTCATCACCGCGTTATTGTGTTCATTTCCATAGCGGAACTCGACGTAGTGGTGATCAAAGATCTCACCCACTGAGAGAGGCTCGGTTCCGGCACGACCACCCATTCCCTGAGCAGAGATCGGATGACCTCCTGCCACTGAATCACCACTGAGGAACCAGTTCATCACATCAATGTTGTGAACGTGCTGCTCCGCAATGTGATCCCCGCAAAGCCAATTGAAGTGGTACCAGTTACGCATCTGGTATTCCATCTCAGTCCAACCCGGCTCACGCTGCACGATCCATGGACGGCTTCCATTCCACCAAACCTGAGCACTTACGATATCCCCGATAAGCCCTTCCTCATGAACCTTTTTATAAGCTTCAAGATAAACATTCTGATAGTGACGCTGAAGACCGACAACCACTTTGAGATTCTTCTGGTCCGCCATCTTTGCCGACTCGATCACCTTGTTGTAACCCCAGGCATCAACACATACCGGCTTCTCCATGAAAACGTTTTTCCCCTGCTGCACCGCGTATTCGAAGTGAATCGGACGAAATCCCGGAGGAGTGGCAATAACGACGAGGTCACACTCATCGATCACTGCTTTGTAGGCATCAAATCCGGCATACTGTCGGCTCTGAGGAAGGTCGACCTGCTTCTGCTTGCCCAGTTTTTCGAGCTGCTGGGTAATCTTGGGAAGACCTGAAGCACGCGGTCCCGTGCCGTCGATCTTATCCTGAAATGCATCAGCGCAGGCATACAGCTGTGAACTGTCATTCGCGGTAAGGTTCTGCACGATCGCACCGGACCCCCGTCCGCCCATTCCGATCATTCCAACTTTAACGGCATCACTGCCGGCAACCTGGGCACTGCTTTCGATCGGCAAGACAGCAGCCGCTGCTCCGGCAGCTGTCGCGCCAGCTACGAACTTCCTTCTGGAAACTCCGTCTTCATTTTTAGATGTTTGTTCTTTCTTCATAGGTTGATTAGTTAGTGCTGATACGGGATCACTTTTTCGCCGCTTTCTTTTTCCGGGCCTTAGGGGCGGGCTTGTCATCGAGATTTCGATCCAACGCCGCCTTGTCGGGAGTCGGTGTTTCCATTCCCGCCTCCGGAATCTCGACTCCGGCAATCCAGCAAATCGCATTCAGAACGGTTTTTCGATACCCGTCATTCGCCCAGTTGTCGTGAAAATGCCCTCCTGTAAAACCGAACCCGCGATGCCCCTTTGCCCCATCTGTGCCGGGGCTCTCGTAAACCCAGCAGACATGCTGCGGCTCTTTCGCTTCCACCATTTTACGGACTTCAGGATTCCCGGAATGATGCCCGTCGGGACGGCTCATCGTCTCTGCCGGTGGCACTGCCAAAAGAATCGGAGTCACCCCTCCGTCACTGGTAAAGCGCATATTAAAGTACCACTCATCTTCAATCGCAAAGGGCTCGACTCCATTCGCGACCGGGTGATCTGAGTCCACTTTGAAATCCGCGACCCAGTGAGGATTCACCGAGTAATCCACTTCGAAAGCCCCGCCGATGCTCGCGATCAGCGCATCATTGGTCTCGCCCGGCTCCATTTCCACCGCGTAGTGAATCGCGCCCAATCCGATTCCACGGGACCGCAAATCGGCGAGTGTCTTGAGATGAAAGAAAGCGGGATGACGTTGTCCGCCGTCGGAAAAGATAATCACAGCATCAGCATCAGCGAAAGCCTCAGCCGCCTCGGGCCACCCATTTTCGTAGACCTTCGCCGTTACACGCTCCCCGTAATGCCCGTTCAGTAAATCGGCGAGAAGGTGACACCCCGCCTTGTGTTCATGAGTTCGGGCAGGGTGGCTCGGCTTGCCTGCTACGAAGACAATCTTTGCTTTTTCTTCAGCAAGGCCGGAAGTGGCTGAAAAACCAACAAAAATAAATGGGAGAAGAACAACAAAATTGAGGATGACTTTCAACGGCATGGGCAGCAAAGCTACCAAGATGACAACTTCTCTGCAATCATTTCCTCACCGCCTTCCTGTATAGAAAACAGGTTTCAGGCCAGCTTCAAATTGGGGTCAATGTCAGAATCCAGACCCGAAGGGGCAATACCGGCCCGCCTTCGCAAAGCCGCTGCAAAGGCAATCATCCCTGCATTGTCAGTCGAATAGTCAGGCAATGCCAGAAACAACTCAAGACCGCGCTTTTGCGCTTCCGCCTCCGCTCTCTCGCAAAGGCGGCGATTGCAACTCACGCCGCCACTGATGGTTATCAATTTTTTCCCGGTCCTCTCCGCAGCAAGAAACAACTTGGCAATGAGGACGTCCACAATCGCCTCTTCGAAGGACGCACAAAAATCATCAATAACCGCTTCCCCGATTTCGGCACCCAGCTTATCGAGCGCGTATCTGGCCGATGTCTTCAATCCGCTGAAACTGAATTGAAAATCACCGCTGTCGATCATGCTTCGGGGAAAATCAAAAGCTTTGCGATCGCCTCTTTCGGCGCGCCGACCAATAACGGGACCACCCGGGTATTCGAGCCCGAGCATTTTGCCCACCTTATCGAAGGCCTCTCCCGCGGCATCATCCCGGGTCGACCCGAGAATCTGATATTCACCCACAGCAGCGACATCGACGATCATGGTATGCCCTCCACTGACGATCAAAGCGATGTGCTCAGGAACGGTTTCCGCCCGCCCGATAAACGGAGAGAGAAGATGCCCCTCCATGTGATTGATGGAATAAAAAGGGCACTGAAGCCCCACCGCAATCGCTTTAGCGGTGGTATCTCCAACCAGAAGCGAGCTGGAGAGGCCGGGGCCTGACGTAGCCGCCACCGAACCAATCGATTTCAAATCGATTCCGCTCTCCTCCAGGGTTTGATCAATCAGTGGACGCAAATCGACACTGTGATTTCTCGAAGCCAGCTCGGGGACGACACCTCCGTATGGGGCATGAAGCGCGATCTGCGACGCTACCTTGCTGATAAGGATCTCACCATTCCCGCCGGCGACAGCAACGGCGGTTTCATCACACGACGTCTCAATCGCGAGCACAAAGTCACTGGCCATACCGCTGGAAATTTATCGAAAAGCTCAACTACTCGCCTTCTTCCGCCGAGTCAGTTTTCTCCTCTTCTTTCTCCGGCGCAGGTGCAGGCGTTGCCTTATTGTCCTCGCCGAATTTGGAATAAACGAGGGCGCCTTTCATCGCATCAATCGCTCTCACGACTTGTGGATCTCTGAATTTTTCCGCTTCTTTCCGCTGAGCCGGTGACATCGTATCGCGGCTGAACCAGCGAAGTAGATCCTGTTCCTGAGCCGGGGTGAGAGTCGCCACAATGTTAGGAATGACACCGTTCTCGTGGATAGTGCGATGACTGCTCGGGGTGTAATACTTGGCCGTCGTCATCCGGATCGCCTTCCCGTCGCCAATCGGAAGAATCGATTGTACCGATCCCTTGCCAAAGGAAGTCTCGCCGACAACGATGCAACGTTTGAGATCCTGAAGGGCACCACCGACCACTTCGGCACCACTGGCCGAAGAATGATTCAACAGCACCGCGAGAGGATAATCCCGCTCACGACGCTTGTTCTTCGCGCTCGTCCTGAAAACCTTAATCTGTCCGGAGCCGGGCTTTCCCTCCGTCGTCAAAACGACCGTTCCCGCTTTCACAAACTCTCCGCATACATCGATAGCGCTGTTTAGCAATCCCCCGGGGTTATTTCTCATATCGAGAACGAAAGCATCCATCCCCTCCTGCTCGAGCTTGTCGAGAGCATCGGCAAGCTCCGTCGCAGTTGGCTCGCTGAATTGAAGAATTCGCGCGTATCCCATCCGGTAAGGTTTCGTTAATTCAGGATTCAAAATCCTGACATCCTTAACAGACGATTGCTTAATGACCTCCCGCTTCATCTCAAACTCGTGAAGCTTCTGCGTTGCCGGACGACGAATCGTCAGCTTAATCGCCTCCCCCGGCTTACCCTTGAGCATATTCACCGCCTCGGAAATTCCCACATCCTCTGTGAGTTTATCGTTAATTTTCATGATATGATCCCCGGGCAAAACTCCGGCACGAGCTGCCGGACCATCCTCTCGTGCGGTGACGATGGTCAGAGAATCATTTTTCGTCGAGATCGTCACCCCAATGCCATCGTAAGTGCTGTCGGTATGACGCTTAAGCTGATCAAAAACCTTCGGCTGCATGAACTGGCAATGCGGGTCCAAATCCGCAAGCATTCCGGCGAGAGCACTGTTAATCAACCGCTCGTAGGAAACCTTGTCCTCATCGACATATCCCTGACGAATGGTCTCCAGAACCTCGGTGAAAAGCTCAATCTCCTTAAAGCCCAGATCCGCTTCATCGGAGTCAACCTGAGCCAGGGCCGTTGAGAGCATTAATCCGCACGCGAAGAGCAATGTCAGCGATCTTAAAATCATGATGAATACGTTCGCCCAGAGAGACGCCTTTTCAACACCGGTGTTGGTCGCGATGACACCATCCCATTTCGACAAAAAATGCCCCTGAAACGAAACCAAAATCCCTCAATCGCAAAAACCAACGCCCCTGTGTGCCGGGAGTTGGCTACTGATTCATTATGCCTGACCAGAGAATCACGACATAAACCGCCTTCGTGATCACGTGAAGCCACTGATCAAGCGCGAAAGAAGTCTTGCCTTCACACTTGGCGACATCGATGAGCCAGTGAAGGACGAATTCAATCAAAGCAAAAATGAGATACCCTGAAATCAACCACACGAAGCCCGCGTGAATGAGCGCATGAGCCGTCATGAGATAAATCCAGGTTGTCGTCGGCGCCTTCCCGTCAGCCAACTTGGGAGGATCGAGCTTCCGGTTCTTCCCGTGGGACAGAAAATCTCCCTGCAAAGGAAAGTCAGCAATAGCGTGCCCGATCAAAAGAGCGAAAAAGAGAGCGAATGCGGAGCCTACACCTGACACATGGTCCAATGGGAGTGTTGAAGGCTCAAACATAAAGAGGTGCAGTTTCCAGCCTTGGCAGGAATTAATATAGGGAGTTTCTGTGCTGAGACCACCCAACTAGAAAGAGCCCAGCATCGCTTCGCGTGCCATCGCAACTTTCTCGTTTGTTGATCTCAATCGCTTACTGAGCTGCGTCGCGATGTTCACAAGAAGTCGCGCTGCAGTTCTCGGATGCGCCTCAAGGTACTGCTCAAGGCTTGCCCGGTCAATTTTCCAAATCTGCGAAAAGGTATTGCTGACCACGCTGGCGCTCGCATTCCCTGAATCAAAAATATTCACTTCACCCACTGTATCGCCCGCTTTGAGAATCCCCAGCAAAACGGAGCGCCCTGTAACTTCGGTCTGCACGTGGAACTTTCCGAAAATCACCATGAAAAGAGAATCCTGTGGATGCCCCTCCTGAATCAGGATATCCCCTTCATTCAGTGAAATAAATTCACCAAATCCGCCAAGCAAAACCCGCTCCTCCTCATCGAAATTGGAAGCGAAACCCATTTCGGGTAGTTCAGTAGAGTCTGCGGACATAGATCAGATAGTTCAGAGAAATTTTACGGAAGAGATTTCCGGTATGCGCTTAGTAACCTCCGCCACCGCCAAATCCGGGCATCCCGGCCTGACCTTCCCAGGACTGGGGAATATTATGAGGCATGCTACTGAGTTTTTCGCGCTCAGGCCGCGGATCGGAATCGACCGTCTCGCAGGAAGTTAATGAAAGTCCAGTCGCGACAATAACCAGCATAAAGAGATTAAGAAGCAATTTCATCACTTAGAATAGTTCGCGGACGAATTAAATCCAATAGAAGAACCAATCTTCTACTGCACGTTTTCGAAAATAACTTTATCACCGGGATGCACTTCGATTCCGGGAACAATTGATTCGTCCACGACATCCGCAACCGTAACCGCTTCTTCAAGGGTAACGATCCGAAGCCGGGCAATACGTGTGTTTCCCCGCTTAACGAGCAATGATGCGTCCGGAGCAACACCGTGCTGACGACCTGCGTTGACCATCACAAATCCCCACTCCTTGTTAGCAGCAATCACGGTGGCAGTGAGCCCGTTGAGAGCAAGCTTCTGAGCGCGCTGCATTTGGTATTTCTCCTCCTGCTTCACTTTCGCGACTTCAGACTGCTTTGTCTGCTGCGCAGTCGTCACGACGGCGGCCAGCTCAGTCTTCTTATTCTGCTTCTCAGTCAGAGTATCCTTAAGCATCGTGAGAGTCATCGTGAGATCCTCTGCCGACTTGATCTTTCCATCCGGAAACTGCTTCTGAACAGCGAGGTCGATCTCCTTTTTCTCGATCTCTACTTTTTTCAGCTCAGCGGAAACGTCTTCAACGGCACGAGCCGCAATTTTCAGCTCCTGCCTAACCCCTTCAACAGCCGCGGCAGCCTGGTTGCGTCCGTCTTTGGCCTGGGTCTCTTTCTCAGTGGCATCATCGCGCTTATCCTCAGCCTCACCGAGCTGGGCAGTGGCAGTCTTGACATCACCACGAACTTTTTCGAGATTTTCGACTACTTCTTTGAGATCATCTTTGTTGATGATCCCTACGAATGCGGAGCCCATCATGATGAGGGCTGAGAGAATCATTATAAATTTTTTCATCTTATTAGGAAATTTCCGGATTTAATTTTCGCGATTTCTCTCACGGTTACTGAAAAGGATCTGGTTCCGCAGGTGCGGCAGGTGCGTCTCCACCCTCCATTGCGCCACCACCACCGCCAAACGGATCGGGCTCGGCCGGCGCAGCCGGGGCACTTCCACCAAACGGATCAGGTTCTGCAGCAGGGGCTGACATACCTCCACCGAATGGATCATCCGCGACCGGCGCAGGAGCAGGTGCAGCACCGGCCGCCGGAGCTGTTGTGGCAGGGGCTGCGGCACCAGCGGCACCACCGGCAGGAGCAGAAGGCGCTGTCGTCGTCATGGCACGAACAGTTTTCACTACGGTATCACCCATTTGAACCGACTGCCCGGGGGCAAGCGATCCGGGAATGATGTCCGCCACTGAGTAGGTCGGCTCGACGGAAGTAACGAGAAGCTTGCAGATGGGCTGACCGCGACGGTAAACATCCATTTGGGCGCGATTTACGACACCCTGATCATTGCCACCCTGAACGACCACAAATCCCCACTGATTGTAAGCATTGCGAATCTCGGACTGGAACTCACCACGAATAAGGCCGGCCTCCTGATCAATACGCAGAGCCTTCAGTTCCTCAGTCACTTTGGAAAGGCGATCCGCTTCCACTTTTGCAGCAGCGGCAGCACCTTCCATTTGAACGACTTCGATTTCAGCTTCTTCAACCTGAGCGCGAATCTGATTCATCTCTTTCTGAAGCGCTTCGACCTTCGCTATGTCGCCCATGAGCGCGCGGGCCTTTTCGAGGTCCTCTTTAGCAGTAACGAGCTTAGCAGCCTGCGCTTTCTCATTGGACTGGGCTTCAACCAACTTGGCATCGAGATCGATTTTCTCGGTTCCCAGTTTTTCAGCTTCGTCTTTCAACATTTGAATCGACTGCTCCAGCTGGGCAACCTCTTCATTGGTCTTTTCCAGAGACGCCTGACGCGCTTCCAGCAATTGATTTTGTTCCGCAACCTGGGCAATACGCTCTTTGACCACTTCCATATTGGAATAGCTAAGATAAGCGGCGCCTCCGAGGATGACGGATGAAATGACAAGAAATACCTTCCACATAACTCTGTGTTTGTTAATTCGCGGTTGAGAAGAATAACAGGAAAATTCTAAATTGGTTCAAAATTCTCAATTCCTACTCTAAACAACTGTTAAAAGGTTACATTTAAAAAAAAATTCACCTAATACAAGCACGAACTACCCGATTTTTTGCTTTCTGTCACCTTCATTCTCAGCCTGAAACAAAAGTTCTTCTCGAATATCACGATATTTTGAGAGCGCTTTTCGATAGGGAGCCCCCATCGGCGGAAGATTTTCACTGTCCCGGAGATCAAACCACGCCTCACCGGCTTCTGCTACGCGCCTCCCTGCGCTGGCTGGATCGGGGGTGTATATACGAAGGTTTACCTTGTATCGGGTGATCGCATAATCGAAACGAAAACACTCCTCGAAATCGGCAGATTCCCCGGAAGTAAGTTCAGGGAGCCGCCACATCCCCTTTCTCCGGCTGCCGCTTTCCTCCGCTAATAAAATTTTCCCTCCCCGCACCAAAATGAGGGCATTTTCATCCAATCGTGTCACTTTTCCGGCCGCTTTCTTTACCGGAAGCGCTGCCGCTTCCCCTTTTTGATTCGCAAGACAGAATTGACTGACAGGGCAGGCACCACAATCCGGAGAGGACTTCCTGCAAATGGTTTGCCCCAGTTCCATCACACCCGAATTGTAAGCCCGCGCGTTTTCCCGCGGAGTGAGACGCTCCGCCCATTCCCATAGCGTGGCGCTGCCCGACGGCGTATTAACAGGCTCGTGAAACGCCATGATCCGCGAGAGCACCCGTATGATATTCCCGTCGACAATGGGAACGGACTTTCCAAAAGCAAAACTGAGGACCGCCCCGGCTGTGTAGCGCCCCACCCCCGGGAGCGACAAAACCTCCTCGCAGGTTTCAGGAAACCGTCCCCCGAAATCCCCCACGATGATCCGTGCCGTCTTCTGCAGATTGCGGGCCCGGTTATAATACCCCAATCCCTCCCACATCTTGAGAACCTCCGACTCCTCCGCCCCGGCAAGCGAAGCCCAATCGGGAAACTTTGCGATCCAACGGGTGAAATACCCCCGCTTCAACACCGTCGCAATCTGGGTCTGTTGCAACATCAACTCGGATACGAGAACTGCATAGGGATCCGACGTTTCGCGCCAGGGATAGCTTTTCCCTTCCTCATCAAACCAGCCTATGAGTCGTTTTTGAAACCTATTTACCCTTGAGCGATTGGCAAAGACGCTGTTAAAATGACATATCTCGCTCATATTAATTGATTTAGAACGGATAGAAAATCCGCTGACAGCACATACAGTTAGAAATTTACGGGAACGCTTTCAGGCAAAAAAAAGAGACTCGACGCATCACAAAGGAAAGCCCCGACTCGCGAAAACTAGCCTGCGCTGCGGAACAGTCACAGGAAAACATCTCTTTCTCTTGGCATGAAACCCGCTTACAGCAACTTACTCATCACGAAAGGCATCCATCGAAATGTGCGCCTAACTGAGCAACTACACATTGCATTTACGAAGTGCCCTCTAAGACTACGGAAACCCATTACTTAACTTTTATTCATGGCAACTATTACGAAACGAGATCTTGTCATCAAGATCAGCAACGAGACAGGCCTTACCCAACAGGAAGTTTTCAACGTGATCCAAAGCTTTATTGGTGAAGTGACATCCAGCCTTTCAAGCAATGACGATGTCGTGCTTCGAAACTTCGGAGCATTCCAGGTCACTAAGACCAAGCCGAAAATCGGACGTAACCCCAACAAGCCGGACGCAGCGGTCCCCATCCCCGCCCGTGCCATTGTGAAGTTCAAGCCCGGCAAAGAACTCAAGGAGCGGGTCTCCAAGGTTCTTCCGGAACTTGAAGCTCTTGAATCTTAAGCAACCGGGACAGAGATGCGCGCACCCGCATCTCACCGGGTAATCGACGCAACAGGCTCCTCGAAAAAGGCGCCCCACTGACCCGCCAAAGAAATGGCGGGTCTTTTTTTGGGTATAATCCCCTAACAGGATCTCCCGCCGTCAGCTGAATACTCGCCGGCAGGGAGCGGCTCCAATTGCTCCTCGAGAACTCCCTTTGCTTTCGGCCAGGCGATCAACGCCTCCACGATCATCCAGATCTGGAGCACAAGTGTGGCCGCTCCGATGAAGACGAGAAGCCAGTTTTCCTTCGCGAGATAGGAATTCTCTCCGACAAAAATATTCAGCGTCATTCCGATTCCAGGGAGGAAGAGCATGAATACCATCGGAATGGCGACGAACCAGACCGGCAACTGCCTCCGCCACATCCAGAAGGTAATAACAAGAAAGGCAAGCCCTGCGAGCAGCTGATTGGTTACCCCGAAAAGCGGCCAGAGAATAAGCCCGCCGGTTCCGGCAGGCTTACCGGGTCCACCGGGCATCGAAGCAATCAGTGTCGCCACGAGCACCGCGAAAATGGTAGCACCATGCTTATTCGTCAGCCAGGTACACGGATTGAGCGCATGCGGCTTGTGATCCTCCGCCTCACCGGTATGCCGATCAGCACCGGCGATGTTATCGTCGAGATCGTAAGCCTCAGCAGCAAGAGCGGTGCGTGAGACTTTCGGGGCGAAGGTCGAAGCCAGCTCCTGAATCACATAACGCTGCAAACGACAGGCCGTATCCAGAGTCGTCGCCGCAAAACTCGCAACAAAAACTCCCATGAGCGCTATCGCAAACCCCGGAGCCACGCCGAGCGCTTTAAGGAAATTGGCCGATCCTTCAACGAAAGCGCCGACCTTGGCGGCAAGACTGTTCGCCCCGCCCCATGTGCTGTAGCGATCCGCGTAGGCATCCGCCCCCATGAGAAGGGCGCCATCGGCACCACCGTTAATCCCGAGCCCCAGCCCGGCGACACAGGCCAAAATCACGAGCACGGCGAGGAATCCCTCTGTCAGCATCGAACCATACCCGACAAATTGAGCATCTGTTTCGCACTTAATCTGCTTCGAAGAAGTCCCGCTTGAAACCAGGCAATGAAATCCCGAAATGGCACCACAGGCGATGGTGATAAAGAGGAAAGGGAAAATCATCGGAGCCCCTTCCGGTGCGGCACGAAAAGCAGGAGCGGCAATTTCGAGAGCAGGCCTTTCCGCCCCGGCAGTAACCGGAGCGCCGCCGATAATACCGGCGACGATCAATCCCAGAACAACGAGGGCAAGCGCACTGAGCAGCTGAAGACTGTTGATGTAATCACGGGGCTGAAGAAGCGCCCATACAGGAAGAACCGAAGCCACATAGGAATAGAGCAGCAAAACGACCACCCAGGCCATCACCGGCCACGCCGCCAGTGAAGCATTGAAATCACCGAGGAAGCCACTGTTGCCGAAAAAGACGGTGACATACATGACCGCGAGCGAGATCAGAGACGGAATCAGAATGTTCATACCCTTCCGGTGCATGTAGACCCCGATAAACACAGCGAGAGGAATTTGAACCAGGCAGGGAAAAATAGAAGCCGGGTACTGCTGAAATACGTTTGCGATGACGAGCCCGAAAATCGCGAGGACAATCGTGAGCGCCATAAAGAGAACGAGGAGGAAAAGCAGCCTCGTCCGCTTCGTGAGAACGCGACCGGCGATATCACCGACAGTCTGCCCCCGGTTCCGCATCGAAACAACGAGCGAGCCGAAGTCGTGCACTGCGCCGATCAAAATTGATCCGAAAAGTACCCAGAGAAGAGCGGGAACCCAACCCCAGATCACGGCAACAGCAGGTCCGACGATCGGTCCGGTTCCGGCAATGGAAGTGAAGTGATGCCCGAAAATGATCGATTTTTTGGTAGGAACATAATCCTTATCATCATTCAGAGCGACGCTGGGAACGATCGCATCAGGATCCAGCTTGAAAATTTTCCGGGCGAGCCACTTCCCATAGGTATTGTAGGCGATCAGATAAAGAATTAGGGCACCAACGGCAATGAGAAGTGTTTCCATGAAATCAAACAGAGGTTATGTAATCGTAGTTTGGAAAATTATTAATCGAAGATAAGGCAAAAGCACACACACGTGATGCTGCCTAGTATCTCACAGAATTGCAACGTTCAACCTCGTAAATGGAAGTCCATCTCTGGCAGCAGATTTTTACCGTCGTCATCGTTATCCTCGTGTTCATCACACTGGTGAAAGAATGGGTATCGCCCGACCTTGCCGCGATGGGGGCATTTCTCTCGTTGATCCTCATCGGAGCCCTCACCCCGTCCGAGGCACTCGACGTATTCGGAAGCCCCGCGCCGGTGACCGTCGCCGCCATGTTTATCATGAGCGCAGTGCTGGAACGAACCGGGCTCATTGAATTGCTCGCCGGCCGCTTCGAAACCATCGCGGGGAAAAGCCCCCTCAGGGTCATGATCACTCTACTGATCCTCGTCGCATTCCTGTCCGCCTTCGTAAACAACACCCCTGTGGTGGTCATCTTTCTCCCCATCGTTCTCGCCCACTGTCGCAAATACGATCTCACCGCCTCACGTTTTCTCATTCCCATGAGCTACGCCGCGATCGTCGGCGGAACCTGCACCATCATCGGAACCTCAACGAACCTCATCGCCTCGGATATCGCGATGAAATACGGTCTCGAGCCCTTCGGAATGTTTGAAGTCAGCAAACTGGGCCTCTTATTCGTCGCCGCCGCGATCGTTTACATTATTCTCGGCGGCTGGCGGCTCATCCCCGACCGCGAAACCCTCTCGACCCTGTTCGACGGGGAGGCCTCCCAGGAGTTCCTCACACAGGTCTACGTGAACTCCAGCTCCCCCCTCGTCGGAAAAGCCTTCCCCGAGACCCCCCTCGCGAAAAACCGCGGCCTCCGTGTTATCGAGATTGTGAGACGGGGCCGCCCTGTCCCCATTCCTCTCGACAAGCTGATCTTTGAGGCAAAGGATCAGATTCTCATGAAAACGAGAGCCTCGGGAGTCGTCGAACTCTCCGAGACGAGCGGACTCGATCTTCAGCCGGAAAGCGAACTGGGTCTCGATCTCATGCAAACCGAATCCGCCGTTCTCATGGAGGGAATCGTCGGTCCGGAATCGCGATTGGTAGGCAAGAGCCTCAAAGAACTCAACTTCCGCCAGCGGTTCGGGGTCGTCATTATCGCGGTCCACCGCCGCGGCGTGAATCTGCGCGATCGCTTCGAAGAGGTGAAACTCGCCTTCGGAGACACCCTCCTCGTCGAAGGTCCCGTCGACCGGATGAGCGAACTCTTCGCGGAGAAAGACTTCGTCAACCTCACCAAACCGAGAGGACGCTCGATTAGACGGAGAAAAGCCCCCATCGCGATCGGAGCCCTTCTTCTCTTCATGATTGGCGGCGCACTTTACCCCGCCTACATCCCGATTCTCGCGATGACCGCGGCTGTGATCACTCTCGTGACCCGCTGCATCGACCCCGACGAAGCCTACAACGCCGTCGAATGGAAGGTCATTTTCATGATTTTCGGCATGCTGGGACTCGGCGTAGCCCTCGAAAAAACAGGACTTGCCCGGATCGCTGCGCAGTTTGTTGCCTCAGCCTTCAGCGACCTCGGTCCCTACGCGGTGCTTGCAGCCCTATACCTCCTTGCTGCTATTTTGACGGAATTGATTAGTAACAACGCCGTCGCAGCGCTCCTGACCCCTATCGCGATCGGGATTGCCATTTCCCTGGATGTGGATCCACGCCCCTTCGTTATCGCTGTCATGTTTGCGTCCTCAGCGAGCTTTGTAACCCCGATCGGCTACCAGACCAACACCTACGTTTACGGTGCCGGTGGCTACAAATTTGCCGATTTCAGCAAAATCGGCCTTCCTCTCGCAATCGCTCTCTGGGTTCTCGCCAGCTTTCTCATCCCCGTGATTTGGCCCTTCAACCCGTCCTTGTAGGTATAGATTTTCCTCTTGCGACTAACCTTGTCATGTATTACAAGTCTCGCGATTTGCCTCAGAGAGGTAGGCACAACGCCGAAATCCCATTTAGATTTTCAACTTTTCCCCCGCGCCCCCAACATGGCTAAGAAAGCTGCAAAAAAGAAATCTCCTGCTAAGAAAACGTCGGCCACTAAAGCTCCTGCAAAGTCTGCGACGAAGAAAGCACCAGCGAAAAAAGCCGCTGCCAAGAAAGCTCCGGCTAAAAAGGCGCCGACCAAGAAAGCATCTGCAAAGAAGGCGACCAAGAAAGCCATCAGCAAGAATGCTCCTGTGAGGAAGCTCAACATGGCGAAGAGACGCCCTCTCCTCTCTCATCTCGCCCCTCTTCCCCCTGCAGCGGTAACGGAAAGCAACGGAGGCGGAAAGCCCAAGAAGCTCACTGCCGCATTCCTCAAGAAGCAGCGCCAGAAGCTTCTCGACCTTCGCGACACGCTCGTCGACCAGATGAACGGCGTCGCCCGTGACACACTCGGAAAAGGCGAAGACAACCACGACTCATCCGCCTTCGGAATGCACCAGGCTGACGCCGGAAGTGACGCCTACGACCGCGATTTCGCCTTGAATCTCCTCTCACAGGAGCAGGACGCGCTTCACCAGATCGAGGAGGCACTTCTCCGGATTGACTCCGGAGACTACGGAGTTTGCGAAGGATCCGGAGTCGCTATTCCGGTTGCCCGGCTTGAGGCCATGCCATTTGCCCGCTGCACCGTCGATTTCCAGGAAAAACTGGATCAGGAAGCCGCTGCCGGAATGCGCACGGCCTCCGCGACCACTCTCTTTGGAATCGACGAGAAAGAGGCCTCACCGACCGCATCGAAAGATGACTGAAATTATCAGTTGAGATTTTAATCATCTGAATTAGTCTACCCGCCCTCGCGAAACATTGTAATCCCGAATCTCATGCCAAGAGACGTAATCATACTCGAATGCACGGAAGCCAAAGAAGAAGGCGCCCGTCCATCTATCTACGTAACCACACGTAACAAAAAGAGTCTCCGGACTCCGGGCCGACTTGAAAAAGTCAAATTCAACCCGTATTTGAAGCGTCGTACCCTCCACCGCGAGAAGCGTTAATCCCGCTTTTTCCGAGGAATCACTATTTAATTAATTTAGTTATGGGCCCAAAAACAGAACAGAGAGCAATCAATCTCCGCCGCGCAAACCGCCGCATGCCTCGCCGTCGTCACGACATCACGGTCGAGAAAGTGAATTGCATGAATCCTGAGTATCTCAAGAATTTCGCAAGCGAAGGTGGCAAGATCTACCCACGCCGCCTTACCGGTGTTTCCGCAAAGCTTCACCGCCGCATCACTCGTGAGATCAAGCGCGCCCGCGCTCTCAACCTGATGTAATCAGGCTTCCTCTCATCGGGAGGAACTACTATTTCCATCCGCAAGGATGATTCAACAGGGTTAGGTCATCGACCTAACCCTGTTTGCTTTTCCGGAAAGCACGCTCCAAATTCAGGAAATGTGCAATCTCTACGACATCGGTCCGGCCAGGCACCGCAACCGTCTCGACTGGGAGGAAATCGTCCTCGAGGCGCTTCAAAAGCTCGAAAAGCCCTTCGGGATTCGCAAAACCGATCCCGGACTCGTGATGCGCTCTTTCAGCGGCACGCCCTCCCCCGAAGTGATGCGCTGGGGATTCGAAAGGGACTACAACCCCTCGGTGAACAACGCCCGCTCCGAAAAACTCAGCGGCGTCTGGGCCGGCCCCTGGGAATCGAAACGACGCTGCCTCATCCCCGTTTCCACCTTTTATGAATGGTCGGGGAGCGCCGGCAACAAGCAGACACATGCCTTTCAACCGCAGGACAACCGGGCCTTCCTCTGGATGGCAGGACTGTGGGAAGACAGAGAGGACGGCCCCGCCTACACCATGCTGACACGCGCGGCGACCGGAGCCATTGCAAAGATTCATGACCGCATGCCCGTAATCCTGAAAGAGAATCAATTTGAAGCCTTTTTAAACGAACCCGATCCACGCGGATTGCTGCTCGAAGGAATCACGGAGTTCGAGACGTTTCATTGCCACAACCCGCTTCTCAAATCCGCCAATCATACGGGCGCGGAGGCCCGGGCAACTGACATGCTGCCTGGATTTGAGTAAAGCCGGTAGCCGCGTTTACCAAAACATGGCCCGGGGAGTCCGCCCTATCCACCGTCCCGGGACGGCGGATACTCCAGTTCCCGGCTACACCAGCTTGTATCCCACGCCATGCACCGTGAGGAGGAACTCCGGTGTCCTCCCCTCGTCTCCGATTTTTCTCCTCACCTGAGCGACACATTGATCCAAAGTTCGCGTCGTTCCGAAGTACTTCACGCCCCAGACCGCTTCGAGAATCCGGTCCCGGCTCAGAACGCTTCCCCGATGCTGGTGAAAGAAGGCGATCAACTCCAGCTCCTTCGGGGTGAGAGAAACACACTCACCTCCGACTTTCGCCTCGTAGGTATCCGGAACGATCGTCGCCTTCCCCACCTCAAATTCCAGCGGAGCAGCGGGCTCAGGCACGCCGTTATCCCCGCCCCATTCTCTCGTCCGCCTCAGCAGCGCTTCGATCCGCGCGAGCAATTCAACAATACTGAACGGCTTCGTGACGTAGTCATCCGCCCCCGATTTGAGCCCAATGACCTTGTCCATCTCCTGCCCTTTCGCCGTCAGCATGAGAATCGGGATGCGACATCGGGCTTTGCGGAGCTGCTTCGCAATTTCATAACCGCTTTTACCCGGCAACATCACATCGAGAAGAATCAAATCCGGAAGAAATCCGGAAATCCCCTCGATCGCCATAGCTCCGTCAGCACAGGACTCGACCCGAAACCCCTCGGCTTTCAGAATCTCCTCAAGGCCGAAGCGGATACTGTCATCGTCTTCGACGACAAAAATGGAAATCTCAGTCTTTTTCATGATTTACGGAACGATGGGGAGCTCAACGGAGAAAACACTGCCGCCTCCATCCCGTTTTGAATAGCGAACCTGACCGCCATGCAGCTCAACGATCTGCCGACAGAGCGCCAGGCCTATACCGGATCCCTCGATCCCCGAATTAATCGATTCATCGATGCGATAAAACTTTTCAAAGATGCGCCGCTGATTCGCCTTGGAAATCGCTTTTCCACGATCCTTCACCTCAACGAGAAGGACGCCACCTCCGGGGTTGCGAAGCTCCATTTCGATTTCACTGGCTGCGCCGCCGTATTTCTCCGCATTCGAAAGCAGGTTTGCAAAAACCTGGGACAACCCGTCAACATCGCCCTCAATCGACGGAACGGGATCCGCGGGAATACTGAGACTCAGGGTCAAATCCTTCGCCTCAATCTGCATGCGGTAGGTGTCGACGATTCCTTTGAGAAACCCGGCCAGATCGATCGGCTCTTTGTTAAGCTTCATCTCCCCCCGGTCGAGCCTGGAGAAGTCGAGGAGACGGTTAATCAAGCGGGTCAGTCGCGCCGACTCCTTGCTGATAACACTCGAATACTGCCGTGTCTGGGCCGCGTCAGGATTCTGATTTTTCTCCAGCAGCTCGGAAAACATCCGGATCGAAGTCAGCGGCGTCTTCAGCTCGTGACTGACATTGCTCACAAAATCCGTCTTCCTTGTTGCGAGCGTCATCTCGTAATTCACAGCACGCATGATGAGCACTCCCCCGACAGTGACCGCACCAACGAGCACCAGAGTCGTCAGCAGAAGCGTCAGACGCACCGTTCTCGCAGACTGATTCAGTGCATCGGGATTGAGAAGATAGGCAGCCACTTCCCAGCGGGGCAAGATCTGACCGACCTCGGACGCAACAAAAGGAACACTCCAATCGGTTGAGAAACCGGGAACCGATTGCACCACCGGATCACCACCCGCATCGAGCAAGGCAAGAGTGACCTCATTCTCCTGAACCGATTTCTGCTGAGGGACAAAAAGGTCCTCCAAATCACTTTTGATCGAATCGAGATCCAACTCCGCCCAGAAAGTGTATCCCGGTTTTGCAGGATGCTTCTTCCACAGAAGGACATGAAGCTCCCCGTCAATAATCCGACTGACAGCCCCTTCCTCCCGGTCTGAAGTGATCTCACTCAGAGAAGCGGAAACTCGATTGAGACTGGAATAATTGTAGGCACCTTCCACTTCAGGAAGCGCGGCCCCGGGTTTCACCTGCTGTATAGAAGGAGCCTCCCACTGCTGCGCCGGAGCCACATTCCGAACACTTTGCGGCATCACCTCAGATTGAGCAGGCTGTTTTTCCCCGGTCATTTGAATATGAAATGACTCCGCTGCCGCAGCAGGCGCAGCAGGCGCAGCCGCCGGTGGCAGCGGCGCGGACCTCGCGACAACGTCTTCAACAGGAGCCGCTTGAGGAGCGGGACTTCCCCCCATGCTAGCGCGGGGCGCCGGCATCGACGGACCCGGCTTCTCCTTAATTTCAAACTCCGGGGTCAATGACTGATCAACCTCCCCGCCAAAACGCTGCGAAAGCACCTTCCCCGGGTAGGCTTGAACTTTTCGACGCTGCTGCGGCTCATAAGCCAGCCCCGGGTCCGCCCTGTCTTTAGCGACATCGGCATCGCGGCTTCGCGTTTCGATGCCGGGATCATCAGAGCGCGTCGAAACCGCGGTCGCCTCCACCAACCCAAGCGAAGGATCCAAAACCTCCTCTTCGATGATTTGAAGCTGACTCGCGATTCTTTTCGGAGCCTGGTAGACTTCAACAACGCGCTGACTGCTCAGAAATCCGGCGTGATTATCGAGAAAGCGGGAGGCCCACTCACTGTCCTCACGCGAAGGAGAACGAATCTCGCCCGTATCACTGACAACGGCACCACCAGCGGCCTGCGACCACTCCTCCCGCAACAATTGATCGTAATCTGTCAGGACATTTTTTGCAGAGCGCCCCATGAGATCATCGAGAACCTCGCCGTAAAAACCTCTCACATCATCCATGAAGAGATTCACCGACGTGACCATCGCATCGCAGGAGGTCTGATGAAGCTGAACCCGCTGACTGTTCACCACCAACTCCTGGTCCCGTAACGAGCGCACCGCCAGCCCCGCGAGGAGGAGAGCCGGCAGCAAAATCGCTACCAAAAAAACCAGGGCAATACGTTTCATTGAGAACTCTAATATCAGGGTAAACGACTAATTTGCAGCATGAAACCGCCTTTCACGCCGCGAGGCATGAAAGGCGGGCTGTCACGACACGGGAACTTACCTGGACCGCTTCGAGTTACGTAGTTCCCACGATCCGTTCGAAAGCTTTTTCCGCTGCTCTTTCGAAAGCTGGTTGTCATCGAGATCACTTGCAGTCTCTTCGAGCGCCTCGATCTCCGACTTCAATAGAGATTGCTGGGCTGCAGGAGCTGCCGCATACGCCGCCTTCAATGTTTCCGTCTGCCTCGAGATCTGAGCTTTCGACTCTGCAATGTTTCCCTTGTCAGCGTAGGCCAGAGCCTTTTCCGTCTCCAGCGCATTGGCAAAGATGGCAGCCTCCGCCGCAATCGCCCGGTCGAGCGACTTCTCAGCCAGAACGAGATCAGCCGTGTATCCGACCACCACCGGAGTCGGCTCGAGAGACTGCCTGTCTGTTGAACTGTCATCAGTAAAAGTCACCGCCACTTCGGCGATCTCTGTCGCTTTCCCCATCGCATCCGGTTCGATCTCGCATTCCAGATAGAGCTCACGAACCTGCTCACTCGAAACCGTTCCGAAGGCAACCGACTCACTCCGCTTATTCAAAGTCCCCGGACGACCGAGGAAACGAACCGGGCGCACTCCTTTCGGGCAGCGAATCTCGATCGTGATATCACGGGCGACGATACTCTGAAGCTCACCGAGCTCGGCTTCGAACACTTCGGGAAGACTTTCGATATCCGCGACATAGTAGTAATTGGCATCACTGGCTTCCGCGAGCGAGGTCATCAGCGTCTCGTTGTAGTCATTTCCGAGGCCGATCGTCGTGACCGATCCACCCTCACGGGCAAGGCGGAAACCGAGCCTGGCGATCTCCGCATTACTGCTGGGACCGATATTGGCGATTCCATCAGAAAGAAGCATGACCCGGTTGATTCGCTCGCTGCTGAGATACTCGCGCAACTGACCTCCGCCCTGCTCGACACCGGCATAAAGGGCCGTGCTGCCACCAGTTTCAATGCGACCGATGATGCGATTGATCTCCCGGGCTCTGTCCTTCAGCTTTCCAGCGGGAACCACCACCTGAACTTCGGTATCATAGAGAACAACCGAGAGAACGTCGTCGCGCTCCAGCTGATTGACGAGAAACTGCGCCGCCTGCTTGGCCTGCTCCAGTTTCGCCCCTGACATTGATCCACTTCGGTCGAGAACAATAGCGAGATTCAACGGCGTCCGACGCACCCGGTCGGCCTTTCCCCCTTCGACCTCGATTTTGATAATGACTTTGGAATCACTCCCGTTTTTGGCAATGAGAGGACGATCCACCGAAGTTCGTAATCCGAGCGGGAGATTCGAAGCTCCGTAGGCACCACAGGCAACCGCAGTAGATGTAGCAAACGTTCCACCCAGGAGAGCCACGCTCCCGAGCACCGACATGATGAGGTGTTTGTTAATTTCCATGAGACACTGTCACCCGGTTCGGAAAACAGTTGTCATGGCCCTGTAAAAGGCTTGTCAGGAAATTGTAAGAAAAAAGGGTGCCCGTAAGAGGCACCCTTATCAATTCCCCGCCTCACCGAAAGATGCGGGAAACAATTACTGAAACGATCAGGCCACGTATTCCTGAGCAACCGATGTCTTGCTCCGCTCGAGATCTTCAAACTCGCGCGCCGTGATAACGCGCTCCTCAAGAAGACTTTTGGAAACCCATTTCTCGAAACGTGCAAAATCGTTGTTCTCGAGGGCGGCATTAACAATGTGCTGCCAATCGTGGCTCTTACCGGACTCAGGAGCCGCATAACGACGGATCTGAAGAAGACTCTGAATCGAATCGAACTCCCCGGGGAGCAAATTCTCAATCGCCGCAGGCTCGGGCATATCGTCGAGCACATCGGCATCAAGACCGAAACTGATCACTCCGATTCCATAGCGGGCCGCGAAACGACGAATTTCCTCAACGAGACGTTGATCATTGATTGATGCCGCGATGAGAAGCTCACCGGCATTTGCCCACTCCGACGAAGCAAGGGTCTGATGCAAATCCTCAAGCACTGAACTATGACTTAATTCAAGGCGGAGCTTCACGCTGGAAACACGCATGGGAGACTCCCCGAGGCGACGGGTGATCTCAAGCTTCCGCTTGTCCATGGTGACATGGTCATCGGATGAATCGGCTGTGAGCCAGTCAACCACCGCCATATCAGGGACACGCCAGCGATTCGCTTCGACATCCGTGGAGAAAGACTCTTCAAAAGAAAACGGAAACTGCTGAACAGCTTCAAGGTAGCGCTGCACCACGGCGCGGAACTTGGAGGCTCTCGCAAGAGTAACATCCATATCTGCTGAACCCATCACTGATGAATCACTCGATTCACCACTATCAGAGCGAAACATATTCCGCGCACTGTTCATCGTGTGAATCGTTGAAGTGCGAAGGTAGTAACCCTGACCCTGTTCCACTTTCGCGATCGGCGAAGAAGGATCACACGACATGATCGAAAAGTGATAGCGAAGCGTCGCATCAGAATAATCCTGCTTGAGACGATGCTTCACCATTTCAATCAACTCAGTTCCCTTAATGGCCTGAGCTGGATTTCTGGGAAGGATGTCAGGAAGAATTTCTTTAAGCTGGTCGCGTAGATTCATGCAGGATTTAAAAACAAGTTTGAGTGGTCTTTAAAAATTGAGAGGGCTTCGGGAAGGGTGCTTCACAATTTTTAATAATCCAGCCGCTATCTGGACCATAGGTCAAGCGTTTCGTTGAAAAAGTTGATAATTAATGCCTCCATAATTTTAATTTTTGACAATTTTATAATTTCCATTACAAAATCGCGAAAACGCCATTCTCACCTCTGCGAAAATTACTCACCTGCGGGAAGGTTCCTCCAGACGATATTCCGGTATTGAGAGCGTGTTTGGAAGCTCGCAATACCGATCGGAACCGAGAGTTCGATATCTCCCGGAAGGAGGCTGATTTTTCGATCTTCGAGATCCAGATCGACTTTTTCCTCGTCATCGATCCACGCATTTAACTTATCATCGGTCACTTTCACGCGAATTTTGTACCAGACGTCGTTCTCAAATCCTTCGATGTTCATCGTCTCATTCTCGGAGGCATTGAGATCATCGACGCAGGAGATGCCAACGACACCGCCACCCCAGCCACCGATCACGAAGGTGGCGTGACTGTCTTTCACGGGAAAAGTGAGCGCACAGAAGAAATCAGTCCCGTCGAGCTTCATCGCATCGAGCGTGATTTCATAATTTGAGGTAGCCGGGACAGCTTCCCCCCAGTTCACGCCGGTAATGACTGCGCCGAAACCGAACTCCATATTGCCATCCTCATTCACAAAGACTTCGCCCTCGCCGCCATACTGAGTGACTTCCCAGGCCCCGAGGTCTTTTCCGTTAAAGAGAGGGAATTCGCCCGCTTTTCGCTTCGGCTTCGTCTCCCCGGGAGATGACGGCTCAGGTGCCGGGGCGGACTCAAGCGTGTCCTCGCCTCCCCCGCTTCCATCCGGGGCAGCCGCGACAACATGTCCACCCGCCGCCGATTCCACGGTCGTTCGAACGAACTTGGAACTGCCCGACTGAGCATCCTTTTCCATTGACCAGACAAATACTCCCATTTTTTCGTAGAGGGCATAATGCATGCCGACACCCACACCTAGAAAAACGAGAACGAATACGAGTAGACCACCTATAGCTTTCACACGGTAGAGTTCTCAGAATTGAGGCCACCCTGCAAGACCTTTCGTCTGGCGCGAATCGCTTTCAAAGTCGCGAAAATGTCGGTTTTTGTCTTGCCTCGCCCTGTCATGATCAGAATACTTTCCGGTTCATACAGGAAGCGGGAGAATCTCTCGGCAAAACCGACCCTTTGAAGTTCCGCAACACCTACTCCTTTCACTATTTATCATGTCAGAAACCATTCCCATTCTTGATCACGTCGACGAGTATCTCAAATTGGCCCAGGAGTATGACGTCTCCGATGTCCACATCGCACCGGGCACGCAGCCGAAATGGCGCCGGTTTGGATTACTGCAGCCCATCTGGGAAAATGCAGACCTAATCACCGATGAACAGTCTGAAAAGCTCGCCCGGGGCTACCTTCCCGAGCCGGAACTCCAGCGCCTCATTGAAACAGGCGACGTCGACTTCGCCTACGCTCCCGATTTCGGTCGTTTCCGTGCCTCGGTTGTTAAAACCCGACTCGGCTGGGAAATGGTTTTCCGTGTTATCAGCACGGACCTCCGAACCATGGAGCAACTCGGCCTCCCTGAGGCTATCAAGCCGCTTTTGGAATATCACAATGGTCTCGTCCTCGTTACCGGTGCCGTTGGATCAGGGAAATCAACCACTCTGGCCTCCCTCATCGATGAGATCAATAAACAGCGAAACGACCACATCATCACCCTGGAGGATCCCATCGAGTATGTGATCACTTCCGACAACTGCCACGTGAACCAGCGTGAGGTCCACACCCACACCGAGAGTTTCTCCCAGGCACTGCGGGCCGCCCTTCGTGAAGATCCCGATATCATCATGGTGGGTGAGATGCGGGATCTGGAAACGATCTCGCTCGCAATCACGGCGGCGGAAACAGGTCACCTCGTGCTCGCAACGCTCCACACCGGTAGCGCCTCCCGAACCCTTGACCGTATTCTCGACGTGTTCCCAACCGATCAGCGGGAACAGATTCGCATCATGGTCGGGGAATCGCTCCGCGGAGTGATCTCTCAGCAGCTTGTCCCCAACAAAGACGGCACCGGACGTGAACTTGCCCTCGAGCTGCTCGTCAACACCGCAGCCGTTTCCGCGATCATTCGTGATGGTAAAACATTCATGCTGCCCGGTGTTATGCAGACCGGTAAAAAGGTCGGCATGATTATGATGGATGACGCTCTCGCCGAACTCTATCACGATGGGAAAATCACCAAAGAGGAGGCCCTCGGGCGGGCCATTGACCGCACCACGCTCCGCGCCGCACTTGGCTGATTCAACCTTCTATTTCACTCCTACTTTTTTTATATCATGGCCGTTATTGACCAATACTTTACCCACCTCGTTGAAACCGGTGGTTCCGATCTTCACCTCAGTGAAGGACAGCCGCCCAAAATGCGGGCGCACGGGGGAATCGCCCCCATCGCTGAGGGCGTCCTTGAGCATGCAACGCTCAACCACATGCTCAAGGAGATCTGCGACGAGAAAGCCTACGAGAGATTCCTCGAAACAGGCGACCTCGACTTTGCTTACGAGATGGATAAGGAATCCCGCTTTCGTTGCAACTACTTCAAACAAAACAACGGACTCGGCGCCGTTTTCCGTCTCATTCCCACGAAAATCAAAACGATCCAGGACCTCGGCGTCCCCGACACGATTGAGAGTTTCGGCGACATGCGGAGCGGCCTCGTTCTCGTGACCGGGCCAACCGGATCCGGCAAGTCCACCACGCTCGCCGCCCTGATCGATTACATCAACCGCACTTACTCACGACACATCATCACCGTCGAGGAGCCGATCGAGTTTGTTCACAACAACAAGAAATCGACGATCTCCCAGCGTGAGGTGCCGATTCACACTCCTTCCTTCGCTGACGGTTTACGCGCTTCTCTTCGTGAGGATGCCGACATCGTGCTCGTGGGTGAGATGCGTGACCTTGAAACCATTTCACTCGCCCTCACCGCAGCGGAAACGGGCCTCCTCGTCTTTGGAACTCTCCACACCAACAACGCCCGTAAGACCGTCGACCGACTTGTCGACGTATTTCCTTCCGATCAGCAGTCACAGGTACGAACCATGCTCGCGGGATCACTCCGCGGTGTTGTTGCCCAGCTCCTTCTGAAACGCGACGATCAACCCGGTCGTGTTGCCGTGAATGAGATTCTTGTCTCCACTCCTGCGGTTGCCTCCGTTATTCGTGAAGGTTCCACTCAGAAGCTCTACGATATCATCACCGGTGGTAAAGAATACGGGATGCAGTTCATGGATGACGCGATCTGGGCGAAGATGGTCGAAGGCGTTGCCTCCCCCGTCGAAGCTTACATGAAAGCGATCGACAAAAACCGGTTCAAAAACGCGCTTCCACCCGAATACGCCGATCTTGGCAACTCGGCCGGCGGCACGACAGAAGACTAACAGAACCACCTCTTTCAAACGAACAAAAAGCCCGGTCAATTCGACCGGGCTTTTTTATGTACCCGTTCGGAAATCATAGAAACATTCAACCTAACCAAACTATATTTTTCATAAAACAATGCGTAAACCATTTTCTGATCCGTCTCTCAGTTAAGGAAAGATTCGAGCCGTGCCCTGCACCGCCGCACTTTCAAAACACCAAAAAACTAAGTAAAGAAAATGAAAACAACACTACTAATCATTGCCGTCGCCCTGGGAACTTCATCGGTTCTCATGGCTCAGAACAAACCGAAATTAACCATTCCGAAGGCACCGGACCTGACGAAGAAAGTTACCGACAAACGGGTCAAGCTTCCCGAAATCGCAAAGCTTCCCCGATTCACGGGCAGGATCATCGAAACCAGCTTTCCCGATCGCCTCATCCGAATTAAAATGAGCTCAGGCGAACGCCTCTTCGTCACCATTCCCGCAAACGTCACGATCGCCGGTGCGAACGTCAATGTTCACAATGATGGCGCCGCTTTTCGCCGGGTCTTCAAACTTGATGAATACGTCATTGCCTTCGAAAACCGCAGGATTGCCGCCAACAAAATCGAAGCCCGTGACATCGCCGCAGGCGATAGTTTCTGGAGCCGGGTCGGACAGCAATAACCCCGAATCGCATTTCACCGAAAGCCGACCTTCGTTTCACGGAGCGTCGGCTTTCTAATTCTTTGAAACCCGCTCAATCGTCAGGAGGGCGCTGTCGATTAACTCAAGCGCCGGACTCATTGGCTCATCGTAATAGTAGATAGCCCACTCTTCCTCTCCCTCCGTTTCCTCAATTTTTTTGGGATACCCGACGAGCTCGAGGAGCTGATAGACGTAAGGATCAGCATTGTCGATTTCGACTTTGTAGATCAAGGATGGCGCTTCCTCGGCCCCGCCGCTTTCCTCTGCCGCCTTGATCTCAATCATGACCTGATAGGTCATCGGGCTTTCCGGATTCGGGAGTAGATAATCTCCCGGATCAAAGGAACTGTTTTGTGTGGGAGCGGAGACCGCATCAACATCCCCGTCAGATTGCCCCGCCGCTTCAGCCTCGCGCTTCGCCTCTTCCCAGCCATCACGTTTGAAGCGCCAATAGGGCAACTGACTTCCGCCATCGCCCTCCGGTTCGTGAAGCGTTTTGATGTGGTAGAAAGAAGCGTTCTCCAGCCACACGGCGAGATGAGGTGGATTGTCAGGATCAAAACCACTTCCCGTTCTGATCGACAGCTTGAGACGATAGTCGGGAGCGGGGTTATAGTAATAGGTGATCCCCTCCTCCGTGACTTCGAACTGATCAATCGCCGGACCGAGATTCTTACTGAGCCCTAACAAAGCCTTTACCGGATCCGGCTGCCACACGAAGACCGCTGACAGCAAAGTCGTCAGAAACAAAATAATCCAGAGCGATCTCCTCCGGATGTAGCGATTCAAATGCCCTCTGTTTTTACCAATGTGAAGCGCTACAAGAGCAATAAACACAAACCCCATGAGGGAATGCAGCCCCACAATCCCAATGGAAAACGGACGCAGAAAAGCGAGAATTCCGCTGACCGAGAGGACGAGAAAAGTCGAAGCTGTCAGTAGCGATACCCAGTGCCGTTTCATCGAAGGGAGCGTAACACAGATCTGAACGCGGAAAGGAATTTAGAGGTGGGGCGAATCCTCCCGATGAGTCGCGTAGTCCGATTGAATAAAGCCCGGCCCGGCCGCTTCGCTGCGAAGCGGTGCGATGGTTTCGAGCCTCCCGAAGGACCACACGGGTCGGCAGAGACACCTCCCCCTACCCAAAGAGATCTCTCAACAAATAACCCCATGTTTTACTTTTGCGCCCGCATCTCTTACGAACATACGGGCTTTCTACGCCTTTCCCGGAAGAATCGCCCCATGCTCCGCAAGGAGACTGTGAATCTCCATCAGGGGAACCTCCAGTGGCGTCGTCCCCGACTGTGCCGCGAGTGTCGCGGCGACACCGGCCGCCTGCCCCATCGCCATGCAGGAAGCCTGAACTCTCAGCCCCGAATTCGCGAGCCTGTCGCTACTGACACAGCGCCCCGCCACGATAATGTTGCGACTTCCTTTGGGAATGAACGCACGCAGGGGAATCGTCGGAACCGTCCCCGGTTTGAGCGGTTTGGGTTTCACACCCTGTTTCGTATGGAGATCAACAGGGTAGAACGCGTTGCAGATCGCATCTTCGAAAACCCGTCCGGAAGTGTAGTCATTCACACTCACGATTGTTTCCCCTTCAATCCGGAAACTCTCCCTGAAACCGGTTTCGGGCTGCATATGCATGAGCCGCTTTTTCTCCTTCCGCAGTTTCGCGAGAATTGTTTTTCGTCCTGTCAGGTTCGCCTCCGTCGCCGTTACCGAATTGGTCGAATCGGCACCGTGCACGTAGACGCGGTGAACCTGCTCGCGTCCCGGGGCGTGGGCTTCCCCGAGCTTGAAAAGAAACGATCCCGGCTGGCGTTCCTCTTCGCGCAGCCGCGGAAAACCCAGGAGCCCCACGACCTCGGCACCACCGGTGCAATCGATGATTTGCTTGCAGTGAATCCTGCGAGTCGTCCCGAAACCCACACCATTCACTTCCCAACCCGCGTCCGTTTTCGTCACCGACTGGGGAAACTCGTAGTAGGCAATCTCCACTCCGGCCTCTTCACATTTTTCCTCGGCGAGAATTGCGTAGAGAAACTGATTTGTATATAGCTGATTGTGCCAGTGACGCTGAGGCACTTTTGCAAAGTCCGGGAAGTCCCCGCCGTCGAGCTCGACACTCTCCTTCACCAGCTCCCAGCCGATCCCGGCAATAACCTGCTTTCCCCACGCATCGAAAAGACCGGGAAAAGCAACCCCGCCAGTCGTCATCGCCCCGCCGAGCTGACTGCCACGCTCGAGGAGTAAAGTCTTCGCCCCGGCACGGCCCGCCTGAATCGCCGCAATCACCCCGGCGGTTCCGCCCCCCACCACGAGGACATCCACCTCGTTGCTATGATCCGCTTTCGGCGCGGCTTTGTCTTCAGCAATCGTCGCATGAGTGGTCGAGGCGACCGCAAGCCCCGCTCCGGCGACTCCTAAAAATGAATTCTGGAGGAAATCACGACGGTCCGTTTTTGAATCTTTCTCGCTCATGGTATCGTTCTTTTCGCGACTGCATCCGGAAAAGAAGACACTTCCCCGGTCCCGTCGCTCTCAAATCAAACTTGGACAAAATCAGTCGATTAAACGCTTTTTCAACGGAGAGGCTCGGCACGATGATGTTTCAAACGGGAAGTTGACGCCCCACCTCGAATCGAACATCCTCCTTTCCACCATTTACGACTCGCACTTCTTTCCTGTTCCCGCCCATGCCACATCACGAACCCCACCGAATCCACCGGTCCGGCTGGTTGAGAGCCGCCGTGCTGGGCGCGAATGACGGGATCGTTTCCACCGCGAGCCTCATCACCGGAGTCGCCGTAGCCGGGGCAGATAGCGAAACCATCATTCTCGCCGGAACAGCAGGACTGGCAGCCGGTGCCCTTTCCATGGCTGCGGGAGAATACGTCTCCGTCCAATCGCAGAAAGACATCGAGCACGCCGATCTGAGAATCGAGATGAACTCCCTCGAAAACAACCGCGAAGGGGAACTCGCAGAGCTCGCCGGGATCTATCGCGAACGCGGCCTCAGCCCCGAACTCGCCGACGAAGTGGCTCATCAGCTTATGGAACATGATGCGCTCGGCGCCCATGCCCGTGACGATATCGGGATCGTTCACGAATTGAGCGCCCGCCCCTACGAAGCCGCCTTCACCTCCGCCGGAATGTTTGCCGCCGGAGCTGCGATCCCTCTCGTCATCACCATGATATCCCCCCTCAGTATCATCCCCTGGCTTATCCCCCTCTGCGCCACGGTCGCCCTCGCTGCTCTGGGAGCCATTGCCGCGAGGATGGGAGGAGCATCTCCCATCGTAGGAGCGTGGAGAGTCTGCGCCTGGGGTTCCGCCGCGATGGGAGTCACCGCACTCGTTGGAAAAGCCTTTGGCTTATCAATGTAGGGTGAGGAGCGCGATAGGCGAATGTGATGGTTCGAGCCTGCAACCTCATGTTCACTGCGCGCCCACGAGCAACCACTGGCAAAGGCTTCACAAACAGGGGCTAATCCTGTTTCAGGTCGTTTGGACCGGTTTCTTCAGGCCCCCTTCCGCCGCCAATACGCCGCGACGATACTTCCGATGATGCAGTGGTAAACCGCACTGATCGCACAGGGAACTGCAGCGACCGTTCCGGGGAAATACTTATTCGCGAGGTGGGTTCCAAGTCCGGAATTTTGCATCCCCACTTCAATGGAGATGGTGCGGGCACTCGTTTCGGGAAGCTTGAACAGTCTCGATAGAAGATACCCCAGCCCGAAACCTCCGAGATGCAACAGGGCCGGAGCGGCGAGGAGCCGCCATCCTGAAGTCAAAATGACCTCGTTTTTCTGCCCGATCACGCTCGCAACAATGAGCACAATCGCGATCACCGAGACGAGAGGAGAGACATGGGAAATCTTCTCACTGACCTTCGGAAAGAATCGATTCGCGAAAAGGCCGATAAGCACGGGAATGAGGACCACTTTGACTATTCCGAGGCACATCGCGAGAGCATCCACCTCCACCAGCGTTCCCGCATACCACTTCGTCAAAAGCGGCGTCAGCGCGACCGCGGCAAAGGTCGAAAACACCGTCATCAGCACCGAAAGGGCCACGTTCGCCTTCGCGAGAAAGGCGACCACATTCGAAGCCGTTCCACCGGGACAGCAGGCGACAAGAATGAGCCCGACCGCCAGCGACGGGTCGATTTCAGCGAGATTGAGCATTTTCCCGACTCCCCACCCCAGCAGCGGCATGATTACGAACTGACAGACCACGCCGATAACTCCGGCCCGGGGCATTTTGAGCACATTCCTGAAATCGGAGAATTTCAGGGTCAAACCCATCCCCAGCATAATGACACCGAGCCCGTATACGATCCAGGGCCCCTGAAACCACGTAAATGCCGCGGGATAGAAGAGCGCGAGCCCGCTGCAAATGGCGATCCAGAGGGGAAAGGCATTGGTGAGAAAAGAGAGAAGGCGCAGCATCGGGGCATCAAAGACCATTCAACGCCTTCAGGACAAGGGAAAAGCGCGTTTCGACATCAGTTCCCCCTTGCGAAGAAGGCTACGCATTCTACGTTCCCGCCTTTTACACGATACCCTAGCTATGAGCACACGTAGAGTTCTTGTCGCCGATCCGATTGCCGAACGCGGAATCGAACTGCTGAATGAGGCCGAAGGCCTTGAAGTTGATGTCAAACTTGGCCTCAGCGAGCAGGAGTTGATCGATCTTGCCCCGAATTACGAAGGCATCATTGTCCGATCCGGAGTGAAAATCACCGCTCCAATCATTGAGGCGGGTTCCGGCACACTCCGTGCCATTGGTCGTGCCGGCGTCGGAGTCGACAACATCGACATCCCCACTGCCACCAAACACGGGGTCGTCGTGATGAATACGCCTTCCGGAAACACCATTTCCACCGCGGAACACGCCTTCACGTTGATGATGTCTCTCGCCCGGCACATTCCCCAGGCGCACAACTCGGTCACTGAGGGCCGCTTCAAAGAGGGCCGCAAAGCCTACAAGGGAGTCGAGCTTTACAACAAAACGCTCGTGATTCTCGGAATGGGCCGCATCGGAGCTGAATTTGCCCGCCGCGCCCAGGGATTCGGAATGAAAGTGATCGCTTACGATCCCTACCTCGCAGCGAACAAGGCTAAAGAATTGCGCATCGAGCTTTGTGAAACCGTCGACGAAGCGGTCAAGCAGGCCGATTTCATCACTCTCCACATGCCGAAAACACCGGAGACCACGCACATCATCAATGCCGATCGCATCAAGCTGATGAAAAAAGGCGTCCGCATCGTCAACTGCGCCCGTGGCGGCCTCATCGACGAAGCAGCACTGCTTGCCGGAATCAAAGAAGGCATCGTCGCAGGCGCTGCTCTCGACGTCTTCGAAGACGAGCCACCCTCCGCTGACTACGAGCTTCTCTCACGTGAGGAAATGGTGTTCACTCCGCACCTCGGTGCTTCCACCGAAGAGGCTCAGGAAAATGTGGGCATCGAAATCGCTGAATCTGTTCGCGACCGCCTTCTCCACGGTTCGGTTGTAAACGCGCTCAACATGCCGAACCTCGACGAGGCGACGCTTCGGGAGATCGGACCGCATCTCAGCCTCGCTGAAGTGCTCGGAAAACTCGTGAGCCAGCTTTCGCCGAAACAGCCGAATTCATTCGAGATCGATTACATCGGAAAAGTGAGCGACATCGACACCACCCTCGTGACCCGTTCGGCGCTGAAAGGCTTTCTCGAAACCGGTTCCACTTCAGGTTCCGCCAACTACCTCAACGCCCCTTCACTCGCTGAAGATCGCGGAATCACTGTGACAGAAAGCCGCCCTGTTGAAGAATGCGAATTCACTGATCTGATCACTGTGACGGTGAGCAATGGCGACGAATCCACCTCGATTTCCGGAACGTTCTTCGGCAGCCAGGCACGGATTGTCAAGATTCAGGAACACAACATCGACGCGACTCCGGAAGGTCACCTTCTCGTGTTTGAAAACACGGACGCACCCGGCGTTGTCGGAGCGATTGGCAGGGTCCTCGGCGAGAGCAACATCAACATCGCCAACATGTCCCTGAGTCGAAATCAGGTCGGCGGACTTGCTCTCAGTATTCTGAACATCGATTCAGCAGCCACCCCGGAAGTGATCGAAAACATCCTCGCGATTGACGGCATCAAAGCCGCCACTTCGCTGGAGCTGTAGCCCGAAGGTGGCCGCAAAATCGAAACAATAGTTTCCCTTTCAGCAGGGTTAGGTCGGGATTGCCCGGCCTAACCCTGTTTGGTTTACTCCCGCCCCTCCTTCCCGGGTGCGAAAGAAGTCCTCACGGATTCCTCTCCCCCCTGCAGCAAATCCCCCGAAACCTCTCGTTTTCACAGAGGTTTCACACCCCGTTCAACCTCTCTTCATGAAAGAGGGACAGCTTGAAGTCGTATCCATCGATCGACTTTCATGCGACTCTCACTGAACAGCGCCTGCGCCACCTGGACCGACCTCCTCCTCGGAGGGGAAAACTCCGCGATCCCCTGGACCACACACCTACAGGTCCGCGCACTCGGCTTCTGCCTCCTCTCCATCGCAGCCGGGGTCGGTGCCTACGGGTTTTCAATGGGACTCTGGAACGGCCCGACGATGGCGTTCTACCTTGCGGTGAAATTGCCACTCATCATTGTCATCACCTTATCGGCCAATGCACTGATCAACGGCGTTCTGGCACAACTGTTAGGAAGTCGCCTTTCCTTCCCGCAGACCTGGTTCGCGATTCTCAGCTCCTTCACGATTTTCGCTCTCGTTGTCGGCGCGCTCTCCCCCATCACCATCGCAATGGCCCTCGAAGTGCCGGCCTCCGACTCGGAGCAGGCCGGTGAAACCCACCGGAGGCTGCTCGTTTTTCACACGCTCATCATCGGGCTGGGTGGCTTCGCCGCAACCTGCCGACTCCTCGGACTGTTCGAGCACTTCTGCCCGAACCGGAAAAGCGCGATCCGGTGCGTCGCCGGACTGCTCGCGGGAAACCTCTTTGTGGGCGCTCAGATCAGTTTTCTGATGCGCCCCATCCTCTGCCAACCGGGACTCCCCGTCGAGTTTCTGCGCCCTGACATGTTCACCGGAAATTTCTACGAGTCCGTGATCTGGGCTCTGAAACACTCCTTCTAACCACCAAACCAAGACCTGAAAATGGACCAAGACAAAAAAGACCAACCAGCACCACCGGAACTTCCTGAAAAAACCAAAGTCGACGCGGAAGTCGAAACTGAAGAAACCGAACCGGCCATCAAACTCGAGCCGATGGGGAATGCAATTACACTGCAGGACACGATCGATGCGATCCTGAAATCCCCGGGGCAGCTCATCTTCGAGCTCCGCGAAGGTCGCTCAAACACCGTCGCAAAACATCTCACGATTATCAGTGTCGTCGCGATGCTCGTTTTCGGATTCGTCCTCGGGCTTTTCTCCGGGGGAGAACAACTCTGGGCCGCACCACTGAAGCTCCTTGCCGGAATGACGATTTCAGTGCTCATCACCCTTCCGAGTCTCTATGTCTTTTCCTGTCTCAGCGGGATCGACATGACACCGCAAAAGGCGGGAGGAATGCTCCTCGCCGGGGTCGCGCTTCTCAGCCTCGTCCTCCTCGCGATGTGTCCGGTCTCATGGATCTTCACGCAATCGACGAACTCAGTCGGGGCGATGGGATTTTTCACCCTCCTATTCTGGGTCGTTGCAATCAGCTTCGGACTCTCACGAATCTATCTGTTTGCAAAAATATCCGGACTCATCCGTCAGCAATACCTGCTCGTCTGGGTAACGATCTTTATCGTCGTCACCCTGCAGATGTCGACCTCCCTGAGACCGCTGATAGGCCCCGCGGAAGGAACCTTTCTCCCCACAGAGAAACGCTTCTTCCTCGAACACTGGGCCATGGTTCTCGGCGAGTAATCCCGAACAACTGAAGGTAGATGCCTTTTGCCCAAAGGCATTCACGACGCCCTCACACCCGGAAGGATCCGGCTTCGGCAATCCGATTCACCCTCCTAAAATGGAATGTCGTCGTCTTCCTCCGCAGGAGGCGCTGACTGCTGCTGTGGTGGTGCCGCCTGTTGAGGTGGCGCCTGATAAGCCTGTTGAGGCGGAGCCGCTTGCTGTGGCGGTGCCTGCTGATAATGCTGCTGTGGAGGGGCCTGTTGCTGAGGAGGAGCCTGATATTGCGGTTGCTGCTGCTGAGGCTGCTGGTAACCACCTCCGCCCTGCTGGCCTCCACCGGAGTAGCCTCCTCCGCCCCCACCACCGCCGCCGCCATCATCGCGACCGCCGAGGAACTGGAAATTTTCGCCGACGATTTTAAGCCGTGAACGCTGCTGACCGGAAGCCTTGTCTTCCCACTGATCGAGCTGAAGGCGGCCTTCGACATAAAGAGGGCGGCCTTTTTTCATGTATTCACCGATCACCTCGGCCTGTCTGCCCCAAAACGTAATCTCCACAAAAGTGGTCTCCTCCCGCTTCGTTCCGTCGTCGGTACTGAAGTTACGATTGATTGCCAGAGAGATATCAGACACCGCCGTCCCCTTCGGTGTGTATCGAACTTCGGGGTCGCGGGTCAAATTCCCCATCAACATGACTTTATTCAGATTCGGCATAGCAAAGGTTTATAAGTCGAGACCGACCGAATGCCAACTTTTCTTTCAGAGATTCCCCCGCCTCCGGAACTCCACTCCCGCTGAAATCACCACCCCCATTGAGATGAGAACGAGCACGACGACAAAAGCGACCATGGTGGGAATCCCCGTGTAGAGAACCAGAAAAAAGCCGATAAAAGGAGCCGAAACAATGCGCAGCCCTGCGAGAAACGTATGCACCGACATGTACTGGGCGATCTGTCCGGGTGCCGCCAACTTGGTAACAAAGAGGTTGAACATGATCTCACCACCACCTCTGGCGAGGCCGAAAAGCCCGCTTCCAATCAAGATGAGGCTCACCTTATCGGTCATAAAATAAAGAACGATCCCGACGAGAAAAACCCCGTTCACCGCCGTGCGAAGCTTGAAGAAATCAACCCGGTCAAAGAGCCAGCCCCAGAAAAAGGTCGAAAGCAGCCGGACAAGCGACGGAACGATCCCTGTGATGAGGCTGACGGTTTTCACGTCAAAGTCGAGGCCATGAACCGGATTCACGAGATAATCGACACGTAAGGCGTTCGCGGAAAGAACCGCAATTCCAAGAACCATGGCCGAAATCAACACTTTGATAAAAACTGCGTCAGATCGGGTTAACTGAATATTTTCAAGCAAACTGCCTCTCCCACTCCCGCTTTGGTGCAACGGCCGCGAAGGCACACTCCAGTGGCAGGCCGCGGAAAGAGCGGATGCACCGGCAAACCACCAGAGCAGGACCGGATAGCGATCCAGATTCCCATCGAGATAAATCCCGAACAACCAACTCACGATCATCGCGGTGGCTGCGCGGATCAGAATTGAAATCGAAAACAATCGACCTCGGCTGCGATTCGGATAGTTGAGCCGGAGATAATGCGTCTGAAGGGGAATCGCCATGGCGATCACACCGATGCCAGTCGTCATTCCTACGGTGAAACAGATTTCATTGGCCGATCCCAACGCCGCGAAAACAAACCCCGCGCAGCTCACGAGACTGACACCGGCAGCGGCCCGGCTTGCCCGGAAACCGAAACGGGAAACCAGTGGCACCAGGAAAATGCTCGCGAGGAGTCCCAAAGCGGGACTGCCGAGGAGAATCGATTTGACCACGGGCGAGGAATCAAACCTCGCCACTGCGATGAGAATTCCGAAAGTAGCCAGACCCGTCTCAATAAAACCGGCGGCGACCGCGCGAACACTCTCCGCGGCAAACGTTCGGGGGAAATGATTCTGATTCGCTCCTGAGTCGGAATGGCTCACTCCGGAGCGCCTCCATCAGTATTCTCGTCAGCCCCGCCTTCTGCTTCAGCCGTATCCTCAGCCGGTTTCCCGGCTTCTCCTGCAGGAGTCGGGTCAGTCGCCGGAGTATCTTCTTCTGAAGCTTCAGCTTCTTTTGCTTTCGCTTCGGCTTCCTCCTTTGCCTTCGCAGCGGCCTCTGCCTCCGCTTCTTCAAGCGCTTTACGTTCCGCCTGCTTCTTCGCGATAAGATCCTCCCACTGATGCAGCTCGTATCCCTCACCAATGCCGCCGATACCGTCCAAGAGGGCACTGCAACGCTGATGCCACTTCTCCAAATCAGGTGGCCCCTTGGTCTCGTCAGCAGAACCGGGAAAAACCAGATAAGTGACTTTGAGATCACTGACAGGCCGGTTGTAGGCGGAGGCTTTTTCGTTGAGCGTTTTCGCCATCCGGAGAGACCCCTCCCCGAACTTCCAACTCGGCCCCGCATCGCCGGCGATGGCGGGGTAGAGCTTGTCCTCATATATCACAACGGCATAGTCACCGATCGCGGGTCCGAATTCGTTCTCATCGCGGCGGCCGAGAAAGGAAAGCGGGATCACGATGAAAGGATCAAACTCGGCAATGAGATAGCTGCGTGCTTTCATATCGGCCACTTCCGGCTTGAGCTGATCGATATTCGCTTTTAAAAACCGGTTCCGCTCGATCGTAAGCCCCGGAATCGCAAATTCCTTCTCGTATTCAGCGAGCTTGGTTTCCCACCTCTCAAGGAGCGGATTCGGGGTCGAGGTGCGCTTGCTCCACCCGTAGCTGGTGAATGGCTGATAAAATTGAGACATCGAGATGTAATCATCGAGCACCGGCATGCGATCGCCGTCGGACCCGTCCGAGACGACATCCATCTCGCTTTGAACGAGGAGCACCTTATTCTTCGTCTCCGGGTGCGTGACCTGCAGCACCGTTTCACAGTCGTAGAGATTGTGACGTGAAAGGAGCTGATCGATTCTCGTTACTTTCTGCTGAATTCGTTCCGTCTTCAGTTCATACAGCTTGTGGTAGAAGGGCGAAACTTCAGCCGTCTCAACCAGAGGAATGAAATCATTCAGGATCGAGGGAAGATTCTCGTTAATCGAAGCAAGTTCCTTCGCCGACTGGTTCGGCTTGGGAATGGTCAGCTCCACTGTCATTTTGATCCGGTAACTTTCTTCGCGCTCACGTTCTTTCACCGCGGTGTCCCCCTGGGTCGTCACCATTTCCGTTTCGACGGGGATCTCGCTCCAGAGCTTCGCCGTATCAATTTTCTGCCAGGCGACGTAGCTCGACGGCATCGGCGGCTTCACCTCCACCTCAACGATTTTTTCGACTTCCTTTTCGACGATTTTCTCCACCGGAACTTTAACGATCTTCTCGACGACCCGCTCCTGTGGCGCAGGCGGCTCAGGACGCTCCAGCTTTAACGCCCCGGCAATCACCCTTTTGATTTTCCCGCCGGAATTCGTCACATCAACGAGAACCAGAAAAGCAATCACTGCTGCAGACACGAACACCAGCATCCAGATAAAAGTACTGAGGCAACCTCCCTTTTTCCGCTTCACGGACCGTTTCCCGGCATTGCTTTTGGGAGTGTCGAAAAAATCGTTCTTGTCGTTCATTGAATTTTACTCCTGCCTTCTGCAAATCCTGTCGAAATGCAGAGATTTCGTTGCTGATAGGACAGTGTTCCCTATCCTTTCGTTGAATCATACCCCGAGATGACAGTCAATCAAATCGCAGAACAAGCTCCTTTTACCACCGCTGACGGTTCCACGATCCGCAGCATTCTCGACCTCACCAACGCACCCGTTGAAAATCAGAGCCTCGCAGAAGCATCGCTCCCTCTCGAAGGCAGTACGCAGCGGCACTACCATCGCGCCAGTGAGGAAATTTACTTCATTCTCACCGGAAGCGGCCTCATGGAAATCGACGGGGAAACCCGGGAAGTGGCTCCCGGGGACGCAATTCTGATCCCGCCGGGTACGTGGCATCAAATCACCTCGAAATCTGATGATCTCAGGTTTCTGTGCTGCTGCGCTCCGCCATACTCTCACGAGGATACATTTTTCGATTAAAAAGTGAAATTTTCCCGTATCGATAACGTCAGAATGCGCTAATTATATCGACCGCTGGTCAATCCCATGAAACATCTTCTCACCATTTCATTCTCAGGAATCCTCTTATTGCTCCTTACCGGCTGCACCAAAGATGACGAATTCAGAGTCGGCGGCGTTCCCGCCTGGTTGGCAACCGGAGCAAAAATCGACGATGAACCCGAGCCCTATCGTCCCGATCCTGCGATCGCAGCCTACGACGATGAGTCAGGCCCTGTCAGTTTCACCCTGACACCCGAAAAGCGCAATTATGCGGGTGCTCCGGTTAAGAAAAAGAAGACCACGACCTCAACGCGTGACCCGCTCGAGCGTGGAAGGGACTACCGCATCAAGCGCCTCGTCCGGTAATTCCCGGCATGTCAGAATTCTCCGCTTTCACATCGATGGTTCAGGTTCGCCCTGATGACATCGATATGAATCAGCACGTTCACAACGCGAAGTATTTTGACTACGTTCTCACGGCGCGCTACGACCAGATGGAGCGCTGCTACGGAATGTCGATGGAGGCCTTCCTCGAACGTGGATTCAGCTGGGTCGTGAGGGCATCCTACATGGAGCACAAACGACCGCTGCGCATCGGCGACACCGCAGCCGTGAAGACCGCGGTCACCGAAATCCGTGAGCGCGGCGTCAAAGTCTCCTTTGATATCACCAAGGAAGCGGACAGCAAAACAGTCGCGAAAGGCTGGCTGGACTATGCAATGGTTTCCCTGCAGAGCGGTCGTCCGCAGCCGATTCCCGACGATATCATCCAAATTTATTCCGTCTGATTGTCATGACCAGAGAAGAAGCCATCGCCAAGATCGAAGCAGCCTGCAAAGTGATTGCTCTCGAGATGATGAAAGTCACGCCCACGGCAAGGCATCTCGATGACGAAGCGACCACCGCCGACATCGTCAAGGCCTCCTATCAGCTCACGATCGAGCTGGAGATCATCAAAAAGAAGCTGATTCAGCTGAAAGGTAACGACGACTCGACGATTCTCTAGTTCGAAGGCAAGGCTTCGGGGCGGAATAAGCCCCCGTTCCTCTGCGCTTCACGAACTCAGCGAACTTCCGGGCAGAGGAAGGATAATTCCCTCCCCCTTCACTAGCTCCGCAATTTCACGAGAATCAATTCAGTGACCTGCTTGGGGTTCGCTTTTCCACGGGAAAGTTTCATGACCTGACCGGTGAGAAAGTTCGCAGCCTTGTCGTTGCCCTCAGTCACTTCACCGGCAGGACCGGGGTTCGCCGCAATTGCCTGATCAATAAACCCTTCGACTTCACCGGAATCAGCGGGCTCGAATCCTTTCGCTTTTGCAATCGCAGCCGGCTCTTTGTCAGGGTTTTCAAAGAGGTCGGCAAAAACCTCCTTCGCCTGATTATTGGAAATCTGCCCCTTTTCGACGAGATCGACCAGCGCACCGATTTTCTTCGCTTCGACCGGACACTCACCGATTCCAAGCCCGCGCTCATTCAATTCCGCGAGAAGATTGTTAATGACCCAGTTCGCAACTTTCTTCGGCGATGAAGCCCCTGTCGCCGCGGTCTCGTAGTAGTTCGCGAGGTCCTGCTCGGACGCGAGAACTGACGCGTCATAATGGGTGATTTTGAACTCGTTCTCGAAGCGCTCCACTTTGGCGTGAGGCAGCTCGGGAAGCCCCACCTGCACCCGGGCGAGAATCTCCCCGGTACGAACGGGAAGCAAATCAGGATCGGGGAAATAGCGGTAGTCATGCGCATCCTCTTTCGTCCGCATGATCTCGGTCTGCCCGACTTCATCGTTCCACCGCCATGTCGCCTGTGTCAGAGCCCGCCCGGCTCTCAGTTCCTCAGTCTGACGCTGAATTTCATAGTGAAGGGAACGCCGCACCACGGAAACGGAGTTCAGGTTCTTGAGCTCGATCTTCGTTCCGAGCTCCTCCGTTCCCGCAGGTCGAATCGAAACGTTCACGTCGCAGCGCATCTGGCCCTTTTCCATGTCCGCATCAGAGACGCCGGAATAGACGAGAATCTGGCGAAGTGAATTGAGATAGGCAACCGCCTCCTCGGGTGTATCAATGTCAGGCTCGGAAACAATCTCCATGAGCGGAGTGCCCGCCCGGTTGAAATCGATCGTCGAGTAGGTGGAGTGGTGAGTCGATTTCGCGACATCCTCCTCGAGGTGAATCCGGGTCAGTTCGACCACTTTACCGGGGTTCAGAATCTCTTTCTGATAATCTTTCGGATATGCCAACTCATAGAGCGGAACGCCGCCGCCAAGGCAAAGCGGAAGATCAAACTGAGTGATCTGGTAATTCTTCGGCATGTCCGGGTAGAAATAATTCTTCCGGTCCCACTTCACGACTTCCGGGGTTTTGCATCCCAGCATCTGACCGGCGAGAATCGTCCGCTCGATCGCTCCGAGGTTCAGCACCGGAAGCGCTCCGGGAAGCCCGAGACAGGTCGGACAGGTGAGCGTGTTAGGTGCTTCACCGAACTTAACGGCACAGCCGCAAAACATTTTGCTCGCCGTCTTCAGCTGAACATGAACTTCCAGACCGATGCTGGTGATATACTCTTGATCTCCCATGACTTTCTAAATTTTCGGAACTACGACCGGCGCAGGTTCGAGCGATTTCACAAAATCTTCGAGAACCCGCTTCAAATCCATCGCTGCTAAATTATCATTCAGTCCCGGTGTCGATGCGAACTCTCTCAGGTCCGCATTCAAAACCAGCCCCATGCGGTCCTGCTTCGTGACCGCCTCATGCACTTCCGGATTGCTTCGCAGGGTTTCGATACCCGGATTTACGATTAAATCGGCTGTTTCCCTCTGGTTTTCGGCAAACCCCTTAAGACCAGCGGAGCCCTGAGCAATAACCAGTGCCGCAGTGTTGCGGTTGCCTCGATTGCTGAAGGGATCGATCAGGTCAAGGACAGGAGCGACCATGGGGACGCTTTCAATCCCGTTTCGCCATCCTGCTGAAAACGGGTAGGCCGGAATATTTCCGCCACGCTGTGCGATACCGGGCTGACTCAATGACGCCGCGTAATTCAATTCCTGAACTGTTCCGGCAATCCGGACACAGCAGAAAATAAAGAAGACCACAACCATGCTCGGAAGAAACGAAATCACTCCGCCGGGAATGCCTTCAGCGAATTCACCTAAAAATCCGTCGCGATTGAAAAGCCATTTAAACACGGCTCCGGAAATCAGCCTCGCAATCACATAAACAATCGCAGCGGCAAGAGAGGCAACTCCAACGAGAGGCTTCCAGGACAGCCCAATGTCCATGAACTGTTCAGCCAACGCCGGAAGAAGGTGAATGAGAATAAAAAATACCAACAACGCAGCAGCCGCAGCCGCCCCCGAACTCAACAACTTCACGACACCATTGTTCATTGCCGAAACAAATGCCACCGCGACAAAAAGCAATGCAATGAGAAGCGGAAAGAAGTCGTTCATACCAAATGCCGGGAAGTTAAAAATCTGGAAGTCAGGAAGCGTCTCCACACAGAGCGCGCTGCCTTAGCATGTGATCGACCAGCACGAGCGAAGCCATCGCCTCAACAATAGGAACAGCGCGGGGCAGGACACACGCATCGTGACGCCCCCGGCCTTTCAATTCGGTGTCTTCAAAAGCAGTCGAAACCGTTTCCTGAGACGTCATGATCGTCGCGGTCGGCTTGAAAGCGACGCGAAAAACGAGATCCTGACCGTTTGTGATACCACCCTGCACGCCACCCGAACGGTTGCTCGTCGTAATGACCCTTTCACCATCCATTCGGAACGCATCATTGTGATCGCGTCCTGTCATCTCAGTCCCGGCAAAACCGGATCCGATTTCAAAACCCTTCGTCGCCGGCAAACTCATCATCCCCTTGGCAAGGTCGGCCTCGAGGCGATCAAAAACCGGCATTCCCAGTCCAACCGGAACGTTGCGAATCACACACCCGACGACCCCGCCGATCGAATTGCCGTCTGCGCGGGTCGCCTTGATCAAATCAATCATCGCCTCAACCGAATCAGGATCCCCGGTGCGAACGATATTCGACTCGATCATCTCACGGGTCACCGTTGCCGTATCCACATTCGCCCGCAGCGTGCCGATCGATTCCACGAAGGGTAAAATCTCCAAATCAGGAGCGAACTGACTCGCGATCACTTTTTTCGCAATCGCCGCCGCAGCCACCCGGCCAATCGTCTCACGGGCGCTGGAGCGCCCGCCGCCCTGCCAGTTCCGGGTCCCGTATTTCGCCTGATAAGTGTAATCTGCATGAGAAGGTCGGAACTTCTCCGCCATCTCGTTGTAGGCCTCGGGGCGGGCATCTTTATTCCGCACCAGAATCGCGATGGGCGAACCGAGAGTCTGTCCCTCAAAGGTTCCCGAGAGAATCTCCGCCTGATCAGCCTCGTTTCGCGGAGTCGTCACCTCACTCTGCCCCGGACGACGCCGGTCGAGATCCACCTGGATATCCGATTCATCCAGAGGAATGAGAGGAGGACATCCATCCACTACGACACCGACACCGCCACCATGGGATTCACCCCAGGTGGAAATTTGAAAAAGCTTACCAAAAGACGAACCCATAATTCTTCACCGAATGAACGGGATTCAGCGTGACAGTCAACCGACTTCCTTGAATCCTCGTCGCTGCAAATTTACTTATTAAAGCGCGCCATTTCCCGATCAACCTCACGATCGTGGGCCTTTTGCTTCAAATCCTGGCGCTTGTCTCTCTGATCCTTACCCTTACCAACGCCCAACTCGACTTTGACACGACCGTTCTTCCAGTAAAAACGGAGCGGAACCACGGTGGCTCCATGCTGTTCCGTCAAAGCGGCAATTTTTCGTATCTCTTTTTTGTGCAAGAGAAGACGCCGGTTCCGGTTTGGAACATGATATTCGTGGCTTGCCTGCTCGTAGGGCCGGATATCGCTGTTATAAAGCCACACCTCACCCTTATCGACACGGGCAAATGCTTCCGTCAAATTCACGTGACGGGCCCTAATTGATTTAACCTCAGTGCCTTTCAGCTCGATTCCCGCTTCGAATTTCTCCGTAATGTGGTAATCGCGCTTCGCCTTCCGGTTCGTGGCAATATCGCTCATGCCGCTACCATACATCCTGCCTCAGAACATAAAACATCGAAAACGATGGAGGCTTCGAAGATTATTCGAAAAAAATTCAGAAAAAGGTGTCACGCAATTTCGAGTGCGGACAACAAACAGTGAACCGGGCCTGCGGGCCCCTCCCCCTTGCCCGGAAATAAGTAACCCAGGTGCCGCTTTCGCGGCACCTGGGCCCTCCTCCTTATATGATGCCGGCAAGTGTCGTATAAATACAAAAACCTGCCGTCACCAAATTCTTTTAGTGAATTAACCGGATTTCCGCAAGTAAATTCCGATATTTCACTTTGGACGTTTAGTTCAGTTCCTTTATACGGATATTCTTCCAGGAAACGTCGAACGGACCGGTTCCCTTCTTGATACCATGGACTTGCAGCCCGAAGTGACCTTTGGGATGTGTCTTGAAAAGGCCCTCATCGGAGAGGTCAGCTACCGCGATCCCGTTAATGAATGTTTGAATGCGAACACCCTTTGCGACGATGCGAATGTGATTCCATTCGCCGTTCTTCATGTGGTTGTGTGAGTGACCCTTCTCCTGAGGCTCGGGAGACACCCAGCCACGACCGGTTGCTTCACCATAAATGTAAGCAGACTGACCGGGTGAAGCTTCGAGTTCCACCTGAGGACCGAAGAAACGATTGATATCTTTGGCCGGCTTGCCGCCATTTCCTGAAGTGGCAAGATCCGCCTCAGACTTCTCACGTGAGCGAATCTGAATACCGGAATTCAAGCTGTCGTGCACCTTCACATCGAATTCGATCTCGAAGTCGCCATACTCTTTCTCGCTGATCAAAAACGAGTTCGGACTTCCTTCAGCAGTCTCGCCGCGGATTGCACCATCGACGACCGTGTAAGTAGCTGTTCCGAGTGTGGAATGCTTCCAACCCTTGAGCGTCTTGCCATCAAAAAGCTCAACCCAACCGTCGTCAGTCGCATCCGATTTCGCGTTATCACCCACTGATTCGCTGCAGGCACCCAAAGTGAGAACTGCCGCGATCGCCGCCAAATAAGAATAATTCATTTTCATCATGATTCCGATGACCCTAGAGAAAAGCAGCCACCTGTCCAAGGGCATGTTCGCGGTTTGAATCCGAAGAACTGCCCTGCTCCGGGCCGGCCGTAACTTTTCGCCTTTCCGCTGCCGGAATCGAAAGGCCGGCTATCTCCGTCTCCACACGCTCGTCTGCGAGGTACTAAGCTGCAATTTCCGCCGATGCTCGCGAATCAAAAAGGGAACCTCCTCCACCGAGACCATTTCAAAATCAGCTTCGAGATGGTGCTTCAAATAATCCAATGTCAGGCCCACGGGCTGATTCTCCCGTGGCGTGTACTGATCCATCCACGTCGCCGGAGTCGCCATGATCAAATGCCCGCCGGGATTCACCAACTCGGGCAAACGCTTCATAAACCGGAACGGCTCCGGCAAACGGCACAGTAAATTAGCTGCATGCACGAGATCAAAACTCCCCAGGTCGGCGCGCAACGCCATCGCATCGCCCTGCTCGAACTGGATCCGATCGGCATTCACACCATCGGGCAGCGAAGCCCTGAGCATTTCCGAAAGGTGCATCTCGCCGTAACGACGATAGGTGAGCGACGCGCCCGAACGAATCGCCTCCGCCGCATCGACAAAGCTCTGCGAAAAATCGATCCCGATAACAGCCTCCGCCCGCCTCGAAAATTCAAAACTGGAACGCCCCACCGCACATCCGAGGTCGAGAACACGTCCCACAGGTTCGTCACCAAGCATTTCCGTCGTCGTCACCGGAAATTCCAGACAACGGGCCGGAAGCCCCGCAACGTCGAACCCGAGACCGGCGGTAATCTCTTCCGCGGTCCCGTAGTGAAACAGCAAATACCAATCCCGCAGGACATCACTTTCGTAGCTCATAGTCGCGGGAAAAGAGGCGGTTAGTAAGTCAGCAAGGCCTCACAGCGAACCCCTGAATCAATATTCTTCCGACCTTCGAGAAAAGTCAGTTCGATCAAAAACAGCACGCAAAGCACCTCAGCACCCAGCTCCTGAACCAGTTTCAGGGCCGCACCGGCAGTGCCTCCCGTCGCGAGGAGATCATCGAGTAAAACGACTTTCTCGCCCGGCTTCACCGCATCCTTGTGAATTTCGACATGGGCCTCCCCGTATTCCAGCGAGTAGGAACGACCATTAGTCTCCCAGGGAAGCTTTCCTTTTTTCCGAACCGGAACAAACCCTGCTCCAATTCGATCCGCGAGCGCCGCTCCGAAAATAAAGCCCCGGGCATCGATTCCGATGATTTTGGTGGGTTTTTCGTCACCGATCATATCGATGAACCCATCGATCGTTTCCCGGAAAAGCGCGCCATCACCCAGCACCGGTGTGATGTCTTTAAAAACAATACCCGGTTTGGGGAAGTCATTCACATCCCGGATGGCGGCGTTAAGTCGATCTATTCGTTCCTGATTCACATCGGAACGTTCAACAGAATGCCCCCACCGGTCAAGCACTTCGACCACTTTCCCTCTCCAATCCCTTTATCTTTTTCCTTACCCCTCTTCCCCGCAAGCGACTCCGCCCATCCTCCCTCCAATTCAGCGCGATTGTGTTCTTCCCTCTCTTTTGCGCCTGAGCTAGAGTCCGCTCTATGAAAAAGTTGGAAGGAAAAACCGCGATGATTACAGGCGGAGCGCGTGGAATCGGACTCGGTTGCGCGACAGAACTGGCCGCCGAAGGCGCCAACATTATCCTCGTCGACCGCCCCGGCAGTGAAGAACTCGCCGCCGGAACCGAAACAGTCCGCAGTCTCGGAGTCGAATGTCTCGCCGTCGAAGCCAACACCTTTTCCCGTGAGGGTTGCGAAGCGGCCTTCTCCGCCGGAATCGCAGAATTCGGCAGCATCGACATCCTCGTCAATGTCCCCGCCTACAATCGTCGCGAGAGCTTCCTCGACTATAAAGCCGGGGATTTCGAAGGTATTTTAAATTCGGCTCTGCTGGGAGCCTTTCACATTTCACAACTCGTCGCCCGCCAGCTCGTCGAGCAAGAGAAACCCGGCAAAATCATCTTTATCTCCAGCGTTCTCGCCCGGATTCCCAATGCCCGTTGTGTCGCTTACAGCGCCGCGAAAGCAGGACTCAATTCGATGATGCAAACCATGGCCGTCGAGCTTTTCGAACACCGCATCAACGTCAACGTGATCGAGCCCGGCTGGATCGACACCCCCGGCGAGCGCCAGCACTACAACGACGAAACCATGGCAGCAGAGGGAAAAAAACTTCCCTGGGGTCGCATGGGGCTGCCCGAAGACATCGGCAAAGCCGCGACCTACCTTGCCTCCGACGACGCCGATTACGTCACCGGAACGATTCTTCCCGTCGACGGCGGCTACCGCCTCAAACATTGCCGCGACATCCCCAAGGAGACCGCGTGAGCGTAGAGGAACGAAACTCGTTCCGTTTCAGGGACTCCCGACGCTAAACCCCCCCCTCGATCATCCGCATGGAAGGAATTCTCCTTCCTCTACACTCGATCCCCCTATCTGCGCGTAGAGGAACGACACTCGTTCCGCTTCAGGGACTCCCGCCGCTGAATCCCCCCCTCGACCATCCGCATGGAAGGAATCCTCCTTCCTCTACCCTCGATTCTCTTTTTGCAGGTAGAGGAACGAAACTCGTTCCGTTTCAGAGACTCCCGCCGCTAAATCCCCCCCTCGATCATCCGCATGGAAGGAAGCCTCCTTCCTCTACACTCGATCCCCTATCTGCGCGTAGAGGAACGAAACTCGTTCCATTTCAGAGACTCCCGCCGCTTAATCCCCCTCGATCATCCGCATGGAAGGAATCCTCCTTCCTCTACCCTCCGCTCATACAAAATAATCCCGAAATTCTAATCGAACACTTTCGCGATTCGTATGACATAATAAGAACATGTTCGCCCGTCTCCTTTTACTTTTTATCGGCATTCCGGTCATAGAGCTCTTCCTTTTCATGGTGCTTGGCTCGAAAATCGGCATTCCGTTGACTTTACTCATCATCATTTTAACAGGAGCACTGGGCGCACATTTAACGAGATCGCAGGGGCTCCAGGCCCTCAACAACTACAAGGCCGCAACCGCTCAGGGGAAACTCCCCCACGAAGAAGTCCTCGACGGACTTATGATCCTCATTGCCGGCGCCGTTCTCCTTACCCCCGGCTTCCTCACCGACGCGATCGGCTTTTCCCTCCTCGTTCCTTCGATTCGGGGCTCGGTGCGCAAAGTTCTCGGAGCCTACCTGAAAGGGAAAATTACCGTGGTTGGGCAGAACATGGGTGCCCCCGACCGGTCCCGCCCTTCTCAGGCAACCATTAATATTGATGCCGAAGTAATCGACATCACCCCGACTTCGAGCAGTTCCTCCAAAGAACAGTCACCGTGAAAACGTCCTCGCCGTCAGCGTGATTCAATGGCAGGATTTCAAACGCTGTGAGTTTTCTTTTTCCGCTCTATCTTTTAGGTGTTGCCGCCATCGCGGTTCCCATTCTTTTGCACCTGCGGAAACGTCCGCCCAAAGAGCATATTCCCTTCAGCTCACTGATGTTCCTCGAGAAATCGCCGGAACGCCTCACCCGCCGCACCAAACTGGAGCGCCTTCTCCTCCTCGCCCTGCGCTGCCTCGCGATTCTCCTCCTCGCACTCGCCTTCGGACGTCCCTTTCTCAACTCCGGCAAACTCATTTTCTCAGAGGAATCGATCACCCGCGCCGTCGTTCTCGTCGACCGCAGCGCCTCCATGCAGCGGGAGGACCTCTGGAAGCAGGCCCTCGACCTTGCCGATGAGTCGATAAACCGTTTCGAAAGCAAAGACGAAGTCGCTCTCGCCTTTTTCGATGCGAAGACCGAAACCGTAGCAGATTTTCCGGTGTGGAAAGACCTCAGTGGCAGAGCCCGCGCTGCGGCCTTTCGTGAAAAAGCCCCGGCATCCCCGACCTGGATGAGCAGCAATCCGGGGGCAGCCTTAACCAGCGCCGCCGATGCTCTCCTCGCCGCAGATGCCGCCACCCCGGCAACGCGCAAAGAGGTCATTCTCATCAGCGATTTCCAGGAAGGCTCCGATTTTTCCAACCTCAACGACAACGCCTGGCCCGAAGACGTTCTCGTGCGCTGCCTTTCCGTCACACCGAAAAAATCCGACAATTTCTCCATCACACTCGCGGCGACACCACCGCGCTCCGACATCAACGAAGAGGAAATCTATCGCGTCCGCCTCAGCAACGCAGCGACCTCTGAATCAGCCACCGTAAAACTGGCGTGGAAGGGCTTCCCCGAAACGGAAATGGAAACGCTCATCGCCCCCGGGATCAGCCGCATTCTCTCGACCCCGCCACGCCCGCCGACAGCCGAACGCGGCATCCTCGAAGTCACCGGCGACAGCCACCCCTTCGACAACGAAGTCTACGTCGCCCCCGTTCAGGCTCGTCCTCTCCGCGTTAAACTCGTGAGGGAATCCGGTATCGAAGAATCCGCCGGATCACCGCTCTTCTACCTCCGCCGGGCTCTTCAGTCGACACCCGCGCTCGAACCCATCATTTCCGCAACCGAAGCACTCACCGACGCCGATCTCACCTCGAACGAAGTCATCATCATCGCCGACACCTGGTCAGTTGAAACAGGCGAAAAACTGAACCGCTTCGCTGAGGACGGCGGACTCGTCATCGCGATCCCGTCAGCTGACACCGAATCAAGCGCCTTCGCAAAACTGGCAGGAAACGATCAGTGGGCAGTTTCCGAATCCACCGTTAGCGACTACGCCCTCCTTTCCGATCTCGATTTTGATCATCCCGTCCTCCTTCCCTTTGCCCGCGCAAAAATCAGAGATTTCACGAAGGTCCGGTTCTGGAAACACCGCACCCTCACCCTTCCGGCAGAGACGCCCGGAACACGCATCATCGCCCGGTTTGATGGAGAGTCCCCTGCCCTCATCGAAAAACGCATCGGAAGCGGCGCCCTCTTTGCATTCCTCTCAGGATGGGAACCTTCCGAAAGCCAACTCGCCCTTTCCTCCAAGTTCGTCCCTCTCCTTTTTTCCATTTTCGAACACGTCGGCTACAGCTCCCGCGCTGCCGCGACCCTCTACGTCGGAGAAACCGAACACACCGCACCGGGGTTCTATGAAATGGAGAAAAACGGAAAATCGATTCTCATCTCCGTCAATCTCGCCCCCAATGAATCCCGCACCGCCCCTGTTGATCCTAACATTGTCTTCACCGAACGCGGCATCCCCCTCGTTGGCGAAGAAAATGCTGATCCCCCTGAAGTAAGCGAAGCGACTCGCCTCCGCATCGAATCCGAAGAGAAAGAAGAAAAGCAAAAACTCTGGAAATGGCTCATCCTCGCCGCCCTCGTCATCCTCCTCGTTGAAACGGTTATGGCCGGGGGCCGGACATCCGGGGGCCGGCCTTCCGGGGGCCGGCCACGAAACAAAACGCCGCAGGCCGCGTAACCCACTAACAGATCACCCCACATGATCGAGAAACTCATTCAAACCACTCTTGAACCGGTTATCGAGGCGGAAAAACGCCTCAAGCAGCGGCGCGTTCGAATCGTGATGTTATCCATCGGAGCGGTTGCCCTCGGGATTTTCACCCTTCTCGCATCCCGCTACAACTGGTGGTCACTCCCGACCATTTTCGGCGTTCTCGGCAGCCTTTTCGCAATCACGCTTATAGCACTCTACCGTGTTAAAAAGAATACCCTCAACGCGCGGCAAATCGCCCGCAAGATTGAAGAAAACCACCCCGATCTTCGCTCCGCCCTCCTCGCGGCGATGGACCAGAAGCCCGGACCTGACGGGGAACTCAGCTATTTGCAAAAAAGGCTCCTCGGTGAAGTCAGTGAACACGCCACTGCGAACCAGTGGGTTAAGAAGGTTTCGGGAAAAAAACTCGGATGGGCTCTCGTCGGGCAACTGGCAGCACTCGCCGCGTTTTTCGTGATGGCGCAACTGCTCATTGAGAACACGCCTGAAAATGATCCCTTCGATCCCATTGCGGGAACCACCGGTCCCGAAACACCCGAAACTCCGGAGTTTTCGGTAAACGTCACCCCCGGGAGCATTGAAATCGAACGCGGATCCCGACTCGTCGTCGAAGCCGATTTTTTCGAGCAGGCTCCCGCTCTCGCAATGCTGGAAATCACACCTAAAGACAAGCCCGAAACGGGCCGTCGCATTCCCATGCAACGGGGACTCGATGACACCGTCTTTTCCGCCCTCATTCCCGAAGTCAGCGCCGACTCGAACTACCAGATCACCTTTGCCGACAGCGCCTCTGCCACCTACGAAATCACAACCTTCGAATACCCCGTTCTGGAGCAGGCAGACGCCCACATCACCCCGCCCGCCTACCTGAACGAGGAAGCTGAAACAGTGACCGACACCATGAAAATCACAGTGATGGAGGGATCAAAAGTCGACTGGTCCCTCAGAGTGAACAAGCCGGTCGAAGCAGCTGAACTTTTCAGTGAAGAAGGCGACTCAATCGAGCTCAGAGCAAGCGCCGATGACCCCACCCTTCTCACTGCGACGATGACGCCGACCGACACGACGAAGTATCGGGTCCACCTCGTCGATAAAGACAGCCGCGCCAACGTCCGCCCGCCCTGGATTAAGGTCAACGTGACCCGCAATCTCCCCCCAAAGCTGAAATTTACTTTTCCGGGGCAGGATTTCAAAGTCACCTCCCTGCAGGAATTTCCCATCGAAGGTGAAGTCTGGGACGACGTCGGAGTGAAGCGCGCCGGACTCACTTTCCAGATCAACGGCGAAGACACCGACCGGGTCCTAACCGACGAAGAACTCCCCGGAAAGAAGAATCATCCGCTCGCGTCTCAAGTCGACCTGGAAACCATCAAAAAACTGGAGCCGCGCCAGCTCATTGCCTATCACTTCTGGGCTGAGGATCTCGATCACAACGGGGAACTTCGCCGCACCACCAGTGACCAGTTTTTCGCCGAAGTGCGCTTCTTTGAAGACATCATGCGGGAAGGCCAGCCGCAGTCAGGAGAGCCGGGGCAAAACTCGCAAACCCTCGAAGCACTCAAACTTCAAAAGGAGGTCGTCAACGCCACCTGGAAATTGATGCGGGACCACGATTACAAGAAACCGTTCTCCGTTTTAAAAAGTGATATCGCCGTGGTCCGAGATTCCCAACTCGTCGTGCACTCAACCGTGGGGGAAAATCTGCAGGAAGTTGACGATCCCAAACTACGAGAAATCCTCACCGCAGCACAGGATATCATGATGGAAAACGTCAAGAAAATTGCGATGATTTTCACGAAGGAAGACGGGGGAATGCTCAGCGAATCGCACGTCATCGCACTCAGAGCTTTAGCCAAACTAACCGAAGCGAGCAACCGTGAAATCGAAGTCAGCACCTCCCGGGGGCAGGGCAACGGGGAAAAGCAGGAACAACAGATCATGAACCTTGAGCTCGAACAGAAAGAGCTCAAATACGAAGAGGAATCCAAAGCAGAACAGGCCACTCAGTCAGCTGAACAAAAAGAGAACATCGAAGTCCTGACACGACTCAAAGAACTCGCCCGTCGTCAGGAAGCCATTGCCGAAAAAATCAAGGAACTCGAGAAGGAACTCCAGGACGCCAACGAAGAGGAAAAGGCCGAAATCGAGCGCCAGCTGAAGCGCCTCCAGGAAGAACAGGAGGAACTCCTTCGGGAACTCGACGACCTCGGCGAGCGGATGGAATCCGAGCAGAACCGTCCCAACATGACGGAGGAGAAAGAGGAACTCGACAAGACCCGCGAGAACGTTCAGGAGGCTTCCGAAAAACTTGAGGAAGGCAAGCTCGCCGACGCCGCCAACGCCGCGACCCGGGCACAGGAACAACTCGAGGAAATGAAAGAGGAATTCCGCGAACGGACCTCACGCCGCTTTTCCAAAGAGATGGAAGCGGTGCGGAATGCCGCACGTGAACTCGACACCGAACAAAGAAGCATCAGCGAAGAGCTCGACGAACTCGTTGAACAGTCCGACGACAACACCCGCAGCGAAGACAACCAGGAGCAACGCGGCGAGCTCGCCCGGAGAATGAGCCGTCAAGAGCGCGCCCTCGACGAATTACTGGAGGAAATGAAACAGCTCAGCGAACAGTCGGAAGTTTCCGAGCCGCTCCTCTCCGACGCCCTGTATGAATCCGTCCGCGAAGCAACCACGAGCGGCGCACAGGAATCGCTCCAGGAAGCAAGGCAATACACCTATTACGACCGCGCGGAACAGGCGAAGCCCGCCGCAGCAGCCGCGACCCGCGGGATTGAAGATTTGAGAAAAGCAGTTGAGGCAGCCGCCGAAAAAGTGCTCGGGAACGAAGCCGACGCGCTTCGCATGGCGCGCTCAGAGCTGGATGATTTGATTCAGCAAACCGAAGACGAGAAGAAGCGACTCGCGGGGGAGAAGGCCGGTGAAGAGGCTGGCAGTTCCGGTGGAGATAAAGAAAAAGAAAAGGATAAAGAAAAAGGGGCTGGTGAGAAGCCGGGTGAGCTCGCCGGTTCGGACGGAGAAGAAGGCGAAGGGAAAGAGCCCGGTCAGGGAGAAGGTAAGAAACCCGGTCAGGGAAGCGGAGAAGGCGAAGAACTCGCAGAAGCAGGTAAAGGCAAAGGAGAAAAAGGAAAAGGGCCCGGAAAAGGGCAAAGTGAACCGGGTCAAGCCGGAGAGCCAACAGGGTCAGGTCAGGGACAAGGCGAAGGTCAACAGGGTCAGGCCGGCAGCCCAACAGGGTCAGGTCAGGGTGAGCAACCCGGAGAGCAGGGTAAAGGTGGAAAAGGCGGCAAAGGCGGCTCCGAACCGGGCAGCGAATCACTCGCAGAATCGTCCGGCCGCAGTGGCGGAGGTGAGGGAGGCGGTGTCGAGGGGAACACCGACGGCCATCGTCCCGGCGTGCCAACCAGGGGGCTCTTTTTCAATCAGAAGTCAGAAGAGAAAGCGCCCGGCCCCATCACCGGCGAAGACTACGGCGACTGGGCCGACCGACTCAGCCGCATCGAAGAGATGCTCCCGCAGGCGGATCTCCGAAACAACCTCGCCCAGGTGCAGGACGACGCCCGCGCCATGCGCATCGACTTCCGTCGTGACAACGCCGCGCCCGAAGCCGCCACCATCCAAAAGCGAATCACCGATCCACTCATCGAGCTGCGCCAGCGCATTACCGAAGAGCTCGCCAAAATGAACCGTGAAAATCCCATCGCCCCTATTGACCGCGACGCCGTTCCCAGTGAATTTCGCGACCTCGTGCGACGCTACTACGAAGAACTCGGAGCTGGAAAATAAACGAACGCCCTCACAGTCGGAACGATCCTCGTTCCGCTACCGAATTGACCTCTAACAGAAAACGAAAACCATAGAGGAACTGCGTGAGCATTCCTCCGCGAAGCCTATCCGACTTATCACTTTCTCACCTGTCCACAGCGCGAAGCGCGCTTCCAGACCTTTTACCTTTAACTTTTTACCTTTTACGGCGCGCCAGCGCCCCTCATGCCAACACCCGCCCATCATCATCTCAGCGCCATCGCCTTCGCGAACGAGTCATGGGCGTGGCTTGCGATCGCCTTCGCGATCCTCTCTCTCGCGATCCTGACATTCACCTATCGCAACTCCCCGCTCCGTGGTGGCAGCAAATTCTTTGCCCTCTTTCTCAAGGCTGCCGGACTCATTCTCCTCGCGCTTGCGCTGCTCGAACCCGTCGTCCTCGACCGTCAGCCGAAGAAACACTCCAACGACGTCGTTCTTCTCGCCGACAACTCGGCGGGAATGACCGTGTCCCTCAGTGCCGATGCCCCTCCCCCGTCCGAGTCATTGAAAAAATTTCTCACCAGTGATAACGCCTCCAACCCCGATGCGCTCCCCGACTGGCTGGCAGGCATCAGCGACACCTTCCGGATCCAGCCCTACCTCTTCGACCGCGGACTCCGCCAGGTTGGCAATTTCAGCGAACTGAATTTCGAGGGCAAAAACTCGGCAATGATCTCTGCGCTGAACAATATCGACTCCCGCTTTCAACAGCGCGCCCTCGCCGCGACCGTCCTTTTCACCGACGGCAACGCCACCGATCTTAGCCAACTCGCCTCCTATCTCGAATCGGGAGATGAGAACAAAAAAAGAGCACCCGTCTACGCCGTTCTCATCGGCGAAGCCAATCCGGACGCGAACGATCTCGCGATCCAGAACATCAACGCAACGACGACCCAATTCGAGGACGCGCAGGTGACGCTCAATCTGGATGTTCACGCCAAGGGCACTTTCCCCAATCCGACTGAGGTCTATGTCATCGATGAAAAGGGAAAAGAAATCGCGAAAGAAACGGTCGTCATTCCGGAATCAGAGAACGATCAAACCCTCCCGGTGCGACTGCGCTTTTCCTCGGTCCCTCCGGGAATTTCATTTCTCAAAGTCGGCATTCGCCAAACCGCCTCAACGCCGATCAAAGAACTCACCGAGGTCAACAACATCCAGCATGTCACCGTCAATCGCGGGAACGGCCCCTTCCGCATTCTTTACGTGAGCGGTCGCCCCAACTGGGAATACAAGTTTCTGCGACGCGCCCTTTCGCTCGACTCAGAGATCGATCTCGTCGGACTCATCCGCATCGCGAAACGCGAACCCAAATTCGAATGGCGCGGCAAGCCGGGCGAAAGCAGCAACCCGCTCTTCCGCGGCTTCGCCAAAGACATCCCCGAAGAAACGCAACGCTACGACCAACCCGTTCTCATCCGGCTCAACACGAAGTCACCCGAAGAACTCCGCGACGGTTTCCCGAAAGCGGAAGAGGAACTTTTCTCCTCTTTTCGTGCCATCGTCCTCGATGATGTCGAAGCGGATTTTTTCACTACCGAGCAACAAAACCTGATCGACCGTTTTGTCGCTCAGCGCGGTGGAACAGTGATCATGTTAGGTGGTCAGGAATCCTTTCAGGAAGGCGGCTGGGACAACACGCCAATCGGACGCATCCTTCCCGTTTACCTCGATCCTTTGAAACAGGAAGCGGCTGCACTCGACGCCGTTTACGATCTCACCCGCGAAGGCTGGCTCGAACCATGGATGCGGCACCGCGCCGACCAGGAAGCAGAGAACACCCGCCTCGCCTACATGCCGCCCTTTTTCGCGATCAACCGGATCGAAGCAATCAAGCCGGGCGCGAGCATTCTCGCCTCGGTCAAAGATGTCGAAGACCGCCTTTTCCCCGCGATCGTAACGCAACGCTACGGCGAAGGAAAAACGGCTGCTGTCCCCGTCGCCGACTTTTGGCGCTGGGGGATGAAAGATGAAGAGCAGCAGGGCGAGCTCGGCAAATCCTGGCGTCAGCTCATGCGCTGGGCCGTCGCGGAAGTGCCCTCCCGTGTCGAGATGACCAAAGAGGAAAACCTCGAGGGCGCCCTTCCCGTCACCAAAGTCGCAGTGCGTGTTCGCGACGAAGCGGCGAAACCACAGGATGATGCCACCGTGGTTCTCAAGGTCGTCGACATCGACGGCACCGAGACGAGCCTCACCGCCGAGCCATCGCTGGATGACCCCGGACTTTTCACTGCGGAATACCCTTCCGAAAACAGCGCCGGTTACCGTATCAATGCGACCGTCCTCGACGGAGACGGACTTGAGATCGGCAAAGACGCCGTGGCCCGCGCACTCAATCCCGATGCCGAGGAGTTTGCGAATCTCGGCCCCAATTCCGAACCGCTCCGGCGCATCACTGAAGCGACCGGAGGCAAGCTGCTTTCCATGGACGGGATCGACTCACTGCCCGGGCTTCTCAGCCAGCTTGAAGCCCCCGTCGAAGAAACCCGCACGCGCCCTCTCTGGCACACCCCCTGGCTGTTTCTCATCGCCCTGCTCTGCTTCCTCGGAGAGTGGGCCCTCCGCCGCAAACAGGGGATACTCTGACTTTGAACTGAATGTGGCGGCGAGCGCCAGCGAGTGGACAGCAAAGCAACAACCGGACATCAAACAACATTCTCAAACTGAAAACCACTCGCTGGTGCTCGCCGCCACTTCTCCACCCATGACCCGCTTCCTTACTCTCCTGAGCGCTCTCGTTCTCGCTGCGACCACACTCGCAAACGCAAAGCAGGATCTCACGATCCTCCTTCTGATCGGTTCGGACGGAACCTCTGAATACGGCGATGCCTTTCGCGAAGATGCCGCCCTCTGGATCGAAGCCGCGAGGAAAGCCGACGCGGAGATGAAAGTCGTCGGGATCGAAGATTCGGGAAAGAACAACGACGCCGAAATTTTCAAAAAACATCTCACCGAGATCAAAACGAATCAGCTCTGGGTCGTGCTGATCGGACACGGGACTTTTGACGGACGGGAGGCGAAATTCAATGTGCGCGGCCCCGATTTCACCGACGATGAACTCGTCGGTTGGCTCGACGCCTACGAGGGGCAACTCGCACTCATCAACACCGCGCCCGCGAGCGGCTCCCTCATTCGAAAGGCCTCGAGACCCGATCGCATTGTCATCACTGCCACGAAGAACGAATCGGAGACCTCCTACACTCACTTTGGCCGCTATTTTGCCAAAGCGATCGCCGGAGCGGCCGCTGCCGATCTTGACAACGACGAACAGGTCTCCCTTCTCGAAGCCTTTATCCACGCCTCAAACGAAACCACACTCTTTTACAAAAGCGAAAACCGCATCGCGACCGAGCACGCCCTCATCGACGACAACGGTGACGAACGGGGCTCACGCGCGGAATGGTTCAAAGGCACCACCGCGACCCGCTCCGCTGAAAAAGATGCCTCACCCGACGGTGAAATCGCCGGCCGGCAGGTCCTCCTTCCCAACGCATTCGAAAGACGCCTCACCGACGGACAACGCACCAAACGCAACCAACTCGAAATCGAAGTGCGGGCGCTGAGACGGGATAAAGAGAACCTCGAAGAAGAGACTTACTACAAACGGCTTGAAGAACTGCTGCTTCAGCTGGCGGCGATTTATGAACAGGTCCCGGAATCGTAACCCAATAGCCAAACACTCTGCCTCTCGCGCAATGATGTCGGCATCCTGCGTTGACGTTTTTTGTGGTCCTGTTCCACACTTCTGAATGCCCGTTATTTCGCCTAAAGAAGTTCAGTCTGACTACGATGTCGTCATCGTCGGCTCGGGAGCCGGCGGCGGACAGATGGCCTACACCCTGACGATGAACGGGGCCAAAGTGCTCGTGATGGAGGCGGGACGGATCTTTGACCCGGCGCGGGAAACCGCGATGATGCACACGCGGGATATGGCTCCGCTCCGCGCGGAACCGACTCCCGACAAGCAATACGGCTTTTACGACTCATCGGTGGCATCCGGCTGGGAAATCCCGGGCGAACCCTACACCAACGCAAACAAGGAGGAAAAACGTCAGTTCTTCTGGTGGCGACAGCGCATGCTGGGAGGACGAACCAACCACTGGGGCCGGGTTTCACTGAGGAACGGACCTTATGACTTTAAAACCAGGTCGCGGCAGGGCGTGGGGTTTGACTGGCCGATCTCCTACGATGATCTCCATCCCTATTACGACAAAGTGGAAATGTTAGTCGGCATTTTCGGCAGCAACGAAGGGATCGAGAATGTCCCCCATTCCTCTCCCGGAGTCCTTCTTCCCCCGCCGAAAATGCGCGCCGGGGAATTGCTCACCAAAAAATACGCAAAGAAACTCGGCATCGATGTGCTCCCGGTCCACCGGGCCATCCTGACAAAACAACAGGAAGCGGACCAGCTCCCCGCGATCCTGCACCCCGGCAACGGCAAGGCACAGAGAATTCTCGCGGAGAATATGCGCTCGCGCGCGAAATGCTTTTTCGCGACCGACTGTCATCGTGGCTGCTCGATTGGCGCGGCGTATGATTCGGCAACGGTTCATCTTCGTCCCGCGGAGAAGACGGGAAATCTGGATATTCTTCCGAACGCGATGGTGCGGGAAGTGACCTTGAACAAGGAGGGCAAAGCAAAAGGCGTCAGCTACATTGACAAGGTCGACGGGGCCGATCACCACGTCTCCGCCAGGGTCGTCGTCCTCGCCGCGAGCTCGCAGGAATCGGTTCGCATTTTACTCAACTCGAAGTCCAACCTTTTTCCCGACGGACTTGCCAACAGCAGTGGGAAGGTCGGAAAATACATCACCGATTCGGTCGCGAGCAGCTTCAGTGCTCAGATACCGGCACTGGAAAACCTGCCACCTCACAACGAAGACGGGACCGTGGGGCAGCAGGCCTACGTTCCCTGGTGGCTTTGCAAAGAACACACCGCAGGGCGTCTCGATTTTTCCGGAGGCTACAAGTTTATTGTCGGGTCAGGACGCCGCATGCCGAAGATGAGCTCCGTGCGGGGCTTTGACCGGCTCGCAGGACGGGAAGGAACGGGCTTCGGAAAGAAGTTGAAGGAGGATGCGCGGCGATTTTACGGTTCCCATGTCGGATTCAGTGCCCAGGGGGCGATGGCGGCGAACGAGGATTGCTACTCCGAACTCGACCCCGAAGTGAAGGACAAATGGGGAATCCCCGTGCTCAGGTTTCACTGGAAATGGTCGGACGACGAACTGAAACAAATTGCGCATCAGCAGGAATCGATGGCGTCGATTTTCGAAGCCATGGGTGCCCGCATCGGTCGAAAGCCCGAAACGAAAAACCCGATCAAGGCGATCAAAGACGGTGGAAAAATCATTCACGAAGTCGGCGGAGCGATCATGGGAGAGGATTCCCGAACCTCGGTCACCGACCAATGGTGCCGGACCTGGGACGTTCCGAATCTAGTCCTCGCCGACGGGGCAACTTTCCCGAATACCGCCGATAAGAATCCCACGCTCACGATCATGGCACTGGCGTGGCGCGCGGCTGATCACGTCCTCGATGAATTGAAAAAAGGAAACGTCTGAGATGAACAACTTTGAAGAAACCCCGAGGATCGAGCGTCGCGTCGCGTTGGAATGGATCATGAGCGCGGCTGCTTCGGTTCCGTTTCTGGGTGAAACGGCCTTTGCCGCCAACGGCACCGCCCCTGAATCCGCCGCCCCCGTCACCGGAAAAGGATACGGTCCCGACCCGGACATGGTGAAGGCTTACCAACCCGGAGATCTCTGGCCTCTGACCTTTTCCGCCGGACAGCGGGAATTGGTCATCACTCTATGTGATATCATCATCCCCGCCGACGAAGAATCGCCAAATGCGTCATCCCAGGGCGTTCACGATTTTGTCGACGAATGGATCAGTTCGCCCTATCCGGCCCAGAAATCCGACCGGAATCTGATCTTGAAAGGTCTCGCCTGGCTTGATGAAGAAGCAGTGCGCCGTAAAAGTGAAAACTTCGTTTCGATGAGCGCCGAAGCCCGGTTGGAGATCTGCAGGGAACTCTCCCTCCAGCCCAGAGAATTCCCCGGAAATTTCTTTCTCAAAATGCGGGATCTCGTTGCAGGCGGTTATTACACCACACCCGTCGGCATGCGCGACCTCGGCTACCGCGGAAACACCCCGATGCCGGAGTGGAACGGCCCGCCGAAGGAAGTGCTGGACCTGCTCGGGCTGGATCCGGAGTAGAGTAGAGAACGGAACCGTAAGTGCATAAGAGAACTCAACGGCCTCTTAAGGGCCGGAATCACGTTGATAATACAATCCCGGCGTTCCGTTTCACTATACACCGCGCTAATCTCTTCCGAGCCTCCGGTTCTTTTCGCGCACCGGATCTTTCATCAACCCGGCCCATTACATTCTTCGGCAAAATTCGCAGATGCATGCCTCCGTCCCTGCATGTAACCTCCTCCGAAGTTCATGTCTGAATCCCCGGCCATCATTCAAAAGCTGAAACAGCGTTCGCATCTCGCGAGTGGGGGGCGGTTCTTTGCGGGGCTCCTTTTGTTCGCGCTGGGTATTCTGACGTTTTTTGCCGAAATCGATCCCCCGTGGATGCAGTGGGCTATTTTCGGCCTCGCGACGGGGGGGCTCTTTGCCCTCGTCTTCTGGAGAACCCACGACGCACCCGATCAGATCGAAACAGAGGAAGATCTCATCGAACTGGCACAGCGGGCGATCCGGAACGAAGCGGGCCGACTCGACTCAAAGCGGCAGGAACTGGAAAAAGTGCTCATGTCCTACGGCGAGCTGATGGAGTTCCCCGACTTTCAATCCCTCCAGCACATCAGTTGGAAGGATGAGACTCACGTGAACTTCGACGAACGCGTCGCCGACCTCATTGCCCGGGAATCGGACGCAATGCTGGAGCGCTTTTCCTCAGGCAAATACTGGGAATCGGGCACCTTTGAAGGTCGCGGACTCCTCCTCGATCTCGTTGCCTTCATGGAGTCCATCGCACGGGTCTACCAGCCGGATTCACAAATGCCTCTGCTTGAGCTGAATCTCGAAAGCCTTTTCAAAGCGGTGAACCGGGCCTCGCTGCAGATCATTCTTCTGCTTGAGGAATTACCGGTGCTTGAAGTGAAGGGAATGAATCTCCGGAAAGCTTCCGAGAACATCCGCAAGGCGAGCAAGGTTTACAAAAAATACGAAGAACTTCAACCCTACCTGAAGCCGGTTCGCTATCTCTGGCAGGGCAGTAAAATGCTACTGACTTCCAATCCCCTCCTCGCGGCTGGCTGGATTGCGAGCTCGGAACTGATCTGGAAAGGCGGCAAGCATCTCGGAAAAAAAGCGATGGACGCCTACCTTCTCAGCCTCGTCCGCCAGACGCTTGGAATCGTCGCCTGGGAAACAGCCGGCATCTACGATTCAACCCACCGTTACCGGAACCCTGACTGGATCTACGGAGTGGAAATCGCTCATCTCCTGAGCCGATTTGACTGCACCCAGGCGGTGCTTCGCGAAGCGTTCAGCGAGCTGGGACGTCTTCCCCTTCGCAGCACCTACGACCGTATTTTCCTCTATCGCTGCATCGCACAGAACGCGAGCCCGAAGCCGGAACACTTTGCTCAACCGGAATTACTCGGCGTTGAAATCCGCACCGAACTCCACACCCGTCTCGTCGATTTCTACGAGAAAAACATCAGCGCCAGCATCGAAGCGAACAACAAAGAGACGATCACCTGGCGCGAAGGCCTCAGCAAAAGACTGGCGATTTAGGAGTCGTCTTCCGCAACCACATCCTCCGGAATGACTGGGCCAGGACCTATACACACGCTTCGATGAATGCGGTTCGACGACAATTCTTTCTGAGCTATGGCGTGATCGGAAGCGTCATGCCCCTGATGACCGTCTTCCTCCGCGAGCAGGGTGAATTTTCCTATTTTCAGATCGGCCTCGCGATGTCGCTGATGAGCATTCCGATGCTCTGTTCCCCTGCCCTGATCACACTCCTTGCTGATCGGAAAGTCGACGCGAGGCGCATTCTCGCAGTCGCCTTTCTCTGCAGCGCGACAGTGCTATCACTGATCTTTTTCTCGACGAGCATTACCCTGACATTGACCCTTTTCATTTTCCACGGGCTTGCCTTTGTCGCAATGCTACCGCTCCAGGACGGTTATTACTTTTCGCTCGCGGAGGACTCGCGGAAATCCGGCGTTTCATTTCTCGAATATCCTCTTGTCAGGGTCTGGGGAACGATTGGTTTCATACTCCCGAGCCTGATCCTCTACGTCCCGCTCGCCCGCGGCGCGGCGGCTTCGGCGATCATCCCGTGCGCGGTGGGCTTCTGTCTCCTCAGCCTTGCGAACAGTTTTACGCTTTCCCCTGTGAGCCGCCCCCTTCCGGACGGACGCGGAAAGCTGCCCACCGGAGAAGCACTCCGCGCCATCTTCGCCCCCAACGCCCGCTGGCTCTCAATCGGACTGTTTTTCGGTTTCATGGCCGCTTCATCCTACTACGCTTTCATCGGCAACTACCTCGATGAAGGCATTGGCATTTCCAAAAAACATATCGGTCTGATCATCAACATCGGCGTCCTTCTCGAAATCGGATGCACCATCATCATCCCGCAAATGCAGCGCCTCATTCACCTCAAAGGAATTATGGTGCTGGGCCTGACCTGCATGGTCGCCCGGATGCTCACCCTCGCCTTTTTTCCCTCGACCGCCGTCGCCGTGGTCTCGCAGATTGGACACGGATTCGAAGTCATCGCTCTCTACATCGGACCGGTCATGTTCCTGAACCGTCTCGCCTCGGATCAATTCCGAAATTCGATCCAGGGAGTCTTTACAATGGCGATCAGCGGAACCGCCAAAGTCATTGGCGGGGTCGCCGCCGGAATCGTCGCGACAAGCTTCGGGCTCACCGGGGTTCTCTACTGGGGAGCCGGACTGGCGACCTGTTCGCTGCTGATCATTGCCTTCCTCTTTTCACGCATTCCGCCAAAGGAGGAAAGAGAGAATCCAGAGTTTGAAGTTTCCCCGAAGGAGGCATCGTGATATTAAAAAGAAGTTCATGGCAAGATCGGAAACATCATCGCGCACTCATCCCTCCGAATGGTCAAAGGCAGCTATTGCCTGCGTCATTCTCGCAACGATAGGATTTCTCACTCTCTGGGCTGTCGGTGGACTTTTTCTCGCCGCAATAGGAGCAGTCTGCGGCCATGTCGCCCGACACGATGCGACGGTGAATCACAAAAGCGGAAAGCGACTCGCCGGTTTCGGACTGGGACTGAGCTATTTCTCTATGTTTCTCTTCCCCGTTCTCGTCCTCATCGTCGGATTCTCGTTTCCCGCTCTCAGCAAAATTCGCCAGTCACAAGACGCCTCGATGAGAGAGGTGAGCCAGGCCAATGCCTCCCAGCTTTACCTCGCCTGTGAAAACTTTGCCCGCAGCAACCGGGACCAATACCCCGCTTCCCTTTCTGAACTTTCCGGCCGCTACGTTCCTGCCGGCCAGCTCAAAAAACTCCTCGCGAGTCCCTACAAAGGCGGCGCAACAGAAGCCTTCGAGATCATCCCTCACAACCGTCCTGTCATTCAGGCCGCCGCCGACTCGGTCATCGTTTTACAGGAAATTGCCCCGTCAAACATCCCCGACATTGCCGTGGTCTACGCGGACGGCAGCGTCAAACTGCTCTACAATCCCGACTACGAAAAGCCATGACCCGGCAACGTCTTCTCATTCCCGTTCTGCTCACCGCCGCTCTCCTCTCCGGCGCAGTCAGCGCAGACGAAGAGGACACCATCTACCTCGCTGCCTCAGAGGCCAAAGAGATCGCCGGCAAGGAAGGCGAGAAGGTCACCGTCCACGGAATCACAAAAGATTCTTCTAAATCAGCCTCGGGAACAAACTACGTGAATTTTGACGGCACCGAGTTTCATCTCGTGACTTTCGCGTCAGACCTCGACCAATTCAAGGAAGGCGAACCCCACGAAATTTACAACGACAAGCGAATCGCGGTCGACGGTGTCATCTCGATCTACCGGGGAAAACCCCAGATCAAACTCACCTCCGCAAACCAGGTCAGATTCCTTGCCGAAGACGAAGTTTTTCCACCTCTCAGAGCAAAAGCGGAGGAGCCCGCACAACCTGAGCCGGAGGAAATGAAGGAGGCCCCTATCACTCCGCAAAAACCCGCAGAGGAGGAGGCCCGGCCAAAACCACCGGTCGATTGGAAGTTGTATTTTAAGTAACGCGAAAGGAAAGCGCCGGGTAACGAATCGCCCCCCTACATTCCCACCGCATCGCGGACGCGATCAATCACCTTCCGGGCTTCCGCCCGGGCACGCTTCGCCCCTGCTTCAAGAACACCGTCGACATAATCCGGGTCTTTCAGTAACTCCTCGCGACGCTCGCGCATCGGGGCAAAATGATCGCGAATCGCTTCGAAAAGCTGCTGCTTGTAGTGCCCGTATCCCTGACCACCGGCACGGAAGGACGCCTCCATTTCGGCAACCTCATCAGCAGTGGCAAAGAGTCGATACAATTGAACGATGTAGCTGTCTGCGGGATCCTTTGACTCCTCCACCGGAGTGGAATCCGTCACGATCTTCATGATTTTCTTGCGAAGCTTCTTCTCCGACTCCTCGAACAATTCAATCGTGTTGCCGTAGCTCTTACTCATCTTCCGCCCGTCGAGGCCCGGTACAATCGCGGTGGACTCACGAATTCGAGGCTCCGGAATCACGAGAAGCTCGTCGCCGTAGCGGTCATTGAACTTCTGAGCCACGTCACGGGTCAACTCGAGATGCTGCTTCTGATCTTTGCCGACCGGAACAATGTTCGAATCGAAAATCAAAATATCCGACGCCTGAAGCAGCGGATAACTGAAAAGCCCCGTCGAAGGAGCAATCCCCTGAGCGACCTTGTCTTTGTAGGAAACACAGCGTTCCAACATTCCCATCGGAGTCACGCAGCTCAAAATCCAGGTCAACTCAGTCACTTCCGGCACATCCGACTGACGCCAGAATGTCGCCTTCTCAGGATCGAGCCCGCAGGCCAGAAAATCCAAAGCCAGATTGCGAACGTTCTCCCGCAGGACTGACGGATCGTGAGTCGACGTGAGCGCGTGATAATTGGCAATGAAATAGAAAGCGTCCCCCTCATCCTGGAGACGAAAGGCCGGCTGCATCATACCGAAATAATTTCCAATATGAGGACGACCGCTTGGTTGAATACCCGAAAGAATGCGCATGACTGAATTTCTATTTACCCCCGAATCGAGAACCGGCTTCGGGGAACTGGGAGCTTCCATCAGAGTCGGGGCAAAATCAAATAGGGCGGGAGAGGAATCTTCCCGCCGCGATAAATCAAATTAACACTGTTCACGTTTTTACTGGACTCCTGAACAGTATTAAGTATTGTATCCAAAATCTTTTGTCATACCATGGTTGAACTGCTATCTCCTAACGAGGCCAACGACGGCTCGAAAACAATTACAGAAACACCCAGGCCCGAAACCGGTGACGCACCTGCAAATCAAGTGCCCGCTGAAAAGGATTCCGAAGTCCCGGCTAAAAAAGCTGCAAAAACTTCCGGACCCCAAACGAAAGCAAAATCCTCTGTATCGAAAAAATCGAAACCGAAAGCAGCAACCGAGATTAAGACAAAAGCTGAAACGCCTCCTTCCACTGAAGCGGCTTCCCCCACTTCTACCAAATCATCCTCAAGATTACCTTCCACTACCGCAAACAACGCAAACAAAGCTATGGCCGCTAAATCAAACGACAAAGAAACGAACCGCATTGCCGAGGCACGGGCAAAGAATCTCGACCTCGCGATTTCTCAGATTCAAAAAGATTTCGGCGAAACGGCGATCATGCGCCTCGGTTCAGATCAGACCCAGGATGTCGATGTCATCCCCACCGGCAATCTTCTCATTGATCGTGCTCTCGGAGTCGGTGGCTTCCCCAAAGGCCGTATCATCGAAGTGTATGGACCGGAATCCTCCGGTAAAACCACGCTGACCCTCACCGTCGCAGCGCAAGCGCAGAAAGCGGGAGGGCTTGCTGCTTTTGTCGACGTCGAGCACGCTCTTGACCCCAAATACGCACGCCGTCTCGGAGTTGATCTGGACAACCTCCTTCTTTCTCAACCCAGCTCCGGTGAGGAAGCCCTCCGTATTGTCGAAACATTGGTTCGCTCCAACGCTCTTGACGTTATTGTCCTCGACTCCGTCGCCGCGCTTGTCACGAAACAGGAACTCGACGGCGAGATCGGTGACACCACCGTCGGTGCGCAGGCCCGCCTCATGAGCGCCGCGATGCGTAAGCTGACCGGGATTATTTCAAAAGCGAACACCGTCGTGATCTTCACCAACCAGATTCGGGAAAAAATCGGCGTCATGTTCGGCAGCCCTGAAACACAGCCCGGTGGCCGTGCCCTCAAATTCTACAGCTCTGTGCGCTGCGACATTCGCCGCACCGGCAGCATCAAAAATTCCGACGGCTCAGTAGCCGGGAACCGGACCCGTCTTAAAGTGGTGAAGAACAAAGTGGCCCCTCCTTACGGCGAGGCTGAGTTCGATATCATGTTCAACGAAGGAATTTCCGCTGTGGGTTCCCTTCTCGATCTCGCAATCGAGCATGACATCGTGCAGAAGCGCGGCTCATGGATGAGCTACAAAGGTTCGCAGCTCGCCCAGGGGCGCGACGCCGCCAAAGATGCCCTGAAAGCAGATGAAGCCCTCTACGCTGAAGTCGAAGCCGAAGTTAAGGCTGCGATGGACGCGGGTAAAGAAGGGTAATTCCGACAGCGTTTCCTCCGGAAACGCCCTGAAGAGATTCTACCTGTTTTGCCCGAAAGCATGCAGGGTGAATCGCGCTTTTACGCCATCTGAAGCGTCTTCTGAATGGATGTGCCTCGCTGAGGCACAGACCGTTCGGGCCTCCCCCGTCGATCTCGATACGCTCCGGCGATTATGATCTTCCCCCGCCGGTCGCAATCTTCCACGAGGATCGCAGATCGTCTGCGATGCCTTTTGCCATATGGCATCGACCTGATCTCAAATCCTTTGAATTTGAAGGATGCAATCAGGTAAGTTCTGACTCACCTTGTCAGCGATGATTTCCCTTTCGCGACTGCTCGGATTGCTCCTCATTGCCTTCTTTTCAAATTCGACACTGACAGGCCAGGAAACGGCACCCGCCTCGAGCTCGCCGATTCAGGTTGAGGACGCGACCGCCGATTCAGCAATCAGGAAACGCATCAAAGAAATCTACGATGCGGTTGGCGGGTTTGAAGGCATTTCTATCGAAGTTCAATCGGGTGTCGTGACGCTGTCAGGCGAGGTCTCCAACACAAAGGTGCGCGAAGAGGCCAAATCAATTGCCGAACGGACCGACGGAGTCGTCCTGACAATCAACCGTGTCACCGAAGTGGCCGCGATCGATCATCAGCTCGCTCCGGCCTTCAGCAAGCTGAAGGAGATGGGCAGGACGGCGATTCTGAAGCTCCCCCTTTTCGGAATCGCGATTGTGCTGATTATTTTTTTCTGGCTGGTAGCCCGCTTCTTCAATCGCTTCGATGGTTGGCTGGACCGCTTCAAGTTTTCCTCTCTGGCGAAACAACTCACCAAACGAATCATCCGGCTCGCGATTATCCTGATCGGGTTCATTCTTGCACTCGAGATTCTGGACGCGACCGCAATCGTCGGTGCCATTCTCGGGGCAGCAGGACTCGCCGGACTCGCCCTCGGATTCGCTTTCAAAAACATCGTCGAGAACTACCTCGCGGGAATTCTCCTGAGCACCCGCAATCCTTTCGAGATCGGCGATTCAGTCGAGATCGACGGCAAAAGCGGTAAAGTGGCACGCCTTACCTCCCGCGACACGGTTCTGGTAACCTTCGACGGGAATCATCTTCGCATCCCAAACGGGATCGTTATGAATTCAGTGCTTCTGAACTTCTCCAGAAATCCCCTTCGTCGCTTCGACTTCACCGTGGGCGTTTCGACAGACTACGATCTGAGCGAAGCGAAGAAACTCGGACTGAAAACACTCACCGGCAATCCCGCCGTGCTCGAAGATCCCGCACCGATGGCGATTATCGATTCCCTGGGCGACAGCTCGGTTGCGATGCAGTTTTTCGGCTGGGTTGACCAGCGGAAACACGATTTCGCGAAAGGGCGAAGCGAGTCGATCAGGCTGATTAAAGAAGCGTTCGATCACGCAGGAATCGAAATGCCTGAACCCATCTACCGAATCAATCTTCGCGGTGAAATTCCCGATGAAAGCCCCTCATTAAACGAAGAGGCAACTCCCCGAACCCTCAGTCAGGGAAAGAATGCCGAAGTAGAAGCCGCTGATATCGCGGTTGATCGCGCTATCGACGAGCAGATAAGAGACGAAAGAAGGGATTCGGAAGAGGAAAATCTCCTCTCCGTTGATTCATGAACCGATAATTCGTGTGAGATATGATCCGCTCATGCGGTATCTTTGCGGATAAATTATGAATCGCGACACTGAAGAATTCATCGAGTTGCTCACCGGAGCGCAGTCCTCTGTCTTCGCCTACGTCGTTTCCCTGTGCCACGACCATGCGCGGGCCAAGGACATCCTGCAGGAAACCAATGTCACACTCTGGCGAAAAGCGGAGGATTTTGAAGAGGGAACCAACTTCACCGCCTGGGCCTGCCGGACGGCTTACTTTCACGTCCTCAATCACCGGCGAAAATTCAGCCGGGAGCAACTCGTCTTCGATGAGGACGTTTTCGATTACCTCGCGGAGAGACAGGAACAGCGCAGCGAAGATACCGACGCCCGACTCGTCGTCCTGAAATCCTGTCTCGCCGATTTACCCGAAGATCAAAGAGATCTCGTGAACCGGCGCTACGAACCGGGCGCGTCCGTTCAGAAGATCGCCGAGGAGGAAGGAAAATCAGTGGGATCGATATCCCAGGCGCTCTACCGGATTCGAGCAAGCTTGCAAATGTGCGTTGAGAAGAAACTCTTGCAGGAAGGACTGGCATGAGAAAGGAACGTCTCAGACAAATCGACCTCCTCAGCACACGACTCATAGAAGGCATCTCCAGCGATGAGGAAAACCGCGAGTTGAATGACCTTCTGAAAGGTGATCCGGAAGCCTGCGAACGGTATTTGGAGATATCCGAGATTCACACCCTGCTCCGCGAGCTTCACGACACGGAACACCTTCCGAAAGAACTGAACGATCTCCCCGGGTTCATGAAGGGCGATACGATTCCGTTCCCCACTTCGAAACCCGATCGAAAGCGCAGCTATCTTGGAGTCGGCATTGCCGTCGCTGCCGCTCTCGCAATTCTACTCAATATCTCACTCATGCTCTGGAGAAGCATCGAGCCGGAACCTTCCCAGGCGACGGGAATTGCGGTCCTAAGCCGTCTCGTGGAACCTGAATGGTCGCTGCCGGGCAGCGAAATCGAAGAAGGAAGCGTTTTGTTCCCCGGGCAGTTTCTGCTAAAGTCAGGACTGGCACAGATCGAATTTTTCAGCGGCGCGAGCGTCATCGTGGAAGGTCCTGTTGATCTGAACCTCATTTCCGCTCTCGCAATGGAATGCAAGGAAGGTAAGCTTCGCGCCTTCGTCCCCGAACCGGCGCATGGTTTCTCCGTAAAAACGCCGGACTATGAAGCGGTGGATCTCGGAACTGAATTTGCACTCAGTGTCGGCAGCGAAGGTAGCAGCGAAGTGCATGTCGTCGACGGGGAAGTCCGCCTCGACTCTCATGCCGGGGAAACACTGAAACACCTCAACGGAGGAGACGGTGTCCGCGCCCGGTCAGGGAGCCTCGAAGCGATCGCAGCGAACGGGACAGGATTTGTCGGGAGAGAACAACTGCTGAACCGCGCAGACGCCGACTCCCGGTCCCGATATGAAAGCTGGCAACTTACGAGGGAAGCACTTCTCGAAGATAAAAGCACCCTGGCTTTGTATGATTTCGAAGGCCAGAACCGATGGGACCGCCAACTCACCAATCACCAACCCAATGGTCCACAGGCAGCTATCATTGGAGCCACGTGGTCCGAAGGTCGCTGGCCTGGAAAAGGAGCCCTCGAATTCAAAGGGCTTTCAGACCGTGTCAGGATGCGAATCCCCGGCACCTTTGACGCCCTTACTTTCGCCGCATGGATTCGGGTCGACGGGCTGGATCGCTGGCTCAGTTCCCTCTTTCTAACCGACGGCTTTGACAAAGGCGAAGTCCACTGGCAGATCAGCGACGAAGGGTGTCTCATCCTCGGGATATCGAACCGGAACAGCCCGAATTCACAATCCGCCCCGGTGATCACACCGAATGACATCGGTCGCTGGATGCACGTCGCGGCGACGGTGGACCGGGAATCCGGTATCGTTTGCCACTACCTCGACGGCCAGAAGGTCATGAGCGACCATCGCAAAAAGATCCCGCCGCTGAGACTGGGAGGCGGGGAAATCGGCAACTGGCAGGCTCACAGCACCAACTACCCCATTCGCAGTTTCAACGGACGCATCGACGAGTTCATCATTCTCAAACGGGCCATGTCTGAATCCGAAGTTGCCGCACTCCATCAGGGGAAACTTCGGAGTGCCACCACCGTTCAGGAAGAATAGAACCGCTTTTTCAAAGCCGGAAATAACAAACCCGACAGGGTTAGGTGTCCGACTCAACAGGGTTAAGTTGTCTTTTACCTGAACCTTCAAGTGTCGGTTGAAAGGTCGCGAGGACTGGCCAAAGTGTCCTCATGGTTGAAGCAGTTGGAAACAATATTTCGAAGTGGGGCGAGGGCCCTGTCTGGCACGCCGGCGTTCTCTATTACGTCGATATCGAAGGACATCGCGTCTGTTCTTTCAATCCCGCCACCGGGGAAGAGCAAGCATGGAACGTGGGGGAACGCGTCGGACTCGTTGTTCCCCGTGAGCAGGGCGGCTTCGTCATCGCCGGTGACAACGGCTTTTCCTTCCTCGATCCCGACTCCGGTAAAACGACTTTCATCGCCGATCCTGAACCTGACAAAAAGCCGGACAACCGCTTCAATGACGGTAAGTGCGATCCGGCCGGGAGACTCTGGGCCGGCACGATCAGCACGGTGAAAAAGACCGGCGACGCGACGCTTTACTGTCTCGACAGCGAGGGCACTGTCACAACCAAATTTCCCGGGGTAACGAATTCAAACGGCCTCTGCTGGACGAAAGACGGCACAGTGATGTATTACATCGACACACCGACAAAGAAGATTCGCCGCTTCGATTTTGATGCCGCCAAAGGGGAAATTTCCAACGAGACCATCGCAATCGATACCGAAGCCTACGAAGGATCACCCGATGGCATGACGATCGATGAGAACGACAATCTCTGGGTCGCCTTCTGTCGCGGCAGCGTTGTCCGCTGCTTTGATCCCGACAGCGCTGACGTTCTCGACACGGTGGAACTTCCCGTTAGCGGCGTAACTTCGTGCGCCTTCGGCGGTGACGATCTGGGGACCCTCTACATTACCACAGGGATTTTCGCCAACCTTGAAGAAGAGGGCGCGGGGGTAACGTATGCCTGTCGTCCCGGAGTAAAAGGCCTGCCTTCGGTTCCTTTTGCCGGCTAACCTCTCTCCCCGCGGGAATAAAAATTCAGCTACGGGTTCCCTTCTTCGGAATCTTCGCGACCTGAGTCCAATAAACGTAGAAGCTCGCGATAACATCGCGGAATTCATCGAATTTGACGGGCTTGGAAACAAATGAGCAGCCCCCTTTCTCATAGACTCGCGCAATATCCTCCTCACGCGCACTCGATGTCAGAATCACAACGGGAATGTGGCTGAAAGTCCGGCTTGATTTCACCTTCTCAAGCACTTCAAATCCGTCCATTCTCGGCATGTTTATATCAAGAAGAATCAAGCCGGGTAGAGATTCAAAAGAATCACAACTCTCGAGATAGTCCATCGCCTCAACTCCGTCTTCTACAAAAACGAGTTCACTTTTCGCATCGCCGCTCTCGAACGCCAATCGCAAAAGGTAGGCATGATCCTCATTATCCTCCGCTACGAGGATCCGGGGCAGTTGTTCTACTTCCATCTCAAGTCGTCACCATAGAGCTACGCGCTGCTTCTACCGAATGTCACGAAGAATTCGGTTCCCCCACCGGGGCGATTGCGAAACCAGCTGTCCCCGCCATGTTTCTGGGCAACACGCTTAACAATCGCGAGCCCCACACCGGTGCCGGCAACCTTCCGGCTCACCCCCCGTCGAAACAAGTCATAAAGTCGATCATCAGCGTTCTCCGGAAGTCCACATCCCCGATCGCGAACAACAATTCCCACACCCTCTTTTCCAGAGTATCCCGCCACGTTGATTTCGGGCGCTTCATTTTCACGGCTGAATTTCACCGCATTGGAAATGAGATTCGATACTGCCTGACCGATCCAGACACGATCCCCGGAAACCACCTCCAACCCCTCATCGACCGATACGGAAGCCTTCTTTCCTTCGATCCGGTCGACGAGCAAAGCAAGCTGCTCAGCCACAATCTCGCCAAGATCGACTTTCGTATCCAGCTTAACCATTCGATCCGCCCGGGACACCTTTACCACGTCCGCGAGAAGCATCTCCATTCGCTCTCCACTTCGAACTATCCGCATCAGGAGATCACAGCCTCCTTCGTCCAGTGATTCACGATACCTTTCCTCAAGAATCGATGAAAACGAAGTGATGGATCTCACAGGTTCACGGAGGTCATGGGAAACGATATAGAGCATCGTTTCCAGTTCGGTATTGGCGCGGCGAAGCTCCTCGTCAGATCGATCAAGCCCCGTATGGTAGTTTCTCAGAGCCAGTTTAATCAGCAAAAACACGAGGACCGAAACGAGAATGGTAACGAGCAGGGTCAAAGTCGAAAGCCGAACCCCCAAATTGGTTACCGAAGAGGAATCTTTAGGAAAGACGAGCACCTCCCAGCCACCGCCATAGGTTTCGAGAGGCAATGTTACAGGCGTCGAGGGTTCGGATTCACCCGGGCGCGATCCTGCCAGAACCGCGCCATCTCCATCAAGCACGAGGTAACGATAGCCCTCTTCAGAAAAACCGAACGATGCTTCGAAGAATGGTTCGCCATGAAAAAAACAGGCCAGATAACCGGACTCTCCGCTGGCCAGTACTCCATTCAACTTAACAAAAACAGCGAAATCTCCGGAGTTCCAGTTACCATCCGAAAAGACGGAAACAATCTGCCTGTCGACGGGTGTGAATTTATTCCGTGGAAACGCTCTCACGATTTCTAATTTCGCCTCCGAAGCGACCTCAATGCGCCAAACAGCTTGAGACTCTGTTACGATAGCAACCGCATAGAGCCCTGGAAGATCCTTTATGTAATTAGCCGCATCCGCCTGCCATCGCCCGCCGCGGGTCCCTTCATCAAATCGATCTGCCATCCGGCCAAGGGCTTCCACATAACTCTCCATTCCGAGCCCGAACTTTTCCCGAATCAGATTCGCCCGAACCACAGTTTCGTCGGCAACGGCCTTTTCTTCGAGAACAACAATCGAATTCCAGACACCCAATCCAACAGAAAAAACCAGGATCGCAGACATGCAGGGTAGCCAACCGGGCAGCTTTTTCCCGTCGTCCCCAATCCGGAACCGCCTCCAACCTTCGACCATAAAAATGAGAGCGAGAAGGAAAAAAGCGACGCTGGTGTGCAATGCCATACGGGTGAGGTCGCCCCACCCGTATGCCTTCTCCGTATGAGTCACATACCCGTATAGAGAAAGAATAGAGATTGCGAGGATCACGCTGCCGGCCATTGAATTCAGCCGAAGCCCCCTTTCTCCCAGGGAAAGACCAATCACCGCAAGCGATCCCAACATAAAGCAAATCCCCGTATTCGGTGCCATCCTTCCCGGATGAGAGGTTCGCTCAACCACGAAAGGATCGATGAAAATGGTATCCAACCCGAAATCACAGTGGAGAAGATACTGAACAATCGTCATCGCGCAGAAAACGAAAACAACCAGGGCGCAACCAATCGCCGCCCCCTTTCGAAGTGTCACCCCGGAAATGGCACCAACGCTCACGATCATAAACATCAGCGCGGTGTTGAACTGCATGGGCGCAAAACCGGGGGAAATTTGAACCATTTGCTGAGACTTAACCAACCAGCCGATAATCACGAGCAGTCCGAGCATCCCGATAATTCCGGCCACGATGATCACCGCCAGCCTCTCCACACGCCGCTGAGTAGCCCAACGACGATGCGCAAGCACGTCTCTAATAAGGCGGGAATCGGAAGTCATTGTTATAATTACCACAAAAACATTGGTTTTTCAGTAAACTTATGCGAAAATTCCCATTACCTTGAATTCCTCCCCGGATTTTATGTCAGGCCCCAATGAAACTATAAATCTTCTATGGCTGGAAGATTCTGAAGACGATGTGTTTCTCTTCTCCCGTAAACTGGAAGAAGCTGGAATGGATGCGGAGATCCTTCACGTGGAAACCAGAGCTGAATTCAGCGACGCTCTCGAAACAGTCATCTGGGATGTAATTCTCGCCGACTACGACCTGCCCGGCTTCTCTCCCTTCGAAGCGCTCAAACATCTGAAATCCAAAGAACTCGACATTCCATTGATCATCCTGAGCGGAGCGGTCAAGGCGGAGGACGCGGTTACTTTAATGCGAAATGGAGCAAAGGACTTTGTAACCAAAGATGATATCAGCCGACTCCTTCCCGCCATCAACCGGGAGATTGAAGATCAAAAAATTCGAAAAGAAAAACTCGAGGCGACTGCTGAGCTCCATGTCCGCAATGCACAGCTCGCCGATACTCTCGAAACCCTTCGTGCCGCTCAGGCGGATGCACTCCGGTTACAGCGCATCCGTGCCGTCAGTGAGATGGGTTCAGGGGTTGCTCACGACTTCAACAACAACCTGATGAAATTATCAGGTCTGCTCTCACACATCACTCAACGGAAAGGACAGGGAGACTTTCTCGATGACCACGATAAAACGTTCTCGGCAATGACCCACGCGCTTGAAGAGGGCAAATCCGTCATGAAGCGCATTGCCAGATTTTACGATAACAATCCCAACCTCGAGGCCGACGACGTCGATTTGAATCGTGCTATCGATGAAACGGTTGAGGAGGTAAAGAAGCAGTGGCTGGCGAATGACATTCACCAATCCGTTCGCATCGTCTGGCAAAGTGCAGAACCTGCAATGGCGCTTACCCACGAAGCGGATTTTCAGTCAGCGCTGATGAACATCATCACCAATGCCGCCGAAGCAATGCCCTTTGGCGGAGAGGTAAAACTCTCGCTCGATCCCGCGCCCGACCACCGCTATCTCATCAAGATCGCCGACACTGGTGTTGGAATGTCCACGAATGAATTTCAACGTTGCCTCGAGCCATTCTTCTCAACAAAAGGTGAGTTCAGCACCGGACTCGGACTTGGCATCGCGGATGCCCTGGTTCAACAGTACGGCGGGTCTCTTTCAATCCATTCGAGCAGAAACAAAGGAAGCACCGTGAGCATTCTACTGAGAGCATCGAAGGACAACGGCAAAACAGCAAAAAGAAACCCCATGCCGGGCAGGGCCGAAGCCCCGTCTCACATCCTTATTGCCGAGGATGAAGTCTTCCTCGGAAAGTTGCTCAGTCGATTTCTCGAAAAAGAAGGGCATCAAGTCGAAGTCACAACCTCAGCGGCGGAGGCAATTGAAATCTTCGATCCGGAACGTCACGCTCTCGTCATTTCAGATCGCTCAATGCCCGGCATGACTGGTGACGAGCTCGCTCTTGAAATAAAGCAGCGATCACCGGACACCCCCTTTCTCATGGTGACAGGATTCGGTGACATCATGATCGCCCGGGGTGAACTACCCGAGGGAGTCGACCGCATCCTCGCAAAACCGGTGGGGCAGAAAGCAATCGCTGAAGCGGCTTCCGATCTCCTTCACCTTCCCGGCGGAGAGTCAATATGCCTCGACCATCGCGCCGTCGATGAGAATGTTCTGTCCCGTTAAATAGCCGTTGGATTCAGAACACAGAAAAGCGACGATCTTTCCAAAATCGGATGGCTCACCGTATCTCCCGAGTGGAATCGCAGCCGCTGAATTCGCCCGCTGTTCCTCCAGAGTAATCCCCTTCCTGTCCGCCCAGATTGTATCGAGTTGTTCGACCCGGTCCGTATCGATCCTGCCGGCACCGACCGTATTTACGAAAATGCCTTCAGGTCCGAGCTCGCGGGCAAGTGACTTTCCGAGGCCCACAAGCCCTGACCGAAACACATTTGAAAGAAGCAGCGAGTCGACCGCTGTCTTCGAAGAGATCGAAGTGTTGTTAACGATGCGACCTCCCGCCTTTCGCAAATGAGGCAGGGCCGCCCGAATTGTTCTGACGTATCCGAGTGTTGTCAGTTCAAACGCCGATTGCCAGGCCTCGTCATCAAACTGATCAAAGCCCCCTGCGGGAGGACCTCCGGTATTGTTGAAAAGCGCCCAGAGCCCCCCGCATTCCTCAACCGTATTCGCCACGGCCATTTCAACATCCGCGAGACTCGTGATATCACCCACGGTGAAGGCCGGACGATTCCCGGTCTCCTCTGCAATTGCATCGGCGGTTGCGGCAAGCTTCTCTGCCGAGCGGGCGAACAGCATGACCGCGGCCCCTTCACGGGCGAACTCGGTCGCGACACCGCGACCGATTCCCCCGCTCGAAGCCATCACGAGAACACCCTTGTCTTTCAGTCCGAGATCCATAGCGATAAGGCTACGGCCCGGGGAGAGGAGCTCAAGTCACGGTTTGCGGTAAACCGCGAAAATCACCCGCCGAGATTATCGACCATCTTGGTGAGTTCTTCACCGCGCTCCTGCCAGTGCTTCTTGCGCTCTTTCATCTCGTTGACCACACTGTCAGGTGCCCGGGAAACGAAGTTTTCATTCGAAAGCTTGGAGTTCACTTTTTTCAGCTCGCTCTCCGCTTTGGCAAGTTCCTTCCCGAGGCGTTCGCGCTCGGCATCGACATCAATGAACCCTTCGAGAGGCAGAAAGATCTTTCCGATAGCAGTGAGTGCAGCCGGAACCCCTTTCTCAGCCTTGTGACCGGCCTCAAGAACGATCTCTCCAGCTCCTACGAGCTGCTGAAACACATCTGTTTCCGAGAAATCAGAACCTTCCGGATCGATGATCATTTTCACGCTCTTGTTTGAAGAGAGACCATACTCGGCTTTCAAGTTCCGGGCACGACTGACCGCTTCGTAAACGTCTTTTACCTGCGCTTGTGCGGCAGCGACTCGCTTCTCATCAACGCCGGCGAGAACCGCTGTCGTGGGAAGCGGCGTCTGCATGAGGAATTCAGGACCACCCTCTTCGCGGTAGCCGAGGTTTTCCCAGAGCTCCTCCGTGATGTGAGGCATAAACGGATGAAGCGCGAGAAGAACCCGTTTGATGACGAGATCCATCGTCGCGAGGGTCGAAGCCTTTGAAGCAGGATCGGCATCTTCCGCGAAATCCCCTTTCGACGATTCGAGATACCAGGCGCAATACTGCCCCCAGAAGAAATCGTAAAGGAGCTGCGCAAGTTCGTTGAAGCGGTAGTCCTCGTAGGCGGCCGCCATGTCTTTTTCGAGCCTGTCGAGTTTCGCGAGGATATCGAGGGAATAGATCGAAAGCGCATCGGTATCGAAAACCCCTTCGCCCTCCTGCATCTGGCGATAGCGAACCGCGTTCCAGAGTTTGTTGGCAAAATTGCGGCCTTCAACCACCTGGGGGTAAATTTCTTTTCCGCCCTCATTGGCTATTTCAAATCGAATATCGGCACCGAGCGGTGCGGTCCGCATCACTGAAAAACGAAGCGCGTCAGCACCGTATTCGGCAATGATGTTCAGAGGATCCGGTGAGTTCCCGAGACTCTTCGACATCTTCCGCCCCTTACCGTCTCTGACGATTCCGGTGAAATACACATTTTTGAAAGGCAACTCTCCACGCCAGCGGTAACCGGCCATGATCATTCGGGCGACCCAGAAGAAAAGAATCTCCGGCGCAGTAACGAGGTCGGTCGTCGGGAAGAATTTTTTCTCCGTTGCCGAGGGATCCTCGTCGCAATTCGTCATCGTCGCGAAGGGCCAGAGCCAGCTTGAGAACCAGGTATCGAGAACGTCATCATCACGAACCCAGTTTTCCTCGTCCGCTGGAGGTTCGATCCCGACATAGAGATCATCGCCTGCGCCTTCCGCATCGAGACTTTCGAGGGCCTGAAGCGCGTCCGCCTTGTCTTTCCGGTACCAAACCGGAATCTGATGTCCCCACCAGAGCTGACGACTGATGCACCAGTCCTGAATCCCGTTCATCCAGTGCGCGTAGGTTTTCTTCCACCGCTCAGGACGAAAATGAATCTCGTCGTTCTCAACCGCGGCCGCGGCTTCTTCCACACAGGGATACTTGAGGAACCACTGCATCGAAATGCGGGGTTCGATCGGCACATCGGCACGTTCGCTGAATCCCACGTTATTCTCGTAATCTTCAACTTTCACGAGCTGGCCCATTTCCTCCAGCTTCTCAGCCGCTTTTGTGCGGGCCTCGAAACGGTCCAGTCCTTCGAACTCAGGTCCACCGTGCTCATTGACGGTGCCATCGGGATTGAAAACATCGATGATCTCAAGATTGTTCTTCACACCGATTTCAAAGTCAGCCTTGTCGTGAGCCGGTGTCACTTTGAGAACTCCCGTTCCGAATTCAAGATCGATATGTTCGTCAGCGACGATAGGAATCTCCGCCCTGGGAAAAGGACGAATCACTGATTTTCCAATGAGATCTGCGTAACGCTCGTCCTTGGGATTCACCGCCACCGCCGTATCGCCCATGAGGGTCTCCGGACGGGTCGTCGCGATCTCGAGCCAGCGGGGTCCATCCGCCGACTCCTCACCTGCGACCTTATACCGCATGTAGTAAAGCTTCGATTTCTGAGGCTTCATGATGACCTCCTCATCACTCAACGCCGTGAGCGATTTCGGGCACCAGTTCACCATGCGCTTGCCGCGGTAGATGAGACCTTCCTTGAAAAGGTCGACAAAGATTTTTGAAATCCAGCGGCTGTAGTCCTCATCCATCGTGAAGCGCTCACGGCTCCAGTCGCAGGAGCAGCCCATGCGCTTCAACTGCTCGATGATGATACCACCGTGCTCTTCTTTCCATTCCCAGACTTTCTCGAGGAAAGCATCACGTCCGAGGTCGCGGCGGGTCTTCTTTTCCTCTTTGCGAAGCTTTTGCTCCACTTTGGCCTGGGTCGCAATTCCAGCGTGATCCGTTCCCGGCAGCCAGAGCACCTCTTTCCCCTCCATGCGGGCGCGACGCGCTAGAACATCCTGAATCGTATTGTTGAGGACGTGACCGAGGTGAAGAATCCCCGTTACGTTGGGTGGGGGAATGACGATGGAGTAGGCCTCCTTGTCGCTGTTTTCGTTGCCGCGAAAGCAACCCGCTTCCTCCCAGCGGGAGTACCACTGAGTTTCTACATCGCCGGGTTGATAGCCTTTGGAAATTTCTGTCGCCATAATATTTCCCCGTTACTAGAGGGGGCGAAACTATTTGTTGTTTGAGGCCTTTTGTAAAATTGAAATGCGTATTTCCCCGATTGCGTTCATTCAGGGAATCAGTTAAGGTTTGCGTCCTAATTTCAACGGTAGCCCCCGTTTTTGAATTTATGCGATTCGACGCTCGCCATATTCCACTTCAACGACTTCTGCTCATTCTCGCAGGCTTGTGGATCGTGGCCTCAACCACCGGTAGCGCCGCGGCAAAGGATTGGGAGACCTACAACATCGGAGGTCGAAGTTATGTCTCCGACGACAACGTCGCTAAATTCTACCAGTTTCAGCGCTTCGCGAAGGAGGGAGATGATCGAATTTTCCAGCATCCCAGCCTCGTAATGACCTGGCGGGTCGGCTCCCAGTCGATCTATGTGAACAACATTAAATTCAATTTATCCTTCCCTGTGATCGAAAATGGCGGAAAAGCGATGCTCTCCACCGTCGATCTCGCCAAACTCGTCGACCCCGTGGTTCGTCCCAGCTACATCAAAAAACCCATCAATTTCGACACCGTCGTCATCGATGCGGGGCACGGAGCGCACGATTCCGGAGCCAAAGGCGTCATGGGATACGAAAAGAATTACGCCCTCGATATGGCGCTTCGCGTCGAAAAAGAGCTCAAAGCACGCGGGTTCAAGACACTTCTCACCCGCCGGACCGACGTCTTTTTAACCCTCGGCCAACGAGTCGCGATCGCGAACGGCCAGCGAAATGCGATTTTCGTTAGCCTGCACTTCAACTCATCCGGCTCACGCACCGCCGAAGGAATCGAGACATACGCGCTGGCACCGCAGGGAACCCGCTCAACTGACGGCAGCAGCCCGTGGAGCTCCCCCCTCAACGGCAACACCCGTGACGCGGAGAACATCGCCCTAGCGACCTCTGTTCATGCCCACGCCATCCACGAATTAAAATCGGTCGACCGGGGCATCAAACGCGCCCGTTTCAACGTTCTCCGGGGCATCAACAAGCCTGCGATTCTTTTTGAAGGCGGGTTCATCACCCACCCCACGGAAGGGAAGCTCATTCATGATGAAGCCCACCGCCAGCGTATCGCCGAAGCGATCGCGAACGCAATCGTGAAGTTCCGCACCGCAGTGGGAAGCAAGCGATAGAGCGGCCGGGCTGCTGCCATCAGGCACATCGCCGTGAAAAGCCATACCGGTTCTCCCGTTCCGCCATTCAGGGCTGATGCATCTCGATATTGAGGCGCGGGATAACCGGGTTTGAAGAAGATTGCCCTTAGTAGACGGGCGCTTCTTCCGCCCCTTCAGGGCCGACAGGGTGTGATAAACCAATCCGGTGGTTCCGCTTCGTTTCACCACCGGCTATCATTCTTCCGCGCCTCCGGCGCTATCGCCACGCCACTCCTCACCACGTCACCATCCTCGTTCCTGAGATGCGCAGCTCAAAATCGCAACTTCGGCTTATTGGGATCCCGGGGCGAACTCAGGTCGGAGCTTCGAATCATTTTCCACGAGAGGACAACGATCACGAGACCGGCGACGAGAGTGCCGGCGCCCAACTTGAGCAGAAAAGCCTGATACGACTCCGCCTTCTCAAGGTCCTCAATTTTTGCCACCTTGAAATAACTGATCCAACAGTATCCTGAAATGGTCAACGCCATCAGACCGAACAACCCAATCACACACCCGAACGGGCTGGCCTGACTGGGTTCGGCAATCATCTGCGTGAAACACTCCTCTTAGATCATCGAAGCGATCACGAGAGCGACCACGCTCATGAGTTTGAGCAGAATATTAAGTGATGGTCCCGAGGTATCTTTGAAGGGGTCGCCGACGGTATCACCGACAACGGCAGCCTTGTGCGCTTCGGACCCTTTGGCCAGCTTGACGCCGTTCACTTCGAATCCTTCTTCGATCATCTTCTTCGCATTGTCCCACGCACCGCCGGCATTGGACTGGAAAAGTGCGAGAAGCACCCCTGTCACCGTGACGCCGACGAGAAGACCGCCCAGCATCTCCGCTCCGCCGAGAAATCCAACGAGAACAGGAGCAAGCACCGCGAGCAGTCCCGGCTTCACCATCTCTTTGATCGCCGCCTTCGTCGAAATTTCGACGCACTTGTCGTATTCGGCCTGCCCCTGGGCATCGACGTAAATTGTCTGATCAGCGTCCGACCAGTCCTTGAGCACTTTTCCATCGTTGCGATTCATCGCATCGAGCCCGGCCTTAAGTCCGGGGATCTCGCGAAACTGACGGCGCACTTCTTCAATCATCGCCATCGCAGCACGTCCTACGGCCTCCATCGAAAGGGCGGAGAAAAGAAATGGCAGCATGCCTCCCACGAACAGAGCCGCGACCACTTTGGGATCGGTCACTTCAATCGAAAGAACCGCACCGTGGGTTTGCTCCCAGGTGGTTTTAAAAGCAGCGAAAAGGGCAAGGGCGGTAAGCGCCGCCGATCCGATTGCGAAACCTTTTCCGATCGCTGCGGTGGTATTTCCCACAGCATCGAGTTTATCAGTCCGCTGGCGGACTTCGGCCGGAAGCTCCGCCATCTCCGCAATACCACCGGCGTTGTCAGAAACGGGCCCATAGGCATCCACCGCGAGCTGAATCCCTGTATTGGAAAGCATTCCCACAGCTGCAATCGCAATTCCATAAAGTCCCGCCAACTCATACGATCCGAGAATCGCTGCCGCCAGAATGATAATGGGAATTGCGGTCGACTTCATGCCAACACCAAGACCTGAAATGATATTCGTCGCCGAACCGGTAACCGATTGGCGCACGATGTTAATAACCGGCCCCTTGCCCGTTCCCGTGTAGTGCTCCGTAACATACCCGATCGCGATTCCGGCAATGAGACCGATCGCAATCGCTCCAAAAACACCGAGCGAACTGTAGGTCACTTCACCCACCACCCAATTCGAAGGAAGCACCGTCGAAACAATAATAAAGGTGCCTATCAGCAACAGAATCCCCGCAACGATTTCCCCCGTATTGAGTGCTTTTTGCGGATCGCCTCCGTCTTTGACTCGAACGAGAAAGGTTCCGATGATGGAGGTGACAATCCCGAGACCGGCGAGAAGCAAAGGTAATAGAACCCCACCGAGCGGCAACCCGGCAAACTCGGGCATGATCATGAAAACCGTTCCCAGGACCATCGTCGCAATGATGGAACCGACGTAGGATTCAAACAAGTCAGCCCCCATTCCGGCAACATCACCAACGTTATCACCGACGTTGTCTGCAATCGTGGCCGGATTGAGAGGGTGATCCTCGGGGATTCCCGCCTCGACTTTTCCAACGAGGTCAGCCCCGACATCCGCAGCCTTGGTGTAGATCCCGCCACCAACACGGGCGAAAAGAGCAATCGAAGACGCGCCGAATGAAAAGCCCGTGATAATCGTCATGACTCTCCCGATCGAATCGGCATCGGTGCCTATCATTTTCCCAAAGATCAAAAAGAGGAGTCCGAGACCGAGGAGCCCGAGCCCAACCACACCGAGCCCCATAACAGAGCCACCCGCGAAAGCGATTTTAAGGCCCTCTCCGAGACTGGTGCGAGCACCCTGGGTCGTGCGGACGTTCGCCTTTGTAGCGACGCGCATCCCGATAAAGCCGGCCAGCGCGGAACAAACCGCCCCGACGATGAATGAAACCGCGACGAGCGGAGAGCTGTTTTCATCCCGGAACCCCTGGAACAACAGCAGCAGCGCAACACAGCCAACAAAAATGGAGAGCACTTTGTATTCAGCGCGGAGGAAAGCCATCGCACCATCGGCAATGTTTTTGGCAATTCTCTGCATTTGATCGGACCCGGCATCCTGCTTTTCCACCCAGGCGGATTTCCAGAAAGTGAAGGCAAGAGCGAGAACGCCGAAGAGGGGAATAATGACTAGCAACAAGGTCATGAGAATAGAGTAAACAAACGGGTTAGTTGAAACGTAGGTTGGGGGTTCCTGACGAGACTGCCAAAAAATATGCACTCAAGGCAAGACGCAGGTTTGTATAAATGCGCCATACCTCCAGCACTCCCGGTTAGATAGATATCTTCGAGAGCAAAAAAAGCTCACTTTGGAGAACGCGCCGGCTTATCACGCACCTGCTTCACCCCGACCGGCGGCAATCCCGCATCGAGGATTCGTTTGGAAATTTCCTCACGCAGGTCCGTTCGAATTCCGCCCATTTCAGGGTTGTGAATGAGGTTCACCATTTCCTCCGGATCGGTCTCGTGATCGTAGAGTTCTTCGCCGGCAACCCCGACCTCACCCCATGAGGTGAACCGGTAGCGATCCGTTTTGATGCTGTATCCGTTATTATACTGACTCAACGCCGACTCCCGCAGCTTCACCGAGATGTCATTCAAAACCGGAACAAGACTGACTCCGGAAAGATGCTTCGGTTGATTCAAATCGCAAAGCTCTGAAAGAGTGGGATAAAAATCAACCATCTCAGCCGGCATCATTGTTGATTCTCCGCGCATCTTCTGCTGCGGTGCCGCGATGATCATCGGAACGTGCGTGGCGTTTTCAAAGAGCGTCGTTTTCTGCCAGTGACCGTGCTCCCCCATGTGATAGCCATGGTCGGAAGTAAAGGTCACGATGGTGTTTTCATCGAGTCCGGTATCCTCCAGCGCTGCGAGAATCTTTCCAACCTGAGCATCGGCAAAGGAGATCGACGCGTAATAGGCCTGAATCGCCTGACGGGCGAGATCATCAGCGAGGTTGGCTTCCTCCTTCCTCCGTCGAATCGATTTCAAGGCATCTGCCGGAATCGTCTTCTCGTAACCCTCCGGAACTTCCGGAACAACGATGTCTTCAAGCGGGTAAAGATCGAAATATTTCTTCGGGGCAACATAGGGCGTGTGCGGCCGGAACAACCCGACCGCAAGAAAGAAAGGCCGGTCCTCTTTCCTGTAGCGACGAAGTTCCTTAACAGCAGCCTCGGCGATCATCCCGTCGGTTTGCTCCTCGTCAGCTCCCTCAGCGGCCAGCCAGCTCAAAGTGGCTCCAAAAGTCCCCGGTCTGAGCGAGAAGATAAGGGGCTCCTCCTCCACATCCCTGCCTCGCGGGTTGATCGTATAATCCCAGGAGTAGGGATCATCATGACCGCTTGTGCCGATGTGCTTGGGAACATTGTAGTGATACATCTTCCCGATTCGCGTCGCGAAATAGCCGTTTTGCCGGAAGTGCTCCGACATCGTCACGACCTTGGGAGTGTGCTCACGGATGTAGATCGCATTCTGGTGAACCAGTGTTTGGTCAGGATAAAGCCCCGTCATGAATGACGCCCGGCTCGGACCACAAAGCGGGTACTGACAGTGCGCATTCGCAAAGCGAACCCCTCGCGCGGCTAGCTTATCGATATTCGGGGTCTTCACCTGCGGATGCCCGTAGCTGCCGATATCGCAATTGAGATCATCGCAGATAATGAAAAGCACGTTAGTCTTATCCGCCGCCCGAAGCAGAGGATTCGCCAGCAATACAGCAGCGACAAGCAATAGAGAAATTCGATTCATACCGGCAATTCTATGCTTAAAGCGGGATCCTCTGCAAGAGCGTGATCAATTGCCACCTGCCCGTCACATCTCCGGTCTTGCGCTCCGGCGAATATCGAGGTCTGGTTTCGGGAGATGAGCACCTGCCTTCTAGCCACCTACATCCACCACCTCGACCCATTCGCGATTCAATTCACCGAGTCGTTCGGGCTGCGTTGGTATGGCCTCGCCTACGTCAGCGGATTCATCGTCGCGTTTTTTCTCCTGCGCTGGTTTGTGAAACTGAAAGCCTCTGAACTCAGAGACTCTGAAGTTGCGGATTTCGTGACGATCATTTCCCTCTTCGGCATCATGCTCGGGGGCAGACTCGGCTTCATGCTCTTTTACAACTTCAGTGAACTGGTCGCGAATCCGGCCAGCTTTTTCGACGTTCTCGGCGGAGGGATGTCAAGCCACGGGGGGATCCTCGGGACGGTTCTCGTTGCCCTGATTTACGCTCTCATTAAAAAGAAATCCTGGACCGGTCTCGGGGACAACCTCGTCATCGTCTGCAGTCTCGGCGTTTTCTTCGGCCGCATCGCGAATTTCGTGAACGGGGAACTCTACGGCAGAAAAACCGACAGCCGTCTCGCGATGAAATTCCCCTCTGAAATCATCGAGGGAAAGCGGAACGCCGAAGGCTACTTCTCCTGGGATTTCCCCACCAGTCAACTCGTTGAAGTGGCCGAAAAAGCCAAAGACGTTGCCCCCGGTCTCCTCGACGAGGTCAACGACACAGTTGCCAAAGCGACCGCCTCCGGATTCGACCCCCATTACCAGGTCACCCAACTCATCCTCAAAGCCTCGGAGGAAAACGAGAGTTTCCGCCTCATTCTCGGGGAAATCCTCACGCCCCGCCACCCTTCGCAGCTTTATGAAGCCCTCATCGAAGGCCTCCTCCTTTTTCTTATCCTTCTCGCGATTCGCCTAAAATGGAAAAACCTCTACCACGGCGTCATCACCGGAATCTTTTTCATCCTCTACGCGATCGGACGGATCTCGGTGGAAAACTACCGCGAACCCGATGCCGGACTCATCGCAGGGATGACGAGAGGGCAATTTTACTCGACCTTCATGATCGTGATCGGAATTGGCTTTCTCGTCTTCGGATTCGTCCGGAAACGCACCAATCAGATTCCAGCATGAGTTTAGAGGAGATCTGAGTTCAAAAAAGCAGTTATAGGTGGGGCGGAACGTCCCCGTCGCGCCGCGAGGTCCGGGACAATGAGATACAAACCCAGTCACATCGCTGCGAAGCCGGGCCGCAACTCCGGTTCTCCCCACCCTGAGAAATCTCCCGGCGACTGGATCGTTACTGTGTTTTTACGCTCGCATTTACTCTGACACCCCGCCCTTGCGACGGTGGCGCGGGGATGCTAGGTTCGCCGCCTTTCAGAAGCGGGGATTTTCACCCCCTTTTTTCTGACACCCAGAATTGATCATGAGCCATCAGGACGAAGCGAAGAGCTACAAATCCACACTCAATTTACCGGAAACCGAATTTCCGATGCGCGGCGATCTCGTAAAACGGGAGCCTTCACGCCTCGAGAAATGGGAAAACGAAGACCTTTACGCCTCGATTATTGCGAAGCGCAAAGAGGCCGGTGCGGATCGATTCATCCTTCATGACGGCCCTCCTTTCGCGAACGGAGACGTCCACATGGGCACCGCTCTGAACAAAGTGCTCAAGGATCTCGTCCTCAAATCAAAGTCGATGGCGGGCTACGAATGTCCCTACATCCCCGGCTGGGATTGTCACGGACTGCCGATTGAATTCAAAGTCGTCAAAGAATCACGCGGCCTCGAGCCGGCGGAAATCCGTCGTCGCTCCGAAGCGTTTGCCCGCGGCTTCATCGACATCCAGCGCAACTCTTTCAAGCGTCTCGGCGTTCTCGGTGACTGGGAAAATCCCTACCTGACCCTTTCGCCCGAATACGAAGCCGACATCATCCGGGTTTTCGCGACCCTCGTCGATAAGGGGCTCGTTTATCAGAGCAAAAAACCCGTTCAGTGGAGCTACGGCGCACAAACCGCCCTCGCCGAAGCTGAAGTCGAATACGAAGATGTAAAAGACATCGCGATTTTCGTGCAGTTCCCTGTCGTGACCGGTGATCACGCCGGCGAAACCTCCATGGTGATCTGGACAACCACGCCGTGGACACTCCCCGCCAACCTCGGTATCGCGGTGCACCCGCAGTTCACCTACGTAAAAGGCGAGTTCACCAACGCGAACACCGAACGCACGGAAAATTTCATCATCGTCAAAGAGCTCCTCGGAAAATTCGAAGAGAAAACCGGCTTCGCCCCTTCAGGCGAGCTCACCGAGCTGAAAGGGGAAACCCTCGAAGGCGCGGAAGCACAGCACCCCTTCATCGATCGCACTTCGAAAATCATCCTCGCTGATTTCGTGACCACGGAAACGGGAACCGGTGCCGTTCACATCGCCCCCGGTCACGGTAGCGACGATTACCTTGCCGGACAGAACAACGGCCTCGGTCTTCTCTCCCCCGTCGATGATGCCGGTAATTTCACCGAAGAAGTCGGCGTCGATTTCCTCGTCGGTATGCACGTCCACGAGGCGAACATCCCCATCCTCAAGCTCGTTGCCGAGAAAGGATTCCTCGTTGGAAAAGAGAAGTATCTCCACAGCTACCCGCATTGCTGGCGCTCGAAGACACCGATCATCTTCCGCTCCGTGCCTCAGTTTTTCATCCGCATCGACGATATCCGTGAGAAAGCGCTCGAAGAAATCGACGGCGTGAAGTGGCTTCCCCACTGGGGCCGTAACCGCATCTACGGAACTGTCGAATCACGCCCCGACTGGTGTATCTCCCGCCAGCGAACCTGGGGGGTTCCCCTTCCCGTCTTTTACGACGCCGAAACCGGCCTTTCCGTGATCGATGCCGACGTCGCGCGCAAAGTTGCCGACGTCACCGAAACCGGCGGCACCAATCTCTGGTTCGAACACGACGACGCCTGGTGGGCGGAAAAACTTGGTCTCCCCGCCGGAACGACCCGCTGCAAAGACACCCTCGACGTCTGGATCGATTCCGGCTCGAGCCACGTTGCAGTGATGGATCGTCATCCTGAACTGAGTTGTCCCGCTGACCTCTACCTTGAGGCGACCGATCAGCACCGTGGATGGTTCCAGAGTTCGCTCATGCTCAGCACCGCGGTGCGTGACGCAGCGCCCTACAAGTCAGTGCTCACCCACGGCTTCGTGGTCGACAAGGACAAGAAGAAAATCTCCAAGTCCGACGCAGCCAAAGCCGGAAAGCCAACCGACGCCGCCTACTTCTACAACAAATACGGAGCTGACATTCTCCGCCTCTGGGCCGGCAGTGTTGACTGGCAAAATGAAGTTCCCTTCGGAGAAGATCTCTTCAAACAGACAACCGAGCCCTACCGCCGTTTCCGGAACATCCTCCGCATCCTTCTTGCGAATCTGAATGATTTCGACGCGGAGAAAGACGCCGTTTCCGACGATCAGTTCGGGCTCATCGACCGCTGGGTCCTCGAGCGCCTCAACCGCGTCGTCACCGAGTGTCGCGAAGCCTACGAAGCCTTTGAATTCCGCAAGGTGTTCAACACACTCAACCAGTTCTGTGCCGTCGACCTCAGCGCGCTCTACGTCGACATCACTAAGGACCGCATGTATTGCGACCGCGTTGACTCGACCCGCCGTCGCGCCACCCAGACCGCGATGCACCGCGTCTTTGACTCCATGGTTCGACTCATCGCTCCCATCCTCGCTTTCACCGCGGACGAAGCGTGGGAATACGCCGGACACAAAACCTCGGTTCACCTCGAGACCTTCCCTGAAGCCGACCCTGCTTTTGCCGGCAGTGAAGCGAGCGACCAGATCGAAGCCCTCAGCGATCTCCGTGATCTCGCTCAGATCTCAATCGACGCCGCCGTGAAATCCGATCAGTTCAAAAAGCGGGAGCAAGCCGACGTGACCTTCGTGATGAAGAGTGATGATCCGGCAAAAGCTGTTCTCGAAAACGCACCGGAAGACGCCCTCGAGTTCCTCATGATTTCGAAATTCGCAGTTCAGTCAGGCGAAGGAGATTGCTCCGCATCCGTCAAAGTGACTGATCACGCCGAATGCCCGCGTTGCCGCCGCTCCATCGAAACCGCGCCGAATTCTGAACTCTGCGTGCGTTGCGAGGAAGCAATGAGCTAAATCCCCCCGCCATGAAAAAACACCTCCTCAGCATCAGCCTGCCCTTGCTGGTTCTGGATCAGCTCACGAAACTCTGGATCGTGATGCAGTTCCCCGATCCGCGGGTGACCCCGTGGGAAATGCGGCGTGTCATCGAGGTTATCCCCGACTTTTTCAATATCGTCAGGGTCCACAACACAGGAATGGCTTTCGGAGTCCTCAATGGCTCCGCTTACGCCAACTATCTCTTCGGTGTCATCGGACTCATCGCCATCACCGGCATCACCGTCCTCTGGAGAAAAGGCGGCTTTCCTGACAAAATCACGAAAATTGCCGCCTCCCTCCTCATCAGTGGAATCATCGGGAATCTCACCGACCGGCTCCTTCCCGGCCGGGGCTACGTCGTCGACTTTCTCGATTTCCTGCCTCCCTTTTACGATAAAATCGTAAAGTCATCCGGAGGGCATTTCCCGAGCTTCAACGTCGCCGACTCCTGCATCTGCATCGCAGCAGGCTTGCTCATCATTTCCGCCTTTCGTCAGCCGCAGGGGCCCCAAGCGGGGGAAGAAGTAAAAGAGTCCTGATTCCCCGATGCGCCCGCAAGCCATCATCATCGTCGCCGGTCTGTTCCTTTTCGGAATCCTCCTCATCGCGATCGGCCCGGGGAGCTACCGCAAAATCGGAGATATCCAGACGCTCGAAGCACAAAGCGAATCGCTTCGCAGCGAGTACCCGGAATTTGAGCATTTGCGGCCCGCAACCCTTGCCGCATTGCTGGATAGAAACGCCGATGTCCTCATCATTGACGTGAGACGGGCTGAGGAGTTTCAGGTCAGCCACATCCCCGGAGCGGCCCATCTCGATACCGCTGATAAAATCTCCAGATACCTCGCCGCCGCGGCACCACTTCCTGAAGTGATTGTCTTTTACAGCGCCTCCGGAGTCAGATCCGCCGAACTATTGCGTGAGATGCCCGATAAATGGCCTCTCACCGCAGCAAATCTCGCCGGGGGAATTTTTGCCTGGGCCAACGAGGGACGCCCCCTCATCAACGAAGCGGAGGAGGAAACGCGACAGGTGCACCCCGAAAGCCGGTTCCACGGTCGATTTCTCGCGCCCGAAAACCGATTTCCGATCGACGGGGAGTAGTTTTCGCAACTCACGGAACACGAGACGTTTCCCTCGATTTCAGACGCCCGAAAGGGAGTTTCGGAAAAGCTTGCGGCATTTTCTGTAGGCCGTATCCTTATATCGCGCCAAATGGAAAGAGAGAATACGATTTTACATGCTCTGGCAATCATCTCATTCGGGATGATCACCTTTGAGGCGTCTGCCCAGTTCCATACGCAACAAACACCGTCGGGTGGAGGCGCCCGCGCCGGCAGAGCGATTGTGAATCAGCAGGCCGTCACCGCTGCACAACAGCAGGGAGCGGCAATGGACCCGAATGCAGCGATGGCCTTTTCCGGCGGTGACATGATTCTGACCGATCAACAGCGTCAGGCATTTGCGAAGCACAATCCTCAGCTTCGACAGATGCAGGGCAAAGTGGTCGATGTCTGGGGCCGGGGAATCCATCACACCGACGGCTCTTTCACCGAATCAAAGCAGGACACCAAAACGAAGACGCTTGAGCAGATCACGAAAAAGAACAACGTGACGCTTCAACGCCGCATGATCATGCTCGATCAATTCGGTCGACCCACCGAAGTCATGATCTATGACGGACGCGGAACCTTCAAGTATCGCGGTGTTCAGGTTTACGATTCATTTGGTCGCTTCGCCGAGGAACAAATCTACGATCCCTCAGGAAAACTGATTCGTCGCAAGGTGCAGGGATACACCCCGCAGGGCGCGAAAATGCCGGTGCGAAGCTGGGACTACGTCGACAATATCCCGGCGGACCTGAGACTTGTTATCACAAGAGAGAATGAATCCGGCACCAATCCCGTGGGAAGTGCCAACTCACAGCAGGGAAAACCTGATCAGGAAAAGCGGGGATGGTTCAACGGCAACAACAATGGTGGCAATAACACCGCTACTCAGCCTGCTCCCGATACCGCTGCAGCGCCCGCACAAAACGGCGCTGAGCAACAGCCGAATTACAATGCTGCCGCGGCAGTTCCCGAAAAACGCAAAGGGCTCAACCTGGGCCGCCTTTTCGGAAAGAAAAAGTAATCGCAACGATCATTCACCGGACTTTGTGAAAAATCTCACCCCAGTCCAGTCTCTTATCCTCCTTGTTCTCGCAGGTATCGCCGTCTCCGGATGGTTCTACGGCGTTTACTGGAAAAGAGTCGCCTCGGGGAGCCTTTTCTCCCCTGATGAAAAGGTGCTGATCCAACTTCAGGATCAGATTTCAGCTCTTCACGATCAGAACGCAAGGCTGCAGGAGAAACTCGCGGAACTGACCCCTGCCCCGGAGGAGTAAAAGACTCCCTCCCCGGATCAACCGAAGGAAGCAGCCGCAAAAAAAAGCGGAGGATCACTCCCCCGCTTTTCTTGAAGTTTAATCCGAAACCGGTCTCCTTTCAGTAGCCGTATCCCCGTCTTGATGGCGGACCATAAGAACGGGGGCGTCCATGATAATAGCGATCATCATGGTGATACCCGTGATGGTGTCGTCTATAGTCGTATCGCCCGCGCCCGCGTCCATAATAGGAGGAACGACGGTGGGAGCGATCATCCGCAATCGCAGCGCCAACAGCAGCACCTAACAAGCCCCCAACGAGAGCTCCGGTTCCGCTGTCAGTGAGTGCGCCACCTGCAGCAGTGCCGATCGCCCCGCCCACAAACGCACCTTCTTCGGTGGGCGTGCACGAAACAGTCAGCATTGCAAAGGCAACAACTGCGGAAGCAAAGAATGAACTACCGCAAATTTTCATATCATGTCAGGTGGAAACGATAAGGAGGAGTTTCAGGAAAAGTGTATTACCAGTTTCCGTTGCGACGGGCGCGTTTCTTGGAGATTTCAGAACCGGCTACAGCTCCGACAGCGCCACCAATGAGAGCTCCGGTTCCGTCACCGATAAGAGCACCTGTTCCTGCGCCGATAGCGCCACCGACAACAGCGCCACGCTCACCGGGAGTGCAGGCAGTTGAGAATGACATGATGCCGATAGCGGCTCCGAGAATTGCGAATTTTCCAGCTTTTTTCATAGATCGTTTGGTTGTTTTGAGGTTGTGATTCCACCGCCCCTATCCTTACTACGACGGTTGAGGGCGGTGAATTATGCAATAATTATACGAAATAACTCAACATTTTTGCAAGCTCGATCCTTAAGTATTACTAAGGGTATAGAATCTAACAGGGTTAGGTGGTGGATATGACAGGGTTAAGTGCCGGAAGATTAAGGAGCAACCTCAACCGAACTCAGAAATCCACCCGCCTCTGAGCTCTTCACCGGGTCAGACAATCGAAGAGATCCGCATCGCCTTTTCGCTCTCCCTATTGGGCATGGGGCGAAATCACATCCACCCCTGGATGTCACCGATGGTAACGCGATGAAGATATTCAGACCTCACCGTTCGCGACTCCTCGCCGGCCCTCAAAAACTTTCCCGATTGTCACAGTTGCAAGGGTTCGGGCAAATGTCTTATGCTAACATGTCTGCAGCCTCCATGATTCGTAGCTTTCTTCTCCTGACACTTCTCTCCTGTCTTTCCACTTCGTTCCTCCGCGCCATCTCGGATGAGGAAATCATGACGAAGGAGGCTCTCGAACCCAAATCAACCTGGGACGGGGGAACCCTTTTTGAGCAAATCAGCTCAGACAGGAGCGGCGTAAAGATGCGCTATGAGCTCGATCTTAAACACCCCTTGAAACACCTTTATGCCTTTGGCTGGGCGGCAGGCAATGTCGCTATCGGGGATATCGATGGAGACAAGCGGGCGGATTTATTTTTCCCGGGAACAACCGGAGCCCACCGCCTCTTCATACAACGCGATAATTTCACCTTCGAAGACGTCTCCACGATTGCTCAACTTGGTGGAAAAGATAGCTGGGGTTCCTCGGCAGTGATGGCGGACGTGGATGATGACGGGGATCTCGATATCTATGTAGTGAACTACGACAGCCCTAACCAACTCCTAATGAACATAAGCCGGGGCGGTGTGATTCGGTTTGTCGATATGGCAGAGGATTACGGGATCGACTTCTCCTCAGGGTCGCTCAGCGCCAGCTTTGTGGACAAAGACGGCGACGGCTTTCTCGATCTCTTTATTCAGAACTACCACCTCGAGCCCGCTGAAGGACGCCCCGAATCCATCGAATCAAAAGTGGTCGATGGCGCGGTGAAACTCCGTCCGCCCTGGGATGATTCCTACATCGGCTTTGTCGACAGAGAGGGCAAAACGCAGTGGGTCGAAGGCCCCGTTGCAGACCTCCTCTATCGCAATACCGGAAATGGAAAATTCGAGCCCATGGCGGATCCCTTCATCGGCACACAACGCTCCTACACAACCGCGCACAGCTGGCTCGACATCGATCAGGATTTGTTCCCCGATCTTTTTCTCGCTCACGACAGCCATGCGCCCGATGCACTTTTACAAAACCGTCGGGACAAGGGAATGTTCGATGTCACTCGAATGGTTCTGCCTTACACCCCGTGGCATTCACGGGGAAGCGTCACCGCCGATTTTAACAATGATCTCTATATCGATCTTCTCGCAACCGGCTCGGCACCGCTGACCAAAAAGGAACGACTCAGCTACGGGGAGCCCCTGCGTCAGGATGTCTTTCGCGTTGCAAACAGCGGAGGCGCCATGCAGGTCCCGCACAACACGCTTTTTGCGAACACCGGGACGACGCGCTTTCAGGAACTTGCGCACCTTGCAGGCCTTGCCAACACCGGAGCCACATGGGCGGTGAAAGCGGGGGATTATGACGGCGACGGCCTCACCGATCTTTTCTTTGCGACCGGGGAAGCACGTGATCGGACGAGCCTGCCAAGCGGAGAACTTGAGGGGGAATCACTCAAAGGTAAAACGCGATGGGACATTCTCGAAAACCAACCCGAACGACCGCAGCGAAATATCGCCTTTCGAAACAAAGGTAACTGGAACTTTGAGAACGCCACAGCAGCCTGGGGACTGGGCAGCAAAGCAATCAGCTACGCCGCCGGCCAGGGCGACCTCGATGGCGACGGTGATCTCGACCTTGTGGTGTGTCCGTTAGGAGAGGATGTCATTCTTTACCGCAACCACAGTCAGGCGGAGAGGCTCATCGTCGAGCTCGAAGGGGAACGATCAAACCGGCTCGGAATTGGGTCGGAACTGTTTACGAGAACCGGAGGCCTGACACGGGTGCAACAGCTCTACCCTCAGGGCGGTTTCAAAAACTCAGACGAACCGGTATTTTTCGCAGCCGCGCCGGAGGGCAAAGCTCTCGACCGGATCACGGTTCGCTGGCAGGGTTCCGGCGCCTACGAATCACTTGAGAAAGTCGAACCGGGTTTCCGCTACACCATTAAGGAAGCCTACAGTTTGATTCCATCGTTATCGCGACCGCCACCGATGAGACCACTCTTCACCGGATCCGACGCCCTCCGGGGCATCGGCTACGTCGAACTGCCATTCAATGAAAATCTCTCTCAGCCACTGGCACCTTCAGGCATCAGTCGGAGCGGCCCCTCACTTGCGGCTGCGGATCTCGACGGTGACGGCCTCTCAGAGCTGTTACTGGGAGGTTCCCGTGATGCCATTTCACGGTTCGTAGCCCGTTCCCCGGATCTCTCATCCACCGCCACGGCTCTTGAAAACTCGAGGTCTTCTGAGGATGGCGGAGCGGTCTACTTTGATGCGGACAACGACGGAGATATCGATCTATTTGTCGCCAGCGGCGGAATCGAAGCGGGAGAAACCCCCGGCGTTCTTCAGGACCGGCTCTATCTCATGCAGGAAAGTGGCTATGTGATGGCTCCGGCAGGGTCGCTCCCCCGCGCAAATGCAAACAGCGGTCCCGTCGCGGCAGCCGACTTCGACGCCGACGGTGATGTGGATTTGTTCGTCGGGGGCCACTTTGAACCGGGGCGTTATCCCGAACCCGGGACGAGCTACCTCCTTCAAAACAACGGCAAAGGACAATTCACCGACGTCACCGATCAGTTCGCGCCCGCCTTGAAAAAGACCGGCGCGGTAAGCAGTGCGATCTGGACCGACGTCGACAACAATGGCTCCCTCGATCTCATGCTCACGACGGAATGGGGACCGATTCAGCTGTGGAGAAATACCGGAGGCAAACTGGCCCTTGTCGGCGAAGAGGCCGGATTGGACGGTTTGACAGGAAGGTGGAATGCGATCACAGGGCGCGACATCGATAACGATGGCGACATTGATTACCTCGTAGCCAACGAAGGCCTCAATAGCGAAGAAACGAGCCTCTACCGGGGTGAGTTCCTTGACGGCGATCTCCTTTTCGGCAATGACATCACCGTTGAAATGCTGAGTGAGAAAGGAGAGATGCTCCCCCTCCGCGGCTGGATTGATTTCGCGGAACTGGATCCCGCCACTGCCGAAAAAGCGAAATCCTCCCGCGAGTTCGTCGACTTGTTGCCCGGGATTTTCTCTGAGAAAAAACTGAGAGAAGCGAAGTCATGGACATTGAACACCCGCGAATCGGGAATCCTCATCAATGACGGGACCGGAGTATTCACTTTTTCCCCCCTCCCCCGCATCGCTCAAGTATCGCAGAGCTACGGCATTGCCCTGACCGATGTCAATTACGACGGATTCACCGACGCCTACCTGCTTCAAAACCGTTCCTCAGCCACTATTTTGAAACCGGAACCGAACACTGCAGGCGTTTCCCAGCTGCTTCTGGGCACCGGAAAACCGGAAGCCCCGTTCCTCGCCGTGGAGGCACGAAAGAGCGGACTTCTTGCCTACGGAGCGGGGAGAGGCCTCATCACGACCGATTTGAATCGGGATCATCGCGTCGACTTTATTGCCGCGCTGAACGATTCTGATCCCGCCACCTTTATCAATCAGGCGGACCCCGCAGGCACTCAGCCACTCAGCGTGGTCATCGATACCCCCGGAAAGCATCCCGCAGGAGTCCGCGTCACCGTGACCATTCCGGACTTCCCCACCCAGACGGCGGAATACTACGCCGGGGGCGGCTATCGCAGCCAGTCTTCGCAGGAACTGTTCTTCGGAGCACCGGCGAAGCCGAAAGGACCTGCTCAGATCCAGTTTCGCTGGGCCGATGGTTCAACGACCAATCGCAAAGTTTACCTGAACGGAACGAGAGAGGAATAATCGCCCATCGGCGGGAAATTCTCTTGCTCGCGTGCGGAAGGTCGCCAGTTTAAGAGAATGTCCGATTCAACCAACACGGAAGCACCGCTCGTCGGTATCATCATGGGAAGCACCTCCGACTGGCCGACGCTCTGCAAGGCAGCCGAGGTCCTGCGTGATTTTGGAATTCCTTTTGAAACCAAAGTCGTTAGCGCTCACCGCACCCCTGAGCTTCTCTTCGATTATTCCAAAAGCGCCAAAGAGCGCGGACTGAAATGCATCATCGCCGGAGCCGGTGGTGCTGCTCACCTTCCCGGAATGGCTTCTGCATTGACGACGATTCCCGTCCTCGCAGTGCCGGTGAAATCACGCGTTCTCAACGGGGTTGACTCACTGCTTTCCATCGTCCAGATGCCCGCCGGCATTCCCACCGCCACCTTTGCGATCGGCGAAGCCGGATCAACCAACGCCGGTCTCTTCGCGGTCTCACTTCTCGCCAATGAATGCGAAGCCACTTCGGAAAAACTGAGCGCCTATCGCGAGTCACTTCGCGCTAAAGTCGAGGCGTCCGAACTCCCCGCCCTCGAAAACTGATTCTCCGGATGAGCGATTTCCTCAGACCTCCGGCTACCATCGGCGTCCTCGGCGGCGGGCAGCTTGGCCGCATGCTGACAATGGAAGCGAGGCGCATGGGCTATCGCGTCATCAGCTGGATAGGTGCTCCCGACAATGGCCCTGCCGGAATGGCCGACCTCGTCATCGAAGAACCTTTTGATTCACCGGCAGCGCTTGAGACCTTCCTCAAAGAAGCGGACGTCGCCACGGTCGAATTTGAAAACATTCCCCGTGAGCTACTCGAAACGGTCGCTGCGAAGATCCCGCTGATGCCCGGCGTGAAAGCCATCACGACCTGCCAACACCGCGAACGGGAGAAGCTTTTCCTTTCTGAACACCAATTCCCCTGTGCCGCCTTCTCGGTGGTCGATTCCACAGAAACACTCGCCGAAGCGCTCACGAAGCTGGGTGAAAACGGCGGCATCCTGAAGACGGCCGAGTTCGGCTATGACGGCAAAGGCCAGCTCTCCGTGACCCGTGACGGGGACGCCGCTGCGATTTGGAACCAGTTCGATGCCCCGCGCGCCGTTCTCGAGGAGAAGATTGATCTCGCGGCTGAGCTTTCCGTCCTCGTCGTGCGGGATCAGGCCGGAGGCACCGCCTCTTACGACGCTGCGGAAAACATCCATCGCGATCACATTCTCGACGTCTCCATCGTTCCGGCACAACTCGATACCGGGCTGATCGCCAGCGCCGAAAAAATCGCCCTCGGCATCGCCGAAGCACTCGACTACGTCGGCATTCTCGCAGTGGAATTCTTCGTCTCGAAGAACGGACGCCTCATCGTCAATGAGATGGCACCCCGCCCCCACAACTCGGGGCACCACACCATCAACGCCTGCGAAGTCTCGCAGTTTGAGCAACAACTCCGCGCCATCACCGGACTCCCGATCGGCTCGACACGCCTGCATTCCCCCACCGTGATGCTCAATCTACTCGGCGATGTCTGGGTGGAGAACAATAACGATCCCGACTGGGGCACCATCCTCGGGCACCGGGGCGCCTCGCTTCACCTTTACGGAAAACACGAAGCCCGACGCGGTCGTAAAATGGGCCACCTCACCTTCACTGCTCCGACACTCGAAACGGCGCTTGAAAATCAGAATCAGGTTCGCAAAGAGCTCGGAATGCCTGAGCTGGAATCATGATACTACAGTTCGGCGCGGGAAACTTTCTACGGGGATTCGCCGATCTCTTTGCCGGAGAACTCGCCTCGCCACTCGATGTCATCGTCGTCCAGTCAACCGGAACCGAACGGGCCGAAGCACTGAACCGCGCCAAAGGAAATTATCACGTCGCGATTCAGGGAATTCGTGACGGGGCGGTCATCGACGAAACGCAGTCGGTCACCGCCATCAAAAAGGCACTCTACGCCGGAACGCAATGGGAGGAGATTCTCGAAATCGCAGCCTCGCAAAAGCTGACCACGATTCTATCGAACACGACCGAAGCCGGGCTCGCCCTCGACGAACGGGATCAATCGGAAGAACTGAGTCCGCCATTTTCCTTCCCCGCTAAACTGCTCACTGTGCTTCGCCATCACTTCGAAGCGGGCGGCAACAGCCTTTGGATTCTCCCCTGCGAATTGGTCGAATCCAATGCGGACCGTCTCCGCGACCTCGTCCTCGAACAGGCGGCCTACTGGGGCCTCGACACGGACCTGACCGACTGGCTCGAGGTTGAATGCCGCTGGGTAAACTCACTGGTCGATCGCATCGTTCCCGGAAGACCGGATCAGCATCCCCTTCTCAAGGAGGACCCGCTGCTCATCAGCGCCGAACCTTTCGCCTTCTGGGGCGTGCAAACCTCTGACCCGGCGTTTCCGTTCTCCGGACATCCCGCCGTGGTCACGAGCGGTGATATTCGCCCCTACACGCTCCGTAAAGTGAGGATCCTCAACGGGGCGCATTCCGCTCTCGTCGCAAAAGCCAGAAGGACTGACATAAAAACGGTCCGCGAAGCAATCGAAGATCCGGCAATTGGATCGTGGCTCGAAAAGGTTCTCTTCGAGGAAATTGTCCCTGCGATTGAAGACCGCTGCGAGAATCCGGAATCTTTCGCCCGTGACACCCTCGACCGTTTTCGAAACCCGTTTCTCAACCACGAACTCTCCGCGATTGCCCTCAATCACGAGGCCAAATGGAAAGTTCGCATCGAGCCGACGATTCGTGAGTTCGAAGCGAAGTTCGGGAAAGCTCCGGAGTTTCTGGCTGCGCTATGAGACCATGATTCGGTTGGCACCGCTGGTGACACTGATACCCCGGTTTGCATTCGAGAGCCCTCTTTTAGAAACCGTTTTCATTTTTCCGCCTTCCCGATGCTCTGCCAAATCTCTCGGAGCGAGATTGCCACTATGGAAGAGTTGCCTGAGGAGAAGATAACCCCGGTTGAAAACAGACCGCCGAATCAACGAGCTGTCGACCTCCAGCGGTGGGGGCAATCATTCCTTTGCACGCTTTCGCTCCGCGGATAAGTCATCTATCCCCGCGCCGCCTGCTCTGCCCGTTGCCTCAATGATATCAGTATTCAATAATTTTTGACTGCCCCCATATGACACGGAACGACTTGATTTCATTTTCTTGCCTCAACGTTTGAGGAATCTCAGCCCGATCCGGGAGCGCGCCCTGTATTGCAGGATAATGATTCGAATTGGGGAAGTCAATCAACTCGCAGCGAGATCGGGCTTGTCCATCTCCGGCTTGTTGTGCCGTTTCGCGAACCCTGCTCACTTCCTTGGATTCATACTATCGGCGAACCTTTCCATTTTATAAAGCAGGCTCCTTTTTGAATCCTCATCCCACTGAAGTTCAATCCAACCCAGCCTTTTTCCTATCGCGATGATCGCGCCTGAAAGTCCGACGACAATGATAAATGCATATGCGAGCACGACGGCAAGTGGGTCCAGTGTCCAGGACGGTCGCCAGAACAGATAGATTACTGCCGGGATAGTAAACAACTGCGAAATGCGGATGAAACGAACCCAAGAACCGGCGGAGAGTCTGATCATATTCTTGGCACAACGTTCAAGAGATTCCAGCCCGATATGGGAGCGTGATCTCGAATGCAGGGTAAAGATTTGAGTCACAGAAGTCAATCAACTCGGGGCGTTATCGGGCTTGGGATCCTCGTCTTGTGTACGCCCAGCATGGGCTGAAACCAAAAGGGGT
>JAYWLB010000055.1:0-467 GCA_035967665.1 Verrucomicrobiales bacterium BCK34
TGAGGTACAGGAGGCCATTGGCCGCTTTCTGAGGACCTTAAACGCCCCCACAGGCGTAAGTGGCAGCGAGCCCGTGTGGTTGCTGAACGCCCTGAGCCTGAACATGGTCTCCCACCCCGAGGGCGCATTCCGCTGGAGGGCGCTGTCCCTCGAGGGGGTCCGGGCGGTGCTCTCCCGGGGCTTCGCCTCGGCCATCGGGCACGAGGACCTGGCCCGCCTGCTCACGGGCCTTTTGGGGGTGCCGGTGCCCGCGAACCGGGTCACGGTCTCCCTGGGGCCCGGGAGCCGGGTGGTGGTGGCCCAGTACAAGGGGCCCCGCTTACCCGAGGGGGCCACGGCGTTGCCTGAGGGAGCGGAGATCGCCTTCTACCTGGTGGAGGTGTTCTGATGGCGGGGGCCACGCTGGCGGAAACCTTTCCTAGGGCGGTGCTTTTGGCGGAGGACCGCCTCGAGGTGGCCCCCGCCCG
>JAYWLB010000056.1:0-344 GCA_035967665.1 Verrucomicrobiales bacterium BCK34
TGGAGGATGGGGATGTCCTTCTGGTGACCGTTTCGGTTCTCGATTATGTGCGGGTGCGCGGTGGGATTGTCCACGTCATGGCGGGTTCGGTTTCTCTGTTCCTAGCGGTGCTGGAACCAGAGGGGGTTCGTAGGGTCTACGATGAGCTAGCGAGCAAGTTGAGCGGTAGATTCCCCCCTTTTGGAATAGGCGTGGTCAAAGCTCCTGGGGTGTGGAAAGCCGCCGCTTTGAAAGAAGGGAGGGACCATGTTTGAGGGGCACACCTTCGCAAAGTACGAGGAGGCGGCGGAAACTCTCGCGCGCCTTTCGGACTTGGCCCGTAAGCTCCTTCAGGCCAAGTACGG
>JAYWLB010000057.1:0-324 GCA_035967665.1 Verrucomicrobiales bacterium BCK34
CCGTACCCAGGGCATGCGGGTGGACAACGAGCCCAAGCCCCGCAAGTACTACTTCTGGCGGGGGGTGCTTCTGGGCTGGACCCACGGGCACCGGGAAAAGCCCCGGGACCTGGGCCTGATCATGGCCCACGAGCAGCGGGAGGCCTGGTCCCGGGCCGCGTGGACGGAGTGGCAGGTTGGGCACTACCACGCCCGGCGGCAGTACTGGCACATGCCCCTGGTGGACGAGCGCGGGGTGGTGGGACGGGTCCTGCCCAGCCTTTCAGGCACGGACGCCTGGCACGCTGAGCCGGGGGTTGTGGGGGGGCGGAAGGGGGCCTCCCT
>JAYWLB010000058.1:0-5523 GCA_035967665.1 Verrucomicrobiales bacterium BCK34
ACCCGCATGCCGGGTGGTGTGGGGGGAGCGGGTTCAATCCCCGTTCCTACCCGATTCGGCTTTGGTGTTCTGTGAGTTGGCGCTCACGTCTTGAAGATCTGGCCCGAAGAAAGGCCAGTCATCATCGCAAGATATAGAACCACGAGCATCCCACCAAGGAGGAAGAGCCCGAAAAGCCAATATCGTCCGGCTCCGAATCCACTCTTGCGAAAAGTGATCCAATAGATCTCCGCTAAGACACCGAACGAAAACCAAGCGTTCGCAGTCAGCCCGAACACAACTATCCAGAACGCCCACGGAACAAAGCCACCGAAGTAATCAATCAGATCAATGGAAAGGAACAGGCCTTCAATAAGCAGGACGATGTTGAAGGCAACCCGCAGACGCTCCCAACTCAGAATCGTTGATCGAACGGATGCTTCGCTAGTCATGTTTTCTGAGCCGAACAGTATCTATTAGTATCACCTCAAGAAGTGATATTACCTGAGGTATTCATGTTCGAGATTCTCCTGCAGCCTCTGATTTAGCAAGGTTTTATTTGAGATGGATGCGTATATCCCTGCTGATTCGACGAGGTGTCGGCCGATTAACATGAGGGGCCGATATTACGTTGGGGCAGGGGATTTATACAGCCGATAGACAACGTGTCCCCGGGAATTGACGGGTTCAAATCAAGGAGGTCAATAAACTCGCAGCGCTATAGGAGTTTCGATATCCGTCTTGATCAAGCAGGGATCTCGCAGGGATAAAAACTTCGCGGGATCTCGCAGGGACAGGTTAACTGTGCGATTTGATACTTTTAGATCTCTCTTCGAAGTATGATGAATATGATTAAAAAGGCAGCCGCTCTGAATAGATAACCTGTCCCCAGCGATTTGTCCCCAGCGATTCCCGGGTGGTGTGGGGGGAGCGGGTTCAATCCCTGCTCCTACCCGATTCGGTCCGGTCGTTCTCTGGGATGGGGGGCTCATAATTCCCGGCGGTGTGAATCAGTTCGAATAGCGAAACGATTGTGAAGGCGATGATCGAGTGAGAAACGACGTATACGACTACTCCCCGCTCGTCGGTCCCGATTGGCGAGAACTCGCTCGAAAGCACATTGTCGTAGCCACCGATCAGTTTGAAGATCAGCATCGCTATTGGGCCGAGAAGTGCCAAAGCCACACGAATCCACACATATCTGCGAAACTTGGCAGGATGGTCTCGAAGAGCACTGAACGGTGCGTGTAAAATTGCTGCAATAATCAACGCGAGGATGACAGGCACACCGAAGTAGAGAAACAGCAGTGCAACGATCATTTTTTTGAGCCTATCGTCGAGGCATGGCAACCCTACCGGGGGCGCGGCCTCTAATGGAGAATACGGAACCGGACGGCGGAAGTCAAACAAGTGCTGGCGTGGTAGGGGTTGCCATCGCTGACTTGATATGGCCGAGTTAGTTCACGTGTTAAAGTAGATTAGATTCCCGTCTGGATCGACAGCTTTGGCCCCAATGGTGCCGTCTTCCTCAGTTTCCGAGCCTTGTTTGAGCTCGAATCCTGATTTATGAAGCTTCGCCGCGATTGCTTCGACATCTCCTCCGAAGAAGGTCAATGAGTTCGCGTCGACGAGTCCTTCATATAATCCGATTCGAGGATCTCGCAGGGACAGGATCTCGCAGGGACAGGTTAATAGTTCGATCTGATACTTATAGATCTCTCTTCGAAGTATGAGAGATATGATTTAAAAGGCTGCAGCTCTGAATAGATAACCTGTCCCCAGTGATTCGAAGGGTCGTTTGGAGAATCCATGACTGATGGGAACCGTCCGGTGCAATCGACGCAGGAGATAGATGCCGATAAGCACCATGAAGTGGCAAGGGAGGAGCGACCGCAGTCAAACCCGCATGCCGGGTGGTGTGGGGGGAGGAGGTTCAATCCCTGCTCCTACCCGATTGTGCCCTTGTTAGGTCTCCGCGTCAGTCTCGATATTCTCTCGCCGGATCCATTCCGCATTGGCTGACGATCGTGAGGCAATCCATCCCGGTTGAAGGTCGGCCACGTCCAGAAGACTTCGGTCGAGTGCAACGATGCTTTCAAGTGAAACCAACATCGCGTCATCCATCGTTGCTTCGTCGTCTGAATGGAATTGCCAACCGTGATCATCCTCGTCATGGGAGACAAAGGTAACCGGACGATTGTTTTCGATCACAAATTTCGTGGTGACCGTAGCGCAATTCCGCGGTTGGTCGAATGGCCAAGTATCAGTCATTTTCCGGCACAACGTTTGAGGCCACTCGCTCGATACTGAGAGCGCGGCCACAAGAGCAGAGTAAGAAACCGAACCACGAAAGTCAACCGACTCCCAGCGAGTATCGAGTTGAGTGCGCCGACTTGTGTGTGCCTAGCATGGGCGCAGTCCTAAAGGGGTTCAAGTCCCCTGTGAATAAAACCATGAAAGAAAAACACCAGCTGAAGCCAACTGCGGAAGGGCGGGCGACGGGGACGCCCAGTCCGTGGGAAGGAAGGCTAGGCGAAATCCGTGAGCCGATGAACAAAAACTGCATACGAGGCCGACGCGGCGGGGTGAGCTGGCACAACACAGCGAAGCCCTGTGGTTTGGCCGTGGAGGTAAATGCAGCGGTTGTGCGGAGGAGGACTGCGTTCTTACCTGGGGAGATCTCGATTGCACGCGGTCGTGAAAACGACAGCGCCGTGCGCAGTAATGCGTTGGGTGATGATCGAGAAGTCAGCAGAGGTCATAGTACTGAGATAATGAATCGAGGGGATGAAAGACTCCCGTTTAAACAACGAAACTCGCAAGCACAACTCAGGAAGGACCGAACCGGATCGATAGCCCGACCTGTTGATTCCTCCATGGCGATGAACCCGACAGGGGGAGCCAAATATGGGGATGGATTGGCAGGCAGAGAAAGAGAGACTATGCGTGGTCGCTGTTCCGAAAGGAGAGGTGACCATCGTTCACTATCCATTCGTGGGTAGCCAGACGACCGGAACCGCCGTGCTACGGACCCGTATGGCCGGTGGTGTGGGGGGAGCGGGTTCAATCCCCGTTCCTACCCGATTCGCGCTTGGTGGTTTGTCAGGAGTGACGTCAGCCCTGCTCAAGAGCGACGCTCGCAAAACCGCCGATCGAATCCGCGACCGGAGTAAACATCGAACGAAGGTCTGTGCTCTCTTCCCAATACTCTCCATCATGCGTGATTATGCCGGTCGTGCCCTCGTCCTGAAAATCGATCACAACAAAATCTCCGTCGAGGACCGATGCTACAGATATGAATCCCCGGTCTATGAAGTTTGGGAAGTCAGTGTCCCAAGCCCGAATTCGGCGGCTATCGTGAAAGACTACTGGGCCCACCTCTACCTCAGAGGCCAACGCTGTGTCTTGAAGGAACTTCGATAGGTCCGGTGGAAGTTTGCGACGCTCCATCCAATCGGTGTATCCGGCAGGAAGGGATGAATGTAAAATCAGGTCGGGAGAAACAGTCCGCAAGACATCGAGGAATTCTTTCTGATCAAGATTCATTTCTCTCGCGAACGTCTGAGTCCTCTCACACCTGCCCGAGGGCGAGGCTTCGATTCTGGGTTGAAGGTTGAACGGTCATAGCAGACTGGACTCGCGGCGGGGCAGGTGTTGAGAGCGACGACTTGTGTACGCCCAGCATGGGCTGAAACCAAAAGGGGTTCAAGTCCCCTGTTTATAGAATGAACATCGAAAAGATGAAAAGAACTACCAGAGGCCAACTGCAATCGGGCGACCGTTTGTGGGGAGGCAGGCTATGGGAAAACCATCAGCTGATGAACAAAAACCTCATACGAGGCCGACGGAATGGAACGAGCTGGCACAACACAGCGAAATTCCTTCATTCAGTTCCGGAGGTAAATGGGGCAGTTGGGTGGTGGAGGTTTCAGTTCTTATCTGGGGAGATCTCGCCCGCTTACGGGCGAGAAGTCAGCCGAGGTCATAGTAGTGACGCAGAGCCGGGGGCTGAAAGATCGCCCTATTAAACAACGATACCGGAACCCTCTACGAAGCGAAGGACCGAACCCAATCAGATGAACCAACCTGATCCAACCGCCACGACAACGAAGCAGCGATGTGGAGTCGAAACAGGTGATGTTAGTCAGGCTGAGAAAGCGAGTTCATGTGATGACCTACTGGAAAAGGTTCTGGACCGCGACAACCTGAATGCCGCTTGGAAACGAGTGAAGCAGAATGGTGGAGCAGCTGGAATCGACGGCATGAAGATCTCGGAGTTCCGTGATTTTCTTGCCAAACATTGGGACACGATACTTGGAAAACTAAGGAGTGGCAGCTACTGCCCTTCACCAGTTCGACGAGTGGAAATCCCGAAAACGGATGGCACGAAACGCCCGCTCGGAATCCCGACGGTGCTGGATCGAGTCATCCAACAGGCGATTGCTCAAATCCTAACACCAATCTACGATCCGACGTTCAGCGAAAGCAGTCACGGGTTTCGTCCGGCGCGCAGCGCCCACGACGCGATCCAATCTGTGAAGCAGAAGTCACGATTCGGACGACGTGGCAGGAAATGGGTGGTCGATTGCGATCTGAAGTCGTTCTTTGATACCGTCAATCATGACGTGTTGATGGCTCGACTGAGACGCCGGATCAAAGACAGGCGCGTTCTGTCGTTGGTCGGAAAATATCTGCACGCGGGAGTTGTATTGCCCAATGGGAAATATGAACCTACTTGCAGCGGAGTGCCACAGGGCGGGCCTTTGAGCCCGCTTCTGGCGAATATCTTGCTCGACGATCTTGATCAAGAGTTGGAAAAGCGCGGGCACTCCTTCGCTCGATACGCCGATGACTTCATCATCCTCTGCCGCAGCCCACGTGCCGCGACAAGAGTGCTGGAAAGTATCACTCGGTTCATCGAGCGACGCCTGAAACTGATAGTGAATCAAACCAAGAGCCGCGTCTGCGAGCTTTGCGAATCCACCTTCCTCGGCTTCACGATTGTGAAGAACCGAATCAAGTGGTCAACAAAATCAAAGAAGCGGTTCCATGCACGACTGCGGGAAATCACCAAACGGACGCGCGGCGTGTCGCCGAGCCAAGTGATGGAAGAACTCCAGCTCTTCGTGCGCGGAGCGATGAACTACTACACGCTTGGGATCACCTACGCGGAAGCCCGCGAGTTGGATGGATGGTTGCGGAGGCGAGTGAGACTCTACTATTGGAAACAATGGGGACGACCACGCGCCCGACGACGAAATCTGTTACGACTCGGGATCAACCGTGAGACGGTCCACCTCGCAAGTAGGAGTCGGAAAGGTCCGTGGCGGATGAGTCAAAACTCAAAAGTCCGGATCGCGATGAGCAATGAATGGCTCGATCAACAAGGTGTCCCATCGATCGCAGACCAGTGGGTCAGCATTCGGTATCCTGACGGCCCGAAGGGTCGGAAGGAGAATCCATGACTGATGGGAACCGCCCGGTGCGGACCCGCATGCCGGGTGGTGTGGGGGGAGCGAGTTCAATCCTCGCTCCTACCCGATT
>JAYWLB010000059.1:0-526 GCA_035967665.1 Verrucomicrobiales bacterium BCK34
GAGACGTCCCCGTCGAGCCGCCGTGGTCCGATACGATGCAATCCGTGCCCTGCCGCTTCGCTGCGAAACCGGAGGGTGATTTCGACAAACCAGAGGACCACGCGGCTCATCAGGGACGATTCGCCCTACCCGTCTTACACGAAATCGAACGGGGCCTGATTCATTCCCGTGCAACCATAGAAACACGTTTGAGAGGAGGTGGGGAGAGACGTCCCCGTCGAGCCGCCGCAGTCCGATACGATGCGCGCCCTGCCGCTTCGCTGCGAAACCAGGGGGTGATTTCGGCCAAGCCAGAGGACCACGCGGCTCATAAGGGACGATTCGCCCTACCCATCTTGCACGAAATCGAACAGGGTCTGATTCATTCCCGTGCAACCATAGAAACACGTTTGAGAACACGTTTGAAAGGAGGTGGGGCGAGACGTCCCCGTCGAGCCGCCGCGTTCCATACGAATCGATCCACGCCCAGCCGCATAGCAGCCAAACCAGGTGGGGATTTGCGCAAAACACTCGACCAACAACGGTC
>JAYWLB010000062.1:0-30136 GCA_035967665.1 Verrucomicrobiales bacterium BCK34
GCGGGAGAGGCAGTGGTAGTAACTTTTCCCCTCTCCCCGGATGCGTGATTGCCTCATGTGGACATCATGCATGCACAAACAACTGTTCACAAGAACAATTTTCAATAATTAACCTGTCCCCGATTATTCTCCGACAAATCCCCCATTCGGCAGCGGTAAGGCTCGAGGATTTTCTCTTCCCGCTTCCCGCCGGCGGCATCGCGGGCCCTTTTCAATTCGTCCCGAACGGTTTTTACGGTAGTTGCGTCGTAGAGAAATCCGATCCGCTTCAGAATCGTCTCTGCATCCAGTGTTTGAGTTACCTCGCGATCAGGTTCCTCAACCAGAATATGAAAGTGATTGGACATGATGCAGTAGGTGACCACACGCATTCCGTGAAAGGCCTCGAGCTTTCGCATCAAGGAGACAAAGTGCTCTTTCTCTTCATCCTTAAACACATATTGGCAGTCCACGACGCGGGAGAGGCAGTGGTAGTAACTTTTCCCCTCTCCCCGGATGCGTGATTGCCTCATGTATACACCATGCACGCACAATCAACTGTTCACAAGAACATAATTCAATAATTAACCTGTCCCTGATCATTCTGGAGATAGATGCCGTGAGGCACCGCGCAGCGGCAAGTGAGGAACAAACGCCGTCAAACCCGCATGCCGGGTGGTGTGGGGGGAGCAGGTTCAATCCCTGCTCCTACCCGATTAGCCCCCAAGTTTGTTGAGGACTTCGAGGGCGCGCTCTTTCGCCGAAAGGTCAGCGTTGCTTGGGTTCTTAGCACGGCGTTCCTCGTCTTCGGGCAATGTCAAATCACCTGCGGCTGCCTTGAGAGCACTTCGAATTTCGTCGTCATCGTATCCTGCGTCCCCAATTGCCCATGCTGCATCATATCGCACCCATGCTTCTTCATCAGAGAGCCGCAACAGCAAAGCGTCTCGCAAGCCTGGCTCGTCGAAATGTTTAGATCGGCGACAAGCGTTCACGGCAATCCGGCGCACGTGCATATTATCGTGATCGAACAGTTCACGGATCAGGCGACCTATCACCTTTGACTGATTCGGCAACTCGGCGAACTCAACGGATAAGCGTATCTCATCGATCGGCATTATCGGGAAACTGTTTCCCAATGCGACAGATTTCTTCACTAGACGATCGAAGCGTGATAACATTTTCTTGGGAGAACAGTTTTATTCTGGAGGGTCGTCTGTTCATTGTTAAGGAACCCCCGCCTGTTACAGGAAATAGACTGGCATTAAAAAAGTACATGATCCAGCGTTTCCCGCTTTTTCTACAGGGATTCATGACGGCTCAAGATGATTGGCGGTCGTTGTTTCAGCTATCCGGCCGGAGTCTTGACTGAGCTTCTCTCCTCAGTCAGGGAGCAGGCAATTCATGAAGGCCGGGAGCGCGTGCTCCCTGTTGTTTCATGGCTTACAGATAGATGTAGGTAAAGAGTGGGGTGCTTTTCGGTTTATGCCATCGCGATCATTCTTGTCGCGAGGGCGAGAGTCTCGGGTCCGACTCCACCTAACATGCGTGCTAGCTCTTTTCTTCGCTTCTCGCCGCTGATGGGTTCGAGGGTGGAATTGGTCATTTGATTCTTGACCACTTTGGTGACGAGAAAGTGCTTGTGTGCGAGGGAGGCGACCTGGGGCATGTGGGTGATCGCGACGACCTGGTGGCGTTCGCCGAGGTAGGCCATTTTCTTGCCGACGGCTCCGGCGATCTCGCCTCCGACGTTGGCGTCGATTTCGTCGAAGACCATGAGGGGGATTTGATCCTGATCGGCGAGGGCGCTCTTCACCGCGAGCATGACGCGGGACATCTCCCCGCTCGAGGCGATGACGCGAAGCGGTTTGAGTGGTTCGCCAGGATTGGGGCCGAAGAGGAAGTCGACGGCTTCGTTTCCGCGCGGGCCGTATTCGTCGAGTTCTTCGAACTGGATTTCAAAGACGGATTGGTTGAAGCCGAGATCACTGAGGTGGGCGGCGATCTCCCTCGCAAGAGCGGGGGCGGCTTTTTCGCGCTTTTTGGAGAGGCGCTTCGCGGCTGTCCGGAGCGATTTTTCGGTGGATTGGATGTCGGCGAGGAGGCGTTCCATCTCCGCTTCGCGGCCGTCGACGGAGTTGAGGCGTTTGCGGGCTTTGACTTCGTAGGCAATGACGTCTTCGACGGTTTGGCCGTATTTCCGCTTCAGGGTTTCGACTTCGTCGATGCGTCTTTCGATCTGGGCCATTTCGGCGGGGTCGATGTCGAGCTCGTCGCGGTAGTCGCGGAGGGTGCTTTCGAGTTCTTCAATCTCGACGCGTGCGGATTCGAATCCGGAGACGCGTTCGCTGATGGCGGGATCAAACTTCTCAAGTTCGCGGATGCAGCGCTGGGCGTTGGTAAGGTTGGCTACGGCGGCGCTGATGAGATCGACGCTCTGATTGGAGTTCTCGACGAGGCGACTGCTGTTGAGGCTCTGCCGGTAGCGTTGTTCGAGGTCGGCGATTTCCTCGCGGTCGAGGGAGGCGCTTGAGATTTCCTCGACTTGAAAGCGAAGGAGATCGATTTCCTGATCGCTGACCTGGCGCGTGTTTTCGAACTCGGCGAGGGCGCTTGTGGCGGTGTGCCAGGCGCGGTAGTTTTTCCGGTAGGTGTCGTATTCGGTGGCGGCCCTGGCGTAGGCGTCGAGCATTGCGAGCTGTCTTTCCTGAGAGAGGAGGGACTGATGTTCGTGCGGTCCGTGGAGATCGACGAGGAGCCCGCCAAGAGATTTTAGGACGGAGAGGGTGCAGGGGGAGCAATTCACGAATTGTTTGTTCCCGCTCCCGAAGACGCGCTTCACGACGAGGGAATTGCCTTCGCAGGATTCGAGTCCCGAGTCGGCGAGGAGAGCATTGACCTGATCGAGGTTGCCGGAGAGTTCGAAGATGGCTTCGACGCTGCAGCTGCTTTCATCGGTTCGGAGAAGGTCGTGATTAGCGCGTTCGCCGAGGATGAGTTTGAGCGCGCCGACGATCATCGATTTGCCGGCTCCGGTTGTTCCGGTGACCCCGATGAGGCCGGAACCCAGTTCCCAGGTCAAATCATCCACCAGCGCGAGATTCTTGATTTTCAGTACCGAGAGCATTAGGTGAGAGATATTTTCATTACTTTCTCATAACTGTTCAAATTAGCAATGTTCAAAAACACTAAAATCACTTTTTTAGGAACGAGCACATCGATAGGGGTGCCGGTGATTGGGTGTCATTGCGATGTTTGCACGTCGGATGATCCGAAAAACAAGCGTCTCCGCTCGTCGATCTATGTGGAGACGGGGGAGACAAAATTGCTCGTCGATACGGGGCCGGACTTTCGTCAGCAGTGTTTGCGGGAGGGAATCGATCATCTCGATGCGGTCGTGTTTACGCACGAGCATACCGATCACATCATGGGATTTGACGATTTGCGGCGCTTCACGGTTTATGAAGAGGAGGCGCTTCAGATTCATGCGACGGAGTCCTGTCTCGGTCGGCTCAAGGCGGCGTTCTCCTATGTTTTTGACGGGGAGAATGGCTATCGCGGCTATTTAAAGGTGGTACCGGAGGTGATCGCCGGTCCCTTCCAGGTCGGCGATCTCGAGCTGACGCCGCTTCCGGTGAGGCATGGAAAGGTCGAAACGGTCGGGTTTCTCTTCTCGCGGTCGGGTCAGCGGATTTTTGCCTACATTCCCGATGCCAAAGAGCTGAGCGCTGAGGCGGAGGCGTTGATTGAGGGGATTGATTTGCTGATTCTCGACGGACTGCAACCGCTGCCTCACAACACACATCTTTCGATTCCCGAGTCGGTCGAGCTGGTTCAGCGTCTCGGTGTTAAGAAAACGTGGCTGACGCATTTTTCGTGTCGGGTCGACTACCGCGAGCTCGAGCCCGGACTTCCTGAGAATGTGCATCTCGCCTGGGACGGGTTGAAGCTCGAGGCCTGACCGGTTTGCAATCGGATGAAGCGGTGAGACTGTTTTGTTCTCCCCCTCCCTCAACAGAGAAATATTATGATGTCACGAAATACCCCCTTTCGCATGTGTCGCCGCGCCGGATTATTGGTTCCGGCTTTTTCGGTGCTTTTTGCTGCTTTTGTCGGCTTTGCCGAGGAGTCGGCTGACGCAGAAAAGCCCGAGGTGAACGCCGGCGCGACGCCCGAGTGGCTTCCCGAGGGGAATTGGGTGCTCGACTGGGCAGATGAATTTTCGGGGGAAGGTGAGTTGGAGAAGTGGTATCCGCTCCTGGGCTACGATCCTCCGTCGTTTCAGAAAAATGAGTCCAAAGGGATCCGCTGGTCGGGTAAGACTGAGGAGTCATCTCACATGTACAGCGCCAGGTCGGGGCATCACTGGCTCAATGGTGAGGGGCAGCTTGTAATGCGGATCGTGTGCGACAAAACGAGGAAGAACGAACACGGGCCACGGGTCGAAGCGGCGTATTTGCTGACCGGTTACCCCGCTGAGTGGGACAGCACGGAGCCGAACAATGCGAAATGGGCGGGTAAATTCGTGAGCCCGAAGGATGGTCCTCTCTACATTTCGGCGCGGGTTCGCACCGATCAGGTCGTGGGGTGGTCGACCTGGTTTGCCTTTTGGCTTTTTACTGAGACTCGCGCTTACAACGGGAATCCTGCGGATGGAACTGAAGTCGATATGATTGAGATTCCGCGGGGGAAGCATCCCTACATGGACAAGGTCTTCAACGTCGCGAATCACTGGAAACAGACCGGCGGATCGGAGTCTCTCCAGCTGCGTGAGAAGGGGACGCCGTCTTCGACTTCGTTTGTCGATGTGACGGATTCGGACTACCACACTTATGGGATTGAGTGGTCTAAGGAGTCGATGAAATGCTCGGTCGACGGCAAGGTTTACTACACTTTTACGGAGAATATCCCGACGGATCCGGTCGATATGATGATGTTTCTAACTCTCGAGTTTAAGCCGAATGCCTGGGATCCGAATCAGGGCGACGGGCGGGTTGAAGGGCCGTATGTTTCTGATTCCCCTGAAATGCGCGAGATGTCGCGGGCGCTGGTGGATTTTGTGCGGGTGTATCGGAGGGAGTAGGGGAGGTTGTTGGTTCTTCGTTCTTCGTTCTTCGTTCTTGTGGCGGATGGGCTTTGGGGTGGAATGAGTTTCATTCCTCTACGGGGGAAGGAGGATACCTTCGTGGCGGATGGGCTTTGAGGTGGAATGAGTTTCATTCCTCTACGGGGGAAGGAGGATAGCTTCCCGGCTGATGGGCTTTGGGGTGGAATGAGTTTCATTCCTCTACAGGGGAAGGAGGATACCTTCGTGGCGGATGGGCTTTGGCGGATGGGCTTTGAGCATTTCCCGGAGTGAGATGGCTACTATGGTCCCCGGCCTTTGCATCCCGGGAAGATATGCGGTGCGCATTTCCATTGAAAAAGCGGATCTGTCCCCTTAGCGTTGTGGCTATGGCAGCTCCTGTATTTGAGATGGAAAACATCACCGTGCAACGCAGCGGACGTAAAATCCTGGATGATATTTCCTGGAGAGTCGAGCGGGGCGAAAACTGGGTCGTCGTAGGCGGAAACGGTTCGGGCAAGACTTCGTTACTCAATGTGCTGATGGGATACCTCACTCCGACTGACGGCGAGGTGAAGATTCGGGGCCGTGAGGACGCCGTAAATTCGAAGACTCAGAGCTGGGATGACTGGAAAAAGCGCATCGGTTTTGTCAGCAGCAGCATTGCTCAGGAGATCGATCCGGGCGAATCTGCTCTCGATGTCATCATTGCGGGGCGTCATGCTCAGGTCAATCTCTGGCAGAAGTCCGAGGATCCCAATGAAATCAAGGCGGCTGAGAAGATTCTCGAGAAGGTAAACTGCTCGCATTTGCGGGACAATCCCTGGTATTGGTTTTCACAAGGGGAGAGGCAGCGGCTTTTGATTGGGCGGGCGCTCATGGCAAAGCGGATGGATTTTCTGATTCTGGATGAACCCTGTGCGGGGCTGGATCCTGTGGCGCGTGAGCATTTTCTTAATTTTGTCGAGGAGCTGACCCAAAAAGGTTCTTTCCGTTCGCTCGTGATGGTGACCCACCACGTTGAAGAGATCATTCCGGCGATCAGTCATGCCATGGTGTTGAAGGACGGCCAGGTGATCGCTCAGGGCGAGAAACGACGTGCTTTGAATTCAATGAGTTTGTCGAATGCGTTCGGGAGTGAGTTGAAACTGCGATCACGACTGGAGCGCTATCGTCTTTATTTTGACGATGAGTTCATTCCTGAGGGCGGTCATGTGATGTGACGCGCTGAGCGCTGTCAAAGGTGAAAAGTCTTGAGGCTTTGCGGTGAGGGGAACCGCTCATGGGTGCTGATTTTCGCTGATCAGGGTTTGTGGAGGCTTTGCTGCAAGAAGCGGAAAAGGGCCGGGGCGATTGCTGATGGCCTGAATTCTTATCAGCGTTGATTCGCGGCCTCGGGCGGTATTTTTCTCATTCCTATGAACTTCAAGCCCACGATTCTGCCCGTTTTGATTTCTGTTCTGTTTGCGGCGGTATCAGCTGATGAACCTGCTGCTACGCCTGTGCTCTCTGTTTATCTGCCTGACTACCGGGTGAAGGCGGACACGGTGCCGCCGGTTTATGGGACGACGCATTTGGTTCTTTTTTCGGCGAAGCCGCATGACGATGGTTCGGTGGATTTTTCGGGGATCACGCCGGAGTTGCTCGCTTTCGGGAAAAAGGCTCAGGCGAACGGACGGACTAAAGTGACCTTTTGCGTCGGCGGTTGGGGACGTGGGAAGTTGTTCGCCAACGCGGTCAGTTCGGAGGCCAATCGCGCGCGTTTTGTGGCGGATTTGGTGGCATTCTCTGAGGCTCAGGACCTTGATGGCGTTGATATTGATTGGGAGTTTCCTCAAGGAGATCAGGAGCACGCTGACTTTGTTCTCTTTCTGGAAGCCCTCTCAGAAAAGCTGCATGCATCGGGGCGGATTCTCACGGTGGCTCTCGGATATACGCGGCCACTTCCGGCGAAATGCTGGACCTTTATTGATCAGGTGAATCTGATGAGTTACCAGCCGTGGTCGGAGGCACCCTACGAGGCGTGGTTGGTCGAGTCGATTGATCGGTTTCTGGAGGCGGGGGTGCCGCCGGAGAAGTTGATTCTCGGGGTGGGTTTTTATACGAAAGAGAAAGCGGGGGAACGACGGGCGGTTTCGTGGAAAAAGCTGGTCGGGGAGAAGGCGACCGGGTTACCCGAGTCCGAACACGGTTACTGGCCGGTCGGTCCGGAGGCCTGTGATTTACGTCTCCGACTCGCCAAAGAGCGCGGGCTCGGAGGTGTCATGGTTTGGGATTATGGCCATGACAGTGCCGAGTCGGAGCATTCGTTGTTGAGGTATTTGTCGGCGGGGTTGGAGGAATAGGTTTGCAGGCCCGGGAGGCTGTTGGGCTCTGCGGAGAAATTCTCACGAAGTTTCTCTACACTTTGCCTGATGTAGAGGAATTCGTGAGAATTTCTATTCGTCGGTCCGGGTGGATTCGGACAATACTCTGTCGGATTTCTTTACCGTCGACACTCATCTTCGGATCGGGGTATTATTCCCGGGAATGACTGATGTTGCTGCGCCACCTATACTGCCTGCTCAACGCAAAAGCCCGGTTAAGAAGTTTCTGATTGGGCTTCTTGTTTTGATAGGGATGATTCCGGCGGGGCTCCTCAGCGCGTGGCCCATCTATGGTTTTACGGCAAGGCGGGCTTTTGAACGTCATGTCGCGGAATTGGAAGTGAAGGGGGAGTCACTCGAAATTGCGGATCATGTTCCTGCGCTGATTGAGAATCCGGATGATAACTTTGCGGAGGAACCCGTTATTCGTGAGATCATCAGGACAGCGCGCGAGGCTCCGGAGGATGATCCGGAGACGGCGGTATTTTTAGACCGGTTCGATATCAAGAACCTACCGGGTTACGAATTGGGCGGTCGTGAAAGAAAGGTCCGGATTATTGAACGGCCTCCGCTCAATGATCATTTCCCGGAGCTGAGCGAAATGGAAGCAGCGGAAATGATTCTGGCGCATTGCTCAGGGATGGAGGAGTTGGATGCTTTGGTCAGGGCTTCGCACCGGGAGGGCGCCAATTTTGATCTCGATTATGAAGCAGTGTTTTTTTTCAGGTTGGACGGCGCCACGGTTCTTCAGGATCTCGTAAATTTATTATTTTTGCGCTCCCGTGCATCTCTGCAAACGGGAGATGTGGATCAGGCAGCAGATGATTTGGAAGCGCTCATGCAAGTGTCTGAGAAATTCTATGCCGAGCCATCGTTGTTATTTTTACTCATGGGAATCGATTGGCGGGAAAAGTCGGCCAATCTGATTGCGGAAGGACTTCAAAAACGGCTCTGGTCAGAATCGCAATTGGTGAGGTTTGGGCAGTTCATCCCAAAATCGGAGAATGGGGCGCATTTCTTCCGGGCAATGCGAATGGAAAGAGCAATTTCAGTAAATCGATTGCTGAATTTGAAGGAACTGGCTGAGCAGGATAAATGGTTGGGGATAACGCCAATGGGGTATCAATATGATAACGCGAGATTGGCGTCGGAATTGATTCAAAAATATAAGTTGGAAAATGATCTTTCGAAGGCCTCCTACAACTGCGATGGGGAGACGGGGCTGGTTGCTGAACTGCGTCACCTACGCCGGAATCCTTTCATAGCTACTCGTTACGCATTGGCTACGACGATGTTGCCTGCCTACAACACGATCGGTCAACGTTCTCTTCGATCTGAGATACTGATGGAGCAGGCGAAACTGGCCGTGGCGCTTGAACGGTTCCGCATCGCGACTGGCAGCTACCCTGAGAATCTTGAAGCGCTCAACACAACGATTCCACTGGATCCGTTCACGGAGAAGCCAATGACCTACCGGAAAGAAGGGGATTCCTACGTGCTCTACTCGATCGGTTCCAACGGGATCGATGAGGGAGGGCTCCTCAAGCATCACAGAGATCACGGTGACTACGCCTGGCGGCTTGAACTGCCTGAGGATTTTGATCGGGAGGAATACCGGAGCCGAGATTAGGATTCGGCGAGACTTAGGTGATGCAAACGCTCTTGTTTGCCGGAGACTCCGCTGGACGGGCAAACAGGAGTGTTTGCCTCACCTGTGTTGGGGAGGCGTTTTGTGCGGGTTGGCTGCGTTGAGAAATTCTCACGAAGTTTCTCTACAGGGTTTGGGTACAGGCAGTGGGTAGAGGAATCCGTGAGGATTTCTTAGATGTCGTGCTGAGGTCGGAGACGCGAGTGCCCGTCCTTCCGGGAGATTAAGAGCAGGATCAAGAAAAAGAAAAAGGTCCGGGGCTGTGCTGAGATGTGGCCGGGCCATGTGACAGGGTTAGGTTGCCGGCTTGACCCTGTTGAATCACATACCCCAGCCCTTCCGCGCGGCTTTTTCGTATTTCCGGTGATCTCTGACCCGCTTTTCGAGCCGCTTCCGTAACTGTGCTTTTGAGGAATCACTCGCTTTGCGTTGGGTCATGCGGAGGGTGGTTGCGGTGATGAGTTTGACGAGATTTTTCGCGTCGTCGAGGGCGATGAATTCTTCGGCAATGCCTTTCTCCGGTGGGCAGTTGTGGTAGTTACCTAAAATCACCGAAATGCCGGCGGCGGGGATGCCGTAGAGGTTCATCGCGGTGGCTTCACAGGCTCCGCCGTCGAGGAGGGCCCGCTGGAAGGGGATCTTCTCTTCCGTCCCGGCATCGACGAGCTCGGCGGTGACGGCGTCATTGAATACGCTGATGCGATCTCCGACTCGAATCGCAGGGCCGTTGCCCATTTCAGCGCCTCCGCGCGGGGCGCTTGTTTCGAGAGAGACAAAGACTACGCCATCGGGCAGGGGCCACTTTTTCGCCATCTCAATCGAGCCGATAAAGCCGACTTCCTCGGCCCGGGTGAAGAGCGCGTAAACGGTCGTCTCGGCGTTTTGCGCTTCCAGTTCCATAAAGAGCGCGAGCATCGCGGCGCAACCGACGAGGTCGTCGCAGACGCGGGAATGGATGATGCCCTTTTTCAGCTCAAAGGGTTTCAGCTTCCACATCCCGAAGTCACCGAACCACTCGACGGGATGGGTTTTGAGTCGCTCTTCGGGAACGCCGCCCAGAAAGACATCTTCTCCGGCGTGTTTGACCCATCCGGGGTGATCCATGTGCGCTGCGAAGGCCAGCCGGGGCTTTTTGCGTCCGTTCTGGTATTTAGCGATGAGGTTGCCGAAGTCATCCTTTTCGACGGTGACATGTTCCATCTCCGCGAGGTATTCGAGGATGACCGCTTCGACGTGGTATTCGTGAAAGGGCGCGGTCGGGGTGGAGAGAATTTTCCGGAAGAGCGAGACGAAGGTCTGATGATGCATGGGTAAAGAGGGAACGCGGGGAAAATGCCACGGGAAGGGATCGCTGGCAAATCCGCGAAAACCGCGCTTATTTCCCGTGATATGTCCGTTTGGAAAAAAATCCGGTATCGGCTCGAATGGTTCGGGCTGAATTACCTCTATTTCGTGATTCCGCTGCTTCCGCGAAAGGGGGCGCACTTTCTCAGTCGCGCTCTGGGCAGCGTCGCGTTTCACGCTGATAAACGGGGGCGCACCACCGCGATCAAGAATCTCACCCTGATTTTCGGGGAGGAAAAAAGCGAGTCGGAGATCCGGACAATTGCGCGGGATTCCTACCGGAGCTTTGCTCAGACGGTGGTCGATCAGTTTTGGAGCCGTCGACTCACCCACGACAATTACGAGACCTACTGCGAGCTCGTCATGGATGACCCGGAGGCGGTCGAAAAGGCCCGCGAAACCGGCGCAATCTGGGTGACTCCGCATTACAGTAACTTCGAGTGGATCGCACTGGTGATGGGCTTTCGGGACTACAAATTCACGATTGTGGCGCAGAATTTTAAGAATCCGAGTCTCACCGAGGTTTACAAAAAGAACCGTGAGGTGACGGGGCACGAGGTGATTCCCCAGCGGGGGGCGATCATGCGTTTACTGAAGAATCTGAAGCGGGGAGGGCACGCTGCTTTCCTTACCGATCTCACGATCAAGCCCTCGAAAGCGGCAACCTTGATCGATTGTTTTGGGAAAAAGACCTGTGTCACCGCGATCCATGCGGAATTGATGAAACGAACCGGGCTCACTGTGATCCCCGGAATTTGTATTCCCCGACCCGATGGAACCTATCTCCTGCGCGGGTTTGAGGCGCTCAAGTTCGGTCCCGATGACAACGAGCAGACCATCGCCCAGGCGTGTTGGAACATTTTCGAGCCCCATATTCGCGAGAATCCCGCGCCCTGGCTCTGGATGTATAAGCACTGGCGCTATTTGCCGGGGGGCGAGGCGGAAAATTATCCGGATTATGCGAGACAGCACGATGGATTCGATCAAATGGAGGAACGTATCACAACCCGTAATGCGGGGGAGCGCCCGTCCTAAGCGGCGTTACAATTCCGGTCTCTGATGGGAATTGAAACCATCCCTTTGCGAGGGTAGGATAGCCGCATTCCCGCCCCTCTCCATTGCGGGGCAGCTCCGTTCCATATGAACATTATCATTGTAGGCGCCGGCGAGATCGGCACACACATTGCACTCGGCCTCGCTTCTGAGAATCATTCCATTGTCGTCGTCGAGGCTGACGAAAAGGTGGCGAGTGATCTGAATAACCGGATCGATGCACGGGTTCTCGTTGCAGACGGAACTTCCATTACCGTCCTGATTGATGCGGGAGTGGCGGAGTGTGATCTGTTCATGTCTCTGACGAGCGACAACAATATCAACATTGTCTCCGCTTCGATCGCGAAGAAGCTCGGCGCTGCGAAAACGATCTGCCGGGTTCATCCGGGGATTCAGCGGGAGAGCCTTTTCATGGACTACGGAGAGCATTTCGGGATGGATTACCTGTTCAGTTCCGAGCGCCTCGCCGCGATCGAACTGGCCAAGCACGTGCGGAACCCCAAGTCGTCGATGGTCGAGGAAATCGCGCGTGGTTACGTTGAGATTCAGCGGGTCTATGTTTCGGAGAAAAGTAAGTTTTGCGGCAAATCGCTCATGGAGCTCGACTTCCCCGCCCGGGTTCGGGTGGGAGCGATTACGAGGGAGAACCAATCGATCGTCCCTTCGGCGGAGGAGATCCTGATGCCTGATGATCTCGTGACGCTTTTCGGGGAGCCCACCAAGCTCCACGATACCGTCCTGCAATTGCAGAATCGTTCCGGGAAAGACTACAAAACGAACATCGTCATCTTCGGGGGTGGCGAATATGGCTTTTCGCTCGCGCAGTCGCTCGAGAGCTGGAATTGCCGCATTCGTATCATTGAAGCTGACCGGGAACGCTGCGGCGAACTCAGCGATCAGCTCAAGAACGTGACGATTCTCAACGCGGATGCCACCTCGCTTGCAGAGATGAAGGAGGAGCAGATCGGAGAGGCTGACTTTTTCATCGCAGCGACGGAAGTGGACGAGGATAACGTCATGACCTGCCTCCAGGCCCACAGTCTGGGGACGAAATACTGTCTGCCGCTGATTCACCGGGCTGACTACGCCGACGCAATGACAGGGTTCGGGGTGAAAATGGGGATTCTCGCTGCGGTGAGTCCCCGTGAGGCAACGTGGAAAGATCTCGCCCGGTTCATCACATCGGACCGGTTTCATCTTTTGCAGAAGCTGGAAGGAGTCGAGTTGATCGAATCAAACGTGACCGAAGATTCTCCTGTCGTTGATAAAAAGGTCAGGGATGTCGAGTGGCCCCGTGACTGTGTTCTCGTGGCGCTTCTGCACGGGGCCCGTGGACAGGTTCCAACGGCCGAGGATGAGCTTCGCGCCGAGGACAGTCTCTATGCGCTGGTGACGCCGAAAGCGAAACGCGCCTTTCTCAAGCTGGTCGCGCCCTAGCGTTTCAACCGTTCCCGAATGAATTTCCGCATCGTTCTTAAAACTCTCGGCATCCTCGCGTGCCTCATCGGCATGACGCTGGGGAGTTGCCTTCTCTATGCCTGGATCGAGCTGGTCCTCGATCCCGAGATCGAAAACGGCGAATCCACCCTTCGTGCCTTCGGGCTTTCGACGGCTATTTCGTTTGGTTTCGGTCTGCTCATGATCCTCGCGGGGATTGGTGCCAAGAACGAAGTGCTGCGGCGTGAGGCGATTGTCATTGTCGGCGTCAGCTGGATCGAGGTGGGAATTCTCGGGGCGCTTCCCTTTTACTTTTCGGAGCCGGGGTTGAGTGCGCTTTCCTCTTTCTTTGAATCGGTCTCCGGCTTCACCACGACCGGCTCCACGGTGATGACTGATATTGAGGCGTTTTCCGCTCCCATCCTTCTGTGGCGTTCGCTCACTCAGTGGCTTGGCGGAATTGGAATTCTCGTCGTGTTCGTCGCGGTTCTCTCCTTCCTGGGAGTGGGGTGTCGCTCACTGGTACAGAACGAATCGAGTATCAATATTTCTGATACGGGCGCGTCCCGGATTCGTGATTTAGCCTTCACTCTTTTGAAGGTTTACCTGCTACTCTCGATTGTTTGCGCACTCGGGCTCTATGGGCTCGGAATGACCGTATTCGATGCGATTTGTCACGGGATGACGACCATCGCGACGGGTGGGTTCAGCACGAAGAATGCAAGCATCGGACACTACGACAATCTCCTCATCGAAGGATGGCTCGCGATCTTCATGTTTCTCTCCTCGATCAGTTTCATGCTCTACGTCTTCATCGTGAACAAAAAGTGGGAGCGTTTGAAAAAGGAGGAGGAAGCAAAATATTACTTTGTTCTCACGGTGACCGCTCTTCTTGCGATCACCCTTGATCTGCTTCTCGCAACAGACGATCACACATTTTTTGAAGCCTTTCACGAGGGCTTCTTCAACGTCGTCTCAATCAGTACTACGACGGGCTACGGGGTTTCTGATTACGACCAGTGGCCGCTCTTTTCCCGGATGCTGCTCATCATTTTGATGCTCATCGGTGGATGTGCCGGATCGACTGCGGGGGGAATTAAAATGAATCGCATCATTCTCTTTAAGAAGATCGCGGTGAGGGAACTTGTCGCTTCTTTCCGTCCCAATCAGGTTTTCCGGATCAAGCTGAATGGTTCCGCTCCTGATGAGCGCGTCTTTATCACGGTGTCCTTTTTTATCGCGCTTGGTTTCATGGTCGCAGGGGCGGCAACCTTGTTTGTCACTTTGCTGGAGCCGAATCTCGATCTTCTTTCCTCTGTCGGGTGTGTCTTCGGAACGCTTTTTAACATCGGTCCCGGCTTTGAAGCGGTCGGTCCCACTGATAACTTTTCCATCCTCGGGGAAGACACCCAGGTCCTCCTGAGCTTCCTCATGATCCTCGGGCGCCTCGAATTTTTCGCCCTTCTCGTTCTCTTTGTCCCGTCGCTCTGGCGGAAATACTGATCCCATGCTCGACACTTCTATCGAGTCTTCTGAACTCATTCGTCTTGATAAGAAAAGCCGCGAGGGTTTTTCCAAACTCGGACTCGCCACGCTCGGCGATGTCCTCACTCATTACCCGCGTCGACACGAGGATCGTTCTCATTTTGATCAGTTCCCGGAGAATCCAACGGAGAATTCCGTCTGCCTCCATGTTGAGGTGGTTGATTGCAAAACCCGTTTTGGACGGGGAAAGGCACGCAGTTTTTTTGAAGCGGTTGTGGAATCAGTAGGAGAGGATTTGATGCAGAATCAGATCATCCTCCGCTGGTTCAATATGCCCTACATTGGCAAAATTATCACGGTGGGGCACGAGCTGATTCTTTTCGGTCAGCCGAAGATGAGCGGGAGTCGTCTCGTCATTGATCACCCTGATTATGAGATTGTCGAGGGGGACAGTGCGACAGCCGAGGCGCACATGGGCCGGCTCATTCCGATCTATCCACTCGCGAGCGGGGTGAACCAGAAGGCGCTGCGCGGACTCGTTCATCAACTCCTCAAGGAAGTCGATGACAGTGACATTCCCGAGTGGCTGCCTCTCGGTGCAAGCGGATCAGGACTGACCCGTGCCAGTGCGATTCGAACGCTCCACTATCCGGAAAACCTCGAAGATCTCGAGCCGGCGAAGCGCTACCTCGCGCTCGAAGAATTCACGCAGTTGCAGCTTATTCTGCAGCAACGCAAAAAGGTGATTCGGGACCGCGGCGGCTATCCGCATTGCGGGCCGGGCGTGCTACTGAATGCCTTTCTCGACAGGCTTCCATTTTCGCCGACAGGCGCTCAAACCCGCACCATCGCAGAGATTCGAGCCGATCTTGCCAGTGACCAGCCGATGGCGCGACTCCTCCAGGGAGATGTGGGTTCAGGGAAAACGCTCGTGGCTGCGGCGGCGATTCTGCTCGTGTTGGAGGCGGGGTTTGATACCGCGCTGATGGCGCCGACTCAGATTCTCGCGGAACAGCATTTTTTGACCTTTAAGGATTGGCTCGAACCACTCGGCGTCGAGGTGAGGTTGAAAACGGGGACGCGGGACGAGGGCGGTGAGCTGCCGCTCTTCTCCGCTGCGAAGGAGGAAAAATACGGGGCGCTTGTCATCGGGACCCATGCCCTCATTCACGGGGACTCGGTCTTCGAGAACCCGCTTGGTCTTGCCGTGATCGACGAACAACACAAGTTCGGCGTTGCCCAGCGCCAGCTGCTCATTGATCAGGGTGACTCGCCGGATGTCCTCGCGATGACTGCGACTCCGATTCCGCGAACCCTCGCTCTCTCCTTCTACGGTGATCTCGATGTTTCCGTGATTGACGAGCTCCCCGCCGGTAGGGGCAAGATCATCACTGGGCTCCGGCTCACTTCGCAGACGCAACAGGCCGCCGATTTTATAAAGGAACAGCTGAAAGGCGGGCGGCAGGCCTATATCGTTTATCCGCTCATCGATGAGTCGGAAAAGATCACCGCCGGCGCTGCTGCCGCCGAGTTCGAAGCGTGGCGTAAACGTCTCCCCGACTGCCGGATCGGTCTCCTTCACGGGCGTATGACTGCCGACGAGAAGGATGCGGTGATGGATCAGTTCCGCAAGGCTGAGGTGGACGTGTTAGTCTCGACTACCGTGATCGAAGTCGGCGTGAATGTTCCCAACGCGAACATCATGTTGATCTACAATGCGGAGCGTTTCGGTCTTGCTCAGTTGCATCAGCTGCGCGGACGCATCGGTCGGGGTGAGCATAAGAGCTTTTGTGTCCTCATGATCAATCCCGAGTCTGCGGAGGCGAAAGATCGGCTCAGGATTTTGGAAGAAACCCGCGACGGATTTTTGATCGCCGATGAGGATTTGAGGCAACGCGGCCCCGGTGAAGTGCTGGGGACTCAGCAGAGCGGATTGCCCGATTTGAAGTTTCCCGAATTCATTGGTGATACCCAGCTCGTCCAGCAGGCCATTCGGATTGCCGAGCAGATCATTGCCGCAGAAGGGTAGGTAGATGCACTCCGCCGGGGGAATGTTGAAGTCGTTCGGAACCGGAGGTGCTGTAATATCCGGACGGTCCGGGAACTGCCTTTTGGCAAAAGGCATCTACCTGGTGAATTCGAACCGGGGCTAGTCGACCGGCGCGCTTCCCCACCAATCCTTGTTTGGCTTGAAATCGCGGGCGAGGAAACCGGCGTGCTGCTTTTCAAGCCTTTCGATTCCCTTTGTTTTCATATCAGCCCATTTCTTCTCACGTTTCACGGGATCGAAATTCGGATCCGGCTCGGGGAAGATGGCGTTTGTTTCCTTCAGCCAGGTATCGAGTCTGGACTTTAACCCGGACACAATCTCCGGATTTGCCGCCGCGACATTGGTGGACTCAATCTCATCGTTTTCGAGATCGTAGAGTTCGATCCGCCCGTCTTCGTGATAGCTGATCAATTTCCATTTTCCGTGACGAATAATGGAAGAAGGCTCTCCGCCCTGATTCCCGTAGTGCGGATAATGCCAGAAAAGAGGACGGTCTTCGATGGTGCCCCCTTTCAAGAGCGGAACGAGGCTGACGCCGTCGACGGATTGGGCCTTCGGAACCGGGACGCCGGCGAGTTCCAGCAGGGTCGGATACCAGTCGATTCCGTTGACGGGAACGGCGCTGGTTGTCCCTGCTGATGTGACCCCGGGTGCCTTAATGTAGAAGGGTTCGCGGATGCCGCCTTCCCACTGACGTCCTTTGCCGCCACGGAGAGGAAGGTTGCTCGTCGCAAAGGCATCGCCCGAGGACACGCCGCCGTTGTCCGAGGTGAAACAGACGATGGTGTTGTCAGCGATGCCGAGGTCTTCGAGTTGCGTCATGACCATGCCGACGGCGTCATCCATCGCTTCGATCATTCCACCCATGATGGGGCAATCCTGTTCCTGACGAACCGCGAGACGCCGGTCCCATTTGAAACGGGCTTCGGTTTCGGTCAGGCCCATCTTCGCGGCCTTGTCGCGATACTTCTTCCAAAGCTCCGGGGTTGTCTGAATCGGGCCGTGAACGGTGTAGAAAGAAAGATAAGCGAGGAAGGGCATATCCGGTGTGGATTCGTGCTGATTCTTGATGAAGTCGGCTGTCTCCTGCCCGAGTCGAAGTGTGAGCGATTCCCCGTCCGGTCCCTGTGGAAGGTTCTCGTTTTGGTAGGGGGCAAAGAATCCACCGCGAGGGCTGCCTGCGTCGATTCCGCCGATGTTGATGTCGAAACCGTGATCAGTCGGCCACGACCCCTTATCCCCGAGGTGCCACTTTCCGGCGAAGAAGGTTTTGTAGCCGGCCTCTTTGAGCGCCTCGGGCAGGGTTACCTCACTCGCCCTCAGGGCGCGGTCGTATTCGGCCGGGTAGTGACTGTCGAAGCGCTTCCGCTTGCCCCATGCTTCGCCGGCAGCATCGCCAATCCAGGTCGTGATTCCGTGGTTCGTGGGGTATTTTCCTGTGAGAATACTGGCGCGGGAAGGGCTGCAAACCTGACAGGCCGCGTAGCCGCGCGTGAACTTCATGCCTTCGTCAACGAGCCGGTCAATGTTAGGGCTCTCGTAAAAAGTTGAGCCTTCGTTGCTGAGATCTTTCCACCCGAGATCATCCGCGAGAATGAAAACGATGTTCGGTTTGTCAGCAGCGGAGGCGAGGCTGAAGAACAGGCAGAGAAATGATAAGCTGAAAAATCGCATGTCCGATTGTCAGTGGTTGATGAGGAGGGAACAAGCTGATTTTTGGGCGTGGTCGGGCATCCGGATTCGGGAAAACGAAGAGGCATCAGCGCCGCAGAAAATCGTCATCGGGCGAACCGACGCAATGCAATCTTCAGGAAAACCGTGCCACTCCGCTCTCATGAGCAAATGCTTCATCGAAACTCTTTTGCAACGTTTCCGGATCCTGAGCGTCTAATTCCTCATGAAGGCTGAATTTTTGTTCCTTATTCTTGCCGGGTTTGCCCTCGCGGTGATCTCCTGCAATTCGGGTGGTGAGAGCAATCACACGTCCGATGAGAAAAAAGCGCTCAGGGAAAAACTCACAAAGATACAATACAAAGTCGCCGTTGAGAACGGGACTGAGCCCTCTTTTCGAAATGCATACTGGGACAACAAGGAGCCTGGTGTCTACGTCGACATCATTTCGGGAAAACCTCTTTTCTCGTCGAAGGATAAATTCAAGTCGGGAACGGGGTGGCCGAGTTTTACCCGGCCCATCGACGGGGAGGAGATCGTTGAACTCGTTGACAGCGCTTTTGGAATGACCCGCACCGAAGTGCGCTCAAAAACAGGAAACACCCATCTCGGGCACGTCTTCAATGACGGTCCCGATCCCACCGGCCTGCGCTACTGCATTAACTCAGCGTCACTGGATTTCGTGCCGGTGGCTGAACTCGAAGAGAAAGGTCTCGGGCAGTTCGTGGGAATGTTTGAGGACAAAGTAGCCGAATAAGTCTTTTTCCTACCCGAACACCTCGCGAATCACTTCGCCGCCGAAGACGGTGGGGATCTCGTCGCGGTTTTTGTGTTCGTAAGTGAGGTGGTGCTGATCGAGCCCGAGTGAGTGCAACATCGTCGCGTGCAAATCTGCGGGGGAGAACGGCCGGTCGATCGGAACGTAGCCGAGCTCATCAGTGGCGCCGATGACTTGTCCGCCTTTGACTCCGCCACCCGCCATCCAGATGGAGTAACCGGCGGGGGAATGGTCGCGTCCGCGTTTCGCTCCGGTTGCGGTGCCTTCCGTTGTCGGGGTGCGCCCGAACTCGCCTCCCCAGACGACAAGTGTTTCTTCGAGGAGCCCGCGTTGTTTGAGATCCCGAAGGAGGCCGGCGATGGGTTTGTCGGTGGCGCGGGAACGGGCGAGGTGGTTGCTTTCAATACTGCCGTGAGCATCCCACCCTCCGTTGCGAAGCTGAATGCAACGCACCCCGTTCTCAACGAGGCGCCGGGCCATGAGGCATTGCTTTCCAAATTCAGCGGTGTGCTTTTCGTCCATTCCGTAGAGTTTCCGGGTCGCTTCGGTTTCGCCGGAGACGTCAAAGGTTTCCGGTGCTGAGCTCTGCATCCGGTAGCCCAGCTCGTAGGATGCGATGCGAGCCTCGAGCTCAAAGTTGTGCCCCTGCTGCGCGAGGTGTCGCTTGTTCATCCATTTAATGTAGTCGAGTTGGTCGCGCCGACTTTTCCCGGAGTAGGCGGATGGCATCGCGGTGAAGGGGACGCCCTTTTTACTGTCGACGACGGTTCCCTGGTATTGGGCGGGGAGAAAGCCGGGGCCCCATCCGGCTCGCTGCGGAGCGGGACCGGTGGTGTTTGAGAGAAAAACGACAAAACCGGGAAGGTTCTCACTGTCGTTTCCGAGACCATACGTCATCCACGCTCCCATGCTGGGGCGGTCGCCGACGGCAGTGCCGGTGAGGGCAATGCATTCACCGGGGCCGTGCACGGGAATGCGATGGTTCATCGAGCGGATCACGCAAAGGTCGTCGACCATCTTTCCGGTTTCGGGAAAGAGATCGGAGACTTCGATTCCGCTTTGACCGTAGCGCTGGAAACCGAAGGGCGAAGCCATCAGTTTGGAGTTCACTCCCGAGCGGGGGATTTTGGGAACGTTCACCGCGATGCTCTCGGGCACGGGCTGACCGTCGAGTTTTTGCAAGAGCGGTTTCGGATCGAAGGTGTCTGTTTGCCCGGGGCCACCGCTCATGAAAAGGAAGATGATGTTCTTCGCCCTCGCCGGTCGATGGGCGAGGGGCGCGGCTCCGGCCTGGTCGGCCATCATTGCAGTGAGGGCGATGGATCCCATTCCGAGGGTGCTCCGCTGCAACATATCCCGTCGCGACATCGGCATCGTTGCGGCCTGCCGGTAGTTGGGGCAAAAATTGAGATGTGATTTCATGAGCAGTTCCGGGATCAGTTCAGGTAGACGAACTCGTTCAGGTTGAGAAGTGCGTGGCAAAAATGGACAAAGGCCGTTTCGGGGTCGGGTGCGGATTGGAGCATTGCCAGAGTGTGTGATCTTTCCTCTGCGTCGGGAGTACGGCCGAGAGTTCGCTCGAAGGCGGTATCGATCTGCGAGGTGAGGCTGTCTCCGGCAAGGGATCTCGCTTTCGTCGCGAGTGCTTCGGCCCGGTTCATCATGAATTCGCTGTTGAGCAGGTAAAGAGGCTGCAGAGCCACGGTCGAGACTTCGCGATGGGAACAACTCGAAATCACTTCGGGGCCATCGAACATGGTCATGACTCGCGGCATCTCGCTGCGTCGTTGAGTCAGGTAAACGGTTCGTCGCAGATTCGCCTCTTCACGCTCGGGATCAACACCGGGTCCGCCGACTTCGGACTTCAGTTCGCCGGTCGCGGTGAGGACGGAATCCCGGATCGCCTCCGCTTCGAGTCTGCGCTGCGGCCAGTTCCAGAGGTAGGTGTTGTCAGGGTCAATCGCCGCGTTGGACTCACTGTGGGAACGTTTCTGTCGGTAGGTCGATGACATCACGATGAGCCGGTGAATGTGTTTGGTGCTCCAGTTGTTTTCCATCAGCTCCGAGGCGAGCCAGTCGAGGAGTTCGGGATGACTCGGCGCTTCCCCCTGAATCCCGAAGTCGCCCGGAGTGGCAACGATGCCTTTTCCAAAATGATACTGCCAGAGCCGGTTCACCCAGACACGGGAGACGAGAGGATTTTCGGGATCGCTCATCCAGTCGGCAAATTCGGTGCGTGTCAGGGCCTTTCCGTCGCTGCCTTCAGCCTTGCCGAGAACCTCAGGCCAGCCGCTTTCGATGACAGGGCCCGGTTGGGAGACTTCTCCGCGAATGAGAAGTCGGGCCTTCGCAGTTTCAAGGATCCCGGGATTCCAGGGGAGGGGATCCCGGTTCACGACGGGAAGTCTCTCGACTCCGGCGACAGTGGTTTTTGGGGAATGGAAGCCCCAGGTGTGCGCTTGAGTGGTATGGGCGAACTTTTTCTGCTTCACGAGCTTCGCTGCCTCGCTCATGTAAAACTTGTAGGAACCGACTGACATCCAGTCTTCGAGATTGGTCGGGTTCGGTGTTTCCGGATCACTCAGGGAAATATTCCCGAGCTGACCGTCGACGAAGAAGGCCTGCATCCGGTAGTAGTCCCGCTGGCTGATCTGATCGAACTTGTGATTGTGACACTGGGCGCATTCGAGGGTAAGACCGAGCATGGCACTGCCCGTTGCATTCACGATATCGACGAGGACATCGTTTCGCTGAATTGCTTTGTCCATCTGATTCCCACTGATTCGGGCCGCGGCGAGAAAGCCGGTCGCGATGAGGTTTTCATCCCGTCGGGGTTCCAACTCATCACCGGCGAGCTGCTCCTTCAGAAAGCGGTCGTAGGGTTTGTCTTCGTTAAAGGCGTCGATGACGTAGTCGCGATACCGCCACGCGTAGGGACGGGGGATATCGTGCTGATAACCGTGACTTTCGCCCCAGCGGGCAAGATCGAGCCAGTAGCGTCCCCAGCGCTCCCCGTAGTGCGGCGATTCCAGCAAACGCTCAACGAGATCGGCATAGGCGGTGCCTGATGAATTGTTCAGAAAATCATCAATCTCTTCAGGTGTCGGCGGCAACCCGATGAGATCAAGTGAAAGGCGGCGAATCAAGGTGCGGCGCGACGCTTCCTCAGCGGGTTTGAGTTGATGCTCTTCCTGCGCTGCCGCGACGAACGCGTCGACCGGCGTGAGAACGCGACTTTGTTCTTTTGGTGTGGGAACTTCAGGGCGCTCCACCGGTTGAAAAGACCAGTGATCTGAACTCGCGTTCGGCTCGGGTAGCAGTTTCTCATCCCACTTCAAACCCTGATCAATCCATGAGCGAAGGAGATCGGATTCGAGTGGTGTGAGGGCGTGCTCACCTTCCTCCGGCGGCGGCATCTGCTTTTTGGGGTCTTTCGAAACGGTGAGGGCGAAGAGTTTGCTGTTTGCTCCGTCGCCGGGAATCGCGAGCGGGTCGCCGGTGCTGTAGCCGAGGACTTCGCTGCGGACATCGAGACGGTAGCCGGAATCAGAATTCGCTCCCTTGTGGCAGGAGAAGCATTTCTTTTTGAGAAGGGGATAAACGTCGTCGTTGAAACTGACCGTCTTCGTCCAGAGCGAAGGTGGCAGGTTGTGAGTGATTTTTCCCGGCGGCTGCTTTTTGTCGGCGGAGAGATCGAGGACGTCGTTCCAGCTGCGGCTCAGGGCGAGGTCGTCGATGAGAATCCGGTCGGAGGCTTCGGTTTTCCGCCCCGTCGCAAATCCGATCCAGCGCACGAAATTGACGCCGTTTTTCTGAACGACTTTGGCGGCCGGTTTTTCGAAATCTTCCGCTCCGGGATCGATCCACACTTCGAGCCGGTCAAAGGCGGCCCGTTCGTCAGGATCGGTTTTGCTGAGGCGAGCCACAACTTGATAATTCTGTCCCCGTTTCAGATCGACGGTGCTCCACGTGGTCCGGTCACTGCCGATTCGGGCGATGAAGACCACCTTCCCTTTCTTCGGGCCCTGATCGGCGACGTGGATTCCGATGTTGGGAATTCCGGCACTATGAACGGCGCGGTCTCCTCCGTCGACGCGATCGAACCACATCACGAAGAACTCGCTGTCGTCGCTTTTGGCGTCTTGCTCGGGCTCGTAGCGAAAGTTGAAACGGGCGAAGAGCTCCTCATCCCGGAATGAAGTTTTCAGTTCGCGGCGGAGCGGGTTGTTGCGTTCGCCGGTTCCCTGGATGAGGACTTCCCGGGGGTGCTTTCCTTTGCCGTCGACGAGCAAAGCGGGGCGTTGCCCTGAGAGAATCCATTTGCCGTTCCAGCCGAAACCTTCGTCGCCGGATTGCCATCCTGATTTGAGGTAGGTGAATTCCTCTGACGCAATTCTATCCTCTGCGCCGCAGCAGGCAGTTATCAGAAGCGTGGCTAAACCAATTGGAAAAGAGGCATTCATGGAGCTCGACCATGAATCATAGTAGCTCGCTCATGAAATGACGAGTGGCGGCATAGTGGCTGGAATTGGCTTGTATATAGTAACTTAGTTTAGTTGGGAGTTCGTCGCGTCATTCGGAAGAGCGATTGAAAAGACCGAGCTTTTTCCCGTTGTTGACCATTTCTATGCTGTGGCGAACGAGGTCAAGACCGCCCGCATTGCCATGACCCGGGACGACCTGTTCGGCGTCGGAGTAGTTTTTCAAAAGCCCATTGAGCAGGGCAGGCCAACTCTTCGCGTCGGCTTCTTTGACGTATCCGATGTTTGCGGCTTCGAGGGATTTCACAGCGCATCCGCCGAAAAGGATCTTCTGTGCGGGGAGCCAGGCGATGATGTTGTCAGTGGTGTGTCCACCGCCCTCGTAGGAGAGAAGCACTTCGGTTGTGCCTCGTTGGAACGACTTCGTTTTCTCGAAAGTGTTCTGCGGAACCTCCTTTTCCTCCTCTTTCAATTTTTCCGTCGTTTGTCTGAGAGCCCATGAATCGGCCCCCTGGCGATGTGCCTCGGCGAGACCGCCCGCGCAATCATCGTGTGAGTGCGTCGGAATCACTAGATCAATTTCGACGCCCTGCTGTGATCTGAACCATTCAAACAGTGCCTTCGTTTGTCCGTCCGTCCATGGCAGATCAATCGCGATGCCTTTGCCGCCGGTGACGATTACAAGTCCGTTCGCGGGAACGAGGCCGAAGCCTTCAACTTCACGCTCGCTGATGTGTATCCAGACGTTCTCATCGATTTTCCGGAGGGCTATCTGGTCGGAAAGGGTGATTTCATTCGTTTCATCGGCGTGTGTGGCAATAAGGAGGAATGCGGTGAGGCAGAGCGCTATCGCAGCTGTGTAGGTGAGGGGGCGGGATTTCATGAATCAAAAGAAAAGGGAAGCGGGACACCACCTTTGTCTGCGGAATTCCCCGCCGTCTCCATGACTGCGAAAGCGCGGGCCGCTTCGATGGGTGTAATCACGGTGGGTGTTGTTTTCTGCCGGATGCAGTTCGCGAAGTAGGCAAGCTCCCGCTCGAGGGCGCCGACCTGACGTCCGTGCTGGATCGGCCAGTACATCGTGTCGGGCTGTTTCGAGCCGGCCTCGTCTGTGATCGTCAGTCCGGTGTTGGCACAGTCGATGCTGAGTTTTCCGGCGGTTCCGATGATTTCCATTTTCGCATCGATGCCGGTGGAAACGCTTTCGGGAAGGCACCAGACGGTTTCGACGACGCCGATTGCCTCGTCATTTCCAAAATGGAGCATCGCCCAGCCGAGATCGGGGTATTTGAACTGATCGATTTTGATATTCCGGCCGGTCACTTCAGAGGGGCATTGCCCACCGAGAAACCACATCATGAGATCGGCATCGTGTATTCCGTCACCGATCAGCGGGGAGATTTTATCGAGCCGAATATTCCCCGGAGCCTTCGGCAAATTCCGGCGGGCATGCATCGAAACAATCCGGCCGATCCGTCCCGCGTCGATTGCCTCTTTTGCGAGAGTGACCCTGGTATCGAACCGGCAGACATGCCCGACCATGAGATAGCCACTCGCCTCGTCTGCCGCATTTAAAATCTCACGACACTGTTCTCCCGTCGCCGCCATCGGCTTTTCGAGAAGGACGTGTTTCCCGCTTTTCAGCGCTGCGAGAGCGACTTCGTGATGCTCCTGCCAGTGGGTTGTGATGCTGACGGCATCGATTGAAGGGTCGTTGAGAATTTCGCGGTAGTCGGTCGTCGCGAGGGAAACCGGAAATTCTTGCGCAGCTTCCTCCAACCGTTCCCCGTTGCGATTCGAAAGGGCAACGAGCTCACTGCCCGGCAAGGTGGAAAGGACACGGGCATGGATTTTCCCGAAGCGTCCCGCACCAATGACGGCCCATTTGATGGTTTTCATGCGGAGAAACTATCCGCCGCAGTCACCAAGGTCAAAATGGCTCTGCCACACAATGAAGTATGACTCAAGAAACGGCGCCCATTCCGCAGTTGGGGTGCCTTGGGCCGTCATCGGGATCAACGTCGAAAGTAATCACATGGTCGGGGCACTATCTTCGGTAAAGGGGGAGAGAGGGAATGCATACCGGGTTTCTATAGTGAAGTTGCTTCGAGCCCGGCCTCTTTTTGACTGGATCTTTTTCCCTCCAGCACCGGTGTGACGGGCGCCGGGCTCATTGTGGCACCAACTGAAATGTCACTTGCTTTAATATGGTATTTATGGTATATCTTATAATTGCAACAATACATGGGTGGGAGATCCACGCAACGGTATGCAAAACAACTTTACATCACGGGGGCGCGGTCTCTCGCTGCTTGAGCTCCTCGTAACGATTTCCATCATCGGAGTTCTGGCTGCCGGCGTTAGCATGATCAATGCAAACGTGCATGAAAAGGCCCGGATTGCGAAGCTTCAGACTGATGTGAAGACGATCAATTCGGCGATTCATCAGTTCATCGCCAATGGCGGTAATTTCACGGGTGCGAAAAGTCCTCAGGAAATTATTGATCGAATGAAGACTCAGCTCGCGGTCGACAAGCAAAGCCAGTTTGTTGGTTTTACGGGCTCCACGATTGATAATCGCCTTTCCGCCAGAATTTCGGACCAATCCCGCGGCAAGCTGGTTGCGGTGTGGAACGAGGTTGGATGTTGTTTCGGACTTTCAAACAGCAGTGATCTGGGCGCTACGGAGTTCTTTCTGGACGATCTACTGGCCGAAAAAGACTATGGCACCGAGGGGCGAACCCTTTCCATTGTGGGATACAATGACAAGCCGGGATGGATTTGGAAATTTGCCGATGGGGTTGCGGATGCGAAAGCGCCGGTGACTGATGTAGGTACTTCGGGGATGCCGGACACGGCTCCCCCGGCACTTCCTCAGAAACTTCTGAGGCCCGTTCCAAGCAAGTACGGGGGCGGGTTTCCTGCTGATTCCTATCCGATGGATTTGAGCTTCACGAATCCGAATGATCCACTGACGATGATTATGTATTCGGTGGATGGCGGGAGTTTCATTCAATACACGGGGACGCTGACTTTAAACGGCGCTGCGAGGGTTGAGGCCTATGTGACCGGTGATCCCGGGAAATGGATTGATAGCGAAAGGACAGTTCTGATCTTTTCGGCATATGATCCGCCGCCGCCCCGTCTCCTTGCACCGCCATTGATCAACCTTTCTTCAGCGCGATTTGATGATACCACTTCAGAAATTTCGGTATCGATATCTGACCGGAATTCTGCAACTGAGTCTTCGCTGTTCTATTCCATCATCGCGATCGATGGGGTCCATGGCGCAAAGGACACCTGGCTGCCCTATGGAGGTGCTTTTCAAGCGAGTGTCGATGATTATCCGGATGGCTTTGAAGTAGCGTCTTACGCAAAGTCCAAAGACACACGATACTACACAGACAGCGAAACGGCGGCAGCAAGAACAGGCGCGACATTCTATGATACCGCGGTGGTGGGGAACATTCTCTTTGTAATTGATGCTTCCTCTTCCATGGGAGCATCATTTGGCTCGGTTTCCAAGTTTGATGCTACTATTGAGGAGTTGAAGGCGGCGATTGCCAATTTGCCTTCAGGTATAAAATTCAGTGCCGCCTTTTTTGATGAGGGTATTCACTGGACCGATGGCTCATTCAAGCTTCGGCCCTCGAATCTTTTATTTAAGGCGGCGATGATCCATGAGGTTGATCGTCTCGACTATGACTCGGGTACGAATTATGAGGTCGCACTCTCGCTGCCGGTAATGTTTGACCCGATTCCCGATCAGGTGGTGTTGCTCACGGATGGGGAGCCCAGCAATAACGGCTATTTGGACGATCTCGCGACACTGGTGGATCTCGGGATTCGCGTCGACACGATCGGAATGAATGTTGATAGCGCCGGAAGGGCGGTGCTTCAGAACATCGCCGATGTGTCAGGAGGTGGATATCGGGAGGTCGGTGAGGATGACTATGATGACGACGACGACGATGACGACGATGACGACGATGACTGAGGCGTTCAGCCTTAGTTTCTGACCGTATTTTCAGCTGAGTAGCGCACCGTCGGGTTTTCCTCAGAATCAGAATTCACACTCTCGATTCGAACGTTGCCGTCGTCCTGAAGGGTCATTTGAAAGCGTCCTGTGCCGCCGCCGGGAAGTTTTCCAATCAGCTGAATCCGGTTTTCCTCCTCGTCGTAAAATCCTTCGTAATCCGTTCTCTGGCCCATCGTGTCGATGTAGGTGCCCTGAACGAGGTTTTTGGTTTCGTTCTCCTGAAAGCGAATCGTCCAGCGGTAGATCCACTCGACGGGGCCATAGGTGGCCTTGCCTTCGATTTCATACCAGAGACCGGCGATGATCGGACGTCCTGTGGATATCGCAGAGCCCTGGATTGCGGTAGCGCCCGCTCCGGGAATGAGGACGCCCGTTTCGACGCGGTTCCCGTTGAGGGCCTTGAAGATCGGAAGCTCCGCGGTGAGACGGGATTTTTTCTCCTGTGCGGTGAGAGGAGAGACGTAGATAAAAGCGAGGGCTGCAGCGAATACGGCCAGTTGCGTGAGACGGTCTGAAAGGTTCATACGGGATAGACGAATGGGGAGGGTGGTTAACGCGATTTTCGAGAGTGCCTGAGATGAGGAAGGACCGTGATGCCCGAACGGTCAGAGAGCTGCCTTTTGGCAAAAGGCAGCTACCTTGCCTGCTTCAACCCCTCCACAAAAAAAAGGAGACCCTTTCGGATCTCCTTTTTTCAAAATTTGCGCTGTGTCACGCAAATGAATCGGCTTTTTCGACTCAGTCCATAAGCTCAGGCCACTTGGTGTGGAAGAACTCGCCGGCGGGCTTGTCGGTGCGCTCGTAGGTGTGAGCACCGAAGAAGTCACGCTGTGCCTGAAGCAGGTTCGCGGGAAGCACTGGTGAGCGATAGCTGTCGTAGTAGCTGAGCGATGCGCTGAAGGCAGGCATTGGAACTCCGTTAGTGACGCCGAGGGCGACGATCTCACGCCAGGACTGCTGGTGCTTGTTGAGAATTTCGGTGAAGAAATTGTCGAGCATCAGGTTGGTGAGATCAGGATTGCGCTGGTAGGCGTCGGTGATGTCGTTGAGGAAACGGGCACGGATGATGCAACCGCCACGCCAGATCTGTGCAGTCGAACCAAGGTTAACACCCCAGTCGTGCACTTCGCTCACCGTTTTGATGAGGTCGAGGCCCTGTGCGTAGGAAATGATCTTGGAAGCGTAGAGAGCGTCGTGCACTTTCTGAACGAGCTCGTCCTTGTCCATTGTGATCGCTGCTTCAGGTCCATCGAGGATAGGTGCTGCGGCGAGACGCTCGTCTTTCTTCGAGCTGAGGATACGGGCTTCAACGGCGGCGTTGATCGTAGAGATCACGACGGCATTGGCGGCGCTGTTCATTACGGTCCAGCGACCGGTTCCTTTTTGACCCGCTTTATCAACGATGAGGTCGATGAGGTGCTTGCTCGTTTCAGGATCTTTCTGTTCGAAAATCTTGCTCGTGATCTCGATGAGGAATGACTCGAGAGGTCCCTTGTTCCACTCGGTGAAAATCTCAGCCATCTCGTCGTTGGAGATGCCGGCGCGCTTGAAAATCTCATAGGCTTCGCAGATGAGCTGCATGTCGCCGTATTCGATGCCGTTGTGGACCATTTTGACGAAGTGACCGGCACCGCCGACACCGATGTGGTTCACACAGGGAACGCCGTCGACTTTAGCGGAAATCGCCTCGAAGATCGGTTTGATGATCTCCCAGGAGCTTTCAGGACCGCCGGGCATGATCGCAGGGCCTTTACGGGCGCCTTCTTCGCCACCGGATACACCGGAACCGATGAAAAGGAGACCTTTCTCAGCGAGGGCCTTGGAACGGCGCTCGGTGTGGATGAAATAGGTGTTACCACCGTCGATGATGAGATCGCCCTCGTCGAGGAGAGGAACGAGGTCGTCGATGACGTAGTCAACCGCATCGCGATCGTTCGGATCGCCGCCGGCCTTGGACTGGACGAGCATCATAACCTTGCGGGGACGCTCGAGGCTGTCGACGAAATCTTCGAGTGTTTCGGCACCGTAGAGGTTCTTGTCGGGGTTTTCGTCGATGAATTCCTTCATCGTTTCAGTGGTCCGGTTGTAGACGGAGCAGCGGAAACCGCGGCTTTCGACGTTCAACACGAGATTCTGGCCCATGACGGCCAGACCAATTAATCCAAAATCGCTCTTGCTCATTGTATTGTCTTAATAATGTTTGGTAGCAGCCTACTCACGATACGCCAATGGCAAGCAATCATTTTTCATCATCTCTATCAGAGAAATTGATCGACGAGGTCGAATCGACTCTGAGCCCATCCTCCACGCATGGCGCCGACCTCCGGTTTCACGGGGTTGTTCGCGATATGGAGGACGGACGGAAGATTTCCGGAATCGATTACAGTTTCTACGGCGATATGGCGCTGCAGGAATTAAATCGCATCGGAGAGGCAATGGGAAAAGAGTATCCGGGCCATCTTGCCCTCGTTCATCACCGGGTTGGATATGTCCCCGCCGGAGAAGCGTCGATCCTGATCCGTGTCCAAACCGCCCACAGCGCGGAGGGATTTGAGGTTTCCCGTGAGTATTTGCGGAGGATCAAGGAGACCGTCCCGATCTGGAAGGAAGCGATTTTTGAGGAGGGGGAGTAGGAAGGCGGGAGAATTGCTTCGATCGGTTCTCTCTGAGGTGAGCTGAAAGTTTGGACCACGTGTTAAGATAATGACACGTGATGGAATTAGAAAAACGAAGACGATAT
>JAYWLB010000064.1:0-20366 GCA_035967665.1 Verrucomicrobiales bacterium BCK34
GAGACAGTCTATCGCGAACGCGCTTAAGGAAACACTGGCCACCTATTCGTAACCCCGACAAAACAAAGCACTTTCCCACTTTCCCACTTTCCCACTCTCCCACTCTCCCACTTTCCCACTTTCCCACTTTCCCACTTTCCCACTTTCCCACTCTCCTGTTTACATATCGGCCGTTTCTCCTCATAATCAGCAACAGGTCAGAACATTAGACCATTCCTCATGAACCCTCCCTTTCCCAACAGTTACTGGCTCGAACCGGACCGCATTCTCTGCGGCGAGTATCCGCGTAATTTTGACGATCTTGAGGAACACGAGGGAATGACCGCGATTCTGAAAGCGGGGGCACGGGCTTTTATCGATCTCACTGAAGAGGGCGAGCTGAAGCCCTATCAGTCAATCGCACTGGAAACCGCGCAAAAGCTCGGAATCGATCCGGAGAGTCTCGAGTTTCACCGCCACCCCATTCGCGATGTTTCCGTCCCGAAGACCCGGGAGGAAATGGTCGCCATTCTCGATACGATTCATGAGGCAATGAGCAGGAACAAGATTATTTATCTCCACTGCTGGGGCGGACGGGGAAGAACCGGAACGGTGGCGGGCTGCGCTCTCAAGGAACTTCACGGTCTCGATGGTGGAGCGGCCCTGCGCCTGCTCTCGGAGCGTTGGCAGGCCTGCGCCAAATCCGCCCATTCCGAAAGTCCTGAAACAGGGCAGCAGCGTGACTTCGTAAGGTCATTCCATCGGGATGATTCCGTTGCCTGACGGAGCGGGCTCGCGAAAGCCGTTGCTTCGATGCTGCTGTGGGACCGGCTTGATCGCCGCTCCGAGTCCCTTCGTGATCCGCCACCCGATCAGGTAGTCAAGGGCGAGGAGCTGATAAGCCATTACTATCGCCCAAAAGACGAAGAGAATCGATCCCTTGGCGGTTTTGTGCCTCAGCTTCCTCTGAGCAAGAAAAGCGCCGGGCCACCCCCCGGCCAGCTCGAGAAGATGAAGAGTCGATTCCCGAATCCGCCACGCCCCTTTCTGTGCGCTCTCTTTATCCTTGCGATAGAGAAACCAACTGATCACTGAAGTCACGAAGATCCATCCCGCAAGTATGCCGAAGTCTATTGGAATCGCGTTGACCGCGAGAACGGGTAAAATGAGAAGACCCGTCAGTTGGACAAAATGGAGGGCCTTCAGGCTCGACCGAGCGGATAGAGCCTCGACCTTTTGAGCACAGGCCCGTCCCTTTGCATCCTCTCCCATAACAAAGGCGACACGATCCCCCGCCATTGGAGCTTGAGGTCTCACAACGAAATCTTTGACATGCACAAAAATCCTTTGTTCTCCGCATTTGAGAAATCCAAAGCCCCGCTTCGGATCCCACTCCTCGATGATTCCCTTCAAGATCTCAGCCATCTTCCCTTGAGTCAGTTCGCCGGACCATAACATTCCCGCCAAAATCGGGAAGCGCTTTCTTTCCCCGGTGCGATGTGGCGGCGAGCGCCAGCGAGTGGAATCCCCGACCTTTCGGCACTCATGCCCGCTAGCGATGAAACCTGATCAGCTTGGGGCTCCGACGGCCACTCGTTGGCACTCGCCGCCACATTGGGGAATCAGGACGAGCAAAAACAGAAGGAGAGACAGCGAGCTGTCCCTCCTTCCTCCCAGTTGCATCCGGTCCGCCGGAATGAACTCTATCACTCAGGCATTCCGCTAGATTTTCTCCAATCGGCGTTCGAGGCATTGGGATTCGCGCTCGACCCGATCATGCTGTCAAGACCGACTGAACTCAAACGACGCCCCATCACTGAATCAACCGTCAGCACTTCAGTCTCGGTCGGTGCCCCGCTGATCGCAGGTGCAAAGAACACGTTGGATGAAGTCGTCATCCCGCCGCTCCAGGCCGGGGTGGTTGTTTCAACTTTCACGAGGTATGAGGTGCCTCCGATATCAAGGCCGCTGAACTTCGCAATCCAGCCTCCTGATTGATCGGCTACGACCGTCATGGAACCGCCAAGCATGATGGAACCGTCAGGACCCATCACCGTCACTTTGACGACGGACCCGGCTTCTGCCACTCCTGAGTATGTCGGCATGAGGAGGAGCAATGGCCCCCCGTCGCCTTCACCGTCACCGTCCCGCGGTTCTGAGAAGCGGAACCCTTCGAGGATACCGCCGCCGCCAACTCCGAAGAAGTCACCGATCTTGCCGCCGGTCGCTCCCACGATCCGAACCACAATCGACTCTTCGACGAAACCGCCGCTGCCGTCACTCACCATGTAGATGAAGTTCTCAACTCCCACATCACCTGTGCTCAAGGCCCGGGTTGTGGGAAGGTTTCCATCGACAGTGTAGATAAAGTTTCCGTTGGCATCGATTGAGAGGGTTCCGTAGAGGCCATCAACGCTTCTAACACTTCCCTCAACGACAGCACCACCGGGGTTTGTCGACCCGCCGAACGGAGTCCCGTCAAAGCGGACATTCACCACTTTGAGAACGTCATCAATGCCCTGGCCGTTGATATCAATGTCAGTGTCGTTCGCAAGCGCATTCCCGCTCACTGTCTCCGAACCGCCCTCGCCGCCTTCGAAGACGGTCACGATGTCGGTTGTGAGGACCGGATCATCATTCGTTCCCGTGATCGTGATCGTAACGGTCTGAGTATCGGACCCTGTATCAGGATCGGTCGCTCTTATCGTATAGGTCAGAGTCAGGGTTTCGGTGAGAGCAAGGAAATCAAACGTTGTTGTGTTGCTGTCAAAGCGCCAGTTGATCGTTCCCACCGTTGCGGTGTTCTCAATGATCGGGTTGGTGCTCGTGAGACTGAACATCGCAAGGAAGTCAGCTTCGGTGAGAGAGTCAGGGCTTCCGGCAATACCAACGTATCCTTCGATTGAGGCACCAACGGTTCCGAGATCGAATACGGTCAGGGTTCCGGTGACGCTCAGAGGAGAGTCGGTCTCGGTAAGGCCTTCGTTATCGGAATCGGTTCCGACGACGTCGATATCAGGAGCAACGTTGTCCGCCTCGATTTCAATGAAGTCGATCCGCATCTGTCCTCCACCGAAGGTGTAGAATCCTGCGCCATTGGTAGGCGTCGGACTCGTTGGACGGAAGAGCGGGTCAATCGCTCCCACGAGGTTGATAAAGTCGCCCCCGAGGATAGTTGCCGGGTTATTCCCCTCAATGTTCATCTCCGTATTGAGGGAGGGCTGAATATTGAAGATATCCCCTTCACCGCCACCGTAGATAAACACTTCGTTCGCGGTGTCGACGGTGCCGAGAAGATTGACAATTCCACCGGTTCCATCCGCTGCCCCGACCTGATCGACCGTGATATCGATGCGGCCGTTCACTGCGGTGAAGATTCCTCCCACGAGGAGTGAGAAGTCGTTCTCAGCGCTCACGGCGGCATCACCGTTCACGGCCTTCACCGTGATCCCGGCAGCGATATTGATGTCGCCGCTGTTGGCAATGGCACTGAAGTTTCCTCCGGCGGAGGAATTCTCGAAGTTGATCGTCTGCGCATTGACTATCGCGATGTCACTCGCAGGAGCATTATTCGTGTTCACTGCAATTGCACCTTTCACATCGAGGAAGTCGAGCAGGATATCGGCATCGTCCGTCTTCGTCGTCAATGTCGCGGTTCCCTCAACATCGCTGACTTCGCTATCAGTGATCGCGGCATCATTGTTGATCATGAGGTTTCCACCGACCGAGAGTCCGGTCGCTGTCGCGTCGACTCCGCCGATATTCAGGGCGCCCATATTGTTGATCGCAAAGTTACCGAGCGAGGTTCCTTCGAGATTCGCCACCTGTGTTTCGAGAGCGTTGAGGGTGCTGCCCACCGTTCCGTTCGGAGCATTGAGCAACAAGCTGCCGGCTATGACTTCTTTGTCAGTGTCGCCGCCGTCGACGATACTTCCATTCGCAGTGTCGATTGTAACAAGACCGGTCGTTTTGAGACCGCCAAGGCTCACATCGCCGTCAGCGTTGACGTCAATCGTGCCGCTTCCTGCATCAACGAGGGCTCCATCCATCATGAGGAGCTGGCCACCGTTTCCAAGAGTCGCTTTATCAGCGCTGATCGTGACCGTTCCGCTGACGGAAGTGACACTGCCGGAGGCACCGAAGCTCACATGATCATCCGATTCAATCGTGACATTTCCTGTGTTACTGAAGATTCCCGAAGCAATCTGAGTTCCCACTTCACCGGTGAGAGCATTCGGATTGACAGCGTGGCCGCAAATTTCGATTTCTGCCGATCCGGTCGCCCAGATCTCAGCCTGATCACTAAGATCAACCCCGTTTTCACCGGTTCCTGTGATCGTGATTTTACCGCTCGCGCTGCTGATCATCGTGTTCATCCCGGTGATCTCGACGCCATCGTCGATGACAGCATCCACTCCGGCATCACTGCCTGGTCGAGTCGTTCCCGTGATCGTGATCGTCGCGGCTCCGGTTGAAGTAATCTTCGAACCATCGGAGATGACTACGCCATCGTTGTCATCACCGGTCGAGGACCCGGCACCGCCGCCATCACCGGTAATGGTAATAGCTCCGTCTACCGATTTGATTTCCGCAGTGGCACTGGCCATTTCAACGCCATTGTTCAGATCATTGTTGGTTCCCAGAGCCCCGCCGCCGTCACCATCAAGAGTGATCGTGGCAGTTCCCAATGACTCAATGATACCGTTCATGAGGATGCCGGTGTTACTGTTCGTGCTGTCGCGGTTCTGGTTGCTACCACCCTGACCAGTGACGAGGATGTTCCCCGTTGTGCTCTCAATCCGGTTGCCTTCCGCGATGTTCACACCACGGTTTCCGCCATTGGCGTCGCCACCGGTTCCCGTAATCGTGATCGTTCCCGAGCCTGAACTGCGGACGATACCGCTGCCACCGGACAATTGAACGCCGTTGTTATTGTTGGAGCTATTGGCAGATTCACCGCCTCCGGTTCCCGTAATCGCGATCAATCCTGCACCGAATGTCTCGATCAGCCCCATCAGTTCGACGCCGTCGTTGCCCATATCATTAGTGGTCCCTCCTGCACCACCTCCTCCGGTTCCATCGATAGTGATGTTTCCGGCAGTGCTGATGATGGTTCCAGCCTGGGAAAAGACACCACGGTTTGCGTCGCCATTGCCGCTACCAACACCATCTATATCAATGGATCCTGAATTTGAAGTTACACTCGCACCGCTACGAATCCTTACGCCCACTTTATTATCGGCGTTGCCGCTACCACGACCGTTGATTGTGATATCGCCGCTGCCGGTCACGATGGCCGCATCGCTGAAAATATCAATCCCCTGCGCTCCTCCAACCGCACCATTTGCGGTATTGGCATTCAAGGTAACACTCCCGCTTCCGGCGATAATTTGTGAGGTCTCACGAATATCAATCTGCTGTTTCGCGTTGAAAGTCACGGAACCTGCACCTGAGCTGGTATCAATGGCACTCGCCGTAGCGCCATCACCTACTGTGATGTCATCCGCAGTGATTGAAACATCGCCGTCAATCACCAGCGCCCCGTTCGGCGTCAGAATCGTAACCGCGTCGTTTGTCTCCACTCCAACGTTAGAGGTGTCTGGACCGCTCGTGTCGAGATTCAATCCTTTAACTCCGCCCGGAATGGCGTTCGCATCAATCACGACGGTCTGCGCATCGGGTCGAGTCACCTGTGCGGTGGTGAGTCCGAGCGTGCTGATGACGAGAGCGCCGTCGGCTTCCTGAATCGTGTAGGTGTTAGTGACTGCATTATAGGTCACAGTCAGGGTATCAACCGTATCGTTGGTGATGTCGGTAATATTGAGAACACCACCGGCGGTCAGCTCAACCTGAGTCTCCGGCTCGCCGACGAAGAGAACCACGTCGTTACCGGTTCCACCGTTGTAACTGATCACATAAGTTTGCCCACCGACGGTGAAGGCATGACCTTCCGGCATACCGGCGAAGGTGCCGCTCACCATATCGAGCGGTCCTGCTGCAGGGTCGTCGTTGTCGATGATCACAATCGTCTGACCGGTGAGACCACCGAGGTTGGCAGCGGAGACGATATCGAGATCGGCAACACCGTTTCCAATCGTCACCGTTCCGGTTACCTGGAGCAGATCGCCATTGGCCACCCCATCGAGGTCAATCGTGTAAGTGCCCGTTCCAAAATCGATCGAGTCAGTATTGAGCGTCTGGGTATCGTCCACCCCGGCTTCACCGGGACTGACATTGCCATCAAGCACATTGACGTCCGCATTGACATCGCCACCTCCGAAGAGCGCTCCTCCTGAACTGATTTCAAGGTCGTTGGGTGCCGTGAGCGTTGCGCCGGCTTTCACGAGGGTAACAGCGCCGAGCTGAGCGAGATTGGAATCATTCAATGTCAGGGTATCACCGGCATTGACGATGATGGTTCCCGCAGTTGTGAAACCGTCTCCTCCGATATCCCCGAGGGTGAGATCACCGTCGGTAATGATCGACGAACCCGCGGCACCGGAAACCCGGGCGTAGACCGTTCCGTTTCCGGTAAGGGTGGCTCCGTTGGAAACCGTGACCGTGTCTGCTGGTCCGCCATTTCCGATTTCACCACCGTTGAGGTCAAGGGTGCCGCCGCTGATGTTGGTCTTCCCTGTGTAGGTGTTGATGCCTGAGAGGATCAAAGTATCGGTGCCGCGCTTGTTGAGCGTGAGCGCTGCGCTGTCGACACCATCTTTGAGAACTCCGGTGAAGTTGCCACCGGTGACTCCAATATACCATTCATCTGAAGCAGTCTGGTCAGATCCTCCCGGTGCTTCGAACGTGGAAATGGTCCCCGCGCCGAAGAGCGCACCGATGTTCTCATTCTTATCAATGAGGAAGCTGCCTCCGCCCTCTACGGTAACGTCTGTGGCATCACCAATGAGGCTGCCGGCAACCTGATTCTCTTCAAGGGTCGCGCCATTTCTGATCGTGATTGATGTGGTCGATCCCAATGCATTCGCAGCAGCGAGAACCAACCTACCGCCATTTACGAAGGTGGCACCGGTGAAGGTATTATCGGAGTTGAGCGTGAGAACACCCGTTCCGATTTTTGTCAGAGCCAGTTTCACATCGCCGGGATCATCCTGAAGCGTTCCGCTGAAGGTACTCGTGGCATTGCCGCCACCTACGGTCAGTGTCCAGGACTGTGTATTGCCATTTGAATTGTCGACGTCCGATGCCGTAACGATGCCCGCTCCGGAAAGACCTCCAATGACCTCGTTTTTATCGAGAGCAAAAGTGCCTCCGCCAAGAACAATCACATTCGTCGTATCACCGATGAGGCTCCCGGCGACGCCGTTCTCCTGAAGCGTCGCGCCGAACGCGATCGTAATCTGGCTGGTCGAGCCGAGAGCATCAACCGCATCAAGGATGAGTTTCCCTGCATCAACATCCGTCGTTCCACGGAACGTATTGGCTCCTCCGAGAGTCAATTCGCCGGTGCCGACTTTGGAAAGGTTGAGCATCCCGGGAGTCGCGCCATCAGAAATCGTGCCGGTAAAAGTCGTGGTTTCGTTTCCTCCGCCAACAAGCAGATCACGATTCGAGGTGCTTGTCATTTCCACGTCACCGGCACCACTGAGACCGCCGATGGTTTCGGATTTAGGAATGCGGAAGAGGCCTCCGGTTTCGATGTGAACATCGGCGGTATCGGCGATGAAGTTTCCAGCAATTTCAACCAGCTCGAGAATCGCGCCGGTGCGAATCGTGATGTTGGATTCGGCGTTGGTAACTCCGTTCGCTCCAACAAGAAGCGTTCCGGCAACCACATCAGTCGCGCCGGTATAGTCCATCTGCGCATTGAGATGGAAGAGTCCGCCCCCCTGCTTGATGAGCCCGCCGGTTCCGGAAATAATTCCAGTGGCTTCACCATCAACGCCTGTGAGATCGACGGTCAACGTATTCGCATCGAGGTTCGTCGCTCCATTCAGGTAGAGGTCGTCTGCGGTGAGAGCGAGACTGGTCTCCACTTCCGTCGTGCCGTTCAGCGTGATGTCGTCGATCGTGGTGATTCCTGTATTCAGGTTAATCGTCTCCGCCGTGATCGTGAGCGCGCCCGGCAAGGTGATGACAGGATCTCCGGAGCCACCGATCGTGACCGTGTCGATGCCTGCATCCGCACCGTTAACGGTGTCGATCGTAAAGGTTCCGGTGACTGCGGAAACCTTAATCTGAACTACATTCGCAGCCGGACGAATCACATTGGATGAATCGATTCCCGTTGTGGAAATCACCTGTGCAAACGCACTGTCTTCAATCTGGTAATAATTCTCACCACCAATGTTCACGATCGAAACCGTGAGATCGTCGGACGAATCACTGTTGATGTCAGTAACAAGGAGATTACCGGCACCATCGATTGCGACATTCGTTTCAGGTTGTCCGGCGAAGAGAACGACATCGTTTCCATCACCGCCGACATAAGAGATCACATACTGATCGGTCCCCACGGTGACAACGTCACCTTCGAGGTAATCTTTGAAGCGTCCGATAATGGCATCGTTGCCGCCGTTGTCGATCAGGAGGATCGTCGACCCGGCCGCAGGAGGAGTACCCATCACGGTCAGGATTGATTCATTTTCGTCGAGAGTGACGGTAGAGAGATCTCCATTAAAGCCGGCAGTCGCACTATCCTCAACGACCGAAATCGTATCGGAGCTCGCTCCGTTGACGTCGAAGAGGAATTCTCCTCGCAGAATGATTCCGCCTTCGATAGAAAGCGTTCCGGTTCCACCCACGCCGGGTGAGATATCGCCATCAACATCAATGACGAGAGCAGACTCGGTCGAGCCGGTTCCGCTGAGAACTCCATCGTCTGTCACCGTGTAAGTGCCGCCGCCGGTATGAGTGCCGTCGAGTTGGAGCGTGCCGTCGTTGACGGTCGTGACACCTGTGTAGCTATTCGTTCCTGAGAGAATCCAGGTTCCACGACTGTCAATCTTGGTAACCCCTCCTGCGCCGGTGATCGCTCCACTGATGGTTCCGATTTCCGGACCGCGGACAAACAGAGTATTGCCCTGCAGGTTGATTTGCCCGGTCAAATCAACGGAATCGCCATCAACAAGAGAGCTGTTAGGGTTATCAATCGAAATCGTAGCATCGCCCGTGAGGAAGAAATTGTTACTATGAGTCGTATTCCCCTTAAATATAAACGCTGACTGTGTAGAGCCACCGCTCACAGAGGTGCTAATCTGGTTTCCCCCCTGAAGATAGACATCCCCGGTTCCGAGCGCGCCACTTGCGGTGACGGTAAAGAGATCCCAGGTCCCGCCTGTGCCGCTATTGGAAACCCATACGGTTCCTCCACTGTAATCATTCGCTCCATTTGAAAGAGTGAGACCACCCGAACCGGAAGGATCGAATACCATTTTCCCGGTCCCGCTGACTTTACCATTGAGAGTGGTGCCATAAGTCGAGGCGCGGAAAGTGAGGGTCGCGGCGTCCATCTGTATGGCGTCATTCACACTCAAAGTTCCGTGATGATTCGTTTCGAAAACCGGATCGACTCCGCCAACTGCAACAAACCGGAAGGTGCCGGTTCCATCGCTAATCGGACCGCTCACTGCGGGTGCGGCCTTGTCCCAATCAATCCGATTCAAGGTCAGGGTCGCGCCGTCAAAGACGAAGCCGCTAGCCGCCGTCGCATTGATCCCCGCGACGTTGTTCACTGTCTCGTCGTTGCCGTCGAGATCCCAGGTGCTCTCGTCGAGCGTGATGCTCACCGTATCAGCGATCTGGTTCGCTGCGCTGTTGAGCAGTGTTCCGCCGTCAACGAGGATGTCGATAGTGCCACCCGTGGCGTCTCCCGCGATTGCATCGACACCCGCTGTCTTTTTGAGCTCGAGAATGCCTTCCGAAACCACGGTCTGACCGGTGTAAGTGTTCGCCAACGCTCCGGAAAGCGTCACCGTTCCTGTTCCGATCTTGGTCAGCGCGAGGGTGCCTCCGTTGTCGCGGATGACTCCGCTGAAATCACTGGAAACGTCGTTGGCACCGATAGTAAGTTTTCCGTTCCCGGTTTTGCTTTCGATGAAGGCACTGCCGGCATCGTGTCGGACTCCGTTGATTGTCTCATCGAATCCGTTCACGTTCAGGATCGCATTGGAAACGCCGTTGAATATCACGATCCCTTTGCCTGCCCCATCCGGAATGACACCGTTCGCACCGATCGTGAGAGTGGCGGTTGAACCCGAGCCGGCTTCCCCGATGATGGTGTTCCCGACGTAGTTATTGGTGGTGTTGGTGAAAATGACCGGAGCATCGTTGGCGATCGTCAGTGCACCCGAACCGGTGTTACTCGTAATCTGACCGCTGACGGTCATAGCCGCCCATCCTGCGCGGAGTGAGCCTCCGTTCGCCCCGACGATGACCTGACGGCCGAGGTCGGCATCAAAGTAGGAACCACCGCCACCGGCTCCGACATTCATCAAAGTTCCACCATCGAGGGTGAGTGCTGCAGCACCGAGCGTCCTATCAGATGCTTTAAGTCTTCCATCGAGGATCGTGGTTCCCCCGGCGTAATCGTTCGTGACATTAGTGATCTGGAATTCCCCCGTTCCGGTTTTCTCGAGAGTAAGCGCCTCTGTGAGCTTACCGTTGAAGGTACTTCCACCATTGTTCGTCCCAATCGTGAGCACTGCGGCTCCAGTGGATTCGACCTGACCGCTTCCAGTGAGCTTATCAAAGCCTTCGGAATTTCCATCGAGATCGAGAACGCCACCGGTGTTTACCGTAACCTGGGCGCGATCATCGATTTGATCGTTGCCGGATCCGGCAAGCTGAACTGTTCCACCGTTATTGATCGTCAGAATCGTTCCGGTTCCTTCAAGTGCATGAACCGCGGCACCGCTCGCCTTCGCGAGAACGAGGACGCCGTCATTCACCGTTGCCGTCAGATCCGTGTTGTTACCGGATCCACTCAGCGTCTGCGTTCCCATGCCTTCTTTCTGAAGGGTGATAAACGCCGTTGCAGTTCTTCCGATAACCCCGGTGAAATCACCGGTGCCATTATCCACACCGATGATGAGAGTGCTTGAACCCGTATTAGGCGTGCCCCGCGTAATTGTGCCTGCACCGGAAAGCGCGTCGACCCGTACCGAATTACCATCCCATACATCCAGGGTTGCTCCCGCATCGACGTTGAGATCGGCGAGGTTCGCGGACCAGTCCTGGCCTTTCCAGGGTCCGTTTCGAAGGGTTCCTTCCTGAACATCGATAAGCCCACCGCTCCCCATCGCGATATTCACGAGGAAAGTGTTACCTCCCCCACCGAGAGCCAGTGTTCCTGTCCCGGTCTTCTCAATCGTTCCTGTTCCGGAAAGAGTCACCCCGGGCAGGCCTGTGGCAGCCATCCTGTGCTCATTGGCACCAGTCACCTCAAACTCAAGGAACGCTCCTGAAGCGACATCGAGCGTCATCGCAGGATCATTACCTGTCGCGAAGCCCGTTGCATCCTCAAGTACGAAACGTCCTGCATCGATATCGAGCCCCCCTTCGAAAGTGATCCCGGTGCCGGTGAGAGTCACCGTTCCCGTTCCGAGTTTCGTGATCCCTCCGGACCCGATGACATCACTGGATGAACCACTCGCGGTTCCGGTGACGTCGAGAGTAAGGTCGTGCGCCCCGAGGTCGAGATCTCCATTGAAGATCACGTCGGTTGCAGTCAGGCTGATCGGATTTCCGAGTGCTGAATCACCTGTCAGAGTGATATCACCGGTCGCAGTAATTCCGCCATCCAGCTGAATCCCGGACGAGATAATCGTCACGTTGCCGTTCACACTCGCAGGCATGCTTGTGATCAAGACGCTGTCGGCCGCTTCCACTCCGGGAGTCGGCCCGGTCGTGTCGATCGTGACGTTTCCTGTCACAGCACCAACGCGGACAAGGACTGTCGATGCATTCGGACGTAGAACATCAGCTCCTCCGAGGTTGGTCGTCGAGAGAACTCGCCCTGCTGTAGAATCACTGATTTGATAATAGTCGACCCCGCTCACGGTAACAATCTCGATCGCGATATTGTCATCGGAATCCATGTTGATATCGGTGACGGTGAGATTTCCGCCTGACAGATCAACATTTGTCTCCGCCGCTCCTGCGAACAGAACAACATCGTTTCCGTCTCCACCGACATAACTGATCGTGTACTTGTCGCCCTCTTCATCAGTGACTGTCGCTCCCTCCGGCTTACCAGCGAATATGTTGGTGACAGCGTTAGCCCCCGTATTGTTGATCACGAAGTAAGTCGTTCCGTCGATCGAATCAACAGTGTCAGTGACCTCGAGGACGGAGGTTCCATTGTTGAGGGTGATGTTTCCGTTCGTGGTCAGTTTGTCACTGGTTGCGCCACTGATCTCGTATTGAAGATCTCCGTTCAGGTTGATTGGACCGCCATTCACCGTGAGTTCGCCAATACCGGCGTCACCCGTTGCGAGGACACCGTCATCCTGAATCGTAAGGCTGTTTCCTGCCTTCAATGTGATCGTGCCGTCACCTCCAACGGTTCCATCAGAGGCGATAAGATAGTTCTCACCTCCATCGTGGGTTCCATTGATCAGCAAGGTTCCGCTGCTAACCGTTGTCTTACGTCCATAGGTATTCGCACCACTCAGAATCTGGACATCGCCTGCCCCTGCACTGTCGATGACGAGGTTACCGTCAGGCCCGGAAATGTCTCCGGAGAAGTCTGAACCGTCCAGCCCGACCAGGGTCAGTGTTCCATTGAGACGGATTGAGCCATCACCGACAATGTTGGCGATCGACTCGACTTTGTAGTTGAGGTTGAAGAGGCCTCCCGACTGAACGGTAAGCTTCGAAGTATCCGCGATGATCTCGGACTCCTGGGGTTTGAATTCTCCCCCTGTGATGAGGATGTCGCCCTGGATAGCTCCATTGTTCGTAAACCCTCCGGCGCCTCCCTGGCCGACTTCGAGAGCACCCGCAGAGACGGTCGTAAGGCCGGTGTAGGTATTGTCACCATTGCCGCCGCTCACCACGAAGGTGCCGGCTCCAATCTTCGTGAGGGCCAGAGTGCCGGCTCCATCAGTAATGGTTCCGAAGAATCCGCTCGTACCACCGGATTCGCCGATAGTGGCGGTAGCGGTCGTAGCGGCGAGGTCGTTCGTGACAGCACCAGACCCGCCGAGACGAGACCAACTCTCAGAATTTCCATTGAGATCCAGAGTGCCTCCCAGACTGATCGAGACCCGTCCCTGATTTCCAGAGGTGCTGCCACCGAAGATCTGATCGCCACTCGTTCCGGTGAGCATCACCGTGGAACCGGACGCGATATCGGAGATTCCGGCGACCGCATAATTCGCAGACTTATCGAGCTCAACATCACCCGCGTTCACATCGAGGATAAGGAAGGTATTTCCCTGATTACCGGTGAGAGTGAGGGTGTTGACTCCCTCTTTCGTCAGAGTTCGCTCGGCAGTGGAAGTAATCGCTCCGTCGAGAGTAATGTCGTCAGTTCCATCGACGGTGAAGTTCTGATTCAACGCCTCGTCAAACGAGAGGGAAGACGCCGTCCCGCTGTTATTCGTGATCGTTCCGGCAAGAGCGGCTATAATATTGACCTGCTCGTCGCGACCATTGAGATCGAGAACCCCACCGGCATTGACTCGAACGAGACCACCGAAGTAAAGCTGATCGCCACCCGTTCCGGCGAGTTGCACAGTGGCTCCATTATTGATCGTGAGACCGCCTCCGCCGATGGCATGAACACTCGCTGCGCTTGGCTTGTCAAGGATGAGCAAACCAGCGTTGACAATTGCGGCAAGACCGCTGTTGTCGCCGGGACCGGTGAGGGCAAGCGATCCGCTACCTTCTTTGACAACGGTGCCCAGATCCATTTCCTGCAGTGAACTCGTGCCTTCAGTATCAATCGTGAAGATTCGCCCGTTAGCGGATGTTGTTCTACCCGTGACTTCAATGTCCTCGCCGGTAAGCGTAAGCGAAGTGCTCACAGCAACCGCTCCATTCAGCGTGATATTCTGCGGAGTGCCTCCGTCGTCAGCGGTGAGGCTGCCGTTGAGAATGATGTCGTTCGAATTGACCGTGATCGATCCGTCGAAGGTCAACGCACCAAGAGTGACTTCTTCGGAATTCGTATCCGCAGGAGCGGCTTCTGTATTCTCTGTATTCACGACCAGCCCCTTAACAGCGGTCTTAAGAACCTTGATTGTTTTCCCGTCAACACAAACAAACTCTGGAGCGCTTTGTGAGGTTGTCAGTGCAAGCGCAGCATCGGAGATGATGTAGTGAGTCGCGTCTTCTGTGATGGTAAGCGCATCATCTGAATCGTTGTTAATATCGGTGATAACGAGATCACCGCCGACGAGCTCAACGCTCGTTTCGGCCTGACCGAATGAAGTTAGAACCACGTCATTGTTTCCAGTTCCCCCTGCATAGGTGATTTGAAAGACGTAGACCTCTCCGTTCGCACTCGAGGTGAGATTGAAGACGTGTCCTTCGGGGAATCCGTCGAACTCCGTAGTGATTGTATCTGCGTCGATATCATCGTTTTCGATGATGGTGAAAGTCGTTCCCGAAATGTCCGGGTTGAATCCGAGTGAAAGGTCGAGCGTTGCGCCCACTCCGCCATCGGAATTCAGGTTGACCGAACCGGTCACATCGACCTGGTCGTAACCAGTCATTGGGGCAAGCCCATCGATTTGAACGGTGTAGGTCGCACCGGACTCGAGAGAAAGATCCCCTGTTCCGAGATCACCCGGTGCCGTGAGATCCGGACTGAGTGTTCCGCCGCTGGCGACGCTGACCGCCCCACCGGTGACGCCTTCGCCACCGAGCGTAGCGCCCGAAGCAACGCTGACCGCGCCGGTCGCGGTCGCACTGTTGCCATTGACCTCAAGCGTGCCTGCCGAGACATTGGTGAACGCCGAATAGGTGTTGTCATTGTTGAGAACGACTGTGCCGTCGCCGGTCTTGGTGAGACCGCTCGCTCCAACTCCGGAAATCACTCCGTTGATAATCAGAGTATCACCGGCGCTTGCGTCGAGACGGAAGTCACCGGGCTCTGATTCATTGATGGCGATATCTCCCGAGACGGTTGCTGTGGTATTCCCGGTTCCAGCTTCGACCCGGACTTCGGATCGTCCTTCTTGATTTTCCTCAATCTGAATACTATTCCCAACGTTAACCTGATCTTTGAGTTCCAGGATTCCCCGTGCGATAACAACGTCCCCTGCTCCCAGGGCGTTGCTATGTTCCGTCCTGAGAATCGACGAAGTATTCGCGATATAAGTTCCGCCTGAATAGGTATTGGCGCTGTTCGACAGAATCACGGTTCCTGGATCCTGTTGAGTGATCCAACCTGCCCCGTCAATCGGTCCGGAAAGCGTAAGAATTCCCGATTGTGGTCGAATTTGGAAATCAAAGGCATTGGGTGCTTTGATCGTGATCGCTCCTGAGTAGGTTCCGGCAGCGAATGCCGCTCCCAGTTCGATATGCAGACGCGCAAAGTTGACTCCGGACGGTTGTGTCGCGGTTTCCAGTGCATTGCCGATATTGAGTCCTTCGGCTCCCAGAATGAGACCGGCATCGGTGCCGTCAAGCACGACGCGGCTGGTTCCAAGAGAACCGTTGTTTGTCACCACAATCTCCGAAGATTCGTCGATCGTTGTGACTCCCGAGTAACTGTTAGTTCCGCTGAGAGTGAGCTGCTCACTACCGAAGTTTCCGTTAGCGGCACCGTCACCGGCCTGGCGAAGATCACCGCTGCCGCTGATGTCACCGTCGAAAGTGAAGTCATCGCTTCGGGCGAAAACGAGGGTCGCATTGTTGAGCACATTGCCTTCGATATCGCCGGTGGTGCCGTTCGCTCCGATTTGGAGAGTGCCTTCCGTGATCGTCGTGCCGCCGGTGTAGGTATTCGCCTCCGTCAGGGTGATCGTGCCGGTTCCGGCTTTCTCAAGGCTGCCGCCAACGCCGCTGATGACTTGAGCGATCGTCGTCGTCGGGCTCGTCACATCGATGATGAGGTGGTTCGCGCCGAGATCGACCGGATTATTGAAGAACACATCCCGGGCGTCGATTGTGGAATCGTCACTGACGACGACGGCCGCGTTGTAAGTCTGATCGCTGATCGTTTCAACCGTGGCGTCAAGATTCACGGTCGCTGCTGAGATGATCAGATTATCGAAGACACCCGCACCGATACCACCGGTGTTGATGTCGACGACGTCATTGGTGTCTCCGACGATCACGATGTCATGCGGACCGTTCGCTGCGATCGCAGCCGGGGTTGTCGTTTTCACGAGGGCGCCGTTGACGTGAACTTCGAGCTCGTTGCTGCCGTTCGTAGAGAGAGCGATCGGTCCCGCTCCGGCTCCAAGTTGGGTGCCGTCAGGAAGGATGTCGGTCGCGTTGATCTCGACGTTGCCTTTACCAGTCACGGTGATGGTGACAGTGGCGGTATCGAAGCCGCCGTTACTATCGGTGACCGTGTAGGTGAACGTATCCGTTACCGTCTCGCCCTCGACCAGCATCTGCAGTGCAGCGGTAGTGCGCGGGTCGTAAGTGTAGGAGCCGTCGCTGTTGACCACCACCGTCGCGCCAAGTGAACTGAGTGTGTCGGAAGCGCTGACTGTGAGAATATCACTGAGATCAGGATCGGTGTCGTTGCTGAGCACGCCATTGGCCGGCACGCTGAGGAGCGAGTCCTCGTCGATTGCGCCAGTGTCAGGATTTGCCGTCGGCGCATCATTGGTGCCGATGATCGTAATCGTCACCGTTTGCGTGTCAGAACCACCATCATCGTCCGTTGCGATCACGGTGTAGGTGAGTTGCAAGGCTTCTCCGACAGCGAGGAAGTCAAAATTCTCACTGCTGCTGGAACTGTCGAAGCTCCAGTTGATCGTGCCGCTGGTAGCGCCACTCGTGATCACCGGAGTGGTGTTCACCGTAAGCATCGCAAACAACTCGCCCTGAGTCAGCCCGCCGTCGACGCCTGAAACCCCAACCGTCGGATCCACAGTGGCCGAAACCACGTCGAGCGTTCCCGGATCAGTCACCGCAAAAGTGCCCGAAGTAGACAACGGTGCGTTGGCCTCAGCGATCACTTCAATGACGGGACCGGAAGTAATATCCGGATCGACATTATTGACGGTCACAGTGGTCGTGTTTGCCCCCGTGCCGGTGTCATCGTCAGTCACCGTAGCGCTGATCGTGTAAACGTCCGACGGCGTAGCGGTTGGGTTATCATCGAGATACTGGTGCGTGAGGCTGAACTCGCGTGTTGTCGGATTCCAATTGATGCCGTCGGTGCCTTCTGTCAGCGCCATCGTGCCGAGCGTGAAGCTCTGCGTGTTCGATGGACTCAGTGGGTCTCCCCAGTTGAGGTCGAGCGTGAAGGTATCGAGCGTGCCGACATCAGTGATCGTCCCACTGAGCGTCGCTGTTCCATCTTCGTTGATCGCTGCCGGTGGGGTCAGTGTGACCGTCGGCGCGACGTTGTTGATCGTGGTCGAGAGGGTTGCGTTGAAGGCGGTTGAGCTACTATTGACGTAGAGCAGATTCTTGAAGTCAGCAGGCACAGCGCTGACAACGCCATTCTGGTATAGTTTGTCGCTACCGTCTGATGAATCAAAATTGCCGTGCCCCCATTGAATATTGCCCTCAACGCCAGACGGACTGGTGCCAAGATCAGCGTTAACCAGCCCATTTCCAGCCCCCCAGACTCCGTCATCCCAACTGAAATTTCCGCCAGAACCGGCAAACCGTGTTGCCAAATTTCCAGCGCCTGTAGAAAAGCGCCAAGTACCGCTATAGACCTGAGTCCCATGCGCCGCAGAGGTAACCGTCCAGGTAACGGCCTCACCTACATTCACCGCGTTGACCATCCGTTGCTCAACCGTTTTTATATCAGCGAACTGCCACTCAATCGTAAACAACTCCCCACCTCCTGCACTCGCCACTTGCGTCCAACTGTCATGCAAGATGCTGCCACGCTGGGTATTGAGGAATGCCGAATCAGCAGGAGTCAGTGAGGCATTCCCGTATGCGAGGTCCTGCGCAACATTATCAGAATCGGTGATCGCAAAAAGTGTCTTAGCCTCTTCCTCAAAATCATCATCCACCAGCGTCACGTCGATGTCATAGCCATCGCTCGCTGTCCCAGTCGGATTGTCATCGAGATACTGATGCGTCACTGAGAACTCGCGCGTTGTCGCATTCCAGGAGACACCTCCGGCGTTGATGTCGGTCGCGCCGAGCGCGATGACCTGTGCGGCACCTTCGGTGCCGTTGACTTTGTCCCAGTCAATCGTCAGGGTGAAGGTATCGAGCGTGCCCGGGTCGGTCACGGTGCCGCTCACAGTCACGATGCCGTTTTCATCTGCTGATGGCGTCACCGTCAGTCCGGTAACGACCGGATCGACATTCGTCACCGTCACCGTCGAGCTGCCAAGACCGACACCGCTGTCGTCGTCAGTGAGGGTCAAGGTAACAGTGTAGTCATCCTGATTCGACCCTGTTGGGTTGTCGTCGAGATACTGATGCGTCTCGCTGAACGTCGTCGTGCCAGCCAGGTAGGTAAAGGTCTCCAGCGGAGAGCCATCGCCCCAGTCCACCACGAGAGTGAAGGTGTCCTGCGTGCCCGGATCGGTGATCGTGCCCGTCAGGGTTGAAGTGCCGTTTTCATCGACGTTCGTCATCGTCACTGCACCGAGAGTCGGCGCGACGTTAGTCACCGTCACGGTGGCGTTGCCGAGATCCTGTCCGCCGTCATCATCTGTCAGGGTCAGATTCACCGAATAATTGTCGGCCGCTGATCCCGTTGGGTTGTCATCGAGATACTGATGAGTCTCGCTGAACGTCGTCGTGCCAGCCGCATAAGTATACGTCTGCGCCCCGGAGCCATCGCCCCAGTCCACCACGAGGGTAAAGGTGTCCTGCGTGCCCGGATCGGTGATCGTTCCGCTCAGGGTCGCCGTGCCATTCTCATTCACGTTCGTGATCGCGACCGCACCGAGTGCCGGTGCAACGTTCTCTACCGTAATCGTAGTGGTAGCGGAAGCGTCGCTATTCGTCCCGTCTGAGACGTGAACAGAGGCATTGTAAGTGCCGTCATCATTCACCCCGATCGCGGAAAGCTCCGCCCAGGTGAGCGTCAGGGTATTTGCCGTAGTAGGAGCCTGCGCCACACCGTTCACCGTCCAGGTGTAGATCAATGTATCAGCAGGCACAACATCCGCATCGCTCGATGCGGAACCGTTCAAGGTCAGTGAGTCCCCTTCATCAATCGTGTAAGGCCCACCCGCATGTGCTACCGGAGTATAATCGTCATCCGTAATCGTTCCAATCCCCTGCGCGTCGCCGATGATGACACGGGTTGGATCCGCCGCGCCCTTGTATTTAGCACCGCTGAGATTCACCAACACGGTCTCGCCGGGCTGCTCGTCGAGATTGTCACCGTTCACCACGACAGTAATCCAGGCGGTCTTCGCAGTGGGTGCGAACGTTACCGTTCCTGATTGTGCGACATAGTCGACACCGGCAGTGCCACTGCCGTCAGCCGTCGCGAAATCCACTGTGATTGGCTCCTGCGAAGCATGGCTGAGCGAAACCTCATACATCAGGTTCACCGTGCCTGCATCTCCTTCGACTACGGTCGGGTCACTGATCGTGATCGTCGCGAGATCGTCGTTGAGAATTGTTCCGATGCCCTGCGCGTCATCAATCTCGACCCGCGTTGCATCGGTTGCGCCGCCGAATTTCGCATTCGTCAGATTCATCTGGAAGGTCTCGTCGTCTTCAACGATGTCATCCGCTCCGATCGTCACATTCACAATCGCACTCGTGGTGCCTGCCACGATCGTGACAGGCTGATTCGAGATGTTCGTGAAGTCCGTTCCACCAGTCGCAGTGACGCCGAGGTTACTGACAAGAACCGTGATGTCCTCACTGGCTACTTTGTCGCTCGTAACCGTGAAAGTGAAGGAGTTGAGAGATCCTCCGGAACCCTCGACCTGTGTTACATCGCTAATCGAAAGAAGCGCTTTGTCATCATTCGTGATCGTCCCCTCTCCGGTGTTGTCTGCGATCGTGACGGCGCGCCCATTGACATTGAGCGCGCTGAGCACCACCGTCATGGTCTCGTCGTTTTCGACGATGAGGTCTTCTGTCGTCGCAATCGTGATCGTCTTTGTCGTCTCACCGGGTGCGAAGGTTACCGTGTCGCTATCGGCAGTGAAGTCACTTGCTCCGGCCGTTCCGACAACTGTCGCGTAATCAAACGATACCGCCGCATCGGACTCATTCGTCATTGTCACGGTGAAGACAAGATTCCCGCCTTCGTCGATGGTGGCGTCGCTGATCGAAATCGTCGCGGCATCATCGTTAGTGAT
>JAYWLB010000020.1:0-750 GCA_035967665.1 Verrucomicrobiales bacterium BCK34
CTTGCTATATCAGGGGCTGCAGGACATTCTCGGTTCCGAATGCCTCCAGTGATATCACTGCTTGAGGTGATACTAATAAATACTGTTAGCCGAGAAATGAAGCGGCTCCTTCTTGCCATCACGATCATTTCGATATTGCCCTGCTGCGAGGACCGAGACACAGACATGGTTACTCTTTCATTCGAGATCAATGCACCACTCGGACCAATGGACTGTCTGGAGATCTTCGAGGATCCTCTATATGAATGGCTGGAGGCGAATGGAGGAGGTCCGGTTGGAGGAGGCGGTGGCAGCTTGATTGGGTCATCCGGCATCCAGACTCGAGACTTCTTCGTGGACCTCGAGACCAAAGATCAGGTCGAGGGAGCAATTGCTTTCGTCGAAGGCCTTGGAGTTCCCACGGGATCCTACTACATGATCGGCGATTCAGATAAGGTTGGATTTGGAGACAGATATCGTTTCGTTCTAACCGTCGACGAAACCTCCCTTCCAGACGGAGACTATTTCGACCTCGTGACCAAGATTAGGGCCGAGCTTGGAGGTGAGAGCGCACTTCTGAGGACCAGTTCAGACGGCTCAGTTCGTGAGTTTTGGGTTTACACCGAAAGCGAAGACCAACTCACCGAAGCGCTAACGACACTGAAACAATCTTTTCCGACTCTTGCGCTACAGGACGCCGAACCGAGCGGCTAATCGGGTAGAAACGGGGATTGAACCCGCTCCCCCCACACCACCCGGCATGCGGGTCCG
>JAYWLB010000065.1:0-1382 GCA_035967665.1 Verrucomicrobiales bacterium BCK34
CAACACGGGTTAAAAACCCATGCTACCCGGGGAGCCCCACCTTTTCTCCCAACCGGCCGCAGAAAAAACCGTAACATGGATTTCCAATCCGTGCCCACAGCCCATCCGCGCAGGAGTCTAACAACACGGGTTAAAAACCCATGCTACCCGGGGAGCCCCACATTTTCCGACCATCCCATCGCAGAAAAAGACGTAACATGGATTTCCAATCCGTGCCCAAAGCCCATCCGCAGCAGAGTCTAATAACACGGGTTAAAAACCCATGCTACCCGGAGAGCCCCACCTTTCCCAACCATCCACCGCAGAAAAAACCGTAACATGGATTTCCAATCCGTGCCCAAAGCCCATCCGTACGGAGTCTAACAACACGGGTTAAAAACCCATGCTACTGCGGGAGTCTCAGCTCACTCTTTGTCCACGAAATTCCATCCGCACGACTGCCACTTCTCTGAAACCCATCTCATTTCCTCACCACCGCTGAGTCCAGCTTTTGTTGGATTTGAACCGAGATACTGGAGACACCTCCAAAGGTGCTCTCCATCCCGTATAATTCGATCGTGGCTTTCCTGCTGCCAGAGTACCCCTTTGCTGCCTCTTACGGCGTTAATGCTTTTCGCACTCTCCCGCTTAATGCTTTGAAGGATTCTCTCCAAATCGAACCCGTCAAGAGGCCTCAAAATGGCGTGAACATGATTCGGCATGATCACAAAAGCGCCCAATTCATACCGCTCTTCACTGAAGTAAAAGAGAGCCTCTCGCAAACGCTCCCGGTTTTCCGGGCAACGCAGCAGGCAGGCTCCCAATCCCTGGTCCAACCAGAACTCTGTTCGACTCATCGTCTCACGGGAAAAAGCTAACCTGAGCATTTCCTTCACATCCATCTTCTCCGCATTTTTCAATGCCGTTTCGAACTCGACACGCATCGCCTTCAACTCGCGAAGCTTGTCTTGCGGGAGTGAATCCGCGAGCCGGAAAGTGACGGCATAAGTTGCCCCCTCCTGCCTCCAATGCGGAAGATTCCGTTCGTAACACTCGATCACCCCATGAGGATCCAACCCGCGAAACCCCGTCGGAGGATCCAGGTAAAATCGAGAAATTGTCATAGAAATAGAGCTCCCCACACGTCGCACTCAAAGTCGTACCACGGGTGCCCCAGAGCCTATCAACTCGTATACGCAAAGTCACGCCTAACCTCTTTCCCAACCATCCCACCACAGAAAAAACCCGTAACATGGATTTCCAATCCGTGCCCACAGCCCATCCGCAGCAGAGTCTAACAACACGGGTTAAAAACCCATGCTACCCGGAGAGCCCCAAGTCACGCCCCGCATTTCCCAACCAACCGGCCGCAGTAAAACCCGTAACATGGATTTCCAATCCGT
>JAYWLB010000067.1:0-10118 GCA_035967665.1 Verrucomicrobiales bacterium BCK34
GGAGATCTTCGATTACATCGAGTGCTACTACAACACTCGAAGAAAACACTCATCGCTTGGGTATCTGAGCCCAATGCGATTTGAAAAACAAAAAACAAACCTAAATTAAGATAACGTGGTCTCAAATCTTTGAGCATCTCAAGACTCAGGCTGGTTCGGCTATCGTCGACTCAGCGGAGAGCTTCGTTTTCGGGATTAAGATTAGGATTAAGAAAAAGAAAAAGGTTCAGAGGGATCAGCCCCTCAACAAAACCGCTTCGAGCACATCCTGCACCGTAGACATCGGGATGATCTTGAGCTTTTTCAGAGCGGACTTGGGAATCTCGGGAACATCTTTCGCATTCATCTCGGGAATTAGAATCGTTTTGATCCCCGCTTGAACCGCTCCGATTGCCTTCTCCTTCAGGCCGCCAATCGGAAGAACCGAGCCGCGAAGGTTGATCTCCCCTGTCATTGCAATGTCCTTATTGACCTTTCGATCCGCGAAAAGTGAAGCAAGCGCCGTGTACATCGCGCAACCGGCTGAAGGCCCGTCCTTTGGCGTCGCGCCTGCCGGCACGTGCACATGAACGTCGTATTTGCCGAAATCCTCAAAATCGATCCCGAGCTCGTCGGCATGCTGCTTCACGAGACTCCAGGCAGCCTGCATCGACTCCTTCATGACGTCGCCGATCTGACCGGTCAGCTTAATATTTCCCGTTCCGCGAAACCGGATCGCTTCAATGTTCAAGACCTCTCCACCGACCGTGGTATAAGCAAGGCCATTGACCACGCCCGGACGGCTTTTCGCCATCTTCGACTCGCGGGCAAACTTCGGAGCGCCTAACACTTCCTCAATAAACTCCGGAGTCACTTTGACTTCAACAGTGTCATCAAGCGCCACCTTCGCAGCGACGGAACGACACACGCTTCCGATCTCGCGCTCGAGATTACGAACCCCCGCCTCACGGGTGTAGTCCTCGACCACTTTATGAATCGAAGTCTTATTCCAGCGACACTGACGCACCTTGAGCCCGTTTTCCTTGAGCTGACGTTTCACGAGATACTTCGATGCAATCTGGACCTTTTCCTCAGTCGTGTAACCGGGCAGGTGAATCACTTCCATACGATCCCGCAAAGGCCCCGGAACCGGATAGATCGTGTTCGCTGTCGCGATGAAAATTACCTGACTGAGATCAAAGGGCACATCGAGGTAGCGGTCTACAAAGGTGCTGTTCTGCTGCGGATCGAGCACTTCAAGAAGCGCACTCGCGGGGTCCCCCCGAAAGTCCGCCCCGATCTTATCGACCTCATCAAGCATGATAACCGGGTTTCTCGTCTTAACGCGACGGATCTCCTGAATGAGACGTCCCGGCATCGATCCAATATAGGTTCGACGGTGACCGCGAATCTCGGATTCATCGCGCAAACCTCCGACACTGATGCGGGCAAACTCACGCCCGAGCGCTTCGGCAATGGAACGCCCCAGACTCGTCTTACCAACACCCGGAGGCCCTAACAGACAAAGAATCGGACCGCGTCCATCCGGGTTCAATTTGCGAACCGCAAGAAATTCGAGAAGACGCTGCTTCACTTTTTCAAGACCGTAGTGATCGCGGTCGAGAATCGCCCCCGCCGCTTTGAGATCATCATGGTCATCACTCAGCTTCGCCCAGGGCAACTCCGACAGGGTCTCCAGATAGGTAACGATCACGGAATGCTCGGGGCTCGCCGGGGGAATCAGCTCAAGACGCTTCAGCTCGCGCTGAGCCTGTTCCATGACCGGCTCCGGCAACTCGGCCGCGATGAGCCGGTCACGCAATTCGTCCGCCTGCTCTTCGGATCCATCCCCTTCACCGAGCTCGTTCTGGATCGCCCGCAACTGCTCGCGCAGGTAGGCTCTCCGCTGAGCATCCGAAAATTCAACCTCCACATCAGCTCGCAGCTTTTGCTGCAGCTCGGCGATGTGCATCTGGTTGTTCAGAATCTGCTGCACCTGATCAGCCCGTTTCCCGACGTTGACCTGTTCGAGGAGCTTTTGTTTCTGGCCCAGATCGAGGCTCAAATTCGTCGCGAGGAAATCAGTGAGAATTGAAGGTGAATCAATCCCCCGGAGCGCCTCGTTCGCCTCGTCGGGAATGTTCGGATTCAGGGCGATGAATGAATGAGCCGTCTCCCGGAGGTTCCGCAAGGTCGCCTCCCACACGTCACCGGTCTTGGGAAAACGATTTTCGAGAATCTTAAATTTCGCTTTCAGGTAGGGCGAATCCTGCACAAAAGGCCCCAGCTTGATACGCTCGACAATCTGGATGAGCACGAGTGTCTGATCGTCGCTTTGACGGACCATGCGAAGCACATTTCCGAGAACACCGACCGGATAAACATCGTCCCTTTTCGGAACATCCTGTTCGGCATCCTTCTGAGTGGTCAAAGCTAGGAGACGGCCCGTCGGGAGCAATTCTTCGAGCAGTTTCTGGCTCGCAGCCCGTTCAACCGTCAGAGGAGCCACCGTCCCCGGGAAAAGGACCACGCCCCGCAGAGGCATTACCGGAATCACATCGGGGAGATCACGGCGCCATTCCGGCATTTCAGAGTCTGGCTGGCTCGTCGAAATCTCAATGATATCGCCCGAAGAATCCTGCAGCATTTGTTCAAAATCTTCCATGTGTTTGGGAGAAGTAAAAAAGAAGAGAGTAGAAAGGAGAAAGGAGAAAGGAGAGAAAATCTCCTCAAGTTAGTCGCTTGAGACCGGGAGAATGATACGCAGAAGACCGTTTTCCTGCTTAGCACTGACGTTGTTACGATCGATTTCCTTAGGAAGTAAAATCTCCCGCGCAAATCGACCGCTTTCGATCTCCATTGTCAGAACCTGACGGCATTGACTCGAGGCGTCGCGAATCGGCATAGGCGGCTTTCGCTCACCGGATATTCGCAACCGGTCAGGAAGCACATCCACATTGATGTGCGACTTTTCAACACCCGCCAAATCAACCCACACCTCGATCCTGTCATCGTAACAATAGGCATTCACATCAGGCTTCCATCCATCGAGTGACTGAAAACCTGAAAAATGCAGACTGCTGAGATCGTAAGCAACGTCATCTGCTTTGCCGATCATCCTGGTTAGACGAATTTTTCGAGACATGAGAAGAAGCCTATCGTGACTTCAGCATTTTATCAATCCCCCAGGCGCACAAGCGCTTGATTGCAAACGCAACTGCGGTTGCCAAAACACGCGTCAACAGGAAGGGCGTATTCACTCATTCCCGCAAATTCGGCTGAAATTGTGTTTGGATCAGCGACTTAACGATCCACAATACAGTATGAAAGATTGGATCATCGCATTGGCCTTGTCACTGGCTCTGCTTCCCGGCGCCCTCCCCGGAGAGGAGGAAAAAGGCGGAACGGGCAGTTCCCTCGGAGATCTTTTCAACAAGGTCAAAGACATCAAGGTGCCCGATTCCGTTTCGAGTCTTCCCACTCAGCTCACCGAACTGAAGGAATCCTATCTCGAAACCGCCAAAACCGTCGATGAGCTCCGCACCGAAGTCGAAACCCTCAAAAACGCGGTCTACGACCTTCGCAAGGAAAACGAGGAACTCCGGGCCGCCGTCGGAGTGAAGGTGAAAGAAAACGAGATCACCGGCCTCCTCAAGGCGGAGGAAATCACGGCGACAAACCTCGCAGGTGCCTACAAAATCGACCGGATCGCAGCGGACGAAGAATACAAAAACCGCTACCTCAAAGTCGTCGGAACCATCGCCAGTTTTGAATCGGGAAGCCAGGCCATCGTCCTCAATTTAAGATCCGAATCAAACGACTCCCTGATCCGCTGCGAGATCCAGACCGGCAACGACTTCTACATCGACGTCCTCCCCACCCAGGGCCGACTCATCAGCCGGAACGACCGGAGAACCCTCCTCACCGTGGGGCAGCCCGTCGCCGTTCTCGGCACCTGCACCGGCGCCACCTTGAACGTGAACCTCGTCAACGCCAAGATCGACGGTCTCACAGAGATGAAAGCGCCCGAGGCCCCGGCGAAGAAATAGGCTTTCCGGTGAGAAATCGGTGATTGGTCTGTATCGCGGTCTCCGTGCCGAACAGCCTCACTTACCGAATTTCGATCAGTTTCTCTCCGCCCTCGATTCGACCGATAATATCAGGCAACATCGGTTCGAACCACTGAAGCAAAGCCCGGCGCGAGCAATTTCCGATCCTGAGCCAGACAATAGTGGGAGCCGAAGACGCAATCAGCGCACGGCTGGGGAAGTCCTCATCTTTCGTGACTACGACAGCATTTCTCTCTACGGCATAGTCCCAGATCAATTCATCGGAACTGTCCCGCATCCCCAAATCGACAAGATGCTCAGCGGTGTGCCCGTGACCCGCTAGCACTCGAGCCAAGGCGGGTGGCAACTGTGCATCTACTACCCAACGCATCCCGGCCTAGGCAGCTTCAGTATCAGCTTGTAAGACAGGGTGATCCAATTGGGCCGCAGCATATTGAATCGCAGCATCAATGTCTTCCGCCTCCAGGTACGGGAAGTCTTCAAGGATTTCCTCCCGGGGAACTCGTGCAGCGAGAAGATCCAGCAGGTCCTTTACCCGGATTCTCATGCCCCTGATGCAGGGACGTCCACCGCATTTCCCCGGTTCAATCGTGATTCTGTCTCGGTAGTCCATTAGAGTCAAGATAGTCGATTTTTTCGGTTTCGGCGAGATTTCTTACACCGACAAAACGGGCCGGTGAGCATCTAAACCGGCCTCACGGCGACCGGCTACAATTCCGCGCCCGAACTCTTCTTAGCCTGTAGCTGGGAGCCTTGACCCCGGACGCGTCCAGTCATCGACGAGATTTTCTTCCTCGCGAAAGCTTCACACGCCCCGCATGACAGATCTCTGCGAAGAGCCTTGAATCAAGAATTTTTAACTGACCCCGGATTTATTTCTGAAAATGTAACTCGATTCTTCTGTCAGGAAATGTCGCCTGACCCCGTGATACCGCGAGTTCCGATCTGTATCAACTGAATCCAAGCGGAGAGCAATCGCCCCTTTCTATAGATAATGGCAGTTCAAAAAAACTGCTTACGGACTCCTTTTGTCACTTGCTAATCCGGGCTTAATAGGTGTTAGCCGTTGGTTGGTTCCAAGTGCTCCCACTGCGCACAAAGAAGCCTTGGGTCGGATCGGGGTGGGATTACCAGTGGGCGGCAGCCAGTATCCGGAATGAGGATGAGGGTTCCACAACTGGATGAGATCTGTGTAAGAATCTCAACGATCAACTCAGGGAAACCCTTCTCAAACCAAATCTCCTGAGGCTCGGAATCGTCCTTCCGATTGGTAATGTTCAGCAGCGTCCATCCTCCCGTGTCAGGATCGTCCACCGAGGTGACCATCGCCTGCCAATGCGAGCCAATCCCGTTGTCCGTATACTCGACGGAGAATCCGTCCAGCGAATCGAGGGCAGTCCGAACCTCATGCAACAAGGGTAAGCGCGAAGAAGAATTTCTGGGCATCCCGACGCCGAGATCCCCAAGCCACTCAGCTACTTCTTCCGTGGGTGGAGTGACTGTGTAGAGAACGCCCATTTTCTTCGGCTAACGTTTGAAGCTAGCCAGCCGAATCCCGACTTTGGAGGGAATCTGCTTGGCTACGCTGATTTGTTCGATCTTGTTTCGTAGTCATTCGCCAAAAAGCTATCGCTCCGATTGCAGAAGCAGTCGCAAACACAATAACACTGGATGCAGTGTCAAAAAACTTTGGATCGTTAAACCCGATCCAACAGGAAAATCCAACAGCGAGTGAAACCGCAACGACATAACCGATCCAGTCGGTAATAGAGGTCAGAACCATCAAAAGTCCATTCGTAATTACTGTTGGTATGAGGATGAATAAACTTACGGGGACTGAGAATACAAAAAATCCAATCATTTCAAAGATCAGATTGCTGTCTAAAATTGATGAACCATCCTCGATTACCCATGCAACGAAGCCAATCAGCACATGGAAGATGGCCCCTATGAGTGAGGCTAATAGCCAAAAGATCAGGATTTTCATTCTCGATCGAGACAATATGGCTGGACTTCCGAGTCTCGCCTTCCTTGTCAGTTAAATTAGGTGGCGTGTTCTGAGGTTCAAATCGTGGGCTATCTCGCTTTTGACAGCGAGACCTATCCAATATGTTGAAGCGTTGAACAATCAACAAACGAACCAAATCAGAACACGCCATGATTATAAAACTATATCTGGGACTCGACGTCCATAAAAACTCTATCGTTGTTGCCACGGCCAAAGCCGACGGGTCAGATCCTCAAGCCTACGCCAAATGGGGTGGCTCGAATCTCTCCGTTGAACGCGGACTCCTTAACACTCGGGGTCAGGCGACATTTCTTGACTAAACGTTTTCACTAGCTTTCGCAGGGAGTTTTGTTAGCCCACCGAAGTCACACCTTCTTTCCGTGGGAGAGGCAGGTTTCAGGGGATGACGCATGACTCCGGAGATGTCTTCCGTTTCTGAAAATGTAACTCGATTCTTCTGTCAGGAAATGTCGCCTGACCCGAATGGCACGGTTTTAAGAGTGCTCTTCGTTGAAAAAGGACATGAAAAACCCGGCGCAATGAGTGAGTTAGAGTGTGAAAAAAACAACACCATTCCTACCGGGAGTTTCGCCAAAACTTGGTGGAAGAGCAAGACGCCGTCAACTGGAAGCCATTCGAATTTTTCGACAAAAGCTTCGCTCTGATTCAATCGCTGATATTGCGTCTCTTTTCGCTGAAATCATCTCGCCTCAAAATCTAGTCGAAGCGCAAGGCGACATTCGCAAACGACTCTTCCCGGAAGCAGTTACATTTTGGGCGTGGGTGTCGCAACTGTTAGAATGCAACAGTTCATGCGCCAGTGCTTTGACATACGTCCAGAATTGGTATGCGATGGCAAATCTTCCAGTTCCTGCCTTTGATACTTCCTCTTACTGTCGAGCTCGGCAGCGGTTGTCCAACCGAATCATTGAGAAAGCAGAATCTCTGGTGAATGCATACACGGAAGCTCGAATTGAGGAACATCACTTGTGGTATGGGTATCGCCTGAAAGCCATCGACGGAACTTCCGTCAGGCTGATGGACACTGCAGCCAATCAGCAAGCCTTCCCTCAACCGAGTGGACAGAAGCCGGGGTGTGGCTTCCCCGTGATGGGAATGGTAGGTATCCTTGATCTTGCGACCGGGACAATCGATCGGTTTCTAACCTGCAAGGATCGTGACCATGATTCGCGTGGCCTGTATCAACTCACGAGCGAGTTGGGCGAAGGTGATCTGCTTCTTGCTGATCGAGCGTTCTGCTCCTATGAAGCGATTGCTCAGCTGAAAATGAACGGAGTGGCAAGCGTGATGAGGCTTCACCAAATGAGAGCGAAGAAGCTTGATTGGCGCCGGGGAAAGAAGCTCAATGCTAACTCCCGATTGGTGACGTGGACTCGACCGCCCAAGCCTGGACGTTCGGGAATCACACGCGAGGAATGGGGAAAACTTCCTGAAGAAATGGAAGTTCGGTTGGTTCGTATGAGAGGGGCAGGTCGAGATGGAAAGCAGCGAACCATCTATGTCGTGACGACACTCACAGATGTGTCGAGCTATCCAACCGAGGAGATTGCGCTGCTGTATGCGGAACGCTGGAAGATCGAAGTGAAGTTCCGTGACATTAAGACAACGATGGGATTGGAAGCCCTGCGAGTCAAAACACCGGCGATGGCTAAGAAGACGATCAAGTTGATGCAGGTCGCATACAATTTGGTAAAAGCGCTTCAACTTGAGGCAATAGCAGGTCGCCCAATCTTAATCGATGAGGTTGGATACAAGGCTACCCTTGATGCCATCAGTGAGTTCCGAGCCGGCTTCGCAGGTCTTCTAGATCGTCCACGAATTTGGCGGAAGAAAATGGACGATTTTGAGGAGCGAATCGCTGAGCGAATCCTCGTGATCAGACCGAACCGACGTGAGCCCCGCGGAACCAAGCGAAGGCCGAAGTGCTATCAGTATCTTTCAGCTCCACGACAAATTTTCGTCGAAATCCAGCATCGTGAACATTATCGAGCAGTTGCTTAAAACCGTGCCATTCTCGCCTGACCCCGTGTTACGCGTGTTCCCGCTCCGGGAATGACAGGATTGCCTCCGGATTAAGGGTTAAGATTGGGGAATTCGGTATCGGAAGGAATTTTCACCCCCCCCGAATTACGGTGATGAAAAGCGCCTTCGTTTTCATCAGCAACGATTCCATCTCCCGGCGCTGAGCGCGATCCGCATCCTTCTCGTTTAATCTTGTTCGCTCTTGGTTCGCGTGTTTGGTCGGAAAGGAAGCACGACGGACTCGATGACCTGACAATCTCTATCGACAAAATGGAAATGCCAGTCCTCTTCGCGTCGCTCCACATCGACCACCGCTGAAACACAGAATGGCAAATCTCGGTAGGAAGGCGCCACCTTCGTTCTTGCTTCGTTGATTGCCCATTCAAGTTCGGAACGCTCGTGACCCGACAGCAGACCAATCCCCTCATCCTCGAGGTCGCTCATTACATGAACGACGGTGCCTCCATTCACCACAAATCCGATATGCTGCTTGTGCTTCGCTTCGTTGGCTACAAATGGATGAAGATTCGTGAGCGCGATGCCCGGCTCGGCCAACCCCCGGCTTTCATAATCGGAGCGCTCCTCCATCACCTCCTCGACGAATCCAACGCACACCCCTTCATTCCACCAGACTAAATCACCGACTCGAACTTCTTCCGACTCGTCGCCCAGAGCGTATCGCTTCGGGTATCTCATTTTGGAGGCGTGAGGGACATGCCAACGCAACCTGGAAGCGTAGTCTCAATTGTAGAATATGGCTTCGAATTTCGGAAGTTCATCAACTCAGGGTGGGGTCGGGCTTGCCTGTATCAGCTTGGCCGCTGCGACTTTCACCCTTGATCACCGGGCTCATGATATAGAAAAGCAACAGTGCAATCACGACATAAATCGAAGCGGAACCAAGGAAAACTTCGGGAAACCCGAATCGGCAAAACAAAACTAGATAGGCGAGTGCAGAAATCACGTAAGACAAGCGCCCGCGAAGCGTAAGCGAAGCTCCGTCAATATCATGTCGCTGTATCGCGAATGATAAAAAGATCGAAGATAATACGGCTCCAATTATAGCTAATACCTTTGAAAACAACTGTGGTGATGTTCCAGACTTGTGTAGGATAACAAGTAAAAAAGCCATTATCGCATAGCATACGAAATAGGAAAACGGCTCACGACGAAAGCTCGTCCAGAACCCGGCGAATGGGTTATATTTCATTTCTTTAGCGGACGTCAAAGAGATCCCAGCCCGGTGTGGGAGCAAGATCTCGAATGCAGGGTAAGGATTGGAATTACGGAAGTCAATCAACTCGGGGCGTTTTCTGGCTTGGGTTCCTCGTCATGTTAGGTCCCGGAGTCCTGGGCCCAATCGGGAACCCCAGCCATCCAAAGGAGAAACCCAATCGATGTCAGCAGTAGTGCCATCACGAAGTTCAATACGAGTTTCTTCTGATCCAACGCGGAGATCCCTCCAAAGAACAAGGCCTGAAATCCAAGGCCAACTACCAACCCTGGCAGCGAGCAGATAGCAACACCGACCCAAAAGAACAGGAATGCTTTTGATGAGATTTCAAATGCTGAACCAGCATAGAGAAAGTAGAAACCTCCCAACAGTTGAGCTGTGAAAATAAATCCGCTGACCGTCCCGGAAGCATCAATTCGGAGGCAGACGTGAACGGGTTGATGCTCGATGCAGACATTTTTCAGACCTAACAGTTTTATTCAGGAGGGGTTGCCTGTTCATTGTTAAGGTGCCCCCTCCGGTTACAGAAAAAAACGTGGCAGGAAAAATGTATATAATCCAGCATTTCCCGCTTTTTCCAACAGAGCGCTCTCCCCCAATGCTGATGAGCCGTTGTTAACCGGCGCTATTCAGCCTCCGCCCCGATCACCAATCTCTCCTTTTGCGTCTTCTGTGCCTTTTTGAAACCACTTCCCCAGCGCGTCAGCCCGCCGAAGTCACACCTTATTTCCGGGGGAGAGGCAGGTTTCGGGGGAAGACGCATGACTCCGGAGTTGTCTTCCGT
>JAYWLB010000074.1:0-28064 GCA_035967665.1 Verrucomicrobiales bacterium BCK34
TCGCGAGGATAGGCTCTGTCGTCGGAACGAGTTTCGTTCCGCTACGGGTAGAGGAAAGAGAACTCCTTTCAGGGACAATTCGCTCGCGCGGACAGGCTCTGTCGTTGGAAAAACCTACCGCGACCGGATGTCTTCGATCTCTTCTTTCGAAGCAGGGAGGACATTCATCTTCGCGTCGTTGGGAATCTCCACGATGGGATTTTCCTCGTAGAGGTAGGACTCCATGATCATGTAAACCTTCCCGGAGGGATTCGGACGGAACGTTCTCGCACCGAAGGCACGAGTAATTTTTACAGGCTCCTCCCCCGTCTCGACTTCGAGGACGAACTGCTGCTGCCCGGTGAGACCGAAAGTAGGATCGACCTTTCTCATTTCATTCTGGATCTCGATGAGCGGGCGGAAGAGTTCCTGATAGCTGACTTTGCCATCTTCGATTTTAGGAGGTGAAACTTTGGGCACCTCGAGATCGACGAAAATATTCAGCGAGCCCCGCGGCTGATTCGCAACGAGGTCAGGGTTCGCATCGATGTATTCCTGCTTATTGGGAATCTCAACGAAACCGTCGTTATCTACGAAAAGGAGGACAGGCGCGTCCTTGATATCGAGATAGAGCTTAATATCCTCGAACTTCACGTTGGGAATACGGCTCTTGATCCGCAACTTGTAGGTCTCGGCATTCGACTTAGCCTTCATGTCGCTCTGCGCGATTTTCAGCAACTGCTGATAAGGCAATCGTGCCTGAGCGTTTTCCGCCATGGCGCGTCCGGAAAGTGTCTCCGGCGCATCCTGAGCCCCGGCGTTAATGGCCGTGCTCAGAAGCAGTACCGACACGATGAGTATAACTGGCAGGTGTTTCATTCGGATCGAAAAGTATAAAGACTACAGAAAACACCGCAAAAATGCAATTTAAGTCTTACGTGAACCTCCAAAAAGCTTTCCCTCCCGGAAAGGGAGCAAATCAACGCATCCGCTTAGACCGCCCTCTCAGTGAAAAGATCCGTGTAAATCCCCTGAGACCGACCCGGACAAAAAGGCAAAGCAGCTGAATCGTTGCGCAGAGATTGGGTTCACCCTCACCGATGCACTCTGCTTTGCAGGGAATGGCAAGGTTCCAACCGCCCCCTCCATCAGTCTTCCGCGAGCCTTTTCTCCCAGTAGAGTCGAATTCCATCGGCACACATGTCGGTTCCGTTGATGGTCTGATAGGTTTGCCACACTTTCGAGGGCACTTTTGCCAGAAAGGCCTGTTCCATCTGAAAGGCTTCATAGGCAACCCGCAAGGTATCTGAATCCATCCCCTCTTCGATTCGCTGGCGAATGAAGAGCGCATTCAATTCGACCGCATCACGGTATTCAGCGAAATGACCGGCCGCGTCTTTCACTTCGCCGTAGTGGGTTAGATAAAGCCGGCTGAAGCCGCACGAATCGAGCTTTTCGAGAGTCGCGAGAGTGTCTTCGAGATTGAACTGAGGCGGTGCCGAGGTCACCGAGATGAAAGCGCTCTCTCCCAGTTTTGCTCCCGCTGCATCTCCGGGGAAACAGACGTCATCGATCACGAAAGCATGCTGGTGATAGGCGTGTCCCGGAGCATCAACGACCCTGACGGTGAGTCCTGCAACCTCGGCAAGTTCCCCGTCTTTGAGCGCGATGATCTTTTCCGCGGGAGCAGGAGTCATCCCGCCCCAGAGCGGCTCGAAACGGTCCCCGTAAACCTGTCTGGCACTTTCAAGGAGTCGGCCCGGATCAATGAGATGACGCGCCCCTCTCGCATGAACATAAACAGGCACACCCTTTGCTGCAAACCATCCCGCAGCGCCGGCGTGATCCAGATGAATGTGGGTAACGAAAACCGCGTCGAGCTCCCCCGCCTCGACGTGATGCGAAGCGAGGCCCTCCTGCAGCGCGTCGAGGGTCGATTCGGGGCCGGACTCTATCAGAAACTTGCCATCGGGACCGGTTACGAGAAAAGCGGCGATTGCACCCGTTTCATTCTGAAAGTGAAGATCAATAATGTCGACTTGCATACCGGGCAATCATAGCGACCGATCCTGCGTTACGCGACCCCTTTCCTTTCCGCGAATTTGATCTGATTTGGACGCATCAATTTCCGTATTTTTCCGTCTCAACCCGAACTTGCCGGATCGGTATGGCGTGCCTAGATTGCCACCCTATGAGCACCCCGTCTCTTACTGACATCCCAACCGATCACGATGACCCAATCAACTCGAAGATTCTCGAAGTCTCCGAGGACCTTGTTAGTGGTTTTCAGCGTTATCCTTTCCAGCATATCGCAGAAAAGTGCGGAGAGGATCTTGAAACCGTCATTGCTCGAATTCGTGCGATGCAGGATGACGGCGTGATTCGACGCACCCGCCAGACACTTCTCGCAACAAAACTGGCTCACGGTGCTCTTTGCGCGTGGAAAACGGACAACGACAAACTCGACGCCACCTTTGACTTCATGTTCAAAGAGGATCCCTTCAGCGGCCACGTTGTGACACGTTCAACCGATCGTGAGATTTCCGGTAGTGACTACAAACTCTGGACGACACTCAAGGTGCCTCAGGGAGAGTCTCTCGAAGAGCACGCTGAACTGCTTCGTAAACTGACCGGGGCACACGAATTCGTGCTCATGCCTGCCAATGGCATTTTCGCCCTCGGTGTCGGTCATGTCCGGCGCAAGACGATGGAGCTCGGCGACAAATCCGAAGAGCCCGCGGTGATGAACACCACCACAACGGTGGAACTCGAGCCCGAAGAGTGGGAAGTGCTCCTCGCGATCAAGGACGAGCTCACTCTTGAGGAAATCTCCGCCGATCCCTGGGGCCCCCGCGCGGATGCCATCGGAATGGACCGGGAGAAATTCTTTAAAATCGCAGAAGAACTTGATAGAAAGAAAGTTATCGGTCGTTTCTCCACTTTTCTCGAACACGTCAAGGCGAGCAAATCAGGCAAACGAGTTACCCGCTTCAACGCTCTTTTCCACTGGAAAGTGCCGGAAGGAATGCAGCCGCAAGCCGGTTCCGAAGTTGGCCGTCACCACATCATGACCCATGCCTACTGGCGCGAGGGTGGCCCCCGCTTCGGCGGCGTCAATATCATGGGAGTGGTTCACGGAACGGATAAAGACCGCGTCCTTGAGCACAAGGCGGCGATCGATGCCCATCTCGCTGAAGTCGGCATCCCCGTGGAATACACGAACGTGTTCTGGGGTGGTCGCAGCGAGATCAAGCCGTCGGAAATTTCCCCTAAAGTCTACAAAGAGTTCCACGAGAAGTGGAAGGACGCCGGACAGGTGCTATAAAGAAAGATCTTTCCACAACCTCTTCCGCACTACTTACGATTATGAATGTCAGGGACGTTGCCAACTTGGCTCGCATTGAACTCTCAGATGAAGAAGCCTCCCGCTACCAGGAGCAAATGGATCACATTCTCCATTATGTGGAGCAATTGAACCAGATCGACGTCGAGGGAATCGAGCCTACGGCCCACGCCGCTGCCGTTTTTGATATCGTGCGCGAAGATGTCGCCACCGGCACTTCGATTTCGCAGGAGGCTGTTCTCTCCAACGCGCCGCAGACCGCGCACGATCAAATCAAAATGCCCAAGGTCGTTGAGTAGCGCAGTGCACTTGTTCGAGTCTCTTTTTTGAATTCTTTTTCCGCTTTACGTTTTGAAAGCCGCCTCTCTGTCCATTGCCCAGCTCCGCAGCGCCTACGCCGCAGGAGATCTTACCCCTGCCGACGCACTCAAGTCCGTCGCTGAATCGATCGACTCGGTTGACGGCGACATCGGAGGCTATCTCTCCTACGATCTTGAGCTCGCCCTGAAAGACGCTGCCAACGCAGACCTTTCACTGCCTCTCGGTGGCGTCCCGATTGCGATCAAAGATCTCATCAATGTGAACGGCCACCCCTGTTCCTGTGCCTCCAAAATTCTCGACGGCAAATACACCGCCCCTTACGACGCGACTGTTGTCCGAAAACTGCGCGAAGCAGGAGCAATCCCCTTCGGCCGCACCAACATGGATGAATTCGCGATGGGTTCCTCCAATGAAAACTCGGGGATCAAGCCCTGCCATAACCCGCATGATCTAGACCGAATCCCCGGTGGTTCATCAGGAGGATCCGCCGCCGTCGTTGCCGCGCACACCGCTGTTGCCTCACTCGGAACGGACACCGGCGGCTCGATCCGTCAACCGGCGTCGCATTGTGGCGTGGTTGGATTGAAACCCACTTACGGTCGTGTTTCCCGTTTTGGCCTCGTGGCCTTCGCGTCCTCTCTTGATCAGTGCGGCCCCATGACCAAAACGGTCGAAGACGCCGCAACCCTCCTTCAGGCGATTTCCGGTGCCTGCGATCGGGATTCGACCTGCCTCAAGGAAGACGTTCCCGATTATTCCGATGCGATCGGAAAAGACATCAAGGGACTCAGGATCGGACTTCCCTCCGAGTATTTTGCCGAAGGCCTCGATCCTGAAGTTAAGGCCAAGGTGGAAGCTGCGATCAAGCAACTTGAGAGCCTCGGGGCGGAGATTCAGGAAGTATCACTTCCCAACACAGAGCACGCCGTCGCGACCTACTATGTCATCGCGACCGCGGAGGCCTCCGCCAACCTCGCCCGCTTTGACGGGGTTCGCTACGGGCACCGGGCCGAAGCCGATGGCCTCATCGAGCTCTACAAAAAATCCCGTGCTGAAGGATTCGGCGACGAGGTGAAGCGACGCATCATCTTAGGAACCTACGTTCTCAGCTCGGGTTACTACGACGCCTACTACACGCGGGCTCAGAAAGTGAGAACGCTTATCCGGAATGATTTTGAGGAGGCCTTTTCCAAAGTCGACGTGATCGCCTCCCCTGTGTCCCCGACACCTGCGTTCAAAATGGGAGAGAAGTTCAGTGACCCGCTTTCAATGTATCTCGCCGATATCTACACGATCTCAGCGAACCTCGCCGGAATCTGCGGTATCTCGGTTCCCTGCGGAACCGTTCCCGTCGACGGCAAAGAGCTGCCAGTCGGGCTCCAACTCCTCGGTAAGTCATTCGGTGAGGCGGACATCCTCCGCGCCGCGCATGCCTACGAAGTGAGCTAAGCCACGGGCAGCGCCCCCCCTCTTTCAGGTCCGGCTATACCCTATTGAACCCACCACCTGACAGGGTTGAATTCGAGAAAAAAGAGACCTCGAAGAGGTCCTACTTCGACTGGGATTCCCGATAGCGGGCAATCTGGCTTTCGATCCTCAGGTAATTGACGGATGGATTGGCATCCCTCCACTCGCGAAACAATTCGAGCTCCTCAGCGGTCATCCCGGTCTCGACATCCAGCGGCGCCCTCTCCAAAACGATCGTAGCCTCGGGAACAGGGGATTCAAACATGAGAAGCCGATGAACCCAAATTCCGCGCCGGAGAAAATAGAAGGCGATCGCAAGTCCTGCCACCCCCTGGAGAAACATCGCATCACTGATGCGTTTGAGCTCAATCGCACCACTCCCGTATAATAACCACGGCAACAAACCGGAAAGCAGAGCAGCAATCCCGTAAATCAAAAAAAGGAGACCCACCACCCTGACAATGATCCAGCAAAGCTGGTGTTTAGTCAGGGCGGTTTCCATCGATCTCAGCGACGACCTGATTAATCCACCGCCGACTTGATCGACATCCGTGTGCTCGATGTGACGTGACCTCCCGCAGTGGGGCTAACGGTCTCGATTCGCATTTCATCGACCATCCAGACGTCCCCGAACTTCTTACCGTGAAGCACTTCAAAGCGGCGAATCGGACGCCCTTCGCGGTTGTAGCCGATCATCTTGATCATTCCGCCACTGGCCTTGTCGATCCAGACATCCACAGTGGAGTAGGCGCCTGATGAAGCGGGGTTACGAACCCGGACAATCCAGCTGTCACGGCCCTTGATCTTGTCAGTCCTCACGATCTTCGCATTCGGCCAATAGAGAAAACGCATCGATAGATCATCGTAGGTAACATCTGTTCCGCGGATCTGATCATCAAACTTGGAAGCATCCACCCCCTTCAGCTCTGCGCCGCCAATACCTTCGTATAAGGCAAAACTGCTGTTTTTCGTATCGAGGAGTATCACCTGCGCCGGATCATTAAAGATAAAGCGAATCGACTCCGGCTTCAGAGACATAATAAAAGGCACCTTGGTGGTAAGCCCCATGCGAAGCACTCCCGTGAAATCACGATCGTAAAGCGTGTAACTGTAACGAACCAGCTTGAGAACTTCATCGGCGCTCAGTTCATCGATTGATTTTCCGGCAAATGAAGGTGGCGGCGAAGTCGGCGCTGCCTCCCCTCTCTCCTGTGCGACAGCGGCGCTGGAAAAAATCATGGCAACGAAGGTGGAGACGGTAAAAAACTTCTTCATAGGTTTCTGGGGGACTAACGCCAATTGGACGACCGGCCCTCAACATACATGCAAAAAGCTTACCGCAAAATAAAAGCATTTCGCTTTTCTTAAGGAGTTATTTGCCTATTATCAGCCCTGAAAATGTTCTCTCAACCGAGGGCTCTTAACGATATTGACATGGAAAATCACCGGCTCGTGCTCCCCGAACACATGAATCAGTTCGGCTTTTTATTCGGAGGTCATTTGCTCATGTGGGTAGATGAGATCGCGTGGATGGCGGCAACCCTCGAATACGAAGGCTGTCATTTTGTGACAGTGGGAATGAAAGAGGTCACTTTCCGGCAGGGCGTCAGTGAAGGGGCAATTCTCCGATTCGAAACCACTCGGGTTCATGAAGGCAATACCTCGGTTCAATACTCGGTTCGCGTGTTGAATGCGGGAGAGGCAATATTCACCACCGAAGTTGCCTTTGTCAGGGTCGATGACGAGGGACGCAAACTATCACTTCCCAAGCGCTGACAATCTGATAGCGTTTTCTAATTTGGCATGACTGAGGCAAAAAGCGTCGCCGTAATTGGCTCCTTAAACATCGACTATTTCACAAGGGTCGAATCCCTCCCTGCACCCGGCGAGACGGTCTGTTCAGACAGCCTCGATATCTTCCGTGGCGGCAAAGGGGCGAACCAGGCCATCGCGGCCTCCCGGCAGGGAAGTGAAATCATTTTCATCGGCACCGTGGGCAATGATGAGCATGGTAAAAAGTATCTCAAAGAACTGGCGAAAGAAGGGATCGACACTTCGCATATTGAAACCGTGAAGGGCAGCACGGGAACGGCGTTCATCACGGTTGACCGGAGTGGCGAGAATATGATCGTGATTTCATCCGGAGCCAACAGCACGCTGACACGCGAGCAGATCAAAGCGAAAACAAAACAGATCTGCAGCGCCGGAGCGATCCTCGGTCAGTTTGAAGTTCCCCTCCCCGCCATTATTGAAGGTGCACGGATTGCAAATCAGAACGAAGTCCCTGTGATTATCAATCCCTCCCCCGTCGAGAAGACTTTCCCCTGGCAGGAAATCCGCACCGACTACCTCCTCGTGAATGAACATGAGGCCGGGGAGGTGCTGGGATTCAATCCATGGGACGAAGAGTTAAGTCTCGTGCGCCAGCGACTCCACGAGCTCCGGGTTGAAAACTTGATCGTCACACGCGGCGGCGACGATACCCTCCTATACAACCGGGGAGACGAAGTGATCAGCATCCCCACTCTTCCTGTCCTCCCAATCGATACGGTCGGGGCCGGCGACGCTTTCGCAGGGTGCTTTGCGGCACGGATCGCCAGTGGCGAAAAACTTGAGGACGCCCTCGCCGCAGCCAATTGCGCGGGAGCACTTACCACTCTCGGAGCGGGGGCTCAGGATCCTGTTCCGGACCGCGAACGCGTCGATCAGCATCTCGAACATCTTTCTCAATCCAGTTAGAGTGGAACCATGAATTTGATTCGAAAATCAGCAGCGTTCGCAGCGCTTTCTCTGGTGGGGACCGCCCTGGCCGTTAACGCAGAAAACTGGCCCGAATTCAGAGGCCCTACCGGCGACGGGATCGCCACCGCCGAAAACATTCCCGACGCGATTGATGAAAAAACCAATCTCGTCTGGAAAACCAGTCTCCCCGGCCGTGGATGGTCTTCACCTGTGTTCGACGGATCATCTATTTGGGTAACCGCAGCGGAGGAGATCTTTCCCAGCGAAGAGGAGCGGCTCAAAATTCTCGAAGCTCAGGGAGAGGAAGCGAAAACGTTCAAAGTGCGACAGGTTGCTAAAAAGATTGAACTGAGCGCTATCCAAATCGATTTCGAATCAGGAAAAGTTCAAAAAACAATTCCCTTAACGGTAATCGAAAGCCCCCAGACGATTCACGCCCTCAACAGTTTCGCCTCCCCGACTCCGTTTTTGAAAGACGGAAAACTCTACGCGCACTTTGGAGCTTTCGGAACTTTCTGCATCGATACCGAATCAGGAAAACTCGACTGGCAACGTACGATTGAACTCGAACACGGCGTCGGCCCCGGCAGCTCACCGGTTGTCTATGAAGATAAGCTGATTCTGATTTGTGACGGGGTTGACCGACAGTTCGTCACCGCCCTGGATACCGCCACAGGCGAAACGGCATGGCTCACGGACCGGCCGGAAATGCGCGCGGAGAAAGGCGATCAGAAAAAGTCCTACAACACACCTGTCGTCATCGAGTCCGGCGGCAAAGCTCAGGTTATTTGCATGGGAGCTCAATGGCTCGTCAGCTATGAGCCGGGGACAGGAAAGGAGATCTGGCGTCTCGACCACGGTTCGGGATTTTCCGTTGTGCCACGTCCGGTTTACAGCCAGAAACACAAACTACTCTACGTCTCCACAGGATTTGGGAAACCGGTTCTGATTGCAGTGAAAGTAGATGGCGAAGGCGATATCACAGACTCGGACAAAATCGCGTGGAGCGAATCGAAACGCATCCCGGCCCGGCCATCCCCGCTCCTCATCGGGGACGAACTGTATGTCATTGCCGACGGCGGGATCACCACCTGTTTCAATGCAGCGACAGGCGAAACGCACTGGAACGACAGAATTGATGGTAATTATTCCGCATCCCCCCTCTTCGCCGATGGCAAAATCTTCGTCGCAAGCCAGGAAGGAGTCGTCACCGTTTTCAAACCCGGGAAGACGTTCTCTCCTCTTTCAAAGACAGAAATGGGCGAATCCATCATGGCCTCCCCTTTCGCAGTGAACGAAGCATTGCTGATCCGCACGGAGTCAGCGCTCTTCCGCTTCGGAAACTAAATTCGCCTCTTCGGCGCCCCCGGCCCGGCCTCTCTCGCTCCCGGGTCCGGGAAACCGTGAAATCCTGAGGCATTTCAGAAAACTGAAATTTTCGAAAAATAATCGTGACGAAAGCAGCGCCAAAAGATATACAACGTACTGATACTCTATCGCACTGTAACAATGAAAAACTCAATTAAAACCATCATTCAGACCGTTTGCGTCATGGTGTTTGCTGCTTTTTTTGCCTCACCTGCTCAGGCACGGACATGGACAAGCACTGACGGCAAGTCAATGAAAGCGATCTTCCTCGGAATCGAGGGAGACAACTACAAGTTTAAAATGGCGAACGGAAGTGAAATTTCCGTGCCGAAGGACCGCTTTATCAAAGCAGACCAGGAAGCGGCGATTCGCCTGAACGAAATCGGTGACGACAGCTTTACGAAAGCATCCGCCCGTCAGATCGATACGCTTCTTGCGACGAACCTGAAGAAGAACGGTTACAGTTCATTCAACGACCCGCTGCCCGATGATCTATTCGTTCGCCGTGTCTATCTGGACATTGCAGGCCGCATCCCGACTCGCGACGAATTCCTCAAATTCGCTGAAAGCGCCCGGGCCGATAAGCGCGAAGCACTCATTGATGAGCTTCTCCTTTCACCGGGTTATGCATCAAACCTCTTCAACTATTTTGGCGATATGTATCGACTCCAGGCCGATGAGGATTTCAACAATGGAATCCGAATGGACCCTTACCTTGAGTGGTGGAGAACCCAGCTCGAGGAAAACACTCCCTACAACGAGATCGTCACCACGATGATCACGGCGGAAGGCAACGTGGGGCAAAACCCTGCTGCAGGTTTCATTCTTCGCGATACCGGAATGGAATTCGACGCATTCTCCAACTTCGGTCAGGTCATGCTCGGCATCGACATTTCCTGCGCGCAGTGTCACGACCACCCGTTCGATGAGTGGACACAGGGCGATTTCTACGAAATGGCGGCCTTTTTCGGTAATACCCAACGCTCCACCGGCTACCGTGCCAATGCATCAATGATGGGTGGCGGCTCGATCCAGATGCCGAATGCTCCGGAGAACTGGAAGAAGAACTTCGAGAACTGGGCCTCCACCTCCAAGGGCATCGACATGAAGGACCAGAAGGACCGTCAGTTCCGCTATTTCGTGAATGCTCTCGGCTGGAACGTCGCTGACAACGAAATGATGGAAACGATTCTTCCCGCTGACTTTATCGGCAGCGGCGGAAAGCCGAACACCGTCGCGAATCCCCGGACCATGGTCGGTGGCGCCGCCAAGATGGGTGGAAAAACCCGCCGTGAAGCTCTCGCCGAATGGCTTACAGCCCCTGACAATCCTCGTTTTGCCCTCGTTATTGCCAACCGCATGTGGCAGCGCGCTTTCGGTAGAGCGCTCGTTGGACCGGTCAACGATTTCAGTGATGAGATGATCAAGCGGGCTTCTCAGCCTGAGACCCTCCGTTTTGTGACCCGCGAAATGCAGCGAGTGAATTATGACCTCAAGCAGTTCATGCGCATTCTCTACAACACCCGCGCCTACCAGTCGATCGCGACTGCGGAAGAGCCCGACTGGGCCGACGACTACTACTTCCAGGGACCGATCCTCCGCCGCATGAGAGCTGAGCAGGCCTGGGATTCGATGATGGTGCTGCAGTTCGGCTCCGAAATTGATACCAAAGAGGGAGCGGACGGCTCTTTCTACAAAAAGGTCCTCGATATCGATCTGAATGTCGCTTCAAACGAAGATGTCTGGGAACACTTCGAAATGTGGAAAGACAATCAGCGCACAATGGGCAATGCCGTCGTAAGCGCGTCGAACGACAACTATCCTGAGATCATCAACGATAAGTATCTCAGAGCTTCAGAGTTGAAACAACCCTACGTGGCAGCCTCAATGCTCGATACCTTCGGCCAGTCTGATCGTCAGATCACGGACTCCCACAACTACGACGGTTCCGTCCCCCAGGTGCTCGCACTCATGAACGGCGAAGCGACCGTTCAGCTGACGGGCCTTTCGTCGAAAGTGGTTGAAGACCTCGAAGAACTCGATGGCCCCGACGACAAAGTGCGCGGTGTCTTCTTCACGATGCTGAGTCGATTCCCGACCGCAGACGAGCTCAAACTCGGCGTGAGCATGATGGAGGATTACGGAGACGACGGGATCAGTGACCTCGCCTGGGCATTGATGAACAGCCCCGAATTCCTCTTCATCCAGTAACCCTTTCTTACCTAAATAACCCCTCAGATTTAACTCATTTATATCATGACTAACATAGCTGAACTTGCCGGTAAGGATCCTCTGAGCCGTCGCTATTTTATGGAAATGTCAGCGAAGCTTACGCTCGGTGTTTCCACTACCGTCCCTTTCCTGCCAAGGAATTTTCAGGCCCAGGACGGAGCGAAGGCAAAAAACCTCATTTACATCTACATGGCAGGTGGCATGACCCACCTCGATACCTTTGATCCGAAGAAAAATTCCGGGGTCATGGGTAGCACCGAGATGATCGACACCAACGTCGACAACATCAAATTCGGCATGCACCTCGAAAAGCTGTCCAAGCACGCTGACAAACTCGCGGTGATCAACTCAATGACCTCCACGAACGGAGCGCACGAGCAGGGCATGTATATCATGCGAACCGGCTACAACAAGCGCGCCACGATCGTCCACCCTACGATAGGTCCCTGGGCTGAAACGCTCCTCGGAAAACGCGGCGAGATTCTTCCCGACAGTGTCGTCGTGGGACGAAGCACCTCGAATGCCGGCTTCATGGATCCTTCCTTGAGCCCGCTTCCAATCGCCGACCCCTCAGCCGGCGTGCCTAACACCCAGCTTATTGTTGAGGGGGATCGATTCGATCGCCGGATGGAAATGGCTCAGAAGCTGGGTCAGCAGTTCACCAGCAAATTCAAATACATGGGACCGGATTCCTATGTGGAGTATTATAATCAGGCGAACAAGTTGCTGAAAAGCGATGCTCTCTCTGCTTTCGATATCTCCAACGAATCCAATGCCTCAGATTACGGCACAGGTCGATTGGGTCAGGGCTGTCTCCTCGCCCGCAAACTGGTGGAAAACGGCGTTCGCGTCGTTGAAGTCATCGCCGGAGGCTGGGACATGCACGTAGATGTCGATGGCTCGACTGCAACCCGGGTTCCTGAACTCGATGTGGCACTTTCCACTCTTCTGACGGACCTTGAGTCGCGCGGCCTGCTCGAATCAACCATGGTAGCCGTAGGAACCGAGTTCGGACGGACACCTGACATCAACATGAACAGCGGCCGGGATCACTATCCCGCTGCCTACTCTTGTGTTCTGGCAGGCGGAGGCATCAAAGGTGGAACCAAATATGGCGAAACCGATGGCTCCGGTAAGAAGGTCAAAAGCGATCACATGAAGCCTGAAGATTTCCTCGCAACGATTGGTCACGGTATGGGGCTCAATCTTGAGGAAACAATCTACTCACCGACGCAACGCCCCTTCACCTTCGCTGACAAAGGAAAGCCGGCAACGAAGCTTTTTGGCTAGGTTATATCCAGAATCAAAAACCCCTGAGAACGTCGAATCCGAAATGGATTCGGCGTTTTTTATTTCCCGATACAAAAACTACTGAAGATCTCACCGAGAATTTCTTCAATATCAGTTTTCCCAATCACATCCCCGATCGCTTCGAGTGCGGTTCTGAGATCCATTGCGACAAACTCCGGGGACTCACCTGATCGCAGGTTCAACTCAGCCGCAACCATCGCCTCACGGGCCCGGTTGAGACATGCCTGATGCCTTGTATTAATTGAAACAAGACTGGAACTGTCAAAACGGTTTCCGCTCGTGAGGGACTCAAACAGATAGTCTTTCAAGGCTTCGATCTTCTCATCCCCGATACAGGATAGAGCAAAGCCCTCTGTATGAGCCCAATCCGTGTGAAGCGGCAAATCCGACTTGTTGAGCAGTGTCAGGACTCGCACCTCTCCCGCCGCTTCGATGAACCCATCCGACGGTTTGGCAGCACTTGAGTCAACCACATGTATCACCAGCTCGGCGCTCTGAATCTCGGCGAAAGTTCGTTGAATTCCCTCTTTTTCAATCGCTTCGCCGCCCTCGCGTATCCCCGCCGTATCGACGAGACGAAGAGGAATGCCACGGAGATTGATGACCTCCTCAATGGTATCCCGCGTCGTTCCCGCGGTCTCATTGACAATCGCCCGATCAAACCCCAGGAGAAGATTTAAGAGACTCGATTTCCCTGCGTTCGGCGCACCGCAAATAACCGTCCTGACACCCTCTCGCAGAATCTTCCCCTGATCAGCCGTGTTGAGCCATCGATCGATCTGCGAGGTAATTTCAAGACAGCGCTTGATGAGACCATCATTTGAATCAGGATCGATATCCTCTTCCGGAAAATCGATGTATGCCTCAAGATGAGCAATCAAGCCAATCAACGATTGCCTCAGCTCTTCCAAATCACGGCCCAATCGTCCCTCGAGTTGCTGATTGGCCGCCTTCATCGCCAATTCAGTCTGAGCGGATATCAAATCCATAATCGCCTCCGCCTGAGTCAGATCAATTTTACCGTTGAAGAAAGCCCGCTGCGAAAACTCCCCCGGCTCTGCACTCTCCGCCCCCGCCGAGAGAATCGCTTTCAATACTTTCCCTGTCACAACGACTCCTCCATGGCAGGCAATCTCGACAACCTCTTCACCAGTGAAACTGTGAGGAGCCGGAAACCAGGTGAGAAGAACCTCGTCCACAGTGTCTCCTGCGGAATCGAAGATTCTGCCGAAATTCTGCTGGCGGGGTTTCCAGTCAGAGGCGGGCTTTCCACGAAAAATGCTGGATACAATCGAGGCCGCTTCGGAGCCGCTGACACGAATGAGAGACACCGCCCCGGTGCCCGGAGGTGACGCAATAGCAGCAACGGTTTTGACTGAGTTTTCCATAAAAGGGAGCAGAATGAGATAGGATGGGATTCTCGAAAGGTGAGAACTGAAAGGAGAAAGACATTGCACCCTGCTCCGGAAAATTCAAAACTCAGTATTCAGAGAGATATGTTAATCAAAGATCTACCCGAAGATGAGAGACCCCGCGAGAAACTCATCAGCAAAGGAGCTGAATCCCTCAGCGACTCGGAAATCCTCGCTCTGTTTTTCGGGACAGGCCGACAGGGTATCAGCGCTATCGAGCTCGGCAGAGAAATGCTGAAGAAATTCGACTCGATGCGCAATATGTCGCGGGCTTCGTTCGAGGAACTCCTGAGCATAGACGGAATCGGCCCCGCGAAAGCTGCCCAGCTCGCCGCGATTTTCGAATTTGGAAAACGCCTCGCCAAAGAACCCTTCAACGATCAGGCTATTACGACACCCGAAGAGGTCTACGAACTCGTCGGAACCGAAATGCAACGGCTCACCCAGGAGTCAGTCCGGACAATCCTTCTCAACAGCCAGAAGAGACTGATCCAGGTGGCCGAAATTTTTGTCGGCACCGGCAATCAGTCTTTCGCCAATCCCCCGGAAATCCTGCGGAAAGTGATCAGCCATTCGGCCGCCTCCTTTATCCTGGTTCACAACCACCCATCCGGCGATCCCTCACCAAGCAGGGCGGATCACGATGTAACCCGGCGAATGAAAGACGCGAGTGATGCAATCGGCGTTGAATTTCTCGATCACATCATTATAGGTGGGCATTCCGTTAGTGAAAACCGGTCACCCTATTTCAGTTTTCGCGAAGCTGGTCTCCTCTAGCCCCTGCCCCCTTCTCATCGAATGTCCATTCATCCCACTGCCATCGTGCACCCCGACGCCCAGCTCGGCGAAAATGTCTCTGTCGGCGCTTTTGCCATTATTGAGGAAAACGTCATTGTCGGCGATAACTGCCTGATCGAAGCTGCAGCCCAAATCAGAAAGGGCGTCACCCTCGGGGCGAACTGTGAAATAGGAAGCTCAACTATCCTCGGCAGCGATCCCCAGTTCAAAGGCTTTGATAAATCTATCCCCTCCGGAGTCACCATAGGATCCAACAACGTAATCAGAGAAAACGCCACCGTGCACCGAAGCATCCTCGAAGGCGAGGCAACTACCGTTGGTGATGACAATTATCTGATGACCGGAACCCACATCGGCCACGACAGTATCGTGGGAAACAACAATACCTTCGCCAACGGAGTCCTCCTCGGAGGACACGTCATCCTGGGCAACCATGTTTTTGTGGGCGGAGGAACGATGTTTCATCAGTTCGTTCGTATCGGCGACTATGTCATGTGCCAGGGACTCTCCGGTTTCTCTCAGGATATCCCCCCATACGTTCTCTGCGCTGAGATCAATAAAGTGGTCGGAATCAACTTGATTGGTCTGAAAAGAGCTGGATTTGACCCAAAGGAGCGTGTTGCGATCAAAGACGCTTTTAAAAAGGTCTACCGCAGCACCGAAACGCTCAAATCAGTGCTCGAGGAGGCTGAACTTTCCGAAAATAGCGAAGCGGTGAACGCTTTCTACTCCTTCTTCAGACACCCCTCAAAAAAGGGAGTTTGCATTCGCAGTTCGAAACGATGAAAACGGTTCCTCGATTTCTCAGTCAATTCGCTGAAAAAAATGATTTTTCGTTGGTCTTTTGGGTATATGAGAGTAAATGAGAAGAGGTAAGGTGTGTCAGATTTCACATCAACCAATGCTTGTGTTTCAGAACCGTGTTTTCCGATTTGATTCGTAACCCGAACAGCTACAAGACTTCCGCGAAGTGTTGGACTCGAATCCTTCCTGCTCTCGTGTGCCTCTCTGCGTTTTTTGTTTCCGCCCCTCTTGTTAATGCGCAAGACGGGGAAGAATCGACGAATCTCGATATTCAGAGCGATTTCACCGATTACGATAAGGATCTTGGTATAGCAAAAGCCACTGGTGATGCCGTCGTGAAATACGGCGATGTCACGATCAAAGCGGATCAAATTGAGTTTCACGAATACTCCGGCAAGGTCTTCGCCCGCGACAACGTTCGCGTCTATAAAGATGGTCAGGTAATCGATGCTGAAGAGATCATTTACAACATTCACACAAGTGAACTCACCACGAGCCAGTTAAAGAGCGCTCTTGAGCCGATCTTTTACACGTCGGAAGACGTCATGAGACCGGATGAAGAAACCGGCGGCCCGATTATTCTGAGGAATTCGAGTTTTACCACTCACGATTCGGCCCGTCCGATGTTTCACCTGAAGGCGAAGAAGCTCGAGGTCTATCCGGAGAACAAGATCGTAATGCACGGAGCGAAGCTTTATGCAGGAGATCGCGCTGTCTTCTATTTCCCCTACTTCGTTCAACCTCTTGAAGAAGATCTGGGATACTACTTCACTCCGGGGTGGAATTCAGCGTGGGGAGGCTTTCTTCTCAACCAGTATGGTGTTTCGATCAATGATCGCTACCTCGCCAAGATGCATCTCGATGTGAGATCCGAGCGAGGTGTCGCAGGGGGCGTGGAATTCAAAGACCGCAACTTCAAAAACAACGACAATATTGGAAGTCTCTTCCTCTATTACGCTCAGGATAACAATCCCCAGCTCCGCTTCAATGGCACGGTGAGACCGGGTATCGCAGATTCAGAGCGTTACCGCATGAATCTGCAGCAGCGCGTCTACTTCCCGGGGTCAGAGGACCAGACGTTCTATCTCGACTTCGACATTAACAAGTTGAGCGACCAGTATTTCTACGAAGACTTCTTTCAAGCGGACTACCGGATTGATCCGCGACCTGACAACGTCATCAATTTGACCAAAATCTTCGATCAAGGCGAGATCTCACTGACAGGCCGCTTTCAGCTGAATGAATTCTTTCAGACCGACACGCGGTCACCTGAACTGGCGATCGATATTGTCAGAACACCGCTCGGAGATTCCGGTTTTTTCTACGATGGCCTTACCTCATACGGACTGATCGGGGAAGAGTTGAGCGATGAGGACACACTGGCGGGACTCATGAGCCCGTCAGATTTCAATCGATTCCACACCTACCACGAAGTTCTCTATCCTCACCAGTTTGGAGGTTTCCTTAACGTCGTTCCACGTGCCGGCGTTGGTTACACCAATTACTCAAATTTCGAGATGGTGGGATTTGATGACGTGAGCCGCACCACCTCTCATCTCGGCATGGAGATATCATTCAAGATGTCAAAACGGTCTCCAAACATCGTGAACCGGGCACTCGGCCTCGATGGACTGCTCCATGTTGTTAGACCTTACGTAAATTACTCCTACCTCAATACGGATGACCTGACCGGTCGCATGTCACCAATTGACCGATTTACGACCTCAACACGACTGAGACCGATCGACATGCCTCTCTTCACGGCGATCGATGATCTGAACAATTGGCAGATCGTTCGCTCAGGTCTATCCAACCGCTGGCTTACGAGACGCAACGGATCCAGTCACGAATGGCTCTCAATCAATAACTACTTTGATACCTACGTGCAGGATCCTGAGTACAATCGCGATTTTTCCAATTTCTTTACCGAGGCCAGATGGTCACCACTGCCCTGGCTCTCCGCGTCCACAACAGCGCAGATCCCTCTATTCAACGATTCGTATCGCTTCTCTGAAGTTACCTCAGGCGTGACCATCATGCCGACCGATTGGTTCCGCTTCTCTCTTGGGCACTATTACCTGTCCGACCACCCCTCTCTGGACGACGCAAGCCTTTACTCCTTTGATACCTACACCAGGTTGAGCGACAACTGGGGCGTCTCCACCTCCCACCGCTTTGAAGCCGACGACAACACTCTCGAATACCAGCAATACATGGTTCACCGGGATATGGCGGCGTTCACAGCCAGCTTCGGAGGAATTATCCGGGATAACAGGATTACTGAAAACGAGTATGGCGTCATCTTCAGCCTGACATTGAAGGCATTTCCGCGCCTCACACTGCCTGTCGATTTCCAGCCGGGCGGCCTCGGATCCGAGTAAGGCCCACCCAATGCTCGGATTCACCAATCCGAGCAACCCTTCGTTCATACCTTGGCCGGGGCACCCCGCCTCTTTTCCCTTCTACGGAGCAGAGCCCTCCAAAGATTCTCCCGCTGCACCACAGGGGCAGCGTAGCGAGTTTAATCCAAAGACACGGACCAAAGCCCCTCCCTCAACCATTCAAGCGCCACTCCCACCAGTGGACGCCAGTCCCCCTCTTACCATAGCGACGGGTGCCGGGTGTGACCCGATAACCGGACACGCAACCGGCGCGAAGCGATATGAAGAGGAAACGACCTCACACCCCCACCCTTGGCCCCAAAACGCAGAAAGGCCGTTAATTCCCTTTTGCCTGAGTAAGTCCCCGTCTTCGCGAGCCGGCCGCCACGAGAGGATCAAATGAAGAATTCGAAGAACCAGGTAACCAGGTAACCAGTTCCATAAAAAAGGGAGCGCCCCGAAGGCGCGCTCCCTGAAGTTTCTCCCGGAATTGACCGGTCACCGCTTCCGGCGTTTATCGATCAAACTGAGCATCAAATACGATGTTGGATGCAGGGAAATCGATTTGCTTCACGAAGGCGGCTGACTCGCTACCACCGGCAACACGATCCATTCCACCGTCCTCCCATTCAACGGAAAGCGGTCCGGTATACTCGATATCATTCAGCGCGCGGATAATGCGCTCAAAATCAATTCGGCCACGTCCCACTGATTTAAAATCCCAAAATCGCTTCCGGTTGTGAAAGTCAACATGACCACCGAAAACACCCGCCTCAGTAGGATGATCTGACCAGCTCACATCTTTCATGTGCACATGATTAATTCGATCCGCGAACCGATAGATAAACTCCACATAATCCACCCCCTGATAACCGAGGTGACTTGGATCGTAGTTAAACCCGAATGCAGGATGATGATCAATAGCGGCAAGAGCACGTTCTGCAGACGAGATATCAAATGCGATCTCGGTAGGATGAACCTCGAGGGCGTATTTAATCCCATTCTCCTGAAACACATCCATGATCGGACCGAAGCGATCCGCAAAATCCTTAAATCCCGCTTCAATTTGCCCCGGAAGCACAGGGGGAAAGGAATAGAGAAGATGCCAAATCGAAGAACCCGTAAATCCGTTCACAACACTGACACCAAACTCTTTGGCTGCCACAGCCGTCTTCTTGAGCTCCTCTGCGGCGCGCTGTCGCACCCCCTCAGGCTCTCCGTCACCCCAGATGTAATCAGGAACGATCTGTTGATGACGACCGTCGATACGGTCACACACAGCCTGTCCTACGAGATGTGTCGAGATCGCGTAGCATTTCATGTCATGCTTATCCAGCAAGTCACGCTTGGCAGAGCAGTAGGCAGCATCGGCTTTATCCACTTCGAAATGATCGCCCCAGCAGGCAAGCTCCACCCCGTCGTAGCCCATTTCTTTCGCTTTTACGATTACAGATTCACAATCAAGATCAGCCCACTGGCCGGTAAAAAGGGTAACAGGTCTTCCCATAGTAAAATTTAGTTGTTTTAAGGTTCAATTAAAGAGATGCCGACAATAACCGGCACCCCAGTGCGCAAGCAAGAAAGAATTCCAATTCTCATCTCACTTCTTGCATCCCCCGCCCCGCATTCCCGAAGTCTTCCACGACGACACAAAAATGCCCCGATTCCAATAATCGGGGCACTGCACAGAAATGACTAACAAGTCTTCCTGAAGTGAAATTTAAGCCCTTAGAATGTAGCCGTGGCCCCAATGTGGAAACGACCGGACTTGTCTACACCAACCAAGTTATCTCCCATTATTGGATAGCCGTAGTCAGCACGGAGCTTAAACCAGTCACTGTAGTTCCAGCGGAGACCTACACCAACCGATCCAAGCTGAACGCTTGAGGGCTCTCCAACGAGAAGATCTTCATTTCCAAGATTTGCAGCATCAAAGAAACCGAGGAAACGGAGACTGTCCGTCTCATTCTCCCAGTCAAAGATACGCCCAAACGAAAGCTCCGGTGTGTAAAGCTCAATGGTCGTCCAGAACCCATGATCACCACTGGCGACCCGCTGGTCAAAACCTCGAACCGTATCGTAACCACCCGCTCCGAGCTGCTCGGAAGGCTGAAGATTCCCATTCGCTGCCTGCCCCTGCATTTTCCAACGCATAGACCAATCCTCACGAAGGCGACGCTGATGCTCGATGCTGGCAATCGCATAAAAATACTCAGAATCAGACAGAGCGCGGGATTGCTGGAATCTAGCGTCAGAGTTCTGCGTGTTGAAATCCCCCGGAGACCACACACCGCGGATATCAAACTGGGTAACGCCCCGCTTGTGCTGAATCGTCTCTTTATATCCCAGGCTGAACTGGAAGATCTCTACCCGGGTATTATTAAGGGTCGTCGTTAGAGGAATGAGAGGAGAAGCAAACTCCAGATTGTTTCCGTTCGACTTCCAATCAAACCCGAAATCCATTTCACGGGAGCGGTTCGCTTTCCCTTCAAGAGGAATACCGTAGCGTCCGCTCAGTTGAATGTTATCACCGCTCGAATTAAGAGCACCGACGCCCGGGATCGGAATATCAGCAGACTCGATATCAACATACGAAGCCAGCACAGTTACCCAGTGACGCCATGGAAGTCCCTGCGTATAAACCAGTGAGTTGGCCCGCACGTGCTCGAAGTCAAAATCAGAGGTAAACTGATAACTCAGGCTGCGATTAGGTCCGAAAACATCACCAAAGTTAAATCCGGCAATAAAACGGTCTTCACCGAGGAAAGGAGTTCCCGAATCTTCATATCCCGTATAGAACCAGTTAGCCTTACTCTGGTAACTCTTCAGGATCACATCAGTCGTTCCGAACTCGTAACCGGGAGCGTAAACCATGTCGACCTTGCGATAAGGACTCCGGTTCACCCATGAAAGGTCTCTAAGAATCTCGGAAGCCCGAATCACTTCGCCTTTCTGCACCCGCATTTGGCTGCGAATGAATTCCTCAGTATCAGCGTCGACACCTTCGACACGAATTCGTGCAAGCTCTGATTCAATAACAACCAGCTGAACCACACCCGAAGTAATGTCCTGCTCAGGAAGGAGAACATCGACCACAGGACGGTCTCCATCGCGGTAGGCAACAACCACTTCCTTCACCATATGGTCGAGAGAGGAAAGTGAAACCGGACGACCAATATAACTTTGAAGAACCAAACCTACCTGCCGGGGGAACTCATCGAAGTCGTGCCAGATCCCCTCAACGCCGGGCCATCCATCGGGACGGACATCACCGGGACGTGGAAGAAGAACCACACCCAGAAGTTGGTTCACCAAATATTCGTCAGTGTTAGGACCGGTTGAGACGCCTCCTTTACCTGATTTTTCGAGATTAAAACGTCCGAGCTTATCGACCTCAATCGGACCTTCGCCACCGCCGGTCTCGAGAACTGTCTGGGTCTCATAAACTTGGTTCTGCGTTGCAGGCGGAAGAACATCCATGAGGATCTCCGTGCCATATTGATCAGTAACAGTTTGTTGAGCTGTCGCTGAAGACGCCAACAACGATATCGTTACTGCGGTAATTCCGGTAAAAAGGCTATTGATTCTCATCGTTCGATAAAAGGGGAGCGAATACACGCAGTACCCTGAAAGTATTCGATTAACACACGTTAACTGGCTTGAAAAAGGTTTTTTTAAGAAATTTTCGATCTTTTCGACTCAAATGTGATGGTAGAGAGGTATCGCACAAGAATGGAAGACAAAAATACATTTTATTTAACCGACACACACGCCCACCTGAACTCCTCACGGTTCGGCGGAAATGTCGCTGAATTACTGGAGAGAGCCCGCGAGAGCAATGTGGGAAGAATACTCTCAATCGCCTGTGATATTGAGGACTCAGAGGCCAACCTCAGCCTCGCTGCACAGTTTTCGGAAGTCATCCCAACCGTCGGCGTCCATCCCCTCTACGTTCACGAAGTCGAGAAAGATCTCTGGCTGGACTCGCTTCGCGAGCTGGCGGGGCGTCCCGAAGTGGCCGCAATCGGTGAAATCGGACTCGACTATTTTCACCCCCCGCAGGACGGCTCCACCGATACTGAGTGGCGCAAGGCTCAGCGCGAAGTATTCGAAGCACAACTCCAACTCGCCCTCGACTTCGACCTGCCCGTCGTAATTCACCAGCGCGAGAGCGCCGACGATGTCATGGAAGTACTGCGAAACTTCCCCGGAACCCGCGCGGTTCTGCACTGCTTCAACGGAACGCAGGCGCAGGCGGAAATGGCTCTGGAAGCCGGATTCTATCTTTCATTCACCGGCATCCTCACCTTCCCCAGCGCCGAGGACGTCAGACAAGTCGCTGCCGCGGCCCCGCTCGATCGAATCATGGTGGAAACGGACAGCCCCTATCTCGCGCCGGTTCCCTTTCGCGGGAAACAATGCGAACCCCACATGGTAGCCCACACCGCGAGGCAACTGGGAGAGCTGCATCAGCTCAATCTTCCGGAGATCACTAGAATCACGACAGAGAATGCCTTTCGATTCTTCAGAATGGGAACGTTACACTGATTCTGACCCGTTGTGCGCCTGCGGTAGACTTGCAAAATTGATAATACTGAGCGACTTAAGAGAGTAACCCGCCCCAAACGCACATGTTTGCAGAACGAAATACCCTGATCAGGGAGAAGAAATTCTCTCCGAAATCGACTGAGTTCTCCCGAAGAAAGTTCCATTCTTCAGCGACTCTCACCGATGATCATACGTTGTTCCTACTGAACCAGCAGAGGGAGAAACAATCGAAAGTCACGAAACGTTCGTGGTTATCGAAACTCTTTTCCCGATAGCTTCAGGTTCACGTCAGTGAGCATCGATCGGTTACCCTGCGGGGACCGGAGGGCCTTCTACGTCTCTGAGAAAGCCATCAATTCCTCTTCGGAAATGATGCGCACTCCGAGTGCTTCGGCTTTGTCGCGCTTTGAACCGCCCCCCTCACCGGAAAGTAGAAAATCGGTATTTTTACTCACCGAACCGGTCACTTTGCCGCCCAGCATCGCGATGCGCTCCTTAATCTCGTTTCGTGGAGCTGAAAGCGTACCCGTAATCACAATCGTCTTTCCCGCCAGCGGATTACTATCACTCCCCTCTCCGCCCGCTGTCGCAACCGGCAGATAATTCGCCGACTCGGGATCGATTCCCAATGCCTTCATCCGGAGTCGCAATTCAACCCCTTCGTCACTCGCCAGGTAATCCTTCATAGCCCCGGCCACCGTGGGACCAACTTCTCCCGCAATCTGAAATTCACTCAGGAGCTCGTTATCCTCTTTTCGCTGCCCTGTCTTCATCTCACTGAGAACCGGCAAAATCTCAGACTCGGCCAGCTCGTCAAAGTTCCGATGCAGACGAGCCAACTCACGCGCCGCTGACTCCCCCACCTGCGGAATCCCGAGGGCATAAACCCAGCGGTGCAAAGGAGCGGTTCGGGCGCGCTCCGCTGTCGTGACCAGTTTGGTACCGTTCTTGGCCCCGTACATCCGGGGCGCCTCATCCGTTCCCAGGTTCAATTCAGCAAGGTCCTCGACCTTCAATTCAAACAAGTCGAGCGGAGAACTCACGAGGCCGCGCTCAACCAGCTTCTCCGCGACGATGGTTCCCACGCCATCAATATCGAGGGCCTTGCGACTCACAAACTGCTTGAGCCGGTTCGCCATCTTAGCCGGACAGCTGAAATTCACACATTTCCAGGCGACAAATCCCTCTTCCTTTTCGATCGGACTTCCACAACTTGGACAAACACCGCCGACGAATTGAAAAAGATCAAATTTCCCCGCATCGGCGGGGCGCTTCTCCAGGATAACCTTCACCACCGCCGGAATAATCTCACCGGCTTTTTCAATGAGAACCGTGTCGCCGATACGAACGTCCTTCCGGTCGATCTCATCCTGATTGTGCAAAGTGGCACGGCTCACCGTGGTTCCCGAAACGAGGACAGGATCGAGCTCAGCAACCGGAGTGAGTTTCCCCGTTCGTCCGACCTGAACGGTCACCGCCCGCAACACCGTTTCCTTCTGCTCCGGCGGGTATTTAAAAGCAGCCGCCCAACGGGGAGCTCTCGAGGTAAATCCCAGTGCCGCACGATCAGCGAAATTGACCACCTTCACTACGGCACCATCGGTTCCGTAGGGAAGCGAGTGACGTTTCACATCGAGCTCGTTCACCGCATCCATGACCTCTTCGAAAGTCGATGCGTGCCAGATCGGATTGTTCCCCGGAATCTTAAAAGCTGCGAGAAGAGCAAAAAACTCATCCGCCGTCTCCAGCGTGAGCCCGTCGATCCGCCCGAAGCCGTGCGCGATAAATTCAAGAGGACGTCTCGCGACCTCGCGCGAGTCGAGCAGCTTCAACGCCCCCGCCGTCGCATTTCGCGGGTTCTTAAATACCGGCAGACCCGCCTCATCACGAGCCGTATTCATCGCCGCAAATTTTTCATTCGGCATGAAGATCTCACCGCGAACCTCGAGCCAGTCCGGCGCATCCCCTTCCAATACGAGCGGGACATTGCGGATCGTCCTTACATTTTCCGTGATGACATCGCCCCGGGCACCGTCCCCGCGCGTAATCGCAAAATCGAGTTGCCCCTTTATATAATGCAAAGCAACCGCGACACCGTCGATTTTCGGCTCAATCGTCACAGGAATCGTCGCGGTACCGAGCCCTTTAACGAGACGGTTAAAAAAATCACTCAATTCCCCCTCAGAGAAAACGTCATCGATACTCAACATCGGGACATCGTGAGCCCGTTGCTCGAAACCGTCGATCGGCTCTCCCCCGACACGACGGGTCGGTGAATTAGTCGAGGCAAAATCAGGATAACGGGCCTCAAGCAGTTCGAGATCACGAAACAACTCGTCGTATTCCCGGTCCGAAATCAATGGCTCGGCATCCACGTAGTAGAGCCGGTTATGCTTTTCCAGCTCCGCTGAAAGCCGTTCAATTTCAGCACGCGCCTCTGCGTCGTTCATACAGGCAAAATAAATAATCCCGACGAATCCCGCTCAGTCGTTTTGCTTGCGCACTTCCTCCTCAAGCCGCTCGCTGAGCCATTGCTTGATCATGCTCTGATAATTCAGGTAGCGATGACGTGCGAGGCGCTTGATTCGACTCAACATTTGCGGATCGAAACGAAGCGTAATCGTCGTCGACTCCCGCACCGTCTGGCGCTGCACCGAGGCATTCATGAGACGCGGATCAAGAGTGTGAACCATCCAGAATTCAGCTTCCTCCAAATCAGTGTCAAACTCAGGAATTTCTTCCCACTTTTCGATCGTTTTCAAAATGCAACAGGGTTGGGTGGTTGATCAAACAGGGTTGAATCTTCAATAAAAATGGAAAAGGAAATACCCGGAAGGCTTAGACCCACTCAGCATTCTTTCTTTCGTAAAAGCTGAGTTCGTCATCATTCATATCGCGACACAAAATAACACGATACTGCTTACCGTCCGTCCAGAAAGCGGAGAAGAGAGGCCGGTTATTAATCGTTTTACCCAACGCAAAATAGCGGGCATCAGCCCCGCTGTTGTCATTCTCGGGGAAAAGGCGAATCGAAAAAGGATCCTCAAAAACTTCCTCCACCTCTTTAGGTGTAACCTTCTTGAGGTCGAAATGACAGTCTATCCAATCGAATTCCATAGTAAAATCCGGCGAACCGGCAGTCCGGCGAACCGGCTTTGAATACTCTATTCCCGCCTCGTTCGCCCGAACCTGAAACTAAAAGATTTGTCTCAGGAAAGCAATGAGCGAAAGCGCGTATTTCCTTTTTACACGAATTTCAGATAATTTCTATAAATTTCAGTTTTATTTATCTTTTAAATCAGCTAATTAATGGATGTGGGTTTCATGAGAAACATCCTGTTCATCAGTTCATTGCTGGCCGTTTCCTGCCAGGTGAAGCCCTATGCCCCTCCGCCCGTTCCGGTCGTCGTTGAGTCAGCCGAAGTAGAGATCCGCTTTTTTGCAGGGCGACCCGACGCCATCGTCACCGTAAAAGGCACCCTATCCAGCAGTGCTGCGATGCTGGTGGACCCCAAACAGTCACGCGAAGGCAACACGCTCTTTATCGAAGTGCTGGAGCAAACACCACGCGGCGCAACCCTGCTCCCCGATCTCGCGGCATCACCGCCTTTCCAGACCCGTATCCCCATCGAACTTCTCGGCACCGAAGGTCCCGGCACCTACACTCTCAATACAAACGGACTCCTCACCACTTTTGAAATTCCCGCGATCCAGGCAACCGTTTCTACCGGAGATGAAACCCCGACCGAATACGAATCCCGCATCAAGCTCGTGGATGAATTCATCCCCATCGAAGAAGCCGGCATCATCCCGTCGGGTTTTATCGAACCCGCAGCCACCCTGCCACCGCCCAAAGATTGAACAGGTCCTTCGGCCACAAGTCTACTTATCCCACTTCCCAACTCACTCAGAAAACCATCATGAAAGCCCCCTTTCTTCTCATCGCCGCTCTTGCTTTCGCTGCCTCCGCTCAGGCCGAAAACGTGTTGGAGATCGCAAGTCGCTTTGATCAGCAGAAAATCAAAGCGGTTCAGACCTATCTCGATGAAAACCCCGACGCTGAAGACGTGGAGGACGCCATCGCCATTCTCGTCGGAGCCTACATGTCTATCGGAGAGTTCAAGCCGGTTCCCGATTTGCTCACACAGCGATACGAAATTCAGGACAAAGGCGAGAAGGCGAATCTCCAACTCATCATTGGCGAAATCGCACGGCCCCTCATCGACGCCGCGATCGTCTCCGACCAGCGCGATCAGGCAAAGGCATTTGTCGCCCGGGTCAAATCCGACTTTGCCGACAGCCCCTCTGCGGGACAGGTCAACGCGATCCTCGACCAGTTCGGAGCCGAACTCTACCTCCCCGGAGTCGGAGACCGCATGGACATCGCCTTCACCGACCTCAACGGCAAAGAAATCGACACAGCATCGATGGGCGACAAAGTCATTCTCGTCGACTTCTGGGCGACCTGGTGCGCCCCCTGCGTCGCTGAAATCCCAACGATCATTGCTGCTTACGAAGAATACAAAGACCGGGGATTCGAAGTCATTGGAATCTCACTCGACGACAGCATCGAAGCGGTCGAAAAATTCAGCTCAGCCAAAGGCATCACATGGCCACAATATTGTGATGGCAAAGGTTACGACAACGAACTCGCCCAGCGATTCGGGATCAACCGACTCCCCGCGTCCTTCCTCGTCGGAAAAGGCGGGAAAATCATCGCCTCCGAACTGAGAGGTAAAGCCCTCGGCGAAGCCGTGCAGAAAGCACTTGGGGAATAATCAGCGTTCCATCGGCGCCCCGGAACGCCCCCCCCTAGCAAACAGTCACAGTTCCCAATCCCCCAAAACCTCCCCTCCTAACAGGGACAGGTTATTTATTAGGCTTGCTAGGGACAAGTCTTGCCAGTCTTGCCAGGGACAGAGTCTTGCCAGGGACAGGCCCCAATCGAGGGACAGGTGATTATTGGTTGGGCGGGCAATCTCCTCTTCTCATTTCTTTCGCCCCCGGAAAATCAGCATATCTCAGAGGCAGGAGCCTCTTGAATACGAAATTTACCGCAGAAATGCGCAGAAAGCGCCGCCACGGTTCGTGCCGGGAAACGTTTTACGCAGAAACTGGTCACGAATTCCCTTATCGCCGAGCTTTCAGTGCTCGATCTTTAAGGCGCTTTTTAATACAAAACGCGTCGACCCCAGCCAAGGGCCAGCTCTGAGATTCCAATGTCTGGCTCACCCTCCCCGTGGCACCTGCGCGGCCCCTATCACTTCATTCCGCAAATCCCGTATCACGCACAGTCCTTCCCAATTGGCTTCCCGCATCTCTCTCGCACCACTTTCGCGAGTCTTTCCAAACTTGCCT
>JAYWLB010000082.1:0-122198 GCA_035967665.1 Verrucomicrobiales bacterium BCK34
GGTTTGGCGCGTTTCCGCGAAGGGGGCTTAGTGCGGGCGTGGGCTTTGGGGGCGCGGGCTTCGGGCTTCGGGCTTCGGGCTTCGGGCTTCGGGCTTCGGGCTTTGCGGGGAGGATTAAGATTAGGATTAAGAAAAAGAAAAAGATTAAGGAGATGGGAAGGCGTTTGGGTTGGAGAGAGGCTTATGACGGGAGGTGAAACTCAATCCACTTACTCAGACGAAAGTTACTCCATTAATTCTTTGTTCCTTGTTTCTCTCGCGAGAAATACGACCAAAATCCCGATTACATAGAGCGGCGCAAGCCAGAGAGCTTTTTGTTCGTCGGTAAATTTTTCGGGGAGCCAAGTAATCTCAGCAAACTTTCGTATGCATTTGACTAGAAAATTCTCTCCGTCCATGGCGGGACCGGCGATTGCGCCGAGTCCGAAAAAGGCTGCAGCAGTGCCGAGTCGTCCAGCATTGAAGCAAAGTCCTGATCCTGTTCCACGAAGTCGGGTTGGATAGAGTTCTGGGAAATACACGGCATACCCCGCATGCATGCCGAGAGTAAAGAAGCCGAAAACCGGAAGGAAAAGGGATAGGGCAAGTTGAGAGGAGCCGCCTGGTATCATTACTTTAAAAAGGACGATTACCGAAATGAAGCCCATCGCGTGATATAGTATGAAAGCTCCTTTTCGCCCGATGAGGTTTGAAATCCATCCAAACAAAACGAGCCCGAGCCCACCGCCCACGGTATTAATTGCCATGCTGCGCATTTCAGCACGTTTCAATTTTGCCTTATTTTCAGGTGTATTAAAAACCGCTGCTTTTTCTGCAGCAGGAGCGTCAGATGCGATCTGTTCAACAACGAGAATGTCTGCTTGTGCTTGTCGCAATAGAGCGTTCTTGCCATAAATATGACAGCCCCAAAATGTAACGAGCCCAATGGTTGCCAGTGATACCCCAACGAAAGTGTTGCGAATGTGTTTTCGATTAAAGACATCTTGAAGCCGTCCTGTCGCTTGCGATTTATCGGCTTTTTCACGTTCTTTGGCCTTGGTCCATGATTCAGGCTCTTTGAGCTTCCATCGAATCCAGAGAGTTAGGAAGGCGGGGATGACACCAATAAAGAATCCTACGCGCCACCCGTCGACACCCTTTCCGGCGAAGAATTCGTTGACCTCGGGGTTGCCGATTAAAAGCGCAATAGCAGCAGCTGCTAATAAGGTTCCGAAAACGCTGGATGCGTGGAAAATCGAACTCATAACGGCGCGTGATCGAGTTGGCATGACTTCGGCTACCATTGCTGATGCTACGGCCCACTCTCCGCCAACCCCCATCGCGACAAGGAAACGTAAAGCAACCATATGCCAACCCTCTTGTGAGAACGCGCTGACGCAGGTAAACATCGAGTAGAACAAGATCGTAACGATCATAGTTTTTGATCTCCCAATTCTGTCGCTCAACATTCCAAAGAATATTCCACCAAGGGCTCCACCCAGCAGAAACGCGCCAAACGCCCAGTCGTTCCATTTTCGGACGATTGGGTTATCTGCACCAACTTCGAGGAGGTCGGGCATAGCGTCGCGCATGGATGCCACAAAAATTTGTCCTTCAAAAACATCGAATAGCCATCCAAGACTGGCAATAATTAGAACGAGCCATTGGTATTTGGTTATGCCTTGATACCAGCGAAGATTGTTTTCGGAATTGAGGTCGTTGCTCATAGGGAAATTGAATTACAGAGGGGTAGGTGCGGGACTTAACAGGGTATGGTGATCATCTCAACCCTGTTGTGTTACTTGAAAAGGGGAGGGTCAATACCAGACTTTGAAGGGATCGCTCACGCCGGGGACGGCTACGGGGTATCTGCCGTCTTTGTCAGGATGGACGGGGGCTTCAGAACTGAAGTCGATGAGGCCGTCGGGCACGAGCTGTTGATTCGAGGCCATCGCGTCTTCCCAGGTCACGGGTTGGCCGGAGTAGTTCGACATGCGACCGAGTATCGCGGTCATGGTCGCGTTGGCACCGCGCTCGGCTTCGTTGTGTTCGAGATCTTCGCGGATCGCTTTGAAAAAGGGATAATGCTCGAGCTGGTGTCCGTCTTCGTTTTTCCGGAAGCGTTTCACTTTTGCGTTGGGGCCGGTGATGGTGAACTCCCGCTGCATGAGGTTGGCCCGACCCAGGGTCCCGATTGCCGATTCGCTGATGTCGCGGGCGCAGTTGGGAATCTGCCTGGCCTGACTGTAGAGAATCGTGCCGTCGGCGTATTCGTATTCGATAAAGTGATGGTCGTAGATCTGACCGTTTTCGGGAGCGTTGCGGACTTCGCGCCCTCCCATGCCGCGGGCGATGACGGGATGTTGTTCGCCTTTGATCCAGTTGGCGACGTCGAGATTGTGAACGTGCTGTTCGACGTTGTGGTCGCCGGAGAGCCAGGTGAAGTAGTACCAGTTTCGAATCTGATATTCGAGTTCGCTTTCACCTTCGATGCGGGGTTTTCCGGGCCGGGATGAGCCGTTCCAGAGGGCGCGCATCACGAGGACGTCGCCAATCCCCCCGTCCTGAATCCGTTTGATCCATTCCTGATAGCCGGGTTGGTGGCGACGTTGCAAGCCGACTGCGACTTTGAGATTTTTGGCTTTGGCTGCTTGTCCGGCTGCGAGGACCCGTTTGATGCCGGCGACATCCGAGGCGACCGGCTTTTCCATAAAAACGTGTTTTCCCTGAGCGACTGCTTCTTCGAAATGGAGCGGGCGGAAACCGGGAGAGGTTGCGAGGATGACGACGTCGCATTCGGCGATGACGCGTTTGTAGCCTTCAAAATCGGAGTAGCGGCGCTCTTCGGGAACGTCGACACGATCGGGCTTGCCCTTCGAGAGAATTGCTTCGGCCTTGTTCATGACCTCGCGATTGACGTCACACATCGCGTGGAGCGTGGTTCCATCATCCGCAGTTAGAGCTTGGTTGGTTGCGCCGGCCCCCCTTCCGCCGCAACCAACCAGTCCAATCTTCAACTGGCTTTCACCAGCGGTCGAATTGCCGACCTCAGCGGATACGGGGCGGCCTGAAGCACATGAAATCACGAGTGATCCTGCGGCCACCTTTGACGAACTTTCGAGGAAGTCTCTCCGGGTCGTCTGATGGGCTGACAGTGAACTCATTTCACGGTGATCAAATCAGTGATAACAATTGAGAGAATTTGAATCAATGGTTTTCATTCACCAGTCGTGGCTTTTTTACGTATTTAATCTCCGGTTGCGGCAGCGCTTCTCGCAGTGGGTATGGAAATTTCGTTAATGCCCTCGATAGACGGCGAATTCCCTATCTGGTTGACCTCGTAGGTAGAGAAGTTGAAGTCTGCCTTTTTCACCTGTAGTAGATAGAGAAGTCTCTCCGTTTCTATTGTCCCATGGCCGACCCCATCTTCTTTACTGATCAGGAAAAGGCGAATGAGTATGAGTGGGCGGAGCACCTCATCTGGATGGAGGGCGGCGAGATTGTCGAGGCTCCGGTTCATCGGCCCGTCTGGCCCGGGGTGATTGCGGCGATCGCGGTGGCGGGAGTGGCTTTTGCTCTGGGCGGTTGGCTCGGGGGACTGGGATGGGCGCATGCCCGCCTTGTTGATCCGGTTCTGGTCGCGATGCTGCTGGGTCTTATTTTAGGGAATGTCAGGGTCAGTTCCCGCCTCCTTCCGGGGTTGAACTTTTCGGTGCGAACCCTGCTTCCGTTCGGAATTGTCCTGCTGGGTGCGAGAATCAATTTCGTCGATGCCTTGAAGATCGGGTTGCCCGGGCTGGGGCTCAGTGCCTTTGTCGTGTTGCTCTCGCTTGTGCTCGTTTACGGCCTGCGAAAGTGGCTCGGGCTGGAGCGGATATTTGCCTGCCTCCTCGCGGTGGGAACGGGGATTTGCGGAGGGACTGCGATTGTCGCGGTCGCTCCGATCCTGAAAGCGAGAGAGCGCGATGTCATGCTGGGAGTGGCTCTCGTGACTCTCGTGGGCCTGGTTGCGATGATTGTCCTTCCCCTCATTGCGGGGCCGCTGGGACTGACCCAGACTCAGTTCGGGCTGCTCGCCGGGCTGACGATTCATCAGACTCCGCAGGTGATCGCGTCAGGGTTTGCTTTCGGCGATGAAGCCGGAGAGGTTGCGACGGTGGCCAAGCTCGCGCGGGTTTGCCTGCTGGCTCCGGTTGCGGTCTTGCTGGGCGTTTTTGCCTCGCGGATGAACCCTGACGGTGTCGCGTTGAGTCGTCGTCCTTGGTATCAGCTCCTCCCCTGGTTTGCGGTGGGGTTTCTGGTATTGGCAGCGGTGCGATCCTTCGGGCTTCTCCCTGAGACGACGTGGCACTGGGCGGATTTATTTCATCGTGGACCTGCCTCATTCAATTTTGATTTCCTCCTCGCCTGTAGCAAGGCGTCGGGATTCCTTCTCGCGATGGGGATGGTCGGGGTGGGCTTTCAGACACGGTTTTCCCATTTCAGGAATATCGGGGTGCGACCGTTGCTGGCTGCCTCGGGGGCGTCGCTGATGATAGGGGTGGTCGTTTTGTTCCTTGTTAAGTTTCTCTTTCCCTGATTGGATTTCGGGATTGTTGAAAACCATGAATCGACGTCACTTTTTTTCTCTCACGGGCGCTGCGATGACTTCTTTCGGGGTTCCGTTTGAGGGAATGGCTCAGGAGAATGCGCCGTTCGCTTTGAATTTTGCGCCTCACTTCGGGATGTTCAAAAATGTCGCGCCCGGTGGATTGCTCGATGAATTGCAGTTCGCATACGACCATGGTTTTCGGGCCTGGGAGGATAACGGGATGGGGGCGAGGTCGCTCGAAGATCAGCTTGCGATTGCGGAGGTGATGGAAAAGCTCGGAATGACAATGGGGGTGATCTCGGCAAAGACCGGGATCAAAGAGTTCAATTTTTCATCCCGTGATGAGAACGCCCGTCAGCTGGTGCTCGATCAGATAGCGGCGGCGGTGGAAGTCGCGAAGCGGGTCAATGCCGGCTACATGACGTTGGTATCGGGTCAGGTGGATCCGAGGTGGCCGAGGGAGATTCAATTCGCGAACTGCATCGAATTGCTGCGGCGCGCCGTGGAGATTGTCGAGCCTCACAACATCACTCTGGTGATGGAACCGCTGAACCGTTTTCAAAATCATCCCGGCTCGTTTCTGCAAACCGTCACGGAGGGATACCTGATTTGCAAAGCAGTCGATCATCCGAACTGCAAGGTCCTTTACGATCTGTATCATCAGCAGATCGCGGGAGGGAATTTGATTCCGCTATTTAATCTTTGTCGGGATCAGATCGGTTATTTGCAATGCGGGGACAATCCGGGGCGTAAAGAACCGGGGACGGGCGAGATCAATTACGGGAAGGTGTTCCAGCACGTTTTTGATTCAGGGTTTGATGGGATTGTCGGAATGGAGCACGGAAATTCGCTGAAAGGTGTCGAGGGGGATATGGCGGTGGTGGAGGCGTATCGGGCGGTGGATCCGCGTAGCGCTTCGCGCGGTGAGAAGCCGGAGGCCCGGCGCGTGGGAAGGTGAGAAGCCGGAAGCCCGGCGCGTGAGAAGGTGGGAAGGTGGGAAGGTGGGAAGGTGGGAAGCGGGTGGGATTTGGGAGGAATGCTCACGCAGTTTCTCTACAGGTTGGGGAAGTAGAGGAATCCGTGAGGATTTCTTTCGCCTCGATGGCCCGGTTTGGAGCTGATAGGCTTTGTTTTTGATTGGAATGAAGAAAAAGATAAGGAAAAAGCGTAAAGCCTGCGGCTTTGGGGACATTCCTTTAATGAAGTGAGTGCTTTGCAACACGAATCAAAATCCCGTTTTGAATCTGATTTACGTCGATCTCAGGTGCCGGTTCTCGGTTATCTGGTCAGGTTGACGGGTAATCTTGCGGACGCCCGTGATCTGCTGCAATTGACGAATCTGACGGCATGGGAAAAGCGGGACTCATTTGAGGAGGGGAGCAACCTTATCGCGTGGATGCGAACGATCGGAGCGAATCACTACCGGAATGAATCCCGCAAGGCGAACCGGCGAGCTACCGTCCCGCTACTCGACCGCGATCTGGAGCAGATGGTCGAAACGCGGCATCTCGAACGGGAGCGGGAGGAAGCCCGTAAACGCAAGGCGCTGCAACGTTGTCTCGAGAAACTCCCCGACCGCCAACGGGCCGCAATCGACGGATTCTATCTGGAGGGCGAAACGCTTGAATCACTTGGTCTGAAACATAATCGCAAGCCGAACGCGATGGCTCAGTTGCTTCACCGTGCGCGGCAGAGCCTGATTGATTGTGTGCGCCGGGATTCGCATCGCGATCTCGAAGGCGACGAACTGAACTCTTTGTAATGGTGGTATGAAAGAACGAGAACGTATCGACGAATTGCTCACCGCACTGGCGGCGGGCAGTATCAGTGAATCAGAGAAGGCGGAGCTGACCGGCCTGCTGGAGAGTTCTCCGGCGGCGCTCGATCACTATCTCGATCATTGCGAGATGGAAACCTGGCTCGCGGCGGGTGGTGATTCACTGAGCTCTCCCGATTTTGCTTCCTTTCCTGACAGCCCCTCAATCGTGCCGAAACGTCGCGGCCGCGTCCGCTGGGCGGCGGCGGGAATCGCGGCGGCAGCGGTGCTGGGTTTTGTGTTTCTGCCCCGTGCGGAGAAGCCGGCTGAAACCGCGCCTGCGGCGGTGGCTGAAGAAACTCCGAATGACGGGGAGGTCGACGCGCCGGTTCTTCTCGTGGAGACGTCGGCGGTGCGTGATCCCTGGAAGGTGATCAATTCGACCGGGTCGGTGAAGCACCCCGGACTGGTCGAGGCGGCGGTTCCGAAGACGCGGAAGGCGGACCGCCCTGTGAAGTTCAATCGCGACATTCGCCCGATTCTTTCGGAAACCTGTTTTCATTGTCATGGCCCGGATGAGCACGGGCGGCGTGCCGATCTACGTCTCGACTCGCTGGCGGGTGCGACAGAGGACCTCGGTGGTTCCGTCGCGATCGCGCCCGGTGATTTGGAAAAGAGCGAAGCCTGGTGGCGGATTGTTTCCGATGATCCTGAAGAGCTCATGCCGCCTCCGGAATCCCATCTTGTTCTAACGGAATCACAAAAGGCGATGATCAAACGCTGGATCGAAGAGGGTGCTGAATACGAGGGGCACTGGGCCTACGTGCCCCCGGTAAAGGCGGCTCCCCCTGCCGGTGATACTGAGTGGGCCGGGAATGAGATCGATCATTTTGTCCTCGCCCGTCTCGAGGAGGAGGGACTATCCCCATCGCCCGAAGCGAAAGCAAACACCCTGATTAGACGGCTCACTCTTGACCTCACCGGACTGCCTCCGACTCTAAACGAGGTGACCTCTTTCGAAGCTGATTACGCAGCACGCGGTGAGGATGCCTGGCAGGATGCGATCACGCGCTTGCTCGCTTCTCCTCATTTCGGGGAGCGCATGGCGACACCTTGGATGGATCAGGCACGGTATGCCGACACGAACGGTTACTCGATTGACGGCGGGCGTCACATGTGGTTGTGGCGTGACTGGGTCATTCAGGCCTACAACGAGAACAAACCTTTCGATGAATTTGTCATCGAACAGATCGCCGGTGATCTTCTTCCCAACGCGACTGAGGCGCAGCGGGTTGCGACGGGATTCAATCGCAATCACATGATCACTCATGAGGGGGGCACGATTCCCGATGAGAATTTAACGAATTATGTCGCGGACCGGGTCAAGACGACGAGTGAGGTTTTTCTCGGGCTCACGATGGCCTGTGCTCAGTGTCACGATCACAAGTATGACCCTATTTCGGCGAAGGATTATTATCAGTTTTTCTCATTTTTCAACGAGCTGAGCGATAAGGGGAATGATGGAAATGCGGGAGTGAACGCGGTCCCTAACATTATGGCTAACACTGTCATTCCGAAGGATGAGGTTGCCGGTTTGAAGGAGGAGCTTAAGAAGGCTTCGGATCTGTTCAAGAGGAGTGAGGAGGGATTCGAAGAGTGGCTCGCAGAGATGAAGGCCGGGGAACAGCTTCGCGGGTCCGGGTTTGAGACACACTCGATGGAGCTGCTCGATGTTTCCTCGCCGAATCGGCCGGGCCCGTATGAGGGACAGGAGGATGGTTCCGTTCTCGCGACCGCTCCTTCGAAAGGGCTCAATGCTTTCAGTCATGCCTTTCGGATTTCGGGTGATGAACCGGTGAACGGGATCCGGATTCACTTTTTCCCACACCGGGCGGAGGGAAGCGATCTGGCGGTTTTGACTCCTCATCCCGAAGGGGTGCCTAAAGTGACGACGATTCTCGTTTCGGCAGGAGATCAGCCGGCAAAGCAGGTCGATATTTATCGTCAACTTGGGCTCGCTCAGGCGACTGCGAGTTCATGGACGAGTGATCCCGGGGGAGTTCTCGATGAGCGAAATCTGCATTGGTGGCAGCCGGCAGGGAAAGACCGCGAAGAGCATCTCACGATCACTTTTGACGAGCCGGTTGATCCTGCGAAGAATCCATATCTCAGTGTCATGGTGTTTTTCGGGCTGTCGAATTCGATGCCCTATCACTGGAGGGTCGATGCCTTCAGCGGGAATGATACGGAGAGTGTTCTGCCTGCCCCTGTTGCGGAACTGATCGCGGGAGATCCGGAGTCGTGGAGTGATGTTGAACGCGATTCGGTTCTCAACACCTTTAGGCAGACTGCACCATCACTGGAAGCGGCGCGCGTTCGCCTCGCGAACCTTCAGGAACGCATCGATATCCTGACCCGGCAATTCCCGACTATGGTTATGGATGTCGCTCCGAAGCCGCGCGAAACCTACATTCTCGATCGGGGGCAGTATGATGTGAAGTTGGAAAAGGTGAGCTCCAACACTCCTTCGGTGCTTCCTCCTTTAAAAGCGGATGGGAAGGCGGACCGTCTCGATCTCGCGAAGTGGATCGTCGACCCGGGGAATCCGCTCACGGCCCGTGTCGCGGTGAACCGGATTTGGGCGATGCTGTTCGGCACGGGGATCGTTGCGACTTCAGCTGATTTTGGATCACAGGGAGAGTGGCCGAGTCATCCCGCGCTGCTCGACTGGCTGGCGGTGGATTTTATGGAATCGGGTTGGGATCAGAAGGCCTTGATCAGGAAGATTGTGAGCAGTGCCTCCTATCGTCAGGATTCGTCGTCTTCTGATGAACTCCGTGAGCTGGATCCGAAAAACCGCCTTCTCGCGCGCGGTCCCAGGTTTCGTCTCGGGGCTGAGTTTATCCGCGATCAGGCGCTCGCGGTGAGTGGTTTGCTAGTGCCTCGAATCGGTGGTCCAAGTGTGCATCCCTATCAGCCCCCGGGTCTCTGGAAAGAGGTGAGTCATTTCGGCAGCACTCCGGCAACGAAGCAGGTGTTTGTTCAGGACAAAGGGGAGAAGCTCTACCGTCGCAGCCTTTACACGATCACGAAGCGAACCAGTCCGCATCCTGGAATGTCATCCTTTGACGCACCCAACCGGGAGATGTGCATCGTCCAGCGCGGGGTCACGAACACTCCGCTACAGGCGCTGGTAACTTTGAATGATCCTCAGTTCGCGGAGGCGTCGCGGGTCTATGCGGCGAAGCTGATTCGCGAGACGGCTTCTGCTGAAGCGCGGGATCGGCTTGCTTTTGCGTTCCATGAAATCACGAGCCGCGAGCCCCGTGATTCAGAACTGAATGCACTGAGTTCTTTTCTGATCGATGAACGCGCCCGATACGAGGCGGATCGGGATGCTGCCCTGAGTCTGATCAGGGTGGGCGATTCCCCTCCGGATTTGGAGCTCGATCCGGTTGAGCAGGCTGTCTGGACACAGGTATCGTCATTGCTCTTTAATCTCAGTGAAACCCTGACACGGCTCTAATTTAACAGTGGAAATTTGATGAATCATTCTATCACCAGCGAATTTTTAAAGAAGAGCGCTCAGCTTCATACGCGCCGGTCGCTCTTCGCGAACACGGCAGCCGGACTCGGCGGGATGGCGTTGGGAAATCTCCTCACGGGCGATGCCGGGGGAGCGGTATCTGAGCGACTTGATCTCGCCGGGGCTCAGACCGGCGGAGGTATTCCGGGGCTTCCTCATTTTGCGCCGAAAGCGAAGCGGGTCATTTATCTGTTTCAGTCAGGCGGACCGAGCCATGTCGATCTTTTCGACAATAAGGATTTTCTTGAGAAGCATCACGGCAGCGATCTGCCTCCGTCGGTACGCGGAGGGCAGCGGCTCACGGGGATGACGGCGAGGCAAAGCAGTTTCCCTGTTGTGAAAGCGCTCTGGGGCGGGAAGCGATGCGGGGATCACGGAACCTGGATAGGGAATCTTCTCCCGCATCATCAGACGATTGCAGACGAGATGACGATTATCCGGTCGATGTGGACCGAAGCGATCAACCACGATCCGGGTGTCACCTATATCAATACCGGCTCACAGCAGATGGGGCACGCGTCGATGGGGGCGTGGCTCAGCTATGGACTGGGAAGGGCGAATGAGAATTTTCCCGCTTACATGGTCTTGTTGAGTCAGGGTACCGGAAAGAATCCGGGCCAGCCTCTTTTCTCGCGTCTCTGGGGCAGCGGGTATTTGCCCTCGAGTCATCAGGGGGTGATGCTGCGGCCGGGAGCAAATCCTGTTCTCTACCTGAAGAATCCTCCCGGGGTTTCCAGTGAGGCGAGACGCAGTCTTCTCGATACTCTTGGTGATCTCAACCGGCAGCAGGCGGAAGCGATCGGGGATCCTGAAACACTCGCCCGCGTCGAGGCGTATGAGATGGCTTATCGCATGCAGACCTCGGTGCCGGATCTGGCTGACCTGTCCGACGAACCGGATTCGACCTTTGAGCTGTATGGCGAGGAGTCCCGCCGTCCCGGAACCTTCGCGGCGAACTGTCTCATGGCGCGTCGTATGGCGGAACGCGGTGTTCGCTTTATCCAGCTTTTCCACCGCGGATGGGATCAGCACATTTCGATAAAGAATCAGCTTCCGCGTCAGTGTCAGGATGTTGATCAGGCCTCAGCCGCTCTCGTGAAAGATTTGAAACGACTCGGGATGCTCGACGACACGCTCGTGATCTGGGGCGGGGAATTCGGTCGAACCGTCTACAGTCAGGGCGAGTTGGGTGCTCCCACTTCGGGGCGGGATCATCATGGGCGCTGTTTTACCACCTGGATGGCCGGTGGTGGAATCAAGGGCGGGTATGATCACGGGATGACCGATGACTATGCCTATAACATCGCTGAGAATCCGGTTCACATTCGCGATCTCAACGCCACGATTCTGCATCAACTCGGGATCGATCACGAGCGTTTCACCTTTAAATTCCGGGGGCTGAGCCAACGCCTCACAGGGGTGGAGGAAGCTCATGTTGTCAAAGATATTATCGCCTAGAGGGTGGTCGTGTTAGACTGCGGACGAGATCTCGCGGATTGCAGTTTGCCACTCGCGGGCGAGGCCGCGTGATGGTCGTATCCACGCCTGACGGTGGAGCCAGAGCATGCTTTCGATATCGGAAAGCAATGTGACCGCTTCCTCTTTCCTGAGTGCTTTGGGACCTTCTTCGAGGAGCCGTTCCGCCAGCGCCCGGTATTCTTCGTGACTCCCGTCGGAGGGGAGTTTCCCTGAGGCATCATCCCCGTAGATGTCGCGTCCCCGGATAAGGCGCCGGCGATTTCTGCGCAGTAGGGAAACGTGTACAGCGTTCAGGAAAGGATCGAGAACCGCTGCGATGATGCCGTGAAACCGTTGGTCGAGAAACCCGCCGCCGGAGAGTGCTCCCGCAACCTCGCGTGGCGGCCTCCGTTCCTCCGGGGTGAGAAACATGTCCTCTTTTCGTGTCATTCTTCCGATGTCCGATTGGCTGGTCCAAACAGAGAGAGGAATACTGATCCAGAGACCCAGGAGAACGGGAAACAACCACCAGAAGAGAAGTGGATCGATGAAGGCAGCGGCGATTCCGACGAGGGTCCCGATCAGGGTGTGTGGTCCGTGGACAGCGACGGCATCGTCCCAGTTCGTGCCCTGAGCTCCCCTGCGTTGGGCTGACCATTCCACGGTTGCACCGGTGATGTTGGATAGCACAAAGCGGGTGTGAAACAGCATATTGATCGGGGCGAAGAGCGCAGAGAAAAAGGTTTCGACGATGGCCCCGGTGATCGCATTCATGCGGCCGCCGAAGCTTTTCGAGCGTTCACTGCTGAGGATCAAGTCAATGAGGCAGAGGATTTTCGGACCGAAAAGAAGAGCCATCGTGATTCCGAGCACGAGGAGGCCCCGCGCCATCACTTCGGATTCAAGAAACGCGCCGGAGCCGTGGTCGGTCACTTTCCAGAAAGCCACGATCATAAAGAGGAGCCAGAGCGGTGAAGCGACATAGCCGAGAATTCCGTTGGCGAGATGGATGCGGGTTTTGCCCCGTAATCCGCGGGCGGCAAGCAGGAGCGAGTGTTGCAGGTTTCCCTGGCACCAGCGTTGATCGCGCTGTGCCGATTCGATGAGACCCTGGGGGCCTTCTTCATAGCTTCCTCCGAGATCGTGCGCCATCCAGACTTCCCATCCGGCGCGACGGAGGAGGCCGGCTTCCACAAAATCGTGAGAGAGAATGTGCCCGCCAAAGGGCTTTTTACCGGGCAGCTCGGGTAAGTCGCAGTGCTCGATGAACGGCCTCAGGCGAATGATGGCGTTGTGCCCCCAGAAGTTGCCGCCGCACTCCTGCCAGAAAGCGAGGCCTTCCATGAAGACCGGGCCGTAGAGCCGGTTTGAAAATTGCTGGATGCGTCCGTAGAGGGATTCCCCGCCGACGAGAACGGGGACGGATTGAATGAGACCCACTTGTGGGTTTTGTTCCATGCGCAGGAGCAGTTCAACGAGTGTTCTCCCGCTCATGATGCTGTCGGCATCGAGGACGATCATGTAGCGGTAGTGGTCTCCCCAGGTTCGGCAGAAATCGGAAATGTTGCCGCTTTTCTTCGCGTGGTTTTTCGGGCGCCGGCGGTAGAAAATGCGGTCCTGTGCTTTGGTCTTCCGGCAGAGCTTGAGCCAGGCGGCCTCTTCGTCGATCCACTGTTCGGGGTCGGTTGAATCGCTCAGAATGAAAAAGTCGAAGGCGTCGGGATACTCCTCTTTCATCACCGAATGAAAGATGGCTTCAATCCCGGAAAAGACGCGGTCTACCGGTTCGTTGTAAATGGGGATGACAACGGCGGCGCGTTGCAGTGGCGGGTCTCCTTCCTGAGCGGCGATTACCGTATCGACACTGTCGGAAAGTCTCACGCTTTTGAGTCCGAGTCGGAGAATAAGAAAGCCGAAAAGGGCGTGGCAGAATCCGAATGAGAGGTAGCCGAACAGGATCGTAAAGAGGACGAGGAGAAGCCCCGAGGAAAAAGTCCATCCGAGTTCCCAGAGATAGTCGGCCATGAGGTAGCTGCCGACTCCGGTGATGCCGACGACGATGGAGAAGAAAACGGAGACTCTCCAGGTCGAGCTGTTTTCAGATTCTTTTCGGCTTCGAAGGGAGTTGTTCCCGGCGGGTGTTGGAGTTTCTGGCATGAAGGTTTTTTCTTAACGAGTCAGGAAAAAGATCAAAACGAGAAGGCCGGCGAAAGTGATCCACATCGCCCAGGAGAAAAGGGTTCTCCATTTGCCCATGCTTTCCATGGTGCGGGAGGCGACATCCACGATTCCGAGATCGATGGGGCGTGGACGCATCGCTGTGAACCTGAAGTTGGGATCGGCGTGGAGGTAGGCATCCCGAAAAGCGGTGACGTATTCCGGTGGGAGACGGGTGTCGGATAGAAAGAGCGGTTGCCACGGCACTTTCGATTCGACTAACATGAGTGCAAGACGCCCCCGTGCCGAGAGTCGGTCGTCGGGTTCGTCGCCGGGGTTGCTGAGCACTTTTCGAAACCATTCGACAATGAGGCGGTCGGTTTCCTCGGCTGCCAGCTCGAGCGGTGATCGATCGGGTTCGAGCACGTAGCGCTCTCCCGCCTTACCGAGGATTTTGAGGACGAGGGAACTGAGGAGCAGTTTGTTTTCGACGCGGAGAGCCGAGAAATAGGACTCGACGCGACGGTAGGCCTCGTTCCATTTTTCGAGATCCGCCTCGTTGTAGATGAGGCTTTTGGGAAAGTAGGGGACGTTTAGGGGCTCCATTGATAACTCCACGTTTCGGTTAGGATTCGATCTTCCGACGGCAGTTTGAGAAGGCAGCGAAGCTCGACCGGCGCTTCGTTGTCGTCATCGGTATCGAGTTTGAATTCGACGCGCCAGCCACCGGTCATGACATTTTTGAAGCATTGGTTCTCATTGATGAAGCCGTTGGCGCTTGAGGAGATCTCAGCGAAGACTCCGGCATCGGCTGCGAGTTTCTGCAGTTCAGGGCCATCGAAATCGATTACAAATCTGCGAGTGTCAGGAAAGGCGGTGTCGACTCCCACCCGCGTGGATTCGGCGCGATTCGGTGAGAGCGCCTTCTCGTCGTTGAGCTTCATGCCGAGGGTGTAGCTGTATTTGAGAACGTCCCCGGAACGGGGCGGAGTGCGCGGTTCGAAAAATGAAACGATATTGTCGTCGGCCTCCGAAACGGTCGGCAGCTCAATAAGCCGGACCGCGCCTTCACCCCATTTTTCGCCGGGTTGGACCCAGGCGGTCGGAGTGAGATGGTAGGGGTTGCTGAGATCTTCGTAGTGGTGGAAATTCCGATCCCGTTGCATCAACCCGAAACCCTGAAGATCCGGCGCGTTGAAATGGGTGTAGCGGATTTGTTCCCCGTTGAAGAGAGGGCGCCAGACGCGCTCGTCATTCCAGGTGTGAAAGAGCAGGCCGTCTGAATCGTGGACTTCGGGGCGCCAGTCATGAAAGCGGCGTTCCTGTGAGTTTTCCCCATACCAGAACATGGAGGTCAACGGTGCAAGACCCGCCGAGGCGACTTCCTTTCGGAAATAAAGGGAGCTTCGGATTGCGGCACTGGTGGTGTCTCCCGGATGAACCACAAATTCGAAAGCGCCGGTGACAGACTCGCTTTCAAGAAGCGCGTAAAACGTCAAGGTGGTGTCGTCTTTTTCGGGTCGGACAATCCAGTATTCCGTAAAGACAGGGAACTCTTCAGGCGCGGCATGATGGGCGACATTGAGCGCGAGACCCCTTGCCGAGATTCCGTAGCGTTGATTTTTTCCAAGAAGCCGGAAGTAGCTCGAGCCGGCGAACGAACCAATTTCATCAAAATTTTCGGGAATGCCGTGGAGGGGATGTTGAATCCGGAAGCCGGCATAGCCTCGAATCGTGGCGGTGTCCAGCTTCTCCGGCAGAACCAGTTCTGAGTAATCGAACAGCTCGGGATCAAACGGAAAAAGAGCAGGCTCGCGCGTTGCCGGATCGAGAAAGTGAATCTTCACCGGCACGCGAAAGAGGTATCCGGGGTGCAGAAATTCGATGCGGAACGGGGTGCCGTCTTTGCGCTGAGACTGTCCCTTCTCTGATGAGATGATCGCCCGGTACTGATCGTAGCTCAGATTTGATAGCAGGGGAGGGTTTTCCGGAAATGGGACGAATGGCTTCTCAGCCAGTGAGGCGGCTCGATTCTCGAGGTTTTCGAAATGGAAAGGGTCTGCCCATATCCGCCCCGGGAGGGACAGGACAATCAGTGACGTAAGCACTAGAGAGTTGGCAACGGGCATACAGGCAAATGGAGCGCATTTATTGTGCCGTTAGATGCCGGATATTTCGCTGGAGATGACTTAGCGTGAACCGGCGAAGTGGTAACCGTAGAAGCCTTCTCAGTCCGGGGATTTTCCGAGAACGTGACTGAGTGCCTTTTTCAGTTCGGGGTGCCGGAACCGATAGCCGAGAGACTGCAATTTCCCGGGCGAAACGGTGACGTTTGCGAGGATTGTCTCTCTTCCCATTTCCCCGAAGATGGTGGTGATAGCGCGAGCGGGAACTGGAATCAGGGCAGGTCGCTTCAAAACCTCTGCAAGCGTTCCCGTGAACTGCGTATTCGTCACTTTTTCAGGGGCGACGAGATTGATGGGACCTTCCCAGGATTCTTCATGGAGAGCCCGATGCAGAATATCGATGGTATCGTCCAGACTGATCCAGGCCATGTGTTGATCTCCTCGTCCGATTCTTCCGCCGAGACCGAGTTTGAAGACGGGAAGAAGCTTCTCAAGAGCACCGCCGACGGGTGACAGGACCGCTCCGATGCGGGCCTGAACAACGCGGATTCCTGCCTCTCTGACCGGTTCCGATTCGGCTTCCCATTTTTGACAGACATTGCTCAAAAAATGACTCCCGGGAGGGGAGCTTTCGTCGTGCCATTCGCCGTCGAGCGGGTAGTATCCCGATCCGGAAGCGGAGATAAAAACGGAAGGGGGCTGCGCGAGTTTGAGGACCGCTTCAGTGATGAGGCGTGTCCCCTTGATCCGGCTTTCAAGAATTGAGGTGCGTTTCCCGTCAGACCACCTTCCGGACGCGACATTCTCTCCTGCGAGGTGGATGACCGCATCCGGTTGCAGAGAGTGGGGGATTTCGAGAATGCCATTGTCAAGATCCCAGTAAATATCGTGAGGAGAACGGGGATTCCTGGTGATGCCGATGACGCGATGCCCCTGTGTTTGCAGGTAGCCGGTCAGAGCCGTGCCTATCATTCCAGTCGCGCCGGTAATAAGGACGGTGAGGGGTTTCGGCGGAGGATTACCGATGCGGCGCTCGAGGTCGGCTTTGGTGACGTCGTGGCGGTAGCGGAACATTCGATCCAGCTTTCGCTTCACCATCCACTTGCCGAAAAAGTCACCGGGGAATCCGAAGGGGAGGCGATATGAAATCTCGTCGATCAGTTGCGAGTCTGTTCCCCGCTCCTCGAAACGATGGCGGTGTTCCCACCTGGCAAACGGACCCGAAATCTGGCGGTCAACAAACCCGTCTTCGGTGATCTCATGTTCGGCGATCCATTTGATTCGGAATGGCGCGGAACCCAGTTTGATCGTGGCTCGTGCCCCGTTCTCAAGTGCTGCGGGCACGTCGACGACCTCCGCTTTTTCCCACGGAGGATTGAGGCGGCTGAAGGCCCCGGGGCGGAAATGCCAGTCGCGCAGTTCCGGAGCGGGAACCTTGATCTCTGAGCTTCGCTGAAAAGTGCGGACGGGCATGGTTATCGATACGAACCTCAGACCTTACAGGAAGTCACGGGGGAGCGAGTGAGAATATTAATTTGATAATGCTGCTCTTTTGATTACTGTTCAAATTATCAATTAAATGGATTTGAAGGAGAAACTGGGAATTCTTGCCGACGCGGCCAAATACGATGCGTCGTGCTCGAGTTCAGGAGCAAAACGCCGGGATTCCAGCGGGGGAAAAGGCGTGGGGTCCGCCGGGGGAACCGGAATCTGTCATTCCTATGCTCCCGACGGACGCTGCATTTCTTTGCTGAAAATTCTCCTGACGAACGTCTGCATCTACGACTGCCATTATTGTATCAACCGGCGTTCCTCCGATGTGCGTCGTGCACGATTTTCGGTCGAAGAGGTGGTTCAGCTGACGCTCGATTTCTACAAAAGGAATTATATCGAGGGGCTGTTTCTCAGCAGTGGGATCGTTCGTGACGCCGACTTCACGATGGAGGAGGTGATTCGTGTCGCGCGTGAGTTGCGGGAGACACACCATTTCCGCGGTTACATTCATTTAAAGACGATTCCCGAGGCATCGCAGGAGCTGATCGAGGAGGCCGGTAAGTATGCGGACCGTATCAGCATCAACATCGAACTGCCCAGTGAAGAGGGAATAAAGGCTCTCGCTCCGGAGAAGGATCTGCGACGGACGCAGCAGGCGATGGGCGGGATCCGATCACGGATTGAGAACGGAAAAGAGGAACAGAAAGACAGGGCAAAACGGGCACGCACGGTGCAAACCGGGGCAATGGCAGGCGCGCCGAAGGTCTATGCGACCGGTCAGAGCACGCAGATGATCGTCGGCGCGGATCAATCAAACGACGAGCTGATATTACAACGTTCCGATCATCTCTATCGAAGCTACCGGTTGAAGCGGGTCTATTACTCGGCATTCAGTCCGATACCGGCTTCCTCGGTGATACTCCCCGCGAAATCGCCTCCGTTGATTCGTGAACATCGACTTTATCAGGCGGACTGGCTGCTGCGGTTTTATGGTTTTGAGGTAGGGGAACTCACTCCGAAGGCGGGGCCGGAGCAGGGTCAGCTTAGTTTGGATCTGGATCCCAAGCTTGCCTGGGCGTTGCGGTTCCGGGAGTGGTTTCCGGTCGATTTGAATCGCGGTTCGCGTGAGCAGCTGCTTCGCATACCCGGCCTCGGGGTTCGAAATGTGGAGCGCGTTATTAAAGCGCGGCGCTGGTCTTCGATCCGACTGGGTGACCTCACGAAGTTGCGGGTGAATTTGAAAAAGTGTCTGCCCTTCATCATGACCCCGGATCACAGTCCGGGCCGGTTGGGGCTGGACAATGAAGAACGGTTGCGAGCCCGCTACGCCCCGGCGCCCGAGCAGCTCGAGTTTGATTTCAGCGAAGCGGGACGCAGCGCATTGTCGGGAGAGATCTGAAATGGGAAGGGAACATCAGCAAGCCGTTCGATAACGATGCAACAGGTTACGATTGAACCTCACTTTTCCGCCTGGCGAATGCGGGCGAGGGCCCTGCTTGTTTCCGGGGTCGAACCGGCGGAAACGTTCTGGAGCGACGGCAGCGGCGGGCAGAGTGACTTGTTTCCGGAACTGGAGGTGAAGAGTGTCGAGGGCGAGAAGACGGAGGCGAAGGGTGCCGCGGAATTCCGGATTCCGAAAGCGTTCCTTGAGCTGGCTGAGACCGTCTCGTGTCATCGTGACGAGTCGAGGTGGGGATTGCTCTATCGAATTCTCTGGCGAATCGCGCGCCGGGGGGAACGTCACTTGCCGGGCCTGCCGACAGACAGTGATATGCAAAAGGCCAATGCGCTCGCGAAAGAGGTGAGGCGCGATTGCCATAAAATGCGGGCTTTTGTCCGGTTCCGAAAAGTCGCGGAAGACGCGGAGACGGGGCGCGAGCAATTTGTCGCGTGGTTTGAGCCGATGCATCACATCGTGAGGCACAATGCGCCGTTTTTTCAAAAACGCTTCACCGGCATGGACTGGTCGATTTTGACTCCGGACGAATGCGCGCACTGGGATGGGATCACACTGCAGTTTTCGGAGGGCGTTGCGAAAAGTGAAGCGCCCACGGACGATACGCTCGAGGAAGTCTGGCGTGCTTATTATAAGAACATTTTCAATCCGGCCCGGCTCAAGCTGAAAGCGATGCAGTCGGAAATGCCGGTGAAATACTGGAAGAATTTGCCTGAGGCCTCATTGATTCATGACCTGACAAAGGAGGCGTCGACGAAGCGTGACGAAATGATCGAGCGGGAACCGCTTCCTTTGCGCGCCGCGCCGAAGAATCTTTACCTGCGAACGCTCCACGAAATGAACGAGGTCGCGCTCGTGAACGAAGCGGGCGCTCCGGCTGAGCAATCCCTGACCGGGATGGCGCATACGGCTGAATCCTGCCGCGCCTGTCCGTTGTGGGAGGACGCGACGCAAACCGTGTTCGGACAGGGCAATCCGTCTGCCGACCTGATGCTGATCGGTGAGCAACCCGGCGATGAAGAGGATATTTCGGGCCGTCCTTTTGTAGGTCCCGCAGGGAAGCTTCTCGATGACCTCCTCGAAGAAGCCGGATTGAATCGTGATGCAATCTATCTGACGAATGCGGTGAAGCACTTTAAATGGAAGGCCGGAGGGAAGCGGCGCCTTCACGAAAAAGCAAACCGGGCGGAAATGAAAGCCTGTCGACCGTGGCTTCTCGGGGAGATTCTGAGAGTGGCCCCGCGTGTTATTGTCACCGTTGGGAACACAGCCGCTCAGGCGGTGATCAGTCCGAACTTCGGGATCACGAGGCAGAGAGGACTGGTGACGGCCCCGAATGAAGTGGGCTTCCGTGGCCATGTCGTCGCCACGATTCACCCCTCTTTTTTGCTGCGCATCCGGGACAGCAATGAGCGCGAAAAGCATTCACGGCTCATGGTTGAGGAACTGAAGTTGGCGGCCGGTCTGGCGGCAGAGGTTCCGGGGAAAGTCAAAATCCGATATTAGCAGGAATGGATTTTCCTGTTTCAGAATCGCGTGGATTCAGTCCGCAAATCTCACCGAATTGAGTCTCGAATCAGAGCGCGTCTGATGGCACTGTCGGCATAATATGAGTGAGCCTTCCCGCATCATCGATACCCTTTCCGACTTGGTTCGGATCAACAGCATCAATCCGGAATGGGGCGGACCGGGAGAGGGCGGCGTGGTGAAGTATCTCGCCGATTATTTCAGCAGTTGCGGAATTGAGTTCCACGAGGATGAAGTGCTTCCGGGACGAAGCAATCTCCTTGCACGTATCCCCGGCAGGAATTCCGGAAAAGCGATCCTGCTGGAGGCTCACATGGATGTCGTTTCCGTCGACGGAATGACGATCCCGCCTTTCGATCCTGTCGTGGAGGATGGGAAACTTTATGGTCGAGGCTCCTGTGATACCAAGGCGGGCCTCGCGACGATGATGGAGGCATTACGGGCCCTTCACGAGTCGGGTGAACAGCCTCCCTGCGATGTCTGGCTCGCGGCGGTGGTCGATGAGGAGCATGCCTTTAAGGGCGTCCTCGCGGCGATTGAGTGGTTCGATAAACGCGGGGTTAATCTGGATTGTGCCGTCGTTGCCGAGCCGACCTGCCTCGGACTGGTCACGACCAACAAAGGTGTTTTGCGTTGGCGGATTGAAACCACCGGTGTTGCGGCGCACAGTTCGAAACCCCATCTCGGAGACAATGCCATTTCGACGATGGCGAAGCTAATTAATCAACTGGATGCATTTCACCAGACCCTGGAGGGAAAAAGTCATCCTCTTGTCGGGCCGGCGACGTGCAACATCGGGACGATTCGGGGAGGTGATCAGGTCAATTTTGTGCCCGACAAATGCGTCATAAATCTGGATAGGCGGATGCTTCCCGGAGAGAATGCTGATGAAATCCTGGACTCCTATAGATCTTTGTTAGGTTCTTTTCCTGAGGAGAAGGTGAAGATTCTCCCCGCTGATTTGTCGGATGAAGCGATGGAGACTGACTCCGGTTCTGCGGTGGTTCGGGCGGCCTCACGTCAGCTTCAATCGATGGGACTCGATGGTTCCGTTCAAGGCGTTCCCTTCGGGTGCGATGCGACAAAACTGTCCCGCGCGGGGATCCCCTCGATCATTTTCGGCCCCGGATCGATTGATCAGGCGCATGCGGCGGTTGAGTGGGTGGACGTGAAAGAGGTGGAGTTGGCATTTGATTTCCTTCGCGGTTTTCTGTTGAACTATGAAGTATGAATAGCCAATCACGACGCGACTTTCTTTCGAGTGTTACTCTGGGTGGAGGATTGTTGATTAACGAGGCAATACAGGCGGAGACGGACCTCAGTGAAAAGAACTGGATTGATGCGCATGTCCACGTCTGGAGTCAGGACCGGAAGGCTTACCCCATCTCCGAAAATTTCGCTGATAAAGACATTAATCCCCCGATATACTCGCCCGAAGATCTCATTGCGGATCAGAAAGGCACCGGAGTGACCCGGACCCTCCTGATTCAGATGAGCTTCTTTGAGTTCGACAACTCCTACATGCTGGATGTCATCGAGGGGGCACCGAAGCAGTTTCAGGGCGTCGCGATCGTCGATGAAAGTCAGTCGGACGTGGCCGCGACGATGAAGTCACTTCTTGGAAAAGGAGTTGGCGGTTTCCGTCTTTATGCGTTCCCTGACAAAGTTAAAAAATGGGATGCTTCCGGGGGGATACATACGATGTGGAAGACCGGTTCCGAAACCGGGCAGGCGATGTGCTGTCTTACTGATCCGGCTTCACTGCCTGTCATCAAGACGATGTGCGAAAAGTATCGGGATACCCGCGTCGTCATCGATCACTTTGCCAGGATTGGAATGAAGGGAGAGGCTGACCCGGGTCAGCTTGATCAACTCCTCGCTCTCGCTGACTTTCCGAATGTCTACGTGAAGACCTCCGCCTTTTATGCGCTTGGCAAAAAAGCACCTCCCTACACCGATCTCGGACCGATGATCAAACAGCTTCGCGACGCCTTCGGTTCGGAACGTCTCATGTGGGCCTCGGATTGCCCGTATCAGGTGCAGGGTGAGCATTCGTATGATGCCTCGGTCGACCTCATCACGAAGAAGCTCGATTTCCTCAGCGGGGAGGACATCGAGAATATGATGCGCAGAACCGCAGAAGGATTGTTCTTCAGCTAGGCTCCCCGGTTGGTCTGTTCGGTGAGGATGGTGCCCTGTTCGTTGGCGGTGCGTTATGGGAGGGCTTGAGGTTCCGCTGTGCTGATCGTGATCGATCCGAACTGAAGATCTATGCGGCTGCTTCCGGACTGAAAGCCGGTAAGGCGGGCGCCTTCGAGGCCGGTGAGATCGCACCCGCTTCCGCCTGTCTCCCTAAAGGCCTGCGATGAAACGCTCTCTAGGCACGAGGTGAAGGTCCACGGAGGAGCGATGCGCAGCGTTTCTGACGCGTCGATAAAATGCAGTGTCAGGAAGCCTCTTCCGGGCAGCTCAACGGATTCGACCGTGGCGCCTGTCAATTTCCTTGCCTCTGCGATCTCCATCGCATCATGCTTTTGAAAAGGCGCTGATGCGCTTCTCCCATTCTTTGATCTTTGTCAGGCTGAAGCTGATCGTGTAGTCGCCGCTGAATTGGGCGTTCCCGAGGACTCCGAAAAGAGCGTAGTCGGCGTAGACGGGGCGGTCGCCGAAGAGGTAATCGTTGTTCTGAAGACGGGCTTCGTAAGGGGCGAGCGCCGATTCGAAGCGGGCCGCGATCGAGGCAGCATTGGCCCGCCATTGCTCAACACAGCCGGCACCCATTTTGCGCTCCTTGTGGCGAATCACCATGGTGCGTTCGCCGATGTCTTCAATCGCATCGACACAGGCCGGATCACTCAGGGGGAAGCCGAGCCCTTCGAGGTGCTCTTCGATATGGTTGATCACGATATCCTGAATTCCCGCGTGTTGTTCGGGAAAGAGCTCTCCATCTGCGAAGTGTTTACTGAGGTAGTGGGGAAGCGCGAGCGGATTCTCTGCGGTCTCATAGACGATGGTTGAACCGTGTTCGAGGATCGGCACCTGGTAGTAGGCTCCCCCGGTGAGGCGGGCCAGTTCGCGCCGGTCCCAGGCCGGTACCTGAACGCGCTCGAATTCAGCACCGTAGGCTTCGAGAATCCGGACGACCGGAATGCAGAAGGGGCTGTGCGCCATTTCGTGAAGAACTGTTTTCATGATTACGGGTTTAAGGATTGGAAAGCCTGATCGAGGTCGGCACAAAGATCAACGGGATCTTCGATTCCAACCGAGAGGCGGAAAATGGCGTCGCCCGCGAAAGCGCGGTAGTTGGCTTCCTGTTCAGGGCTGAGTTGGAACGAGGTTTTCAGTATTTCGTCAGTCGGGATATAGAAAACGAGTGAGCGGTGGTGTCCCAGAGATACCGCGTAGTGGATGATTTTCAGTTTCTCAGCAAACACCACCGGAAGTCTCGCGTGGTCCTTCGCCTGGAAGGTGAGGACTCCGGAAAAGTTCGACATTTGCCGGCAGGCGAGATCGTGTTGAGGATGGGACTCGAGACCGGGGTAGGTGACCTTCGTAATCGCAGGGTGAGCCTCAAGGTGGCGTGCCACCGCGAGGGCGCTTGACTCGTGTGCCCGCATCCGGAGATGGAGTGTTGCGATGCCGCGAAGGATCAGCCAGGCATTGAACGGGCTGATGACGCCGCCAAGGCGGATCCCGATCTTCCGTCGAATTTCAGAGATATCTTTTTCCGGTCCGAGGACGGCTCCGCCTACCGCATCCCCGTGACCGCCGAGGTATTTGGTCAGTGAATGGATCACAAAGTCGGCTCCGAGTTTTGCCGGTTGTGTCGCGATGGGGGTGGCGAAGGTCGAGTCGACTGCGAGACGGGCGCCGCGTTCGTGGACGAGGTCGGCGACAGCGGCAATGTCGGTGAGGCGGAGGATGGGGTTGCAGGGGCTTTCGATGTAGACGAGCCGCGTATTGTCGCGCAGAGCATCACTCACGGCATTGAGATCCGAGGTGTCGACGCGGCTGACTTCTATCCCGAGATCCGTGAGAAGATCTCCGGCAGTTTCGGACACCGCTGCGTAAATGACGTCTCCGAGAAGAAGGTGATCTCCGGGGCGCAGGCAGTGAAAAAACAGGCCGGTGATCGCTGCCATTCCCGAAGCAAAAGCCATCGCCGCCTCTGTCTCCTCGAGTGAAGCCAGTTTGCTTTCGAGCTGCGCAACGGTGGGGTTTCCCCAGCGGGTGTAAAAGAAATCATCCTCCCCGTGGCTTCCTTCGGCAGAGAAGGATGCCGCGGGATCTGCGAGAAAAGTCGAGGACATTACGAGATTGGGAGAGGATGCTCCCGTTCCCGGATCGGGCTTTTCCCCGGCGTGAACCGAGCGCGTTTGCAGGCTCGTGTGATCTTGATTTTCCGTCGTCATTGTGCCTATAAGATGTACGTAGAATGCCTGTTTTTGCGAGGCATTTTTGAGGCGCGATTAGAGAAATGCTTTAGCACTCCGAGAGCGCCTTTAAGGTCGCATCGATATCGCTCATTTGATTGTATCCGTGGATGGAAACGCGGAGACGTCCTGCCTGATGCATAATGTGAATGTTCCGCGCGTGGAGCCTCTCACTGAGGGCTTTGTCATTGTCGCTCTGGAAGGAAACGATGCCTGATGAATTGCCGGGTTGGTGAGGCGACATGGGTTTGATCCCGAGGTCTTTTAATCCCCCGTGAAGACGCGTTACGAGCTGGTCGGCGTGATTCGCGATTGCTGCGACCCCTGTTGTATTCAGCAAATCCATTCCCGCCTTGAGAGTATAAATCGCAGGGAAAGAGGGCATTCCCACCGCGAAACTCGCTGCACCGGGGAGTGATTCGGCGCGGGTGAATCGATCCTCGTCGAAGGCGTTGGCGAGGTTATACCAACCGCCGGCCTGAGCGGTTACTTTGCTCTTCGCATGGTCGGGGATCGCGACGACACAGCCGCCGTGAGATCCGAGGAGCCATTTGTAGGAACTCGCGAAAATGCAGTCCGCATCGAGGCAGTCGAGAACGATTCGACCGGCGGCCTGGGTCACGTCGACTGCGAGGATCGATTCTGAATTTCGCTGCCGCACTAGATCGCGCAAGGGTGCCCACTCAACCCGGTAGCCGGTTAGGAAACTGACGAGAGAGACCTGAACGAGTCGGGTATTTTCGTCGATCAGTGGTTCGAGATCTTCGAGGTGAAGGACCCCGTCGCGGTGTTTCCAGAGGCGCACTTCAGGAGAGGCGGGAAGCCTCAGCCACGGAGTCGCCCCGGCCGGGAAATCGAGGTCGGTGACGATGACGTTGTCTCCCTCTGAGAATTGGATTGATGTGGCAAGGAGGTTGTAGGCTTCGGAGGTGGAAGAGCAAAATGAGATTTCGTCAGGAGAAAGACCGAATACTCCGGCGGCACTTTTGCGGCATTCATCAAATTCCCGGAAGAGGGATTCGCGCCCGTCCATTCCCGCCGCTTTACTTTGGAAATACTCATCGAGTGCCGATTTCGCCGATAGAGGCGGGATTCCTTCGGCGGCGGTATTGAGATAGATTCGACCTTCCAGTGAAGGGAACTCTGATTGCCTGACTTCTGAGATGAGCATGTGAGTTGTTCTAGCGATATCAGTTCATTTTGTCAGCACGTCATTGTGGAAAGATTTTCTCTGTTCAGAGTTTGAGCAAATCGGCACTGTCCTTCCCATGAGTGATGATGTCCAAGCCGGTGATTTAGGAATTTCTTTCCGGCAGTCTCGCAAAGAGTTGTATTTTATGGTCGCCAGCTGGGTTGTCTTCGCGGGCTGGACAATTTCCTATGTCGGCTTGAAGGGCGGTGCAAAGGAGGGCGAGGCACTGCGACTTGTCTGGGGGATGCCGGAGTGGGTCGTTTATGGAATTCTGATCCCGTGGATTTTCGGCCTGGGGCTTACGGTTTGGTTTGCGTTGCGGTTCATGAAAGACACCGATCTTGATCCAGCTGCCTATGAAGTCACTAAGGGAGAGGAGGGCAAATGACCGCTCTGATCAGCTTTTTCGTTTATCTCGCTCTTGTCTTCGTCCTCGCTGGAATCGCGAATCACGCGGGAAAGAACAAGTCGTTCCTTAACGAATACTTCCTCGGGAGTCGGAATATCGGGGTGTGGGCTTTTGCGCTCACTTACGCTGCCACGGCGGCGTCGGGGGGCAGTTTCATGGGGTTTCCCTCTTTGATTTACACCCACGGCTGGTCACTCGCCTGGTGGATTTGTGGATACATGGTAGTGCCACTCGTCGCCCTGGGCCTGCTCGCGAAGCGAATCAATCAGGTGAGTCGGATTGCCGGAGCAATCACGATTCCCGAGCTGCTGCGCCGTCGTTTCGAAAGCAATGCGGTGGGCAATCTCGCGACGGTGATGGTGGTCTTCTTTATGTTCTTTTTTCTGATGGCCCAGTTCAAAGCCGGGGCTCAGATCATGGCGACCCTGCTCGAAGGCGTGCCGGTTTATCAATCGGCTGCTTTTGGGCTTGAGGCTCTCGTCGACGGGCTTCCCTGGATTGGTGAAGCCGAGGGCGACTACCTCCTTTGTTTGATCGTCTTTGCGGTCTCCGTGATCGTCTACACGACCTACGGCGGGTTCCGCGCCGTGGTTTGGACCGATGTGATGCAGGGACTCGTCATGGCTGTGGGCGTGGTCATTATGTTAGTGCTGGCGCTGACGCAGGTCGGTGGTCTCGGCAATGCCACGAAGCAACTTTCGGAAATGACTCCGCCTGAGTTTCTGAATGTTGAAGTGACACGGGGATCTGAAGGACCTCCCGTCGAAAAGCAGATACCACGAGGCACCTGGCTGGAGTCTGAAGGTGGCGATATCATTCGATTGAAATCGGCGACGATTATTGAAAGCGGGGCTGAAAAGAGTGAATCGGTCAAGGCGATTCGACTGACAACTCCCTTCGAAATTGAAAAGGTGAAAGAGCAGGGGAGCGTCCTCGAAGGCTACCGCTACAACGTGGTCGGCGAAGTCGAGACTTATGCCTACGGTGCGAACACTCCGGGCGTTTACACCTCGACTCCGGGCCCGTCGCGGGACAGTCCGTCCGGCTTTATCACTGTTCTCATCGCATTCAGTTTCTTCGCCTTCTGGAACTTCAGTGGAGCGGGGCAACCCAGCTACATGGTTCGTCAGATGGCATTTAAAGACACCCTGACATTGCGGCGATCCATGGTCATGGTGGCATTCTATTTTGCGTTGATCTATTTTCCTCTCGTGATCATTTTTACCTGCGCGCGGGTTCTTCTCCCGGGAATGGAAATTTATCCGGATCGGGTCATGCCGGAGATGGCCTCTATCCTGACGATCAATGCGGGGATGCCCTGGCTTGCCGGGCTACTCGTTGCGGCTCCTTTTGCGGCGGTAATGTCCAGCGTCGACAGTTTCCTCCTTCTCGTATCCTCGGGGGTGGTGCGCGACATCTATCAGGAGTCGATCAATCCGAATGCAAACGAGAAGCAAATCAAGCGGCTTACCTACGGAGTGACTATGGTTGTCGGAATGTTAGGAGTTGTTGCAGTGATGCATCCGCCTCAATTCCTCCAGCATCTTATCGTCTTTGCCTCGGCGGGACTGGGGGCCTGTTTCCTCATGCCGATGGTTTTTGCTCTCTATTGGAAAAGGGCGACCGCTTCAGGAATCGTCGCGGGGATGCTCGCGGGAGGCCTCACGGTTCTGGCGCTCTATCTCGCGGGCTACCTTCAGACGGGCAAGTTTGGAGAGTATCTCCTCCTCGGTTTGCACCCCTTTATCTGGTCCGTCGTCGTATCGACAATTCTAATTTGGCTCATCAGTCTGAAGGGAACGCCGCCGGGTGAAAGATTGCAGGAACGGTACTTCGGACACTCTTAGAATACTGAATCAATGGAAAGGGGCGGCCGGTCTTTGCTCAGGTTCGTATATCGGTTGTCATGTCAGTGAGAAACGAAGTGCTAGCTAATATTCAGACGGTTGAAGATGATATCATCAACCGCTTCTGCGCGGTGTCGCGGCGCCTTGAGCGGAGAATGGACTGGGTCACCGATACGACTCCGTTTTCAGCAATGGAGGCGGCCATTCGTGAACAGATTATTTTCTACGAAGCGAGAGGGTTCTATCTTTTCCTCGAGCCCTGGCTTGAACACGAGCCATTCAATCATCGCTTTCGGGTCGTCCTGACATTCCGCCCGACCGAGGCCAACCGCTAGAGCGGAATCGCCCCTAGTGGTGCATCAGGTCCGCACCGAGAGGTTTGGGGCTCTCTTTGACCGCTTTGACGACCTCGGCGAGTTGCTCCTTTGTAATCCATCCTTTTGCTTCGAGGATTTTGGCGGCTTCTGAAGAATCTCTGAAAAAGGCGAACTCGGTTCCCGAGTTGTGAAGCTCGTCCACTTTGTCCTGAAACTGCTCAATGTGGTCCGGCCCGGTGACGTCACGAATGAGGATCTGATCCACCTTTCCGGGATGGGCCAGCGCGGTTTCCACGTAGACATCGGTGTCGTGCTGACTGCTGTCGCCCACGAGAATGACGGGTTTCCTCGGGTGCCATTTGAAGGCCTGCTCGATTGATTGCAGCTTGTGCTCGGCGTGGCCGATTTTGAACCACTTGTCGATATCGATTCCCCAGTCGGTCATGAAATAGGCGCCGTCAGGAAGGCCGTTCTCTTTGAAAATCAACTTCAGGAGGGCGTGAAGATTGAATGGGGAGCTCGTCACGTAGATGATGGGATTGCGCTCGCGGACATTCGGCGTCGTTCCGTGTCGCAGGGCGCGATACAGTTCAGCGGTGCCCGGGAAAAGCTGTCGAGTAAGGGCGTTTCCAAAAAGAGTTGTCGCGACCATGCGCAGGGTTCTCGCAACATGGGTGACGAGAACGGTGTCGTCGATGTCACTGATGATGACGCAACGGGCTTCGCTGCCGCTTCGCCGGATCTTCATGGTGCGCGAGCTCGATACCTTGGATTCCGGCAACTCAATAAGAAGCTCTTTGGATTTCACCTCGCTCGCAGGAATGTCGATTTTGAAGTAGGCCTGACGATCGGCGCGTTGCTCCACGGTGGCTCCCCCCACGCTGAGACGAACGAGCGAAAAGGGGCGCTCCGGTGTGGTCCATCGACGGATCATCTGCAGCAGATTCACGATAGGATGATCCTTAACCCGGGGATGACGCCACGTTTTCGAGAGAAGGACGCGTCCTTTCACTGAAACGCCTTCGCTATGCTGAACGGCGTGGTAGATATCCGCGCTCATGGGCATTCCCCAGCGGCCCGTGATCCTCGCAAGGAAGCGGTGAAATGCGTCATAGGCCCTTCCGATCTGGACGATGCACAGGCGAAGCCAGTAAAGGCGTTTGCTTCTGGTGGGGCGGGGCATAGAATGGGAAAAAGGGCTCGGAGGGGACGTAGAGAGACTCAACAGGGTTGAGTGGCACAGTCAACAGGGTTTAGTCCAGGATCGAAAAGGTTTTTCTCATGAAAATGGATGTTTCACTTCTCATCTCGATCGAGTATCTCGCGGTCATTGTTTCGTCGATTTACGGCGTTCTTTTAGCTGCGCGAAAAGGGATGGACGTGATGGGGGTTTTCGCGGTCGCTTTTGCCGTTGCCTTCGGCGGGGGAACGTTGCGGGATCTCTTTCTGGATCGAACCCCGCTTTTCTGGATCGGGAATCCCCATTACCCCATGATCACGCTGGGGATTGCTGTCTTTGCCGGTCCTGTCTTGAAGCTGGTGCATCGAATTAAACCGTATTTGCTGCTTCCCGATGCGCTCGGGATGGCTTTGTTTGCGATCACGGGAACGGCCTACTCGCTTGAGGCCTATCCCTCCTGGTTTATTGCCGCGATGATGGGAACGATCACGGGAACGTTTGGTGGAGTGCTGGGAGATATGATTTGTAATGATGTCCCCTCACTTTTCACTCCGAGCCCGCTCAATGCGACCTGCGCTTTCACGGGGTGCTGGGTTTACCTGATCGTTCTCTCTGCAGGGGGAGCCCCGAAAGAAATCGCGATGATCGCCGCGATTCTCGTCATCGTTCTCTTTCGCCTCGCCGCCGTGAAGTGGAACTGGTGTTTCCCCGCCTTGAGAGAAACACCGCATCCGTAGTCCCGCCGCGGACCGCTTAGACGTTGAAACGGAATTCGACGACGTCGCCGTCCCGCATCACGTAATCTTTACCCTCGATGCGGAGCTTGCCGGCCTCGCGCGCTTTCGCGTTGGAGCCGAGCTCGACGAGGTCGTCAAAGTGAACAATCTCCGCGGCGATGAAGCCGCGCTCAAAGTCACCGTGGATCACTCCGGCTGCCTGAGGAGCCTTATCACCTGCGTAGATCGTCCAGGCGCGGGTCTCTTTCTCACCGGTTGTGAGATAGGTCTGGAGGCCGAGGAGGTGGTAAACGGATTTGATCAAAGCGGAAACGCCGGAATCTTTGATCCCCATGTCGGCAAGAAATTCCGCGGCCTCTTCAGGATCGAGGTCGATCATTTCCTCTTCGATACGGGCCGAGATCACAATGGCCTCTGCGCCGAAGGTTTCGGCGGCATAGTCACGAACCGCTTTGACCATTGGAAAGCTGTCCGGATCGGCCTGTGCCGCTGCGAGATCGTCCTCGGCAACGTTGCAGGCAAAAATGGTGCGCTTCGCTGAGAGAAGGAAAAACTCCTTCGTCATGAGCTTTTTCTCCTCATCGTTGAGATCCGCCGTGATCGCCGGATTGCCCTGATCGAGGTGGGGAATGAGCTTCTCGGCGAGCTCGACTTCTTTTTTAGCCTCTTTGTCACCGCCTTTGGCCTTCTTGACGCGTGAGTCCTTGCGCTTTTCGAGTGCGGCGAGGTCTGCGAGAATCAGCTCCGAGTTGATGATTTCAATATCCCGAAGCGGGTCGACTGAGCCGAGCTCGTGGATGATATCGTCGTTTTCAAAGCAGCGGACCACCTGAACGATTGCATCGACCTCACGGATATTGGCGAGGAATTTGTTGCCGAGTCCCGCTCCGTCGGATGCGCCTTCGACGAGACCTGCGATGTCGACGAACTCGATCGCCGCGGGGATCAGTTTGCTGGATCCCGAAATTTTACTGAGAACGGCGAGGCGTTCATCAGGCACCGTGACGACCCCGAGATTCGGATCGATCGTGCAAAAGGGATAGTTCGCCGCCTCTGCTTTCCGGGTCCGCGTCACCGCGTTGAAAAGCGTCGATTTGCCTACGTTGGGAAGTCCTACAATACCTGCCTGTAACATGACCGCGACTGTAGCACGGGATTTTCACTCTGCGCTGGGAAAATTGGGGGAGGAAGCGGGGTGCAAATGCGCCGGTATGGATTGAGAGGGATTGAGAGGGATTGAGAGAATGACCCGCTCCCGTTGAGGCTTTCCATTTTCAGGAGAGGCTCTTTTAAAGCTGCCATTCTGTCCGGGGCCTTCAGCGTATCGATTCGATTTTTGGAAAAGATCAGAGTCGGTCCACAGTTGTCCCACCCCGGATGGTAATTTTCCGGCATGACTCGAACTGCTTTTATACAAACCCTGTTCTCAGGAGGTGCCGGAATCGCTTTTGAAGCCCCATCAATAGCCGGCAATGTCGATCCGGGGCCATTCCCGCGAGGACGGATGCGGGGCAGGTTTCGTTGCTGGAAGGAGCGGCCGATGGTTCCGGTCGTTGAAAGCCGGAACCGGCTGGTTCGCCTCGTTCTGGGAGCCGCTGACGAGGGGCGCGCTATCCGGATCCGGTATCGGGGCGGATCAGAACCCGGCCTCGACCGGGAAATCAGTCCGGCTTTCGTTTTCACCCGGCCTCAGCAGTCCGATCTTTCGGCCTGGTATGAGAGTCGCGGTGACATGGGCTCAGGTCGGCGGGCGGAGTTGATTGCGGGCCCCGAAAATGGAGCGCGGGATCTCAGCCGGTTTCTGGAGTCCCGCTGTCCCGTTTATGTGCTTGCCTGGTGTCACCAGCGCACCTCACAACGCTACTTCCGTATCTCCCGAATGGACTTGGTTTGAGGGTTGGTTGGGGGAGCACCAGTCTGTAACCGACCCATTTAATTAGGTCACGCCCGGGGGCAAAGAGCCTCGCAGACGCGTCAGATCAACTCTCCACAGTCGCCTCCGCCTTCTTCGCATCGGCGGGAATCAAAAGCCCCACGAGGAGGATGAGAGCGAACATGCTCAGGGCGACGAAGGGCGGCGTCCAGGAGAGGGTCGCTTTGAAAATGAGGATCCAAACGGAGAAGTAAATGAGGCCGGCCGCGATGGTGAGGGGGGCAAATTTACCTTTCGGCAGTTTGAACAGGATCAGGGCGATGAGGGCGATCGCGGCGACGGCGAGCCACCTGCCCCAGGTCGGCCACCAGGTGAGAAAGCGTCCGCTTTGAATCACCGCCATGGCTCTCGTGATGAGGCTGGTTTCCGAAAGGACTTCCCCGCCGGGCAGGTTGATATGGCGGTCTGCGGTCCGGTCGAAACCAATCACGACGAGGTTTTCGCTGAGGGATTTGAATTTCCCCTGAAAGCTGGAGAGAATTCGCTTCGCGACTTCGTCATTTTCCTCGCCGGTGTAGGCCAGTTCATCGACGGAGAGGGAGGTGAGATGATACTTCTCTTCGATTTTTCCCTCTTCGTTGCGTTGCCGGCTCATGAGGGAGTGCTTGAGTCCCGAGTGCCCGGGCAAGGCCATCGTGCCGTCGGCGTTGATCGGAATCGTCCTGTATTCGCCGAGCTGGATGACCGGCTTTTTCCCTGTGAAATTGACGGAGATCTCTTCGGGGGCGACTCCGGCGTGTGATGCCACGGAAGTGAGGATAATCGATGGAATGATCTGTTCTCCTTTGCGGGCAATCAGGGGGATTTTTGCCTGGTCATCGCCGATCAGTCCCCGTGCCGATTCGATGGCTTTGAAGGCGGGGATTCCATTGGAAAGAATCTGAGGGTCCGGGTAGCGGACCGTTCGGGTGAAGGAGAGCACGGAACTCGCGTCCCCTTCGACCTTGAGAGAGGTGTATTGAACGGGTTGTTTTTCGATCGCTTTGTCACCGTCGTCGGAAACGGTGGTGGCGACGGCGAAGCGGGGGAGCTGCATCGCGGCGTCCTTCAGGGGGACGATGTCGGTTTTGTTGAGAACGTTTTCCTCGTCAAAAGCAGGGGTGGGAAGGAATGAAACCGCTTTGGGGTTCATTTTTGCGGCAAAGCCGAGGATGGTGGCGAAATCGAGTCGTGAGAGCCGCGGCGTGGTCCCTTTGTTTTTGTCTTCTCCGATGTTGAGCGGTTCATAACCGTCGTTGATGCGAACCACGGTGAGGGAGGGCTTCTCAATTTTGTCCCCCGAGTTTCCGACGCAGAAATCCAGCCATGTATCGTTCAGGTTGTTCAGCGGGGCGATTTTGCCACTGCGAAGGTTCCATTCTCCTATTCCAATAAGAACAAGACTGAGTACGGCGAAGGTGATAAAGCGTTGGCGCATGGGGGGAGGCTGTATTTCTTCGAAAGAATGAAGCGGTTCCTTCTTTCGCTACCAGAGTCGGTTTGCCTAAGAAGTCTTCACTTTTAATATGTGGACTGGCTTAGTCCTCGGGTCAAGAGACACGAAATTGGTGGATTCACGCCATGTGTAGGTCTCTCGATAGATTAAATCTTCGACCTCAAATGCGGCTCCATGGGAAAGGCCGAGTGCTTCGAGAGGCAGGTGGATGTTGGATTCCTGCTTCATTTTAGGGTCGAGGTTTACCACTACGATGATGCGGTTTGAGCCGTCATCGGTCCATTTGTGGTAGGCAAGGAGCTGATCGTTATCGCAGTGGATGAAGTCGATATTCGCGTATTCGGCGAGGGCGGGGTTCTGATTCCGCGCTTCGTTGAGCCTTTTAATGAAAGGTTTGATGTTCCCGGGCTTGTTCCAGTCGCGCTGGTAGAGCTGATACTTTTCGCTGTCGAGATACTCTTCGCGACCGGGGAGGGGATGGTTTTCGCACAGTTCGTAACCGGAATACATTCCCCATGAGGAAGACAGGGTCGCGGCGAGGGCTGCGCGGATTTTAAAGGCGGACGGTGTCGCGTGCTGGAGGTGGTGGGGGAGAATGTCGGGCGTGTTCGGCCAGAAATTGCCGCGATAGTAGTCTCGCATTTCCCCTTTGGTGAGCTCGGTGACATACTCGCGGAGTTCTGTCGCGGTCTCTCTCCACGTGAAATAGGTGTAGCTCTGGGTGAAGCCGATTTTTCCGAGCATCTGCATCATCGCGGGGCGGGTGAAGGCCTCGGCGAGAAAGATGATGTCGGGGTCGACGAGGTGGACCTCGGCGATGAGCCATTCCCAGAACGAGACCGGCTTGGTGTGGGGATTGTCGACGCGGAAGATTTTGACGCCTTTATCGACCCAGTAGAGGACCACGGAGAGCAGTTCTTTCCAGAGCAGTTCCCATTCGTCGCAGTGAAAGTCGAGAGGGTAGATGTCCTGATATTTCTTCGGAGGGTTCTCGGCGTATTTGATTGAGCCGTCGGGGCGGCGGTAAAACCACTCGGGGTGCTCTTCGACGTAGGGATGGTCAGGGGAGCACTGAATCGCAAAGTCCATCGCGATTTCAAGGCCGCGGGAACGGGCTTCTTCGAGGAGCCAGACAAAGTCTTTGATCGTTCCCAGCTGCGGTTCGATGGCGCGATGGCCGCCGTTTTTGTTACCGATCGCCCAGGGGGATCCGACGTCGCCCTTCTGCGCGGTGACAGTGTTGTTTTTTCCTTTGCGATGGGCTTCGCCGATGGGGTGGATCGGTGGAAAATAGACCACGTTGAACCCCATTTCTTTGGCGTCGTCGAGGCGGGGGAGGCAGTCGCGAAAGCTGGAGTGCTTGCTTGCGTCACCGGTGGCGCAACGGGGAAAGAACTCATACCATGCGGAAAAAGCCGAGAGCTTCGTTTCCACATTGATCACGATGGGCACGTCGGAGCGGGTTTCGAGTCGACGGTCCGGCCAGCGGGCGAGCAGTTCGAGTGTTCCCGGCGCATACATGAGGGCGGGAACGTTCTTCGGGTCGCTCTTCATCAGTGTTGTCGTGAGATCCTCGATCGCCTGCGCATCGGCACTGGCACGTCCACCGGCGGCCCGAATCGCTGCTGAATTGAGGATGACGCGGCCCTCTTCGATCTCGGTGTTGAAATCATCCTGATCGCCGGTGAGTCGGCGCTCGAAATCGTGCAGCCAGGTGAGGAAGTCGTCGGCCCATGCGGAGATGACAATTTCGTAGAAGCCTGTTTCGGGAAAGCTGAGTGTTGCCTCCCACCGGTCGTTGTGACCGGCGACGAGAGGAATCTCCTCGAGGTCCTTCGTGCCTTCCTTTCTCCATCCCAGCAATGCCACGACCTGGTCGTGTCCGTCTTTGAAGATATCGGCACCAATCGTGACGGATTCACCGACGACACGTTTTGCGGGGAATTTTCCGCCCTCGACAAGCGGTGAAAGATTGGAAATGACAACGGTATCGGGGCGATTCGCAGAGTTGGCCATAGCTGGGTCGGTTTTGAAGAGTCTCGATCACTATCCCCGTTTCCCGGCTCACGCCAAGTGTGTTTTTTGTGAGGATTCGATGACACCGGCCCCGGCGGGAGGCATCCACCATCGCCGTTTCGTGTCGTGCCGGTAGATGCCTTTTGCTAAAAGGCATTCGCGGTGTGCTCAAATCCCGGACTGTCCGAACCCGAATCCTGTCGGTGATCCGTCCGTGCTGCGTCCCTGCCTAGACCTTGCGCCGGTTCGCCTTTTTCTCGGTACGGAGCTGCTTGGTTCGCCGTCTTCGTGCTTTCTCGGCTTTTGAAGGCTTTCGTTTTTTGTAGCGTTTCACCGCCCGGTTTTTGGCACGTTCGAGAGACTTCTTTTTCTCCTCTGCATCAAAATGATCACAAAGCCTCACCCGCGCGAGCTCCCGGTTCTTTTCCCGTGAGCGGGATTCCTGGCATTTGATTTCAGTCCCCGTTGGAATGTGCTTAAGATAAACGCATGACGAGGTTTTGTTTATCTTCTGCCCGCCGCTTCCGGAGCCGAGCACGAAGCGTTCTTCCAGATCCTCGTCGAAGATTTGGTGATGCTTCATGCGCTGTTCGAGCGTTTTCATTCACGTATAGAGACGTATTCTGAGTGACTTTGAGCGAAAAGAATAGGTCTTCCCGGTTAATCAACAGGGTTGACTTCGACACTATACCCTATTGAATAGGAGAATTCTATGAAAGCTGAACTATCTGATGTAGAGCGGGGGTACGCCGCTTATACCAAACGCAGTTTGGCTTTCTATGATTGGTGGGTGCTGGGAGTATCCAACCGGCGAATCTGGAAATGCCCGACCGAAAAGCTCCTCGAACTCTATCGTGCCCACATAACAGGGAACCATCTCGAGGTCGGCGTCGGGACCGGTTATTTTCCGGCGCACACATTGCCGGAGGGTGCGCCGCGGGTGGGATTGCTCGATATCAATCGCGATTGTCTCGACCGCGCCTACCAGCGCCTCTCTGATTTCCGTCCTGAGATTTTTCAGGAGGATGTTCTCGATCCGCTCGACTTTTCCGTTCCCGAGTTTGATTCCATCGCGATCAATTACCTGCTTCACTGCCTTCCCGGTCGGCTCGAATTGAAGATGGGGGCGGTTCTTGATAATTTGATTCCCGTCCTTAAAAACGATGGCGTTGTGTTTGGGGCCACGATTCTGGGGAATGATATTCAGCGTCCCATTCTCGCGAAGATGCTGATGGCAACATACAACCGGAAGGGGATCTTTTCGAACACCGAGGACGGGCTTGGTGCTGTCATGGAGGCACTGCAAAAGCGCTTCCGGACTTTCAATGTGGAGGTGTCAGGGTGTGTTGTTATGTTTTGGGGCAAAGGTCTCCGGCAGTCATACCGGAAACTCGAACCGGGCGCGGACGCTTAGTTTTTCGGGTCGCGCCTCATCAGGGTGAAGAACCCGGGGATCAAAAGAGTTCCCAGCACTGACGCGAGAATCATTCCTCCGCACACCACGGTGCCCAGTGACTGACGGGCGTTCGCTCCGGCACCGCTGGCTATTACCAGTGGCATCACACCGAGAATAAAGGAGAGAGCTGTCATCATCACGGATCGGAAACGGAGAGAGGCGGCCTGCTTCGCTGCTTCGAGAACGCTGAGACCTTCTTTTTCGTGGGCTTCCTTGGCGAATTCGACCATTAAAATGGCCTGCTTCGTGGTCAGTCCTATCAGCATGATCAACCCGATCTGGGCGTAGAGATCCATACTGAGATGACGTAATAAAATCGCGAGGAGTGCTCCCAGCACCGCGACGGGAGTGATGTAAAGCACCGAGAGAGGGATCGACCAGCTTTCATACTGGGCGACGAGAAACAGGTAGGCTGCGACCATACAAATGAGGAGGAGCGGGGCGATGCTGCCGGAATTTTGCTCCTGATAGGAAGAGCCGGTCCAGCTGAAGGTCATGCCTTCAGGCAGGGTGGATTTCATGAGTGTTTCCACCTCGGCCATGGCTTCACCCGAGCTGAAGCCGGTACCTGCCGAGCCGCGCAATCCGGCGGACCGGAAGAGATTGTATCGCGTGATCGTCTCGGGACCGAGGGTGTCTTCGACATCGACGAGCGCGGAGAGAGGCACCATTTCACCTGCGGTATTCTGAGCGTAGAGTTTTCCGATATCGTCGGGATCATTCCGGAATTCCTCGTCTGCCTGCATCATCACCTGGTAGACCCGCCCTGACTGGGTGAAGTCGTTTACATACTGCGAGCCGAGGTAGGAGCCCATCGTGTCGAAAATGGAAGTGGGCTGAACGCCGAGGAGCTGCGCCCGGTCGCGATCCACTTCCAGTTTCAACTGCGGTACATCGGCTTTCCATGAGCTTGAGACCCGCATCAGTTTCGGGTTCTGATTGGATGCGTAAACCACTCCGCCGACAGCAGCGGCCAGTTCGCCTGCGGGACGTGCCTGTGTGTCCTGGACGACGGCTTCCCATCCGCTGCTGCTGCCCATGCCGCGGATCGGTGGAGGGCTGAATGCGAGAATGGTCGCTCCCGGCATCGTTCCCAGTTCGGCGAAGAGCCGCCCGACGACGGCATCGGCACCGAGAGCAGGGGATTTCCGTTCATCCCAGTGTTCGAGCTCGGCGACGGCAAAACCAACGTTCGATGATGTTCCTGAGATGATCGAAAAACTCCTCACGGCGATGACGTTTTTCACTCCGGGTATCTTCATCATACGCGATTCCACTTCTTTCATGAAGGCATCGGTCCGCGCCAGTGAAGCGCCGTTGGGCAATTGCACATCCACGAAGACCACGCCCTGATCCTCATTGGGAATGAATCCGGTCGGTGTTTTTGTGAAGAAGTACATCGCTGCGGCGGTCGAGGCGATGAGAATCAGGGCGGTCACGAAACGACGTGCGGCGAGGAAGCTTGCCGTGCCGACATAGCCGCGGGTGACTTTTTCAAAGAGTGTGTCGAACCAGCGGAAAAAGATGAACTTTCGTTTCCCGGGGACTTCCGCTCTGAGGAAGGTCGCGCAGAGCGCGGGGGAGAGGGTCAGTGCATTGATCGACGAAATACCGACTGCGATCGCGATGGTGAGAGCGAATTGCTGATAGAGCCTTCCTTCAATGCCTCCCGCAAAGGAGACCGGAACAAACACGGCTAAGAGGACCAGTGTTGTCGCAATGATAGGGGAGAAAACCTCCTTCATTGTCGTGCGTGTGGCCTCCACCGGCGACATGCCGTCGGCGAGGTGGCGTTTTACGTTTTCAATTACGACAATGGCATCATCGACGACGACGCCGATCGCGAGGACCAGTCCGAACAGCGAGATCGTGTTGATCGAAAATCCGATCATTGAGAAGACGGCAAAGGTGCCGATCAACGAAACGGGAATGGCAATGACGGGGACGAGAGTTGCCCGCCAGTCCTGAAGAAAAACAAAGACGACGAGCACCACGAGGATGAGGGCAACGAGGAGCGTGATGAGAAGCTCTTCGAGAGAGACCGAGATGAACTCCGTCGAATCGTTCAACAGGGTGTATTGCATGTCGGCGGGAGCGGATTCAAAAATCTCCTCCATCTTCGCTTTGACGCCGTCGGCGACCTCCAGGGCATTCGATCCCGGGGTCTGATAGACCGCAAAAATGATAGAAGGGTTTCCGTTCAAGGTGTTCGTGCCGGTGTAACTCTGGGCTCCCAGTTCAACTCTGGCGACGTCCCTGAGGCGGAGAAGACTGCCGTCAGACTCTCCCCGGATCACGATGTTCTCGAACTCTTCAACGGTGGTGTAGCGTCCCTGTGCCTGAATCGTGTAGGCGAGTTGCTGATCATCAGAGGTGGGCGCCTGTCCGATACCACCTGCAGCTGCCTGGATGTTCTGGGCGCGGATCGCGTTGGCGACATCGCCCGGGGACAGATTTAGATTGGTGAGTCGGTTAGGGTCAAGCCACACTCGCATGCCGTAGTCGGAAGATCCGAAAATGGAGGTGCTGCCGACCCCGTTCACCCGGGCGAGGGCGTCGATGATGTTGACCGAAATGTAATTCGAAAGTTCCAGCACGTCAGTGGCTCCGCCTTCTGAATTGATCGCGTAGATCAGGAGCATGTCGCTCGAGCTTTTCTCCACGACGACGCCCTGTTCCGTTACTGCCGAGGGAAGGCGGGCCGTTGCCTGGGCGACCCGGTTCTGTACATTCACCGCAGCGAGATCCGGATCGGTTCCGAGGTCGAAGGTGATTGAAAGTGAGTAGCTGCCGCTGTTCGTCGAAGTGGAAGACATGTAAGTCATGTTCTCCACGCCGTTCACTTCCGCTTCGATGATCGTTGCGACGGTGCTCTCGATCACCTCTGCGCTGGCACCGGGGTAGGTCGTGGAAACCTTCACCTGTGGCGGGGTGATGCTGGGGAACTGCTCAATAGGCAGTTGCTGAACTGCGATCAATCCTGCCAGTGAAATCACGATGGAGATGACAAAGGCAAATCGAGGCCTGTCGATAAAGAAGAGGCTGAACATGGGATTTTATTCGCTCGGGGTTTTCTCCGCAGGTGGGTTGGGTGCCGGCTCTGCACTGGCTTCAACCGGGTTCACTTTTGCTCCGGGGCGGACCTTTTCGATTCCCTGGATGATGACTTTTTCCCCGGAGGTGAGGCCTTCCTCAATGATCCAGTCGACTCCGACCCGATCACCGGCAGTGATGCGTCGTTGCGAGACATTGCCTTCCGGTTCCACGATGAGAACAAAATGGCCCTGCTGATCCTGTTGCACTGCTGACTGCGGGACGGTGACGCGTTCGACCGGTTCACCCCGCTGCACGATGAGGTCCACAAACTGGCCCGGTTTCAGCAATCCGTTCGGATTGGGGAATTCCGCCTCCGCTTGAATGGTGCCGGTGGTGCTCCCGACTTCATTATCAAGGAAAACAATCTTTCCGTCGTGTGGGTATTTTTCACCGGTCGAGAGGACGATGCGCGGCACCAGCGTATCCCGAACCGGGGGAAGGGAAGGATCACGATCGGAAAGACTTTGGAGTGCCTCGGTGAGAAAGCGTTCGCTCAAAGCGTGCTGCACCCGGATTGGATCGATCTGCACGATTGTCGCGAGGGTTCCGCTCGAACCGTCAACCAGATTGCCGGCATCCAGCTTCGCCTTCCCGATCTGGCCGTCGATCGGTGCGGTGATTTTGGTGCGTTTCAAATCCAACTCAGCGACTTGTTGCGCTACGATCATCTGATCGAGGGTCGCCTTTGCAGTTCGCGCGTCCAGCTCAGCCTGCTCCAAATCCGTAGCCGATACGCCGCCCGCTTTTACGGAGTTGAGGCGTTCGAAAAAGCGATCGGCCTTGTCCTTGTTTGCCTCTGCGCTTGCGACCTGTGCTTTGGCCGAGTTCAACGCGGCTTCGTAGTCAACCGGCTCGATCTCAAAAAGAAGATCGCCTTTTTTAACGAGAGCTCCGTCCTCAAAATTCTGCTCTAACAGGATACCCTGAACCTGCGCACGGATGTCGACCCGGTTCTTGGCTCCGATGCGGCCAACAAAGCTGACGTCGTCGGCGATGGCGCGGGCCTCCACTTCGGCGACGGTTACGGTCGGGGTTCCGCCCATGCCGGGGGGCGGTCCCTGCGTGGCCGGTTCGCAACTGACGAGCATCGCTCCGGTCGTCGCGAGAGTCAGCGCCAAGAGCGATCCGGACATGGTGCCTCTGTTTTCTTTTCGTGAGATCATATCGTGTTGAAAATTAATCATTGAGAAGGTTGTTTTTCATTTTCCGGAGGCATCTGATGAGGATTTTCTCATCCCGTTCAGAGATTCCGGCGAAGGTATCGCCCTTCAGCTTTTGCAGTGCGGGGTCAAAGAGTTGGTAGCGGCGGATTCCCTCTTTCAATAATTTCACCTGAACGACGCGGCGATCTTCCGCTGCCGCCTCCCGAATGACGCATTTCTTACGTTCGAGTCCCTCGACCTGACGGGTCACGGTGGTGGTGTCGCGCACGAGCACCGTTGCCAAATCCCCGATCCGCAGTCCGTCTTTGTGATTCAGTGCCGCCAGAATCGCAGCTTCCTCGTTGGTGAGGTCGAGGCCCAGCTCCGCGATGGTGCGTTTCACTTTCAAGCGAATGAGGTGGGCATTGCGATCAATGAGAAATCCAGGTGCGGCTTGTAGATCAAGAGGCATGAATTCAAATCTCAAGCCATTATATGTAAAATACAAGTATTTTATGTGTAAGATGCATCTAATTGAATGAGGTGGAATTCAGGCGGTGAAATAGTTTGGAATGCGGTCCGGTTTCGTCACAAACTGTTTGCGTGAAGCGAATCTCATTTCTCTATCCAAACAGTCTTCGAATCGATTTCGGGTCGGCTCTTTTGCGGGGTTTTATTCCGGCGGGAGTGTCAGCCTGTTTTGGCGCTTCTTTGATCGCTGAAGAATTGTCGATTGGTGAAAGGGCGATTCTCCGGATGCACCCCGTTGCAGAGAAGAGAATGAGTGTCTTCGAAAAAGATTTTCCCGATCGCAGCTCTGTCTGGCTGGTTTCGAATCCGGGAACGGGGGCACGCGCCTATCTCGCAGGCACTGTGCATTCTCTCAGGACGGCGGACCTGCCGTTGCCCTCGCCCTTCTACGCTGCCTATCACGAGGCGGATGTAATCGTGACGGAGTCGGGTTCGGGGAATGCCGGGGCTGGTGGTGGAGTCGACCAGGCGCAATTGAAAGCGTGGACTCAAAAGAATCGCCGACATTTGACTCTCAGGGGCGGCCATAGCGTTGAAACTCTTCTGCGGACCGAAGTGGTGCAGGCGCTGAAAGAGCATCTCGGAGCAGACTTCGGAGGGTTGCGGAAGAAGTCGCCGTTTATTCTCTATATGAAAGTGCTCCAGAGGCAGACCCATCAATTGGCAGGGATGGAGGACGTTATGGTTGTGCAGGCGAAGCGGGACGGGAAGCGGATCCTTCGGCTCGATAGTGATGAGGTGCACCGGACCGCTCTGAAGGTGATGGATGAACTCTTACAAAGCTACCTCACACAGGTGGAGGAAAGAGGCATCGAGGCCGTGTTCATTGAGGCGATGAAAGAGTCGTCCGATCCGGTGTTCAGTCTGTTTTATCGGAAGGGGGATGAGGAGGCGATGAACGCTGTGTATGAGGCGAGGAAAAGGGCGGGGGGACTCTTTGAGGAAACGCTTCCGGGACGAAACCGGCAGTGGGTGGAAAAGATCGCGGGAATGCTCGGAGCGGATTCCCCGCAGGTTGAATATGTTCTGGTCGGAGGTGGTCATCTCGGTGGTGATGGTGGGCTCTTGCAATTGCTGCGCGACAAAGGGTTCATCCTTCAGCCGCTTTTCGGCGTGGATCGACCTGATGGAGAGAAGGAGTGAATATGCTGGTGGTTTGTCGATCGAAGCGAAAGACTGCAGTGGATTTTAAACCGGTATCAGAAGAACTATGAGCGGAGTGTTAGAGCGTTTTAAACTGAATGGAAAGCGGGGCCTCGTCACGGGCGGCAGTCGGGGGCTCGGACGTGAAATGGCTCTCGCGCTGGCGGAGGCCGGAGCTGATGTTGCCATCACCGGTCGCAATGAGGAAAGTCTCGATGCGACAGCGAAAGCTATCGAAAGCCTAGGAGTGAGAGTGTGGACCTATCAAACGGACGCCAGCGATGCCGGGCAAACCGAATCGATGTGTGAACGGGTGCTTCAGGAAACAGGGGGGATTGACATTCTCATCAACAACACGGGAGGACGTCTCGTTAATGTTCCTGTCGAAGAGCAGTCTCTTGAAGATTGGAATCGAATCATCGACTTGAATCTCACGAGCACGTTTCTCTGCACAAAATTAATCGGGGGCGCCATGATCGCTCAAGGTCGAAAGGGGCGCGTCATCAACGTGGCGTCCATCTCGGGCATGATCGCGAACCGGGGGATTGGCGGGCGGAGCTACGAAACCTCCAAGGCGGCGGTGATACAGTTTACGAAAGCGACTGCGGCGGACTGGGCTCCTCACGGAATCACCGTGAATGCGATTTGTCCGGGTGGATTCATGACGGAGCCCAACCAGCGCTGGGCCGGCGAGAATCCGGAAGTGATCGTCGAATTTGAGGCCGCGATACCGATGGGGAAATTCGGTGAACCCGAAGACCTCGGGCCTCTTGCGGTCTATCTCGCGAGCGACGCCTCGCGCTACATGACGGGGGCTTCTCTCGTGATCGATGGCGGCTATACCCTGTGGTGAAAACGGGGCGCAGATCCAACCTTGAAGGCCATTGGGGAAGACCCTATTCTCCCGCTTCTCTGAATCTCCGATACTATGAAAGAATTCGTCTTGAAACACTCCGCGGTGGCAGCGGCTCTGCTTTTGCTTTTCACTCTCGCAGGTGACGCCGGCGGTGCTGAGTCACGACCCAATATTGTCTGGATCGTGGTTGACGATATGTCGTGTCACTTCGGGTATGAAGGTGAACCGCTCGTAACGACACCGAATGTCGACAAGCTTGCGAGGGAAGGTGTGGTCTTCAGTCAGGCTTACGCGACGGCCCCGGTTTGCTCGACGTTTCGTTCAGCGATGATTACAGGGATGTATCAAACGACGATAGGGGCGCACCATCACCGGAGTTCACGGGGAGAGTTGAAGGTGTCATTGCCGGCGGGTGTCCGCACGATTCCGGAGCTGTTCCGCGAAGCGGGGTATTTTACGAGTATTACCGATGCAAGTGGTGAGAAGAACGGGAAGCAGGATTACAATTTTGATTACAATCCCGATGACCTCTACGACGGCATTGATTGGAAAAAGCACGCTGAAGGTCAGCCGTTTTTTGCTCAGTTCCAGCTCCGGGGAGGAAAGATTCGAAACGTCGGGCAATGGATCGAGGAAGCGCGTGCTGATATGGATCCCGCGACGCTGGTATCGGTCGATGAGGTTGAGCTGCCTCCCTATTATCCTGATCATCCCGTGATTCGGGATGACTGGGCCGCCTATCTCGATTCGGTGAATTACACGGATATCGAGGTGGGTCGCATTATCGATGACTTAGAGAAAAACGGTGGGCTCGAAAACACGATCATCTTTTTCCTCACCGATCATGGGATCAGTCATGCGCGCGGGAAGCAGTTTCTCTACGAAGAAGGGGTGAAAATTCCGTTCGTGGTCTGGTCGCCGCAGCACTTCGCGACGCCGACGGTGCGGGACGAGTTGATCGCTCACATTGATCTCGGAGCCACTTCACTGGAACTGGCCGGAATCGAGATCCCGGAAACGATGCAGGGACGTCCGCTGTTTGGGGAACAGGCAGAGCCTCGTGATTACGTGGTATCGGCCCGGGACAGGTGTGACGAAACGGTGGATCGTATCCGCAGTATCCGGATGGGGAATTTCAAATACATTCGTAACTTCCACCCGCAGCGGCCCTATCTTCAGCCCTGTGCCTACAAGGATCACAAACCGTTCATGCCGGTGCTGCGCGAGCTCTATGCCGGCGGGAAACTCGACGACGTGCAATCGCTCATCATGGCGGAGACGCGGCCGGAAGAAGAGCTCTACGATTTAAGTCAGGACCCGTGGGAGATTCATAATCTCGCGGCCGACCCGGATCATCAGAAAAGGCTCTCGGATTTTCGGGCCTTGTTAGGTCGTTGGGTCATGGATTCAAATGATCAGGGGCGCTTTCCTGAATCAGAAGCGATGTTCGACAGCGACATGGCAGCCTACGCCAGTTCCCGATTGAAGAAAAAGGATCCCGGGTATTTCGAGGAAGTGATCCGGAATATCGCGCTCATGAAGAAATGGCGGGCGGAGGGAAAGTAGGAAGTGAGAATGGCTGGTCTATAAATCGAAGCCCGGCCAATCTGCTTGAATCCTCTTTCATCAGTGGGAGCGAGGCGAATCTGTGCTGGAAGGAACTCGATCCTATGATTCCAACAAAGATGCGCCCTCTCTGCGCTCGCGCCTGATTGGCCCTGCGATCACTCTCCGGTATCGAGCAATTCGCGAAGCACCGTGGTTGCATAGGTCCCTTTGGGCAGATCGAAATTAAGGCGCAGCTCGGTTTCGTTTTCCCAGGTGAGGGTTGCATTTTCCGGGGTGAGACGAATGACGCGACGCTCCTGTCGCAGGTTCAGTTTTTCGAGGTCGGTCGCGAGCTCCGATTCCTGGGAAATGATTTCCTGCTCAAGCCGCTTCACCTCGCCAACGCTTTGCAATTCGCCTTCGCCCCAGAGGGGAGCGGTTAGTTCCAATGTTCCCGCAGCAACCCGGGCCACTTCATCACCGTGGAGGTTATGAGGCAGGACAAGACTCCGGTTGTTGGGAAATCCAAAAACCTCACCATCCAATGGTGTCGTTAGGGTTCCCTCCTGGACCCGCGTTGCAACGACGAGGTTGAAGAGGTAACTGCGCGCCGCTGAAATCAGAAGCCCCCGAATCAACCGGTCGCGGACTTCGATCTGACCGCTCAACAATTCCCGGGCCTGCCGCACGTTGTTGCCATTGCGACCAAATCGCTGCGGTCCGAAGTAGTTGGGCACTCCCTGCGCGATCATTTTCTCCCATCTCGCCTCGACCTCAGGCCGTGAGCATTCGCAATCGCGCAGTCGAATCGTGAAGCGGTTTCCGTCGTGGCTGCCGCGATGCAACTTGCGGCGGTTGCGGGTGATCTTCAAAATGCGGAGTCCTTCGGCTTCGAGTTTGGCGGCAACCGGGGATTCCTGTCCGGGGAGGTGAATGCTGAACCACTGGCGCGTCACCGCCTCCTTGTCCTTGAGCCCGCAGTGGCTGATTAAACGCTTTCGAATTCCGAGCTGATCGGCGAAATGCTTCGCGACGTCGTTGGTGTTGCGTCCCGTTTTTTCGACCCAGAGGAAACAATGCTCTCCCTCGCCGGAAGGCTCGAAACCGAGAATCTCCTCGACCTCGAAGTCATCCGGGCATGACTTGAAAACAGCGCGTCCCGGGGAATCGCCAAAAAGCCGCGGAGGATTGAGAGGGTTCATAAAATTCGATGGGCCACGACATTTCAGTTTTGAGAGGCTCCTTTAAAATCATATCCATCAGACCTGAGCGGTGAAAATGCAAATGCAGTGCTTGTTATATTGGGTCGGGTCTCATCACTTTTTGTGGCTGCGGTGCAATGGTCCCGGGGGTGCCGACCAGTAGATTGAGCCTTTTAAAAAAAGAGAAACCGGGCGGGGCGAACGGGATGCCGTTCAGCCGCCGCCCGTCGGGGAATCACCGGGGGGATGTAAGTGATTCCGCCAAATTGATCTCTACGCGAAAGGCTCCTCGAAGATCGCCTTCCTTGTATTCAAGAGCCCTGTCGTCGGGGTAGGTTTCAGTGAGAAAGTTGCGCAGTTTGCTATCCATCGCGTCAGATGGGCCGTGGCATTTGAGGCAGGCTTCCTGAATAAAAATCGGGCGGTAGTAGCGCAGCTCGTTTTCGTGGATCCGGATGAGGGAGGGTTCGATTTCGTGAGAGTGCTCCGCGATGTGATCCCACTTCGTGAGGATCTGGCGATCGATCGCGTCGGGGCTGTTGGTTTCCGCGTTGCGGGTTTTAAGTGAAGTTCGACTGACGGTGACTCCGGAGAACTCACCACTTGTTGCGGTTGTGATAGGTTGGGCGGCTGTCCTGCAAACTGCTACCGCTGCCATGGCATCGCCACCGGCGAGGGCTCCTTTGAGCTGCGCACCGAGATTTTTCATGAGAGCGGATGAGGCTCTTTCCCCGATCTTGAGGCATTTTTCGCGCTGCTCGTCTGATAGCGGCGGCGTCGATTTTCGCTTCTCAATGTAGGCGCGGGCTTTCGCTTTGTAGGCATCGGTTCTGAGGCCGGCGTCGGCGGCTTCCTCAAGCGCGGTTTCGAGGTCTCCGTTTTGATCCAGTACCCGCCATACCAGCCAGGCTCCGGCGGCGCGATTGGCTGAGCCGCAGTAGAGCAGTAGTGGATGCTCTGCGGTTTGCAGGTTTGATCGAACTCTGTCATAGACGTCGTCGGTCAATTCGTCCTCTCCGTCCCAGGGGATATTGAGAAATCGCATTCCATGCGCTTCGACGAGTTGTTTCTCATCGAAATCGGTTTCCTCCGGATGACGCAGGCTGATGACTGTTTTGATGCCTTTGTCTTTAGCCAGCTTCCAATCACCGGCTCCGGGCTGAGATGCGAGGTAGAGGTCGCCGACTTGATGGATCGTTTTCGTTTCCCCGAGTTTCGTATCGGTGACCGGTTGCGCGGCCTTTTCTCCTGCGAGAACGGCCGGATGAAGTTTATCATGTTCGCTCCAACCGTGTTCGATGAACTTGCTAATGATCCCGGCGTGATTTCGAGCTACTTTCCGGGCCTCTTCGTTCGTTCCCGTGGCGACGACTGAAATGCCGTTTTTGATCCCGGTGATCTCTATATCGATGTCATCGTAGTGATTTACGAACTCCTCGTAAGCGGGATCCCACCGGCGAACCATAAGTCCGCTTTTGAGACGCTCTTCCATCTGGCGAACATGGGATTGCAAAGTTTTGACAATGGCAGGGTCGTCTGATGTCGTTGTTGCGCGATAGCCGGTATCGGTCACCTCCACCTTTCGCTGGAGTTTGTCGTGTCCGTCAAAGAGCCCGTGAATGTTCTCGCGCATTTCCTCCGACAATGGACCTCGACCGTTTTTGCCATCGCCTTTGCCAAATCCCTTTCGAGGACCCTGACCGGAGGAGGGGATAGTCAGGGCCCCAAAAGCGATTGCGAATGATGTGAGGAGGAGCCATTTCATCCGGGAGTTTTTGGAAGTCATGTGCGCGGGCGGGTAGGGGATTGAGGTGTTAAGCTTTCTCTTCGGAGGGGCGGAACTTCTTCTCGATTAGATAGAACACCCCTCCTGCGATAGCGACGAGGATGACCCACCAGGCAATCGATGGAATTCCGGTTACGTCGGGCAGGCGCACTTTCCCCATCGCTGCGACATTGAGGATATGGGCATCTATCCAGGAGAAGCTGAGGGCGTAAATAATTCCTCCGGCGATCATGCCGAAGAAGCCTACGACTGCGTGGAGACGTCCTGTAGCCATGGCGGCGACTCCGGTGCCGGGGCAATACCCTAACAGAGCCATTCCGACTCCGAAGATGGCGCTTCCGATGGCAACGCCAAGCAGATTGGCCGCTTTGATATCGTAGCCTTCGATCAGTCCTGCGCTTTCCATCGCGAAGACTCCGAGTCCTCCCACGATGATGGCGGTGAACATGATTTTGACGACGGTGAAGTCTTTGAAACGGAAGAGGTTCACGATGACGTTGTAGTCGGTGACACGTCCTTTGTTGAGGAGGACTCCGAAAATGAGGCCAAACACTGCCGAGAGGATCAGGCCGGTGGTGGAGTCTTTTGGAATGGGTAGGTTCATAATGGAAAAAGTGTTGAGTTAGACTTTGGAAATGAGTTGTGCGGTTCGCTTAGCCAGCCTGTTTTCGGAAAATTACTTTTGCGGTGATGATGCCTGAGATGAGCATGACGGGGAAAAACAGCCAGCTCGACAGGCCCAGTTGGAGGGTTCCGCTGATGCCGTGACCGCTCGTGCAGCCGCCTGCCATGCGTGCTCCGAAGAGGAGTAGCACGCCTCCGGCAAAAGCGGCGACCATTCGTTTCGCGACGCTGGATCCCTGATACTTTGCCCAGAGCGGCGGGACTTTTTCGGTAGAGAGATCGCCGGCCATTTTGGCGCTGATGAAGGCTCCCACGGCGGTGAAAATGAGAAAGACGGTGCTGTAGCCGAAGGCGGGAGTCTTCGAGGCCCAGTAGGGATTTTGGAGCACGGCATCCTGTCCTGTGAAGAGTCCCACGAACCAGCCGGAGAATTTTGAGATCTCGGTCGACATGCCGAGTGGCTTGTTGACGATGAGAAATACCAGCCAGCTGAGGATTCCGATGCCGGCTCCCACGGTATAGGGATTCCAGGATTTTCGTCGCAGTGAGAGGCTGGCGCCGGCAGGTGAATCGGTAATATCGGTTGAACTCATGATTCGATTGGTTTTCGCTTTGGGTTATCGGAAATGAAATTTGAAGAACCTTGTTGAACTTGAAATTCCAAATTGATATATTCCAATATACGAATATAAGGGTGTTTATCAACAGAAAATTATTATGGCAGACGAACAGAAGATGGATCGTGAGGGGTTGGAGCGGGTCGCGAGAGTGTTTCAGGCTTTTTCCGATGCGACGCGATTGGCTATCCTGCAGGAGTTGAAGTCCGGTCCTTGCGGTGTCGGGACGCTGGTCGAGCGGGTCGGAGGTTCACAGGGGAATATTTCCAAACAGTTGCAGGTTCTCGCCGAGACGGGCTTTATCCGTCGGGAGAAGAAAGGCAATCAGGTCTTCTATTCGATTGATGACCCTAGAGTTTTTGAAATGTGCAACGTGGTTTGTTCCAAGCTGAAGAGTGAGGCTCAGGAGAAGGCAGGTTTTGTGTTTGAGATTTGAGGCGAATTTCTGATAGCGTCTCCGCTCATGCCCCACCGCTTCGTCTTTTCGCAAATCTTCGTCAGCGGGATTTTCTGCATTTCATCTCTCTGTGTTCAGGCTGAAGAAACGCGTCTCAGTCCCTTCGGAATAGGCAGTTCGCACGTCAACAACCGTTCGGCGAAAGACAATGCCCGATGGATTCCGAAGATGAGGGAGATCGGAATCCGGGTGTATCGCAGTCCGCAAGTTTCGTGGGGGCTTCTCGAAAAGGAGAAGGGAAAGTGGGACTGGGAAACGCTCGATGAGCAATTGAGTTACCTCGAATCACAGAGAATGGAGACGGGGGCCCTTCTCATTGGCACTCCGAAATGGAATACCGCCGACGCGCCCGGTTCCCTGCCTGTCAATAATCTGGAGGGGTGGTCGAACTATGTGAAGACGGTTGTTTCTCATTTGAAAGGTCGCGGCGTGACGCGCTACGAAGTGTGGAATGAACCGCCGAATTTCACGGGGAAAGATCAAACACCTGCGGACTACGCGAAGATCGTGGTCGCCGCTTATCTCGCTGCGAAAGAAGCTGACCCGGATTGTCTGGTGGGGATCTCGGCGAAGAGTGCTCACATTCACTACCTTGAGGAAGTGGTCATGTCAGGGGCGAAGGACCACTTTGATTTCATCACCCTCCACCCGTATGAAATACTCGACGGGATTGCTTCAAACGCGGGCTCGGAAATGGTTTTCATGAACATCATTCCGGTCCTGCGGAAGATGCTGGAGGTGCGGAATCCGGCAAAGGTTGATGTGCCGGTCATTTTCACCGAACTCGGTGTGAGCTCAAATAAAGGGCTCGAAAGTCAGGCGCACGGTCTCGTTAAAGCCTACGTCATGAGCATCGCTCAGGGGGTGGAATGTGTTCAGTGGTTTGAGGGACGCGACGGGGATAGCGGCCCGCTCGGCTTGCTTGATCGGGAGGGAAAAGAGCGCCCCGCTTTTCGTGCCTACGGGTCCATGATTCACTACCTGGGGCAGGATCCGAAGTATGTGGGCTGGACCTTGTTGAATGATAAGCACTGCGCGTTTGTATTCGACGGCGCTGAGGGGCCGGTCATGGCGGCCTGGGCTCGTTCCGGGTCACCGGAGGTCGTGGAGTTTGAGTCCGATGTCCACGTCGTTGATCCGACGCAATCAACTATCGTTCGAGGCCGTTCTGTCGAGCTGGGAGCGGCACCGCTCTTTGTGCTGGATGTTCCCGCCGGGGTGATCGCTCAGGCGAAAGCGAATCGGGATAAGCCATTTATCAGCGGCGTCGATTACGCGGGCGCTGACGAAATCTCGATCGAGTTCGGGGAAACGACGATCGAGCGCGGATTGCATACCCGGTCGGGGGCGCACCTCGCAGAGGCGGTCGTTGCCTACGGTGGTTCAGCGAGGGCGGGGAATGTTCCCGGTGGCAACGTTTTCTTCGTCGATCCGGCGTTTCTCTCGTATTCGCAGGAGCCGATCGAAATCGAGGTGGAGGTCCGTAGAAATCCGGAGAACGAAAACGCCGGTTTCAAGCTGGTTTATGAATCGGCTGATGGATTTAAAACCGCTCCGGACGGCTGGTTCACGGTGCCTGATAACCAAAAGTGGCACAGGAAAACGTGGCGCATCGAGGATCCGAAATTTGTGAATTACTGGGGCTACAATTTCATCCTCGAATCGGATGGCCCGAAGTTCAGCAATTATCTCATTCGCAGTGTTAAAGTAAAAAAGTTGCCCGCTCCTTGAAGGCGAAATACCCCGCGTCTCATCCTTCCTGAAAGTGCCAGCGAGTCGTTCCAATGCCGGGATTCTGAAACGGTCTCAGAGAAGAGCCTGCGTAGATGAGCCTGCGGAAAGGACGATTCACCGGAGCCCGCGGAACCGGCGCATCGGAAATGCTGCGCTGCACCGAACTCAGTGACTTGAGGGGCGAATTGGCAGCAATGAGATCTAAGAAAGGGAGGGAGTAAAAGCGAGGATGCGTTCCCTTTTCCGGAGCCATCTCTCAATGGGGCAGGTTCGCAACATGCTTGATGTAAATCGCTGCCTCGCGGAAATCGAAAACGAAGGAGATTAGAATCACACCGGTCATGAGAGCTGACCAGATTCGAAACCCATAGCCTTCGTTGCGATCCAGAAACGGGCGTTTAATGAGCAGTAGCACGAGAGCGGGTGACCAACACACAATGTGCGAGGTCGCAATGGCCCCCGAGAGGACGGGCAGCCCGAGAGCGGTGAAGAAGGGGTGGCAAGTCGCCATCGAAAAAATGAGGCCTCCTCCTGCCCAGCGGGCGATTGGCTTATCGACCGCGAAGACGAATAATCCAACCGCAAAAGTGGTGAGCATAAACACGAGCCACACTTTTGTGAGCATCGGTAAATCGACGATGGCTTCCCTGTCGAATACTTCCAGTGCGCCGGTTCCTTTGGCATACTCCTCAGCGCCCAGCGCTGTTCCGCTTAATGGCGCTGTAAGTGCGGTAGCCAGTGAAAGGAGCGCGGCGAATTTTTTCATGGTTCTTCGTTTCGGTTGCTTTCCGGGGGTGTGAGGTTTTCTTCCGCTCCCGGTAGAATTTTCACCAATTCAGAGAGGTCTTTTACGACGTAATCAGGCAACGCGACGTTCGGGTATGTCGCAGCACCGGGCCTCTCTACGAAGGCCGTTCGGAGGCCGACATTTTTTGCTCCTGCGAGATCCCAGGCATGGGCGGCTACCATGAGGACGTCTTCCGGGGCGACGTCGAGATCATCGAGCACCATTTGGTAAGTGTCAGGGTGTGGCTTGTATTTCCGGATCGTCTCAATTGTGTAGCGTTTTTCAATGAGATCGGTAAGGCCTGCGTTCTCGAGTTGGGTCTTAACGCCGAGGGTGGATGAATTTGTCAGACTGACGATGCGGTATCCGGCTTTGGAAAGTGCCTGTAGCGCCGGGGCAACGTCCGGATGAGGTGGAAGTGATCGCAGGGGCGTTACGATGGAAGTCCTCGCCTCTTCGTATTCCAGATCGATACCTCTCGTTTTCGCAACCATCATTAAAGCGGCTGTGCCGATTTCACCGAAGTCGTGATAGGAGCCGCTCAGAGTTTCCACGAGCGAGTAGTGAAGCATTGTCGAAAACCAAAGGGGGAGAAGATCCTCACGCCCGCCGAGCGCTTTGCCGACGGACTTCTTCAGAGGCGCGAGATCGAGCAGCGTCTCGTTGACGTCGAGGATGATGACTTTCGGTCTATACATTTTCTCTGTTGGTTTCGCTTTGAGATCCTCTGCGCCCGCAGATGAGATGATCATTGCGGAAATTAGTAGCGAGAGTGTGGCGAGATTCAGAAGAGGCATTTTCATAATTTTATCAGATCGTTGCAATTTGTTCTATGTGAATTTTTTGAAAGGGGCGGCGACAGGTGTTTCCGCCATGTGATGTACATAGTTACTCATCAGCTTTTGCGAATCCTTAAGCAGTGGTTTGCCCGGTTTTGGGGCCGGTTTATGGGTGTGCGCAGTGTGGATTCTCATGACGATTTAACAGTGTTGGTGTTGTTGTGTTAGTTTGGTTTTTCGAAATGCTTTTTACTGAGCAGTGAATCCGCCGTCGGCTTTGATCGACTCTCCGGTGATGAAGGATGCTCCGTCTGAAGCGAGAAAGAACACTGTGGCCGCAATTTCTTCGGGTGTGCCGACGCGACCGATTGGGTGTGCGGCGATGAAGCCGTCACGCATTTCCGATTCGCCGGCGCCTACGAGGCGATCCGCCATATCAGTTTGAATCAATCCCGGGGAGACCGCGTTCACACGGATGCCCTCTTTGGCGTGCTCGAGTGCAGCGGACTTTGTCAGTCCCTCGACGGCATGCTTGGAAGCGGTATAGGCCGACAATCCGGGCGCACCGACCTGCCCGACGATGCTGGAGGTATTGATGATCGATCCGCCTCCGCTCGCGAGCATCGCGGGAATCTCGTGTTTCATCGACGCGAGAACTCCCCAGACGTTGATATCAAAAACCTGCCGGTAGTCGTCTATGCCTACTTCAACGATTGGCGCGGCGGTCTCGATCCCCGCATTGTTGAAGGCGACGTCGAGTCGTCCATATTTCCCGACAGTTTTGGAGATCAGATTCTTTATGTCCTCCTCGTTCGAGACATCCGCCTGAATGAAGGTTGCCTCTCCGCCTGCTGAGGTGATCGCTTCGACAACGGCGTTACCTTCCGCTTCCCGGCGTCCCGAGACGACGACATTGGCTCCGGCCTCTGCGAATTTCAGTGCGGTGGCTTTTCCGATTCCGCTGGTGGCTCCGGTGATGAGAACTGTTTTGTTTTTCATGATACTTGACGATTGATCTTATAGGATTTTCAAATGAATTAGACCAGTCGTCTAGTAAATGGGATTGCTTACACAAAATGGTGGGAAAAGTGATTTCCGCCGGTCTGCTAGGTCAGGCGTTTCCGGAAAATTTCAACAGCCCGGCGCGTTGGATCGGTCGTGCGGGTGATAATCGTGCGCTGTTGCGCGCCCGCCCAGAGATCCATGATGAAGGTTGCTTCGGCTTCGGTATCAAGATCAGCAGGGAGAAGGTTTTTTGCGACCGCTTCATCAAGAAGTTCCTTGAAAATACGGATAACACCGGCAAAGCCTTTGCCCAGTTCCTCCCGCATGGTGTCGCTGAAGTTCGATACCTCTGCGGCCAGTTTTTGCATGAGGCACGGGCATTTTCCTCCGGATTCATGGATTCTGCCGATCGTGGTTTCAAAAAAAGTGAGAAGACGCTGAATTGGATTGTTCTCGATATCGCTGTTCAGGAGGATTCGGCTCCGACGACCGTTCTCGCGGGAAACGTGGTGGCGGATCATTTCGGCTCCGAACTCTTCTTTGGAAGCGAAATAGTGATAGAAAGAACCTTTGGGAACTCCAACTGCGGAGAGAATCTGGTTGATGCCAACGGAGTGAAAGCTTTCCTCCAGGATGATTTCCTCGGCAGCGTCGAGGATTCGTTCCTTTGTATTTCCTTCACTCACTGTGGAGAATATTGGACCGGTCGTCTTGCTTGTCAATTTTTGAGGGTCGGGTGACGTTGTTTGAAAGGTTTCCGGGAGCCGGACCGGTAATCCGCTCGAGGTGTCGTTTGAAGAACTGCAATCGATGTGAACTCGCGAAACCGCCCTGTTTCCTTATCGCGACATCGCGAATTCACCGACGCGGCCGCTCACGAAGATCGCTTCGGAGGAGTCCGGTTACTTCAGATTGTCGCGGAACGGCAAATTTCACAGGATGGCGTAAGGGCATCCGAATCTGATCGTCTCTTGTGTGTCATGTTCTCCTTTATCCACTCCCCATCTCTCTCCTTTTCTCTTTCAGGCTTTCTTCTTGCGATTGCTACCGCGACGGTTTTTCCCGTTGCTGCCGGCGATCTTCAGGAAGAACTCGATGCCCGACGCGATGCCTTTCTCGAAAAGGCTTCGCCGGAAATCATTCAGAGCCAGGAAAAAGCGCTCGCCAAATTACAGGCGTCGGGTCTCACTGATCAGGCTCTGAGCGTCGGGGATAAAGCGCCCGACTTCACTCTCGGTGATCCCGACGGGAAGCAGGTCCAGCTTTCCAATCTGCTCAAAGAGGGCCCCGTGGTGCTCACGTGGTATCGCGGTGGCTGGTGTCCTTATTGCAACATCGCCCTCGCCTCACTGACGAAGCACAACGACGACTTTAAAAAGCTCGGGGCCACTCTCGTTGCGCTGACGCCGGAGCTTCCCGACACCACCGCGGAAACGGTGAAGGAACAGGGATTGTCCTTTGAGGTGCTCAGCGATATCGATCACGAGGTAGCGGACCAATACGGGCTCGTTTTCAAACTCAATGACGACACCCGGGTTCGCTACGCGGAGAAGTTCGAGCTGGTCGAACGCAGCGGAGAGAAAGCCGCCGACCGATTGCCGTTGCCGGCGACCTACGTGATCGGGATGGACAGCGTGATTCGCTACGCCTTCATCGACGCTGATTACCGTCGCCGCGCCGAACCTGAAGACATCATCGAGGCGCTGAAAAAGCTGCAGGGTGAATAGAGCGGGGTGGGAGAGGGGGCTTTTGTCCTGCCCGCAACCACACTCTGCTCTCGCCGGTAGCCTTTTTGTCAGGAAATGTCGCCTACCCCTAACAGCTGCGCTCCCGAAATCGCTCTTTTTTGATTTTCCGCCCATCTCGTGATTTGTTTCGACGCTATGTTTTCGTTATCTACTCCCATCAGCTGTCTTGTCCTCGCCTCCGCTCTCATTTTCACTGGAACTACGAAGGCTCAGGAGGGGAAAACGTTCACCGACAACAAGGGCCGGGAGATTTTCCTTCCGCAGGGGGAACTCTCGTTCGCCGACCGGGCCGTCAGCTACACTGACGGGGAGAAGATCGCGGCCAAAGAGATTCACCGCGATCCGGGCCAGGCACTCGGTCTGCCGGACTATACGAATCCGAGTTCGCCCGGTTTCCTTGCACTGGGATGCGACGGATCGGTAGTCCTGCAATTCACAGACAATGTTCTGACAGATGTCGAGGGCACAGACCTGTATGTGTTCGAGGTCGGACCGGATGTCGAAGCTGCCGAGGTCGAGATATCGAACAACGGAACCGACTGGATCCCGGTCGGCAGAATTGAGGGATCCCGCTCGGAGGTGGACATCGCGCCCTACGTTGAGGAAGGTGAACTTTTTACTTTCGTAAAACTCACCAATGCGAGCGGGGACTGCAGCGGAAGGACTCCCGGGGCGGATATCGACGCGGTCGCGGCGGTCGGTTCAGGGTATCGACTTTCTCTGAACAGCGAAGTTCTTTTCGACGTGGCGAAGTGGGATCTCAAGGACGCCGCCCGCGCGGAGCTGGATCAGATCGCGGCGAAAATGGACAAGATCGACGCGGGGTTCAGCGTTGTCGTGGAAGGACATACCGACAGCGATGGTTCTGCCGAGAGCAACGACACCCTGTCACGGAACCGGGCGCAGTCCGTCCTGAGCTATCTCGAGACAAAGTCGCAAAATATCGCCGAGGCCAGGGTGTTCGGTTATGGTGAAAGCCGCCCCGTAGCGGAGAACGACACGGACGAAGGGAAAGCGCAAAACCGGCGCGTCGACATTTTGATTCTTCCGGCTGCGGCAAATTGAGTTTGTCTCGCCTCCTGCGGTGAGAAATGATCCGACCGGGATGTCTTATCGGCCCCCGACACCCACACCTTCCACGGAATGACTCCACCGCCTCGGCGACTCTCCATACATCCGCTTGAACTCCCGGTTGAATTGCGAGGAACTCATGTAACCGACTTGCGAGGCGGCGTCGTTCACGGTCATGCCCCCTGCAATCTTCATCGCGGCGTTGTTGAGGCGCATGGACTTCACGAACTGGATCGGTGACATCGTGGTCGCCTGTTTGAATTTGCGGTGGAAGACGGCGCGGCTCATGCCCGCCTTTTCCGCCATCTCCTCGATGGTGACCGCTTCGTCGAGGCGGGAGGAAAGCGACGCAATGGCTCTGGCGATTTCATTGCCGACTCCGAAGGCGCGCCGCGCGGAATCCCCGGCTTCGCCCTTCAACACCGCGTAGTAGAGCTCCCGCAAACGACCTTCGCCGAGGACTGCGGTATCGGCCTGACTGTCTCCCAGCTGCAGCAGTCTTAAGAGCGCTTCGGTGAAGGCGTCGTCCCAGGGCGCGAGCGCGAGCCCCCTCGGAAGCGGACCGCCCCCGGGATTTCGGATCGCTCCGGTGGCGCTTTCCATCCCGATGGCCAGATCGGTCATGACGCGGGTGTCGAGGGAGATATACGCACCGAGGAGCGGATTCTCCGGAGAAGCCGCAGGAGTCCCCGCCTCGACCGGCATCGACATTGTGCAGCACAGGTAACGGCTGCTGTCGTAAACATGTCGCTCACCGTCGAGGATCGCCTCTTTGGACCCGCTGACGATGGCGACCACGGTGGGTTCGTAAATGGCCGGAGCGCAGCGGATTGGATCGGTGACGCGGAAGAGCTTCACTCCATTGATACCGGTTTCGACGAGTCCATTACCGCTGACCCGGTTTTCGATGAGTTGTTTGATTTGTGCCTGGCTCACGCGGGAATGATAGCACGATAAAATGGGCGTTTTCCACTAAATGATACAATCAGGCAACTATCAGCGAGTTTTGCGCCTATTTTTAATTGCGGAAGAGATTTATGATCGATCCGTTATCAAAATCAAACCATGACAAACAACGATCAACCATTTGGCCCCGGGGGCTGGACACCGGAGCGACTTGGCTCCCTTGCCGGCAAAACCTACGTCATCACCGGTGCCAACGCGGGAGCAGGATATGAGGCGACGCGAATTCTCCTGAGCAAAGGCGCGAAAGTCGTGATGCTGAACCGCAACCCCGACAAGTCAGCCGCGGCCATCGCGAATCTGAAAGAGGAATTCGGCGACAACGCGGACGTGAACTTCGTCCTCATGGATCTGTCCGTGCTGGATTCTGTGAAGAAAGCGGCGGCGGAGCTGTTGGAGAAAGTCCCCAAAATCGACGCGCTGATCTGCAACGCCGCCATCGCCCAGGTACCGACGCGGAAGCTCACCGTCGACGGTTTCGAAAGCCAGCTCGGCACCAACCATTACGGGCATTTTGTTCTCTGCGGAATGCTATTCGACCGAATCGAGGAATCACAGGGCCGCATCGTCGTGGTCGCCAGCCTCGGCTACAAGATGGGGCTGCGGACTATTAAGTTCGACGACCTGAACTGGGACCAAAACTACAGCGCCAACCCGGCCTACAGCCAGAGCAAACTGGCGCAGATGATGTTTGCCTACGAACTGCAGGACCGCGTTCAGGCGGAGAATCGGAACGTCGAGGTCTACGTGTGCCACCCCGGTTCCTCCTCGACTTCGCTGATCAGCACCAGTGGTGGACTTTTCACGAAGATCACCTGGTGGCTCATGACTAAGACTCCCATGGTGCAGACTGCCGAGAAGGGCGCTTATCCGGAAGTTATGTGCGCCACCGAAACGGGCCTCGAACAACGCGCCCTCTACGGCCCCACCGGCCGCATGGAATTCGTCGGCCCGGTCGGCAAAGGCACGCTTGAACCTCATGCCCACGACAAGGCGGTCATGGCCAGGTTGTGGGATGTTTCGGAAGAGGCCACGAGATTTCGGTGGGGGATTTGAGCAAGCGCAGCTAACTTCATTAACGAGCAGGCTCAATGGTAATGAATAAGGCACAGATCAAAAACATCTTCTGGGACGTCGACGGTGTCCTCGCGAACTTGAATTATGCCTACTACCATTTCTTGACGGGGCATCCCCGTTATCGCGATCAATACAGGGACTTGAAATGGGAGCAACTTCCCGAAGTGCTGCCGATCGCGCCTGAGTATGGGGCGCTGGAGTTGAAAACGCATCCGGAGTGCGGGGCTGAAATGGATCGGGATTTCTGTGCTGATCAGTCCTACTTCAGGAACCGCCCGCTTTATCCCAATGTCATCGAAGTGCTCAAAGAACTGGATGCGCTGGGCTATCGGCAGTTCACGATGTCAGCGACTTTTGATGTCGAGGCAAAGACCGCTTATCTCAATGAGATCCTCGCCCCCGTGACTGAGTTTCTCACGATCGAATGTGTGCAACACGGTGAGTTCATGCACGACACTGCGAAGATCGATCGGCTTCGGGAGTGCTATGAAAAATATCAGCTCGAGCCCGGGGAGACCATTCTCGTTGATGATCGAATCTACAATCAATACGCGGCGATCGAATCCGGGGCTCACCCGGTGCGCTTGCGCTGCGAGTTTACGTCTGACCTGCCCCCGGAGCTCGCCTGGATTCCTGAATTTGAGAATGTCGAAGCGGTGAAAGACTGGTTGCTGGCGAAGTGAGTGCCGGTATTCGGTCCCTGTCATTCCAGGAGCATCCCGATGGGGACCGGATCCGGAATCGTTGGATTTTAACTTTTTGATTTCGGGAGCGGAATTCTGATACTCTCCTGAAACCCCGAATCGAATTTATGAAAATCCTCATACTGAAACTCCTCTTCGTTCTCGCTCTGATTGTGGTGCCGGCGCTCCCGGCTGCGGAACAGCCCAATATCATTTACATCATGACGGATGATCAGGGATACGGTGATCTCGCCTGTCACGGGCATCCCTTTATCGAGACGCCGAATCTTGATAAGCTCTATGCACAAAGCACGCGCTTCACCAACTACCATGTCAGCCCCACCTGCGCTCCGACACGCTCTGCTTTAATGTCGGGTCGCAATCCTTTCGAGGTCGGGGTTACTCATACAATTCTCGAACGCGAGCGGATGGCGACCGGTGTTCCGACGGTTGCGGAAGTGCTTCAAAAGGCAGGTTACGCCACCGGCATTTTCGGGAAGTGGCACCTCGGGGAATCTGACGAGTATCAACCGGGGAGTCGGGGATTTGACGAAGTGTTCATTCATGGCGCTGGCGGCATCGGTCAGAATTTTGCCGGTTCCCAGGGGGATGTTCCCGGTAATGACTACTTCGACCCCACAATCCGGCACAACGGAACCTTTGTGAAAACAAAGGGATTCTGCACCGATGTGTTTTTTCAGGAATCCCTCCGCTGGATGAGGAATCAGAATGAAAAGAAGAAACCCTTCTTTACCTACATCGCGACGAACGCGCCTCACGGTCCTTTTATCGCCCCTGAGGAATACAAGGCCCGTTACGCAGATCACGTCAAGAATGAGGCTGACCGGGCCTTCTTCGGCATGATTACCAACATCGACGACAACGTGGGGCTGCTCATGGAAAAGCTGGATGAGTGGGGCATGTCGGAAAATACCCTGCTGATTTTTTCGACCGACAACGGCTCGGCGAAAGGTTCGAAAATTTTCAATGCGGGAATGAAGGGCGGCAAAGGATCGCAGAATGAAGGAGGAAGCCGTGTCCCGCTGTTCTTTCGTCTCCCCGGAACGACCACCGCCGGTCAGGATTTGAATCAGCTCGCACGACACATCGACATTTTTCCGACACTTGCCGGGATTGCAGGAGCGGATATTTCGGAGATCGAACTGGAGGGTCGGAGCCTCGTGCCCCTGCTGAAGGACGATACCGCTGCCTGGCCTGATCGAACCTTGTTTTTCCACGGAGGCCGGTGGCCCAAAGCGGGGGCGCCCGGGAAATTCGGTAAAGGGGATCCCGACCCCGACAGCTACCAATACAGGAAATTCGCAGTTCGCACGGAGCGTTGGCGCCTCGTCGGGAAGGAGGAGCTCTATGATATCAAAGCCGACCCGGGCGAGACTTCCAATGTCATCAAAGAGCATGCGGAGGTCGCTCAGGAACTTCTCGAGGCCTATGACGGATTCTGGTCTCATGTCCGGCCGCTCCTTGTGAACGAAGAGGCTCCTCTTGATGTCGAGAAACCGTTTGAGGCAAATTACCTGCGGCAAAAGAAAGAGGAGGGCATCCCGAACTGGGAAGCTCCCTCACTCTGATCTCATCGCAGGATTTTCCGGCAGAGAGACCGGTCCGGCGGGGAAACTAACATGCAGTAGCTCCCCGATTCCCGTTAGATGACAAAATGAGCTGATTCGCTCAGGATGCCTTTTGCATCATGACGCGTTTCAGCCTTCTCATTTTTTTGTCATTCACCGCCCACCTCGCTTCGGCCGCGGAGCCGTTCGAAGGTTTTCTGGAGAAGCATTGTGTCAGTTGTCACGGCCCTGATAAGGAAAAGGGGGATTTACGAGTCGATACCCTCTCGCGCGATTTCGTGAAGGGAATTGACAGTCATGTCTGGGCGGAAGTGGTTGAAAAAATCAATTCCGGTGAGATGCCTCCGGAAGACGAGCCGCAACCGAGTGAAGATGAGATCGCGGCCATCCTCGGGCAACTTGATTCACGCATCCGGGAAGGTCGGGCCGCCCGAATGGCAGCGCGCCCTCCTGTCTCGCATTATCGACTGAGCCGGAAGGAGTATCAGAATACGGTCTATGATCTCCTAGGCGTTCGCTATGATCCCGCTAAACCCGGCGAGCTGAATGAAGACACTCTCTGGCACGGGTTTGAACGCATCGGATCACAGCTTTCACTGTCACCGTCGCACGTGGACCGCTATTACCGCGCTGCGGGCATTGTCCTCGACCGCGCCTTTCCTGCCACTTCCGGCGAAGCCCGGAAAATCCGAAAAACGGCAGCCGAGTTGCGTTATGGCGGAGGTGAAAAGGAGCAGGAGGCACTGGAGCGATTCGGGATAAAGCGCCCCCTTCGCTACCTGCATTTTCCCGGTCGTGTCCAGCCCGCACTCTCGCCGCATTGGTTTGGAAAGACGGGACCGGAGCACAGCGGTCTCTACAAATTTCGCATTCAGGCCAGCGGCATCCGTCCGCCCGGGGGGCAGCCGGCCCATCTCAGCATCGGTATGAAGACCGGGGAGGAAACCGTGGATGGACTTATTGAATTTGACATCACAGCGCCGGAAGACAGCCCGGAGGTTTACGAATTTGAAGTCTTCCTTGAGATGCCGACCGACTTGCATTTCTGCGTCGTCGCCACCGATGGCGTCGACAGAAGGGGAGGGGCTGCCTTCCGGAATGCAATCGCGAGCCGGGGCTATATCTTCACTCACAGCAGTGAGAATGTGCTTTTGAATCCGAACGCTCCGCAAATGTTTGATGACAAGGGGAACGGGATTTTTTCGACGGTTATTGTCGATTGGATCGAGTGGGAGGGGCCATTGGTAACCGACGCGGAAATGTCCCGCCGGAAAGATGTTCCCCCGCCCGGGGACGCGACCCCGGAGGTGGTGGCCGGTCATCTCCAACGCTTCGCCGAACGCGCCTGGCGGAGACCGGTAAAGGAGGGCGAGTTAAAAGATTATCTCGAAACCTACGGGGCCGAGCGGGAGGCGGGGGCAACTCTTGCGGATGCATGGAGGGGAGCGATTCAAAGTGTTCTCACCTCGCGGAATTTCATTTATCTTGTCGAGGGCGAGCCGGAAGCTCGCGAACATCTCACCGACTGGGAACTTGCCTCGAGGCTCTCCTATTTCCTCTGGAGTTCGATGCCCGACGACGGACTGTTTGCCGCATCCCAAAAGGGTGCTCTGACCGGTGACGGTCTGAAAGGGGAAGTGGATCGCATGCTCGCGGACAGCCGAATCAACCGCTTCATCGACGACTTTTCGCGGCAGTGGTTGCAGTTGCATCGTGTCGGGATGTTCCCACCGGATAAAAAACTCTACCCGAGCTATGACGACTGGCTTGAGTCGAGCATGCGCTCTGAGCCGGTCGAATACTTTCGCGAGATGTTGACGAAGAACCTGCCCATTGAGGGGTTTATTGATTCCGACTGGACCGTGGCCAACGCGCGGCTCTCCGACTTTTACGGACTGCCGGAACCGGAGGCGAGCGATTTCCAGCGTGTCTCGCTCAAGCCCGGTGATCGCCGCGGCGGTTTGCTCACGATGGGGGCTGTGCTCGGGCTCACCTCGGATGGAACACGTCATCGCCCTGTGCATCGCGGCGTGTGGCTCAGCGAAGCGATCTTCAATAAAACGCCACCCCCGCCGCCGGCGAATGTGGATCCGATCGAACCGGTGCCACCGGAAGGGGACAAAGTAACGATCCGCCAGCGGATTGAGTCGCATGCCAAAGATCGGAATTGCGCGGCCTGCCATCGCAACATCGACCCCCTCGGGTTGGCCTTTGATCAGTACGATGCGATCGGTCAGTGGCGCACTCACGAAATCGTTCCAACCGGTGTCGGGAAAGACCCGGTGGTCGATGCTTCAGGTGTCATGCCTGACGGTCGCCCCTTTGCTGATTCCGCTGAGTTCAAACAATTGCTGCTCGAAGATCGTGACCGGGTCGCACGGGCCTTCATCGAACATCTTTGCACCTACGCACTCCGCCGTGTCCTTACGGTGGATGATGAGGACGACCTGAAGGTGATTGCCAAAGCTGCTAAGAAAAACAAGTATCGGATTGAAGATATGGTCCGTGAAGTCGCCCTGTCTGATTTGATAAGAAAACGCTGAGGCGTCTAAGAAAAGTTCACTGCACGATTCTTAATCCTAATCTTCCTCTTAATCCTAATCGCCGGACTTGCGTGGGGGGATTAAGATAAAGATTAGGAGTAAGATTAAGAAGTAGTCAAAACGAAGAACGAAGAACGAAGAACATCCATGAACTACCTATCCCAACGCTGGTTGATCGACCGTCGCCACGCCCTTCGTGCACTGGGCACCACCATTTCGCTTCCGATGCTCGAATGCATGATTCCACTCCGCGCGGGAGCGGCTGAGAAAGCGACGGTGACACCGCGACGCAGTGCATTTATTTACCTCGCCAACGGGGTCCATTCGCTGAACTATCAGATCACTAAACCGGGCCGCGATTATGAGTTCTCACAGTCACTTTCGCCTTTGGAGAAACACCGCGATGTCATCACTCCGGTCAGTGGATTGCATCACCCCGGAAGCCTCGGGCACCACCACAACTGCATTAAGGTTTGGCTGACCGGTGGCAAGCTGGGGCCTTCGGATCGCAATACCATTTCCGTTGATCAGAAAATGGCTGAAGTCACTGCGCAGCACACGCGCTACCCGTCGATGGAGATCGCGATCACGCAGGACTCGCTCGCCTGGACGGCCGACGGCGTTCAGCTCCCTGCGATGCGTCGATGCAGCGAAATCTTCGCGTCTTTGTTTGAGGAGCCGAAAGGGGGAATCGAAGCGCAGCGGAAAGCGCTGCGTCGTAAAGCCAGCGTCCTCGATGATAATCTTGCCGAAGTGCGCCGGCTTGAGAAGCAAATGGGAACGGCCGATAAAGGGCGGCTCGACCAATATCTCACTTCTGTCCGTGAAGCGGAGATCCGCACGAAGCGTGCCGATGCGTGGCTCGACACGCCCCTGCCCCAAATCTCAGAGGCAGATCGCAAACGCACCAACCGGGATATCAAGGAGACTCAGGCGGGTGATTACTTCCGCACGGTCTATGATCTTATGGTGCTCGCGTTTCAAACTGATGTGACCCGTGTCGCGACCTTCAGTCTCGGCGGGGAAGGTCAGGCGATTCCGATTCCTGAGATCGGTATCACCGAGTCCCGCCATCAGCTCAGTCACCACGGCGGTGACCCCGGTTACATGGAAAAACTCACTAACTACGATACCTTTGCGATTGAGCAATACAGCTACTTCCTGTCGCGACTGGCGGAAACGAAGGATGTGAACGGCAAGCCTCTCCTGAACTCGACGATGGCACTTTTCGGAAGTGGAATGACATACGGGCACAGCCACGGAAATGCCAATTTACCGCTGGTGCTCGGTGGAGGTTCCGACCTCGGCCTGAAGCACGGCAGTCACCTCGATTTCAATCAGGGGCACTTCGACGGCTACCAGCTCGACAACCCCGGCGAACACTACCGGCTCTGCAGTCGCCCCGCGAATACCGGGGCGCACATGAGCAATCTGCTTCTCCTCATGGCGCAGAGGATGGGGGTTGAGACGGACGCCTTTGGGGATAGTAACAGCGTTCTTGAACTGTCTTAAACATGCTCCCGGTTTTCATCTCTATTCACCCCGTGGCTTGCGGATAGGATTAAGAGTAAGATGAGGATTAAGATTAAGAGTTTTGAGGTGACTTCGTTATGAATCGGTTCGACCACGAAAAATTGAATGTTTATCAGCAGGCTATCGAATTTGTCGCGTGGGTGACAGACTTGCTGGAAGCCTTTCCCAGGTCGATGGCTGCTCATGATCAGTTGGATCGAGCCTCGACTTCAGTTCCGTTAAATATTGCAGAGGGGAATGGCAAGTTCACCCCGAAGGACCGATGCAAGTATTTTGACACTGCTCGCGGTTCGGCGTTGGAATGCGCCGCTTGCCTCGACGTACTGGTCGCCAAGAGGAAAATCGATTCCGAAACCGCAGCGCAAGGCAAAGCTCGATTGTTTGAAGTAGTATCAATGTTAGTGGGGTTGATTCGTTCTAATTCACCAGATCGCAATGTATAGCCAATTTCTTAATCTTAATCGTACTCTTAATCCTAATCTCAGGTCGGGGAATCTGTGGCTCGCATTGGGGGGCGCTCTGGTGCTATGCGCTTTCGTATCTACCGGTTTCACCGGGGACGAAGTTTTCCGCCCCGAAGCGGGAAAATTCCCCCCTCTTGAGAAAGCTCACTCCTATCGCGGTGAGCTCGTTTTTGTCGATCATGCCAATCGTCGTGGCAGCATTCGGGTCGAGGGGGACGGGATGTTTTACCGGAACGATCCGCACCCTTTCGCGATGCTGCCCTACGGCATCGTCCGCTACCACGGGGCACCGGCCGATCTCCGCGATATTCCGCTGGGCACTGTGTTGCATGTCCGGGGCTTTCTTCCTCCGGATCCCACGATTTCCGCTGTTCCGGTTTTGCCGGTGGATAACAAGGATAAAGATGCGAACCACAATCGGGGCACGGGGATTTTTCCCGCCGAGAATCACGTTCTTCTTCTTGAAGATGAGATGAGCCACAATCAGCGGGAAGGCAAAGTCTGGAAGCTTAAAGAGCTGGAGGTCAAAGACAATGCGGGAACGATCATCGCCAGTCGTCAGGGAAAAGATGGTGGAGACGGGAAGGTGAAAGAGGAACTGATGACCTTCGATGCGGCGACCCGCATCTGGCGTGGCCGAGAGAGTCTTCTCGTTGAGGATCTGATTTCAGAAGGTGTGTGGCCCGCGAGCGGAAAGAAATCTCTCGATGGGCAGGTTGTTCAGCTGGGCGTCAGCTGGAAGCCCACAGAGGGAGGCGTCTTTACTCAGTTTCATATATCCGACATTTGGCTCGATGACACCGCGATACAGCGTGCCGCCCGGAAACAGACGGAGACGCACAAAGCCTTTATTCGCAGTCGCTGGGTTACGGCATGGGTCGACAATGTTGAGTATGGCAAGTTCGGTCAGGCAACGGTTACGGCGACGTTGTTCGGCGGTATGGACGAAACCTTATACGCGGATTTTAAAAAGGACGTTACCGCATACATGAATTCGGTGGAGAACAATTTGAAGCACACGCATGGTCACTATGGTCCTGCCCACATGGCCTGCAAAGGTCCCATCCGTGACGTCAGTAAAACGGATCGTGAGGTGCCTTTGGGTAGCAGCGGTATTCAGATAAAGTTTGAGACAGATCTGATCATCGAAGGGATTCGTCCCGGTCGGGTCGTCCGGGTTCGCCCTGCGAGTTGGCCTCAGGTCAATGTGCCGCGTGAAGAATACCTCGGGGATTCCAGTCATGAATCCCGCTTTCCAACTCCTGACATTTTCCCAAAATACTGATGGCTTCTATGGTTTCGCGTTCCCGGTTCTCAGTTCCCCGTTCTTCGTTCCTGCTCGTTGCGCTTCTTGGTTCGCTCACACATTCGGTCGTTACCGGAGAAGGACCAGGCACTGAGAACGAAGAACGGGGAGCAGAGATCTTCCGCCCCGCAGCGGGAGAGTTTCCGCCTTTAGAAAAAGCTCATGCATACCGGGGGGAACTGACGTTGGTGGACCATGTGAACCGCCGCGGGAGCATCCGCGTTCAAACGGAGGGCAAGTTCCGCTTCATCGGGCCGTCTCCTTTTGCGATGTTGCCCTACGGGATGGTGAATTATCACGGTGCGCCGGCGAATCTCCGCGATGTTCCGCTTGGCACGATGCTGCATGTCCGTGCCTTTCTCCCGCCGGATCCGAAGATCTCTTCTGTGCCTGTGTTGCCAGTCGACAATCGCACGAGGAAATCAGGTAACGCAGGCACCGGATCGGCACCTGCCGAAAATCATGTGCTGCTCCTTGAGGACGAAGCCAGCTTCTGCCTTCGTGAGGGTAAAGTATGGAAGCTGATGGAGTTGGAGATCAGCAACCATGAGGGGATGATCGTGGCCCGGCGCGAATCGAAGGCAGGTGGGGGCGAAGAGGCCAGCGCGGAGGAGATGACTTTCGACGCCGCGACGCGAGTCTGGCGCGGGCGCGAATTCCTCGGAATTGAGGATCTGATTTCAGAAGGTGTGTGGCCCGCGAGCGGAAAGAAATCGCTCGATGATCAGCCTGTCCTTCTGGGGATTACGTGGAAGCCCACTCCCGGCGGGGTTTTTAACCGCTTTCACATTTCTGATATCTGGCTGGATGACGCAGCGATGGAGCGGGCCACTCGCAATCAGACCGAAACGCACAGGGCCTTTATCCGCAGTCGCTGGATGCCCGCATGGATCGATGCCGTCGAGTATGGAAAATTCGGCGACGCAAAAGTGACTGTGACGTTGTTCGGCGGGATGGATGAATCTCTCTACGCGGATTTCAAGAAAGGGAGTCAGGCTCTCCTCGCTGCGTCCGAGAACACTTTGAAGCATTGGGCCGGGGGAACCGCAGGCACGGCGCAGATGGCTTCTAAAGGTCCGATTCTCGATCTCACTAAAAGGGACGGAGACGTCCCCGCGGGGAGCAGCGGAATTCAGATTCAGTTTCAGGCCGACTTGATCACTGAGGGGATTCGTCCCGGAAGGGTGGTTATCTTACGTCCTGCGAGCTGGCCCGACCTTCAGGTGCCGCGGGATGAATACTTACTGGACCACAAAGCCGGCCATGAGGACCGCTTCCCGACTCCGGCTTTCTTCCCCACGTACTGAGGCTGTCCCCGACCGCTGATGTGAATTCCGCCAAAGCACCCGGGCGCCGGTCCGGAGGCTCCCCGATCGGTGAAGGTTCGAAAAACGCAGCGGGGCTTTTCTCTGCAGGGAAATGTGGGGGACCGGTTAGGAAAAGAGAAGCCCGCCGTTGGTGTCCATGTTCACTCCGGTGAGGAAGCCGGCCTCCTCCGAGGCGAGGAAGGAAACAATCGTGGCCACTTCCCCGGCTGTGCCCTCGCGGCCGAGCGGGGTTCCCGCGGCGACGTTTTTGCGAACTTCGTCCTTGGTGAAGGTGTCGTGAAAGGTCGTGCTGATCATGCCGGGGCAGAGCGCATTGACGCGGATGCCCCGTGCGCCGAGTTCCTTCGCCATGGCACGGGTGAAGGTCATTACAGCGCCTTTTGATGTCGCGTAGGCGGCGGCTCCGGGGCCTCCTCCGTCACGACCGGCCTGCGAGGCGATGTTGATAATGGATCCGCCTTCGCCCATTTTAGCAGCGGCGGCTTTGGTGAGGAGAAAGGTGCTCGTGGTGTTGAGTTGAAGGACGTAGTTGAAAAAATCGGCGTCCATCTCGTCGAGAGATTTTCGGGCAACGATCCCTCCGGCGTTGTTGACGAGGATGTCGATTTTATCTCCGAAGGCTTTGGTCGCTTCATCGACGAGGTTTTCGGCATCCGCCGATTTCGTGAGATCACCTTTCACGGCGATCGCCTCTCCTCCGGCTGTGGTGATTTCCGCTACGGTTTCCTGTGCCTTTTCGCTGCTGCCGAAATAGTTGATCACGACTTTCGCGCCCTGTTTGGCGAGTTCTACGGAGATGGCTTTCCCGATATCCCGGGCTCCACCGGAGACGATGGCGACTTTGTTTTGTAATTTCATGGTTCTGTTGGAAATGGCTTTCCGATCGGGTTGGGGTTCAGGGGGGAAGAATCGAGAGACTCGGAAATAAGGCCGGGTCCGGCAGGTCTGACGCTTTGGCGTCCCGGAAGTTTACAACTTTTTCATGACCGGGGTAATGCAGCGAATTCGTATTTTGAAAGACTTCAGGCATAAACTCCGGAAGAAAATTCTTCAATTATCCCGCCTTTTCGACATTTAATGACTGAATCACCTCAATACGCGCCACTGAACCTGCATCCCGAGATCGCGGAAAAGCTGAGTAGGCGGATTAGGAGATTTGATGCAAAAGTGAGACTGCCCTATAGAAAATCATGCCCCGCTTAAAATCTGACAGCCTCCTGCTGCTTTTTCTCCGTCTCGGGGGATTCGGTTGTTTTGCGGGCTGGGCCTGGGTTCTTTTTTACTGGGAGGGGCCATACGGCGTTTTGCTTTGGCAGGATGCCACCTTCGCGCTGGCGGAAAAGATCGGAATCAGCTGGGATGAATTCGTTGGTTCCGGTGCTCACGATGGTTTGGTTCAGACCTGGCACAGCCGGATTGGCTGGCTTTATCTCATTTGCGCAATCCTCACCCTGACAGTCCGTGAAAAGTCACGAATTCAGATGGCGGGCCTCATTGGCGGAGCCGGGTTGCTTGTCATGCTGAGTTACGCCAAATATTTGAGTGCGAATCAGCAGTTGCCGATGTTTGTCGAACACGGGGGGCAGATGCTCATCCCCGTGATTCTCGTTCTCGCCCTCGCATTCGGGGTCCGTCACCGCGCCACGGTGATCACTGCGATGGTGGCGTTTGTGATGATTTTTGCAGGGCATGGCGCATATGCTCTCGGGTATCCGTGTCCGACACCGGCTAATTTTCTCGGAATGACGTCGATCATTCTCCATCTTGAGGCCGAGACTGCCCGGATTTTTTTACGTATCGCCGGGTTGCTTGATATTCTGGTCTGTATTGGTCTTTTCTTCCGGCCGCTTCGCAGGGCATCCGCTCTCTATGCCGCTGTGTGGGGATTTTTAACGGCCCTTGCTCGACCTGTTGCGGGAATGTCACCGGGGTTGAATTACTGGGGGGCGGATCAGTACCTTCACGAAGTCGTTCTCCGTGCACCGCATTTTATGATTCCGCTTTACCTTCTTTTTCTTTGGCGAAAATCGGAAGCGACTGATAGCCTCATTGCTCCCTCTGCCGTGCAGGATGAAAACACGGACCCGAAAACCTGCTGCTCGTGAGCGGACTCTTTTAAACTGACAACCCAAACGATATCGTAAGAAACCCTATGAAGTTCATTCGAATAGTTACCCTTTGCTGCGCTGCACTTTTGATTGCCGGTGGTGCAATTGCTCAACAAAAAGGAAATAAAGGAATCAAAGGAAAGGGCAAGAGTAAGGGCGGTGGTGCGCTCGTGATCCCGGAAGTGGAGAAGAAAGACATCATCTGTTTTGCTCTTTATACTGTGAACGATAAGGTCCTTAAGTTGACCGCCCAGCTTTATCCTGTCCCCGGGGGTGATACAAAAACGGTTCGCCTCGAGATTGAGAGAGACGGGAAATGGGTCGAAGTCGCGAAGACAGAAGTGATTGAACAGGGCTGGACCGCTCCATTCCGTGTCGAAAACTGGGACGATACCAAAACGCAAAAATACCGCGTCCTTCACGGTGAGGAAGCAAGCTATGAGGGAACCATTCGACGGAATCCAATCGATAAGGACGAGATCGTTGTTGCCGGCTTCACGGGGAATTCGATCAATGCGAAACACGGCGGTGACCTTTCCCGTCAGGACCTCATCGACAATGTGAACAAGGTCGATGCCGACGTGCTCTTCTTTTCCGGTGATCAGGTCTACGATCATCACCGTCACTACGCGGCGTGGTTGAAGTTCGGACGTGACTTCGGCGAGATTATCAAAGATCGTCCGACGCTGTGCCTTCCCGATGACCATGATGCAGGACAACCCAATCTGTGGGGTGAAAGCGGTAAGATCTCGACGCTGAGCGGAGCCGCTGATGGTGGTTACTCCCAGCCCGGTGAGTACGTTCAGGAAGTCGAACGCGCTCAGACCAGTCACATGCCGGATCCGGTTGATCCTCATACGATCGGACAGGGAATCGGTGTTTGGTTCACGAATCTGAACTGGGGCAATATTGACTTCGCGATTCTTGAGGACCGTAAATTCAAGACAGGCCCTGCCGGCCGGGTTCCCAAGCAGGGGCCGCGTCCTGATCACATTCTCAATCCGGACTACGATCCCGCGAGCGTTGATGTTGAAGGGGCGATCCTTCTCGGCGAGCGTCAGCTCAAATTCATCGATGAGTGGGCGCAGGACTGGGCTCATGCGAATATGAAGGTGGCACTTTCCGCGACCATTTTCTGCGGGGGCGCTCATATTCATGGCGCCGCGAACGGGCGTCTTCATGCTGACATGGACTCGAATGGTTGGCCGCAGACGGGGCGGAACAACGCGCTCCGGGGTCTCAGGAAAGGGTTCGCATTCCACTACGCAGGCGATCAGCACCTCGCGACGATATTCCAGCAGGGGATCGATGAATACGGGGATGCCATTTATTCGTTCTGTGTGCCGTCGATTGCGAATCTCTATCTTCGCTGGTGGGAGCCACTTGAAGCGGGTCCGAACCGCGCGCCGGGTGCGCCCGAATACACCGGAGATCACCTTGACGGTTTTGCTAACAAAGTAACAAACTTCGCGGCGGCGAACCCTGAAAAGAATCCTGCCGGAAACATTCTCAATACCCGTGCTGCCGGATTTGGAATCGTCCGGTTCAACACGAAAACACGTGACATCGAAATGGAGTGCTGGCCGCGTAATGTCGATGTGACTGACCCTGAGGCGAAGCAGTATCCCGGCTGGCCGCTCACGATTTCCCAGTTCGATAACTACAATCCCCGGTCATGGGGCAAGCTCGGTGAGCTCACTTTCGATGTCGAGAATCCTGTCGTTCAGCTGATTGACGCCGAGTCTGACGAGATCCTCTACACCGTTCGCGCGAGTGGTAAATCATTCATACCGGGAGCACCCGGGGGGAAGACCTTCATCGTTAAAGCGGGTAAGGACGCACCGGACACGGTGGTTTCCAAAGACGCTAAAGTCGGCGGTGAAGCGCAGGCGGTGACGCTTCAGTAGGTTTTCCAAACTTCAACGGAAGGGTGGATTGATGCTTTCGGGCATCGGTTCACCCTTTTTATTGAATGAAACGATTCGTCGAATTGCAGTTGAGGGAGTTTAATTTAGGCGTGACTCGATTTCTGTTATCGCTCTTCGTCGTTGGTGCTTCCATTCTGGTTTCCTGCAGCCCTGTCGGGACCGTAACTCCGGTGGCAAAAGAAACAGACGCTTCGCTACAGGAGGTCTTTCAAGGTCAATGGAAAATGGGTGAGGGAGTCTTTCATGTCGCCTTCGACGATGAGGGCATTGGCCATTTTGCCTGGATCGAGTGGAAGGACGAAGCCTTCGTTACGAGTCGTGCGAAATTTAACGCGATCTCATCAGAGGATGATGACGAGATGGGATTCATCTCCATTCAGCTGGAGGAGGAGGCTGAGAAAGGTGCATACGTGTTAGGTGCTTTCAAAATCATCGAGCCTGATTCAATCGTATTCTGGGGAGCGAATCCCTTTGAAAACTACGCGTCGCTTCTGGATGGGGGAAAGCTGGAAGGCTCAATTGAAAACCCTGACACTCTGTCGAAGATGGTTGTTTTTGCCGACGGCGAAAAGCTGATGCGCGAGATCGACAGTTTCAGTCAGTACTTTGACCTGGAGGAGCCCGTCACTATGAGCCGTATTCTGCCGTGAATGATGAGGGCCGATCTTCCGGGTGACTGTCGGATTATCGTGCCGACGGGTGGGTGTTTTCCGCAGAGACGGATCTGTTCCCGGTTGGCGTTTTGGGTAAGCTCAGGAAGATGATAGACCTGAGACAATTTCTTGCCTTGTGTGTTCTTTTTGTGGCTTCACCGCTTCTGGCCGCCGAGAAACCCAATATCGTTTTCATTCTCGCTGATGACCTGGGTATCGGGGATGTGAATTGCTACGGCGGTGACCGCAGTCTCATAGATACCCCTAATATAGATGCGCTCGCGGCGGAGGGGATTCGGTTTACCGACGCCCATGTAAACGCATCCTATTGCGGGCCGACGCGACAGGCGCTGATGACGGGGCGCCTTAGTTGGCGTTTTGGGGCTACCGTAAATAGTGGTCCATGGGGTTTTGTTGGCCCGCGACCGAATACGGAGAATTTCACTCTAGGTAAGCTGCTCAAAAAAGGGGGCTATGAAACCAGCTACGTCGGTAAATGGCATCTCGGCACTGTTATGACGACTACTGACGGGAAGGTTCAGGGGCCGAACAATGTCGATTTTACGAAGCCATTGAAATATGGACCGAAGCAATTTGGATTCGACGAAAGTTTCATCCTCCCCGGATCGCTCGACATGTTTCCCTACGCTTTTGCGCGGAATCATGTTTGGCAGGGGGAGATCACGGCGGAGAAAGGTTGGAGCGCTTTCAATCGGGTCGGGCCTGCGGAGAAAGACTTCGAAGATCACGAGGTTCTGGAGACCTTGTATAAGGAGGCTGAAAGTTACCTTCAAAAACAGACGACCGGGAAGCCGTTCTTTCTCATGCTTGCCCTGACAGCGCCCCATACGCCGACCAGTCCCGGTGTCGATTGGCAGGGGAAAAGCGAGCTGGGCGTCTATGGCGATTTTGTAATGGAGGTGGATCATTCGGTGAAGCGGGTCATGGATGCGCTGAAGGCGAAAGGCCTCGATGAAAATACCCTCGTCCTCTTTTCCTCGGACCATGGTCCCGCTTCGTATGCGGGAAACCTTCTCAAATCGACTCCTGACCAGATCAGCCGAATTGAAGAGATGGGACACTATTCCAATGGCCCGCATCGTGGATACAAATTTTCGATCTACGAAGGTGGTTTGCGTGTCCCGTTCATTGCGCGATGGCCGAAGGTTGTTCCTAAAGGTGAAACCTGCGATGCGCTTCTGAGCATGAGCGATCTCATGGCGACTTTCGCTGATCTAACCGATATCGAATTGGAAGGTGAACAAGGGCCTGATTCGATTAGTTTTGCGAAACTGCTACGTGACCCGAAAGGCGAGAGCGCCCGAAAAGATTTAATCATGGAGTCGGTGATCCACTTCGCGATTCGTGAAGGCGATTGGAAACTGTGCCTCTGTCCCGGTAGCGGCGTTCCGCCGAAGTCTCCGAATGCCGCCGGTAACGAACCCACGCCCACGGATGCCTGGGAGAAGGCATTGGATCAGTTTGAGGGAAGGCTGACGGATCCTGATTTGCTGAAAGCTCCTTTTGTGCAGCTCTTCGACCTTTCCAAAGATCTACACGAGGACAACAACCTTGCGGCCGAGTACCCTGACCGAGTCGAAAAAATGGTTGCTCTTCTCAAGTCGCAAATCGAGGGCGGTCGCAGCACGCCGGGGCCGAAGCTGAGCAACGATGTGAGCATTGAAATCGTTAACGCTGCCGACAGGCGTTTGCCGGTGATCGTGAGGGAGCGCCTCAAGTAGGCGGCGGGGCCTCAGTTCTTTTTCTTTTTCATTATCTTACTCTTAATCTCCGGTAGTGCCTCTGAGCCGAGCTTGCGAGTGGGGTAAAAGATAAAGATAAAGAGAGCCTGTGGGTCTGAGTGGTCGACCCGATAGGGAGTGGTGTGAGACCATACAGGGTATAGTCTCACACCTGACAGGGTTGGATCACCCTGCGGGGGTTAAAGAAACTCGTTCACGAGATTCTCGAGCATCTCCTGACGACCGCTTGCAACGGTGGGCTCGCCGTTGGCCAAAGTGAAGGCTTCGAGATCTTCGAAGCTGCACTGGCCGGATTCGACTTTGGCGCCGATGTCTTTGTCGAAGGAGCTGTAGCGCTCATCGACGAAGCTCGCGAGACGTCCGTCTTCGCGAATTGCATGAGCGATCTTCAGGCCGCGTGCGAAGGCGTCCATTCCGCCGATGTGGGCGTGAACGAGATCGATTGGCTCGTGAGATTCACGGCGGCGTTTTGCATCGAAGTTCAGACCGCCGGTGGTGAGTCCGCCCATTTCCAGAACCACAAGCATGACCTGAGTCGCGAGGTGGATGTCGGTCGGGAACTGATCGGTATCCCATCCGATGAGGGTGTCACCGCGGTTTGCATCGATACTGCCTAACATGCCCGCATTCGCCGCAACAGTGAGCTCGTGCTCCATGGTGTGACCGGCGAGGGTGGCGTGGTTCGTTTCGATGTTGAGGCGGAAGCGATCCATGAGATCGTATTCACGGAGGAAGTTCAAACAGGCTGCGGCGTCGCTGTCGTACTGGTGCGTTGAAGGTTCGCGTGGCTTTGGCTCGATGTAGAATGGTCCCTCAAAGCCGATCTTCTTCGCGTGATCGACCGCCATGTGAAGGAAGGCGGCGAGGTGATCGATCTCGCGTTTCATGTTCGTGTTGAGCAGGGTCGCGTAGCCTTCGCGACCGCCCCAGAAAGTGTAGCCGAGACCGTCGAGCTCTTTGGTCGCTTCCATTGCTTTTTTCACCTGCGCAGCGGCGTATGCGTAGACATTGGCGTCAGGTGAAGTCGCCGCTCCCTGCGAATAGCGGGGATGGGAGAAAAGGCAGGCGGTTCCCCAGAGCAACTTCACTCCGGTTTCGTTCTGCTTTTCTTTGAGCCGGGCAACGACGGTGTCGAGAGCGGCGGAAGAGGCTTTGAGATCGTTGAGTTCAGGAGCGATGTCGCGGTCGTGCCAGCAGTAGTACTCGATTCCCATTTTGTCGAGGAACTCGAAAAAGACATCCACGCGGGTGAGTGCATTTTCGACGGAGTTGCTTCCGTCATCCCAGGGCATCTGAGCCGTGCCGGCACCGAAGGGATCGGAGAGATCGTTCCGCATGATGTGCCAGTAGGCACCGGCGAAACGAAGATGGTCTTTCATCGACTTTCCACCGACGAGCTCATCGGCGTTGTAGTGTTTGAATGAGAGCGGGTTTTTCGAGGAGGGGCCCTCGAACTGAATTTTGTCGCAGTTGAAGTATTGCATGTTCTTTAAATGGAATTTTGCCGGGGGGCGTTTTACAAGGGGCGATCAGTTTAGGGCAAGTTCAGAAAGCGAAAACCGCAAAATGCGTGTATATTCTGTTGATTTGCGTCAAAGGATAGAATGAGTCATCAGGTTGCTATTGTCATGTCAGAGGTCTTTCTGAGACGGCTCACCCCTTCATTGATGCCCTTTGTGAGGCGGGATCTCGATTTCCGGATTGTGAGTATTCACCGTCCCAAAGAGGAGCTTGAGCGTCTGCTGAATGACCTCGAGCCGGACGGACTCATCACAGAGTGGCTGCCCGAGAAGACAGAATCACTTCTTGCGATGGTGCCGGGGATTTCGACGGTGATTGTCGATACTGATTTTCAGTATCCCGGGGTGGTCAGTGTTGATGTGGACGACGAAGCTGTAGGGAGAGAGGCGGCGCGTGCGTTGCAGCAGTCAGGACTGCGGCATTTTGCCTGTCTCGGAAACGGGCAGCCGTATTCGGATCAGCGAATTAAGGGTTTCTCTGATCGAGTGGGTAAAGAGGGAACCGTCACGGTTCATACGGAGAGTGGTTTTGAGGACACCCGTTACAGTGAGTCGTTTGTCCGGCCCAGTGAGGCGTTGCGAAAGTGGCTCGCGGAACTGCCCCGGCCGATCGGAATTTTCGCGGTGCACGATCCGCTGGGTCGCTACCTTTGCGGAGCCTGTCAGCAACTCGGGATCAAGGTGCCGGATGAAGTTTCAGTGATCGGGGCGAATAACGATGAACTGGTTTGCGGTCTGACGCACCCCATGTTGTCGAGCGTTTCGATTCCGTGGAATGCGATAGGGGAAGTGGTGGGAATGTCGATGCAGGACCTTCTCTCGGGAACCGGGGATGTTTTGCTGGAACCTCGTCTCGTCCCGCCGGGCGGAGTGATTCTGAGGCATTCGGCCAATCACTTTTCGGTTGATGATGTGATGCTCCGCCGCGCCATGTCGTATTTGTCTGACCGGCTTCAGGATCCTGTCAATGTGACCACGTTGTGTTCGGATCTGAGGGTTGCGCGGCGAACCCTCGAGCGAAAATTCAGGGAGCACTACCGTTGCACGCCCTGGGAAATGCTCTGCCAGTTGCGGGTGAATCACGCGAAGCGACTTCTTGCAGAGACAAATCATCCTATCTCACTCGTCGCCGAATTGTGCGGCTTCAATGAACCCGAACAGATGACGGTGGTCTTTAAGCGGCTCACGGGATTGCCGCCATCAAAGTATCGGCGTGCAAATTAGGATCGACGCCCGCATCGCAGTCGGGACTTACATTCCCGGGCAGGTCAGTGACTGGCCGTTGTCGCTGGAGTCGAGCGCCTCGAGAAAGGGGACGGCGAGATCGGCCCATTGTTCGGGGCCGGGGGAATGGCTCGCTTCTTCGCCGAAGCATTTCTTCAGCATCGCTGTGTCGATAATACCGGGGTTGAAAGCGACAGTGGCAAGTCCGGGCGGAAGGTCCTGTGCGAGGGCCTGAGTGAGCCCTTCAATGCCCCATTTAGTGGCGCAGTAAGGAGCCACTTCGGGAGAGGTTGAGCGTCCCCATCCGCTCGAGAAATTGACGATGACCCCTCTGCCGGCGGAGATCATTGAAGGGGTGAACGCTGCGATGAGACGGTGAACGCCGCTGAGGTTCACTTCCATGAGTTGGGAGAATTCATCAGTGGAAACTTCCCAGAGCGGGGCCGGTTCATTGATGAGTGCTGCTGCATTGATGAGCAGATCGGGAGACTTGATTCGTGAAAGCGTTTCCTCTGCAAAAAACTTCACTGAACTTTCGTCCGCGACATCCAGTCCGGAGAAAAAGTGATCTCCGCCCAGCTGATCGGAGAGTGATTTGATTGCCGCGGTGTCGCGGGCTCCACCGAAGATTCGGTGACCACGTCCGGCGAACTCGAGGGCCATGGCGCGGCCAAGCCCCCGAGAGACGCCTGTAATGACGATGTTTTTTGGCATTCGAGCCAAAGACCTAGCGTTTCCGCGCTGCCTTCTTCGTTGCTGCTTTTTTCTTCACTGCCTTTTTAGCCGGCGCTTTCTTAGCGGGAGCCTTTTTTGCTGCAGCTTTCTTAGCAGGAGCTTTTTTCGCTGCGGCTTTCTTCTTAGGCGCGGCCTTCTTAGTTACTGCTTTCTTCTTCGCCGCTTTTTTGGCAGGAGCCTTTTTCGCCGGGGCCTTTTTAGCAGGAGCTTTCTTTTTAGGAGCCGCCTTCTTGGCTGGTGCCTTCTTGGCCGGGGCTTTCTTCTTAGGTGCGGCCTTCTTAGCGGGAGCTTTTTTCTTCACTGCTTTTTTGGCAGGAGCTTTTTTCGCTACGGCTTTCTTTTTAGCTGCCTTTTTGGCAGTTGCACCTTTGGCTGCAGTCTTCTTTTTAGAAGCTGCCTTTTTTTTGACGGCTGTTTTACTCATTTTTTTTTTGGTTGTCTCGGACGCTGCCTTTCGGGGCGGCTCAAGCTTTTTTGGAGGATCTATTGCACTATCTATGCCAGCAGCTTCTTCGATTTCTTCCTGCTCTGATTTCGCGATTCGGGAAACCCTGTCGACAGGGTTCTTTGTCAGGATGTTTCCTTTTGCCGCGCGCCCTTTGATTGCGATATCGGCAAAGCGGAAGTCGATTTGAAAATTGCGTAGTTTGAGATCTGATTTGAGATGTACGCGGACGATGAGATTGGAGTCTTCTTCGGTATCGTGTTCGCTGAACCAGAGAACTCTCGTTCCTGCTTTTCCGCCGGTGAGGTCGTAAAGTTTTTCCCGTGTTACACCTGCAACCTGGAATCGTTTTACCATGGCTCGACCGCCGCGTCCATCGCGGTAGATCATGTTGTAGTATTTGGGTTCTTCACGGTTGAAAACAGCTACATGTAAATTGTCTTTACCAATGAACACTTTTTCAGCGACTTTGACAACGCGCATTGTTCCATCCCGTGAGAAAGCGATCACGTCATCCATGCGTGAACATTTCATGACCGCTTCGTCCCGTTTCATTCCGTAGCCTGCAAACCCTTCTTTGCGGCTGACGTAGAGTGTGTCATTTGCGACGACGACCTGCTTTGCATCGACACGACCGAAAGTGGTCAATTCGGTTTTGCGTTGGCGATCTTTTCCGTAGCGCTCTTTGATTCCTTCAAACCATTTGATCGTGAAGCGAGTTAGATTCTTGATGTTCTTCTCTGTCTCTTTGATCTGGTCTTCGAGTCCGCGGAGGAGTTCGTCGGCTTTGAAGGAGTCGAATTTTGAGATGCGTTTGATCTTGATCTCGGTGAGTCGAACAATGTCTTCCTCGGTGACTTCCCGGTGGAACATCTTGAGGTAAGGTTTCAACCCGGTCCAGATTTCCTCGATGACTGCTTCCCAGGTTTCGCATTCTTCGATGCGACGGTAGATGCGTTTCTCGATGAAGATTTTTTCGAGACTCGAGAAATGCCATTTCTCCTGAAGCTCTCCGAGTTTGATCTCAAGCTCCTGCTTGATCAAATCACGGGTCTGCCTCGCATTGTGTCTGAGGATGTCAGAGACGCCGAGAAACTTCGGCTTGTTGTCCTGAATAACGCAGGAGTTGGGGGAGATGCTTACTTCGCAATCGGTGAAGGCATAGAGTGCCTGGAGAGTTTGGTCGGTGTCGGTGCCGGCAGGGAGGAAGACGTGAATCTCCACATTCTCCGCGGTGCAGTCTTCGATTTTGGAAATGCGAACCTTGCCCTGATCGGTCGCTTTGAGGATCGAATCGCAAAGGCTGGTTGCGGTGGTTCCGAAGGGGACTTCCCGAATCACAAGCTGTCTTGCCTTGACCCGCTCGATACGGGCGCGCACCCGAACCCTGCCGCCGCGGAGTCCATCGTTGTAGTCCGATGCATCGGCGATACCTCCCTGAGGAAAATCCGGAAACAGTTCGAACGGCTGTTTTCTGAGAACGGCGATACAGGCATCGATGAGTTCATTGAAATTGTGAGGGAGAATTTTGCAGGCCAGTCCCACCGCGATACCTTCCGCGCCGTGGGCGAGAACGAGAGGGAACTTGGAGGGGAGAGTCACGGGCTCTTTGTTTCGTCCATCGTAGCTCGCCGCCCAGGTCGTGGTCTTGGCGTTGAAGAGTGTTTCGTTGGAGAATTTTGAAAGGCGTGTTTCGATGTATCGCGCGGCGGCGGCGGAGTCGCCGGTGAGGATATTTCCCCAGTTTCCCTGCGTTTCGACGACGATTTCCTTTTGCCCCATGTTGACGAGGGCGTCGCCGATCGATTGATCACCGTGAGGGTGATACTGCATCGTATGACCGATAATATTCGCGACCTTGTTGAAGCGGCCGTCGTCTTTCTCTTTGAGAGAATGAAGAATGCGTCGCTGCACCGGTTTCAGTCCATCGTTGATGTGGGGAACGGCGCGTTCAAGAATGACGTAGCTGGCGTAATCCAGAAACCATTCTGAATACATGCCTTGAATTGGTGAAGAATTGTCTTCCATAAAAATCTCTGAATTTTAGCTTTGATTCTTTTTCTTTTTCTTCATCTGATGCTGAGGGCGGAAGCCGTCGAAGTGAGGTCGCTAGAAAAAGATAAGGATAAAGAAAAAGATAAAGGGGGAGTGGGCGCGGGAGTTAGTAATTGGTATTTGATTCGGGAGGTGTCGGTTCACCTACAGTGGATGAGCCGCGTTCCAGATTGCGGTCTGGAGAGATGCATTTTGTAAGGCCAACCAGCATCTTGACGATTTGAAGTAATATTTCTTTTCCCGTGGTAATTTCATTTGTCGTCAGCAGGCCTCTGGCAACTGCGACATCGAGAATAGCACTGCATTCAAGCGTGCTGCCTCTCGAAATGTCGAAGAACTTAGCACGGTCCTTAGCTGTCCATTTTCCGTTTCCTTCTGCAATATTTAGGGGAATTGAGGTGGCAGCGCGGTCCAGTTGACTCCAGAGCGCTGTCGATTTTGGTAGTTTCTCGAGTGGAATTGAGACCCAGTTCGAAAATTCGATCGCACGCTGATACACGGTCAACTTTTCGTGATCGAATGATGTGGTCATTGTGGGTGCTCGATTTTTGACTCTTAATCCTTAACTTTTTCTTTTTCTTTATCTTTATCTCCTCAAAAGTCCGCGGGACGGAAGCCGGCAATGTTTGGTTTTTAGAAAAGGATTGAGAAAAAGAAAAAGGTTCCCTTGCGACTATGCCGCTGCCGCCTCTTCCTCCACATCGACAGCGGGTTCGTCGGGGTCGTCAATAATATCTGTTTCGACCTTGAGGTTCTTGATGATGAACTCCTGACGCTTCGGTGTGTTTTTCCCCATGTAGAACGCGAGGAGATCCTGAATCATTTTCGGTTTCGGAGGCATGAGGACAGGCGCGAGCCTGACATTGTCACCAATAAAGAATTTGAACTCGTCGGGGGAAATTTCACCGAGTCCTTTGAATCGTGTGATCTCCGGATTCTTTACTTCAGCGAGGGCTTCGATGCGTTCCTCCTCGGTGTAGCAGTAGCGGGTCTCTTTTTTATTTCTCACACGGAAAAGCGGAGTCTCGAGGATGTAGAGGTGACCTTCGCGGAGCAGGTCGGGAAAGAACTGGAGGAAAAAGGTAATTGCGAGAAGGCGGATGTGCATCCCGTCGACATCGGCATCGGTGGCAAGAACAACGTTGTTGTAGCGAAGCCCTTCGAGGTCGTCTTCGATTCCAAGTGCTGCCTGGAGGAGGTTGAATTCCTCATTTTGGTAGACAACTTTACGGCTCATTCCGTAGCAGTTGAGCGGTTTGCCACGAAGCGAGAAGACCGCCTGAATATCGACGTTTCTGGCCTTGGTGATGGAACCACTCGCGGAGTCACCCTCGGTAATGAAGAGGGTGGAGTCGAGCGCGAGCTTGTGCTTCGAATTGAGATGGGCACGACAGTCACGCAGCTTTTTGTTGTGCACTTTGGATTGCTTCGCGCGTTCGCGGGCGAGCTTCTTGATGCCTTTCATCTCCTTGCGCTCGTGTTCGGAGCGCTGGACTTTTTCCAGCATCGCATCGGCGATTTCCTTTTTGCGGTGGAGTTGGTTGTCGAAGTGAAGGCCGATGAAATTTCCAACAAAAGTCCGGATCGTTTCGCCGCCCGGAGCCATGTGGGTAGAGCCCAGTTTTGTTTTGGTCTGGGATTCGAAAACGGGGTCTTCCACTCTGACACTGACCGCGGCGACGATGCCTGAGCGAATGTCTGCGGCATCGAATTGCTTTTTAAAGTGGTTTCGGAAAGTGGCGACGATCGCCTCGCGGAAGGCGGCCTGGTGAGTGCCGCCCATCGTGGTGTGTTGTCCGTTCACAAAACTGTGAATCTCCTCGCCGGTTTGTTCGGTATGAGTGAAGGCAACTTCGATGTCGTTGTCTGCAATGTGGATGATGGGGTAAATCGGCGGGTCACTTCCTTCGAGGGTTTCGCTGAGCAAATCGAGGAGCCCGTTTTTCGATTTAAATTTCTTTCCGTTGAGGCTGAGTGTCAGACCTGTGTTGAGATAGGAATAGTTGCGAAGCATCGTCTCGACGAATCCGAGATTCCAGCTGTAGGTGCCGAAGATCTCTTCGTCCGGTTCAAACGCGACGACGGTGCCGTCCGCTTCGCTCGACTTGTCGGGCTTTTTCATTTCCTCGACGAGGAGTCCTTTTGAGAACTCGATCGCCATGGTCTTCTTTTCGCGGTAGGCCTGAATCTCGAAAAAGCTCGAAAGGAAGTTTACCGCTTTGATGCCGACTCCGTTGAGTCCAACGGATTTCTTGAAGGCCTCGCTGTCGTATTTTGCGCCCGTGTTGATGATGGAGGCGCAGTCCTTCAACTTGCCGAGTGGAATGCCGCGACCGTAATCGCGAACCCGCACGAACTTGTCTTCGATCTCGATGTCGATTTGTTTTCCGTTCCCCATCACGAATTCATCGATGCAGTTATCGATCGTTTCTTTGAGGAGGATGTAGATGCCGTCGTCCGGGGAAGTTCCGTCTCCGAGTTTGCCAATGTACATTCCGGGTCGCAGGCGGATGTGTTCTCGCGGGTCCAGTGAACGGATGTGCTCTTCGTTGTAGTCGGCAGCCATAATTTTGAGGGATGGTGAAGTTACAGTATTTAGGATAAGTTAAACAAATTCAACTATTGAATCGTTCATTTCCTAAATCACCGCAGGAGTCGGTTTTGGGAATTTCCGGGTTCCGGAAGGACCTTATTTTCCCGGCAGGGTCCAGATCGGCGAGAAGGGATTTACGCCGCCGGCGCTCTCGTCATTGAGCATCGCATTGACGACGCGGGACATGAGTTGCAGCCCGGGCCCGTCGTGAGGAACGGAAAGAAGAAAGTCTCCGAGGAGCGCTGAGGCACGGCGGAAATTTCCCTCCTCGAACTTGTCGAGTGCGAGCTCATATTGAGCGGCAAGATTGCGGTCCGCTTCGGTCGAGGCTTCGATCTGGAGTTCGTAGAGGTTTACCGGTGCGTTGATGTTTTGAACGCGAACCTGGCAGAGGCGACGACCGCGAAGTTCTTTCGGCAATTTGGATGCGGTTCTTCCTGTTGTGAGAAGTGAGGTTCTCAGAAACTTGGTAGCACCCTGGACGCGGCTCGCGAGGTTCACGGTTGTGCCGAGCGGGCCGTATTTAAATTTCCGGTGCGTACCGATATTGCCGACGAGTGCTTCGCCGGTGTTTACGCCGATGCCGACTTCGGTTTCGGCATCGACGATGGGTCGCCATTTATCATTGATACCGGGAAGGCTTGCGAGAATTTCCAGGGAAGCTTTACAGGCGAGCTCGGCATGATTGGGTTGTTCGTTAGGGGCGCCCCACATCGCGAGGAGTTCGTCGCCGGTGTAGTCAACGAGCACTCCGCCGTGGTTGATTACGATGGTGGAAAATTCCCCCATGACACCACTGAGCCAGTCCACCGTTTGGGAGGGGCCGAGGCGTTCGCTGATTGCGGAGAAACGACGGATGTCGCAAAACATGACGGAGACTTCCGCCTGTCTCGCCTGCATCTTCATCGGGTCGGGATTTCTCGCGAGTTCCCTTGCCAGTTCCGGAGTGAAGTGTTGTTCGAAGACTTTTTCGCGGAGTCGTTTCTTCTCGAGGCTGGCATTGAGTCTCGCCATGAGGAGGGCGGGGCGAATCGGTCGTGAGAGAAAATCTTCGGCACCGATTTCAATACAGCGAACCGCATCCTGTTCCTCCTGGAGGCCGGTAACGACGATGACAGGGGTTTGGCGGAGTTGACCGGATTCACGCAGGGCAGCAAGCACTTCAAAGCCATCCATTTCCGGCATCTGGATATCGAGGAGGACGGCATCAAAAGAGGTCGTTCCCATCATCTCGACGGCTTGCTTCCCGTTGACTGCGAATTCCATTTCGAATCCGCAGGGACTGAGAAGACGCTCCAGAATGGAGCGGTTTTCAGGATCGTCATCCGCCACCAGAATTTTACTTCCGATCGCTTCGTCACTGATGACCACTTCGTAGGCTGAGTTCCCGATCGGGGCAAATTTTCCGGGGATGGGTTCCTCCTGGGTTCGGTCGACGAGGGAAAGGCAAACTTCGAGCTGGGCCACCATGTCGAGAATCAATCCGGAGAGCACGGCGTCGGTGCACGACATTTCGATGAGCTGAACAGCACCAAAAAGATGGTTGAGACGGTTCCTCGCATCGTGGCGTGATTTCCGCATTCTGGTGCGAAACGTCTCCGGATCGATCTCCTCCTCGGTGCAGAACCAGCTCGCGAGGTCATCATGAAAAAGCTTCGATTCTGCTACGAGCTTTTTGATGTCGGCTTTGATCGAGGCAACTGATTCCGGAGAGGAATCAAACTTGTATGTCGAGATTGACCGGGCCAGTTCACACAGTTTTTCGGCAGCGGGATCCAATTCGATCCGCAACTCTAAAAGCCATTCCTTTTCCCCTGATTTCGACACCTCTCCATTGTTGCGTTTCAATGTCGCTGTGGCTAGAGAAAATTCTTTCCTGCGCAATGGAGGCTTCCCCTGTTTTGTTAAGAAGGGTGGAATGAATACCCCTCACTTGAAATTTGTTCCGCGGTTGAGTTAAAGTGGGGACATGAAATGTTCTTCTGCACTCCTCTCGATTTGCCTTCTTTTTACCAGCCACTGTTTCGCTGACTGGAACCCTGACGATGACACCTTTGATCCGTCGATTACGGAGACGGTCGCAAACGGGAGCACCCGAATCGGGGATCCTTCGCCGTTTCGTCAGGATGGCTACGATATCGTCGGATACACTTACCTTCAGGCGAAATCGGATGAGAACTCCGGTGTGCTCGTGTGGGTTTCCCTGATTGTTCCCTTCGTGCCTGCTGAAATGGAAAAGCCGGGAGGTGCCTCCATGTTCCTGACTCTTGAACAGGCTGAAACGCTTCAGAGCCATTTAGCGGGGGCGATCGAAAGCGCGGGAGATCAAGGTCGAAATGAGGTGGGTGTCGTTTTCGAGAATCCATCTTATGAAACCTGGAAGGTGTTTGTCGACGGAAGCACGGATGCTCCGGTTGTCCTTCACCGCACTCGTGGAGACGTCATCGATCAGTTCCGTCTCGCGGTGAATCCTGCGAAAAAGATGCTCGACGCGTTGACCTATTATATTGCCGAGGGCAAAAAGCTGGCAGCCGGGAAAAAGTAGCGCGGGTCAGCAATGCCGGGGGATCAGAGATCTCTGGCGAGGAGGCAGTCATCCATAACGAAGCCGCTCCCGATATCAGCCCGGTCCATTTTGATGAGTTTGAATCCGTTTCTCCCGTAAAAGTCCAAAGCGACCGTGTTCCCGCGATTCACCCGCAGGCGAATGCGTTTTCCACCCTGCGCTTTCACGCGGGCGGAAAGCTCGTTCATGGTCAGGCTGCCGAGCCCGGTTCCCTGAACTTCCGGCAGGAGATAGATTTTGTGCAGCGGATAGTTACCATCCTCCGTGAGCGGTCCGCCGGCGGCGAAGCCGACGCGTTCATTCGCCGATTCAATCCAAAACCAGGAAACGCCTTTCTCTTCGATTTCGGTCCGAATCGTTTCGGGTGTGTACATCCAGTCGAGCATGTACGTGATCTGCGCGGCGGAAATGATCCCGGAGTAGACTGCCGGCCAGATTGCGCGGGCCATTGCTTCGACCGACTCTGCTTCAGAGGGGAGAACAGGGCTCAATCCCGGAGCTTTAGATTCCGTCATTGGTATACGCGAGTTTCTACTGCTTGAGCCTTTCCGTAATATTCGCGGCGAGCTTCTTCGGGGAAGGGCGCACGCGATAATTGTCGGTGTACTCCGAGTAGATTAATTTCCCTTCGCGATTGAGCACAATGATCGCGGGGCGGCTGATGTCTGATCCGTCGATGGCATTCCCTCCTTTGTGGCGAAGGCCGAAGACATCAATGAGTTTGCCTTCGTTATCAGAAAGGATCGGGAAGTCAGCGGACGCTTTTGTTTTGGCCAGTTTGAGGGCTTCGCCTTCGTCAACGGTGACGGCAGCGAGAGCGACATTCGCCTCATCGAAGAGCGCTTTGCCGGTTTGAATGTGTGCCAATTCCGAGATGCAGTAGGGGCACCAGTAACCGCGGTAGAAAATGAGCATGATCGCTGCGGAATCTCCCTGGATTTCGCTGAGGGTTCGCGTCTCGCCGGCGGAATCATTCAGTTCCAGCGACATCACGTCTGACTGCGCTCCGATGGCGACGGTGTTTTCGAGAGCAGGGTAGGTCGAGTAGCTGACAACCCACCACCCGTAGAATCCGGACAGTGTCAGTCCTGCCAATGCGAGAAAAAGTCGGAGGACGGTGAATTTCCTGAAGAGCAGCCTGATCAGAAAGAAGAGCCCTGTCACAATGAGGAGAAGGGGGAGAATGGGATAGCGTTGATAAAAGCCGAAATTCGTCGCGAGAACAAAATCGAGAATCATCGCAGCCGGGATGATTAAAAAGTAGGCGAGCGCTTTCATAAGGTTCTATACAGTGACATTCACGGCCGAATTCGGGAAGTAGAAATCGACCGTTTCCGAGCCGGGCCCTCACTTGAATCCGTTCTCATGCCGCGTTGGAATTTGAAAGTGAAGGCGATACGATGGGAGAATAATGAAGAAAAAACTGCCTCTGCTGATCGCCGTTACGCTGTTACTTTTTACCGGCCTCAACGGCGCGGAGAAGCCGAACATCGTCGTCTTTCTTGTCGATGATATGGGTGTGATGGATACGTCGGTCCCATTCCTTACCGATGAAAACGGGGAGCCCCGGAAGCATCCTCTCAATGAATTTTACCGAACCCCTTCGATGGAGCGCCTCGCTGCGCAGGGGATTCGTTTTAATCAGTTCTATGCCATGAGCGTGTGCTCCCCGACTCGCATTTCGATCATGACCGGTCAGAACGCGGCGCGACATCACGCCACGAACTGGATCAACCCCCGCACCGACAATGCGGGTGCCCACGGACCGGCGGACTGGGACTGGGCCGGACTCGAAAAGGGGGACATTACCCTTCCGGGTCTGCTCTCAGAGGTTGGTTATCGCACGATTCATGTCGGGAAAGGGCACTTCGGGCCTAACGATCACGAAGGGGAGGAACCATTGAATCTGGGCTTTGATGTCAACGTCGCCGGTGCTTCGTTTGGTGCGCCGGGCAGCTATTATGGGGAAAAGGGCTACGGGGCGCTCACTAAACGTGCCCATCATTCGGTGCCGCATCTCGACGCCTACCATGGCACAGAGACATTCCTGACCGAGGCGCTGACGCTGGAGGCGAAAAAGCGGGTTTCTGAGACGGTGAAAGCGGAGGAGCCGTTTTATCTCTATTTTTCCCACTATGCGGTGCATGCCCCGTTCGAATCCGATCCGCGTTTTGCAGAGCATTACAAGGATTCGGGGAAGCCGGTGGCTGCGCAGGCTTTTGCGACTCTCGTCGAGGGAATGGACAAATCACTCGGAGATATGCTCGATCATTTTGAAGCGCTTGGAATTGCGGAAAATACCCTGATCTTTTTTCTCGGTGACAACGGCAGCGATGCGCCTCTCGGGGATCAGCACGAAGTTGCCTGTGCGGCTCCGCTTCGCGGCAAAAAAGGGGCCCATTATGAAGGCGGGATGCGAGTGCCGTTCATCGCGGCCTGGGCAAAGGTCGATCCTGAAAACCCGCTGCAGCAGCAAATCGTGATTCCAAAAGGGGCGATTCAGGATCAAGTCGCCAATGTCACAGATCTTTTTCCGACTGTTTTGCAGGTTGCGGAAGCAAAGGCTCCCGAAGGTCATCCCGTCGATGGTGAGTTGTTGCAGACGCTTCTCACCGGCAGGGCTGATGATTCGCGGGAGGAGCGGTTTCTGATGCATTATCCCCACGGAGTTCATCGCAGCAATTACTTCACAACGTGGAGAGATGGTGACTGGAAGGTGATTTACCACGCGCTTCCCGGGATTCCCACCTCAGGTGGATTTATTCAGTTCGAGGGCGGTCACTATCAACTTTTCAATCTCGCGGAAGATCCCTACGAGTCGAAGAATCTCGCTGAATCTCATCCCGCAGAACTGACGCGAATGATGAAGGGATTAATAGCCTCGCTTGAAGCGCACGAAGCCCAGTACCCGAGCGATTCTGAAGGACTTGAGGTGCGTCCCTCTCTCCCTTGAATCGGGGGATTCTGCCGCGGGAAGGGAATTTTGAACCCCTCTGACTGAATCCTGCGTACGAATAGACGGAGGCGGATACGCTATTCGCGTTGACTTCCGCCGAAAAAAGGCTTTTTTCCCCAGCTATGAGCGACGAATCACACGAATCGAACAGTCCCATTGTTTCCATTGTCGGAAACGTATTTCTTGTCCTGGTTCCACTGGCATTGATTGTCATGTTGGGAATCGTAGGGGCTGCTTTTGTTAAAGGTGTCCGCGAGGAGCCGGTTAAGCCGGAAGAAGTGGTCGCTGCCGCTGCTCCGGTTGCTGCTCCTGCTGCTGACGCGGCTGCTCCTGCTGAAGTTGCCAAAACGGACGCCCCTGCTCCTGCGACAAAAGAAGCTGCTGCGGAGGCTCCTGCCGCTGCACCTGAGGCTCCTGCCGCTGCGATTGATCCCGCGGTGATGGCAATGGGCCAGGCTTCCTACGCAATGTGCGCGGCCTGTCACGGTCCCGATGGTGCCGGTCTCAAGGCGGGTCCTGCTCTCATGGCTCCGAGTTTTCACGGTTCTGAAACGCTCCTCGGTGATCCGGATATCCCGCTTCTCGTTGTTCTGAAAGGAATCGCGAAAGAGAACATGGATTACATGGGCATGATGGCTCCTCTCGGTGCCGGACTCGATGATGAGAAACTGGCTGCGGTTTTGACCTACGTTCGGAACAGCTGGGGCAACACTGCTCCCGCCGTTACAGTTGAGCAGGCTGCTGCAGCCCGTGCCAAGTTTGCAGAGGTGAATGCTCCCGCAGGCGTTAAGCGTGGCGAATTGCAGGCAATCGTCGACGCTCATAAGTGATTTAAAGGCCGTTTCCGGTTTTCAAACCAGGTCGGCGTTTTAAAGCGCGGGGAAGTGTTACTTCCACTTAGCGGGAGGCTTTTGCTCCCGCTTTTTTGTGTCCTGCGCGGATGCCGGGAGAAGATACGTGAGTGCGCCGGCGTCCTGAATCCAAATCCGGAATACCGGCGTTGACTTAAAGATGTATTTGAACTACATCTTAAAATTCAATCCTAAATCCAATTGTTATGTTCAAAAATATTCTTGCCGTGACTCTCCTGACAGCTTCTTTCGCTGCTCTCTTTAATCCTCAAGCTGCCTCTGCAGAGGAAGTGAAAAAGGCAGATCCTGAAAGCATTTTTGCGCGTGTCGGTGGACAGGCGGCGATTGATGCGACGGTTGATCTTTTCTACACAAAGGTTCTCGCTGATGACCGTGTGAACTATCTTTTCGAAGATATCAATATGAACGCTCAGATTCGGAAGCAGAAGGAATTCATCGGCGCGGCACTCGGAGGTCCGGTGGCGTGGGAAGGCCGTGATATGCGTCGTGCTCACCGTGATCTCGATCTTACCGAGGAGCATTTCGGTGCCATCGCCGAGCACCTTGCGGCGTCTCTGAAGGAGCTCAAAGTTGACGACAAATTGATCGGGGAGATCATGACCGTCGTGGCATCCACCAAAGACGACGTTCTCAACAAGCCGAAAGCTGCCGGCGCTGAGTAAACGCGATCCGTTAATTTCTATTCGAGGGGGAGAAGAAAGCGCTTCTTCCCCTTTTTCCACTCGTCGAACATCTTTTTCGCGCGCGTCTGTTGCCCGGCGTCGAGGAAAGGTTTCATCTCTTCAAAGGCGAGTCTCGTGAGTTCGATGTCGGCCTCGATGTAGACCTTGCGATGGGCATAGCGCTCGTCCAACGCGCTGCGAACAATGGGCGTCACGTCTTCAACCTGTTTTTCAGTCAGTTTCAACCGGTTGGCGAGATGGTTGATGACGAACTCCTTCGATTCTTCGTCCTTCCAGCCTTCGCTGAGCGGGATGATTTTGACGATGATAATGAACAGGGCGATGGCTCCGCAGAGGAAGCCCGCACCAAAAACGGAGGCAACGCCGCAGCCTGCTTTGAATTTTGTTTTCTTACCCATTCGGAAAAAGAGACGGTAATTTAAATTCCAAGAGGGAGGAGCTCAGCCCAGTGAAAGACGAGATCGCCGGCACCCTCCGGAAACGCCCATTGCTGCTGCCGGGCGTAAATGACCGCGACCGTAATCAGAAGCGGGATGGAGGTGGCTGAAAAGCGCCACGAAAAGACAGAGATCCAGTCGAAGATGGATTCCCGGTCGGTTAGCGAGGCGCGAAGGCGCGCCTCCAGCCCGAGGTCATTCGCTTCTCCAAAAGGCAGCGTTTCTTTTGCCCTTTCAAAAAGGTCGGAAAGTGGATCAGTGATCTCGCTCATAATTCAGGTTTGAGTTCTTCGTAGATGAGTTTCAGTTTCTTCCGTGCGCGATGCGCTCGAACTTTGACGTTGGATTCGCTCCAGCCGGTGAGTTCCGCTGTCTCACGAATGCTTCTTTCCTCAAGGTCGAGCAATGTGATAATGGTTCGATCTTTGGCCTCGAGTTGCCCGAGAAGCAGGGCCACGACCTCCGATGCTTCGGCCTGCGATTGAATTTGAGCTGTTGAGGCGTCGACCGCCTGAAAATGAGCGGTCGGGTCGAGGAGTTGTTCGGACTCCCGGCGTTTCCGGTTCTTTCGCAGAAAATCGTAGCAACCGCGCACGGTCAAGGTCATGACCCAGTGTTCGAAAGGAGCTTTGGCCCGGTAGGTGGGGAGGCCCTTCCAGATTTTCAGGAGGAGGTCCTGGGTGAGGTCTTCGAGCTCAGCCCTGGAGCGGGCGTAGCGGGAGGCCGTGTTCCAGATTTTGGAGTGGTATTGTTTCGCGAGGTGCACAAAGGCATCTTCGTCGCCTCTTTTGGCGCGTTTAACCCATTCGGACTCTGGAATCGCGGTATCCACCTGATAGCTTGTCCGGTTTGTATCGTAATAAAACATTATCGGCAAAACTCTTTGCCCTCTTTTGAAGACGATGATGATCCGAAAAGGGTTACAAAGTCACCCTGATTCCGCTCTTGCCCCCGGGGGGAATCATTGGCTAACTACGCCCCTATGAAGCAACTTTTCATTTTATTGTCCGCCTTACTGGCTTTGTCGGTCTCTTCTTCCTCCGCGCACGATGCTGCCGGCGAAATGGCAGCAGCGGCAGAGAGCTTTCTCCAGAATCTTGATGACGAACAAAAAGCGAAGGCAACCTATAAACTGGACGGGCCTGAGCGGGAGGACTGGTATTTCGTTCCGCGCCCTTTCGAGGGCGATGGAGTGCGAGAGGGCCTGCCGCTCAAGGAGATGCGGGGTGACCAGCGTCATCTGGCCTACGCTCTCCTCAGTTCCGGCTTGAGCCATCACGGATTTTCAACGGCACTCCAGATCATGAGCCTGGAACAGGTTCTCTGGGAAATGGAGCAGGACCCGAAACGGGATACCTTGATGTATTATGTTTCCATCTACGGTGAGCCGGGTTCGGAGGCATGGGGCTGGGGTGTTGAAGGACACCACCTTTCGATCAATTTCACGATCGTTGACGGCGAGGTGGTTTCGGGCACTCCGATCTTTTTTGCTTCCAATCCCGGAAAGGTGCCGGAAGGGTCCCGGAAAGGACTTCGCGTCCTCGCTGACGAAGAGGATGTCGCCCGTGCTCTCGTGACCGCGCTCGATGAAGAGCAGCGGAAGAAAGCGATGGTGATGGATGAAGCTCCGCGTGAAATTCTCACCGAAGGTAAAACGAAAGTTGAGTCGCCCGGTGACGGGGGAATTGGCTACGGCGATCTAAATGAAGCGCAGGTGAAACTTCTCGATCAGCTTATCGATGTCTATGTGCACCGACTTCGTCCCGATGTGGCCGATCAGGATCTCGCTAAGATTGAAGCGGCGGGGATGGATAAAATCGTATTCGGCTGGGCCGGTGGAATTAAAATGGGCGAGCCTCATTATTATCGTGTTCAGGGGCCGACTTTCATTCTGGAGTATGCAAACACCCAGAACAACGCGAATCACGTGCATGCGGCGTGGCGCGACTTCGACGGTGATTTTGGGCGGAATGTTCTTGCAGAGCACTACAAAGAACACCATCACAAAAAGGGTGAGTAAGCAGATTAAAGAGGAGTTGGATGAAGACATGGCCCGTCTTCGCCGAATGTTGCATTCGGTGACGAAGGGCGATGCCGATGCGGTGCGCCGTCGACTTCAGAATCGTGAAGAAGCCCGCATTCTTGATCTCGCCTGCGGGGCCTGCAACGAGGCCGAGGCGTTGACCGATTTTGTGGCCGAGTTGAAAGGTGAGGGTGAGAAAAAGATCAAACTCACCGGAATGGACATGCGCGCCCGTGAAATCGCGGATGCGCAGCGTCGTTTCGGCGGACGCCGGATTCTCGAAGAACGCGGGATCGAAAAGGAATTCGACTTTTTGACTGGAGACGCGAGCAAACTCGATGCTCACGGGGAGATGGGCGATGACTTTGATCTCGTCTTTTTGCGGCATCAGAATTACTGGAATGCCGACAAGACCTGGGAGGAAATTTTTGATCAGGCCCTCGGAAAAGTCGGGGATGACGGCAGGCTCATCATCACGAGCTACTTTGACAAAGAGCACGCACTCGCACTCAAAGCGATTCAACGCCTCGGAGGGGAGTTGATCAAAACCGAGTTCAATGAGGAGACCCGTGAACTCACCACGCCGGGGAAATCGGTCGACCGACACGTCGCCGTTTTTCGCCGGAAAGACTGAGGCATGAAAATGTTTCTCATCGTCGTCCTCGTGATCGTGTTGCTCGCGGTGCTGACAATTTATGTGTTTCAAGGTCAGCTTATTTATCATCCGCAGCGCTACTACTCGAAGGCGGAGGCGTTCGAGAAAGTGGATCGGTATTCCTATCTATCGAGTGGCCGGAAGCAGTTCGTCTATGTGATGAAGCGGGCGCAGACCGCTCCGCCCGATAAAGTGTGGTGGTTTTTTAACGGCAATGCTTCGGTGGCTCTGAACTGGGTTGAATTGCTTCGCGCGGTCGATCCCGAAAAGAATCATGCCTACGTGCTCTTTGATTACCCGGGGTATGGGATCAACGCAGGGCGCGCCAATCCTGATCGGATTCGACAATCGGTCGACGGGGCGTTTTCGGTGCTGGCTGAGCAGTGGGGGATTTCAGAGGAGCAAATCGCGAGCCGTTCAAGTGCGTTCGGACATTCGCTGGGTTCGGCGGTGGCCCTCGATACTGCGAATCGCTATAGGATGAGCGAGGTCATTGCGATCTCACCTTTCACGACGATGAAAGCGATGGCGAAAAAGCAGTTCGGAGGATTTCTTGCCGCGCTGCTCAGTCATCACTACGACAATGAGCGTTCGGTGCGTGAGTTGCTCGCCCGCGAGTCGAAGGTGCGCATAACGATTTTTCATGGTGATCGGGATACGCTCATTCCAATCGCGATGAGTGAGGCGCTCGCCGCGATGGATGAATCAGGAGAGCGTATCAAGGTTCATCCCGTCCCCGGTGCCGGGCACAACGGAATGGTCCCTGAAATCAGGAACGAATTGTTAGAGCTGCTGAATGCGGATTGATCGATGGGTAGAATGTCGTGGGCGATCCGTGAGATCTGCGTCTCGGCGAGACGCATCCACCCGGCTGTGAGCGAGGTAGATGCCTTTCTTCAAAAGGCATTCAGGGCGTGCTGATGTCACAGGGTTTTCGATTTTTAACGTCCCGCCGATCGAATTCCTTCTTCGAGAATCCACTGCGATCCGTAGCCGTGTTCGGCGTCGCAGAGGGGATGAATCGTCAGTTCAGGATCGTCGATCGTGGCGAGAAAATGGGTGCTCGCGTTTTCAAGGTGAGCGGGTTGTTCGGGAATCTCAAGTCGAATGCCGTCGGGATGTTCTGCGTTGGCGAGCTGGATGGATCCGCCGTGATCGGGAGCGATAAGCAAGGTGCCTTCGCTCCCGTAGAGAGTCGTGCTGTAGGAGGTGAGCTTATCAATTTGTGTCCAACTTGCTTCAGTCGTCGCGAGGGCGTGGTCGTAGCTCAGGACGAGAATGGCGTTGTCTTCCAGTTTGAGATCGGGCTTGAGTCCCGTGCTGATTTTGATGCCGTCAACGCGGTTGGGGCGTCCTAACAAAACATCGGCGAGGACGGCTCCATAGCAGCAGTAGTCCATCAGAGCTCCGGCTCCGTTCAGTTCGGCGTCGTAGAGCCATTCGCAGAATTGCGGTGAACACCCGAGCTCGACGGGACCTTGATGAGCGGCGCGGTATTTCACCTGCCAGAGTTGTCCGAGTTCTCCGGCCTGCGCCATCGCGATGCCGTGACGAAGTTGCGGCCACCAGGCAAAGGGCCAGTTGATCATAAGCCTGACGCCAGCTTTCTCGGCGGCGGATTTCATTCGGGTCGCTCCTTCGAGCGTCGCGGCCATGGGCTTTTCGACGAGGCAGTGAAGGCCGCGTTCGGCGGCAGCCACGGTGAGGTCTTCGCTGAGCTTGTTGCTCGCGAAAATGTAGACCGCGTCGAGTCTTTCGTTATCGAGGAGGTCTTCGTAGGATTGGTAAGTCTTCCCGGGGAACTTTTCCGAATACTGCGCGAGGAGTTGCGGGTCTTCGTCAGCGGCGGCAGCGAGCTCGGCCTGTCCGGTTCGCTGCAGTTCTTCGAGATTGCCCCAGACGTGGTCGTGATGGAGGCCGAGGGTGGCGATGCGTTTCATGGGGGGGCGCTGCGCGCGTAAAAGGTTAAAGGTAAAAAGTAAAAGGTTCGGATGGGCTATTGGTCCACTCGCTGGTGCTCGCCGCCACTTAGGCTGGGATCTCTATGTGGCGGCGAGCGCCAGCGAGTGGCAAAGGGGCAGGGAAGTCTCTTGCCAAATTATAAAAGATTAAATCGCTCGTCGATGGGGGTTTGATAGTCTTTCAGTTGATTGGTTTCAACTTCTTCGACCGTGACTTTTCGACCGGCTTTGTTCGACTCGACGACGGCGTAGGCGCAGGCGAGATCGCGGAGACCTTCGCGACCGCAGCATTCGGGCTGGGTCCCCGATTCGATGGCGCGGAGCCAGTCGAGTTGGGAAAGAGCGAAATCATTGGTGAGCCCGAGAGGGAAGTGGCGTTTCTGCATCTCCTCCGGAGCGTTGGCCCGGTAGAGAGCGCTGAGGGATTGTGGCTTTTCCCCGTCGAGTTGAATTTTATCGCCGGTGACCCGCCCCTTGCTGCCGTAAAAGACAGGACCTTCCCCGACGACAGTGTTGGTTCCATGGCCGGCCCAGCTCCCGAACATCGTCCCGGCGGCGCCTCCTTCGAGTTCAAAGTGCGCGTAGAAGGTGTCGTCAGCATCGCACTCGATCGGGAGAACGCGTTCGCCGTCGCGGAGAAAGTAGCGAATCGGTTCCGCAATCTGAGTCTGTGCCATCACCGAGGTGACTTCTTTGCCTCCGATGTAGCGGATCATGTCGAAAAAATGAGGACCGAGATCGAGGGCCATGCCGCCGCCTTGAGAAAGTTCGTGACGCCAGGGTGTTTCCGCAACGATGAGGTCGGGAGCCCACCAGGTCCCAATATTTCCCATCACCGCCATTTGCAGTTCTCCCGCAGGACCGTCTTTGGAAAAGGCCCAGTGCTGGTGCCTCACTCCGGCGGCGAATCGCAGGTTTTCAAAGACACCGAAGGTGAGCTCGGAGAAATCGGCTTGTTCACACATTTGGCGAGCACCTGCAATGGAGACGGCGAGCGGCTTCTGAGACAGTAAGTGAAGGCCGTTAGCGAAGCTCATTGCCGCAATCTGGTGGTGCAGGCTGTGAATCGTAAAATCATTGACTGCATCAATTTTTCCCGAAGTGATCATTTCCCGATAATCGGTAAAAACTTCGACTTTCGTGTCGGGTTGGAAGTCGGAGAGATATTCGTCGCCGACCGCAAGGGGATCGCCTTTGATTTTGGAGACGGGGGTGCGCTGAGGTGGTCCGGCCCCCCGTTTTACGTAGGATTGAGCGTCTTCCGCCTTCCGGGAACACAGCGCGGTGATCTCAAATCCTTCGACTCCGGCCTCTTTGAGGAGGCGATATCCCTCGAGGTGAGCTGCTAAAATCCGGCCGCACCCAACTATTCCTATTCGAATCATGAAAGAACTTTAGGAGGCCGCCGTAGAATGGGGAAGCGAAAAGCATTTATCAATTTCCCCCAATTCCCTTAGACTATGATCGTGATGGAGAAACCTGACGTGAAACAACAGTTTGCAGCAACCCGTATGAGCCTGATTGAGCGGCTCGCCGACTGGGAGGACCAGCGGACCTGGGATGAGTTTTATCAAACCTACTGGCGTCTCATTTTCAGTGTTTCCACGAAATCCGGTCTCAGTCACGACGAGGCTTTTGACGTGGTGCAGGAAACGGTTCTTTCGGTGGCGAAGCAGTGGAAGAAGGGACAGAAATACGACCCTGCGAAGGGTTCGTTCAAGACCTGGCTCATGAATATTACCCGCTGGCGCATTGCGGATCAGTTTCGGAAAAAGCAGCGGAATCCCGCGGCGATGAATCAATCGGGAGGAACGCCGGGTGGAGACGGCGATATGCGAAACACCGCGACGATTGAGCGCCTCGCGGGAGAGGACGGGGAGGATGTTCTCGAGCAAATGTGGGAAAATGAATGGCGGACCAATCTTTCCGAAGTCGCGATCGAGCGGGTTAAGAAACTGGTTTCGCCTAAGCAGTTTCAGATTTTTCACGCCTACGTGATTAAGGATTGGGATGTCAAAAGAGTGAAAGACGAACTCGGTGTGAGTCCCTCACAGGTCTATCTCGCGAAGCACCGCGTCGGTGGCTTGATCAAGAAAGAGATCGATGTTCTGAAGAAGGAATTTGTGTAATGTGAGAGCGATCACTTCGTGATGGCGTCAACCCAGCGCGCGACCGCATTTGCTTCTTCGCTTGCTTTGAGTAGCCAGCGATCGTTGTGCGGATGGATCGCCCATCGATTGGGGAAATCTCCGAGAATATTGCCCGTGTTGATGGACAGGAAGGTGAAATTTTTGAGGGCTACACGCCCTTTGAGAAAGGTTTCGGTGGCGGCAGTGCTTCCGTTCCGGCAAACGAGAACCGGTCTGTCCCGAATGCGGTCGAGGCGTTTCGTTGCCGCTGCCTGATACGTCTCGAGCGGGGTGCCCCAGTGCGTTCCTCCCCATTCCTTTACCCCGTCGTAGTGGTCGTGGGTGATGAAGCCGCACCACAATTTTGCAATCTCGTCGTCGTGCAGACCGATGTAGTTCACTGCAATCGCTCCGCGGGAAAAGCCGCAGAGTATTACCTTGTCGGGATCTCCACCGTATTCTTCGCAAATTCGCGGGATGTTGGCTTTGGCGTAGTTGGCTGTCAGGGTTTCATCGCCCCACCAGGTGATGGCATTTTTGCTGCGATCCGGTTCGATAAAGGGGAGCACGACCCAGATGAATTTTCCCCGGCTGATTCCGTAGCCGAGCCCTGCGTCTTTCACTTCCCCGGTTGAGCCGGCGGCAGGGAAGTAGTTGCCGGTATATTCGACGATCACCGGCCAGGTTTCACCGCCTTCGACACTGGCGGTAGACCAGTCGGCGGGAAGGTAGAGCGAGTGATAAACCCCGCTGCCCACGTATTCCGGCGCCGTGAGCCGGACCCGCATTCCCGCTCCGGGATCACCTTTGCTCATTGAGGGGAGTGAGAGATCCTCTGCCGAAAGAGTGAGCCCGGAAACAGAGAGCGCGAGAATCGTGACAGCGATGAAACGGTGCATTTGCCGGGAGAATGCACTTTGGGGATGCGAAGTGCAATCTTAAGTCCACGTGCGCTATCGCCCGCGCTTTTCGAACCAGGCGGTTAGCTCCTCTTTGGAAAGAGTGCCGTTGTCGTCGGCGTCCATTTCCTGAAAGCGTTCAGCGATGGGGCCGCGTGCTTCGTCATTTTGAATGAGGTCGTCTCCGTTGCGATCTACGCGCTGCATGAGTTGGTCGGGATCCGGCATGCGGCGGGTGGAATTCCCTTTCATACCTCTTTCGCCTTTTCCTTTGCCACCTTTCAAGCGGTTCTGAATTCTTCCGGCGTCACGGTCGACTTCCCAGTTGATTTCGAATTCCTGAGTGATGGCGTTGCACCATTTGTCATCGTCGTCGCAGGCAAAAAAGGATACTGAGATGCGGACTGGTTCCCTCGACTCCCCGAGTTTGACCTCAACAAGGAAATCCCGGGGATCACGATCAGCGTCGGCTGCAGTGATTTTTGCGGCCTCGCGGGAGGACGGTGTTATCGCAGTGTCGCCGCTTGATGAAATGGAATAGCGCATCGCGGGCGCGAGGTTGTTCCAGTGGGTGCGGTGAATCGGATCGAGACTGAAGCTGAGATGCATCGTTCCGCTGCCGTCGCGGCCTAATGATTTGGGGGCTTCCGCCCTGAGTTTGAGATAGAGCGGCAGGTCCTTTGCTGATGGTAGAGCTTTCACCACGAGCGCTTCCGAGCCTGCGGGGCGCTCAAGCCGGGGAACGATTCCGGTGGCCACTTTGGACCGGGCTGTATCCACTTTCGATTCGGGACGATCGAGGTCTGATATCCCGGTGAGTGTCTCAGCCTTTCCGACCAGCTTCTCGAGGTCTGACCGGAGGGTCACAGGATCGCTCCACGCTCTCGCAATGAGCACCTTACCTTCGGGGGAAATAACGAACTCTGAGTTGTTTCGATCACCGAAAGCGTGCTTGAGATCGTTTTCCATCGTATCGGCAAGCCAGGGGATGCGGGTTCCCAGCTTTTGCTTTGCTGCGCTGACATGCGCGAGTCGCTCGGCGATGGTAACGGGCTGCACGTAGCCGTCCTTCTCAGGGTGCGCGAGTGCTTTGTAGACATAGAAGAATGCAACTTCCCTGCTGCTGTAATCCTGATTAACCGCCTCCAGACCGGGGACGTTACGAATAAAAGGTGGTCATGTTAGACACCCGAAAACGATCACGGCGTGGCGCCCTTTAAGCAATTGTTGCAACTGGATCTTTTCCCCGGCTTCATTGAAAGCCGATACCCCGGGGAGCATTTTTCCCTGAAGAGGGAGCGGGGAGGAATCTTTTGATCCCGGTCCCTGAGCGGGGAGGAGGCTGGTTGCCAGCAAAATGAGAAGGGAGATGGCGGGGATTTTCATGTGAATAGAAACACCGCGGGAACAGTCTTGTTTTAAAATTCCTCCTGTTAAGGGGATTTATACCCGGTCGTTGCGGTTCTGCCTCGAGTTACGCCTTCCGCAGGGATCCCTCAGACTGTGACGTGATCGCCGCATCTTTTCCGTCGCATAAAGTGATGGGATGTGGTTTTCTCCACCGCATGGATTATCCGCTCACGCTCACTTTTAAAATCGTTGCTCTTTCGCCCCAGTTAACGGTTACCAATTCTTCAGGCGAGACGGTTTGCTATGTGAAGCAAAAGCTCTTCAAGTTTAAGGAGGCGGTTGAGATTTTTACAGATAGCACGAGAACGGAGAAACTCTGCGAGATCAAAGCGGATCGGATCATCGATTTTTCGGCGCAGTATAATTTTATCGACAATAGTGGGGGCGGTTTCGGAGCGGTGAGACGGAAGGGGATGCGTTCAATATTCAAGGCGCACTATGAGATTCTGGACCACGAGACACCGGAATATGAAATTCACGAGGAAAGCGCCTGGGTTAAAGTGATGGACAGTGTCCTCGGTGAGATCCCGTTGTTGGGAATGTTTACCGGTTACTTTTTTAATCCCAGTTATCTCATCAGCCGTATTTCCGACGGGGCTCCTATCGTCCGTATCAGTAAGCAGCCCGCCTTCTGGGAGGGGCGTTTCGTTCTTGAGCAGCTGAGCCCCATTGATGATGGCGATCAGCTTCGCATCATGTTGTCGACCTTGATGATGACTCTGTTAGAGCGTCGTCGGGGATAGTGACCCTCCTGCGAAACCTGCTGTTGCAGTCGGATTGTGAGGTGAGTGTCTGAGTTCGCGGATGGGCAGATCTGAGAAAGGCTCACGCCGTTTCTCTACAGGTTTGCAGAGTAGAGGAATCCGTGAGGATTTCTTCCGGTGGCAGGGTGAACTGAGTTCGCGGATAGGCAGATCTGAGAAAGGCTCACGCCGTTTCTCTACAGGATTGCAGTGTAGAGGAATCCGTGAGGGTTTCTTCCGGTGGCAGGGTGAACTGAATTCGCGGATGGGCAGGGCTGAGAAAGGCTCACGCCGTTTCTCTACAGGTTCGCAGTGTAGAGGAATCCGTGAGGATTTCTTCCGGTGGCTAGCAGCAGCTGGCTCCTGACGAATCAGAGGGCGAGCAGCAATCGCCTGCCCCGGTCGTGGCGTCGTAGCCGGCACCTTTGGTTTGGCGGGGATCGCGGATGAGGGTCTGCGAGCAGTCAAAAATTTCGGCGTCCTCCAGCGGGATGTTTTCCTGTGGCTCCACGAACTCAAACATTCCCTCGTAGGCTCCGGTTTGATAGATGTTGAAGATCTTATCACAGACCGCGTAACGCTTGCCCCGCTCCATGGCATGACCGTCGTCGTCGAGCACCTTTTTGAAGGGGCCCTTGTAGATCACTGCCTGATTGCGTTCGAGGCAGATGCCCTCTTTGCCTTTGAAGGCTTCAATTGTCATGCTGCGAAACTCGATCCCTTTGACGGTTTGCCAGGGCTCTTTGTCGAATTTCAGGATGCGAACCCCATAGAATCCGGCGTCTTCGAAGGCCTGGAGGAATTCATCTTCGAGGAAAGCTCCGGAAATGCAGCCGCTCCAGAGTTCGGCGTCGTCTTGCAGAGACTGGGGAACTTCTTCGTCGCAGACGATATCGGAGATAACAGCGCGGCCGCCACGTTTGAGGACGCGGTGGATTTCCTCGAACATTTGACGCCGGTTTGCTTTTGATACGAGGTTCAAAACACAGTTGGAAACGACGACATCGACGGAATCACTCTCCACGAGCGGCTGCTTGATGCGGAGTTCGTCGGCGAGCTCTTCCATTTCGAGGAAGCCGTTTGCATCGCTCACGGGGTTTTCTTTAAGGCGTGCCTCGAGTGCTTCGAGATCGAGGGCGAGATCCTGAATGCGACCTTTGCGAAACTCGACATTGTCGTGGCCGGCGCGCTCAGCAACGACTGGGGCATTGCGTCGGGCGACTTCGAGCATGTCATCGGTCATGTCGACGCCGATGACCTTGCCGTTGGGGCCGACGACCTGACTTGCGATGAAACAGATTTTCCCGGTGCCGCTTCCGAGGTCGAGAACCGTTTCGCCCTCTTTGACATACTGGCTCGGGTCGCCGCAGCCGTAGTCGCGTTCGATCACTTCGGTCGGGATGATTTTGAGATACTGCGCGTCGTACTCGACGGGGCAGCAGAGTGCTTCCTGTCGGGAGTTAGCTCCCTCGGCGTAGCGGTCTTTTACAACGGTTTCGGTTTTCATAGATTCGGGGGGGATTGGGTTTCTTGAAAAAGGAATCAGGAAAGTGAGCCACCGCAAGAGCTGCCGCTGCCTGCTGTGCATCCGAAACAGTGGTTACCGGTACGAATGGGAAGGGCTTTGAAGGCGTCGAGTTCGATATCCCAGACTTTCATGAGTTTTTCATCGCTCTCCTGATTGGAGAGGGGGAGTTTCATCATCTGATTGAAATCGCAATCGTAGACATCGCCTTCCCAGCTCACATTGATGGTGTTGCGGCACATGAGGCTGTCGACCGTGCCGGGATTGAAGCTCTGTCGGAGCAGGTTTGTGTATTCTTCGAATTCCCCGTTTCGTTTCAGGTAGCTCGCGAAACGTGCGATTGCCATGTTGGCGATGCAGTAGAGAGAGTTGAAATCGATGTCGAAATGCTCTTTCATCTCCCGCTTGTAATCGGCTTCGAGACCGGCTTGTTCGGGCGGAAGAAAAGCACCGTTGGGATTGTAGACAAAATTGATCACCAACTCCGGATCGCGGCCGTATCCGAGTTCGTTGAGTTTTTGAAACGCTTCGATGCTGCGGTCGAAAACGCCGTCACCCCTTTGGGAATTGACGTTATCGGGCTCGTAGCACGGCATGCTCGCGATGATTTCGACCTTGTTTTCAGCGAGAAACTCGGGAACCCACTCGAATCCCGGTTCGCTGATGATGGTGGCATTGAGCCGGTCCATGACGCGGCGGGGCTGATCGAAATTGCGCACGGTTGTGACGAGGCGTTTGAAATCAGGAATCATCTCCGGTGTTCCCCCTGTCAGGTCGAGCGTGGGGATGTCCGTTTTCTCGAACCAATCGAGGATTTGGTCGACGGTTTCGCCGGTCATGATCTCTTTTCGCTTCGGACCGGCGTTCACGTGACAGTGCACACAGGTCAGATTGCAAAGTTTTCCAATATTGAGCTGAAGAATCTCGGCTTTCGAGCGGGAGAGCGGAGCGGAAGCCTCGAATAGAGCTTCATCAAAATCGTTTTTAACTTCTGAAATAACCATGAAAAGGGGGAGCCGACGCGCCGCTCGGTAAAAAGCTTACGGCGGAATGTGACAAAATGGTTAAAAATGGCGAGATTATTTGCAGATATTCTCCCGGTAAGGATTGCCTTTGAATAGACGTCAGGTAACTAGTAGGGACCAAATCATGGATTGCACTCACCGAAATATTGTCGATTCACTCGTGGCCTCGTATCACGAAGTGGGAGATATTAATCACTTCGAAAGCGGAAATCTTCCTTCCAAAAGGACGATTATCGGCACCTGTGAGCAGCTCCTTCAGGTCCTGTTTCCCGGCTATCACGACGAGGACCCTATTCCCTCAGATGAGTTGGAAATGATCACCGGTGAGCGCATTGCGACGATTATTGAGACGTTTCAGGTCGAGATCGCGAAATCGCTGCGTCTCCGCGATGAAGAGAATGGCGAACACCATGATGGACTCACCGAGCAGGCCAACAAACTCGTCTGCCGGTTCCTGAGTGACCTTCCGGTGATTCGTCAGTTGCTCCACACTGACGTTGAGGCGGCTTATGAAGGTGATCCTGCGGCGAAGAATTTCGATGAGATCATCCTCGCCTATCCATGCATTGAGGCGATCGCGATTCAGCGCTGCGCCCATTGCCTCTATGAACTGAATGTGCCGCTGATTCCGCGGATCATGACCGAGTACGCCCACAGCCTCACGGGAATCGATATTCATCCGGGAGCGAAAATTGGATCGCACTTCTTTATTGATCACGGGACCGGCGTGGTCATTGGCGAAACCTGTGTGATTGGAAACTTTGTGAAGCTTTATCACGGGGTCACTCTCGGGGCGCGTAATTTTCCCAAAGATGAAAACGGTCGCATCGTCAAAGGAACGAAACGTCATCCGAATGTGGAGGATCACGTCGTTGTTTATCCTCATGCAACGGTTCTCGGCGGAAAGACGGTGATTGGGAAAAGTTCCACGATCGGAGCCAATGTGTTCCTCAGGGAGAGTATCCCCGCTGATTCTTTCGTTACGACGGTAGGGGAGGAACTGAGCATTTTTAATAAGGTGACAGGAGAGGTTGTTGCCTCCGGCGATGTGGAGGACTAGACTGAAGCATGGCTGCTCAGTTGGAATTGTTCGGTGACAATGAATTCGGTGACGAAAAACCGGACCAACCTGATGATTCCCCGGCTGAGGTTCCGAAGAATCGCGCCTCCGTTCCGGAGGGCTATGTGAAAGTCAAAATCGGGCGCGATGATGAGCTCACGGAACGGGCCGTCGCGCACGCTTTGCGCCTCGGGCTGAAGAAGCTGTCCAAACAGGTAGTCGTGATTTGGAATCGCCGTATGCGAACCGCGGCGGGCCGGGCTTTTTATCAAAACGGCCGGATCGAGATGAACCCCAAGTTGCAAACGCTTCCCGGAGTCGAAAGCGGAAAAGAGATTGAGGGAACTTTCCTGCACGAGTTGGCCCACCTCGTTGCTTTCAACCGGAATCTGGGGAAGCGAATTCAGCCTCATGGCGTTGAGTGGAAACAGGCCTGTGCCGATCTCGGGATTCCGGGTGAAGATCGCTGTCACTCACTCGATTTTCAGCCGCGCAGAATGAAGCGGAACTACGCCTACGCCTGCATTCATTGCGGCACCGTGGTGGAGCGCGTTCGGAAGTTTAAGCGCATCGTCGCCTGCTACGTTTGTTGCAAGGCCTACACGGGTGGAAAGTTTGATATGCGTTTTGTGCTCGAGGAAAAGCCGAAGAAGTGAGGATTCAGGGATTTTCACGCCTTGGCTGCCATATTCCCGTCGCTCTTTGATCTTTGATTCTCGGGGCGATCCGCTATTTTGGCGGCGATATGAAATCTGTCTTCTGTTCCCTGCTTTCCATTCTTTCCGCCCTGGTCCTGCCGGTTTCCGGAGGGGAGGAGATTGCCCTTTTCGATGGAGAATCGCTCACCGGTTGGACGGCGCGCGGTGAGGTCGAGACACTGGAGGTCAAAGATGGTGAAATTCACCTGCTCGCGACAAATAACGTCTGGGTGACGACGGATCTCAAGATGTCGAATTTCGATGTCTCACTCGAAGTGCTCCTTCCCCCGGATGCCGCGGAGATGAAACTGAACAGCGGCCTCGCTTTTCGCTGCGTCGGTGAAACCGGAAAACCCAAAGGCTACCAGTGCGAAATTGAAGCACCTTCACCGGGCAGCAATGCCGGCGTTTTCGGGATCGGCTTAGGAGGGTGGCTCTATCCGGGGAAAGGGGAGGAGAAGGCGCATGAGGCGGCGATTGAAGGGCTCATTAAAGACGGTGATTGGAATACCTATCGCGTCGTTTGTGAGGGTCCAACCATCACCACTTTTCTGAACGGAAAACAAATCGCCTCGGTCGAGGATTCCCAGTCTCTTGAAGGGTATTTCGCGATTCAGCATCACGGGAAAGGCGGCACGATTCGCTTTCGCAATATCAGGGCACGTGAATTGCCTTCCCCGTCACCTGAAGTTGAGGAACGGCCCAACGTCGTCTGGATTACCGCCGAAGACATGAGCCCCACTCTCGGTGCCTACGGCGATGAGTATGCGACGACTCCGAATCTCGACGCTTTTGCCAAAGAGAGCGTTCGCTACACCAATGCATTTGCCGCTGCTCCGGTTTGCTCGCCGTCCCGCTCGACGTTGATCACCGGAGTTTGGGCCTCCAGTCTCGGAACCAGCCAAATGCGTTCGGCCTATCCGATTCCGTTGTCGATTCAGGGCTTCCCGTCGTATCTCCGCGAGTCGGGCTATTACACGACTAACAACGTCAAAACCGACTACAACACCAATGACGCGACCCGCCTCATTGATGAGTCGTGGGATGAAAGCAGCGATACCGCTCACTGGCGGAACGAAGCGCGGGAAAAGGGGCAGCCGTTTTTCTCCGTTTTCAATCAAATGGTCTCTCACCAGTCGCGGACAATGGTGTGGCCCTATGCGGCTTTCCAGGATCACGTTCAGTCGAGTCTCTCCGCGCCTGAAGTGCACGATCCGGAAAAGGCCCCGGTGCCACCGTATTACCCTGATACGGAACTGATTCGTCGCGAGCAGGCCCGGTTTTACGATTGCGTTACAGCGATGGATCATCAGGTCGGTCAGATCTTGTCGCAGCTCGAGGAGGACGGGCTCGCTGAGAACACAATCGTCTTTTTCTATTCCGACCATGGCTCGGGAATGCCGCGGCACAAGCGCCTCCTCCATGACTCGGGGATGAAGGTCCCCCTCATGATTCGCTTTCCGGAGAAGTATAAACATCTCGCTCCGGCCGCAAACGGCGGAACGATCGACCGGCTCGTTACCTTTGTTGATTTTCCCCCGACACTTCTTTCATTGTTAGGGCAGGAGATTCCAAAGCACATGCAGGGCTCGGCATTTCTTGGCGCTGCTGCGGTGGAGAAGGAAAAAGAATATGTCTACGGATTTCGTGACCGCGTTGATGAGGTCTTCGATTGTTCCCGTTCGGTGCGGAGCAAAGACTATCTCTATATTCGAAATTACCTTCCGCACCTCTCGTGGATGCAGCCGAGTGTCTTCTCGGATCTCGGTGATATTCGCGGGGAAATTCGACGCTACGTAAAAGAGAATGATGGCAAGCTTAGCGTCGCTCAGGCGGCGTTTGTCGGGGCAACCCGTCCCCCGGAGGAGTTTTACGAGGTTGGCCCTGACCCATATAACGTTGCAAACCTTCTCGATGGCGAAATGACCGTTGCTCAGAAAACGGCATTGGAGGCTCATCGTGATGAGTTTGCGAGGAAGCGGCTCGAGCTTCGCGACGTTGGTATTCTGCCGGAAAGCATCATGACCGACTACATTGTCGAAGAGGAGATGACGATCTACGAGATCAACGCGGGGGGATCGGATCACCGGCCCGATCTCGAGGCGATTTGGGAGGCTGCCGACCTCGTGGGGCGGGGGACACGTGAAGAGTTGCTCGAGCTGATCGACGACGGCGATGACGCGATTCGTTTCTGGGGTGTCATCGGGTTGCGTTACGCTTTCCCCGACGACCAGAAGCTTCTCAATGATCTTTATGACCGGATGGACGATATCTCGCCGGTGGTGCGGATTGAAATGGCCTCGTGGATGGCGGACCGTTCACCGGAGCATCGTGGCGAGGCTCTTGAGGTGCTGGCGAGAGAGCTGAATCATCAGGACTGGTGGACCGGGCTTCGCGCTTGTCGCGCCATTGAGCTGCTCGGGGCCAAGGCGCAATCGCTCATGCCGGTGATGGAGGCGCTCTACCTCAGGACCCGGAACGCTCCCGGTGATGAAAATTTCTTTCTCGCCTTTTCAGCGGGTGCGTTTCTCGATGCGATGGGAATCCCGACGGAACCATGGGATTTCAGTCCGAAAGGGGGCGGTTTTATGGCCGACCCTCCGGAGAAGAAGTAGTCAATCGAAGGGGACAGGTGGAAAATAGAGAGGCGCAGAATCTGGCGGCTTTGTGCGGTTGACCGGGGGCGATCCATTCGCCAGCTTATGATCATGCGACACCTTGTTTTCTCTATTCTGGCACTGGTTCAGATTTTACCTGCCACAGCGGCCGAGTGGCCCGAGTTCCGTGGACCGAATCGTGATGGCACGGTCGAAGCAACCCTTCCCACCGAGTGGAGCGAGGAAAAGAATGTGACCTGGAAGAAGCCCGTTCACGGGCTCGGTTGGTCAACACCGCTGATTTCAGAAGGAAAGATCTGGCTCACGACCGCGACCGAGAACGGGCGGGAAATGTCGATTCTCTGTCTCGATGAAAAGACCGGCGAAACGCTCTTGGATCGGGTCTTCATCACGAATGACAATCCGGAGCCACTGGCCAATCCGATGAACACGTATGCCTCGCCGAGCGGATTCGTCGAAGAGGGGCGTGCCTACTTTCACTTTGGCAGTTACGGCACGATTTGTCTCGATACGAAGACGTTCGAAACGCTTTGGGACCGGCGCGATTTACGAGTCAGTCACTGGCGCGGTTCGGCATCTTCGATTGCCCAGTGGGAGAATAAACTCGTTCTGACTCTTGAAGGCGCTGATCAGCAGTACTTTGTCGCGCTCGACAAGATGACCGGGGAAACTCTGTGGCGCCGGGACCGCTCGACGAATTACGATGATGACAAAGACGGCATTCCCGCCAACAGCGGCGACATGAGAAAAGCCTACAGCACGCCGATCTTTGTCGAAGTCGGCGATGTCGTGCAAATGATCAGCAACGGGGCGAAGGCCGCCTGGGCGTATGACCTGGCGACCGGTGAGGAGATCTGGAATGTGCATTACCCAACCCATTCGCCCTCATCCCGGACGATCTACAGCAAAGAGGAGAACATGGTTTACATCAATACGGGGCTGGGAAAGGCCGAGCTCTGGGCGGTGAAGCTCGACCCCGAAGCGCGCGGTGATATTTCCGAATCCCATGTGGCCTGGAAGATTTTCAAGCGCACTCAAAAGCGGGCTTCGCCGGTTCTGGCGAACGGAATGATCTTCATGGCGAACGGTGGTGTCGCGAGTTGTGTGGATGCTGCGACAGGGGATATCATCTGGGCAGAGCGGGCCGGCGGAGAGTATTCCTCATCGTTGATTGCCGCAAACGGCCTCGTCTACATGTTCGATGAAGACGGTCTCTGCACGATTGTGAAAGCCGCCAAAGAGTTCGAAGTCGTCGCCGAAAATCATCTCGAAGACGGCTTTATGGCCTCACCCGCAGTGAGCGGAGACGCGCTGATTTTGCGGACGAAAACGCATTTGTATCGCGTGGAGGAATAGAGATACTCTTTTTAAGGCACTTTTTCGAAGCGGGTGTGGCGGTTTTGCGGCATCTTTATGGATGGCGATTCGTTCGGGCTTCTTTTTTTTGTGGTTTGTTCTCCCGTTCAGCTTTTCTCCGGCTGAAGCCGATCAATCAGCCTCCGTCCCGGTTCCTGTTCAGGAGCCTTATTGGGTTCGTGCCTTTGCCGCTCAGCAACGATTACTGAATCGAAAGGTCGATTGGTGTTTTGCGGGGGATTCTCTTACGGAGCATTGGAAATCGACGGGAAAGCCTATCATGGATCTTGAGTTCAGAGATACGGCAATTGCGAACCTGGGAATATCAGCCGACCGGACTGAACATCTTTTGTTTCGCATACAGAAATTGAATTTTGTCAGAGCGAAACCTGCCAAAATAGTTGTATTGATAGGGACCAACAATCTTGCGAAGAACGACCCTGATTCTCCTGTTGAAACGGCAGCAGCGATTGAAAAAGTGGTAAGAACCCTGGTGCAAAAATGTCCGGAATCAGGAATTCATCTACTGAAGATTCTCCCGAGTGGCTATCAGCCCGATTCGCAGCTTCGCAGGAGAATTTCGGAAACCAATGAGCGATTGGATGTATTGAACAAAATGGAGAGAGTTCGTGTTCATGACTTCTCTGATTTGTTTGTGAATGCGGAGGGAATCTGGTTGCCGGGTATGACGATTGACGGTACTCACCTTTCACTCACTGGCTACGATCATTTTGGGCGGGCTTTGAAAGAAGTATTGAATGAAAGTGCTCCGTGAGTGGCAAGGCGCTCGGAGCTGAACGAGCCTTGTCACGGGTGTCTCGGGGGTTGCTATTTCGTCTGCAAACTCGCTTAATCGGGAGATGAAGACATCGTTACCTCTTATTTTGTACGTCGTAGCCGTCCTGTCGGCATCTCTTTCCGATGCAACCGAGATCTACATCGTCGCGGGGCAATCGAATGGGTGGCGGCTCAGCAGTATCGCGGGAATTCCCGGGGAGTCTTCCGCTTTGATACGGTATTTTGGAATGGGGTGCTCGAGTCGTCCCGATAAGGCCACTCTCACGACCATCGGAAAGTTGCACCCTTCGACTTCCGGTTCCGGGCTCGCGGGCGCTTTGCGTGATCAGGCTGGTGAGGATATCGTTTTTATTCAATACTGTGTCTGCGGAACCAGTCTCGGCGACGTGGCAAACTGGTTTCCCGGAGAAGATCCTGCCGGGGGCGAAGTGAATGATGCGGGGCTCTATGGATCATTTACCCGTTACCTCGCTGATGTCCGGCTACAGCTCGAAGCGGAGGGGATTAAGTGGAAAGTGGATGGTCTTTTCTGGCATCAGGGGGAGTCGGATGTGAAACGTGATTCTGCAGTGCATCAGAAGAATCTGGAGAATCTCTTTTGGCGTTTTCGAAAAGATTTCGGCGAAGAGCTTCCCATTGTCGCCGGTCATATTCGCGATCTCGATGAAGGGAGTCGCGGTATCAACCGTGCGATTGATGCTGTCGTCAGGGCGGATCCGAAAGTGGCGGTGGTGAATCTCGAGGGCCTGCCTTTTGAGTCGGCGACCGATGTTCACGTCAAGCCTGCCGGGTGCATTGTGCTCGGGGAAAGGATGGCTGAAGCGATGGCGAGCTTGTTGGGGGAGAAGTGACCTTTGAGTAGAGAAACTGCGCGGGGGTTTCTCGGCACAGGCTATCCGCTGCAGAGGGTCTTTTTCGTTTTCTTACTCTTTCTCATAATCTAAATCAGAGCCCACCCGCCGAACGTTGTTAGTGGGTGTGAGGAGAGAAGGGGGCGAGTTCAAGGGCTCCGGAGGGGATTAAGATTAGGAATTCGAAAAAGAAAAAGAGTTTCGAGCGGGAGCTAACAGGGTTGACTCGGCGACCTAACCCTGTTGAGTCTCATCCCATGGCTCGCTCCACTCTTTTTGACGCAAAACTATATGGCATTGTCGATCTCGGCTATGCGAAACCGGATACGCTTGTTTCGGTGACGCGTGAGATGATTGAGGGCGGGGTGGATGTGATTCAGCTTCGTGCCAAGGGGCATTCGGAATCGGATATCGAGACCTGGGGGCGGTCTCTCCTTCCGCTTTGTCGCGATGGCGGGGTGCCTTTTGTGATCAATGATTTTTCCAAAGTCGCTGCGGCGATCGGGTCGGACGGAGTTCATGTCGGGCAGGACGATGCTCCGATGGATGAGGTGCGTGCCATCGTCGGTGACGAGATGCTGGTGGGGCGATCCTCTCACAGTGTCGAGCAGGCGGCGAAGGCGGCGGCGGATCCCCGTACGGATTGCATCGGGTTCGGTCCGCTTTTTTCGACTCCGACCAAGCCCACGTATATTCCGATCGGGACGAAGGAAATTCAGGCGGTTCATGCCGCGCATCCCGATTTGCCGATTTTCTGCATCGGAGGGATTAAGAAAGAGAATCTGCATGAGGTCATTGCCGCAGGAGCGAAACGCGCAGTAATTGTCTCAGGTATCTTGCAAGCACCGTCAATCGCTGCTTATGTCCGCGAAGCCAAAGCGCTTCTCACCGAGGCTTCTTAACTACTTTATTACTCTACTATTTAACTTCTTTTCAAAATGAGCGTTCTTGTTTCCGGATCCATCGCGATCGATAATGTCAAAACTCAGAAGGCTTCTGAGGAGAATCTTCTCGGTGGTTCCGCTTCCTACGCGGCGATTGCGGCCAGTTTTTACGGGCCTGCCGGCATCGTCGGTGTCGTTGGACACGATTTTCCGGATGTGCACCTTGATCTGTTGAAGAGCAAGAATATCAACCTTGAGGGGATCGAGGTTTCCGAGGGCGAAACGTTCCGCTGGAGTGGTGAGTACATGGAGGACATGAACGATCGCGAAACGCTTGAGGTCGCGCTCAACGTGCTTGAGTCGTGGCAGCCGGCGGTGGCTGATTCTCAGAAGGAATCGGTTGCGATTAATCTTCTCGCGAATGCTCACCCTCTCAATCAGCATGCCGTGCTTGATCAGGTTGGTGACAAGGCGTCATTTACCATTGCCGACACGATGGATCTCTGGATTCAGATTTCACGTGACGAGCTCGAGAGTCTCCTTAAGCGGATCGACCTGCTCGTTCTTAACGACAGCGAGGCCAAGTTGATGATGGACACTTCCAATATCGTGGCGGCCGGAAAGCAGCTTCGTGAAATGGGACCGAAGTATGTCATCGTTAAAAAGGGCGAACACGGTGCGATGCTCTTCGGCGAAGAGGGATTCTTTACCTGCCCTGCCTTTCCTCTCGATGATGTCTTTGATCCAACCGGTGCTGGTGATTCATTCATCGGTGGCTTCGCGGGTTATCTTGCGACGCTCGGAAAGAGTGAGTTCGATTTTGCGGATCTCACGAGCGCGATCGCTCGCGGAACGATTCTTGCGAGCTTCACCTGTGAGAGCTTCAGCACTCATGCGCTCGACAGCCTGACCCACGAGGCTTTTAACGAGCGTCTCACGAAGTTTCGTGAGTATTGCACTTTTGCGTGATCTTTGATAAGAGATCTCCATGCAATGGTTCTACGCAGACAGCGATAATCGACAACATTCCGTTGCGGAAGCTGATCTGGGGAGCCTGATCGAAACCGGTGTTGTCACCTCGACGACGCTGGTGTGGAACGAGAGTCTGTCGGATTGGATTCCTGCAGGCGAGGCGCTCCCGGATAAATTTGAAGGTGGCCCGGTGATGCCTCCGGCGATGACGAGCGGTCAGGCAAAACAGGCGATCACTGCTATTCCCGGCGGAGGCGGACAGAAGCCTGCGGCGGATGCGGTATCAATCTGTGCTCTCGTATTCGGTATTCTCGGAATCTTTACCTGCATTCCGTTTTTGAGTCTGGCGGGTGTCATTTGCGGACACATCGGGCGCAAGCGGGCGAGACTGGAAACAGGGCCTTCGAGCAACGGCGGGCTCGCCCTCGGCGGGATGATTACCGGCTATATTGGAATGGCGCTCTTTTTAATTTTTGTGCTGGTCTACGGCGCGATTATCGTCGCTGCTATCGCCAGTGAGAGCGCGGGGGGCTGAGCACTGAGAGGAGGGGGATTTGTAAGGTTTTCAGGGGAAACGTGTCTCCATTGGGTAGCGGCTCACGTATCCCTTCTATGAAGACACTCCTCATCCTGATCACTTTCCTTCTGCCCGGTTCGCTCCTCGAGGCGTTCGACCACTCCGGGTTGGATTCCGTTTTGAAGCGTTATGTCGATGGTTCAGGTAGGGTCGACTATGCGGGTTTAAAGGCGAACCGTTCGGGCCTTGATACCTATTTGAAGTCGACCGCAGCGGTTACGAAATCCACTTTCGATTCATGGGGGGCAGCGGAGCGACTCGCTTTTCTTATCAATGTGTATAATGCGGAGACGCTGCAATACATCGTCGATAATCATCCCGTTGCTTCGATCAAGAAGCTGGGCGGAATTATTTCGACTCCGTGGGATAAAAAGAACGTGGCTCTCCTCGGGGACGAGGTGTCTCTGAATCACCTCGAGCATAAAGTGATTCGTCCCAACTACGCGGAGCCCCGGATTCACTTTGCGCTGGTCTGCGCTGCGATGGGATGCCCTCCTTTGCGAAACGAAGCCTTCACCGCAGCGAGGCTGGAGTCCCAGCTGGAGAATCAGGCAGAGGTGTTTCTCAATCAAACCGCTAAGAACCGCCTCGACGGCGATACCCTCTATTTGTCGCCTATTTTCAAATGGTATGGGGATGATTTTGAAAAAGGTGATCAATCGGTGAGTGACTATGTCGATCCTTTTATCGACGGGGCGACTTCCGGTAAATCAATCGAATGGACGGAGTATGACTGGAGTTTGAACGAGCAGTAATCTCTTCCCCGTGGGTGAACCGGCCTGACTGTTATGACTGAAGAATCTGCTCCGAAATCGAATCGGAATCTCTACCTGATCGGAGCTGCGGTTCTCGTGGTGTTTGCGGGATCGTTTTTTCTTCCCGTCAAAGACTGGGTGAATGCCTTGTCTGAGTGGATTGCAGGTCTCGGGTATTGGGGGGCGGCTGCCTATGTTGCCTTCTATGTTCTCGCCACGGTGCTGCTCCTCCCCGGGGGAGCTTTGACCTCACTCGCCGGTTTTCTGTTCGGGCTGGGCTGGGGAAGTGTCTGGGCGATTATCGGATCAAATATCGGCGCGAACCTTGCCTTTTTTGTGGGGCGCTATTTTGCGAGAAGCGCGGTAGAGAAGCGCGTTGCCGAAAATAAGAAATTCAGCGCGATCGATGATGCGGTCGGAAACGAGGGGTGGAAAATTGTCTGGCTCACACGGATGTCTCCCGTTTTTCCTTTCGCGCTTTTGAATTATGCCTACAGCCTGACCAGCGTGAAGTGGACTCACTTTGCGCTCGCGTCGTTTGTGGGCATGGCACCGGGAACAATCATGTATGTGTATTTCGGATCGCTCGGAAAGCTCGCTGTGGAAGCTGATGAAACGAGCACGGGAAAGATCGTCTTAATGATCGTGGGTTTGATTGCGACAGTGTTAGTGACGGTGTTTGTCACGAAGCTGGCGAAGAAGGCGCTCGCAGAGAAGGCGGATCTTGAGTAGCCGCATTCGCAAGAATGCGGTCATTGGAAGCGACCACCGTCTTGGGACGGCGGCTACGGCTGTTATGCGAGGTCGCCGCTGTAGAGGTTGAAGCCTCTTTCGCGGAGGAAACCGACGAGGGTTTGTCCGCTTTCTTTGGCGAGGCTCACGGCGAGGCTGCTGGGAGCGGAGATGCCGGCGACGACTCCGATGCGGGCGGCGAGTGCCTTTTGCATGAGCTCGAAGGAGATTCTCCCGCTGACTAACAAGATCAGATTGTCTGTATCGATACCGTCTAGGCAGGCGCGGCCGATCACTTTGTCGAGCGCGTTGTGGCGACCAACGTCCTCGCGGGTGAGGAGCAAATTTCCCTCTGCATCGAAGAGGGCGGACGCGTGGAGGCCTCCGGTGCGATCGAAGGTGGCCTGTGCTTCACGCAGCTTCCCGGGTAGAGAGAGAATCAGTTTCTCATCCGGTTTCAGGGTTGTTTTCACAGGAGGGAAGTTCTGGAAAACGGATTCGATTGTCGCTTTGCCGCAGACCCCGCAGCTGCTCGAGGTGAAAACATGTCGGGTCAATGCTTCGAGGTCGGGCTCGTGATTGAGCCGGACGTCGAGGGTGTTCCCGATGCCCTCAGGATCGACGTCGGGGCAGTGGGCGATTTCGCTGATCTCGTCGGCGCTCCTGATGACGCTTTCGGTGATGAGAAATCCGGTCGCGAGCTCATCGTCATGTCCCGGGGTTCTCATCATCACGGCGATGCTTTTCCCGTTGATCCGAACTTCAAGAGGATCTTCGCGGGCGACGACGTCGGTGAGTTCTTTCCAACCAGAATTGATCCGGTAGCGGCGAATCGGAGCGGCCTCGTCGAAGGCCCCCCGTGCCATCTCTTCGAATGACTCAGGGGTGTTGAGATTGGAAAAGAGTTCGCTTTGATCAGCGTTGATCTCGAGGGCCTCAATCAGTTTCAGAGATTCGGCCCGGTTGAGAAGGTGTTGGAGTTTTCGCTCGTCCTGCTCCCGTGCCTGGATGAGGATTTCGAGCATCTCGCGTCGGGGATAGAATCCCGCGAGGGGTTCCCAGTAACCGTTCTGTTTGGGAACGGTGCCCTGAGCGGATTTGATCAGTTCTTTGAGAAAGGCGGCGCTGATGAGAGGCAGGTCGACCGCGAGAATGAGAACAAAGTCAGCGGTGCTCGCCTCGAAAATTCGAATGAGACCACCGAGCGGTCCGAGGTCGGGCGTTTCGTCGTTGATTCTTTCGACCCCTTCGAGGATCGCGGGAAAGGCCTGATCCGGATTGGTGGAGAGCCAGATTTTCCCGGGGCCGAGGGACGCGAGTTTTCTAAGCTGGCAGGCGTATAGCGGCATTCCCTCCCAGTCGAGAAATGCCTTGTCTGAGCCGAACCGGGTCGAGCGTCCGCCGGCGAGGAGGGCGGCATCGAATGAAAAATCGGCGTTCATGGGGCAGGGGCCAGTCTGAGCTTACGGGACTTTGTTCTCCGTTCCGAGGAGGTCATTGACTGCCTTGTTGGCGACTCGAATGATGTATTTGTTAGGCTGATCTTTGAGCGCGGCTTGAAGGGATTCGAGTTCAGGGCGGGCCGTTGCCTCGAGCTCGTCGAGAACGATCGCTGCTTCGAGTCGGGCCCATTCGTTGTCTCCGGAGAGTTCTTTTGCGAGAACGGGGAGTCCGCTTTTGGTATCACCCATTCGGCAGAGCGCGCGTGCACTCGCGATTCTCACGGCGGGTGAGGAGTCGGCGAGTGTTTTTCCGAGTTGTTCGCTGATTCCCGCTTCGTCTTTTGCCTCTGCGGAGAGATTGCCGAGACCGGTCGCGCCCCAGTAGCGAACCGCTGCGTCCCTGTGGCTCAGTCCGTCAATGAGTTCGGGAATTGCTTCGGGGGAGGAGGCTTTTGTGGCCATTCCGGTGAGGGTGACGATTAAACCGGTCTGGTCCTCTTTTCCGTGGAGGATGTCGTAGGTCGAGCCGGCATTTTTAACCCGCTCGGTGATTTCCGATTCGGGCATGAGCCCGAGATCGCCGATCTCGAGTTGCCACGCGGTGAGGGCTTCAATCATTTCGGCCAGTTTTGCGGCATGCCCGGGTGAGTCGGCGAGGTTGTTGATTTCGTGAGGATCGTTTTCGAGATCGTAGAGTTCGTGGACCGGTTTTGACTCTGCTGAGAACTGGGCGACGACTCCGGACACGGTCCCTGCTTCTTCCGCCTTTCTAATCTCCATCATCGTGGCTCCCTTTTCGGGGGTGTTCATGTACTGATAGTAGGGCTTGAGAGGCTCGAAGTTCCTGATGTAACGAAAGCGCTTGTCCCGCACTGCGCGAATGATGTCGTAACGCTCGTCCATGCGGTCGCGGGCTCCGTAGACAAACTCCCTCGGAGTGTCATTTTTGGCGTGAGACCGTCCGTGCATGTAGTCGGGAATGGGGAGGCCCGCGAGGTCGAGCACGGTAGCTCCGAAATCCACGGAGTTGATAAGCCGGTCATCGACGGTTCCCGGTTTGAAATCGACAAGATCCTGAAATTTTTCCGGCACGTGGGCGATGTAGGGAACATGGGTCCCGGAATCGTAAAGCCAGCGTTTCGCGCGGGGGAGGCCCACGCCGTGATCTGACCAGTAGATCACGATGGTGTTTTCCCATTCTCCGGCGTCTTTTACCTCCTGAATGCGTTCTCCCGCCCAGGCGTCCATCGCGGTGATGAGCTCATAATTCCGCTTCCAGTCTTCCCGGACGACCGGCGTGTCAGGGTAGTATGGCGGGATGTTTTCGAAAGCGTTGGGATCCTGTCGCTGATCCGGTGTCAGATTTTTCGTGACGCTTCTGTATTTGCTTTCGTTTTCGATGCCGCTCTCGTGGCAGCCGGTGAAATTGAAGACAGCAAAGAAAGGCTGTCCGGCTTTCCGGTTATTCCAATGGGCTTTTCCTGAGCTGTTATCCCAGATCTCTCCCCCTTTAGGCTTCGAAAATTGATAATCAGTTTTGCTGTTGTTTGTGCAGTAGTAGCCCGCATCACGGAGATAGAGTGGAAAAGGCTTCAACCAATCGGGAAGGGTCGCGTCGCAACGCATGTGATGGGTCCCGATGGAGTTCTGATACATCCCTGTAATGATACCCGACCGGCAGGGGGCGCAGACTCCCGCGCTGGTAAAGACATTGGTGAATCGCGTTCCCTCCGCCGCGAGGGTGTCGAGATTGGGAGTTTTAGCGTAGGGATCGCCGTAGCAGCCTAGGTGGGCGCTGATATCCTCGCAGGAAAGCCACAGAATATTGGGTGCGGAACAGGCCCGGGAGGGGAGCAGCGAGATGGCGGCGAAGAGCATCAGCAGTGCGATCAATTTCATAGGCTGATACTCATACCGGTTCAAAGAGAATGCTGCAATCAGCTAAAGTACGGGCATTTGTATTTGGGGATTGAGTCGAAATTCAATAATTTCCATAATTAGGACGTTGACATTTAATTTTATGTAATTTATAGTAATTATTAAAGGATCTGTAATTGTAGTAAATTCGGATCGAAAAGCCCTTGTTTTCTTTACCGCTTATGAAAGTCATCACCTTAACCATCTGCCTGTTGATGTTTTCCGTTTCGCAAATGCGGGGCGAGACTTTACGTGAGGCGGTGATTCGCATGATGGAGTTCGAACCTGAGCTGAATGCGGTTGAGTACGACACCTTAAGCAGCAAAGAGGATCAAAAGATTGCCCGCTCCGGTCTTATGCCTCAAGTGGGGATGGATGGTTCCTCCGGGTATTCACAAAGAGATCGGACCACTGATGGTCTCGTGCGTTCCGGCGATACTCTCTTGTCACGGCAGTTGGGCGTATCGGTTCGTCAGTTGTTGTATGATGGCGGCACGACTCATAATCAGGCTAAGGCCTCCAGGAATGCATTCCTTTCCCAGCAATATCTTGAGAAGTCCCAGATTGAAATGCGAGTCGTCGATCTCGCCGAAGTCTATATGGAACTGATTCGGGCTGATCGTCAGATCGCGCTGGCTGAGCAGAATGTTGAGAATCACCGCCGCATGCGGGACATGTTGCAGGAGAGGGCTAACGCAGGGGGGAGTCGTGCTGATGTCGCCCTTGTCCACGGCCGCCTTGGGTTGGCAACGAATTCTCTGGCAACCCAGAAATTATCTAAGCGCTCTGCTGAGGCCCGCTTTCGCCGTCTTACGGGTAACCTTCCCGGAAAGATCACAAACCCCGGACTTCCCAGGATCGGCAATTCTATTTCTGATATCGATATCTCGAACAATTTTAACTACCTCGCAGCCGCCGAAGCTTTAGAGGCGGCGCAACACCGGGCGAAAGCGACCAATGGCATTAACGCTCCCAAAATCTATTTCGATGCGGGGGTGACCCGGGGCGAAGACAGTATCGGAGTCAGTGGGCAGGATAATGAGACGAGAGCTCTCATCACCGGAAGCTGGGAGCTTTTCAAAGGTGGATATAACGAGGCGCAGAAGAAGCGCGAGCATTATCAGGTGGGTAAGTTTGAAGAACTTCTGCGGGCCGCAGAGCTCGAGCGTGAATATCAGTTGGAGAATGCCTGGAATGAGAGAGAGGGGTCATTCAGCTCGATCGATGCTCTGACAAAATACTCGACGGAACTGTCCAGCGTTGTGGATGACTACAGCGAACAGTTCCGAGTCGGACGGCAGGAGCTTTTGAATATTCTCGATGTTCAATCAGAATTCTACAATGCCAGTTCGCAGCTGTTGGACGCCCGTTTTGATCAGGAAACAAATGCCTATCGTATTGCCGGAATTCAGGGGAGAGCGACTATGTTTATCCTCGGAAAAGAGGGATATGAAAAGCACTTTGGAGGGAAAGAGAGTTACATCGCCACTCCGGTAGATCAGGCTCCGTTTAACGTGGATCCCGATAACCGTGTGCCAGTGACTCAAACAGATTTGATGAAAGGCCGCTTTGATACAGACGGACCGGCGGCTGATCACGAAGATCTGCACAATAAATACTACGTCGAGCGGGAGCAGCTTCCTATCGTCCCTGTTGCCAATGCGCGACCAAAAGGCAAGTTCTTCGGTCTTTTCAATCGCAGTGATTCGAATTCGTCGAGGCTGCCAATTTTTAAGTAGAGACATCTGGCGATGTTTATTGGGAGTGCTTGAGTTTTTCGCTTCCCGTTCTTGTTTCACTGGCACTTCGTCAGTTCTCACTGGATACGAGTTCCCTCTTCCTTTGAGCGTCCTCTGAGTTCTCCGCGTTCCGATTGCCGGGGCGGGTTTCCTGTCGGGGGAATTCCCGGGGATAAGATACTCAGGATTATAGACTTGAGTAAATGGACCGGTGTTGGAGCGGTCCGGGCGGCCCTTGTTTTAGGCCCCGTTGTTAACCGGATAAATCTTCCAAATCCGGCACTCTCACCGATCAAGGCGAGGTGGTTTTCAGTGATATAGGTCTGCTCCAAATATCAAGCGATTTTTCTTATTATTAAGAATTCAGTATATTAATTAAGCCTTCCGAAACATTTTTCTTGAGTTTATAATAATTATAGTATTTATTGTATGTGAACCTGTTTGTCGAATTCCATTAAACCCATAAATTCCTATGAATTACGTCCTAGTCATTAAGCCGAACGGAACGAAAGTGCGCTACCCGGCGACACCGGATAAAGTAATCCCAGCCAAGCCCGGTGATGAGATTGTTCTGGTCGATCATAATGGAGAACCTGTGGATGTAGATTTAAAGGCGGACGAAGAGGATCTTTTAGTTACGTTTGAAGACGGTTTGTCAGTGACGCTTCAGGATTTTTATAACGAGGATGGAGATCTGGATCCGGTTACCATTGGAATTAAGCCGTCGATTGATTCTTTTGATACTTACGAGTTCAACAGTCAGGTAGGTAACCTTCCAAGTGAAGGGGAGTTCAGCTTGATGCGCTTTTCGAATACCAGGGGACTGGACTTCCTTGATCCCCGCTCAGGAACTCTTGGGATCTTCTCCGCTGCTGAGGGGGCATCCACTGATTTCATGAGCCCTGTTCCAGAGGATAAGAATCCGGCTGCTACGGCGGATTCATCGGGAAGCGGTGGAGCAACAGGGGATCAGGCGACCACTACGGAAAATGCTCCAACAGTGATCGACCTTCTTGCGAATGATTCAGATCCTGAAGGAGGAACTCTGAGAATCTACGCGATTCAGGGCGTTCCGGTTGCTGCAGGTGATACGGTCAATCTTCCAGGTGGCGGTAAAGTACTGTTGAATGTCGATGGTACAGTTACATACACTCCGGGGGAGGATTTCAATTCACTCGGTGTCGGAGAGGAAGCGGTAGACACATTTTCCTACTCAATCATCGATCAGGGTGGCAATGTCGCGTCCAGCACCGTATCGGTTACCATTCTCGGCGAAAATGATGGTCCTCTTGCTGAAAATGATTTCGCGAGAGGCGCAGAAGATCAGCCTATCTACAATATCCCTGTTCTGGGAAATGATACTGATGCTGATGGTGATACCCTTTCCATTGTCGGAACTCCAACTGCATCGAACGGGGTCGTGGGTGTGAATCCTAATGGATCGCTCAATTACATTCCCAACGCGGACTTTAACGGGGTTGATACTATCACGTATACAATCACAGATCCACACGGTGCCACCAGCACGGCCACCGTTTCAGTAGTTGTCGATGCGGTGAATGACCTTCCGGTCGCCAACCCTGATGTCGCGTCGGTAAATGAGGATTCGTCATTAACCGGCTTTGATCTAATTGGAAATGATACGGACGTCGATGGGGATACTCTGACCCTGAGCGGGACTCCGACCGCAGAAAATGGAACCATTGTGGTGAATGGTGATGGAACGATTGATTACACCCCTGATCCCGATTTCACGGGGACTGATGTAATCACGTATATCGTGAGTGATGGGAACGGGGGGAGTGATACTTCAACTCTTACCGTTACCGTTAATCCGGTGAATGATGCTCCAGTGGGAGTGAATGACGTCGCCATGACAGATGAAGACGCGAGGATCTACAACCTCGATGTACTCAAGAATGACACGGATGTAGATGGCGATACGCTTTCCATACAGGGCGTTCCGACAGCGAATAACGGAACTATTTCGGTGAATTCGGATGGGACTCTCAATTACACACCGGACGCCGATTTCAACGGGACTGACACGATCACCTATATTGTGGAAGATGGGAACGGGGCAAGTGACACAGCGACGGTCACCGTTACGGTGAATGCCGTGAATGATGCGCCGGTAGCGGTATCGGACATCGGGAGTGGTAATGAAGACGTGTCGATCACCGGAAACGTTCTG
>JAYWLB010000088.1:0-174163 GCA_035967665.1 Verrucomicrobiales bacterium BCK34
ATATCGGAATCTCCGATCGTAATATCATCCGAAGTGATCGCGATTTCGCCGGCGACCGAGAGCGCTCCATTCGTCGTCACCGTGACACTGTCATTCACACCTACGATCGAAGAACCCGGATCAGTCGTATCGATATCGATCGCTGTAATTCCCACTCCGCTGATCGTAACGCTGTTTGCTGTGCGGGAAATCACGGTGACTCCCGAAGTGCCTATGACATTCGCGATATCAGCTTCGCTGATCGTGTAGGTATTCGCCGCCTCGTCGTATACGACCGTGACAGCGTTAACAGAATCACTGGTAATATCAGTAATCGAAAGAACCCCGCCTGTCAGATCAACCTGCGTTTCCGGAGTCCCCGCAAAGAGAACCACGTCGTTGCCATCATTACCCACATAACTGATTACATAGTCATCGCCGTCGTCATCGGTGATCGTTGATCCCTCCAACTGTCCCGCAAAAGTGCCTTCGACAAGGTCCGTGGAGCCGTCGTTGTTGATTACTGTGATCGTCGTTCCCACGTCTACCGAATCGGTGCCGGCAGTCAGCTCCTCGAGGTCCAGTGTCCCGCCCAAAGTGACGGTACCATTGACCGCAAGCAGATCATGCACACCGGTATTCCCGTCGATTTCAAAATCAAAATCTCCTCCAAGATTAACCGTATTTGGTGACGTAGCACCATCGGTGTCGTCGTTTGAGATCGTGAGGGATCCAACCGCATCGTTCCCGGGGGCGATGCTTCCAGTCCCCGAGGTCGTTACCGTTTTTCCATTTGCAAGAGCCACTGTTCCAGTGCCACCCAGAGCACCGCCACTAACGAAGTAGTCATCACCTCCGGTATGATTGCCATTTACCAGTAGCGTGCCGGCATCAACAGAGGTGGTGCCAGTGTAGGTGTTTGTCGCTGTCGTGGTAAAAGTTCCCACCCCGGCTTTAGTGAGAGTTCCCTCTCCGCCGATCTCGCCCTGCGCTTCACTGCTTTCCCCACTCACATTAATCGTCAGACTCTGCTTGCTGAGGTCCACGTCTTGAACCGTAACCACATCTTCAGCATTCATTGTCACATCGGCCAATAAATAGAGATCGCCGTTATAGGTTTGATCTCCTGTCGTGGTGACTGAAATCTCAACATTATGAGAGAAGCCGGCAACTGAAGCAAAATTACCGGTAGCTTCACTTTCCGTCACAATCTGGTCACGGTAGATTTGAAAGCGCCCAATCTGACCGTCGAACGATTCAGTGCTGGACTGTCCTCCGCCAATACCGCCGGTATTGGACGCCCCGCGGGTTCCAAGAGCGGCGGCATCACCACCCGACCAGTCGTTCCCTCCCGGGGTGGCCGTTCCCACTGAGATTCCGTTCACGAACAGCTCCATTGTTCCGGTGGAAACATTATAGGTTCCAATCGCCTGAATGAATTCATCCGTGGCCGGTCCTGCGAGAAGACTGCCAGGATCGGTATTCAGGTTGTAGGCAACATTGCCTCCTCCCGGTGCCTTCCGTAGCCGCAATTCATTGTTATCGATGAAGAATCCCAATCCGGTGCCACCGCCGTCTTCAAAAATAATCTGCCCGTTCACCGGAGTCGGTGTCAGATTGTCCGGTTTGAACCAGATCTCGATAGAGACATTCTCATCGGTCCAGTCACCCGACGCCGTTTGAAATGAAGCGTCCGTTGCAGAATCGGCCACTTTTAAAAGCGCTCCGCCGACATTGTCGACCGAACCTCCCGCAAAATCATAAGCCGCGGTGATTCCGGGAAAACCGCTTGTTCCCGTGACACGGGTGACGCCGCTATCGAGGAGGAAATCGAGGCCGGATACTCCCGACTCGTCTTCCCAGCGATCATCACCATCAATGTCGACACTGGCATCACTGAGCATATCTTCTCCAGTGGCAGGGAGTGACTGGAAAAGCGTCCTGCCTGCAGCACCGGTCGTGAGAGTTGCCAACGCTTCGCTCGAACCGACATCCTGAGCAAACTGAATCGCTCCATTGTTGGGAGCATCGACCACCAAATTCGCGGTCGCCCCGGCAACGGCATCAACGGTTCCACCGAAAATTACCCGACTGTCAGAATCCCCATTCTGAGTCATCGTGACCGAGGCATCGCCAGAGGAATCATTCCCTATTTCGACAGAATCGAAAAAGACTGTCGCATCCCCGTTCACAGTGAGATCTGCAAGGATCCGCGTGACGCCGTCCATGTTAGTAATGATATCACCGAGCTCGAAATTTCCACCGACATCTCCGCCAAACGTTGTGACCCCGGCACCGGTTGTGTTCACGGTTAAATCGCGATCATCGTTTGCATCACAGGAGTCCAGGGTGCTCTCAAAAGTGACGTTTGCCGCGTTCATTTCAACATTGGAACGCAGCTCCACGGCATCGCCAAATATTTGATCACCCGTCGTGTTCACTTCAACGATGTGATTCACCACCGCGTCGTAGATTGAAGCAATGCCACTGTTTCCGATCGCGTTCTCATAGAATCGGAACTTGGCAATATCACCCACGAAAGAACTCAGCGGTAGTGGCGACCCTTCTCCGAAGGCCCCGTTAACCGCGCCAAGAGAAGCCGAATCACTTCCGGCAAAGTCGTTCAAAGCGGCGGTGTAGGGAAGGTCATCCCCATCCAGACTCAGACTAACTCCGGCCTGCGCAACAACGATCCCTGTATCCGCCCCGTTAGCCACCGCACGCAGGATCCCCCCCGAGGACAGGGCCGTCCCGGCACCACCATTCCCGATCAGAGCAATGACCTCCGCAGCGCTGGTCACTCCCGGATCAAGCGTCACAGTCACAGTATCGCCAGCCTCAGCTATGGACGCCGGGCCTCCCGCAGGACCGTCAACGTAAACAACCGTTACAGAATTTACGGTATCATCTGTCGTAAGAATTATCTCATTGCTATCAGTTGCAACCCCGGTGGTATTGCCCCGCGATGTGGCGTCGAACAGAGTTCCCGGATCGGTATCATCGACGAGAACCCCGTCTACGTAGAGACGCAATACATCCCGGTTTCCACCCAGACCATTGTTGTCGTAAACGATTGCCACCTGATGGAATTCACCGTCAGCCGCAAGCGCAGCTCTGACCTGCAGCTGGACATCGAGATCATCGGCGGTGAATACAATCTCGCCCGCATCCGCATCATAGACGAGAGTGGATCCGTCGGTGGAGCCACCAGTCTCGTAAATCAGATAATTCCCGCTTCCCGCCTGCGGCCGGATCCAGAATTCAAGAGTCGCGTCAGCGTCGGTCGGGTTCCCGCCAAGCGAATCCAGACTCTCGCTAGTCATACCGGAATTACCTGCCGCAAAAATGTAGGTATTCGTGATTCCGGGATAGCTTGAGTTCGCCGGTCCGAAAGTGACACCCGTCCCGAGATCAAATGATTCAGCATTGCCCGGAGTTCCTTCAACACCCTCCCAAACTCCCGAAGTGGCGGAGGTTTCATTGTCGGCATCAAAGTTTAAGGTCAGGGTTCCACTGGCGATGACGGAGGCTCCTCCTATTTTGGTAAGCCCGGCGGAGTCGGTCGTCAAAGAATTCAATTCAGCAGTTCCTCCCACAGACCCTTCGAAGAAGGTTGTAGCTCCCCCCGGCGTGTTCACAATCAAATCAAAAGGACCGTCCACCGTTCTCGCAAAAGTGACATCCCCGGCAGCATTCGCTGAATCAATCACCACATTGGCCGTGATTTGAAGTAGATCATTAATCACCACACCTCCTGCACCGTCGACTGAGACATTGCCATTCAACTCAGTCCTGCCCGGCGCATCAGTGACAAGCGATGCCAAGGCTGTTGTTCCGCCTATGGCACCATTCAAGTCAGTGACCCCGCTCGCATTCAATAACAGATCAACATTCCCGTCGATGGTTGAATCGGCCGTGATATTCGCCGCAGTCACGACGGTGGTTCCACCGAGATCAACCGTGTCACCGAAAGTCGCATTACCGGCATCAACGCTCGTGATTCCATTGAAGGTTGCACTCCCCGAAAATACAACGTCGCCTGCCGCATCCACATCAGCAGCACCGTTAAACAGACTGGTGGAACCAAAGCTCACAGTTCCCCCGTTTAGTGCAATATCCACCGTCGCAGTGAACTCATCGTTGAACGCGATGGGCCCACTCGAAACAATGCTTCCGCTGTTTACGACAACGGATCCGTCCGCATTCGTGATTACACCAGCCAGAGCGTTTGTCGCCCCCACATCCCCATTGAATGTAGTGACGCCGCCTCCAGTCGAGTTCACTGTAAGAGCTCCGGTCACCGCGGCCGTTGGATCAACGTCAACGGCCTTATGAAACGTCACATCATTGGCTTCGATCACCGTATTGATACCGAGTTCGACATCATTCCCAAAAGTCTGATCGCCAGACGTCCTGATCGTAATCTCGGTGGCACCACCAGTCAGGACGGCATTGAAATTCTGCAGAATATCAGCCTGGCTCAAAATCCCGCCATACAGTCGCATTGCCGCTATCTGCCCGTCGAAGGGACGGAAGCCCTGAGCTCCGCCGCCATACCCGCCCATGTTGGCGCCGCCGACAGTTCCGAGTCCCGCGGCATCACCTCCATCCCAGTCCCCTATATTATCACCGGTGAAGGAGCCAACTGAAGTTCCGTTTATGAAGAGCTCAATTGTCTCGGAAACCGGATCGATGGTCCCGCTTATTTGAATAAAGTCGTCCGTCGCCAGAGCGCCTCCCAGAGCATTTGCATTCGCTGAATCAGTGGCCAAATCGTAGCGAATCTCTTCAACGCCACCATCACCAATGACACGGAAGACCAACTCCGAATCTTCAAAGGCAAAGCCCGTCCCCCGACCACCGCCGGTTTCCCAAATCACTTCATCTCCGAGCAGGTCATCCGGCTTGATCCAGAACTCGAATGTTGCCGCAGCAAAATCAGGAGCCCCCGTCAGAGAGCCCGGAGCTCCGTCAACCCCGTTGATCTGCAACTCTAAACCGCTGAGTCCCCGCACATCGTCGGCAGCCCCCCCCGTATTCCCCGGCAACAGATACGCCCCCGTGATTCCCGCGAAAGAAGAACCGGTCACAGATGTATACACCACATCACTTGCGATCAGAGATGACACAGGAGCGCCGCCACTTCCGGTAGAGCCGGAAAGTTCCGGAAGGATCGCATCGGCAGTATCGGAATCAAAAGAAGCATCAAAATTCAGGTTGAGACCGGTCCCTGTAGATAAATTATCGAGGTAGGTCTGCCCCGTGAAACGGGTCGTACCCGTTGTACCGGTATCGATGTAACTCAGAGCATTAATTCCGCCGACATTGCCTGAGAAAGTCAGTATTCCGGAAACACTCGTGGTCAGACTTCGCTCTGTAGTGTCGGAATCCACCGTACTTGAAAACGTAATATCAGCCCCGGTCAGAGTCACGTTACCGGCAAGCGTTACCGCACCGTTGTAAGTTTGATTCCCGCCCGTCGTAATATCGCTGTTCAGATTGATATTCTCCGCATTGATTGTCACTTCCAACGGAACTGCAGCCGGAGTTGTAGCCGCATTGGGGAGACTATCAATCGTAACCGTATCGATTGTCGAAGGGGTGCCATTCGAGGTGTTTACGACAATAGAGTTCACCACCGATGCACTCACCCTCACTGTGTGCGCGTCAGGGCGGTAGAACTGACCTGCGACCAGCCCGGTCGTCGTGAGAACCAAATTCGGATCGGCAATTACATATTCATCGCTCCCGTCATCATAACTGATCGTGAGAGCGTCGGCATTCTCGTTGGCGATGTCGCTGATCGTCAAAACGCCTCCACTGAGATCGACATTGGTTTCGGCCGCACCAGTGAAAAGAACGACATCATTTCCATCAATGCCCACGTAACTGATTGTGTATTTATCGCCGTCGTCATCAGTCACCGTAGCGCCTTCAGCGAGACCGGAGAAAGTGCCGTTAACGGCATCGGCCCCGGCATTATCGATCACAATGATCGTTGACCCTGCAGCCGGATTCGCAGTATCCGTAACCACCAGTGTCGAAGCCCCTCCGAGGGTCACCTCTTCCGTCGGAACCGTGACAAGCAGAGTATCCGAGTTTGCCCCGTCAACCTGCAGCAGGAACTGACTGTTAATCGTGATATCACCATCGACACTCAACTCCCCGATTCCACCTGCAATCGCAGGGTCCCCGGCAGCAAGAATTCCGTCAACGGTGACTGTGCCCGCAGTCGTGATCACACCTGTTCCACCTAGAACCGCCCCGCCGGCCACAGTGTAATCTCCAGCGCCCGCATCGTGAGTGCCGTTCACAAGTAAAGTTCCGGCTGCCACATTGGTTCCTCCGGTGTAGGTGTTCGTTCCCGTGAAAATAAAACTGGAAGGAGCGGACGTTGAAAGAGTAACTCCTCCGTTTGAAATATCACCGGAGATGACCTTGTTTCCGTTCCCAACCGAAGTGATCGAACGGGTTGCGCCGCCGAGGTCAATACCGTTGGCGAAGGTAAACGGGTTGACCGAGAGAATGGAGAAGTCGCCCCCTACCAATACCTCATTATCAACCACCGGCTGTTGAAATCCCTGTGAAGCAACAGTGCCACCATTGATCGTAAATGTCCCCGCCCCGAGACCATCGCCATTCCCGTCTGTCAGCACAAGCGTCCCCTCGTCGAGAGTCATCCCTCCGGAAAAGGTATTCAGCCCGCCAAGATTGAGGAATCCGGTGCCGGCCTTCGTTAAGCCACCGCCCCCGGAAATAACGCCATTGATCTTAACCGCAAAATTACCATTGTTTGCCGAGTTGATTGTCGTGATTTGTCGATCGACTGCGCCGAGATCAACATCACCATCGAAGAATAGAGGTCCCGCAAAACCGAGTTCACCCGTCGTAAAATCGCCATTCACAACGAGGTCGTTAGCCAGGGTCACAGGGCTGTTGTTATTGACCGTGTTGGTAATCGCTGTGCCATCTTCGATGGTCAGCACTCCAGTGCCAAGTCCGGTGTCCTGCGCAACTCGAATCGTTCCCGCTCCCAGAGTGGTTCCACCCTGGTACGTATTTGCCTGAGTGATAGACAACGCTCCGGATCCAACCTTTTCAAGACGGCCCTGACCGCTGATACTGTTGTTCAGGGTTACATCATTGCCATTGGTATCGAATGTTCCAGTCAGGCCTGAGTTAATGACCACACTTTGAGGCACGATCATATCACTGTTCAGCTGGATCGTAGCCGATCTCGTAAAGGTAATCGTGTTCCCGGCATCCCCGAGAGCACCGGCATTGGCAACGACAAGGGTGCCATTGCTGTTGTCGAGATCGATACCTCCAGTGAAACTGTTAGCTGCATTGGTCAGAGTCAGGACTAAACCGCCCTGCTGCTCAAGACCTGTCGTTCCACTGATAATTCCGTTGATGGTAAGATCCCTTTGCAGGAAAATGTCAGACACTCCGGATTGACTCAACTCAACGTCACCATCAATTGTGATCGCTCCCGAAGGATTGCCAAAAATGGTGACGCCCCGAATAATAAAGCGTTGGGTATCGAGGATCAAATCAGAGGCAATCGTCCGGTCACCAATAGCGGTGAACCACTGCTGCTGGGGCTCGGCGTCTGTTCCCACCCGCACGGTGTGTCCATCGGCGCCAAGTGAAGTATCCGTTCCCAGAGCCCACCTTGCACTGTTCCCCCGGAGAATGGTGGTTCCACTGAGACCGCTGTTATCGCCGTTAAAAAAGGCAGTCCCGTTTCCTAACGTTATCTTAAAGTCTGCGTTCAACGCAGTGATGTCAGCTTCAATTTCCAGCGGATTCGCTTCCGTCGTCAAAGTAGTCCCGGCAACCTCGTGAATGAATACATTGACACCGTCTCTGGTCAGGTTCAGGGCATGCCCACCCGTCAGATTGGCCTGCAAGTTGAGCGTTTCAACATCGAGGGTTGCGTCTCCACCAAAATCAAAATTCACTTCCGTACTCGCCGGGCCGGCCAACGTTAAAGTGTCTCCGCTCCCCACGGTATCAGCACCATTTGCCGAGAGCACTTCAAGTCCTGCAGTGACGTCGGACTTCAAAATGCGATAGCTGTTCGCATCAATCCGCTCGAGTTCAGTCGATCCCGAGGTGAGGACCAGAGCCGAATCGGAGATCACATAATGAGTTCCATCATCGAGAATCGTCAGATCATCATTGGAATCGCTATTGATGTCCGTAATCACAAGTTTGCCACCAACCAGCTCGACACCGGTTTCAGCAATCCCGAAGGATTTCAAAACGACATTATTGCCCCCGTTCGCACCCGCCGCGGTCGTTCCATCCTCAGTGGTGTAATCGATTTGAAAAACGTAGGTATCTCCCCCTATCACTACTTCAAAAATATGATCATCCGGCAATCCCGCAAAGGTTCCCGAAACAGCATCCGCAGTACCGTTGTTATCGATCAGGACAAAGACATCTCCCGCTGCCGGATTAAAGCCGAAGTCGAGATCGAGAACCGCGTCGGTTAAAGTCACAGTTCCATCTACGATCAACTGATCATGACCACCGGCAACACCGGCTCCGGCTGTGCCATCGATATCGAAATGAATCGTGCCGCCGGTGTTGGCGTAGTCCCCGTTCACCGTCATCGTTGCGATGGCGTCAACGGCACCGATCTCGAGGAAACTGGTTACCCCGGTCTGAGTCAGGTTGGCGTTCGTAAAATTGGAGAAGTTGCGAAGGGTGCCGCCGGCAAAAGAGAAAGCGGAGTCCGCCGAATCCTGCAGGTTGATTGAGCCACCGTTCCCGTTCAGCACTCCCGAGACAAGATTGATCTGATCTTTGGGACCGCCGTTCCGGTAGTCGATATTCCCGACGCCGGGTGAACCGGTTCCAACATTCACGGTTCCGCCGTCAATGGTCAGTTCGAGCCCCGAATTCGCGTCGGTGGAACTCCCCAGGTTCATGTCGTTTCCGACATTGATCGTCCCGTTGCTGAGAACCGATACGATGCCGTTCCCGCTGTTCGTATTCCAGTCGCCCGTCGAACCGGTGCCACTGGCATTGATCGTCGCCGGTGTTGCATAGCCTCCGACCGTAAGGATGGCAACCGACCCCGCGTTTTGACCGGTTATCAAATTGGAACCGGTGATATCAAGCGTTCCACTGCGCACTTCGACCGTTCCATTCCCTCTCAAAGCCGATTCAAAATTCCCGCCGGCGACCGTCATCGTCGGGTTCGTCGTCCCGTCCCCAATCTGAATGAAACCGGTGTTGCCGATATCTTCGGCATTGTTCACCCCGGTCCGAAGCGTCGCCACCCCGTCGATGAGCCTGTATGTTCCCGTCACCCCCGCCGCGCCGGTGTTGCCGGTCTGGAGTGCTCCCGCCAAAAGGGTGCCTCCATTCTGAGTGAAGAAACCGACACCGGCGTTTGCGATATTGAGATCTCCCGTCTGAATATCAATAATGCCACTGTCGAACACAACCGTTCCGTCCGATCCGGCGCCCTGACCAACCACAAAGTTTCCACTCGACTGGGTGAAAGTGCCGCCATCCACCGTCATCGTGCCGGTGCCGTTGTCAGCCAACTCGGTATTACCTCCGCTCACATTGATCTGTCCGCTTCCGGTGAGAGTGACCGCTCCTGACGAGTCGCTGCCGTTGTTGGCGATGCGAAAGCCGCCCTGGCTGCCACTTCCATTGACATTCACGATTCCGGTTCCCGAAACATTGAGTTCCGCCGTTACACCCGCTTCGTTGTAATTACCGATGAAAAGCCCCCCGTTCCCCGCCGCAGCGGTTGCGACATTCAAGGTGCCTCCGCTGACATTGATGATGCCGCTGGTGGCCCCCGCTTTATTAATCACGTCGACCGTTTCGGCCGAATTAACGATTCCGCCACTGATATCGATCAGGCCGGTTCCATGATTGATTCGAATCAACCCGTTTGAGGTCACGGTGCCTCCGCTCACTTCAAAGGTGGCATTGGAGGTTGCTTCCTGCCCGACAATAATATTGCTGACCTCCTGGGTAAAAGTCCCGCTCTTGACCGTGATTCTCCCGGTTCCATGTAAAGCGGTTTCGGTATTCCCCCCGCTGATCTCGACCGTTGGAGCAGTGGTTCCGTCTCCTACCACAAGAGTTCCGTTTGAGCCGCTCACGGCCCCGAGGGTCAGAGCTCCATCCACATCGAGAGTGCCGTCAACAAGATCCACCATCCCGGTGCCCGAGTTGCCTATGATCAGAAAACTGCTCACATCCCACGCATTCGCGTTGCCGTTGATCGTTACCTTCCCGTTGCCTGAGGTCCGCTCGCCCACATACGCATTGCCACTTGTCAGGGTCACGCCACTGTTGGTCAGGTTCAAAGTGCCTGTCCCCGACGCACCCACGGAAGTGGTCCCCGTTGAAGTGATACTCTGATTGACAGGCGCAGTGTAGGAACCGGTGGACCCACCGCTTTCTCCCACCGCAAAACGCTGCACAACGATGGTGCTGCCAGGGGTCATTGTCAGGGTGCCTCCGTCGATGTGAAGCTGCGCGGAGGGAATCGCCGCGTTGAGACTACCCGCGTCTGCGCCTTCGATGATATCGCCGTTCACGGTGAGCGAACCGTTGAAAAGATTGTAAGTTCCCCCCTCAACCCCGCCGGCGGCAACGCCGCCGAAAAGGAGGTCATTCTCCACCGTGATCGCTGCGGTCCCCGTTTGATTCAGCCCACCGGAGCCACCGCCGGAGTTTCCGCCGATCTGGAGGTTATTGTTCACCTGCAGGGTTCCCGCAGTGCGGGTGTAGACAAAGCCCGCACCGGCATCGAGAGAGTTGATGAATACGTTGTCGACCGTGATGTTCTCGGTTCCGTCACCGAAAGTGCCGTCATCAATAACGAGATTGTTGGTTTCCGCCCCGTTCGTTTCATCCTCCACGATGGAGCCGAATTGAGTCAAACTGCCGCCTTCAATTGAGAGCGTATTCGTTCCCGACCCGTCATCACTGGTGAAAACGATATCGCCCCCTCCAAGATCGATCGCATCCCCCGTATCGACCGTGACCACTTCCGCACCGTTCAGCACGAGATTGCCGTTCAAGTCGAGCGATGTCGCCATTCCGCTGAGCGTGAAATTCACCTGATCAATATCACCGGCAGTCGCCCCTGCATTCCCAAGCGTATTCAAAAGAATCCCCGCGATAGTGCCTCCGGGAAACGAAGTCGCAGGAATCACCACGGTGTTCGCATCGGGCCGCAATGCCCCCGCAATACCCGTCGTGAGAGCCAGATTGGGATCCGTGATCGTGTAGTTCGCGCCGTCAAAATCGATATTGAGATCGTCGTTGGACCCCGCCCCGTTAATATCGGTGATGACGAGATTTCCATCGCCGTCGATCGAGATCTCCGTTTCCGCGGGACCAGCCGAAACGAGCACAACATCGTTGCCCGCCGTTCCCGCCGGATCGGCAGCGTCACCGTCCACATTGTAGAGAATTGTAAAAACATAGCTGATACTTCCTGCTCCACCACCATCGGGCACTTCAAAGACAGTGCCATGAGGTGCCGCTGCTCCGCCTATTGTAAATGGGTTGCTGACGACCGTCGCTGAACCGCTCTCATTGTCGACAATCTTGAAAACATCGCCTCCTGAGAATCCCGGAGTTCCCGGGATAGAAATATTGAGTTCGGCACCATCAATCGTAAATGAACCACCGCTCGCCACATCGATTTGATCGTATTCATCGACCCCGGTTCCCTCCAACTCGACACTCAAACCTGAGGCATTCGTGAGGCTCAACGCGCCGACACCAAAATCATCCGTAACATCACCGGTATCGGGACCGGGCATCAATTGCCCCCCGGCGCTCACGATGACAGCTGCATCCGTCGCTCCGGTTCCTCCCAATCTCGCACCGGATGCAACCGTGTAGTCTCCGGCAGTTCCCGAAGCGGCATCATGGTTTCCGCTCATATAGAGAGTCCCCGCGCTTATCGTCGTCGTCCCGGTGTAAGTGTTATCCCCTGAAAGATAAACGGCGCCATTTCCGTTTTTGGTCAGATTGTTAGCTCCGGATATAACACTGGAAACAACGATCCTGTTGACGGCATTCCCCGGATCGAGAAACACATCCTGATCCATCACAAATCCAGCGCCCGTATTGGTAAATGCCACTTCAATCCCGTCTGAGGTGTGCAGGGAAATCGTCCTTTCATTCCCGTAGGCACCCACCGGACCGGAAAATTCGATATCGTTGGCTCCTCCAATACGCAGACCGCCATTGGTGATGTAAACTTCATTCGGAATCACGACATTGTTTGCCGCCACCAATCTCGATCCGAGAGAGGTCAGAAGCCCCGTCCCGAACGCATTGTCTTTTTCAATCACGACAAATCCGCCGTTACTGGAATTCCCCTGCCCCAAAAAGAAACCTCCCGTAAACGTATTATCTTCGACCAGGGTCAAGGTACCCAACCCTCTTTTCTGCATCGATCCGTCGCCGGAAATCACCCCGCTCACAACACTGTCAGATCCGGACACATCAAGGGACCAATGATTCCCGGTTCCCAAATTCACCGCCTTGTCGAACTCCACATTCACGGCATCAAATGAGACATCACCACTGACCGCGGAACCGTCGACGGTCTGGGCAATATCCTCCCGGAACGTAATATCGCCGCCACTTTCAAAATTCACTTCCGCGGCCATCGAGACCACGTTTGCATAGGTTTGATTCCCCGCCGTTTTCACCGCTAGAGACGGCATCGCCATCGCTGCGATTTCGGCGGCGGTAAGGGCACGATTCCAGACGCCGACTTCGTCCAATTCGCCGTTGAAATCCCGCTCACCTCCGGTTGCCGAACTCGTGACGCGATCCGTTCCGATGAAGACCTCCGCCCCCTGAACTCCCGTATCAGTGTTCACTGAAGCCCCGCTGGTCGTCTCGGTTAACTCAACACCATCGACGTAAAAAGTCACATCCTGGTGAGTCGTCCCCTCAAACACAACCGCCACAAAATGCCATTCGCCGTCGGTCACATCCACCCCCCGGGATTCAATGCCCCCGTTCGCCATTTCCACCCTCAAGTCGTCACCATTGAGCCTCCATACCCATTTCTCTCCTCCGGCGTCGTCGCCCCAGCTCAGAATTCCCCCGTCATTCGTATTCGTCCCGCTGGTCGGCACTTTGATCCACGCCGCCATCGTCCGGGAATCCGTTCCTCCGACTCCCTTATATCCGGTGACAACTCCGTAATCACCGACACCATCTTGAGCGACACCATCTTTGATAATCCCTGAAGCAAAGACCGGATCTCCGGCGTAGGTCGCATCCCGACCGTTCCCCGAGAGATCCTCGACGACAACACCGGTAACCGAATCAAACGTGTAAAAGAACTCGGCTTCCCTGACGAGAGACCTTTCCGCAAACCGCACCTCCCCGGCACCTCCGGTCGTCAGAAACTCCAGCGTGGTTCCAGCGCCGACATCACCGCCGAAAAGGGCGGTACCGGAGACATTTACGGTCAGCGACTCCGTGCCGGTATTCGTTCCATCGACCGTCCCGAAAAACGAAATATCCCCGCCGTCGAGAGTGGTATCCGCCCCGAGCGCGGTTGTCCCGTTGTAGGCCTGATTCCCCGCCCCCGTATCAATGTTTCCTCCATTGAGCGCAATCGTTTCAACATTCACGATCAAATCCGTATCGCTTGCGGTGAGATCCAGCGATGTGGACAGAGTAAGACTGTCACCGGTCTGACCGTTAATCGTGATCGAGCCGCTCGGAGGGGCAAATGTCGTCGACTCGAAAGTCGCGCCATTGAGCATGAGCATACCGCCCGGAGCCTGACTCAACGTGGCGCTGTCAGCGGTTCCCGAAGGTAGATTGAAGACAAAGTCAGTCACCGTTCCGCTATTAAACAAAACCGGCTCCAACCCGCTGTAGTCCACTTCAATCGATCCTCCATTGAGATCGATCTCACCACTGCTCGCATTCAACATTGTATGCGTAACGGTCGTAAACGTGCCGTTATTGATATTCAACGTGTCTCCCGATCCCGCACCTCCTGCAAAAATAATTTTCTGGGAAAGCGCTGTACCGCTAAAGCTCGCAAAATCCAAAGTGAGGATATCGACGCCATCCAGAGAATTGAAATTGATCACATTCTGGCCGGTCAACGAAGCGAAAGGAATATAGACCTCATAGGCACTTCTGCGCTCCGCTCCCGCCACATCAATCCCGATCGCTTTGGTCCCCGTAGTCTCGGTCAGCGTGTAACCACCGTCACTGATGGTCAGCTTAAGATTGTCATTTGTATCCGACCCGTCATTTGAATCCGTAATCACCAATGAGGTTCCGCTTATTGTTACGGCTGTCTCAACCGGCCCCGCCGCAGTCAGAGTCACATCGTTGCTATCGGTCCCTCCCACATAGGAGATTTCAAAAACCTGGTCACCGATCGTGACGGCACTCCCTTCGGGAAGATCTGCAAAGAAAGCGGGTGTCCCCGTCACTGCACCGTTCCCCGAATTCGAAATGATGATGATCTCTGTCCCCGGCGCTACCGGACTCGACAGGGTCGAATTCGAGAGATCCAGAATGGCACCGTCGATATCGACACTACCTTCGACGACGATTTGATCGAAATCCGCCCCCGCGGTAGCACTGCCATTGATATCGATGCGTACTTCGCTTCCCGAAGCCAGATCCAGGTCCCCTTTGATCGTGAGAACGCCGGCATCCCCGATTGAATCGCCGGGGGTGATCCCGCCCGTATTGACATTGATATCGGCCTCAACCGTTCCGGTGCCCGACAACCGGTCAGCGCCAGACATCGTTACACCGTTGGCGGCAACCAGCGTTCCATTTACCACCGTGCCGGCACCGAGAGCGGCCAGACTCGAGTCATGCAAGGTCAGGGTGTCATTGGTGTTCACCATGATATTGCCTGACATATCAAAAGCATCGCTACCCGGATCACCTAAGACGAGATCTCCGGAGGTAACAATGTTAGAACCTGCCACTCCCTCAATAGCAGCGAGAAGCGTCCCACTGCCTGTGAGCGTCGCCATATCCGCGATGGATACCTTCCCGGAAGGAATCCCATTCGCTACGTCCCCGAGTTCCCCGTCGACAATCAAGGTTCCTTCGCTAATCACCGTAGTACCGGTAAAGCTATTGTTTCCATCCAGCGTCAGATCCCCGTCACCAATTTTCAAGAGAGCCCCGCTCCCCGACAATCCTCCTGAATATGTCGAATTGGAATCATTATTCCCCACTGAAAGCGCAACCGCAGAGGAAGACCCATTCTCCAAACTTATATCATTGTCTCCAGTCAAAGCGCCCAATGTCGCTGCTGTCAGGGTCCCGAAATCCAGAGCCCCTACTGTTGAAGAGAGCATGTCCAGAGTAGCGTTCTGCAACGCCAGTTCGTTGCCGACAACGAATGTCCCCTCATCGATCATCTCCACAGTGCCACCGAAAGTGTTTTCACCATTAAGTGCGATCACTCTGCCGGCATCGCCATCCAATTCAATGATCCCCAATCCGGAGATAACACTGTTCACAGTGAGGTTTCCATGTTTCGCATTAGAGCTGCTCACTCCGTTTGTCTCAAAACTCACCGTCCCATTGACCGCTACCGTTCCCTCATACACCGCCGTCCCCGGATTATCAGTCCCGTCGGCGTATCCCGAATCAACCACTAGAGCACTCCCGTCATTGAGCGTAATCGCAGCAGTGGTGGTGAATGACGCTCCTGAGTTGGCGTGCATTCCATAGGCAGCGCCACTGTTCACAGTGATCATTGAAAGATTAAGGTTTCCACTTTCAGCGTAGACTTTGCCGCCGTTTACGACCAGAGAACCATTGGGACTGTCCGCCCCTCTCCAAAGGTCCATATAACCAACTCCGCTTTTTGTAAGAGTGTAAGAGTCGAAATCAATCGTTCCTCCCGACCCCACGTCAGTACGAACCGCGAAGTTCACGGTAGCATGGTCAGTAAGAACGAAATCGTTGATAATCGATGCTCCTACAATATCTCCTGATCGGTTTACCAGCGCTCCGCCCTGACCTGCAGCACCGATGCCGGCCACATAATAATCCCGATTGCTGTTTGCACTGCTTGTCGTCAGCGCTGTGAGATCCACAGTTGCACCGCTGTTCACAGTCACGCTTCCACCGGGAAGAGCATCATTAGCTCCCCATACGAGAACCCCGGCATTAACGGTGGTATCTCCGGTTGCCGTGCTGGCGGCTCCACTGAAGGTAATTGCCCCGGTTCCCTCTTTGACGAGATCTCCGCTACCGGAAAGAACAGCGGCGATATTCGTCGTTGAATTATCAGTTCCCACGATCAGAGTCGAAAGCTCCTCGATCACGACCGATGTTCCACTGTCAGCAGCAAGAGAGGAAATCGTCACGGTTCCCCCGGCGTCCTCCCCCGTTATTTCAAGCGCCTTCCCGTCGCTCAGAACCAGCACCTCGTCGTAATTGCCGGCATTAACAATGACGGTCCCCCCCGTGTCGACCAGACTCAACGCTTCAGTGATCGTGGCAAACGCATTGTATCCAAAGAGTCCGCTCTGATCGCCTCCGGCGCCCCCGTCTGCATCAAGGATGATGTCCCCGCTGGTTCCCGGGTCAGCCCCGCCGCCAGCCCAGGCTGCACTCACGTACACAGTGGAAGGTTTTAACACGGTCAGGGTGACATCGCCCCCTGTGTAGGAGATAGAATACCGCACGCCATTCGATTCGAAGACATCACCTTCATTAAGTGTTGCACCGTCACTGTTCCGGAAAGCTCCATCCAGTGTTCCTCCTCCATCAATAATCTTAAAAGTCTGTCCGATTACCGGCAGATAACTCAAGGAGACGTCAAGCGTGGCCGCATCTGTTCCCGCTCCATTCAAGTCGACATTTCCACTCACCACCAATTGATCGTGATTGCCGGCACCTTCGCCCGGTGCCGCGCCATCCAGGTCCACGTGAAAAACCGACGCCGAATCCAGAGTCACCGTTGCTGCAGCCAACGTACCCGGTTCCGAACCACCGGGATCGAGAGTTGCCCCCTCAATGACCAGATCACCGGCAACCGCTCCACTGCCTCTGAGAGTACCGGCAAGCACCTGCGTATCTCCGCTGAAAGTATTCACCGCATCGAGGGAAAAGGTTCCCACCCCCTGTTTGATAAAAGCACCGTTGCCAAGCTTCGCCACAATGGCACCGGCAGCGGCTCCGGTGTCGCCTGATACATTCACAGTCATCGTGGTTTCAGTGAGATCAATGGTGTCACTGAAATTGACATTGGCAGCATTGAAAGTCGTAGACGCGTTGGTCGTGACATCGTCTCCGAAAGATTGATCTCCCGTCGTCGTCACCGAAATCGCATCAGCACTACCGGCCACCGCCATATAATTCGATTTTGCCTCCTTCGCAGTCAATGCTTGACCATTATACTGTCGGTAAATCGCAATCTGACCGTCAAACGGAGTTGCCTGAGTATCCGCACCAATGCCACCGGAGTTACTCCCCCCCTTCGTAGCAATCGCGGCGGCATCACCGCCGTCAAAATCGGTGGCTCCCAGGCCGGAAGCGACTTGCACACCGTTGATGTAGAGTTTTGACGTATTCCCCCCCGATGTCAGCTCAAAGGTTCCCACTACCTGAATAAACCCGGTTGTAGCCCCCGCCCCCAGAAGGGACATGGGATCTGTGTTTAAATTATAGCGCAACGTTTGAGTCGATCCGAATCCATTGAGAATAAACTCCAGATTCCCGTTCGTTTGCAGATACAAGCCGGAACCACTCCCGCCCGTTTCAAACAGATATTGGCGATCCGACGGATTGACACTGTCCGGTTTTATCCAAATCTCGAAGGTCGCATCGACTACCCCTCCGGCTCCATTTAAAGTGCTTCCCGATCCCAGCGGCGTATTGGAGTTGTCGACCAACTGCGCTCCGAGACGAGTATCAATGTCAGTGTTGTGAGCCGCATTGTCTGCACCGGTATAAGCTCCGGCCAACGCTGCCGGATTCCCCGGAAAATCGTAAGCGCCAGTGATCCCTATCGTTGAAGTATCGCCGGGCGCCACGCTCGTATAAGCGACATCATCATCGAGATTCAGCTTCGCATTTGAATCAGAGCCCGGCTCCGCACTGTTTTCCCAGACAGCATTGGCTCCGTCATCCTCAGAGGCATTAAAATTCAGTTCAGCCCCCTTCGAAACGATTCCACCGAACACGGTGGATCCGCTCGCATCAGTTGTCAGCGATTCGAGCGCTCCGGTCGATCCAACACTATCCTGGAAATTCGTCGTTCCGGCTGATTCCACGGTGAGACTTTCTTCATCAGCGTCGACATTGGCATCGACCTTACCCGCGAAGGTGACGTTGCCAGCAGCCAGGGTTGTGTCCTGATCCAATGTGACATCACCACCAAAATACTGATCTCCTGTAGCGGTCAGAATGGAAGCATCAATCGTTATATCGGTGTTCACCCGCAACTCACCACTGATTGTCGCGTCAGTCGCAGACAGCGTGAGATTGTCACCGCTGTCACTCAAGGTCAAATCTCCGCCGACCGTGCTGTTGCCCAGGTCAACCGTGTCATCTCCGGAACCGGTTTTAATATCAATTTCTTTAAAATTGGTGTGCGTTGCCACCTCGACACCGTCCGAAGAGATCGATCCGCCGTCCAGCGTGATCAACCGGCCTCCGGCCGCGGAAGAATCATCTATATTGAGCAAATCTGCCGAACCATCGCTATCCAGCGAAACGCTCTCTTTAATCGTATCCAGATCACCATTTGCCAAATTAATGACATCAATACCGGCTCCACCCGAAGCTGACACAGATGAATCAACGCTCACACTTTGAATACTGATTGTGTCAGAACTATCACCGCCAAGAAGGACCACGGTGGTGCCAGCCGCGACTGCGATCAAAGTTATCTCATCATTGTTTGCCCCTCCGTCAACCGTCAGCGAACCAGCTCCCCCTTCACTGTAGGCATCGTTGATCGTAATCGTGTCATCGTTGTTATCACCGTATATCAATGTCGCACCGACGGTGTTGGTATCGTTAACCGTAATAGTATCACTTCCGGCATTGGCACTGATCTGCAGACTTCCGCTGTGAGCATTATTTACAACCACCGTCTCATTATCACTGGCACCGCCATTCTCCATTAAGGCGTAGGTACGACCGGTCGTATGAGTGTCATCGATATTTACAGCATCAGCATCTGCTCCTCCGAAAAAATCGAAAGTAGCTCCGTGAGCATCAGTTAAATTCAACGTGTCCGCACCATCGTTTCCATAGACATCAGTATTGGTCGCATAAATATCTGCGATATTGAAAACATCGTCCCCGCCTCCTCCGTTTATGACTAGACTGGAGGGTGTCTTGAAAGTCGTGAGCACTCCGGCAGTAGAATCACTGGAAGTCGTTCCCGTTCCTGCATCCGTCACATCCACCGTATCCGGGATATCGCTGTAATTCAGAGTCACATTCGTGGCAACGAGATCGGATTCAATCGCCTCCTGGTTCACATAATTGACAAGCGTCGAACCATCAATATCGATGCTTCCGTTGGTTGGGTTCTCGTAGTTAAAAGCCAGATTGCCATACGTCCCACCTCCACTGTCAACCACGCGAATTTTATCGGAACCGCTCTGTGTATCACCGTCAAAGGCAATCGGGACCGTGAAGTGCCCACCGGCGAGATCTATCGTCAGCTCATTGTCATCAACACTCCCCAAAACCAGAAATTCTGTCAGACCCACAGTGGAAATAGAACTCAGCGGATCTCCCGTCAGCGTCCTTGTGATGTCGATCTCGTTGTTGACGAGATCCATCGTCAGAGTCAGGGGGTCCGCTCCCATCCCAAATGCCACTGAGACATCAAAACCCGCCGCAACCGAAGTGCTTCCGTCGCCGACCGTGAGACTGATCGTTTCGCTGTCGATCACTCCACCGTTCCCCTCAAACGTTACCAGCCCATTATCGACATCCTCCTGCGTGAAAGTGTTGGGTCCGCCCGCATCCAACGGGGTTCCATTCAGTTTCAGGGTCCCCAGAGTCGGGTTCGCGATGAGAGTGTAAGTCAATCCTGCCGCATTCGTATTTCCATCCACTGTCCTCAATTTGAGAGAAGACAAAATGGTACTCTGTCCGCCAACTGCAGCGAGAGTTCCGCTGTTATAGACAATCGGGTCATCGCTGAGAATCGACGAAAGACTGATACCGCGCAGGCCGTTATCATCAGCTGCCATCGAAGGAGTCGACCCCAGAGGATTGGTTTTCAGCGTAACGCTGTCACCGGCATTCAAACCGCTCACGACCGCTCCTGTCCAGTTGCCACTGGAGGGGGAAAAACCACCGGAGTCGGTAACCGGGGAGTGTCGATTGTAGCGCGCCGTCTGACCGTATTCGAGCGTTTCAACAACGCCGGATCGCTTCACATCCCACAACTGGGAGGGAACACTTCGCTGGGAATTCCCGAGTGCCGTATCCGTATAAAGACTGCTGAAGAAAAGGTAATCGCCCCCGGCATTGACAGAAACCTCTCCGGTTGAGCCGGCATTTGAGACATCGAAAGTGGCGGTATCAACCTCCGTTTGGGTATTCCAGGTTACGGCATTGGCATCATTGAAATTCTGTCTCGTAGTGTCATCGAGATTCAAATAGCTTCCCGTATCCGGCAGCTTTACAATTGTGAGACCGGTTCGGGCACCGACGACATTGATCCCCACATTGTCCTCAGACTTCATAATCTGAACGGCCAATTCCTGCCCAGCTGACGCGGAAACCACCGTGCCCATCGACACAGCCCCCTCATTGGAACTGTCAACACCACTACCACGCAGAAAAACAGAGGAAGTTGTACCGCTGACTACTGCCCCATCGAGGGTAAAACGCTGATCAACACTGGTTCGCAAACTACTACTACTGTTTTCAACATAAGTATTAGCAAAGACGAGGTAGTGACCGTCACCGTTAAAAGTCACTTTTCCCGTGGCGGAATCATAGCTGAATCCCCCGTCCAGTTCTTCAGCTGTCCCGGAGTAGATGACATTGGTGCCATTGGCAAACCCCTCTGTTCCCGCTCCAGCGGAAAGAACATTGGTCGCATCCACTCCCGCGACCCGGAAGTAGTCCCAGGAATCATCCAGTTTGATCAGCTGAATTCCGGTAGCTCCCGGCTCGCGAATCACTCCCGCACCGTTGTTGTCAGTCCGGAATGACTCCAGTTTGATAACATCCGAAGCGGCAGCATCAATAATCGCTCCACCTGCAGTGATGGTTTCCTCATCAGCGCCACCCCTTCGAATGTAACCTTGTGACCACCCATAGGCAGTATCGCCACCATTGATCGTCAACTGCGATTGGATCTCAGATCGATTGAAGCCGCTGGAGCTGTCAAAACGCGAACTATAGATCACCAAATGATGACCTTCACTCAAAGTGATCCCACCATCAGCACCCTGGCTATGAGCCGCGGCATCATTCACCACCGTTGTATCAAAATTATGAGTGAAATCGGCTGTCGTAATGTTACCCGAGGCCGAATCGCCTCCATCCGTCAAACCGTCACTGTCAGTAAAAATCGAAATCCCGCCCGCCGAAGTGCTCGCGGTCGCAAAATGCCGCCCCTCCAAACTCAGCGCATCCGCGCCCCCCGCCTGGCCGTCGCCCGGTAGGCGACGCTCTCCTTCATCATATTCACCGAACATCGACGAATCGCGCACCCCCACCTCATACTCATCAAGCAATCCAAGGATATGCCCCTGCTCGTGCATGAGAACGCTCAGCATGTCTATTCCACCGGCGGCGAGCCCGTCAATATCAGCACCACTTGCGGCGCGAAGAATCCCGCCAATCTCTACAAACTCCTCATCAAGCCACTCCGTGTCGTCGACGAACCAATCCAATCCCGCCGCATCCCTATCGATATAAACCGAATTCCCCTCAGCATACGCCAGAGCTGATCCCTCCAAATCAGTCACTACGTAATTGATGCTCTCCAATGCTTCAATTTGCTCTTCCGTCAACCCGGAGGCCTCCCAACGCGCCACAGCCTCTCTCGCAAGACGCTCCAAATCCCCGTCCGAAAAATCAGTATCCACCCCGTCTTCAAAAGAAAACCGGGAAACAGCGTCGATCCCATCATCAAAAGCTTCCGAAGTCTGAGCGACAGCCTCAGCGCCGCTTTGATCCTCATTCGGTGACTCTTCGACAGGCACCGGAGACCCCGAAAAAAGAACCCTCGGTTCAAGCGCTTCAGCAAACAGCGGCCGGGCCTTCGCCTTAACACTCTTTTTACCTGAGCGGGTCCGCTTCTCAAGCCACTCCTGATAGGCACGTGCCATCGAGCGGGCAAAAAACCAGCGCTTACGACGGGATGATGTCGTCTTATTCATAAAACAATAAAGAGGGATATGGAAATTTTTGAATTTCTGAAAACAACTCAAGCACTTTCACGAAACCCGAAAAAAAGCCTATCAGAACAGCGACTGTTTTCAAGATTGAAACCCGTTTTTGGTAATTCAATATGAATGAGAGCCTTACATCGGTTTTGCTTCCTTTGGAAAATGATCACCATCGCTATACTCAAGATAGTAACCCACTTATAATAAACAACTCATACCAACACCCCCACTGACACCGCCTGTTGAAACAGGAGATAGCACGAGATCGCGTATCCTCCGCCCCGGGAAAAACCGCCAGTTCTCTCAAGAACCTATCGCTTAGCAACCGGGAAGCATTCGTATCAAAATCCTCAGGCCGGGCCAGCTTTCAGCCGCGATAATATGGAACCTATCCTTCATCGAAAAACCCGCTTGTGCTTGCATTGTGAGCTGAAACCAATCGTGCAGCCATCCCTGTGGAACAGGCGGCAGTCTCCCTGCCCAGCGTTTCGAGCCTTCAGCATCGGACCATTGAAATCGACAGGCAGCAGGCACCCGCTTTCAACTGGCGGACGGCAAAAAACGGAAAAGAAAAACTTATATAGACGCTTGTCGAAATGATCTCAATCGGCGAACCTTCGGCTGAAACTCCTGAAGGGGAAAAAATTAAAAACCCGGAGAAAGTTGAACAAAAAGCGGCACAAAAAGGCCGCCCGGTTCCTTGCTCGCTTTGCCACCAGCGCACCACTCGCCGGCGAAGATTACAAGAAGCAATTCAACTCCGCGCCCCCGCATCAAATAACACTTACACAAAAAAGGTTAAGGTGACTCCCGCCCGTTTCCTCACAAATCCAACCATGCCGGAAACTTATCAAATCCGCTCGATTGCCGTGCTGAAAACCCGCCCCGAAACCTGCCAGTGGATCAGCTTACCAATCGACGAAGCGCTTTCGAACGGAGCGTGTATCAGCGGGGCCAACGGCACCGGGAAAACAACCCTGCTTGAAGACCTCCATCAGCATTTTGCAGCGAAAGGACAAAGCACCGCAGGCGCATTTCAATCCAACCCACCGGAGCAGATCATCATTACGACGCTCTCAAAAGGAGAAGAGCTGGTCCATCGAATTATGATTGGCAATCCCGCGGGCGAGCACACCCTGAATACCTACCCGGACTCAGCCTGGCTCCGCGAGCACCTCGACACCTGGGAAAACCAGTCAACCTCAATCGCTGACATTGCAGAGACTCTCGCCGGCAGCGATGCGGAAGAACACCTCGACGAAAGCCTTGAGCCCTCCCGCCTCGACGTCCTCTATTTCTCAACTGAGAATGAATTCCGGGGAACCGCCGTCCAGCCCGCACTCCCCCGGAGGCTCAGCAAACACTTCTCCGATAGACGGGATCAATTTCTGCTCTTCCTCGCCGAAACAGCGACCCAACAGAAAAAGGTAGCCGATGCGATCGCGGAGTTCAGGGAGAACACCCCCAACCTCCTCGAACAACTTTCCGCGATCTGGAATGAAGCTCTCGAAAACACCCCGGGAATCACTTTTCTTTCCAACACCGCCACCTTTGCGCACACCGCGACCGGGGAACCGGCGAACTTTTCGTCCTTCAGCCCTTCTCTGAAACGATTCCTCAGCCGCACCGGCTCCCTCTTTCTTAATTTCAGACTGCCGGGAACAGCACCCTCACTCGTGCTCATCGACGAGCCGGAACTGGGACTCACCCCCGAAATTTCGCGACACTTTCTGAAAATCGCGAGGGAGATCACTGCCAACCAGCCAACGCAGCTGATCATATGCACGAAGTCCCCTGACATTGAGGCATCATTTCCGGCCCTGGCTCACATCACTCTGAAAATCGATGAAACGGGAGCACGCACCACAGTGCCGCCAACGATCGTCATCGAAGACAATTCAAAGGAGGACCCACCGGAAAAAATCTCATCAGGGGTCACCCGCGGACACAACAAAATCGCGCTTTCCAAGCTCAAACGAGCCATCGAGGAAACAGACGATCAGGATGAACTCGCCAATCTTGTCGACGAGCTCATGAGCCTGCGTAAACTGTGACCGAAGACACCATGCGCATTCTCATCGCGAGCGACAAATTCAAAGGCTCTCTCACCGCCGTGGAGGCGAATACGGCGATTGCCGGGGGAATCAGGAAAGGCTCCACTCCGGAGCCTGACATCACCTCAATACCAATCGCGGATGGAGGTGATGGCCTCGTTGCCACCCTCGTCGCAGCCACCGGCGGAACCACTGAATCCCTTGAGGTAACCGGCCCGCTGGGAGATCCCACCAACGCCACGATCGGATTTCTACCCGACAACGAAACCGCCGTCATCGAAATGGCGGAAGCGTCCGGTATCGCTCTCATCCCGGCCGAACAACTCAATCCACAACTCGCTTCAACCTTCGGCACCGGGGAATTGATCCAGCATCTCATTTCAAGAGGCTACAAAAAAATTATCATGGGGATCGGTGGCAGCGCCACCAACGACGGAGGCACCGGAATGGCCCGGGCACTCGGTTTCCAATTTCTCGACTCTCAATCCAGACCTGTCGAAAACCTCCCCGCCGACCTCCTTGAGGTCAGCGCCATGATCGCACCGGATAACCTGGTTCTCCCGGAGATCCTCATCGCCTGCGACGTCACCAACCCGCTTCTCGGCCCTGACGGATGCACACGCATCTACGGCCCCCAGAAAGGAATCACACCGGATCAATTCGAAGCCCACGAATCAAAACTCAGCCATCTCGTTTCCCTCTGCGGCGAAAAAGGGCGGAATGCCGCTCTTCTCCTCGGGGCAGGTGCCGCAGGCGGCCTCGGATTCGGAAGCATTGTTTTTCTCGGAGCGGAACTCACACCGGGATTTGACCTCGTCTCCGAACTCCTCCAACTCGAAGCAGCAGTTCAATCTGCCGACCTCGTCATTACCGGCGAAGGAAGCCTCGATGCCCAGTCCCTTCTCGGGAAAGGCCCCGGAAGTCTCGCCCGGCTCGCCAGAAAATACGGCAAAAAGGTCATTGCCGTTTGCGGGCGAAGCGATGATCTGAGCGAGAGCAACCTCTTCGATGAGATCATTGAAATCGGCGACCCGTCTCTAACACTGAAAGAAAACATGGATCGCGCTTTCGAACTACTCGCCGGAAAGTCAGAAGAATTCGCGGTCAAATCCCTATCGAAGCCATAAATCGATGGGCGATCCGGAACACGTGACCGACTTTCAACTGCACCTCGGCGACTGCATCGAGGGCATGGGGAAACTGGAAGCCGACTCAGTCGATCTCGTCGTCACCTCCCCTCCCTACAATCTTGGAATCGGATACGAATCCTACGAGGACAAACTTTCCTCTGAAGACTACCTCGCCTGGTCGAGAGAGTGGGTCAGCGAAGTAAAACGACTCCTCAAACCGGACGGTTCCCTCTTCCTCAATGTCGGAGCAAGTCCAAAGAACCCCTGGATGCCGCACGAACTCGCTCTCTCAATTCGCGATCTCCTCGTTCTCCAAAATACGATCCACTGGATCAAATCCATCACCGTGGACGGACCGGACGGTGAGCCGCATTCCGTCGGACATTTCAAACCAATCAACTCGAAGCGCTTCATCAACGACTGTCACGAGTTCGTTTTTCACTTCACAAAGACCGGGAACATTCCCGTTGACCGGCTCGGAGTGGGCGTCCCCTATGCCGACAAGAGCAACATCAAGCGCTGGGGACACACCGGAGGGCGCGACAAACGCTGCCGCGGAAACAACTGGTATATCCCCTACGAAACGATCAGCTCCCGGAACAAGGACCGCCCTCACCCCGCCACCTTCCCGACAGAACTGGCGAGCCGGTGCATCGCTCTTCACGGCGGTTCACCTGACAAACTCACCATGATGGATCCGTTTCTCGGCATCGGCCACGCCGGTGTCGCCGCAGGCAGGGAAAAGGTCGGCACCTTTATCGGCTTTGAAATCGACGAGATCTACCTCAGCGAAGCCAGATCACGCCTTCCCGAAGAGACCGGTTGAGAGGGACAACCTAACAGCATTCACTCAACAGGGTATGACCCGGGATTCAAGAGGGTTAACCGGGGGACCGAAGAGGGTTGAATGATGCACCAAACAGGGTTGAATCGCGTGCCCACCTCCTACGGGGAGTTCTTATTCTTCAGGCTTACTGAACCGGGGCTTCAGCCTGGAGATCATACTGTCAACACCGCCAAGATCACTCCCGTCGTTCTCTTCGCAGAAACTCGCGGACAACCTCATGATCGATTCCGAGGCCGCCTCGAACTCCTGACTGTTCCCCGTCTCGAGGCTGAGCCCCCTCACAATCGCCAGAGTATCGGTAAACTGGGGAACTGATACCACGTTCAGAATCATGCGAAGGTCTTCTTTAAGGCGCTTCAACTCGATCGTATGCTGCACACTGTAGGTGTAGCGACCTGTTGAAAGACGAATAAATTTCCCGTCCTTGTCGACCGGTGGATCCTGCGAGGAGGCCATCGCTTTTAAAGTGTATGCAATGTGAAGCAGCTTCCCGTTCAGAAAGAGCATTCGCTGACGGGCCGCGGGAAGGTCCTGCATCACCTTGGAATGGCTCTTGCGGGAACCTCCGTCATTGACCAGAAAGTTGTGTTTCACTTCGCCGGAATACCACGAAAGGATCTCAAATCCGTCGCTGATTGCGGGGTGCCCCGCCATATTGACGAGCTGCTCATCGTCGATGACATGGCATTCATAGCAGGCCTTCGAACTCAGATGAATGTTCTCGGGATGCAACATTCCCATCTTCGTTCCCGTCTCGACCCGCGCGCTGCGGGATAAACTTTTACGATTGTGCTCTTCAATCCAGTCAATCGCCGGCCCGTGACAGCTCTCACAGCTTACCGCGGCAGTCGTTTGAGGCACCGAAGCAAGGAACTCCTGCGTGTAGTGACAACGAACGCAACTGGCGGTGACCGGAATCTGAGCCCGGTCCATTTTTAAAACAGCTGCCATTTCCGCCGCATTCGGTCGCTCGATGAGCTCTTCGAACGACTTCGCGTGCGCCGATTTGTTCCAGGCATCAAACATTTCCTCGTGGCAGTCAGCACAGGTCTCCACGCCCACCACCCGTGTCATATCAAGGGGTGCACGCTGCGCATGAGCAACTGTCAGGCCCAGTAAACCGAAAATTAATAACAAGTTTTTCAAGCTTAACATGTTTTTAACAAATTTAAAAAATATTAGCTAAATTTAAAATAAACTTTTGCCTTTTACAATAATTTTTATATATTTTATAATTGTTAGAAATACGAACTTATGGATTTTCTCCTGCACCTTCCGAAATTAAGGCTGCCTGTTTTGGCGTTAGCATGGCTATTGCTGTGTTCGGGAGGGGGTGTCGTAGCGGAGGATGAGTCGAAAGCTGACAGAGCCCACCGCTCGTATCTTGAAAGCCTCAGGAACGAAAACCGGTTCCCCACTGCCGTGAGCTGCTCCCAGTGCCACCCCGATCACTTCGAAGAGTGGTCAGTTTCCCCGCACGCCTACGCGATGATGAGTCCTGTCTTCAACAGCATGCAGGCCTTCGTCACGAACCGGACCGAAGGAACCAATGGCGATTTCTGTATTCGCTGCCATACCGCCGTGGGAATGGAGCGCGAGGAATCCACCTACGGAAGTATTCTTTTACGGTCTCCGGCAGTCCGGGAAGGCGTCACCTGCATTTCCTGTCACCGCGTTTCAAAAGATTTTGGAACGACCAGTGGCAGGTTTTCACTCGAAACCGGACCGCTTACGAACTCCGTTTACGGTCCGACCGGGAACGGTATTCTCGCTGACGCGATCGAATCCGGTGACTACGGACTCGTCACCGATCCTGAAGAACGGGGGAAACTCGTTCACGAGGAGGCGATCAAAAGCCCCGTCATCGCCAAATCAGGTCAATGCGGATCCTGCCATGACGTCAATTCGCCGACTGGTATTCGGTTCGAGTCAGCGTTTACTGAATACAAACACTCCCCCGCTGCGGAGGAGGGAATCAGCTGCCAGGACTGCCACATGGGTGTGCGCCCCGGAACATTCGTCCCCCACGAGGAGCGCTACGCTGAAGACGGGCGGGATCTGAACTACGCTTTCGAACCGGCCGCAAAAGTTCGAAATTCGGCGAAAGATCCCGGCGAAGGAAAGCCGACCGAAGCCCGGAAGCGAACCAACCACATGTTCATCGGTCCCGATTACAGCATCGTGCATCCCGGGATTTTCCCCCATTCCCTCCCCGCAGCCGAGTTCACCTACAGCAACCGATTCAGGGCAGTGCTGGCCGAACAGTCGAAAGATCTCGTAGCCTATCTGAAAACACTTTCAACCACACCGGATGATGAGGCAATCGAAGCGGCTGAGAATGAAGGGCTCGTCGTCGCCGCCAACGCCGCCCGGAAGCACGCCCTAACCGACTGGCTCGGATTTAAATGGTGGCTCGGATGGGGATCAGACCACTTTGAAACATCGCTATCAGAAACAGAAAAATCACGAAGGCTCAAAGGCGTCGGCTTTCCCTGGGAAGATCCCGAAGAACCGATGCAGGCGGAAATGAGGAGACGTTCCGCGCGGCTGATTCTCGATCGCCAGTTCAATTTGCTGAACCGGGCCCATGTCGAGAGAACCCGACTGATGCGCCGGGGGATTCAATTCGGAGAATTCCGCGTCGAGAAGAATAACAACCGTGCCCTCGCTTTCGAGATCGATGTCCACAATGCCCATACCGGCCATGCGGTACCGACAGGCTTCGATGCAGAGCGGGCCATGTTTGTCGCCCTCACTGTTTCGGATGCCAATGGTCACGTCATCTTTAAATCGGGTGACCGCGACCCGAACGGCGATGTGCGCGACCTCCACTCCTCCTATGTTCACGCGCAGGCACCCAAGGAGGGTAAGTGGCTCGCAGAAACCGACTGGAAAGACGCTTTGGGGCTCGCCCGCGTCAAAGAAGACCTCGAGTGGCGCCTCGATCCCTATCTGTTCTCCCTGCAATCGAAGTTCAAAAACAGAACCCTCGCCGGCGGCGAACACGAATCAGTTCTTCCGGTGAATGTGTCACTGGATCCACTGCCCTTCGTTCGACCACCGACTCGCGCCGAGATTCACAGCGGTCGCGACGGCGGTGCACGGAAGCATTTTCAGACGATTCCCCCGCTCTCCCACAAAACGGCAGACTATCGCATCAGCCGCGACCAGCTCACGGGTGCTTTTCCCTACACCGTCCGCGTTCAGTTCCAGTCGCAGATGGTTCCGGTCAATCTTGTAAAGCGAATCTCCCCGGTGGGATTCGATATGAATTTCTCGGCGAAAGAAGTCGGTGCCCGCGTCGCCTTCGGTCACGAGGTCGACGCCAGGGGAACGCGCAAAGGAGGCTCTCTCAAAGTGTGGGAAGAAGTTATTTCGATCGAGCCTCACTCCATGGGCCTCCTCGCCAACTTCAGACCCGCTGAAGAAAAAATTATGCACGTGCCAGTGTCTGAGTATCCCTTCCCGCACACCCCTGAAGCGGAATTGAAAGCACGCGAGAAATCGATGAGCGGAAACGGGGAGGCGAAGGAATTCATCATCAAACACCTGGGACCGCTCCTCCCGGACCTCTGGCCCGGAGGCATTCCCGATGGACTCTCGCTCTTCCCGGAGAACCCCGTCCTGATTGACGAAAAAGCCGCCACAAAACCCAACGGTGCGAGATCCGATTCATGACGCTGAAGAAAACAGCTTGTCTCCAAACAATGACCGTGCGCAGAACGAAAGGGATCATCCCTCTCTTCTTCACCGCGTTGTCGATGTCTTTCTGGAGCCCCGCGGGAATGGCGGACGAAGAGACTGCGTCACCGGAAACTCCCGGGGTGATGGCCTTCCGACTCAATTCGCTCTCGACTGTGAAGACGGGTTCACCCGTTCCTGCAGCTGATCTTGAGAAGAGCACGACAACCGCTCAGCGCAGTCCCCGCTCCCCCAAAAGCGAGAGCTTCGAACTCAGCGCCAATGCTTCCGACACTGACGCCGAAACAACTGAAACCTCAGCCGAACGCAAACCGCTTGAAACGAAATCGCAAACCCTTCGATTGAGTTCACGCGCCCCCGGCATTGAGTTCCGCAGGCAAAAGAAAACAGAGAAAGGACCCGATCCGAAGAAGACTCGCGGTCCGATTGCAACGCTCTTGAATAACGTTGACCCGCAAGACAGTTCCCCCGCCCGCCACGGAGATTCTGTTTCTCCGGGACTTTTCAAAGGCCACAACAAGCGGCGGTCGACAAAAAGCCGTCTCGAAGAACCCTCAAAACTCGACCAGAGCCCGTTCCGGGTCGAAGGCAAAAGCCACGACACTGATTCACATGACGGGCACTCCCTAGGGCTCAGCGAAGAGGTCGTCCCATTCACCGAATACGGGCTCGATCTCACGAAGAGAAAGAAAACCCTGACCGAAGTAATTGAAGACAAACACTTCCCGGAGAACATCGAACGACTCGAGAAAATCGCGGAGCGCCCCCTCGACGATGTCGACATGGAGCTACCCGAAAGGAAAACACTTTTCGGCAATGACCGCTTCCTGAGCCCGGGGCCGATTGACGAGGGCATAACAGTCGCCTCCGGAGCGACCTGGCGCCCTTCTTTCATGCTCTTTGGAAACCTTCGCACCGGCATCCAATCCTACGAATCTGCTGGCGGCGGACGCATTAACGAATGGGCCAACCGTCTCGATATTTTCGGGAACCTGACCCTGACAAGCACCGAACGCCTTCTCATCGGCTTTCGCCCTCTCGACGAAAACGGGATTTACACCGGCGTGGCGGGAGGCTCCGGTCTCCGCAACGACGGATTCCAGAACGGACTCGACCTCGAGCCACACACCTTTTTCTTCGAAGGTTACCTCGATGAACTTTTCCCCTTTCTCGATCCCGACGATTTCAAGGGCAATGACTACGGATTCTCATTCGGTCGCCAGCCGTTCTCGCTTCAGGACGGGATAATGGCAAACGACGACATCGATGCCTTTGCCATCACGAAGCACAATATGTTTTTGTTAGGTTCTTCCAACGCGAGAGTTTCAGCCTGGTTTGGATTCAATGAAATCAACCGCGGTGACAATCTTCGCGACTCGAGTGCCCACCTCTTCGCACTGGACGCTGCCTTTGATTATCCGAAAAACACCATCGAAGCGGACATCGCCTACGTCGACGGCTCAAGCAGTCACGGTGGTGACGGCCTCTACTTCGGCCTCGGCCACATCACTCAACTCGGTTACTGGAACTCCACCTTCCGGGTGAACCGCTCCTTCGCGATGAATCGCAACACCGCCGCAATCGATGACGGCTGGCTTTTGACCCATCAGTTTGGAAGAGCGATGCGTCACAGCGAGGACATTTTCACGATGAGCAGCTTCGCTGAATTCGACAATTACACCTCCGTCGCCCGCGGACCGGAAGAAGGCGGTTCTCTCGGCGGATTCAGCCTTCTCCATCGCGCCGTAGGACTTGGCCATTACGGTGGAGCCCTCTCCGAAGAGTCGGGGGATCAGGCGGGGCAGATTTTCTCCTATCAACACTACCTCGACGAAGATGCTCAGAGCCAGCTTCTCTATGCTGTTGGTTACAGTGCCGGATTTGACGACAACACCGGCCCTGATTTCACCGGAGCGCTGGGGATCCAGTATCAGCGAAACGTTTTCACCCACTCCGTTTGGAGAATCGGCGGCTTTGGAACGCTCACCGATGAAGGCGATAAAGGATTCGGAATCCGGACCGAATTGCAGAGGAAATTTTAACGCCCCTACTCCTTCCCGAGCTTCTCTTTCAAATCCGCCTCGAAAGCGTCCACGTTCTCCTGTCGAATCTGTCGTCCTGCGATGTCGATCACTCCGTCGGCAGGGATCATTGACGTGTCTCCGTTCGAGATTGCATTCATGATTTTGACTGACTGGTAGCCGTATTCGTAGGGATTCTGGACGACGGTCCCATGAATCGTTCCCGCCCGCACTCCGGCGAGAGTCTGCGAATCTTCATCAAAACCGACCACCTTCACTTCGTTCAGCTTTCCAGCTTGCTCGAGCGCCTGAAGAATCGCCGGCGGATTGTAGGCAAAGAGCCCCACCATGCCATCGATGTCAGGGTAGCGGGACAGGGCGTCCTCCGCGTTTGCCTTCGCTTTCGCAAGATCAAAGCCATCGGTGAGAGTGTCAAGAATCGTGAATTTCTCCCCCTTCACCACTGTGCCCGGTGGATCAAAGCGGCTTGGGTCTTCAGATCGATCCAGCAGCGAATCGATCACGCCCTGGCGGCGCTTTCGGGAATTCTCCTGCTCCATTCGCCCAATCAGAATCATGATCTCGCCGCCCCCTGGAAGTGCCTCTTTTACGAGATCGCCGCAGAGTCGGCCCGCTTTGTAATTGTCCATTCCGATGTAGGCAACGCGATCGGAATCAGACGCATCTGAATCGTGAGTGATCAGGATCGCTGCGGCAGCGACTTTATTAAGCATATCCGTCTGATTCGAAGAATCGATGGGACTCACCGCTATTCCGTCGACGCCGCGGGTGATGGCGTCTTCCATCATCTGCTTCTGATCGGAAAGAGATCCCGGCATTAAGACCGAGACTTCAACATCCAGATCACCGGCCGCCCGTGAAGCCCCCGACTCGGCAAGGGTCCAGAACTCAGCGACGCCGTTAGTGATGTAGGCGAAACGCTTTTTAGCAGGGCCGCTCTTCTCACAGGAATTTAAACCTGCAGCAGCCACTATCGCGGCACACACAAGAACAAATGGATTCAATCTCATAGCGGTGACGCTAGAGAGAAATCGTCGCGCCGAAAAGCACTTTCCGGCACTTTTGTCGCGGAACCCCGATAAGACCGCGCGCTTTGGGAAGGAGTCCCGAATCAGTCAGTCAGATTATCAATCTTCTTCGCCATCTCGAAGTCGATATCGGTGAGTCCCCCCGCTTCGTGAGAAGTGAGCCGAACCGTGATCGTGCACCAGCGAATATCGATATCGGGGTGGTGTCCATCCTCCTCGGCAATCTCAGCAACGCCGTCAACGAAATCGATTCCGTCCATGAATTCATCGAACTCAATGATTCGAAAGATCTCTTTTCCTTCATGCTCCCACTCGGGAAGTTTTTTGAGAAGGACCTCGATCTCTTCACTATCGACTAACTCTGACATGACTGATTTGGATTTCGCTCTTTAGGAGAATAATTCACGATGCGCACGGTTCACACATCATACGTAATGGCTAGAGGACAAAATTCATTGCGCAAGTAGCAATCTTCACTTTTTTACAGTCCCTCCTCACCTCCAATCACGACAGCGGGAACGTCAATATGGCATTGCACCTCCTTCGAATTTTGGTATAGGAGCTATCTTGTTTCTGCTATAATAAGCGAAACTGTCTTTTTAATATCAAATTCTCTGAACATGGCCCACGGAAAAATCTTCAATAATATCGTCGAAACAGTCGGAAACACCCCGCTGGTAAAACTGAATCGCGTCGTAGGCGATCTCGAGGCGACGGTTGCGCTCAAATGCGAATTTTTCAATCCGCTCGGTTCAGTGAAAGACCGCATCGGAATGGCCATGATCGAAGCCGCTGAAGCAGAAGGCAAAATTAACAGCGATTCGGTCATCGTTGAGCCAACGAGCGGAAACACCGGAATCGCCCTCGCCTTTGTCTGCGCAGCTAAAGGCTATAAACTGATCCTCACGATGCCCGAGACGATGAGCGTCGAGCGTCGCACCCTCCTCGCCCTCCTTGGAGCGGACCTCGTTCTCACGGAAGGTCCCAAGGGCATGAAAGGTGCCATCGAAAAGGCAGAGGAAATCGCCGCGAAGACACCGAATTCCTTCATTCCTCAGCAGTTCTCCAACCCGGCGAACCCTCAGGTCCATATCCGCACCACAGCCGAGGAAATCTGGGCAGACACGGAGGGAAAAGTCGACATCGTCATCAGCGCCGTGGGAACCGGAGGCACTGCAACCGGTTGTGTAGAAGGGCTCAAGGCAAAGAACCCCAATATCCAGGTCATCGTCGCCGAGCCGGAAGACTCCCCTGTCATCAGCCAGACTCTCGCCGGTGAAGCCCTCACTCCCGGCCCCCACAAGATTCAGGGAACCGGTGCCGGATTCATTCCTGATAACCTTCACCTCAAAACCGTCTCAGGCGACAGCCTGATCAGCGAGTGTATCAAAGTGAGCAATGACGAGTCATTCGCAATGGCCCGCCGCCTCGCCAAAGAGGAGGGAATTCTCGGTGGAATCAGCACCGGGGCAAACGTCTGCGCCGCGATCAAAGTCGCGAGCAGACCGGAGAACAAAGGCAAGCTCATCGTCACGATCGGGTGCTCAACCGGAGAGCGTTATCTCTCGACTCCGCTCGCAGACGAGGCACGTGCCGCAGTTGGTAGCTGACAAATCAAAAATATCGATTACTTTTCGCGCCGCTGTGAATCTCTCACAGCGCAGTATCCTTGATACGCTATCCGAATTTTAGATCCATGGCAGAAAAACCCAACACCCCGTCCGATTCACCAGTGGAAGAAGTGGAAGCACTTTCAGCAAGCGAAGCCGGAGGAGTCGTTGACGCGATTGACCGTCACCGCACGAAAATCCTCTTCGCCGTGCTCGCCGGTGCGATTCTCTTCTGCGGCATCCTTGTCGCAGGCCAGCTGAAGAAGCAAAAGCATCTCGAAGCCTCGGCCGCCTACACAGAAGCCGCATCGAAAGGTGAAATTGCAGGACTCGACGCTGTCGCGGTCGAATACCCCGGTTCAATTCCCGCCGGCAACGCACTTCTCTCCAAAGCTGAAATCCAGATTCGTCAGGGTAAATCCGAGGACGCAGCGAAGACCTTCGAAACCTTCCTTGCCGACTACCCTCGCCATCCCCGCCAGGCGCAGGGCTACTTCGCACTTGGCAATCTCTTTCACCAGTCCGGTGACTCCGCGAAAGCAAAAGAGAACTACGACAAGACGATTGAAATCCAGCCCGACGGTGAACTGACTCCTCTTGCCCGCATTCGCCTCGGCGACCTCGCTCTCGAGGCCGGTGACAAGAAGGCCGCCGACCAGCACTATCAGGAGTCCTACACCCTCCATCCCGGCAATCCGTTTTTCGAATACGCCCAGGAAAAAATCGAGCTCTTGAAAATCGGCACCCCCGCCGTCGTTGAGCGCCCCAAGCCTGAACCAAAACCAGAGCCAAAACCGGAGCCCAAGGCAGTTGAAAAGCCAGCAGAGCCAAAGGCACAGCCCAAGCCTGCTGAAACTAAACTTGCTCCAGCACCTGCGAAGGGTAAAGGAAAGGCCGGCGCCAAAGGCAACGGTAAAGCCAAAGCAGCTCCGAAAGGAAATTCCGATAAGAAGCCTGCCGCAAAGGAAAAAGCCAAAGCACCTGCGGCTCCCGCAGCTCCCGCCAAACCTGCTGCAGCGAAACCGGCCACTACTGAACCCGCTGCGCCGGCAGAGCCGAAAGCGACTCCTCCGGCCAAGCCAGAAGCGCCGTAATTAACCTTTCTCCTCTTAGAGAAGATATTGGCCCCGTTGAGACTATTTCTCAGCGGGGCTTTTTTGTGTTCAGCTTTCGCCCCTTGAACTCGCCCTTCCCCGCCCGGTAGAGAATTGACCGCAGGTGCCCCGCAAAAGGCCCTGCAAAGGGGACCCTAGGAAGCAGCCGCCCGTGCCTGCTCGATCTTCTCTTTCACGTAAGTGGAAACTTCATTGTAGAGCCATTTCCCGAGGCGCTCTTTCTCCGCATTGGCAAACCGGAGATACCCCCACTCCCCTTCGCGAAGCTCCTGATCTCCGGCATCGGTAATTTTCGCCCTCCCGGCAAAGCGAGCCCTTGCAAGCTCCCGTCCCGGTTGCCGGTCACCCAGTCCCGAGAAGTAATCCAGATCCGAATCATACTCCCCTCCACCACGGGCGATGTCACGCTCACGCTCAGCGACCGGATCACTGGAAGTTCTCAAGGCAAGCGGCCCTCCGCTGGAGGCGGACATGACCTCGTGCGGCAGCGCCCGGGTCGCACGGCTCTCGATACGCTCGATCACCGCCTCAATCGTTTTCGAACGTCCCCGCAGACGCACTTTAATCTCGGGGCTCTTCTGCGAGATCACCGACTCCACGTCTTCCTGACGAAATGAAATTAACAGCTCCCGTTCATTACCGGCAATAACCGACAGGATCTCATCCCCGGTATTCAACCATTGCCCTTCGAGCGTTTTTAACTGACGTCCCGCAATAACCCCGTCTTTCGGCGCCACCACTTCAAGGGCTGCCAGATATTGGCGGCTTTCCTCGAGCTTTCGCTCCAGACCGGTGATCGTCTCGAGCTCAGCCTGATGAGCCGGGAGATTTTCCTGCTGATAATAACTTCTCGCCCTGATACGTGCGGTTCGCAGCTCGAGCACCAGTTTGTCACGCTCAGCCTCTTCATCCGGATTCGACAGGGTCAAGAGCAGATCGCCCTCTTTCACGACGTCATCCTGCTCCACCAATACTTCTGTCACTTTTCCACGGACACCGGCACGAATCACTTCACGCTCCGCATACTCCACTACCGCAAGCGCTTTTCCGGTGGGATTGATACGCGCAAACCAGAAGACTCCCAAAAGCAGCAACACTGTAATCCCGAGACGGGGAAGCGCTCGCGACAACTTCGGTCCCGAACCAGATTTGAAGAGAAACTTGAAAAACTTCACCGCGGAGGCACCAACCATCACAGCCACTGAAGCCAGCGCGAGAAACAAGCCGGCCCCCTTGAAAAGAAGACTGACAATGATCATGATCCCGATCCAGATCAGGATTTTCCAAATCGCAGCAAGCACTCCGTAGAGAGGCACCGCAACCGGGTGCTGCCGTGCCGCAATCGGCATGGGAAGATCTTCCATCCCGAGAAAGACCCGCTTCCCTACCCAGACCAAAAACTGCTGCCCCTTCGTCCCGAGATTCGGAATACCCAATGCATCGAGCAAAATGTAATAACCATCAAACCGCATCAGCGGGTTGGCGTTAAAAAGCAAAGTGACAAAAGTCGCCGCAATTACCGCACTGTGAAGGGAGGTATTGAGAACCCCCGGATCGGTATGCAGCCAGCCAAGAAGGCAAAAGCATGCGATCGCAACTTCGACATACATCCCGGCCGCCGAGACAATGATTCGTTTCCACTTTGAAGGAAATTTCCAACTGGCCGAGGCGTCGACGAAAGCCAACGGAGTCACAAAAGCCAATAACTGCACGCCCCATTCAGGCACGGCTCCGCCATACCGCTTCGTCGCCAATCCGTGTCCGTATTCGTGAAGAACTTTCAGCACGGTATAAATCAGAATAACCCGGATCCAGTTCCCGGGAGCAATCACCTGCCCCGTCGCTTTCACAAACTGATCCCAGTGCGGAGCCAATTGGAAACAGGTGTAGAGCACGAGTGCGAGCCACATTAAAAGACCCGGCACCCCGAAGATCCAGCCGAAGAGATGCTTCGTGCTTCCGATAAAACGATCAGGGCACCCGAGAGGCACCTTGAAAAACATGACCTTACTGATCGGATTTTTCGGCTTCTTATCCTGCTGCTTCGACCATTGCTCCATGCGGCGCTCCCCCTGGCCGCTGGTGTCGGATTCCAGCAAATCATTATCGACGAGCCAACGAAGCAATTGATCGCCCTGCTGCTCGGTCAGGGCCTCTTCCCCCTGGGTCGCCGCATTTCTGGCGAGCGCCTGGGAAATCGTAGTTCGACCGTCAAAACACTGGATAAACTGGTGCTCAGGAAAACCGACGTGGAAAAATTTCCCCTTGGAAGTGTCCTCGACAATATAACTGGGCTCGCCCCTGTACTCCTGATAATGGGTCCGCACATCCCGCCGCAGCCGTGGCCTCGACGTGGAAATCTCGCTGATACGATGGTCGACTGACATAATCACCAAAGCTTGAGACGGAGATACTCCCAGAGCCCATGAAACAAAATCCATCCGATGGATTTTTTCCCTGCTTCAATTCTAACACTCCCCTTCATCCCGGGGCGGAGAAGTTCATTTTCGTTCTCAAGGAGCGCCTCCCCGGAGAACACGTTCTCCCCGTCCTCGACTTCTGAGACCGGATGAATCGTCTTGATTTCCGAAGTCCACTTGAGCGAACTGTCGGAATCGAGTCTCATGAAAACTTCACTGCCCTCTGAAATGTGACGCAACTCGGTTTCAGGAATCGAAATTTCCATGAGCATCTCTTCAAGCGGGGCAATCTCGTAAAGCCGCTGACCGGTTGTAACCGGAACCCCCTCGGAGCGCTCCAGGTTCCCCGTGAGGACGATCCCGGCAATCGGGGAGCGAATGATGAGGTTGTCACTGCGATACTGAAGGCGCTCCACCTCCAGAGCCAGCCGGTCCGACTCGAGCTGAGCCATTTGAAGGTCAGCCGGATCATCGAGCACCATCGCGTTGTCCCGCTTTTTCACAGCGGCACTGCGCGCCGCAATTGCCTCCGCGAGGTTGACCCGGATCTCCCGCCCGTCGAGCTCAGCAAGAACCTGCCCCGCCTCCACTTCATCACCGGGCTTCACGTAGGTGCGATACAACAAATTTTCAAAAGGCGCCGCAACGGTTCGTCGCATCACCGGCTGGATCCGGCAGTCAGCGGGAACCCGATAGGAAATCGGCACCAACATCAAAATCAAAACGGCCACGACCACTCCAATCGTCGAAAAACGCTTCACCGCGCTCTGCCTCCAGAATTTTGAAATTCCTCCGCGGAAGCTTCCGTGCTTTGATTTCTTAAGAAACCGCAGGAGCGACGTCAGGTGAGGCTGCGAAGCCGCAAGCAATCGACAGGTCCGACGGGAAACATCCGGGGCTCCCGCAGGCCAGAGTAATGCAATCGCACCGGTAAAGCCGGATCCCCCGTGCTTCAGAGGCGCCACGAGAATTCGGCTCGCTTTAAACGAATGAAGCAAATCATCATGATTCGCGGAAACGACAACATCTTTAATCAACATGTCCTGACCGGGCCACATCATCACCTCACCGAGAGCAATTGCCTCTTTCATCGCCGAACCCAATTGAGAAAATCCCAGGGTTCTTTTTTCCTCACTGCTCATTCCCGACATCGCGTGAACTTTGCAGGATCGGCTCGATCCGGTTCCAATAGCAACCCGCTGGCATCCGAAGAATTTCTCCAACTCGGTCGCGAGGGTGAAAAGCGCCCGCCTGAAGGTATCCGCCTCACCGGTCCGCGTGAACATTTCCACAAGCATCGTAGCCTGATAGAAAGCCTGCTCACTCTCATGGGACTTGGCGAGAAGATCACGCTGCACAATAAACTGTGTCGTGAGGTGGAGCATCGCAAAACAGGGATCCGAAAAGGCAATCCGCTCCGGCGGCAGGTAAGCGGTGATACAAATAGGGTCTTCGCCCTCTTCGAAAAACGGCACCATGAGACGCGCGTGCTGCCTGCCGTCGATAAGAACCTGTGTCTGGGTGCTCCGCTGCTCCGCGTACCGCTCCTCGACCACTTCAGCAGGGAGAAGCCACGATTTCCGCCCCTCTGCAGTGGTCGAAACTGAGGAGAACCCCACCAATTTGATCCCGTTCTCCCGGTTTTCATGGAGCAAAACAGAAGAAGCGCCCAGCAAAAGCTTCACATAATCGGACAACAATTGCAGGAAATCCCCCCGATTCCCCGCCCGTGAGAAAAGCTCACGCAGAGGGGCTAAGCAGTCCTGCGGGCGCAAAGCGCGGGTCACAACCACTTCGGCAGGATTAGTCGCCCTGCCAATCGGGAGACCTGAAGCGTCTCGCATTTCACTAACCAAATCACTTGCCATAAATAACCTTCCCGGAAGAGGAGTCTACAAGGATACCCCCTATGGAGTTACATGACAATTCGCGATTCGAGCTACTCAACCCGCAAAAAGCGCTCAGGGAGCTTCTTTTTCGGCCCTGTCCATAAACTGCGTGATTCGATCCTCACGCTGCGGCATTGCCTCTCCTTCAAGAATCCGCCTCATTTTCAGATAATCGTCAAAAGCCCGGCTCCGCTGCGGAGCTTGTGTTGCTTCGAAATAATTGAGGTGATCCCGTGTCTTCGTTAGAGTCTCATTGATCTTCTTCCTCATATCGGCAGCAGCCTTGAGTTCATCATCAATCCCCTTTAATTTCCCGGCGATAAGTCTCTGTAAGACAATCTCGTATCGCACAAATACCGGCCGGTAGAGTGGAAACCCGGTCAACTTCACCCGCTGCATACGCCGGAAGGCCTTTTCCAATTCCTCATCAGCACCGGGCAATTTTAAAAACTCATTATATTGCTCAATACCTCCGGCAAAGGACCTGCCCTCTGAAGGGACAGCAGGCACCTCGGGTTTTCCTTTTTTGAAGCGCTGGAAAATTCCCAGAACCGGGTTCGATGATACTTCGCCCCCGTTCTTATTATTCACTGCGGGCTTGATATCAACAGTGAGTGCGTTGGTGAGCCACTTCTCCGTCTCATCCGGAGTCATGTATTCGAATCCCTGCTGGACTCCCATCGTCGCAATCTCCAGGGCCCACCACTTTTCAATTCCCTGATCCATCTCACGAAAGGCCGGAAAATGCTGCCGCAAAAGCGGCAGGGCGCTGTCTCCACTATCAGCTCCGAGATCAGCAAGAAAGGCGCGTACGCCGGCCTCTCCCCCCGGCTGGTTCAAAAGCGCTTCCACAAAAGCAGCCGATGAAGCCCGAAAGCCGGCACGGGTAACGGGCTCCATCGATTCGAAATCACCGATTTCAATGAGCTTCTCCGGAGTCAACATCTGCCCGCTCTCGAGAATTCCCCGGTAAAAGGCGCTCGGCTGCCCGTCCCTCCGGTGCTGCAGCAATTCGTCGAACCCATGCGCCAACCACCCCGGAGCAACAACATTGTTCTTCTGAAACGCCGATGGCCTTTCTGCGAACGGAGCGACCATCTGCTCAATAAGCAGCGCTTTCACCAACTCCAAACGAAATGCCTCTTCGCGGAATCGATCGTGCACCTTTACGCTCACGCGTATGAGGAAGCGGTCATCGGGCCCAATCTCGACGCTTGTTTTCAAGTCCGGCCCTCTAAAGACCTCATTCGACTGCCCCCAGAGATCAATCCGGATAGGGATCGCCCAGTCAAGACTCCGGTCAGCCTCCCCGGGGCGCCTCCGCAGAAGTACATTGCGAAAGTCATCCTGAACTTCACGGCAGAAAGAAAGAAAGAGAACCCGCTGAGTCGGCTCCCCTCCAAAGACTCTAATCTGGTAGTCCTCCCCCCAGTCTGCAGCCGGCTTCTGACCAACAGACGACCGGGTATCACTGAATTCGCCAACCTCCTGAGCGAGAGGACCCGGCGCACTCAGGGATGCGATCCAAAGAAGAAAAGCAATTCTCACTGCAACCCCTCTTTTCTGAAACAAAAATTTCACGGCGCAAAGGTAGCGAATGATCGAACCAAGTTCAACCACCATGGCAGACCTGAAGCAATCGCTCTAGACGAAGACGAATGATGCGACGTCGACACAAAAGAGGCCGCACCTCAGAAGAGATGCGGCCCGTTTCACAACAAATACAGCGCCGCCGGCCTCTAGGACACCTCGATTGAACGGGGTTTTACCTCCTCTTTCAGAGGGAGACGCAGTGTGAGAATGCCATCGTGCAGCGAAGCAGCGATCCCTGCGGGATCAACTTCAGGCCCGACATCGAGCCGAAGCCGATACTGACGTTCCGAAGGATAGTCACCAAGTGGCTTCCAATCTTCCGGCGCGGCGGAGAACCGTTTCGCTTCGATTTCAAGAATCTCATTCTCTACGGTTACAGACAGGTCCGGCTTCCGAACCCCCGGGAGACTCACCGATACTTCCCAGGATTCCTCGTCATAGCGCGAGGTGTAATGGGGCTTATAAGTGGCAACGGGTCTTGTCGCAAGTTCGGAGGAAGCACTGCAACCGTCCGTATTTTTACAAATTTCGTTTTTATCGTTCATGTTTTTTAATGGGTTCAGGGTTCTTCAGGTAAACTAGCTGATCTCGATTCGAATCGGCATTTTCTCCTCGGCTTTTGGAAGCGTGAGTCGAAGAATACCGTCCTCCAGTTTTGCTTTCGTCTCCTGGACGACGACTCCTTCCGGGGTTCTGAGAACGAATTCGAAACGCCTCTCCTCCGCACCTTCATCAACGGATTGCCCATCAGCAAACGAGTAGCAAAGGCGCAGAAGTTCGTTTTCGACGTCCACATTCAGATTCTCCCGCTTCACTCCGGGGAGTTCGACGAGGGCATAGTAATTAGCACCATCTTCATACCATTCGACCTGCCGGTTGAGAGACGGCCGGAATGCTGAACTGAGAGAGGGGCGGAAAAGTGGCTCGAATGCACGAAAGGGTTCAGCAAAAAAGCTCTCCCAGTCTTTCATTGAGTCAGAGGAGTGATTGTATCGCATTATTTTCATAGGTTGGTTAAGTGTTGGTTTGGTTTATCTACCGGGCATTCTACAATGCAATCGTCATACCAAAACATATAGAAATCCCCTAAACCACTAACTATTAATGATTTACACAAAATAAGAACTATCAAAAGAGGCTCAAAATAGAGTCACAATGACACTCACAGCCCAATAGCCGAGACAAAACTTCGGGACATTTTGTCACTCCTGAAACAGGCAGGGTGTTTGCCTTTTCGCTAAAGGCGTCGTTAGTTCAGCGCCATGCCAAAAGCATTTCTATTCGATGTTGGAAACGTCATAATCAGCTTTGATTTCAAAATCACCGCTCAGAAATTAGCCCCCCGGTGCGATGTCTCTCCCGGGGAAGCATTCCGCCGCGTCGCGCTTCTGACAGACCGTCTTGAATCCGGGCAGATCACTCCAGAAGAATTCATAGAATCAGCCAGTGCCCGTATCGGGTTCAAAGGCAGCCCACTTGAGCTGAGAGCCGCCTTTGAAGATATTTTCACCCTGAATCTCCCCATGGTGAATTTCATTGAATCACTTCATCAACAGCAAATCCCACTGCACCTTCTTTCGAATACGAATGCGATTCATGTTCCCTTTTTTGAAAAGACCTACCCTGTTTTCAACTGCTTCTCGGGGCGGATCTACTCGCATGAAGTCGGTTGCATGAAGCCCAGTCCTGAAATTTACCGGATCGCGATCGAAACCCTTTCACTTGAGTCGGCGGAAACCATCTACATCGATGATCTCGAGGCCAATTGCGCCGCTGGCAGGGAAGCTGGACTTCACGCGATACGCTACAACAGGGAGGCCCACGACGCCTTTCTCAGCGAAGTTGCCGGTTGCCTGCCAGAGGAATAACCCCGGCCCCAAATGGCGCTCAATGGCGCTCAATGGCGCTCGATAGCGCCAATCAAAGCAAAATGAGAGACTAGGTGTCGTATTTCTCCGGAACTTCACCTTCGTGCTCAATGTAGAAAGCCGTTTGCACCACGTTCAGACCGTAGTTCGCAATCAATTCGAACTGGTTGTTCATGTCGATAGCGATCATTTCCACTTTCACAGAATCAGGCTCTGTACTCATCCGGCGCATCGCCCGTTTGTTAAACTGCTTCCGCATTTTGTCCGTTGTGTTCTCGATCGCCTCGGCAAGCCTCAGCTTCTCCTCGGACGCCCCGTTCGCGAGGGTATCCATATAGAGATCGATCAGTTCGACAATTTTACCCGAAAACTCCATGATGCTGGCATAACCTTCATCGTTAAAGGACCGGTTCTTCGTATACTTTTTCTGCGTTATCTGAACCAGCCGGTAGATCGCGTCGGATACCTCCTCGAGCTCGGAAACAATCCTCAGCATTCGGCTAACGGATCTTGCATTCTCCCCACTCAATTCCGCCGCTGAAGTTTTGACGAGATACTCCGTGATATCGTGAGTCATCACATCAGCGTCATCCTCGAGCTTTTTAAGTCGATTGACCTCTGCTCCGAGATCGGTTTCTGAATTCTGAAGAATATTCAAATACCCCTTAAACATTTCACGGGTGACCTCACCCAGCTGCAACGTCGCTTTCTCAGCCTCGGGAATATTAAGCTCCCCGATATCCACCATACCTCCCGTGAGAAAGCGGAGCCGGGGTGCCTCGGATGCGTCCGTCGACTTAACCCACTTAGTAACGATGTTCGCAATCTGCGGAACAAACCAAATCAGAGCGAGAATATTCAGAAAATTAAACAGCGAGTGAAAAATCGCCAGTTTAAAGCCCACGTCGGAATCATGCTTCTCCGTCCGGAAACCTTCCGGAAGCATATCACCCAGTGCACCCACCATACCGAGAAACGGGAAAAACAGAATCAAGACCCAGAGCACGCCTAAGACATTAAACAAAAAGTGCGCACGGGCAGCTCGCTTCGCATTTGTCGAGGTCCCCACCGATGCCAGCCAGGCAGTCACGGTCGTGCCGATATTTTCACCGAGCACAATCGCAGCCGACTCTTCAAAGCCAATCCATCCCTGAATGGCGAGGGTCACCGTGATGGCCATCGCCGCTGAGGACGACTGGACGACTAAAGTCAGGATGATCCCGACTACGAGAAATAAGAGAATCGAGAGATACCCCTTCCCTGAAATGCTGGAAACAAATTCCTGAATACCCTGCGCCTGCGCCTGAACAGCAGCGTCAGTGCTGGTCAGCATGCTCTGCACATCAGGAACGGAATCCTTCAGGAGATGAAGACCATAGAAGAGGAGGCCGAAACCTATCAACGTTTCGCCAAAACTCTTCAGTCTGTTCTTTCCCACAAAGAACAGGGGAAGCCCCACCCCGATAATCGGAAGAGCGACCTTCGAGAGAGAAAATTTCCCAACCGTAGCAATGATCCAGGCCGTAAGCGTCGTGCCCAGATTCGCACCCATGATCACCCCAATTGACTCAACCAGGGTGAGAAGACCGGCATTCACAAAGCTCACCACCATAACGGTCGTGGCGGACGAAGACTGAATCAGCCCCGTCGTGAGAATCCCTGTTCCGACCCCCGCAAAGCGATTACGGGTCATGGTAGACATGATTCGTCGCATCCTGTCGCCCGCGGTGCGCTGAATCCCCTCACTCATCACTTTCATCCCGTAAAGGAAAACGCCAAGTGCGCCGAGAATTTTTAGAATCAGAATCAGTGTAGCCATGGTCTCAAAACAAGGTTAACGACTCTGCCTTAAGTAACGTTTTTGTCACGCCTAAAATAATTCAGTTTTCCAGATCCCTTTGCGGAAACCACTACGGCCCCGAACGGCCCCGGCAATCCCCGGATAAGAAACGGAATTCGCGCGAAATCGATCCGGCAAATGCGAGAGAGAATCATTTGAAGAACTTCCACCTCTCTAGCGAGCCACAAAAAAAAGCGCCGGATAGTTCCGGCGCTCACTTCATACTCTTTGCCGATTCGGCAGAGGCTCTCCCGACCTCTAGAAGGTGGCGCGCGCGCCAACATGCCATCTACCCTCATTGCCGTCATCGAAGCCATCTTCAGTGACCTGCAAGCCGTAGTCGACACGCAAGGTGAACCAGTTCTCACGCTGGTATCGGAAACCCAAACCGACACTTCCCAAAGTCGTGTCCTGCTGGCCGATCGTCGGCTCGTGAAAACCAAGACTTCCAAAGTCGTAGAAGACAAGACCATAGGCACCATCCCGAACATTCGTAAATCCGGAGAAGACGGAAGGATAAACAGTAGGGGTGCGAACCTCAACCGTTCCCACGACACCGCGGTCTCCATTCACGATACGCTGCTCGAAGCCGCGGACACTGTCATAACCACCTGCACCCAGCGTCTCGCTGGAAAGGAGATTGGAATTAGACATCTGAAACTGCATCCGGCTGTAAAGAGACCAACCCTCAGGAAGCCGCTGATCGCGCTCAAGCATGACACGTCCATACGTGTAATTGGCAGAGGCACCCGGTCTTTGGCTTGCGAAAATAGCATCCGTATTTCCGTTGGTGTTATCTCCGGGACTGGAGACCACTTCTGAATCAAGAGTCCACACACCCGTCTGATCTTTAGCAATCATGTTGTATCCGAGGCTGTATTGAACAATCTCAGAGGTTGTGTCGAAGACGGATACATTACCAAACTCCAGTGCACTGTTGCTGGACTTGAAGTCCATCCCAAATTCGAGCTCGTGGGAAACGCGTCCGATGCTCGGAAGCGGGATCCCGTAGCGACCGCTGATCTGCTTGTTCACACCACCGGTAGTGATCGGTCCGCCGGGAGTGTTGATCAGAGATTCACTGTCAACATACGCACCCAACAGCGTCACCTGGTGTCTCCATGGGAGATAGGAGGCAAACACCCCACTGTGGCCGAAGATGCTTGCATCGCTGTCATCGAAATTCGTCGTAAACTGATAACTCAGGATCGTATCAAGACCGAAGAAAAGCGGTCCGGTAAGACTTGTTCCGAAGAGCGCCCGGCTTTCACCGAGAGCGGAATTGCCCGAGTTCTCATAAGCGACATAGCCGGAAAGCTCGCGGAACGACTGGCTTCGCAAAATCACATCCGTTTCACCGTAGCCATCACCGGGGCTGAAGATGAGATCCACCTGACGGGTGGGATGCTTGTTAATCCAATCAAGATCCTCTGTCAGATCGCTTTCGCGGATAACCTCGCCGCGCTCGGTCCGGATCTGGCTGGCGAGTGCACGCCCCTCAGAACTGCTGGCACCCTCTACCACCACATCGCCAAGACGACCTTCGATGATAACAAGCTGGAGAACACCACCTGTGATCTCCTGCTCAGGAACGAGCACATCCACCACCGGAAAATCGCTCTTACGATAAGCTACAATCGCTTCACGAACCATCTGGTTCAGGCTGCCAAGGGTGAGAGAATCACCGATTCTCGATGCGAACACTCCGTAAACTTTAGGCGGAAGATCGACTCCTTCAGCGGAAACACCCGAAATACCACTGGCTCTCGCGGAAACTTCCCTGGTTGAACGAACCACACGAATACCGCGAAGATTCGACGTCAGAGGGGTTGCGTCGAGGGAAGCACTACCGCCCGAGTATGGGCCCGAAGCATCAGGTGTTGTGTAGGAAACCGGTTGAACTTTGTCATTGGAATGAGCGAATGGATTGCGCCACTCCGTCTTATGAGCACCGGGCTCGCCGCCACCAGCTTCGCTCGTTCCGCGCCTCCACCACACTTCGAAAGGCTTCTCATTCTCCCTTCCTTTGTAGACGAGATTGTTATCCTTGTAATAAGAGGAACCGGCATCAAACGGCTTCAGCGTTCCCTGACTTACGGTCTCGGGAGCCTCTTGATTTCCAATATAATTGGATCCGGCCATGCTCTGAGACTCGACTTGAATCAATGCAGAATTAGGATCGGCCGGCGGACGATTCACTGTAGCACGGCGCTCCATTTCCTTCGCCTCCCGCTTGGCTTCGTTCTCCTCTTTAATGGCTTCGTATTTAGCGACACGGCGATCACGTATGCGCTCTTTGCGTGTAATCTGATCAGGAGTTCGCAAATCCGGGAGTGGCGGAAGGTCGATAAGAGATTCTTCCGGAGTAGGAGGAGGTAGCTCACCCCAAAACTGATCATCACCAAATGGCTGCAGGCGGCTGCCTGACGCGGTGAGTGCGTTATCGTTCGAATTGATGGAGTTCCTGACTGTCACCTCCTGTGACCGCTCCTTCATTTTCTGAGGGTCGTTCTTCACAACCTTAGCGACGCGTTGTCCAAAGGTCGCGCTGCCCGTATCTGCGCTCGTGCGGGTATAACTGCGGCTTTCCTCCTGAGCGTCCATGATCGCCCGGTTCTTTTCACGCTTCTCTCTCCATGAAAGCTTATGATCAGGGTCACCCAGATCCAAATTAGGAATTGGAGGAAGAGCACCGAGCTCGGAATCCTGAGCACTCACATGCGTAAGGGACGCAAGACCAACAACAAGGACGACTAATGTGAGTGTGTAAAATTTCATCAACTTCTCAAATAGAAAAGGGTGAAGAGATACCTCTTCACCCTCGATATTGAAAGAGAACCACTTAATTCGCAAGAGGAATATTCAAAATTTTGAACGTTCTCTTATTTAGGAATCCTTAAGTAATCCTCTTTCTCTTAATAATCGCGAACCGGGGCTCCGAAGATGCGGAGACTCGAATAGCGACTTGTGCCTGGATAATATACGTAAGAGGCGTTACCGATCGGTCCGACCTTCCGCTGAGCACGGGCACGTCGACGGCGCGCTTCCTCATCCAATTCTTCATCGGAAAAGCGATCACGCTGTGGTCCGAAGATCGAGTCCAGGGCCTCCTCTGCGTTATTGCCGTTTGTATCGCCGTGAGCGTCTTCATCCGACTCAAACAACGCGAGACTTCCGTAAAGGTCGCTCTCACCTTCGCCAAGGACACCGTCCTCTGACTCCTCGTCACCGCGTCCGAAGACATCGAAGAAGCCTGCGAATACGAATGGATCGTAGTTGAAGTCGATTGGAGGAATAATGATTGGAGGTGGGACAAACACTGGAGGCGTCGGAAAGACGGACGCAACCGGCTCAATGGCATCGTAATAGAGGGTGTATCGCCCGCTTCCACTGACACCGTTCCGATCACGATAGACTGAGGCTGATGAACCGAGGGCTCCGGCAACCAGTGTATCAATATTAAAGACACCGCCAGGCTCGTTCACGGTGGCAACAGAACCACCCTGATCACCTGATGCATCGGTTGGGAAAACACCGGCCTGCTCGGAGAGCCCCGCTGAGAACATGGCATCATCCCACCAGAGATCCGGAGTCAGATAAACCTCGTCATCACGTCCTGCCAGCATTCCGCTACCATTGAAAGGAGTAGCGAAGTCAGCCGGAGCCTCAACAAACTCTCTTCCGCTCTTCTCATTCAGGCGGGTTGAGTCCTCGATGAGGTTCATTGAACGGGAAGGAGCGTAGATCTCGAGGCGACTGTTCGCCCCGTATCCCCCACTCGTAAAGACACTGTCTACAGCGGTGAGACTTCCCGTTCCCCCGTAAAATGGAAACTTACGGCTTACTGCAATCTGGGTGTTTCCACTGGTGGACTGCGATGAGACATCCGGATCAGCATGACCAATCAGAACATCCGTGAAATCGCCGCTTCCGCCGATAGCGACGGTAATATTTCCGCTACGTGCGCCGAACGCTTCGGACTGGAACACCGAGGTATTGGAACCACCCGGATCTACGATGCGATCGCCGTTACCAATCATCACATAGTTGTTTAGACCGACAACAAAAGTTCCCGGAATCACTGAAGCGGATGAGTTTTGAACACCTCCCGTGCCGGTGACATTGCCACCAACGAGAACCGTCACATTACCCTCAACATCACCAGTGACACCCGGGCCACCGTTTCCGATCTGCGCAAAGGCACCATAAACGGGTGCATCCACAACCCCCGCAGCAGTTGTTCCGCCTTTCATATCAAGGTCGTTTGCAATAACAACGGTGACATTACCTGAATGATCAGCATTGATGACATCTCCGTTAGAACCGTTTTGGTTCTCAATTGCGACATGACCAATTTTGGCGAAGTGAAAGCCTGAACCAACCGCATTCTGATTGATCGCATTACCACTGACAATGGTCTGATTGTCAGTCCCGGGATCTCCCGGCGCACCTTCCGTCCGCTGTGATCCGGTGATGCTGGCGCTTCCTCCTACATAAACGGAGATGTCCCCGCTCGACGGAGCGTCCAGCTGATAGCCACCGTTTCCGATCGCGGCAAAACCACCGACAGTCGAGGCACCCAGAACCGTATTTCCACCAACTTCATACCAGGCATTAGGCGTGGCTAGCAAAGTAAGATTACGACCGACCATGACACTGATGTCGCCTGCGAATCCGACAGCAACGCCGCCGAACCTTGCCGGATCATTACCCAGATCAGAAGCGTATCCATGTCCAATCTGTGCAGAGGAAGCGAAGGCCCCCATGCCGCCATACAACTCAAGATCGCCACCGGCAACCACTGATACATTCGAACTCGCGCTACTGCCGTTAACATCTTCGCCATTGCTCAAGGTAATGATATCCAGGTTATTGCTGATACCACCATGACCGATCACAACCGGGTTCAAAGTGGAAGCATCCGGGATCGCGAGAGCATTCTGGTAATTCTCGGGATTTCCATACTCTGAAGCGGCAGCGGCATCGAGCTTAATGCTTCCTCCGGCGTTCACTTCGATATCGCCCATGAGGGTGATTCCATTCTGAGCGTAGGTCGCGTTATTACCATCCGCACGGTCACCGTCACCAACGCCGTGCCCGATTCGAGTCCAGCGCTGTCTTCCATTTCCGTTCTCCAGAGTGATATCGCCACCGGCATTTACTGTGATGTCACCGATCTTATCGCCATCATCATAAGCGAGGTTCTGATACCGCAGGATATCAGTATTGATACCGCCGTGTCCAATCTGGACACCGACATTACCGGTACGGTAGCCTCGAACGTCAGTCGATGTGATCAAGCCCTGGTCGAAAATGTCCATCGCACGGGCGTTCCAGAACAACCCTTCTTCAGAATGCTTCATCGTTATGGAACCGCCTGCATCGACCGAAATATCCGAAGTGGGATTATCGATGTTGTAAGTGATTGTATGATTGATTCCCCCGGTATAGGTGATCGTCGCGGTATTGCCATTGATCGTCGTGACGATATCCGTGCTCTCTCCATCGAAGTAGAAATTCTCAGTTCTATCAAAATTGCCACCCGTCTGCCCCCAGTCATCAGTGGTCTGGTGGCCGATTTTTGCAAGACCGTCCTCGTAAATGCCGCCCAGCAAATTGACATCACCTCCAGCGTCGACGTCAATTTTACCTGAGAACGAGAGGAAACCGGAGCGATAGCCCCCGTGCCCGATCAGAGCGTAATCACGGGTATCCTCCCACTCAAAGCGAGTGCCGTTTCGGCGGGCGAAAGTGGCCCCTTCTTTGACACCTGAAATGTTAATGTCACCGCCTGCGTTCACCGTGATATCACCGGCAATGAGACTCGCAGTCTCATAGTCAGCCAACTCGTAACCACCGTGCCCGATCTGGGCGAAATCGGCGATCCCGTTTCCGGCTTCAAGATTCACATCACCTGCAACATCAACGTCGATGTTACCGGTCAAAGTCATGAAGGTCAGAGAGCGGTTCAAGCTCGTGCCACGCTCACCGAGAATGGAATTGGCGCCACTGTTACCGACCAGCGGATCGATACTGGCATTGGTGAAAAACTCACTTTCGATTCGAAAGTTAACCAGTTCCTGGAATCGGTCAGTTCGGTTCGGCGTATAGCCGGACTCCTCTGCCCAGACTGCGAAGGAGGATCCACCATGGCCCACCATCGCAAAGCGACGATCGCGGCGCGATGCCAACCCGAGATCTCCGTCGGCTCCTGATCCGTTCTCTGAAGTGTCTTCAGTCTCATAGGCGATCACATTCAAACCGCCGGTAACGGACTTGATCGAGATATCACCGTCGAAATGGTTTACGACACTGCCATCGAGCGCTTCAACGGTAAGAACCCCCAAAGTCGGATCGGAGAGCCCGTATCCCTCATTACGCCTGTCCGTGCCGGGAACGTAAGTATCATTCGCAGCCGCTTGCGCAATATTAGTGGAGCCACTGAAGAGTTCGCCCCTTCTGAGAAGTGGATCCCGGAAATCTTCCGCCGATGCAAAAAAGCGAATCTGCGCATCTGCAACGCTGGTCGGATCCCAGTAGGCATAACCAAGCGTGGCGTGGCCAATGATAGCGGCGTCGCGGGTCTGACTGCCGGCAATCACATCAATATTTCCGTAGGCCTGCACCTGAATATCTCCGTGATAGGAACCAAACTGTCCGCTGCCACCGTGTCCGATATGAGCCGGAGCATTGCCTCCTGAATTGTTTTCATCGTTTCCGGGGCTGTTGGCAGAACCGAGGCGCTGCAGGCCCTGAACAAGCACTCTACCCGCCTGGGTGGAGGTCGCTGTGATCACACCGTCTTCCGAGTAATCCACACTGTTGGGATCGACTCCCGCGAGAACATTGATGTTACCATAAACACCTGCGAGACGTCCGATCGACATCGCGACGCGGTCATTGCTCGAACCGTTCATGGAGAAACGACGAACGAATTCACCGTTCTCAACACCACCGTTGTTGAGAGAGCGGTTATCCGCCCAACCGGTGGCATCACCACCGTGCCCGATCTGCGCCGCGCCCTGTGAACGTCCACCACCATTAACCTCGATGTCCCTGGCCGCGATCAGATTGATATCAGCTGTCTTCGCTGCCGTTCCCGCACCACTCTCCGGGCGAAGTCCGCCCATAGTGTCTTCGCTGTAACCGGCAACATTGATTTTGGAATGCTCGTGGATCTGCTGCCACCACCAGTTACCAACCCGTGAACTGTTGTAATGATTCGCATAGGGAATGAAGGTTCCATTAGCCTCGTCACCTTCAATGCCTCCACTACCGTTGTGATCAACCGTAGTCGTTCCGGGGGCTGCCGTTCCGGAGTAGGCACTGTCCACGAGGACACCAAACTGATTGATGGCATAAACGCCATCGACAATCCCGTCACCATTGATGTCGCGCTCCTGACCGAAGGCATTGCCCACGATACCTACAGCGGGATTGTCATCCAGCTCGAGTGCGCGCGTATCCAGATCAACATCAAAAGCATTGATTACATTATTGGCGCGATGTCCAAACACCTGACCGGAGTCATGAAACCCGATCTGAGCGTAAAGGCTTTCCGAGTTGGTATCAGCCGCGCTCAAAACGATGGAGTATGCCGCGAGACTGGTATCACCGAAGCGGGAACCCACTTCAATGTGCCTGTTCATGTTTCTATTACCGACGTAGATCGATCCGAAATTCTCGGCGAACTCGCCCCGCTCGACGTAATAGTTAAAGACCTGCTGAGGAGTCACCGCAGCGGGATTCGTCGACGATCCACTCAAACCGTCCACTGGGAGATCATAGACATTCCCAAAGGGAACCGCTCCAATGTCAAAGTCAGACTCGGCACCGCCCCAACCTCCGATGAGATTGATTGAGCCACCACCGGAAGTACGGATGTGGTTCTCGATGATAATGTCACCGCCTGCGAAAGCTGCGAAGGACGCTTTTGAATTCGTCCACTGAACTGAAAAGTTCCTAGGGTGATTGGGATCATTATAACCGACCGTGTAGTCGTTCTGACCAATCATACCCAATGAAGTTGTAGTTGTGTTGCCTCCGGCAGCCATACCGGCGAGATCAACATCATCGAAGTAGATATCGCTGCCCGCTCCCTCTGTCATGACAATGACTGAGGTGCCGCCTTCGAGAAGTTCATTAATTGTCGCGATTTCGATTTCGTTGAATCCTGCAGCGTTATTGAAATACCCCACATGAACGGTGCCCGGATCAAAAAGAACCGTTCCCGCATCGCCCGAAACAGCGTTGGCTGAAACGCTTCCACCGAGAGCGAGACGCTCTTTACCGGAAACCTCAACAAAGCCACCTGAACCGGTGGCTCCGAATGCTGAAGCGCTGATCTCACCACGGAAGGTCGTGTCATGATTCGCCCAGACGATGATTGAACCGGCATCGCCGAGAGTCGCATCAGAAGTCAATTTCGCACCCGAGTTAATAACCGTTACGTCAGCCTCGCGCAAACCCACGTCTGTTCCGCGAAACTCGCCACCAACGCGGATCCGGCCACCGGCAGCAGTTCCGTTCACACTCAGATTGGCATCGCTTCCGATTTCAACTTCGGTCGCGGTCACATCGATCTGACCACCTTCACCGGTGCTCGCAGTGGCAAAAGCACCGCCATTCACAGAAGAAGTTGTTTCCGCATCAATCGCAATAGAACCACCATGAGTCACACCGTTGGCTGAAAGCGTTGAATCACTTGTCTGAGAAACCGAATTTCCGGCCACAGCAATCGATCCACCACGCACAACGCCATTGGCGGTCATATCGCCCGCAACCGTCACATCACCCGAGGTGGAAGTAACCTGAATATCTCCGCCGGAGGCACCACTCTGAGCAACAATCTGAGATCCCTGCCCCAGGTTGATATTTCCGCTTCCGCCGGAAGCCATCAGCCTGACCCGTCCGTTCGAACGGGTAGCTCCCGTTGCGCGAACCGCCCCGGTGTTGTTGATCGCAAGAGCGTAAACGTTGCCGTGCGCCTTCATTTCGACCGATGCACCACTAACACTACCTGAGTTGCTAATACCGGTTCCCTCATAATCAGAGGCACCTTGAATCGTAATTTTGGCTTCGCCCGCCTGATTGAGAAGAATATCCCCACCTGACCCGAGGGCGATCGTTCCATTAAGCGCGCCGATTTGACCTTCATTCTCAACAAAACCACCGAGAAGGATAACATCGCCTCCCGCTGAGGAGATCGTTCCGAAGTTCGAAACTCCTGTCGAGGAATCGCCATAAAAACGATTCGTTCCACCGGCCATGAAATCATCATCATCGATATCGAGCGTCGAGATCACTGCGCTTCCACCCACATCAATCACACCCGTGCTCGTGATAACGATTCCGTTGGGGTTCACCACGAAGACGTTTCCGTTACCCTGAAGCATACCGGCGATCTGGGAGACATTTCCGGTAACAACGCGGTTCAGCACTGCCGAGTTAACACCGGGCTGAACAAAGTTGGTCAATTCGCCGGCACCGATTGAGAAATCATTCCAGTTGATGATAGCGAGAGGGCTTTGCTGATGAATCTGAAGTTGATTCGCAGAGATGCTCTGAATGTCGGCAATACCCTGAACAACCACTCCCCCGCTGGGGTTGGCATGAACCGGGGCCCCGAACGCTGCGAACGCAAGGAGCAGCGCTGAGGCGACCAGGCGCTTGGCGCGATCGCTGAAAAATGTTGTATTCATAAAATTGGTGGGAAGGAGTTGAATGTTCTTATCCAATATTGTCGTGGTCGGCGGAAGTGTGACGAATTAACTATCGAATATCGGAGCTTGGAACGCCGAAAAGTCGCAAGCTGGAGTATCGGTTCGTGCCGGGGACATACACATAGATGGCATTCCCTCCACGGCCGACTTGATTGGTGGTGCGACGCAATCTCCGCTGACGTTCCTCATCGTCCTCCTGCGCACTCGTCGTGTCGGAAGGATCACTGAAGCGACGGGCATTGCGGCTTCCGAAAGCACCGTCAAGCGCCTCCTCGAGAAACCATCCGCTCGCCCTGATTGGACGCTCATCGTCGACCCGCTCATCTGCAGACAATCCTGCGAGCAATCCGTTATCATAACCATCGTATCCGTAAAGCTCCTCGTAACGGCTGAACACCTCGTAGAAGTCTTCAAACAGGTAGGGAAGGTAATTGAACCCGAAAGTGGGGATAAAAACACCTCCACCACCGCTGCCGCCACCACCGGGAGTTACCACTGTCGGCACGATCTCGGAGTAGTAGATCTGGTAGTTTCCGAAGGTATTCCCCGGATAGTCACCGAGAGGAGTGAAGGCACCCGTAGGGAGTCCGTCCACATAAGTGAAGGCGAACTCGGTTGCGAGCAACTCATCCCCGCGTGTTCCGTCCGGCGCCGGAGTGCGTGTGTACTCCGTTCCATTCAAGGTTGTCCCTTCAGCGATGAAATTGTCAACACCGCCGATACCGGGGATATAGAGACGGAGCTCGGAACCGACACCAAGCTGAGAACTCGTGAAGACCGTATTTTCATCAGTGATCAAATCACCGCCACCCGATGTCCCGGGATCATCACGACCCACCCCGATATAGGTGTTGCCGTCACGGGACACGAGCGCGTCATCGCCGTTGGTGGGATCCGCATGACCGATCATACCGCCAACACTGACGAGATTATCGCCGACCATCACATTGATGTCACCATCCCAGCGTCCCGTGCTCTTCGTGCGTCCAATCGAATCTGAATCACCGTGACCGATCTTCACGTAGTTCCGCACGGAGACAATATCATTGCCGTCACGATCCTGACCGATGATCGTACCAGTCGTTTTGACCAGGGCTAAATCACCGCCAACTGAAACATCGATGTCGCCGGAGAAAAGACCATCACCGTTGTTGAGCGCTCCATGCCCGATGTGCGCGTAGGCATCCCGGTTCCCCGCACCACCGGCAACGAGAAGGTTCAGACCGGCTGTGACCGTGATGCTCTGATCATCGATGGTCAGCCCCATGTTCCCGGCACCATGACCAATCTGAGCATAATCAAATTGACTGTCGTCCAGTCGCGAAAGCATGTTGGTGCTTCCGCCACCAACCAGACTGATACTTCCGGCTGAGGCAACATCGATCGTGCCAACGACTGTGGTCGAACCATTATCGTTCGGAGTGATCCCTGACTCGTAACCACCGTGACCAATCCGGCTGAACTCGCGAAATCCTTTTCCGGCCTGGACATCAATATCAGAACCGGCGTTCACCGTGATATTACCATCATAACTGGAGCGGAAGAACTCTCCTCCGTGCCCAATCATCGCAAAGTTGTATTCAACCCGGTTCCAGTCACCAACACTGGTTCCCTGGAAAGGATCATCCTTCTGATCAATCCCGCCTGCCGTTAGTGCGATAGCACCACCGATGTCGACATTAATGTCGCCGGTTGTAACGGAATCGAAATTCATCCGGCGGTTACCGTCGTTGTCGCCGTATCCACCATGACCCACCATCGCGTATCCGCGGATAGCTCGATCAATTACGGGACGTTCGACCGGCAGGCTGAAAGTGCCCTCAATATCCGTCGCTCCTGCTGCTGTAATCGTATCAAGGGTGAACGTGTCAGCATCCACTACCGTTACGGTGTCGAAAGTATCATTGTAGGCGGCATCAATATCGCTGAGCCGAACGGTGTCTCCGGTCGTCAATCCATGCCCGACTGCGGTAATCGTAAGAATGCCGGCGTCATCAACAACATTGGTAATCGCACCTCCGGTAAGGAAGTTATTCGAGTCAAATGTCACTTGAGGATTGCCGTCGCCATCCAGGTGATCATTCCGATATGCCCCGGCCTGATCCGTCGCGATAATATCAAAATTACCACCAGCCGTGACGCTGATCGTTGAATCACTGTAGAAGCCGATACCTTTTCCTAAGGTATTACCGTTGAAATTATACCCCGCAGTCCAGCGGTTGTCATTAACCAGCCCGTCTCCATCCAATTCAACCAGGGTGTGATAAAGAGCCCTGTAAAGAGTTGAAGCAAAGCCCCCGTGGCCGATCTGGGCAAAGTTGTCGACACCTGTCTGGGAGAGATCGTAACGGTCATCGCTCGCATCATACTCTTCGTATCCGCCAAAACCGGCCTGGAGAAGAATATCATTCACCGCGTTGACTGTCACTTTACCTGAGTGATCACCGTTGGAGCGGTATCCGCCGTGACCAATCATGGCGAAGTTATTGCTACCCGCAACCGTAGCACCGGCACTTCCATCATCCTTCGGCTTGGAGGAGATAATAATCGAGCCCCCTGAATCGACGAGAATGTCACCATTGTGCCCCGCTCTGATGTCCTGAATTATGTTCCCGGCCGCATCAACACCATCCGCAGTGCGATAGAGACCACCGTGTCCGATTTGAGCATAAGCATTACTCACACCGTCGAGCCCCCCATACATGGCCACGTTTCCACCTGCGACAAGACTGATATCCCCTGAGAGAGTCGCAAAACCGTTGTTATTGTTGAGATCAGGATAATCGAGTCTGTCCGAGTTCCAGTTACCCGCATCAGCAAATCCTCCGTGGCCGACCTGAGCAAAGGACTGACTGTGCCCGGCATGCATCTCAAAATCGCCTCCGGCTTGAATATCGATATCGCCGGTAAAGCGACCACCGGCCCTCAAGCCACCCAGCCCGATTTGGACGGGAGTATCACTGCTTCCACGAACAACCGTGGGGTGATCCTTCCGGTCAAAGATGATGTCGCCTCCGGCGATTACAGTAATACCATCCTTGAGCCCGGTCGTAATAGCGGAGGGAGTGGATCCCATAACCAGATCGTGATTACCGTGTGATTCACGGCCACCATGTCCGATCATGGAAGTGGCATTACTGCGGGAACCTGCAAACACATTAATATCACCACCCGCCTCGACATAGATAGCACCACTGTGCCCCTCAAGATCATAAGCGACGTGATTTTGAAGAACGTCCGACGGCGAACCTGTGTCTGGCCCCTTAGGCGCCTCACGCCCGATAGCCTCCAGCTGAGAGTAATCGATCACGCCGGCTCGATAACCCCCATGACCAATCTGCCAATAAACCGCTCCATTACCATTGGTGAGCGCGAAACCGCTGTCGCCGTAAATACTGGACTCGGATTTCACATAAATATCCCCGCTGAAACCGTTTCCATTGCCGTGTGAATATCCCCCACCGTGACCAATCGAAGTCCCCGTAAAGGCTGATGAGTCAGCACCACCGCCGGGCAGGAACTGCCCCCGCATATCAATCACCTTAGCGCTCACCGTGATATTGCCGTCCTTATCACCCACAAGATAATAACCACCATGACCGATCCGCGAAAATGAACGATCGTTACCACCGCGCATATACAAGCCACCATCTTCACTGATCACCGTGATATCACCGGAAAGATCACCATTCCCCGTTTGAGTGGCAGTATTTGTCGTATTCGAACCACCGTGCCCGACGATGACGTGGGCATCGTTCTGAGCATTTCCCGATGTCGTCGTCCCGATGGCAGAGATCGTGATGTCATCCTTGGCGTAGAGCAAAATATTACCGGTAGGATTCAAAGTCGCGTTGTGAAAACCAACCTGGCCATGGCGACCTCCGTTGCCGGCACCACCATTGACACTGATCTTGTCTCCAAAAAGAGCAGTCTCACCGTGAGCACTACCCACGCTCACTTCGTTGGCACCGCTACCATTGATAACAATACTACCACCATTCTGCCCCCAGTCGCCGAAGTCACCGGCGAGAATGCTGGCTGAAGTGACAGCAGGATCTACCGGCAGGGCAGAAAAAGTCCCTGCATCAGGATCAAACGAAAACAAAGTCTCTCCCGTCCCGTCCCATCCGGCGAACAGCGTTATACCACCACCAGCGGCACCGACGCCGTTGTTCTGGATATTGTCGTTAATGACAATGTCACCATGGGCGAAGAATGAGAGCGTGTTCAAAGAAGCGTATCCATTGAGTGCATCCGCTCCGGAAAGCACCGTAATATCACCGGGGTCACCGCCGGTGGAAGAGGTGTGAATCACAACATTGTTCAACCCGAGAGCGGTAACTAAATCAGTATCGGAGATCGTAATACCCGCAGCTCCGGAAGCGCCGATAACCACATCTGTAGGATCGAGGAGGAGGGTTCCGTTCAACCCGTTCGCTGAAAGCGTCGAGACCGTTCCGCGGAAGGAAAGCCTGTCTTTTCCGGAGACCTCAACGAAACCACCGTTACCGGTAAGCCCGGTCGCCTGAGCGGAAATTTCTCCGCCAAAGAAGGTATCGCCATCCGCCCAGAGGAAAATGTTACCACCGTCACCATCGGCACCGTCAGCAATCATCAACGCGCCTTCTTCGACTGTCGTAGTCGTCGCATTCAGGATCTCAATGTCATTGCCCTGATATCCGCCACCGGCACGAATCGTTCCGCCTTTTGTCGCACCCGAAACATCGAGGCTGGCAGTGGATCCCACCGTGAGAGTCGCGGCAGTTGCATCAATCGCACCGCCGGCACCATTGTGACCGGTCGCATCGATCGCACCGCCAACGACTGCCGTTTCAATTCCTGAAATACTGACCGAACCACCGATCGCACCGCTCGCGGTCATCGCCGCCGTATCGGCAATGGCGACATTCGCTCCGCTGATATCAATCGAACCACCATTCAAACCGGCTTCGGCACCGGAAACATCGACAGAACCACCCATAGTGACATTGCTGCCCGTCACCGAAACCTGACCGCCGGAACCGTCTGAGTTCCTCGCATAGAGCTGCCCTGTATTAACGACGCGACCTGTGCTGCCACCACTGAGAGTGAGGCGACCGCCCGTAAAATTGTAACCGTTCGCCCGAACCACTCCGTCATTCTTAATCGCGAGAGAGTAAACGTTACCCGTAGCCTTCAGCTCTGCGGCCGCTCCGGAAATCTCACCTGAGTTCTCAATGCTGCCACTGCCGCCAAGAACTGAAATCGTAGAACCATTCACGGTCTGCTCAACGAGCATGTCGCCACCAGCACCAAAAGCCACCACGCCTTTATTTGCCGTTACGGTGCCGCCCTGGGCGTTTTGGAGGAAACTACCTAGCATCACGACATCGCCGCCATCACTGGTGATGGCACCGTAGTTTTTGATCCCCGCAGTACTTCCGCCTGAGAAGCGGTTGCTTCCCTTGTCGAGAAAGTCCTCGTTTTTAATATCGAGGGTCGAGAGCGTGAGCATTCCGGCCACATCGATCGTTCCGCCTTTATGAACCACAATTCCGTTCGGGTTGATCACCATGACACCACCCTGAGCTGCCTGAAGTGCTCCGTAGATGGCTGTGGGATTACCGGAAACAACACGGTTCAGAGTCACGGCGTTGGCGCCCTGGTTGATACGGGTCACTTCGCCATTCTGAATGGAGAAATTCTGCCAGTTAATAATAGCAGCCTGAGAAAGGTTATTAATATCGAGACTCGCTGTGCCCAAACCCTGAAAATTCACGTTTCCTGCAATAACCTGCTGTCCACTTGGATTGGCCTTCAATGGAACCGGGAACAGGACAAGCCCCGGAAGAAGCACCAGCAGCATAAGCCATTGGAGAGCTAGACTCTTACGTAGAGTAAGTGAGATCGTATTCATGATGTATAATAGTGTGGTGACTGGGTGAAGGGAATTCAGGCAAAATCCTTCTCCAGGCCATCAATCACAGGGAGTAAACCCTAATGGAATGACAGCATCGGAGGGGGTTGTAAATTCAAATTTCACGATTTTTTTCGTTATCTTCACTCAAGTTTGTCGCGGGCTCCCCGAACGTGACATGAGAAATACCTCATTTTTGCGAAATATCACTGATAATTATTAAGGATAATTAAGGACCATTTCAGGGGCTCAAAAGGCGGCTTTTTTCCACCCGGAAATCGACCTGACAGGGTCAGGTCCACGACGCTACCCTGTTCAATCAGGAAGAATCCCGATCCCGGCGATTTTGCGGCTCTCTGCGATGCCGCTTCCCTCCCCCGTCGCGGCCTTATTGACAATCTGCAGAGTAGACACTGCTCACGCCACCCAGTTGAGGACGCCACTTCGCGGAGACGAACCCGTTCTTTTCAATGAGCGCCAGCATCCCGCTTCCTGCGGGAAACCGTTCAATAGAATCACCGAGATAGGCGTAGGCTTCCCGGTTCCCCGTGAGCCATCCTGCGAGGAGCGGCAAAATCCGGTGCAAATAAAACCGGTAGGGAATCCGGAGAAGAGGACTCGTGGGCAGAGAGAAATCAAGAACGACGAGGCGACCACCGGGCCGGAGGACGCGGGAAAATTCCGAAAGCGCCCTGTTCCAGTCAGCCATATTTCGGAGACCGTAGCCAATCGTAAGCGCATCGACGGAGTTATCGGGCAACGGAAGGGCAAGCCCGTCCGAAACCGCGAGATTCTCCAGCCCCCGCTTTTTTGCCTCCATCAACATGGGAGCGCAGAAATCCATTCCTATTACCGTCGCTTCAGGAATGGCCCGCTGAACCGTCATCGCGAGATCCCCGCTCCCCGTCGCGACATCAAGAATGACTTTGGGATCCACCTCCGCAACGAGAGTTGCGACCAGCTTTCGCCAGATCACATCAATACCGAGACTGAGAACATGATTCGTGAGCACGTAGCGACTCGCGATCGAAGAGAAGGTCCGATGAACAAAGGCGGGGTTCTGATCTTGTGAATCGTGACTCATGGCAAAGAACGATTACTCCGGAGAGAGCCATACGGACGGACCGAACTGAAAAAAAGTGCTCACGAGAGGACTCGAACCTCCACGGGTTTAACCCCACTAGAACCTGAATCTAGCGCGTCTACCAATTCCGCCACGTGAGCAAAGGAAAGGGGTCGCTAAGAAACATCTAAACGGCCGCATGACAAACGCTTTTCTACAAGGAGGATAGAATTTTCGGTTTGAACCCACTCTCCCGGTCTCCGCGCTGGAAGAGCCGCACCCCCTTTGCTAAGGTGCCTCTGATGAAACTGGAACAAATCACGGCCTGGCGGGATGCCACTTTCAGAGAGGCCGCTCTCGAGATGGCGCTGGATCATGCCCTTCTCGATCACGCTATTATAGAGGGGGAAGCCTTCGCCCGGTTTTATACATGGAACACACCCTCGGTGACTGTCGGCTACTTCCACGAAATGGAACCCGCAGCACACGAAGCCCCCGCCCCGGTGCGCCGCTATACCGGAGGCGGCACCGTTGAGCACGGGGAGGACATCACCTTTGCTCTGATCTTTCCTCCCGGCTCATCCGCCGCCAATGCTTCCAGCGCAACCCGCTATCACTGGATTCATTCTGAACTGGCAAGGGCGCTCAACGCATCCGGATATCAAACAGCACTTCACTCGGAACCTTTCAAAAACAGCAGGCGTCCCTGTTTTCAGCACGCTGTGAGCGAAGACCTCGTCGATCCCGATACGGGAAAGAAGATTTGCGGAGGGGCTCAACGACGGTGCAAGGGCGCCGTGATCCACCAGGGAAGCATCCGCCTCCCCGCCGGGATGCGGGCTTTAGAGGCCAGCTGGATTGATCACTTTTTGAATGGTCTTTCCGCCACACAAAATCCACTCGATGAAAAAAGAAAAAACGAATTGATTACTCGCGCCATCGAAATCGAGAGGGAACGCTATGGAACGGCGGGCTGGAACGAACGGCGGGAAGCGAAGATGAAGATCAAATTTTGATCTGGGCGATTGGCGATAATGTGTTAAATAGGATACTTCAGTGATCTTAAGTATCCTATTTAACTCTCCATTTCCCGGGAAATGGGCGCCACTGATAAAGAGATAATGCAGAGTTGGTTTACATTTCAATTGGATGGCGAAGAGTGCCGGGTAAAGAGCGAGGATACGCACAAAAGTCTCGCTCACTACCTGTCGAGCCTTGATCCCTGTTTTGCCCACTACGCTGAACACGACGCGTGGAAGCGAAGCCGCCTCGTCATCCTCGGAAGCCTCGAAGACGATTGCCACCGGTTTCGGGTCGTTGATTCCGGACTGGTATTTCTGCCCATGCTTGCGGGGAAGCAAATCTGGACGGCGCAGGGAATTCAACACGCCGAACCGGATCATCCCGCTCAGCTCGCGCTCCAGGGATCCCATTTCGAATGCTCGGAAGAAAGATTACAGGCACTGCGGACCCTCATGTTCGAAGGCTACTATCGCCCCGACCTGAGAAGACAGGGGCAGATCAACGATCAGTTTGACGCGATCATTACCCGGACCGCAAATGTTCCAATGATTCGCGAAGCCGCCGCTCAGGTCTTTGCTTCCACCGAACAGCTCAGACACGAGGCCGCGCTCCAGGCCGAGAAGACCGGTCAGGAGGCAACCGTCTGGACAGGGAGAAAGGATATTTTCGGAGACCGCTTCACGAGATCGTTATTCCAACTCAAAAACCAAACCGCAGAGCACTACGTCGACGAATCTAAAAAGCGATTCTTCCGGCCTTCGAATCTCGTCGAACTGCTCAAACTGAAGCGGGAGTATCCAGACGCCCAGCTCATCGCCGGGGGAACACATCTCGGGATGAACATCAAAAATGTTTCGATTCCGAATCTCATTTCAGTGGAAGATGTGCGCGAACTCTCAAAGCTCATCAAGACCGAGGAGAACTGGGAAATAGGTGCCGCCACCCCCCTCACCCGCGTCGCTGAGCAAATCGGCCGGGAATGCCCGCAGATCACGAAGATATTCCGCCGCTTTGCAACACGCCCGATCCGCAACCGGGCAACCCTCGGCGGCTATCTCGCAACCGCCCGGGGATCCGGTCAGATCAGTCCGCTACTCTTCGCTCTCAACGCCAGAGTGATTCTCCTTTCAGAAAATGGAGAGAGAGACGCTCCAATTTCACAATTCTACGACAGGAACTCCGGAACCATTATCGCCCCCGGAGAGGTGATTCGCAGCATCATCATCCCGCGTCACAATCACATGACTCTCGCCGATCGCGGCATCTCTTCCCGACTTTGCGACACCTATACCTCGGGACGCCGACGGACCCTAACGGAGCCATACGTGAGCGCCGCATTCGCCTTTGAACTTCGTGACCGGACGATTGCAAAAGCATGGATCGCCTACTCGGGGATTGATGATATTCCGCTTCGTGTGAGAGAGGCCGAAGAATTTATCACCGGTAAACCATGGAAGGAATCCACGGTCTTTGAAACCCTTCCGGTTCTCAAAGAATCCGTTACCGTCAAAGCGGGATCAGGAAACGCCGGCGAGGCCGAGTATAAAATGCAACTGGTCGGAACACTCTTCCAGAAATTTTACTATCAGCACCCTAAACCGGACAAAGTCCTTCCGGAACACCTCACTGCCACGAGCGAATTCGCCAGACTCGACGAGCCGTTTTTTGATGCGCTCCCCGATTAATTTCAGATACGATCTTCTTTTTTCCGCCGCTCTCTATGAGTATCGACGACGACAACATCACCCCTTTCCGTCTTCCTGAAGACACCCCGAAAACATCGAAGGAATCCTTCGGTGAACGCCTCCGTCGTCGTCGCAACGAACTCACCTCCTCCGGAGATGAGGCGCCCACCACATCGTGGCAGTCCCGCGCGCGACACCTCACTGCACTGGTGATTGAAAGTCCTCATCCCGCAGCCTCGATCATCCGGAAAGACGCCGCCGCCGCCCTCACTGTGGACGGCGTCGAAAGCGTCATCTTCTCCGGCAACCTCCCCCCCTTTCAGAATTCGCTCGGCCGCGAATTTTCCAGCGAACCCCTCCTCGCCGAAGACGAAGTTTTCTATAAAGGTCAACCGGTCGCAATAGTCATCGGAAGAGACGAGAAAAGCTGTCGCCTCGGTGCCGCGGCGCTGCATATCGATTACCATCCCCAACCCGGCGTTCTCTCGATCGAACACGCGGTTACGATGGGGAATTTTCACGGCACGAACCGGACCTGTGAGCGGGGCCACCCCGAAAAAGAGATTTCCAACGCCCCGATGAGTCTCGCGGGAACGTTCACAATTGCCTCTCAGGAGGCGGCACTGTTAGGCCCCACAGAAGCCACGGTGAAGCCCATTCATGGAAGTGACGAATTCGAAGTCACAGTCCGCGCGCTCGAGCCGACTGCGGTTCGAGCCGGAGTCGCCCGCGCTGCAGGAATTCCCGAGTCAGGAGTTCGCGTTGAATGCATCCCGCTCAAAGGAATCACCGACGCACTCGAAGCCGAGCCGGTTCGACTTGCCATGCTCGCGACCCGCGCCTGCATGGCCTCCGGTTCAAAAGTAACACTGATCGTGGATTCTGATCACTCCCCGTTGAACAGAGCTCAACGTCATGCGGTTGACGCCACCTTTTCGGTTGGTTTTACGAAAGAGGGCCTGATCGAAGCGGCCGATATTCACTTCCACATGGACGGTGGCTGGTTCGAATCGGACTCATCCAATTCAATGGATCGCGCGATTCTCCATGCCGATTCTGTCTACCGGATTCCCCACCTACGAATCGGAGCACAGCTCTGCAAAACAAATCACATCACCGCATCCTGCCTCCCCGCGGAAGGTTCCGCACAGGGCGCCTGGATCATGGAGGAAATCATCCAGAAGGTCGCTGCGAGAACAGGACTGCCTCCTCACATCATTCGCGAGAAGAATTTCTACTCGGAGAACGACGACCTGAAAACGACGCCCTATGGACAGCCGGTTGATCCATCCTCGATTCAGCGGGTTTGGAACCAGGCGCTTCGACGCAGCAAATTCGAAGAACGCTTAAAAGCCGTCAACCTCTGGAACCGGAAGAACCCCTGTTACAAGCGGGGAATTTCCATCGTCCCTATCAAGTTCGGCCTCGGCGACCCGAGACCGGAACGCGATGCCGCCGCGGTCCTCATTCAAATTTTAGCGGATGGCTCAGCGCACATTCGTGCCGGACTCGTCGACGTGAACGACGGACTTCGCGGCCAGATCAAAGAGGAGGTTTCAAACAGCCTCGGAATCGAAGCGGACTCAATCGACGTCGTCCTCAACGACTTTGAGGTTCTACCCCGGGCCACGCCGGTCACCGGCACGGACGCAGCGGGGCTGGTTTTACGCGCTCTCACCACTGCCTCCTCAAACCTTCAGCACCGCCTCAAAGAAGTCGCGCTTCAACTCTTTGCCGCCCGTGGTCAAACCAATATTGAACTGGAGGCGATCAGCTTCAAAAATGGCCTTGTCAGGATTGAAACCGCCTCCAACAGCATTTTGCATTTTAACGAAGTGATCGATGCCGCCTGGAAGAAGCGTGTCAATCTCATCGAAACCGGTTATCACCGAACACCCAATCTCTGGTGGGATCCTGAACTCGGCGCGGGCTGGCCTTTCTCCTCATTCACCTACGCTGCTGCGGTGACCGAGATTCAGGTCGACGCTTTCACCGGGGAAATCCAGATTCTAAGAACCGACATCGCGCACGAAGGCTCCCCGTCAGCCAATCAGGGCGAGCGGGACTACGCCCAACTCATGAGAGCCTACATGGTCGGCGCGGGCTGGATTCTCTCCGAAGAGGCTAGCCCGGAAGAGGATGAGGCGAGCGACTCACGCGTATTCGGCGATGGCGTCCCCGGGTTCACCGACGCTCCTTTCGAGATCATTACGGATCGTCTCAGACCGGCGGGAAACCCACTGACGACTCCCGGCGCGCCCTGCAGCGAGGCCCCCGTTTTGCTGGCCTCCTCCATTCGGGAAGCGCTCCGGGATGCCCTCTCGGCCTTCGGCCTCGACTCAGATCTTGAGATCAACCTGCCCCTCCCCGCAACCCCTCCAAAAGTGCTCGCGACCTTCAAGGAGATCAGTCGGCAGATTCAGGAAAGAGAAAAACTTTCCGTCGCCAAAATTAAAAAATCACGCCCTCAGAACCCGTAACCGGTAGTCTTAAATCACGATTTGCTATTGAAATATTAGCGGCCAAAAGCGGGGAACCCGAATGAAGTCCACCTCCACCGACCAGTCATGATTCTAGCCGCTGCTGACGCCGCCCATTCAGGAGTCTGGGAGGTTCTTTTTCAACTCCTCGTTCTTCTCGCCGCTGCGCTCGTCATCGGAACCCTTTTCGAGCAGTTCAAACAGTCGGCGATTCTCGGCTACCTCATCGCCGGAATGCTCCTCGGACCGCACCTCTTCGGTGTCGTCGACAATGAGTCCGGCGTCCCCGTGATTGCAGAGTTGGGAGTCTCCCTACTCCTCTTCGCAATCGGACTGGAATTCTCTGCAAAACGACTCATCCGGCTAGGCCCCATCGCAGCCCTCGGGGGAAGTCTGCAGGTTACGATCACGATGACCCTCGCCATGGGGGTTGCTCTCCTTCTCGGTCTCGAACTGAAAACCTCCATCGCCGTTGGTGCTGCTGTCGCCCTCTCATCAACCGCCTGCGTTCTGCGCCTCCTCACGGACCGCGCGGAGATCGATTCGGTTCACGGTCGCACCGCTCTGGGTATGCTCCTGCTTCAGGACATCGCCGTTGTTCCCCTCGTCCTTTTAGTGACCATGCTAGGGGGTGAAGGAGGCCTCGCCGAAATGGGACTCGGCCTTCTCAAAGCATTCGGGCTCATCATCGCACTGGTCTCCGGCTTTCTGCTTCTCTCGAAGTTCATCCTCCCCCCTCTGATGCGCCAACTCAGCCTCGCACGGGACCGTGAGCTGCTCATCCTCCTCGCGATCGTCCTCGCCATCGGTTCCGCCTGTGCCGCACACGCCCTCGAACTGTCACCGGCTCTCGGAGCATTCATCGCCGGAATGATGCTTGCCGAGTCCCCCTTTGCCACACAGATCCGCGCCGACATCGGGGGCCTCCGCATCATTTTTATCACCTTGTTTTTTGGTTCTGTAGGAATGCTGGGAGACCCTGTCTGGATCTTCGAAAACTTCCCACTCGTCATTGGAACCACCATTCTCATCCTTCTGGGGAAGTCTCTCATCATCACCTGCATAGGACTCGGTTTCCGACTCCCTGTCCGACACGCTGTCGCGAGTGGTCTAGTCCTCGCACAAGTCGGGGAATTTGGAGTCGTCATTGCCGGAATCGCCCAGACAAACGAACTCTTCGGCGACGATCTTTTCCGCCTCCTCGTCTCATCGACTCTGTTGAGCCTCTTCATCACACCGCTCCTGATAAAAGAGGCTCTGAAGCTGGGGCTGTTGATTACAAAATTGCGCCCCTCTTCCACTGCCGCCAGTGATGAGTTCGAAATACGGGGCGATCAACCGGCGACAGAGAACTCAAAGTCGCTCGTCATGATCGTCGGATTCGGCCCCTCCGGCCAAAGAGTTGCGAGAGAGTTGATGGACACAGAGGACGTGGAAGTCGTCATCATCGATATTCGACCGCACAACATCGATCTCGCTAAATCGATGGGACTAAAAGCCTACCTTGGCGACGCAACCAATCTCGATTTCCTCATTCACTACGGGATCCTCAGGGCCCGCGCAATCGTCCTGACAGTACCAGATCACCGGGCCTCCATACGCATCGTGGAGTCAGTGAGAACGCTGAATGCCGAAGTCGTCATCGTGGCGCGGGCACGTTACCACACCTTCATCAGTGAACTCGAAACTGCGGGAGCAACTCTCGCGGTCGATGAAGAATACCTCACCGGCAGGCGCCTTGCTGAAGCGATGCGCGACCTTTTCAAGGGGCACCGAGAATCCCGGCCTGATTGACGAAATCGTAAGATTTCAATAATTGCAGGAGACCGCGAAAAGGAGGTTACTCGTCTCTTACCAGACAACTTTCGCCAACCACCTGCGCCATGCTCTTTACCATTCTCGTCTCAATCGGCTTGCTCATTGTTCTCCTCGTGGCACTCAACTTCGTCAGCTATCGCATCATGGGCGGCATCATCCGCAACCGCCGCAAAAAGTGGGACCTGAACATCTGCTGCGGAAAAACAGACGGAGGTGGCGTCAATGTCGATATCGTAAAGCACGCTGAAATCGAGAATCTCGTTGTTGTCGATGACATCTACAGTCTCCCTTTTCAAACCAACCAGTTCGAGCACACCCTCTGCTCCCACACCATCGAACACGTCGAGGATCCCGTCGCTTTCTTCAAAGAACTTGAGAGGATCTCGGAAAACGTCACCCTCGTTGTCCCTCCACTCTGGGATCTTTCAGCGGCACTGAACATCTTTGAGCACCGCTCGCTTTTCCTCACTTTCAGAAAGGAACACCACAAGCTCCCTCCTCACACCAAGCTCCCTCTCGCGGCTTTTTTCCAGGAGAAACTCGGGCAGAGAATTCGCGCCTAGCGCGCTTCATCCGCCTCTTCGGAGTTGACGGGATTTCAGTGCCTTTACCCCTGACAAGTAGCGGGGTTGCCCTTACTGTTTCGATCAACCTGATCGAAGCCCTCCGTGAGTAAAAAAGAAAGCCATCCGCGCACCGCGATCCTCAATATCGTCGGACTGACACCCCGCCACATCGGAGCCTACACCCCCTTCATCGCCGGGTTCTCCGAACGTGAAGACAACAGGCTCATCCATGTCACACCGACACTTCCGGCCGTTACCTCGTCGATGCAGGCGACCTTTCTGACGGGGAAACTTCCCGGCGAGCACGGAATCGTCGCCAACATGTGGTATGATCGTGAATTCAGCGAGCACCGCTGTTGGAAGCAATCCAATCACCTCGTGAAAGGGCGCAAACTCTGGGAGCATCTCAGAGAGGAGGTCTCTGACAAGTTTACCTGCGCGAAAGTCTTCTGGTGGAACAACATGTATTCCACAGCCGACTATCAAATCACCCCGCGTCCCATCTACTGCGCCGACGGGAAGAAAGTGTTCGATATCCAGACCTGGCCGATGAACCTTCGTAAGAAGATCAAACGCAAACTGGGTAAATTCCCCTTCCCCGCCTTCTGGGGTCCGGCAGCGGGAATAGCCTCGAGCGACTGGATCGCAAAATCCGCAAGATGGTTTGAGGACAAATACTCACCCGATCTCAATCTCGTTTACCTCCCGCACCTCGACTACAATCTCCAGCGGATCGGCCCCGAAGATCCCGCGATCAAAGACGATCTCCGTGCCATCGACGAGATCGTGAAAAACCTCGTAACCCACCTCGAAAAACGTGGCGTGCAGGTCATTCTCCTCAGCGAATACGGTATTACCGAAGTCGACCGCCCCATCCATTTGAACCGGACTTTCCGCAAAAAAGGCTGGCTGAGCTGGCGGAATGAGCTGAAGCGCGAAATGATCGACCTCGGCAACTGCGAAGCCTTTGCCATCCCCGATCACCAGGTGGCCCATATCTACGTCAAAGATGAAGCATTGTTAGAACCGGTGAGGGATGAAATCCTGAAGCAGGAAGGAGTCACCCATGTGTATCGCAAAGACGAGCTCGATGAAATCGGCCTCGCCAACGAACGCAGTGGCGATCTCGTCGCGGTCAGTGACGAGCGGAGCTGGTTCACCTATTACTACTGGGAAAATGATCGCAAAGCCCCCGACTTCGCGCGCTGCGTCGACATTCACCGGAAGCCGGGCTACGACCCCGTCGAACTTTTCATCGACCCGAAGATCCATTTCCCGAAGCTGAAAATCGCTTTCAAGCTTCTCAAGAAAATTCTCGGTTTTCGCATCCTCATGGACGTGATCCCTCTCGACGCCAGCCTCGTCAAAGGCTCGCACGGGGCGATTCCCGCCTCACAGGAGGATCATCCCGTTCTCATTGGCGCCTTCCCCCCAAGTGATGGCTCCGGCGACAACGGCGATACCGTGGAGATAAAGGATGTTTACGACCTTCTTTTTCAAGCGTGCGCCGGGAAAGCGCCCGACGGTATTGGAGGAGAAAAAGATAAGGATAAAGAAAAAGAGACTGGCGAATCGATCGAACCGTGAGAAACACCGCGGCAAATCACCTTTATCTTTAAACTTTATCGTTTTCTTTATCTAAGCTCAGAGACTCCCGCTCTTACTTCTGACCGTAGTAGGCGTTCGCCCCGTGCTTGCGAAGGTAGTGCTTATCGAGAATGTGGGAGGGAATTCCCTGCTGCTCGGAATTAAGCTGCCAGGTGCCCATTCCCATCTGCGCACAGACCTCGAGAGCGACGGAGTTTTTCACCGAGTCCATCGCATTTTTTCCCCAGGTGAAGGGAGCATGATACTTCTGAAAACACGCCGGCATCTCCATCGGTTTAATGCCCTGCTCCCGGAACGCCTCCACAATCGCGAGGCCCGTATTCGTTTCGTAATCAGCTTCAACCTCCTCCGGGGTCAACTCGCGAACGACGGGCACCGTCCCGTAGAAGTGGTCTGCATGAGTCGTGCCCTGACACGGCAAAGCGACCCCGGCCTGAGAAAACATCGTCGCGTTGACCGAATGCGTATGGGTCACGCCACCGATCTCTTTAAACTCACGGTAGAGAATCCGGTGGGTTGGTGTGTCGGAGGACGGACGCATCTCCCCTTCAACGACATTTCCGTCGAGATCGACCACGACCATATCACCTGCGGTAAGGTCCTCATATGCGACGCCACTGGGCTTAATCACGAAGAGTCCGGACTCGCGATCAATTCCGGAAACGTTGCCCCAGGTCAGGCGAACCAGTCCCTCTGTGACGAGAGCAAGATTGGCTTCGAGGACCTCTTTTTTCAAATCTTCAAGCATACCCTCAACCAACCTGAGAAGACGAAACGTGCAAGCTTCGATTTCAATCCTGAAATAGGAATGAATAGCGCCACTAATTTAGACTTCCTCAGAGGCGAAAGGTGTGGAATGAGTTCCCTATGTTGAGAAAAATTCAGCAGTTCCTTGCGACTTTCGTCCCGGCCTGGCTTCTCGTTGCTTACTTTGCAGTGATTGTGTGCATGCTCAATCGCTGGGACGGCCTTGTCATGATCACGCTTGTACCGATCTGGGCATGGGCGGCGATCGGTATGCTCGCGGCGACACTTTCCTGGATTCTTTTCCGCGGGATTCCCTCCATCGTAGTCTTCTGCCTCTGTCTCCTCACCGGCGTGATCTGCTCGGAGGAAACCCACTCGCTCACACGGGAACTGGTCAATAAAATAAGCCCGAATGAAATCAGTGAGGCGGATGGACCGGCCATCACGATCATCAATGTGAACTGCGGAGGCACAGAAGCACCACTTTCAAAGCTCGCCGCTGACAAACCGGACATCGTCACGATCCAGAAGGCACCGGCAGAGGAAGATCTCATTGCCCTGAAAAACGAGATCTTCGGCGACAGCTATTCGCTCATCATCAATCGAAGCAATGCCATTATCGCGAAGGGGAAGTTCATCGCGGAAATCCGCGAACCCGAGAGTTCCACCCTCCATGCCCGTCTCAGCCACCCTTCTAAAAAGGTTTTCGACATCACCACCGTAGACCTCAACTACTGCGTGCCGAGAATGGACATGTGGCAGCCAAAAGTGTGGAACCAGCTCACCGAAGCCCGCATCCAGAACCGGAGACTGATTCGCAGTTATCTCGGAGAAAACAGCATCAAAAAGAGCAACGTCATCAGAGTCTTCACCGGCGGGTTCAACACGCCTCCCGGAGACGATGTTTTTCGTCCCCTCATCACTAACAATCTCAAAGATGTCTTTGCCGAATCGGGCTTGAACTGGGGTAACACCTACCCGTCCGACTACCCCAACTTGAGGCTCGATCAAATCTGGGTGTCGGACCAGCTCAAGCCGCATTCAGCAAGAGCCAAGCTCAACCCCGACGCGTTTCACCGCACCGTCGTCGCGAAGCTGACGATTGAGGAAGAGAAGACCGACAATTAGAAAGCGGTTACTTCGCAGCAGCCACCGCATCTTTTTTCACGACCCTGAGGCGGACTGTCTGCGTGCCCTCCTTCGGTGCCGTTGTCGTTCGAAGATGGAACTCGCGCACCGTCCCGGGCACCCAGTCTGCCGCTGAGATAAAAAAGCGCTGCTCATCTTTACCTTCGGGAATCATAAGCCCGTTCAATCCGATATTGTCGATATAGACACCATGAGGAAGGTTCCTTCCGGAATCCTCTTTGCCGAAATCAATCCGCGGTTTAAAATCGATTCGGTCCACTTTTACCAGCGCCGTGATCGTCTCGCCCGGATGGATCACAAACTCGAGAACCCCGTCTTTAGCGATTGTTCCATTCTTTCCGTCCGGCAGGATTCTGACGTGAAATTTCGCGGGCTCTGCTTTTGCAATCATCCCGAGATTGCCAAGCTCCTTCACCACCTCACGTCCCTTCACCACCGCCTTGGCCACGACTGAAACCGCAGCAACGTCCTCTTTGCTCATTCCGGCGAAATCCGCATCAGCCCTCACCATCGCAAAGGCGCGATATTGCCCCTCCTCGATCACGGTCCTCAGAGGCATCGAAAGCCCCTTCGGCAAACCGGTCACCTGCACCTCAATCGGTCCGGAAAACCCATCAACGCGGGTCGCATCAAACATGACCTCGGTCCCCCCTCCCGGTGTCAGCTTCGCGCCACCTCCGGTAACCTTGATAGAAAAGTCCGGCTTCTCTTCGCGGGCAGTGAGTCGGTAGGTATAATCCGCGCCGCCGAAACCTCGGGCATCGCTTATCTCCACAGAATAATCTCCATCAACCGGAGCAACAAAGGTCACCTTCGAATCCGCCCCTAAAGCCCGCGTCGACTCGTCGTCATTCTCGTAATACAAACGGTAGACCGGAAGCCCGTTCGGACTCGGCGTCGCCCCTGCCGGCAGCGCCCTGACAATGTAGCCGGGCTGCCCCAGCGGATGAGACAGCGCCGTCGTCTCGAAAAAGCTGTGTCGGCTCCCGAATCCGGGATAAACAAGGAACCCCGAATCGGGTCCGCGTGGATAATGCCAGAGTTTCACAACCTCTCCGTTCACGAAAAGAAACTCATTCAACTCCATCTCGCGCCAGTTATGAACCCGGAAATCACCGGACGTCTTTGAGTCTTTGCCCCGGAAGGTAAGCCACGAATCACGCACCGCCTGAAGAACCACCCTCTCCACCGGGTCGCCTTTCGAATCCAGTACCGCCAACCTCGAATCGAGTTTCGACTTCAACTCTTTTGATCGCGCCGCCTCAACTTCGAAAATCCATTTTTCGCCCTTCCCGGCCTTAAATGAAAAACGGTCCCGATCACCGGATTTACCGATTGCCCCGGCAACGGTTGATGGCTTCGTCAGGACAATCGAATCATCACCATCTTTCTCGGTATACAAAACCGGCTCGACGTTTCCAACCTGACCCTCTTCCGATACCGCGCTGCCCTCAACTGAATCCACCGGAGCCGCTGCGACCGCGGAGTTCAGGGCGGCATTCATATTCACAATCGTCCCCGTACTTCCATCGAGTCGCCCAACGAACAAATCGGAGCTTCCCGGCAAAGCCGCCATCGCTGAAATAATATCACTTTGATCACCAAAGCGCTTCACCTCCTGCAATGCAGGTAGACGCCACAGCTTCATCGAGCGATCCGCAGAGGCCGTTACGAGCCACTTTCCGTCTCCTGACACTTCAATATCAACAACTGAATCCTCATGAGCAAAACGGGTCTGAACGACTGGATTGATCTTCGCTTTCCCCTTCGAGAGAAAACGCCACATCCGAACGCGGTTATCCGCCCCGCCTCCTATGATGAATTTCCCGTCAGGCGAAAAGGCAATTCGGAATTGCTCACCCTGTGGCTGATTCAGGGTATCGAGGCGTTCTCCTGAAGCGACATCCCAGACCTTCCCGGTCGAATCTCCACTCGCACTTGCAAGAGTGGTTCCGTCAGGAGAAAAGGCGAGGTCGTAAATCGCCCCGTTATGACTCGGAAAATTCCGCAGGTATTTTCCCGTCGCCACTTCCCAGAGCCGGATGATGCGATCATACCCGCCCGTCGCGAGAAGCTTCCCGTCAGGAGAAAACTCCGCGTCGAAGAGAATATCCCGGTGAGCATCGCCACCGATCTCACGCACTATTTTCCCCGTTGCCACCTCCCAGAGTGTCGCGACACCTCTGAGCCCGGTAATTCCCGATGCAGTAACGAGCAACTTTCCGTCCGGTGAAAAATGAACCGCGTTCACCTTCCCTTCGCCCGTATTCAAAACTCTGACCGACTTCCCGATTTTCACATCGAAGAGGTCCACAACCCCGTAACGGGCCACCGCCCGAAGCTTCCCGTCTCCTGAATAAGCGGCCGCGGTGATGGGCTCCACCGCCTTCCCGCTTTTAGGTATATCAGGAACCACCAGAGTCGAAAGAATGGAAAAATCCTCTTCCGCATCAGGTCCCTTCGCCCCTTCCTTGACCCAACGCGTCAGGAGGTCGATCGCTTCGCTGCTGAGTTGCGGCTCCTTCTTTGGAGGCATCGCAGGTTTCGCTTCGTGCTGGATCGTCTGGAGCAGGTAAGAGTCGTCCGGCTTTCCCGCAACGAGGATACTCTTGTCCTCCGTCTCGCCACCTGATTTGAGTGCCGCAAACGTTTCCACAGAAAACTCACCCTCGTAATCGGACTCATTGTGACAGCCCGCACAGTAATCCCTCAGGACCGGGGCGATATCGCGATGGTAGTCAATCTCTCCGGCGAGGGAAACGGTAACCGATCCGACGACAGCGAGGATGCAAAAAGTTCGATTCAAGACAGTCATAATAACATTCAGTTTCGGTTTCGGTTAGTGTTGGAAAAGGAACTCTCTTGATGTCATCAATCCCCAGAACAAATCCTCCATCGCGAGCCGCCGCTCCTCCGGATTGAGCCCCTTCATCATTGCAACCAATTCCCCCGCTTCACGTTCATTCGGCCTCCGCGACAGGGTTTTCAGGTAGGCATTCTCAACCATCTGCCCGTCGCTCATTCCCGCCTTCAACATCCCGTCGATAACGCCGTCTTTCCTCGCCAACTTCTCATTGAGGGTATCTCCATTGGCCAGATGCAAAACCTGAATCATACTCGGCTGGCTCGACCGCTCGCACTCACAGGTGATCTGCCTCTCATTGCGCCCGAAGGTCTTGAGAAAATACGACTTCACCGCCGAGTCGTAGAGTTCGAGAGCGCGTGTGCCCTCTTCATAGAATTTCGTCTCCTGAAAGGACCCGTCGTTCAACGCCACTTTGTCGAAAACAGCCGGCGTCGCGGTCACGTCGGTGATCGCGTCGTGCAGCACTTCTGCCATGAGACGGCGCGGGTAGTAGCGGGAATAGTATTTTGTATCATCCCGATTCTCCGAAAGAACCTCACTGCTTCGCTGATAGGTTTCGCTCGTCAAAATCGTTCGCATGAGCGTTTTAAGATCGAACTCATTTTCCACCAAATGAGCCGACAAGGCATCGAGAAGCGGTTCATTGCTCGCGGGATTTGAGGCTCGCAGGTCATCGACCGGATCGACCAGTCCGCGCCCGAAATAAGCGGCCCAGACGCGGTTCGTGATCGAGCGGGCGAAGAACGGATTCTCCGGATCGGTCAGCCAGTCCGCCAGCGCTTCACGCCGGTCTTCCGGGCTTGCGGGATCAATCACATCACCGTCGAGAGGAGCCGGCGCCTGAGGCTTCCCCGTGCGCGGCTGCATCAAGTCGCCGCGCGGCTCCACGTAGAGCGTCCGGACTCCATCGCCGTTGCGGGCATCGCCGCCCCACCCTTTCGCACGAACCCGCGAAAAGATATTAGCGAAGGCATAATACTGATCGTTCGTCCATTTCTCGAGTGGATGATCGTGGCATTTCGCACAACCGATCGAGAGACTCAGAAAAGCCTGGCTGACATTCTCAGCCATCGTTTCGGGATCCTGATGAACCGCATAGAAATTCGTCTCCCCGTTTTCAAGGCTTTCCCCTTTGGCCGTCACGACCTGCCGGGCCATCTCATCCCAGGGAAGGTTCGCAGCAACTCCCGCCCGCACCCACTCGTAGTAGGCTTTCACCGCATCGGGACGGAGAATCTGACCGTTTACCAAAAATACATCCGACCAGCGATATGCCCAGTAGTCGACAAACGCCTCCCGCTCGAACAATGAGTCGATGAGCTTAGCGCGTTTGTCAGGTCTCTCGTCAGAAAGGAAAGCAGTCGTTTCCTCCAGCGTCGGAAGTGTCCCTATCGTGTCCAGAAAAGCCCGACGGATAAAATCCTCGTCAGACGAGCGCCCCGAAGGCATCAACTGAAGTTCCTCCAACTGAGCGAGAACCAGTTCGTCGATAAAATTCGCGCGCGGGGCCTTTGAAAACACATCGTCCGGAATACGATTTGGAAAAGGTGAACGAAAACGAGCCAGAGCGACCTTACTGGAATAGAGCGCCGAAACCGCGCCTTCACCGTTGCCGATGATTTCGACACCACCGTCCTCGTCGACCAGCGCAATCGTCTCATCGGCCGAGGCAAACTTCGCCCAATCCGTCACGTCCAGGGTCGAGCCATCCTCATACACGGCAGTGACCAGGAGACGCTGACGGTCCCCCTTTTTTAAGACCGACAGATCCGGAGAGACTTCAATGCGCGCGATCGCCGGCTCCGCCCCGTCCGGCGCCACCGCTCCGGCCGCGATCCACTGGGAGAGAATGCGATACTCGCGCGATTCGACGTCGAGCCTCTTGCCCCCTTTGTGCGGCGTCGCCATGGTCGGCTTGGTAAGGAGTAAGCTCCGCGCCGGAGCTCCCATCTCGATGCGACGTCCTTTCGCCTGACGCGTCATCGTGTAAAAATCCCCCGGTGGATCGTAACCGCGAAGGCTGAGCCGGAACTCTCCCTTCCCTGCGACCGCACCATGACAGGCACCCATGTTGCACCCCTGACGTGTCAGAATAGGGAGAACATGGCGATTGAAACTCCACGCGAACTCCCCGCCGTGTCCGGTCACAGTGACCTCTCGAGTGGCCCTTCCCTTCTCCGACTCGGCCGTCAGGGTGGCCTTGCCGTCCCCCTTTGCAATCACGACGCCGTCGATGACTTCCGCGACAGCGCTGTCACTGCTCAACCATTTCACTCCATCGACAGCGCCGGTGAAGACTTCGCCCTCTGTTTCCTGAACGAGGAGGGTTTGACGCCCTTCCGCGCCCTTGAGAGAAATGGTTTCAGGCAAAATGGTAACGCCGCCATGCGCCGCGCCGGCGAACCCTAGCAATGATACCAGACCAATAATCAAAATCGACTTCATTTCTGTAAGTGTCAGGGTTTAAGCAAACAGTTCGCGGACCGGTTCCTTTCCAAAATCCACAATCGGGAAGGGCCTGCCCGAAGGCCCCGGCAGGTGTGTTTCGAGATCAAATCCGAGCGCGTGGAAAATCGTCGCAACGATGTCTCCCGGCTCGACGGGACGTTCTGCGGGGAAGCCTCCGATCGGATCGCTCTTCCCGACAACTTCACCGCCTTTGACTCCTCCACCGGCAAACGAACAGGTGAAACACTGCGGCCAGTGATCGCGTCCGCCCGCCGGATTGATCTTCGGAGTGCGGCCAAATTCGCTGACGCCTGCGACGAGGACATCATCGAGCATCCCCCGTTGATGCAGATCCTCCAGCAGAGCGGAATACGCCTGATCATACATCGGCGCGACCAGCTCCTGCATTTGCTTAACCGAGATAAAGGGCTTCGATCCGTGAATGTCCCAGGACAGCTCGTTGAATACGGTGAGGAACGTATTCACTGTCACAAAACGCACGCCGCTTTCAATGAGACGCCGCGAAAGCAACATGCACTGTCCGACGCGGTTCATTCCATAGCGCTCGCGCACCGAGTCCGGTTCCTGTGAAAGATCGAAAGCAGCGCGGGCCTTCTCACTCGTCATGAGCCGGAAAGCCGAATGAAAATGCTCATCGAGAAGCCGCGCGTCCTCGCTTTCCTCGAAGCCCTTCACGGTCTGATCGACGACGTCACGCATCCTGCGGCGACGATCGAGACGACTCGCCCCGAACTGATCCGGCGGTAAAAGATCAGGCACTTTAAAATCAGGCTTCGATGGATCCGCCATCAGCGAAAATGGATCCTGCGACTTCCCGAGAAAGCCACCGGCCTGACCGTTCGGGAGATTGCCGCCCCCGCGCCCCATCAGTTCGGGAAGGACCACGAAGGGAGGAAGGTCATTCCGCGGATTCATAAGATAGCTGGCGACCGCTCCGGCATGCGGCGTTTCCACTCCCCCGGTAAAGCGACGCCCCGTCTGCATGATCTGCCACCCCGCGTCGTGCACCGCCGCGCCATCGTGATGACAGGAGCGTATCAGCGAAAACTTGTCCGCGACCTTCGCGTGCATCGGAAGAATTTCCGAAACCTCGAAAGCATTCGATTTCGTCCGGATCGGTTTGAAAGGCCCGCGAATCTCGCTCGGCGCGTCCGGCTTCATATCCCAGAGATCAATGTGACTCGGTCCCCCCAGATTGAAAATCATGATGCAGGACTTCGTATCGTCGCCCTTCATGGGGGACCTTTGTTTCGCGGAAAGAAACTGGGGAAGCGAAAGCCCGATCGGCCCGAGAGCGCCTACGGTCAGGAATTCACGCCGGGACCGTTTTGATCCACAGAGAGGGCCGGAGTCTTCATTCAGAAAATCGAACATAAGTTAAAGGGGGTTAACCGAATACGAGAATACCATTTTCCGCGGAACTCGTCTTGTAACGCGATCGCTGTTTTTGGTATGATCCGATCATGCCGCCAGACGAGATGCACCGCTTCCAGGACGCCTTTTTCAGCCAGTGCCCCGAAATGAAGGAGCCCATCGAGTTAATGGCGACGATGCCTAACATTGGCCTTTTTGTAAAAGACCTCGAAAGCCGATACGTCCTCAACAACGACTTTCATCGCATTCGCTACGATCGAATCGCCCCTCAGGGACTCGTCGGAAGGCGGGCCTCGGAATTCTTCCCGCCCCTTCTCGGCGAAGCCTACGAGGCCAATGACCGCGTTGTTTTCGAATCCGGAAAAACGATTCACAACGAAATCTGGCTTGTCCCGACGATTCGGGGAACACCCGGTTGGTTTCTCTCCGGGAAATCCCCCATCCGCAAACACGATGGATCGATCTGCGGACTTCTCGGGTTGATGTATCCCATCGAAACGCCAGAAGAACAACGCGCCTACTTTGGAGATCTTCAAAAGGCGATCGAGTATATCGACAATCATTTCACGAGTGAAGTCACTGCTGCGAAACTCGCTGATCTCGCCGGTCTCTCCGTCCCCCATTTCAACCGCCTTTTCCGGAGAGTGCTCCGACTCTCACCGATGGAGTATGTGCTCTCCCTCCGCATTCAGGAAGCTCAGCGGCTCCTCGCGACGACTCCCTCGACGATGAGCGAAATAGGCGCGGCGACCGGCTTTTACGACCAGAGCCACTTCACGAAACGCTTTCGAAAAATCACGGGAATGACGCCTCTCGCCTACCGGAGAAGCTTCCGTAAATGAACCGGAAAACAGACTCGACAAGACGTTTTCCGGCAGAGACGATAAAACCTGAAATCATCATCTTACCATTGAAATGTCTCACCCATTCCATTCACAGATCTTTGTCTCAAAAATTTGCCCGCTTCTCCTTTTTCTCATCTTTTGCAGTGCCGGCAGTCAGGCCGAAACACCGCCCCGTTTGAGCAATCTGACCGGGAATTTCGAACGCGAACTGAGCCGTGCAATCACGCCACTCGACCAGAAATACCTCACCGCGCTGACCTCACTTCAGCGCGATTATTCAAAGTCCGGAGAGTTGAATTCCGCCCTCGCTATCAAGAACGAAATTGAGCGAGTTAAAGAAGGACAACAACTCGAGGAACCAAAGGAGAACGATGCCAAAATGGCGACTACACCCAAACTGACAAAACTCAAAGATAGCTATCGCAAAGCAGTGTTACGGAAAACGACTCCCATCCTCGCCCGCTACAAAAAAGAGCTGAGCAGCCTCCAGGAGACTTTCACCGCTTCAAACGATCTCGAATCGGCCGTTGCCGTCCGCGACCGCCTCAAAGAGCTCGAAGCGGATTCCATCACCGCAGTTGTCAGAAAATCCACCGACGGCGAGGACCCGTCGAAAAAGACAACCCCGCTGAGAAGGGACTCCCCCCTCGCCGACTGGCTGCAGGAACACGAGCTTTTCTGGACTGGGAACTCCGGCGACGCAGTGATCAAATTCGAAGGGTCCATGGCCAAAGTCTTCGGCAATGGCAAAGAGATCATGGAGCGCCCTTTCAAAGTCACCGATGACAACACGATCGAGTTTGACTGGTCCAAAGGAGACATCAACACCTTCATCATCGACGAGAAACGAACCTCCTTCCTCCGCCGCTCTTCAAAATCCAACATCGCGATGCAGGGGGATATCCGAAAGCGATAGACGAATCCTTCCGTCGATGACCTAACCCTGTTGAGTCATCGACCCAACCCTGTTAACCGCCTTGACCGGCGCAAAAACAATTGCCGGGATGACCTTCCAACGGTAAGGGATGGGGCTTGTTTGGTGACCTTCCATTTGATGCGACGACCGCGACGATCCTGTTCGCCTGCGTAGGTGCGTTCAGCCTCGGCTTTTCAAAGACAGGCTTCCCCGGTCTCGCGATCGTGAACGTGCTCATCATCGCGGAACTGTTCGGGGCGAAGAACAGCGTCGGTATCATTCTGCCGATGCTCATCATCTGCGATATTATCGTGCTGCCGCTCTTCTGGAAATACGCGAGCTGGAAACAGATCTGGCCGTTTATTCCCGTCATCTTTGCCTCTATTATCGGAGCGTATTTTCTTCTCGATGCCTTCGATGATCTCACGGCCCGACGGGTCATTGGAGCGATTATTCTCTTCATGTTCGTCCTCCAGCTGGTTCGCGAATTCAAAAGAGAGTTCCTCGAGCATCTCCCCGACTCGCGCGTTTTCCGCTGGATCAGTTGCGTCATGATCGGCGTCTCGACGATGCTCGCCAATGCCGCCGGTCCGGTCTACTCGATCTACGCGTTGGTTCACAAGATGAAAAAGGAAACCTTCCTCGGCGTCGGTGCCCGATTGTTCCTCCTCGTAAATCTTTTCAAAGTCCCCTTCCTCGGCCAGCTCGACCTCATCAACCCCGAGTCGCTGAAACTGAATCTGTTCCTTCTCCCCGCGCTCATTGCCGGGATTCTCTTCGGCAGAAAGCTGATTCATCTCGTTCCCCAGCGGGCCTTCGAGATCCTCCTCTACGCCTTCTCAGCGATCGCCGGAGTTCGGCTTTTGTTCTTTTAAAGAGAGCGATTTTCCTCTATTCCCGTTACTTTTTTCACTCTTCGTTAAATAATTTTGAACAAAAAGCTGCAATGATCCTCTAAAATAGTAATTGGGACGAAAACTTGTCCAATCCAACCGCTTATGAATGCTAATCAATTTACTCTCAAACTACAGGAGGCTTTCCAGGAAGCCCAATCGCTCGCGGCTGAGAAAAATCACGCAGAACTCAGCAGCACCCACCTCTTCTCGGTTCTTTTGAATCAAGCGGAAGGGGTCACCGTACCCATACTTACGAAATTAGGGGCCAATCCGGCGCAACTTTCGAACGAGGTGGATGCCATTTTATCCAAGCTCCCCTCGGTCCAGGGAAATGCAGGCCAGCAGGTTTACATGAGCAGCGACCTCCGCTCGGTCATTGCGACGGCGGAAAAACTGCGCAAACAAATGACCGACGACTACACCAGCGTCGAGCACGTCCTCATCGCTCTTCCCCGCGAAGGCAACAGCGACGTGAAAGGTTTACTCGCTCGAAGCGGTGTCACCGAAAAATCGATCACCGAGGCGATCAAGAGCGTGCGCGGCAATCAACGCGTCACCGATCAGGATCCCGAGGGCAAGTATCAGTCGCTGGAGAAATACGGAACCGACCTCACCGAGATCGCCCGCTCCGGTAAAATCGACCCCATCATCGGACGCGACGAGGAGATTCGCCGGGTCATGCAAATCCTCTCCCGCCGCACAAAAAACAACCCGGTTCTGATCGGTGAACCCGGGGTCGGTAAAACCGCCATTGCCGAAGGGCTCGCCCGTCGAATCGTCAGCGGTGATGTCCCCGATTCCCTGAAAAACAAGCGCCTCATCGTCATGGATGTGGGTGCTATGATCGCCGGCGCCAAATACCGCGGTGAATTCGAGGACCGGCTCAAAGCATTCCTCAAAGAAGTCACCTCAAGCAACGGGGAGATCATTCTCTTCATCGATGAGTTGCACACCATCGTCGGTGCCGGTGCCAGCGAAGGCTCGGTCGATGCCTCAAATTTACTCAAGCCCCAACTGGCTCGCGGTGAACTGCGCACGATCGGGGCGACGACCCTCGACGAATACAAAAAGTATATCGAGAAAGACGCTGCACTCGAACGGCGCTTCCAGCCTGTCATGGTCGAGGAGCCATCTCCCGAGGACACCATTGCGATCCTGCGGGGCATCAAAGAGCGCTACGAAGTGCACCACGGTGTCCGCATCAAAGACTCCGCTCTCGTCGCCGCGGCAACTCTGAGTGACCGCTACATCGCGGACCGTTTTCTTCCTGACAAAGCCGTAGATCTCATCGACGAGGCGGCTTCACGTCTCAAGATCGAGCTCGACAGTCTCCCTACCGAGATTGACCAGCTCGAACGCCAGGCTATGCAGCTGGAGATGGAGCGTCAGGCCCTCGAAAAAGAGAAGGACGACGCGAGCAAGGATCGTCTTGGAAAAGTCGAAAAGGAAATTGCCGATCTTCAGGAAAAATCCGGAGGCCTCAAAGCCCAATGGCAGAATGAGAAATCCTACATCGACGCAGCGAACGCACGTCAGGAGGAGATCGAAAAGTTGAAGACCGAACTCGAGCAGGCACAGCGTGAGGGCAACCTCGGGCTCGCCAGTGAGATTCAGTACGGCACCCTTCCGAAGAAAGAGGAAGAGCTCAAGAAAGCGCAGGCTGACTTGCACACCATGCAGGGCACTTCAAGACTCCTCAAAGAGGAGGTCACCGAAGAGGACATCGCCGAAGTGGTCAGCTCGTGGACCCACATCCCCGTTTCCCGACTGCAGGAAGGCGAGCGTTCCAAGCTGGTAAAAATGGAGGAGCGCCTCGGCGAACGGGTCATTGGACAACGCAAAGCGATCACGGCCGTTTCCAACGCGGTGCGTCGCGCCCGTGCCGGACTCCAGGACGAAGGCAGGCCGATCGGATCGTTTCTTTTCCTCGGCCCCACCGGTGTCGGGAAAACCGAACTGTCACGATCACTCGCCCAGTTTCTCTTCGATGACGAAAATGCGATGGTCCGCATCGACATGAGCGAATACATGGAGAAACACGCCGTCTCACGCCTGATCGGAGCACCTCCCGGCTACGTCGGATACGAAGAGGGCGGGCAGCTTTCTGAAACGGTTCGCCGCAAGCCCTATTCGGTTGTTTTGTTAGACGAAGTGGAGAAAGCTCACCCCGATGTTTTCAACGTGCTCCTTCAGGTGCTCGACGATGGTCGCATCACCGACGGACAGGGCCGCACGGTCGATTTCCGGAACACGGTCATTATCATGACGAGCAACATCGGTTCGGATTACATCCTGACGGAGGAGAATCCCGAGCAAAGGGAAGCCCTCGTTATGGAAGCCCTTCGCGGTCATTTCCGTCCCGAGTTTCTCAACCGGATCGACGAGACCATTATCTTCGACCGCCTCAATGAGACCGACATCAAATCGATTATCAAACTCCAGCTCGCCCGTGTCATGAAACGACTCGAAGCGCAGGGGCTTACGATCGAATTGAGCGAAGAAGCGACCGACCTGCTCGCTACAGAGGGCTACGATCCCGCATACGGGGCGCGACCTCTCAAGCGTGTCATTCAACGGCGGGTCCTCGACCCGCTGAGCCTGGACCTTCTCGAAGGAAAATTCTCCGAAGGTGACACCATCCACGTCACCGTCGATGGAAGCGACTTCGCCTTCAGAAAATAAAGGCAGAAAGAGCAAGGGCAGCGTAGCCGCGTTTGCAAAAACGTGGCTACCATTCCAACCGCTCCACCGTCTCGCGACGGCGGCTACGGATTAACCTCCGTAGGATTTTTCAACCCGCTCGGCGACATCCTTGTAGTCATAATCGACTGCATAGATCTCCTTGAGCGCCCCGAGGTATTCCTCTTCTTTTCCGAGCTTCTCATAAAGAAGAGCCATGTTGTAGAGGAGTTCCTTTTTCATCGCGTCCATGACCGGAAGCTCTGCGACCGCCTCTTTGAACTGCACTGCCGCGAGGTCAGTCATATTCATCTGGTCATAACACTGACCGAGCATGTTCATCACCTGAATCTTCAAACTCGGGGAACGCTTCGCCTGCTGAAGGTGTTTAATCGCCTCACGATATTTCTTCGCTCGATAGAGACGCTCGCCCAGCTCGAAACGCAACTCGTTGTCAGTCGGGTTGCGATCAACCCGCTCCTGAGACTCCGCAATCAAATCGTCCAACTGCGACAATTCGGATTCCTCAAGCTGCTTCTTGTATTGCTCAATGTCAGGGTGCTCAGGATTCTCCGCCACGAAAGCGCGAAGCTCGTCGAGCCGGTGCGAATTCACAGTCTCGCGAACCTTCGCGACTTTCTTCTCCAGAGCAGGATCGTTCTTACTGAGATGGAGTGCCCATTCGTAAAATGACAGCGATGAGTCCCACTGCTCCAATTCTTCGTAGGTCGTTGCGAGGCGCTTCACGACATCGAGATTCTCATTATCCTGGCCATACTCGACAAGCAACTTATCAGCAAGCTCCTGAAGCATTTCAGGAGTCATCGCAGCACGACCTGAGCTCTCAAGATCTTTCGATGCGTCTTTATCTTTCAAAAGATCACGCCAGTCACCGTCGCTGTCCCACTTCTGTGAAGCAATCGACCCGCGTGCGGTAGCGTCTTTGTATTTCTTCGTCGCTTCGAGATCGCTTCGATTCTTTTCCACAATCTTACCGAAGATCTCAGCCGCTTTCTCAAAGGCCTCACGCTCGAGATAGAAATCACCGAGTTTGTGATAGAATTTGAGATTGTCAGGGTCACCTTCGATCACCGTCTGGAGAGCAAAGCCGCCGGTCATAGGCAGCCCGGTTGCCACCGCTGCCTCATAAAGCAGTTCGTTGGCCTGTGAATTGTAAGGGTCCGAACCGAGAACGTCTTTCTCCAAAGCGGCCATCACCCCGAGCGGGTCCTTCTTCACCTGACTCTGCATTTTGAGAACTTTCAGCGCCTCACCTCCGAGCTTCATCCGCTTCCCTGCAGTCTCCTTCGCCGCCGCGAGACGGAGACTCTTCCGTCCGTCAAGAAACCCGGGTTCTTTTGTCAAAATCGCCTGAATCAAGCTGATCGCATAGCTCCAGTTTCGAAGCTCCATCGCGCTCTCCGCTTTGAGATAAAGCTTGTTCAGCTTAGGATCCAACTCATGCTGTTTGATGTCATCTCTAAACTGAGGTTCGGTTGCTTCTGTGCCTTCGGTTACTTCTGCCATATCAATCTTGGTATCCTATAAAAGTGTTATTTCGCCAATATTCGTTCAAAATTCATTTTCCAACGCCTCGCGGAGGATCAGACTATCATAAAAGCGGACGCTTGATCTAGCGAATGTTGCCTTTTCAAACAACGAAAAAAGCACTTTTTCACAATAATCTTCAGCCTCAGCATTCCTCAGAATGCTTGCCATTTCACGATTTCCCCGTTTTACTACCTCTATGACCCGTAAACTCGTCCTCTTTCTAGCCATCCTCGCCACAGCTGTGTGGTGCCCCGGGGCGGGAAAGAAGACCAAAATGGCCCTGATCTCCTTCCACCTCGAAGGTGAGGAAACAGGCAATCCCAAGTTCATGACGCCCGTTAAACTGGGAAAAGAACACCGGCAGTATTACTTCAACAAAATTCCTATCTTCACGGATAAAGACATCGAATGGTTTTATCCGTTCACCTCACGGGACGGCGCCTCTTTTGGAGCCGCCTTCAAGCTGAAAGAACACGCGGCGACGAATCTGAAAGCGCTTACTCTAACCAATCAGGGCAAGATCATCGGGATCCGAGCCTCGGATGCGCAACTGAGCGCTGTTTTGATTGACCGTCCCGTCAGTGACGGCGTCATCGTGATGTGGGAAGGACTTCAACAGCGTCACCTCGCTGAATTTCGTGCACGATTTCCGCATGTCGATGACCTCAGCACCGACTCAGGACCGCAGTTCGCGCTTCCCGGAAGGTAATGTGGCAAAATAATCGAGGTGTGTTAAAGGTAGAGCCGAGCTGACCTTTTTTCTTAGATTCATGCGCCCACTGATTTTCGCACTCGGACTACTCTGCTGCCTCACCACCACTCTTTCCGCCAATCCGCTCGGACTTGTTCTTCCGACGGATAATACGGCAATTTTCTCAAGTGATCCGTCGCAGTTCTACATGTATACGGATCGGAATTTCGAAGGTGTCGTTTCGAAACCGTGGACGGGCGGAATGTATGGATTTTCCCGGAACCAAAAACGAACCAGCGCCGGTTTGGTTTTCACCCGCTTGCACGAGGGTGTCGATATCAGGCCCACGAAACGGGACAGCGACGGCAATCCTCTCGACGAGATTCGCTCGATTGCTGATGGCACTGTCGTCTACGTGAATGATTCATCCACGGCAAGTAACTACGGTCGCTACATCGTGGTCCATCACGACTGGGGAGACGGCCCGTTTTTCTCACTCTATGCGCACCTCAGCACCTCCATTGCGAAACCGGGGCAACCGGTCCGCGCCGGTCAAACCATCGCCCGAATGGGTTACACGGGGGCCGGCATCAATCGCGAGCGGGCTCACGTCCACGTCGAGCTGAATATGCTTCTCCACGACCGGTTCCAAAACTGGTATGACCGCCATTTCACGAGCAAAAACAATCACGGTATCTACAACGGGTTCAACTTAACCGGGATCGATATCGCAGGACTGTTTAAAGCGCATCGCGAGAACCCGAACATCTCCGTCCCGCAGTACCTCGTCAATTTCACCGAGGTCTATTACAAGGTTCAGGTCCCCGCCGAAACCCTCACTTTTCTGCGACGCTACCCATGGCTCGGGCGGGATCTCAACTCGGTCCGGAATCCCAGGAGCTGGGAGTTTTCATTCGCGGCGACCGGAGTTCCCCTCGCAGTGACGCCGAGCGCGCAGAGCCTCGCCGGACCCGTTGTCACCTACGTGAAGCCATCGAGCACCGACCATTCGGATCTCACCGTCGGAAGAATCACAGGAACCGGAAGCAGTGCCCGTCTCACGCCGAGCGGCTCACGCTACCTGCAGCTCATCAGCGGCTCGTTTTAGGCCTTTAACTCCCGGTTGGATGGTGAATTTTTTCGAAAACACCTCCACCAAGAAGCTTTTCGCCCTCGTAGAACCCACAGATCTGACCGGGCGTGAGGGCCCGCTGTGGAACCTCGAAAGTCACTTCAGCAGTCTTGTCATCGATAAAATCGAGTGAGACAGGAGAGGCCTCGCAACGATAGCGGGGTTGCACTAAGATATCGCCTATCTCATTGAGGGGACGATTCGTCACTGAAATGCTTCCGACCCGGCATCGTGTCGCATACAGGCCCGGCGTCTCAGGCTCATCGAACGCGACGACGAGTTCGTTAGTCTCCGGACGCTTCTCGACGACCACATAAGCTTTTCCGAAGGTGTTGGAGGGAACGCCGAGTCCCTTCCTCTGACCGAGGGTGTGAAGGTGCAAACCTTCGTGTCCGCCCACCTTCTTACCGTCGAGAGTGATGATGTCACCGGGCTTGTTCTCAATGAAGTGCCCGAGAAAGTCCGACATTTTAATATCGCCGATAAAGCAGATCCCCTGACTGTCCTTCTTGTCCGCCACAGGGACACCGAACCGGAGCGCCTCTTTGCGAACATCCGGCTTGGGCAGATGACCAATCGGAAAAAGGGCCTGACGGAACTGCTCCTGCTGCAGGAGCGCGAGGAAATAGGTCTGATCTTTACCCTTCGCTCCCCGGTAAATGTCGAAGGACTCATCGTCATTCTTCCGAATCTGCGCGTAGTGCCCCGTCGCAACATGATCGAATCCCTGTGCCATCGCGAACTCGCGGAAAATGCCGAATTTCATCTCGCGGTTGCACATCACATCCGGATTCGGAGTGATCCCGTCCCGATAGCCGGAGAGAAGATATTCCACAACCCGGTCACGATACTCGTCCATGAGACTGAGAATACGGAACTCGATCCCGAGATAATCACAGACCTCCCGGGCGTCACGAATGTCCTGCTCCCAAGGGCAGTCGCCGGGAAGACCTTCCTCATTCGTCCAGTTTTTCATGTAGCCGCCCACAACTTCATACCCCTGCTCCAACAGCATCGCCGCCGCGACACTGGAGTCGACACCTCCTGACATTCCTACCAATACACTCGCCATAATTATTCCAGTCTTCCCAAATCCTCCAGATCAGCAAGATCTCTCAATCGCCCGCTTACTTTTTTGTTCTCCACTAAATCTTCAAGCCCAATAATCCAAACAGAGAAATCAAGCTGCCGCCGGAACGCCGGCAGCGAGCTTCATAACGGCCTCTTCGCTTAACTCATTTCTCTGGAGTTCACCGGACAATTGACCTTCGTGCATGACGAGAGCGCGATCTGACATTCCTAAAATCTCCTCCATTTCACTTGAGACGAAAAGGATCGCAACACCTTGCGCGGCAAGTTCCTCCATCAGAGCGTAAATTTCCTGCTTCGCTCCGATGTCGATCCCGCGTGTCGGTTCATCGAGCAGGAGCACTTTCGGTTTCATTGCGAGCCATTTTCCGAGAACGACCTTCTGCTGGTTCCCTCCGGAAAGAAAACGCACAATCTGCCGGTCCGATGGCGTTTTGATCCTCATTCGCCCCATCATCTCTTTCGATATTTCCCCTTCCGCATCAAAGTTCAGAAACCCTTTCTTTTGATCGCGCCCCACCGAAGCAAGACTGAGATTATCCGCCACCGCCATGTCAATGATCAGGCCCTGCTGTTTGCGATCTTCCGGAACGAGGGCGATCCCCGAGGCAATCGCCTCACGCGGATTCTGCAATGACACCGGCGCCCCTTCGACCTCGATCCGCCCCTGAAGAGCAGGCGTGATTCCGAAAATGGTTTCCAGCAGCTCTGTCCGCCCGGAACCGACCAATCCTCCCAGTCCGACAATCTCCCCGGCCCTCAATGAAAAGCTGATCGAATGGGCCGGATGAGCCGGAGTTCGCACATCATCCACCGAAAGAAGCACATCCCCTTTTGGATGCGGTTCGTGCGCATAGAACTGCGAAAGTTCGCGTCCCACCATCATGCTCACCATCCGGTCGTGCGTGATATCAGCCTTCTCGATCTCACCTGCATTTTCACCATCCCGCAAAACGACAACGCGATCAGCCAACTCGATCACCTCGCTGAGCCGGTGGGAAATATAAACAACGCTGACACCGTCACGCTTCAGCTTCTTCACCACCTCAAAAAGCCGCATCGTCTCCTTTTGCGAAAGGCTCGAGGTCGGTTCATCCATAATCAGAAGCTTGGCATCGGTCGCGAGTGCCTTCGCAATCTCGACGAGCTGTTGACGACCGATCGTGAGATCCCCCACCAAAGTTGTCGCCGGAACCTCAAGCCCCACCTGCTCCAAATACTGCTGCGACTCCTCCTCGATTCCCGCCTCATCGATCAAACCGCCTTTCGTAGGTTCCCGGCCGAGAAAGATATTTGCCCCCACAGTGAGATTCGTCGCGAGATTCAATTCCTGATGGATCAGCGCGATTCCAAGCGAGAGCCCTTCATCGACCGAACGCACTTTCACCGGGGTGCCGTCGATTTGGATGGTTCCCTCGTCCGGCTCCTGAACACCGGCGAGAATTTTCATCAGCGTGCTCTTGCCCGCTCCATTCTCTCCGAGTAAGGCGACACATTCGCCCGCTCCGACCTGAAAGCTCACTTCATTCAGAGCTCTCACTCCGGGGAAACTTTTTCCAATTCCAGTGACTTCCAATAAGGGCTGCATCCTGAAACCCTAACGATGTGAGCACCCACTTCCAGCCTTTTTTCACGATCAATCGACAAGATTATTTCGTCGTTTGAGAAATGGGGCAATAGTGCCTCGTGGCCAACAATCCCTTCATCGCTCTCAAAACGCGCTACTACCTCGATCACTTCGAGGAGATGATCGATTTTGTCGAGTCTCACTACGGTCATGTCATTGACACTGAACACGAAACGTTCATCAACGGGTTCAGGCAACTCTCACTCGACGCCCGTTGTCTCTATGTCCGGCTCGCCAACCGAAAAGGATCAGTCTTCCCTCTCGCCCGCCTCAAATACGAGGAAATAGCATCACTTCCCGATTCCATTGATGAACTGAAATCCTGCCAATTTGCACGGGGCATCGAAGAAGCCGACTACGGTGAGATTCTTGAATCGATGACGCGCCCCGAAGTCGTCGAACTGGTGAAGAGCCACACCAAAGGCCCCATTGCCGGAAGCTTGAAAATCAGTTCGGCGAAAAAAGCAAAGATCACCGCCTTCGCCCTCGCACATGTCCCGTTCAGGGAAAGCATTCCAGTTGCGAAAGCCGAAGGGTTCGTGGTGCAGGACCGCATCAAAACCCTCGAGTTCATCCTCTTTCTTTTTTTCGGAAACAACGAGGCCAATCTCACCAGTTTTGCGCTTCGCGATCTGGGAGTCGTCAAAACCGGACAGCTGAAAACCACATTCAAAGCCCGGTTCAGCTCAGCGGAAGAAGCCCGCGCCTCGTTCTTCTACTCACGTCTCTTTCCAACGATCAGAGAAGCTTCAGAAAACGAGCTTGTCGCCCTCGCAGAACAACACTGTGATTGGCCCGACATCGGGGAAACCAGACTCGAATCACTTCGCCACCGCTCGCTCCACCAACTGGGACTCGCTCTCGAGAGAATCAACGAAACCGAAAAAGCACTCTCTGTCTACGATACTTCGGGCCAGTTTCCTGCGACCGAACGACAGGCTCGCTTACTCTACAGCGAAGGTAGAAAGGCTGAAGCCGAAAAACTCCTCAACGCCCTCATCCAGGATCCATCCAGTGACGGGGAACTCATTTTCGCCGAGGATTTCTACGAGCGGAAATTCAAGAAAAAGAAGGTCGGCCGTCTCACCGAACTGCTGCGCAGCGCGCCGGTTCTTCAGCTCGACGAATCCTTCCGTGACCGCCCCGAGCAGGCCGCTATCCATCACTACGCGAGAGAAGGCATCCGGGCGTTTCACACCGAGAATGACCTCTGGCAACACCTCTTCGGGGTATTCCTCTGGGATCTGATTTTTGATCCTGACAATGCAGCACTCCACAACAGTTTTGAGATGAGGCCCTCCGATCTCAAAAATGGCATTTTCTACAGAAAGCGATTCGAAGCACTGCAGGACCGGCTCAAAGAACTGAACACCCCTGAAACGGCCATTTCGACTTTTGAGAGAAACTGGGACGACTACGGCGACACCCCGAACGGTGTCACTCAGTGGCTTCCCGAATACCGGGAACTGGTTCGTGAGCTGATCCTGAGAGCGAAGCCCGGAAGCCTCATCGACATCCTCGAATCAATCCTCAAAGACTATCGCACCTGCCGCAGCGGATACCCCGACCTCATGCTTCTGGACGGGGACGAAGTGCGTTTCGTCGAGATCAAAGCACAGGGCGACCAGCTGAGACGGAATCAACTTCTCCAGCTCGAAAAGCTGCAGCGAACAGGGTTCAGTGTCGAGGTCAACAGGGTTGAATGGATCGTCCACCCCGAACAGGACTACGTCGTCGTCGATATTGAAACGACAGGCGGCAATGCGAAATGGAATCGAATCACCGAGATTGGGGCCGTCAAAATTCGCAACGGCGAAGTGATCGATGAATGGCAAACCCTCATCAACCCCGAACGATCAATTCCCCGGCGTATCGTGGATCTCACCGGGATCAGCGACGAGATGGTTTCCGGAGCGCCCGTCTTCGCTCAGATCGCCGACGAGTTCGAAGCCTTCATGGGAGAAGCCGTTTTTGTGGCCCACAATGCCAAATTTGACTACAGCTTTCTCAAAGAGGAATACGCCCGTCTCGAACGGAACTTTTACTACCCAACGCTTTGCACCGTCGTCGCCTCCCGCCGCTACTTTCCCGGACTGAAATCCTACGGTCTCGCAAAACTCTGCAATCACTTCGATATCTCACTGGACTCCCATCATCGCGCTCTTTGCGATGCACAAGCCACGGCGTCTATTCTTCTGAGGATCAATGATAAGCGAGTCGCACAAACAGACGAATGAAAATCACGAGACGCGATAGAGAAGTGCGGCACCTGATTTCAGGATTACTTGCGGGCGGCGCATTCCTTGGCTTAACCATCGCTACCGCGGCAGAACCTCCCTTTTCCATTGTCGTGAAGGATTCAGAAAGTGGACGCCCCGTTCCTCTCGTCGAACTGCGGACCACGAATCAGGTACGCTACGAAACCGATAATCTCGGCGTGGTCACGATCGATGATCCCGAGCTGCTGGGAGAAGAGGTTTTCTTCTTCGTCAAAAGCCACGGCTACGAATTCCCTTCCGATGGATTTGGAATGACGGGGACACGCATCAAGATGACACCGGGAGGGAGCGCGGAACTCAAAGTCACACGCATCAATATTGCCGAACGGATGTATCGGGTCACCGGTGGCGGCCGCTTTGTTCATGCGGAAAAAGCAGGACTTGAGATCCCGGAGTTCCGCCAGGGACTCAGGGCCGGGGTACTCGGCTGCGACAGCGTTCTCAATGCGATCTACAAGGACAAACTGTTCTGGATTTGGGGCGACACGAATCGACTGAGCTACCCTCTGGGGAACTTTCACGCGACGGGGGCGACTTCCGAACTCCCCTGGAATCCGGAGGAAGGAATCGATCTGAAGTATTTCAAAAACGGCGAAGGCTTTGTCCAGTCGATCGCAAAGATGCCGGGAGAAGGCCCCACCTGGCTGACGGGTCTCACCGTTCTAACCGACAAAGACGGGAGGGAACATCTCGGGGCGATGTATCAGAAAGTGAAAGGCTTTCTCGAGCTCTACGAAACAGGCCTCTGCGAGTTCAACGAGGAGACGCAGAGTTTTGAAAAGCGATTCGCGTTCGACTCCGGCAAAGAACTGAAACACCTCGGGCATCCCTTCCCCTACAGGGATGAGAACGGAAAAAATTGGATCGTCTACGCCGACCCGCTACCGACCCTGAAAATTCCGGCAACTTATGAGGCCTGGCTGGATCCAGGTCAGTATGAAACACTCAAGACAAAATCGAATTTCGTAGACGAAGAGGGCAATCAAGTAACGCCTCATCGCGGTTCGATTGATTGGAACGAATACCGGAAACGCTGGGTCATGATCTTCAGCGAAACGAAAATGGACAGGAAAAACACCGCTCCCTCCCAGCTCGGGGAAATCTGGTATGCCGAATCAACAAGTCCCTTCGGACCGTGGAACCGGTGCGCAAAAGTGCTCACCCATGATCGCTATACCTTTTACAATCCAAAGCAGCATCCCTACTTCGCCGCAGAAGGAGGAAAAGTGATCTACTTCGAAGGCACCTACACCGCCACTTTTTCGAAAGCACCGGTCCCAACGCCGCGCTACGACTACAATCAGATTCTCTACCGCCTCGATCTCGGCGATAAACGACTCGAAAAAGCCCGCACACAATAACGCGCTTCCCCCGAACCCACCAGTTGACGTCCAACTCTTTAGGTCGATCTTGAGGATGGATGAAATCGCAGCGAGCAGTCTTTTTCGTGTTTTTGATTCTGTGGGCAACAGACTTCAACGCAGCGCTTGCATCTTCCGGCACTGATTTCTTTGAGGCGAAGATCCGCCCCGTCCTCATCGAAAATTGCTACAAATGCCACTCGGTGGAATCGGGAAAATCGAAAGGCGGACTGCTCCTCGATACCCGGGCGGGAACGCATCTGGGTGGCGACAACGGGCCCGCCGTGGTTCCCGGCAATGTGGAGGAGAGTCTTCTCATCGCGGCGATCTCCCACGCTCAACCGGATCTTGAAATGCCCCCGAAGAAGGAGCGCCTTCCGGATGGAGTCATCGCCGACTTCCGGAAGTGGATTGAATCGGGTGCACCCGACCCGCGCACCGAATCAACCGGCTCAATTTCAGCCGCTCCGACTGACCTGGAATCGGGCAGGAAATTCTGGGCTTTCAAAAAACCACAGCAGCATCCGGTCCCTGAATCCCTTGAGAATACCGACTGGCCGAAGTCGGATACAGATCAGTTTATTATCGCAAAGTTAGAGGAAAACGGACTGACACCCTCCTCCGATGCTGCGCCGGAAATCCTCGTTCGCCGGCTCCACTTCGACCTCACCGGTCTCCCGCCTTCATTGGAGGAGCAACGTGGTTTTCTGAAAAGTGTTGCCGAAGGGGGAATCGACAAGGCCCTCGCAGAGCGGACTGATCAACTTCTCGCATCGGAACGATTCGGCGAACGCTGGGGAAGGCACTGGCTCGACGTGGCACGCTTCGCAGAATCCAGCGGCAAGGAATCAAATTTCACATTCCCCGAAGCCTGGCGTTATCGGGACTATGTCATTGATGCGTTTAACAATGATATTCCTTTCGACCGTTTCATCACCGAGCAACTCGCCGGAGACCTTCTTCCTGCGAAAGACGACGCTGAGCGCGCCCGTCTCCTCATTGCAACCGGCTACCTAGCGATTGGCCCGCTCAGTCTCAACGCAATGAGCCGGGAACAGTCTCTCGCCGACGTCGCTGATGAACAGATCAACGCGAGCACACAGGCATTTATGGGAACGACCGTGGCCTGCGCACGCTGTCATGATCACAAATTCGATCCCATTTCGATGGAGGATTACTACGCCATGGTTGGCATTTTCCGGAGCAGTAAGACCTACTATGGAACCGCGGTGGGACCCGACAATCAGCTCGGAGGTGATTTGATCCACCTTCCGAAGTCGCTCGATCTTCCCGTCTTCTACAAAGCACTGAAGCCGGAAGATGTCGCCAAACTGAAACAGGAGAAAATCGACCTGATTGCCAAAGAGGAGGAGGCTAAAGCAAAGGCGGCCCGGGCAGCGAAAGAAGGAAAAGATCCCTCCGAATTTTTCAGTCTTCAAATGGCGATCGGCGGGCTCTGGCGAAAGGGAGCGATCGACGGTCAGCTCGCACTCGTGGACGAGGACGGGAATCCCAACGCTATGTGCATGGGCGTCACCGAGGCCGAGGAGATAGGAGACTCCCCCGTCTATGAACGCGGCGAACTGGCAACCCCGCGCGATTCAAAAGTCCCGCGGGGTTTTCCGGAAGTGGTACAGCTTTCCGACCCTCCAGAGATTCCCGACGATGAGAGCGGGCGCCTCCAATACGCGGAATGGCTCACCCACCCCGACCATCCCCTCACCGCTCGCGTCCTCGCCAACCGTGTCTGGAATCACCTCTTCCGAACCGGCATTGTCCGCACGACTGACAACTTCGGCTTCAATGGCGAACGCCCCTCTCACCCTGAGCTCCTCGACCACCTCGCCATGCAACTCGTCAACGAGCACGAGTGGTCGGTTAAAGGTCTCATTCGTGAACTCGTTCTTTCGCGGAGCTACCGTCAATCATCCGACTTCCGTGAGTCAGCTTTTCTCAAAGATCCGGAGAATCGTTTCCTGTGGCGGATGTCGAAACGGCGACTCGACGCCGAAGAAATCCGGGATGCGATGCTTTTTGTCGCCGGTGACATTGAGCTCACCCGCCCCGTCGCATCGCTGATTGGACGGACAGGTGGCAGGAATGCAGCGCTCCTTCCCTTCGCCAAAAACATCCCCGCCGATCTCGACGGCTCCGTGCACCGATCCGTCTATCTGCCCATTGTGAGGGACCGCCTTCCCGACGTTCTCGAGTTGTTCGACTTTGCCGAATCCAGCCTCGTCACCGGTCATCGGGAAACAACCAATGTCCCGATGCAGGCGCTCTATTTCATGAACAGTGACTTCGTCGAAAAGCGCTCCGCGAGTTTTGCGAAACGCGTCATGAGCGATGCCGGGGAGGAACCCGAAAAACACATCGAGCGGGCCTTCAAACTTTGTTTCAACCGCCCACCCTCCGAAGAGGAAAGTGCGCTTGCGAATGAGTTCTTCCGCAGCACGACCGGAGAGGATTCCTTAAAACGTTACTGCCAGGCGCTCCTCTCAACCGCCACCTTCCGCAACCTCGATTGATATCATGAACAATGCTCCTTTTCCCCCTTCGAGACGCACCCTTCTGAAATCGCTCTCATCCGGTTTCGGCTATCTCGCCTACGCAAGCCTCGCCGCAGAGGACGCCGCGAAAAGCGACCGGAGGAATCTCCCGGTTCAATCTCCGCATTTCCCGGCGAGAGCCAAACAGGTCATCTTTCTCTGCATGAAAGGAGGCCCCTCTCACGTCGATACCTTCGATTACAAACCCGAGCTGCAAAAGCGAAACGGTGAACCCTGGCGCGGTGGTCCCGCGCGGCTCCTTGCCTCGGCACAGAAGTTCAAACAATACGGCGAGTCCGGGATTCACATCTCATCCCTCTTTCCGCATCTCGCGAAAAATCACGCCGATGATCTCTGTGTCATTAACAGCATGCACACGGATTTGCCGAATCATCCCCAGGCCTATGCTCAGTTGCACACCGGAAGTTTCCAGTTTGTCCGCCCCTCCCTCGGAGCATGGTCACTTTACGGGCTGGGCTCCCCCAATCAGAATCTCCCGGGATTCGTGACCCTGAATCCCCCCTCGGACATGGGCGGTGCAAACAACTACGGAAGCGCTTTCCTGCCGGCGATTTATCAGGGGGCCAAAATCGGAGGCGGCCAGCTCCCCGCTCTCTTTTCAGCTCTGTCAGGAAAAACGGAGGAACCCGGCCCTCCCATGAAAAACATTGAGAATCCGCACGTCTCCCGGAAAACGCAGCGGGCACAGATCGATCTCATCGCAGGGCTCGATCAGCGCAAACTGGAACAGGATCATTACCATCCCGAGATTGAAGGATCGATCCAGTCGTTTGAACTGGCCTACCGAATGCAGGATGAAATCCCCGACGTTCTCGACATCAAATCCGAACCCGAATCCATTCAAAAACTCTATGGAATCGGCAGACCGGGCGACGGTGATCGCTTTGCCAAACAGTGCCTCCTCGCGAGACGACTCGTCGAATCAGGCGTTCGCTTCGTCGAAGTGACGGCACCTACAAGCTGGGACCATCACAGCCTCCTGAACCAGAATCTGGCCAAGAGCTGCGATGTCACAGACCAACCCATCGCAGCGCTCCTGACCGATCTCAAAAACCGGGGAATGCTCAAGGATACCCTCGTCGTCTGGTCAGGTGAATTCGGGCGAACCCCCTATGCGCAGGGCCTTGGTGACGGTCGCGACCACAACAACAAAGGTTATTCAATGTGGATGGCCGGTGGTGGCGTCAAAGGCGGCTACGCCCACGGCTCAACCGATGATTTTGGATACAAGGCGATCGACAAGCCGGTGCACATCCATGATTTGCACGCCACCATCTTACACCTGCTAGGATTGGATCACGAACGACTCACCTACAACTACGCCGGCCGCGAATTCCGTCTCACTGATGTGTATGGAAATGTAGTAGAGGAGATACTTGGATAGTATACCAAAGTAGAAGCGCGCCGGAAAACTGGTTCATTTTTTGCGGGACAAAGATAAGTAATTTCCCTACCCTCAGACCAATGAAAGCATCCCTCATTGCTATCGCGACCTTCACACTTGTACTTTCAGGTGCGCATGGCCGAACCTGGACGAGTTCGGACGGATCGAAAACTTTCGAAGGCGACCTTCGCTCCTACGACGAAAAGTCCGGTGTGGTCACCGTCGTTATCAACGGCCGGTCCGTGGAATTCCCCAAATCAAAACTATCGGCAGAGGATATCGCTTTTCTCAATGAATCAACCATGCCTGAAGCCGCTGTCGGTCCCGATACTGAAACGGAGGTCGGCGCAAAGGTGGCTAAAGCGAAGCTCCAACGCCTTGAGGGCAAGCGTTACAAAAAAGCGGAACTCGAAAAGAATCCGAAGTATTACATTCTTTATTACTCCGCTTCGTGGTGACCACCTTGTCGCGCATCTGCTCCACAGTTGGTGGAGAAATACAACAAGGAAATCGCAGAGAATCCAAACGTGGAACTGATCCATGTTTCACTGGATCAATCCGATGACGCCGCCGAAGACTGGGCCGAAACCAATCAGTTCCCCTGGCTCTCGGTTCTACCCAGAGACGTCGACCGGAGTAAACTGAAGGACTACATGACTCGAAACGCCGTTCCACACTACTCCCTGAGAGCTGCCGATGGGACAGAGCTTGCAAACGGCTCAGCTGCTATCTTCAGCAAGTTGGCGGAACTTGGTGCCGACGCCTCAAGCGCGTCCGAATAAACGGCAGGAGAACGACACCGCAATCCGCACTCTTCCGGGTGAGCGGATTGTTATTCGCTCCAAAGCACAAGCCTTTCGGATACGGGAGAATCTTCGGTCGAAATAAACCGTCCAAACTCATCGCGGTCAAAAAAGACCTCGACGAGCCCTCCGCCCGCGGGAGCCTTTTCCAGTTTCAGCGCAGCGACGATACGCTCTCCGTCATCAGAAACGGCGAGATGCCGGACCTCAACTTTTTCCGCGCCGCCCAACTGCTCGATAATCTGAGATTTAAAATGAGCCGTTCCTCCTGCCGTCATTCCGCCCGGTTTCACCAGGGTCAAAGCTTCCCCCGATGCCTCAAGCGCGACTTTATCAGGCTCCCCTTCCGCAGCGGAACCTTGCGAAACTTCTACCTTGACCGCATCCCCCTCCTCCTCACTCTCCTCAACGCCGACCGCGCTCACCACCGAATCTGCCTTTTCCCCCATCCAATCCCCGAATTTCGGCAGATAATGCATCGTGAGCCAGAGAACCCCGAGCACAGGTAGAAGCGTCAAAAGCGCCACCATCTGGTTCCTCGGCGTTGCCTGCTCCCGTGAATCCACCCCGGTCGGCGATTCAGATTCTTTTCCGAGTTCACTCACGCTGCGAAATTACGCGGATGACGGGCTTGTTTCCAGAGGAAAAGGCGTCTAAATTCGCCCCCCTTCCTCCTGCAGGAATTTCACACCTCAAGGTGCAACCTCAGATACAGACAGCATGCCAAAAGTGTATTTAAAGACCTACGGATGTCAGATGAACGAACGTGACTCGGAACAGGTCGCGCAAATGTTCGTCGAACGCGGCTTCACGGTCACACCCGAAGCAGAAGAGGCCGACGTCGTTCTCATGAATACCTGCTCGGTGCGGGATCAGGCGGAGCAAAAGGCGATCGGGCGGATGAACTATCTCGGAAAGCACCGCAAAACCAATCCCAACATCGTTTACGGATTCATGGGCTGCATGGCGCAGTCGCGCGGCGAGGAGCTCATCAAGCAATCCCCCCACGTCGATCTCGTTGCCGGCACCCAGAAATACCACCGCGTCGTCGATCACTGCGTCGAACTGATGCGGGCGAAGGAAGAGGCCAAAATGGATGATCTCCGCCGCTCCATCGTCGACATCGAAGAGGAAGAGGAATCACAGAACACAATTCGCGACCACGTCGACAAAGAGCACGGCGTCAGTGAGTTCGTCAGTATCATGCAGGGCTGCAACATGAAGTGCACCTTCTGCATCGTTCCCTACACACGTGGACCGGAGCGAGCCCGCCCCATCGCCGAGATCGTCGATGAAATCCGCCGCCTGACCGATCAGGGTGTTCGCGAAGTGACCCTCCTCGGACAGATCGTGAACCTCTATGGTCGTCACGAATTTCCCAAAGTCGGGGACAAAAGCCCCTTTGTGCAGCTGCTCGAGGCGGTTCACGAGATCGACGACATCAAACGGATTCGTTTCACCTCCCCGCACCCCATCGGTTACAAGGAGGATGTCATCAAGGCTTTCACCTATCTGCCCAAGCTGGTCGACCATGTTCATTTCCCGATGCAATCGGGCTCCAACCAGATTCTCAAACGGATGCATCGCCCTTACAAAGCGGAGCGTTTCATCGAGATCTGCGACAAGATGAAGGAAGCCCGCCCCGGCATCGCAATTTCCACCGATATCATTGTCGGTTTTCCAGGGGAAACCGAAGAGGACTACCTCGCTTCGAAGAAGGCGGTTGAGCACGTCCAGTTTGATCAGGCCTACATTTTCCGCTACTCGCAGAGAAAAGATACCCCGGCAGCGGAAATGGACGGCCAGTTGCCGGAACGGGTCAAGGAGGAGCGGAATCAGGATCTTCTCAAGACCGTAAACGAAATCGTGGAGCGCAAAAACCACGCCCACGTCGGCGGAACTTACGAAGTGCTTTGCGAAGGCCCCAGCCGATACAACAAAGAGAAGCTCTCAGGACGCACTCGAACCAACCGAATCGTTATTTTTGAAGGCGATGCCGACCGCATGGCGGGTCAGCTTTTCGATGTCAAAATCAACGAATGCACCGGCCACACCCTCTACGGCGATCCGGTCTTGCATTAAGCCCTATCGGTCCGAATCTGAGCGATCTTTTTTATGCAGGCGATTTTCAATTTCCTTTACGTTCCCGGCATTCCCCTGAAGACCATGGGAATCATCATCGGCCTCTGGCTGATTGTTTCGCATGCCATTGCCCTGGCAAAGCCGGGGATCGTTCAGCCCTTTTTGAAACGTTACCCGAGAAATGAGAATCTCGGTGCTGTTCTCGTCATCATCGCCTTCGCCTGGGCCTTTATTTACTGGTCCTGCATGGATCTCGGTGAGTTTTTCACGATCGAGAAACCGGTCCAGCTCGTCATCATCGCCGTCTGCGTTGGTGTTCTCGTTTATGTAAAAGAATTCCTCGCCGTGAGAGCGCTGGGATTCCTCATGATCCTTGCGGCTGCCCCTATTCTGAAATCGGCCTTTCTCAAAGAGCCGGACACCCGCCTCCTCATTGTCGCCTTCGCCTACGTAATCGCCGTCAAAGGCATGTTTTACGTGGGAATGCCCTACCTCCTCCGGGATCAGATCAACTGGGTTCTTGCGAAAAAGCCCCGCTACACCGTCGGATTCGCCGGAGGTCTTGGCTTTGGCGTGCTCGTTCTCGCCTGCGCCTTGATGTTCTGGTAGTCGCGAACTGGCAAAAGGTGCACTTCAGTGCGTTCTCCCCCTTGAACAATCGCGATTCCTCGCGACAATTTGGCTATGTCCAAGCCGTTCATCCACGATGACTTCATGCTGCAATCTCAAGCAGCACGCGAGTTGTATCACAACTTTGCCAAAGACGAACCGATCTTTGATTTTCACAATCACCTGCCGCCCGACGAAATCGCTGCGGACAGGAAGTTCGAAAACCTTTTCGATATCTGGCTGGCCGGTGATCACTACAAATGGCGTGGAATGCGTTCGAACGGAATCGACGAAAATCGCATCACCGGAAGCGCTTCGCCACGCGACAAATTCGACGCCTGGGCTGAAACGGTTCCCCATTGCCTGCGCAATGCGCTCTACCACTGGACACACCTCGAACTCTCGCGCTATTTCGGATTCGAGAAGCTCTTTTCCCCCGATACCGCCGATGAGGTCTGGGAAACCGGAAACGCCAAACTCGCCGAGCCTGACTACTCCTGCCGGGGGTTGCTGCGCACCAGCAAGGTGAAAGCGCTCTGCACCACAGACGACCCCACCCACTCGCTCGAACACCATGTCGCAATCGCCAATGATCCCACGATCGACACGCGGGTTTACCCGACCTTCCGCCCCGACCCCGCCCTGTGGGTTCATGAGGCTGATGGCTTCAACGCCTACGCGGACAAACTCAGCGAAGTGAGTGGCATCGATTGCTCGACTCTCTCCGGCTTCCGGGACGCGCTTCGTTCGCGACACGACTTTTTCCACGAAGTGGGGGGACGACTTTCCGATCACGGGCTCCATCACATTTTCGATGCGGAGTGCTCTGACGAGAAAGCAGCTGCTATCTTTGATCAAGTCCGCACCGGTCAATCCGCTGATGACGCTGATTCGGAGGCCTTCGGCGCTTACATGATGCTGTTTTTCGGACAACTCAACGCCGAACGCAACTGGACGATGCAGCTTCACATCGGAGCCGAGCGCAACAACAACGAGCGGCTTTTCCAATCACTGGGACGCGACGTCGGTTGCGATTCGATGGCTGATGTCGATCACGCCGGAGCGGTTCGCCGCTACCTCAGCACACTGGACCTGCGGGGGCACCTTCCCAAGATCATGCTCTACAACCTGAACCCGAAAGACAACTACGCGCTTTCGGCAATGCTGGGGAATTTCCAGCAGGCCAAGCCGGGCGACCCGCCCTGCCGACTCCAGCTCGGAACGGCCTGGTGGTTCCTCGACACCAAAGAAGGAATGGAGTGGCAGATCAACACCTTTTCGAACACGAGCCTGCTCTCACACTTCAATGGAATGCTCACTGACTCGCGGAGTTTCCTCTCATTCACCCGTCACGAATACTTCCGGAGAATTCTCTGTAATGTCATCGGCGAGGACATTGAGAAAGGTGAAATCCCGCGTGAAATGGAGATGGTTGGCGAAATGGTACGCCGTATCTGCTTCCGGAATTCGGTCGACTATTTCGGTCTCGAGATGGGGAAATAGCGCACAGAGAAAGGGCCGCTTTTGCGATTACAAAAAAGAAAAAGATTTTCAGGGAGAGCCCCCTTATGGTCTTAGGGACTCCTCCTTTTGTTTCCCGCCATGTCAGCCCCCTCTCCCATCTTTTTTGACAGCCACATGCACACGCCGCTGTGCAAACACGCCGAAGGGCATCCGATAGAGTATATGGAACAGGGGGTCGCTCGCGGCCTCGCCGGAATTATCTTCACCTGCCACAGCCCGATGCCGAACGGGTTTTCGAGTCGTGTCAGAATGGCCCCGGAGCAGTTTAACGAGTATGTTGCTCTCGTGCAGGAGGCGATCGATGCGGCGCCGGACGGGTTTGAAGTGCTCCTCGGAATGGAAAGCGACTTCTTCCCGGGGATGGAATCGTGGCTTGAGGAATTGCATGCCCGTGCCGAGTTCCACTACATTCTGGGATCGGTTCACTGGCACATTCCTGAATACCGGGACGCCTTCTGGACCGGCGACACGGATGCTTTCCGCGCTCAGTATTTCGAGCATCTCGCCGAGTCAGCTGAGACAGGACTCTTTGATTCACTCGCCCACCCTGACCTCATTAAAAACGCGACCCCGTCGGAATGGTCCTTTTCAGCCAGCCTCCCCCAAATCGAGAAGGCCCTTGATCGCATTGCCGCCACCGGTGTTGCCATGGAACTGAATACCTCCGGGCTGAACAAAAGCTTTCCGGAAATGAATCCGGGTCCCCAAATGCTGAAGCTGATGGCCCAACGCGGGATCCCCGTTGTGATTGGCTCGGACTCTCACACCCCCACAAGGGTTTCCGAAAATTTCGGTCCGGCTCTGAATCAGCTGAAGGAAGCAGGCTTTGAAAACGTAAGTCTTTTCCGAAACAGAAAACGCCGTGATCTTTCGATCGACGACGTTCTCAAAAGCTTACGGAAACCGACTCTGCTATAGCTTGGCGCCGATCTCACCGATCTCCCTGGCGAGCTCAGTCATCTTCTCGACTTCCTGCCGATAGCCGTCTTCGTTGTTCTGAAGATAGAATTCGTCGCGCCGAATCCGGCAGCTGGCCATTTTCTGGCGAAGTGTATCCATGCGGGCGAGGAGTTCATCCGTGTCATTCTCCGCTTGAGAAGGCGCTGCCTCAACGGCGGCCTTCTTAACGTGCTCAACAGGCTCTTTCGTCTCAAGCGCAGGAGGCTCAGGAATATCAACGACCCGGGCAGCCGGCTCGATCGACTGGACAACAGGCTCGGAGATACTGACAATGGCGTGGCGCTCCAGCGGCGGAGCCTCCGACTGGTCGAAAAGTCGCTCCTCGATTTCACTGTAAAGTCGATCAACCGGCGGCTCGAAAATAGGAGCGGCAACGAAAGCAATTCTGACAACGGCGAGGCAAAACATGACAGCCACCGCCGACATCGCGACGACCGGCACCTTGGGATGAGCAATGAGGCGCCTCATCGACTCCGAAAGTTGAAAACGTGATTCCTCTTCGTCATCGTTCGGAACCAACTCAAAGACCGATTCAAAATTGCAGAGAACAAGGCTCTCATCGTAAAGCCATGAATAAAAATTCAGAAGCCCCTTCGCTGTGATCAGCCCTGAAAATTCATTGTACACTTCGCGACCGAGTCGCTCAAAAGTTTTCTCGCCATCGAAGCGGCACATCATGACATACTGCCACGGCTTCAGGGAGTATCGCTTGCCGTTCGAAGGCCGGTAGGCCACCACGTGCTCGTCTGTGGGAGTGAACTGCAGCTCTTCCCGCATCCGAAGACGCAATGGAAATATTTCACTCAAATTGCCTGGTAGTTCCGTTTTCACACCTGTTGATTGTTAGACTTACAGTAATTATAATATTATTTAATTAATAGTCTACTTTAAATATCACAAATATCAAAAACTGCCCGAAGGGACGCCGCCTTTTCTAAAGGCTCTAAATCTCAGAATTCTGCGGGCCTGGCGAGCACAGAGAGAAGCGGTTTAATCGCAGCGGGATCGATATCCGGAAGCGAGGAAAGAAGGCGCGCAATTTTTCCGGAAATGAGCGGAGCCGCATAACTGCTTCCGGTTTCGATTTTTGTCCCGCCACCGAGCCAGGGAACTTCGACGCGCTCCCCTTTTGCGAGAAATGAAACCATCCGGCCTTCCTTGAAAAAGAATTCATCCCTCTCGCAATCTATCCCCCGAACACTGAGGACACTGGGAAAGTAGGAAGGCCACTCGCGAATCCCCGCATCCACATTACTGCAAGCGGCCACGATCTGGACACCGGAAAGATAGGCCAGATCGACCCATTCTTTGTAGTCCATCACATAGCGGGGCAGCCCGCGGCAGCCGAAACTGCAATTGATGACCTGGTATCCCCTTTTGATCGCCTGATTGACACATTCGGCAATGACAAAGCTTCTCGCATGATTGCTACTGTCGAGCGCGCGAAAACTCCCTATCTCAATTCCGGGGGCCTCGCTGAGGAGAAGGCTCGCTATCGCGGTTCCATGCCCGTAGACATCGGTTCCATCTCCGTCTTCAATTCGCAAATTGACGCCGTCACACGACACAGTGACATCATCCTGAAGCGAGACACCCGCCAGGGCCGGATGCGACACCTCAATACCGGAATCGATAATCGCCACTTTGATGCCACTCCCGTCCCCTGTCGAAAGCGCTTCCCGGGCGACGGACAGATCGGGCCATCGTATAGGACTTTCACCCGACATCACTTAGCCCGAGGGTCGAAGAAAGAAGCCGTCCATCAATGAGCCTCTCAACGATGTTGGAAACCCTGACAAGGTGCTCTACGTGAGTTGAATTAAACCCATCCTGCGAATTGCCGGATTCCTGAAGCTGGACACAGGAGAGGACGCCGCGAAGTTTGAAGCTGAAATAGAAAGGCACCGCAATCATCGCGGTGGTATGCTTCGCAATTTTCCGGTCGAGAGTATCGTCATGCCCCTCGCTCGCCTGAATGTCATTCTCGCAATACGGTTGCTGCTGCGCATACACCATCGAAATAATACCACTGCCAACCGGTTGCTTAAAGCCGACGAGATTCGACGCGTCACTTCCGGAGTTTGCCACAGCAACGAGAAACTGCTCTTCGGTATCCGCCAACCAGACGGTCCCTTCGCAACCGCCCACCTTGGCGTATGCAGCTTCGAGAAGAGAGAGAGAAGTTTGATCGATCAACTCGGCAACCCCCATCGGGTCGCTTGAATGAAACCACGCGTCGAGATGTTGTTCGACCTCCGCCCCGAGCTGGGACAGGGCGGGATTTCGAAGCAGCCGGGTTTTAGCACCAATCATCAGGAATAGAAGGAACTCTACCCCTGAGAGCGAAGTTGCTCAACTAACTGATGCAGCGCTTTTTCGTTTCCGAGAATACTGGGAAGAATTTCATCGCGCTTTGCTTCGTCAAGTTTCCCTGCGGCGAAAAGTTGAATCTGTTCCATTTCCTCCGCAGTCAAAGTTGCGGAAGAATGACCGCTAACCTCGGGACCGAGATTTTCGAGAAACTGCGCCAGGATTGAGAAATCGTTGTTCATGAGTTGGGAAGGTTAAAGTGAGGAGTTTATTCACAGGAACTGACGACGCAATATTTTCGTTTATGCACCTTTATTTCACTTTTCGGAGAATTATTTGAAGATAAGCCCATTAGGAACCAAACCACAATGCTCAAACGATAAAAACAGCTTAAATTTATGGTTTTTATATTGACTTCACTGGATGCTCAGTTAGAGTCTGCGAAGCAAAACTAAGGTCAAAGATGGCCCTAGATATTGTGTTGAGGGGTTATGAGAGCGACGTGAATTGAGAGATTCGCGTCGCTCTTCTTCGTTTCAGGGATTTTCCGTCAGTACAGAAAAACGGCCCGACACCAAGGTTTAACCCTCCTGCGCCGGGCCGCCCCGTTCCGCACAAATTCTTGATAAAACCGCGGCTGAGGCATTCGCAATGCACCTCCGATCCGCGATCTGATTCGGTCAAACTGAGTTCAAACCGAAACGAATATCTCGTGCAGCCTAACACTGTTGCGACTGTATGCAACCTCAAAGATTAAAATTTCACAATTTAGACACTTATTTTTTAAACATTTCTCAATTTTTGAGCATTTTCGGCTATAAATTGAGAAAATTGCGGTTAATTCACTCGACAGATCGTAAACAAACCTCATTGTAAGGAAAGATTTATCATATTTGAGAATTAACTTCTTAGATTTGATATCTTTGACACGACACAAACACCTTTCCCCACGATCATGCGCCTGAAATCTCTCGAGATTCATGGATTCAAATCCTTTGCTGACAAAACCAAGCTCGACTTTCACGAGGGAGTGACTGGCATCGTCGGGCCGAACGGGTGCGGAAAGTCTAATATTGTCGACTCAATGCGTTGGGTTCTCGGGGAGACCTCCGCCAAGGCTCTCCGTGGCGGGGAGATGTCCGACGTCATTTTTAACGGCACGGACAAGCGCTCCCCTCTCGGGATGGCGGAAGTGACCCTGACACTCTCAGGCTGTACCGGCATTCTCGATACAGATTACGATGAGGTCTCGCTTGGCCGCCGCGTTTTCCGCGACGGAAAGAGCGAATATCTCATTAACAAGCAACCCTGCCGTCTTAAGGACATCCATGGATTGCTCATGGACACCGGTATCGGTCGCTCCAGCTACTCCATCATGGAGCAGGGCAAGATTGACATGTTGCTCAGCTCCAAGCCGGAGGACAGACGCGCAGTTTTCGAGGAAGCTGCGGGAATCACGAAATACAAAACGCAGAAAAAAGAAGCCCTTCGCAAGCTCGACTACACCGAAGCCAACCTCGTTCGTATTCGCGATGTCATTGCCGAGAACGAACGCCAGATCCGCTCCCTCTCGCGTCAGGCGTCCAAAGCGAAACGCTACCAGGGACTCTTCGACGACGTCAAAACTCTGGAACTCCATCTCAGCCACAAGCAGTGGAGAGAACTTCGCGGAGAGAAATCAGAACTCACCACTTCGACTCGCAATCTTCGACTCCAACAGGATGAACTCGAAGACGCGATCGAGAAACGCCAGGCTGAGATGGCGGCAGCCCGTGTCGAATATCAGGAAATTGAAAACCGCCTGACACAGCTCCAAAGTCAGCTCGCGAAACTCGACAACGAAGTAACCAATGCAAGCAACCGCATTGAATTCAACGGAGAGCGGACTCACGAACTCACCCTTCTGATCAAGAAGAATGAGGACGATCTCACTCAAACCGGTGAAAAGCTCGAACGCCAGAAAGCGGATATTGAAACGGCGAACCGTCAGCTCGAAACGGTCTTCGAACAGATTGAGAAACAACAGGCTTCGGTCGAGGCACTCGATCAGGAAACCCGTGATGCCCGCGAACTGAGAGAGAAACTCAACCTCCAGTTGCGTGAAATAGAGGAACAGAAGAGCACCCTGAAAAGCCGAATCGCCAGCCTCGAAGCCACGATTGAGACCAACGAAAGGCAATCAGATTCAGACAACCATCGCTCGGGGCAGCTGACGAACGAGTCGAGCCGGCTCGAAGATGATCGCAAAGAACGCCAGAAGAGCGCCACTGAGCTGAAGGAACAGATCAATCAGCATCAATCGTCAATCGACGAGTTCTCGGAAACCCTCGCGGGGATGGAGCAAAAATACCATCAGGCGAAGCGTTCCGCCTCAGACCTGCAGGAGAGCCTCAGTACGCTCCACAAACTGAGTGCCGAAAAAGGTTCCCGTCTCAACGTTCTGCAACAGCTCATCGCGGACGGTGAAGGATTCGAGAAAGGAACTCAGGCAGTTCTCAAGGGGCTCAATGATCCCGACTATTTCAAAACACGAATTCGTGAACCTCTCGCTAATTCGATCGAGGTGGATGCCAAATTTGCCGAAGCCATCGAAGCCGCACTCGGACGTCGACTTCAGGCCGTGATTGTTTCCGACATGGAAGCGGCCGAAAAGGTGATCAACTCACTTCGCGATGAGAAAATCGGACAGGCGTCCGTCATCGCCGAAGAGCAGCTCATTTCGACCCGGCGGGAGAAACAGGGCCGGGCCCCACTCGGATCGATCGCATGGGCTGCCGATAAAGTTTCCTGCAAAGCCGACGTTGAGCCGCTCGTGACCAAACTGCTCGAACAGGTCCTCATCGTTGAAGATCTCAACACCGCACTGCGTCTCCGCAGGAAAAAACCGGGTGTCGCCATGGCAACTCTCGAAGGTGAGTTTATCTCCCCTGAAGGGATCATTCACGGTGGAAAGTCCGGGGACGACTCCGTTTCGGTACTGAAGATGCAGACTGAAATCCGGGAGCTTCTCAAAATCACCGAAGCACTCAAGGAGGAAGTGGAAACCCGTCAGCTTCGCCGCGACGAACTCAACGACCGCGTTAATCAAATCGAAGACGCGCTTCAACAATCCCGCGAACGGCTCCAACAGAAGCGCGTCTCAGCTTCGACTCTCGAGGGAAAACTCGCTCTGGTGGAACGCGATCTCAACCAGCTTACGAACAAGATCGAAAGCCTCGACTGGGAGAAGAAGGAAGTCGACGAACGCAGGGAAAAAATCACCGGGACGCTGCAGGAGAACATCGCCGAGCGCGACGAATCACTTTCGAAAGTGGAAGCACTCGACCGGCAATCCGCGGAGACCTCACAACAGCTCCAGGAAGCCCGCACCCGCGAGGAGTCTGTCATGGAGCGTGTCACCGAGGCACGAACCACCCTCGCCGTTGAGGACGGGACAAGGAAGAACCTCGAAGAGCAACGTGCTCCGATGATTGCACGTCAGCAGGAACTTGAGGAACTGATTGAGCGTCGCCGCACAGAGATCACGAATTTTCAGGAGCGCATCGAAAATGCCGCGATTGAAACCACTGACCTTCAGGCAAAGATCGAACAGTGGGCACTGGAAACCACGACACTGTCGGAAGAACGCTCAACGATTCTGGAAGAGCGCTCCGGCTATTCAGAGCGCATTGAATCCGGCGAAGAGGAGCTCACGGGGAAACGGAAATCAGTACAGAAAGTTGCCGAGCAGCGCGGTCGTGAAGAAGTCAAAGTGGCACAGCTCGATATCAATCTGGAAAACATCGAGCGGACCTGCCGGAGCCGCTACCGCACTGAACTCGAATTTTTCGAGCCCGACAGCCATGCCCTGCTCCTCGCGATCGAAGAGCGTAAAAAGAACGGGGCAACCCGGTCACGCTCCCCCCTTCCCCGCGAAGAGGCGGAGGACGATGATGATGATTCCGTCGATTCAGAAAGCAGCGACGAGACGGAAATGGAAATTGAAGATCCCGCCGAGCCCGATTGGGAGTTTGTCGAGGAAGTCGTCACACAGCTGCGCAATAAACTCGATTCGATGGGCCCGATTAACATCGATGCGATTGAAGAATTTGATGAGCTTGAAGAGCACTACAAATTCAATGTCCAGCAGTTGGAGGATCTCGAGAATTCCAAAGAGGAACTTCTTCGCATGATCGCCCGTATCAATCGGGATACCCGCAAAATGTTCTCTGACACCTTCGCCAAAATCAGGAAGAATTTCCGCGACATGTTCAAGGAGCTCTTCGGCGAGAAGGCGAAAGCCGACCTTCTACTGATGGATGAAGGCGACCCGCTCGAATCAGGCATCGACATCATCGCAAAACCTCCCGGTAAAAAATTGCAGTCGATCAGCCTTCTCTCAGGGGGAGAACGATCCATGACAGCCGTGGCCCTCCTCTTCGGAATCTTCATGGTTAAACCCGCTCCGTTCTGCGTTCTCGATGAGCTCGATGCACCACTCGACGAATCGAACATTACCCGATTCATTCGCGTCCTCGACCGCTTCATCGGAAACAGCCAGTTCGTTATCGTGACACACAGTAAACGGACGATGTCACGAGCCGACGTCATGTATGGAGTCTCGATGGAAGAGTTCGGGGTCTCGAAGACCGTCGGTGTCACCTTCTCAAAAGCAGACGAGGCAAAAGGACTCAAGTCTGCCGGTGTCGGCGGCTAGAGGTTTTCCATTTCATCTCATTCCCCGCTTCAGAACTGGCGTCAAAAACCAGTTGAGCCGCGGCCGTCTATCGGGAGATTGAAAGAGTGAAACTTATTCAAAGTCCGGTTCTTTTTCTCACCCTCCTCTTTTTCTGCAAAGGAATGGCGGAAGACAGCGCCATCCTGAAGCCGGAAGGATTCAAGAGCATCGAACTGGTCTCAGCCGTCAAATCAGTGACGCCGGGTAAAACCTTCCAGGTTGGCTTACTTTTCACCCTCGCCCCGGAATACCATACCTACTGGCGCGGGCCCGGTGTCGTCGGCGTCGCCCCCTCCTTCGAATGGGATCTCCCTGAAGGTTTTGAAATTGGAAAAACCTACTGGCCGGCTCCGGAGATCGTCGATATGGCGGGAATCAAAGCGAACGGCTATCATGGCGAAGCCCTCATCATCACCGAGCTCACCCCGCCGGCATCGCTCGAAACAAAAGAAGTTTCCCTCAAAGTTCGGTCGGCCTGGATGGCTTGCGCCTCGTCCTGCCAACCGGGCGTAGGAGACTTCTCTATCACGCTTCCGGTTCAGAGCGCTGACGCCCTCACACAACCAAATCCGACACTCGCCGGGAAATTCAGGCAAACCCTCGAAGCGATCCCCCCCTCTTCCCCCGACGATTGGGAATGGAAAGCGACCCGGGAGGATTCCACGATCAGTTTAAAACTCAAACTGCCGGACTCCGGTGAAACGCGGGGATTCGAAGAGATCCATTTTTTCAGCGACGACATGCAGGTTGATTCCGACGAGCCCCAGTCGACTTCAGTACCTCAGGCGGGTGGATTCGACCTCGTTCAAAAACTTCCCGTCCCGGACTTTGCCCCTGAAAATCCGAAACAACTCTCAGGCCTTCTTTTCAATGCAAAAGGTTGGCCCGGACTTAATTCCAAATTCGTCGAGGTCAATATTCCCTGGACGCTCCCCCCACCAGAACATGAGTAAAAAATCAGCACTACTCGAAGGAGAGCGATGTGACTCGGAACTGTGCGAAGTCCGGCAATCGGGAATTCATGGTCGAGGCCTTTTTGCCACCACCAAAATCGAACCCGAGACTTATATCATCGAATACATCGGTGAACGAATCGACAAGGACGAATCAAACGAGCGGGGCTGGCAGCAGTTTGATATCGCGAAAGAAACCGGCGAGGCCGCCGTCTACATCTTCACCCTCGATGATGACTGGGACATCGATGGCAACGTTCCCGAAAATGCGGCCCGGCTCATGAATCACAGCTGCGATCCCAACTGTGAAGCCTTCATTGAGGATGACAAAATCTGGATCGCCGCCCTTCGTACCATCGAAAAGGACGAAGAGCTGTTTTTTAATTACGGCTTCGATCTCGAGAATTACAAGAGCCACCCCTGCTATTGCGGCACGGAACGATGCGTCGGCTATATTGCCGGTGAGGATTACTGGTCGAAACTGAAAAAGAAGCTAGAAAAAGCGAAGAAGAAAAAGGCCAAACGCAAAGTGGCAAAGACAAAAACAAAGGCTTAAGCCGACCTTAGCACCGTCCTTCCTGCGCGGAGACCTGATCTAGGGAAGTCGCAACGACTGTCCCTTCTGAATCGAATCATCGGTAAGACCATTGACCCGCTTCAGCTCATCCACCGTCGTTCGGTAGCGGTGTGAAAGCGCGAAGAGAGTGTCCCCGGTAACGACCGTGTGATACCTCGCAGATCCTGATCCGCTCACAGAAGTGGCGGAAGTTGGAGGCGAGACCGGGATCGAAGCGCTTGAAGTGGTTGCAGAATCGATATTCTGGATTGAGCCGGTAACTTCCGCATCCCGTGCTTCAGAAGCCTGTGCGTAGGTCGGATAAGGCGCAGGGGTCGAACTGCCGGTCTCCTCATCGGCACTTACGGTAGCCAGGGAAGCCTGCTGAGAGGCACTCCTCGTTTTTCCCGTCGTATTGTTTTTCACCCAGTCCTTCCGGTAGGCACCATTGTCATCAAAGGGATAATCCTTCTTTTCCATCCCGTGACCTGAGGGCGTGTTCAGCATCGCAGAATCGTATTCGACGTCTTTGTAGGTGCCGGGCCCGGTCTTACACTGAGTCAGAAAAAACGGAGCTGATATCCCCGTCAGCAGGCAGGCCAGAGATCGTAAAGAGCGGGAAATTTGCATGGCAAAAAAGACTTAACCAAAGGAACGCGTACCACCCCGTAAACCTTTGATAAAATATTCATAACAAAAGGGAACTCTAATAATACCCTTTAATTATTAAAAATAAAGTAATCTTAAGGAACCAGCTGCTGTTCCAGATTGCTGACTCTGAGCTGATCAAGCTGTGCCTGAGCTTCCATGCCATATCCGGATTCAGGATCAATGTCGACGATCTCCAGCAAAGTCTCGACCATCCCTTTCACATTCGTCTGATTTTTCTGAACACCGGCCTTATTCAAAAGCGCCTTCTGCTTCACCTCTCCCTCAAGATTCCAATCCTGAATATAGTTATCCGTCAAGGTCACCATCTTCCCCCACTGCACATCCTTCGCCAACACCTGCATCAAGCTGCTGTATTCCACATCCGCTAAAAGCTTCTGATAATATTTGGTGAAACCAAGCGTGTCCTCCGGGTCGGCCTCGATGAGCGCGTCGATCTCCTTCATGTAATACCGCGCCGCGAGCGTCCCCGGCAATTCAGGAATACCTTTGGAGAGAGCCTTTGCCTTTTCAATTCCCTCGAGTCCTTCGGCGCGCTCAAGGTGGGCGAGTCGCTCACGATAGAAAGCCTCCATCGAAAGGGTCAGTTCAGCATACTCGGCGGGCGTCATTGGAACATACCCGTTGATCGCAAAAGGAGCCCCCTTCACGCTGGTCATCACCACCGTGGGAAATCCTCTCACCCGATAGGCGTCCCGCAAAAGAGCCAATTGTGACGCGCCTTCTTTAGGGAATCGATTCCCCTCCGGATATTCCAGTTTTATCAGTTCAAACTTCTCACCGGCAGGCCCGGTAAATTCAGGCTGAGACAGAATTTCATCGTCAAAAATCTTACAGATATCAATCCAATCCGTTCCTGTAAAAACCAGGAGCAGCAACTTCCCGCTTTTCTCCGCCGCAGTCACTCCCGAGGCATACGTATCGTGCCACTTCGCGCCCTCCTGAGCCGGTGCGGAAATCGCGGCAAATATTAGTACAAGCGATAGAAGAACAGAAAATCTCATAAAACAGTTTAATTCGAAAGGGACAATAGTTCTTGTCGCGAAAGTAGCGAGGTGCGACAACGAATCTCACGAAAAAAGCTCCACGCGGATGCGGAAAGGAGGCTTTTGACCCACCTCCAAATGTAGAATAGCATCAGCAAAATTCCCACCAAAATGATGAGAACCCTTTTTCACCTCCTCTGCATAACCCTGCTCGGAACCACCATCGCCTTCCCGCAGGACGATAAAGTCATGGAACTGGGCAAAGCCACCTTCCAAACCTGCGTCGCCTGCCACGGCCCCGACGGCAAAGGAATCAAAGCCGGCGAGCTCCTCATGGCCCCCTCGCTCTACGACTCCGTTTTTGTAAAAGAGAATCACCCCGACCTCCTCACCGGAATCATTCTCAAAGGCATTCTCAAAGAGGATAACAAATACATTCAGGCGATGCTCGCACTCGAAGCGGCCCTCAATGACGAACAGATTGCCGCTCTCATTGCCTACGTGACGAAAGAGTATGGAGGAAAACGCCGTTCCGTAAAGCCGGCTCAGGTCGCAAAATGGCGAAAAGAATACACATCCCGCACCAGTCCCTGGAAGCGCAGCGAGCTCGAGGAAATGGTTAAAGACGCCAACGCTCCTCAACTCGTCACCGATCTCACTTATTCCGTCTACGAGGGAAGCTGGAAAAAGCTCCCCGACTTTGCGAGCCTCAACCCGGTTGCAACCGGGAAACTCCCCAAAGGACTCGTCACCCTCAAACCGGCTGAAAAGATTAAGAAGGGATTTGGAATCGTTTTCGAAGGGAAACTGAAAATCCCTCTGAATGGCCCCTACTTTTTCAGTCTCTCTTCCGATGATGGATCCGCTCTCGTCATCGACGGGGAAACCGTGGTTGGAAACGACGGCATCCACCCCATGAAAGAGGCCCGAATGAAGGAGGAACTTCAGGCCGGGGAACACACATTCAAAATCCTCTACTTTGATGGTGGCGGCCAGCGGGCTCTTGCCTTCAATGTCAAAGGGCCCGGCGACTTCGGCACCGTCCATCTTTCCGAGGACAAATCCAAGGGTAAAAAGAAGACGCAAAGCTACGATCCCATCCTCCTCAAACCGGAGAATGAAGGCGAAGCGATCGTTCATCGCGCCTTCCTTCCCGACTCACAGCCGCGCGCTATCGGCGTTGGCTACCCCGGCCGCGTCAGCGTCGTCTGGGACGCCGACACCCTCAACCTTTCCTACGTTTACCGCGGGGAGTTCATGGATGCGTCACCTCATTGGAACGGCCGCGGCTCCGGGAGCAAACCCGTCGGAGTCGACAAAGTCATCACCGCTCAGGGGCTCCCCTTTCAGGTCCTCGAAAGCCTCGACGAACCGTGGGAACCCTTCTCTCAAACCAGGATAAAATACGAGCGGGACACCGCCAATCCGGAAAAGGAAATCACAATCAATGTGAAACACCCCGACTACCAGTTCCGCGGCTACCGCCTCGATCAAAAGCGCTTTCCCACCTTTAACTACGACTATCAGGATCTGAAAGTGACTGACCACTTCACCCCGGAAGAAATTGATGGCGTCACCTCACTCGTTCGCACCATCAGCGTCTCCGGCGATGCCGAAGACAACACCTTTTTCCGCGTCGCTGATAGCGGAACCCAGGAAGGCGGACACGGCTGGATCGACATTGGCAATGAAATGCTCATCAAAATCGAGGGCGCTGAACCCGTAATCCGGAAAGTCGGAAAAGGGAATGAAACTCTCGTTCCCATTTCAGGCAACTCCACCATCTCGATCAGCTACCGCTGGAACAATCCTGAGAAAAAATAGTCCGCATTCCAACACGGCGACTCAACCCTGTTTACTCCATGACTCAACCCTGTTTACTCTCCCGTCTAACCCTCTTAAGTGCCCTCGCATTCATGAGCACCGCAGCCCTGGCCGACACCCCTGAGGAATCGGATTACTACACAATCACCGGATTTCCCGCTCCCGAAGGTGAGTCCATCGAAGGCGGGGCGATCGAGCTTCTACCCGACGGAAAAATTGCCGTTTGCACCCGGCGCGGCCAAATCTGGATGATCGAAAACGCGGCCGACCATCCTGACAAACCCGCCAAGTGGACTCTTTTCGCCGAATACCTTCACGAACCGCTCGGTCTTGCATGGAAAGACGGTTGGCTCTACGCAGTGCAGCGCCCCGAAGTCACCCGGATGCGTGACGAAGACGGCGATGGACGGGCTGATATTTTCGAAACCGTGAATGACGACTGGGGCATCAACGGAAACTACCACGAATATACCTTCGGCTCACAGTTCGACGATGAAGGCAACATCTGGTGCGCCCTCTGCCTGACCGGTTCATTCACCGCCGATTCATTATTCCGCGGCTGGATTCTCCGCGTCTCCGAAGACGGCGAAATGATCCCGACCGCCAGCGGGGTTCGCTCCCCCGGCGGTATCGGATTCAACTTCGAAGGCGATGCTTTCTACACCGACAATCAGGGAGCGTGGAACGGCTCAAGTTCACTGAAATGGATCAAACCGGGATCCTTCCAGGGCAACCCGAACGGAAATATCTACTTCGACTTTGCCGACGGCAAGGCCGGCGAACGCCCCGTTGATCCGCCCTACACCGAAGAAGGAAGCCGCATCGTCGTGGAGCGTGAAAAGATTGAAAATTTCATTCCGCCCGCAGTGGTTTTTCCCCATGCCAAAGTCGGCAACTCCCCCACCGGGATCGCCGCTGATATCAGCGAGGGAAAGTTCGGTCCCTTTGCCGGACAGACATTTGTCGGAGAGCAAACTCACTCTAAAATACACCGCGTCTTTCTCGAAAAAGTGAACGGACTTTACCAGGGGGCGATGTTCCCCTTTCTCGAGGGATTTCAGTCAGGCAATATCGCGGTGCGACTCGGCGAGGACGGCAACCTTTACACGAGCGGATCAAACCGCGGTTGGGGAGCCCGCGGCGGTATGCCCTACCACTTCGAGCGTGTCAACTGGACTGGAAAAGTGCCTTTTGAAATCCATGAAATGAGGGCCAAATCAGACGGGTTTGAACTCACCTTCACCAAGCCGATCGACAAATCCACGGCTGTGGACGGTTCTTTCAAAATGGAAGCTTACACTTACATTTACCAGAAAGCCTACGGCAGCCCCGAAGTCGATCAGGTCACACCGAAGGTCACCGTCGCATCTGTGAGCGAAGATGGAAAGACCCTCCGGCTCAAAGTCGAGCCGATGACGAAAGGTCACGTTCACGCTCTCAAGGCGGAAGGCCTCAAAAGCGAAAAAGAGGGCGTTCCCCTCCTCCACGCCGAGGCTTACTACACGCTCAACGAAATCCCTGAGTAGGCACCCTCGTCGGGGGAAGTTCCGTGCGTGCAGCGTCTCTGCAAAAGGCATTTCACGGAGCTCTGACTTACCGGATCAATCTTCCCGAAAAGGGCGGAATCAAGGGCTCCCATGCGAAGGCAGCCCCGGGGGGGCTGAAAACTCGCGACTCCCTGATGCCACCGGAGATCCACTCTTGATATAATTTCCATAAATGCGATGTTTTAAGGGAATTAGACAGTATTGTGAGCACCCGACCGACCAGCGATGAGAGTGACGAGCACCGCGATCGATCCATCCGATTGTCGGTTCTTACGTCCCTGTTGTCTAAATTCGGCACCATCATCCTCCGGCTCGTCTCGATTCCCATTGCGATCCGCGTGCTCGGGATGGAGCAATTCGGCGTCTATACAGCAATAACACTCTTCGTAGCCTTGATCGACATTCTCCATGTCGGCATTGGCCCCACTCTGACCAAAGAGCTTTCCAAAGCGATTGCCAAAGGCAGGCGCCGCCGCGAACAGACCGTTTTTGCGACAGGCGTGATACTCAGTACCGGGCTCACCGTGATCGGTGTCGGCATCGCAGCATCGCTTCTGCTTCTTTTCCCTGTCACGACCCTCTTCGGAGCGGAATACAAAGACGTTGCCGACACCATGATCACCGCGCTCTGGGTGGGACTTGCGATCAGTGCTCTCGACATTTTTACGACTCCTTTTGAAATGAGCCGCGACGGATACATGGAGACCCGCTTCACGAATTCGTGGGGAGCAGCCGGCAATCTTCTCGCAGCAATCACTCTTGTCTCCGGCATCTGGTTTTTCCCGACGATTGAATTCCTCCTCATCTCGGTCAACGGCATTACTGTGCTCGCCAAAGTGGGCAACTCCGTTCACCTCCTCATCCAGAGGCCCTATCTGATACCCCGGCCTTCTCTTTTCAAAAAGGAGCTCGTCAAACCCCTTGTAGTCGACAGCGGATTATTTTCGATAACCTACATCCTCTCGGCGATCATCGAATACCATCTCATGGTGTTTTTGATAGGGCGATTCGTCGGGCCTCAGGCGGTGGCCGTCTTCAACGTCATGATCACGATTCATCTTTCCCTGAACGGAGTTATGGCGATGTTCACGAAGCCCTACTGGCCCGCCCTGATGAATGCGTTTGAGCGCAAAGACCGCCCCTGGATTCTGAATTCCTCGAAACAGCTTGCCTTCCTCGGCCTCGGGTTCAGTGCCGCTGTCGCTGCGGGCCTTGTCTTGCTGGGCCCCATCGTTCTTCCCCTCTGGGCAGGAGCGGACTTCATCAACGCGGCACCCGCAGGCTTTGTCATGAATCGCCTCGCCCTCGCCGCCTTTTCCCTCTACTTCGCCGCCCATGCCTGGCGTCACATCGGCCAGACACTCGCCCTCGGAGCAGCCCCCGTAAATTGCGTCGCGAAAGTGATCTTCGCCGAATCCGCTTTCATCCTTTGTGCTGCCTCCTTCATTCTCACTTCGACCGGAAATATCACCCTCATCTATCTCGCGATGGCCGTGGGAATGATGTGTTTTTCCGGCTGGCTCTTCCCCCGGATTTTCCTGAAAGGGCTCAAGTCAGACAGCATGCACGAACCCGACGCGCCTGATTCCGTGTCGATTCCGGTGTGAATTTCCACCTGCTCTTCTCACTGCGGATTTTCCGAAACCGGCAAGAATTCGGAAAACGCTTCCGGCAACGCCGCTTCGAAACTCATCCTTTCCACGGTGACGGGATGCGTAAACGAGAGCTTTGCCGCGTGGAGCATGAGCCTCTCCACCTTCGTGATGCCCTTCCCTTTCGCTCCATAAATGGGATCGCCCAGAATCGGGCAATGAAGCACTTCTTTGAGATGAACCCGAATCTGGTGGGTGCGCCCTGTGTGAATGATGCACTTCACGAGAGCCCACTTTCCGGAGCCATCGCTGTTCACGACTTCGTAATCGGTGATTGCTTCCTTTCCCGCAGGCGGCTCTAACACGGCCATTTTCTGACGGTTCACGGGGTGACGTCCGATCTGATTATGAATCGTCCCGCTGTCGTTCGCAGGCACGCGATGGGTCACCGCAAAATAGATCTTTCCGGTTTCCCTTCCTGAAAACTGAGCGACGAGACTTTCGTAAGCCACATCTGATTTCGCGGCGACGAGGCATCCCGAAGTATCTTTGTCGAGACGATGCACAATCCCGGGACGATCCGGATCAGCGAGTGTCGAGAGACGACCGTTGCAGTGGTGAAGCAGGGCATTCACGAGCGTCCCGGATGAATTACCCGAACCGGGATGAACGACCATGCCGTGCGCTTTGTTCACAACGATGACATCTTCGTCTTCAAACAAAACCGTGAGAGGAATCTCCTCCGCGACGGGAACATCAGATGTCGGCTCGGGAATGGAAATGACGATTTCATCACCCGCCTCCACGGAGTAGCGTGTTTTGACCCTCAACCCATTGACGAGAACGCCACCCGATTTGATCAGCTCCTGCAAGACGGAACGCGAAAGCCCCGAATGAGAAAGCTCCTCCCCGAGAAAACGGTCCACGCGGCCCGATGCTCCCGCCGGAACGGTAATTTTAATTCGGTCGGATGCCGCTGAGGGCGAAGGGTCACTCATCACGGCACCGTAATGATATCTCGACGATGAGCGAACAGATTTTACCCATCAATCCAACCTGGGCGTGTAGATCGGCATTTCGAAATTAGGCCGAAGATCATCCACGACCTGCCAGGTCGAAAGGGTGCGGTATTTGCTCAAGGGAACCATATTCAACTCAATTGTCGATCCTATCTCCCGGTTCGCTGCGCTGGTGTGTTTGCGATTGAAGACAATTCCATGAGCGACCCGAATGCGATCGAAGGGGTAGTTGCCCTTCGTGTCAGAGAGCACCTCGTATTCAAAGATTCCGAGAGCGTTTGCGTAATCAAGATCACTGAGATTCTCAATCGATGACTTTTCAACGAGCTTTAAATCGAGGATCACCTCATCAAGCGGGGCATTGGAACCGCCCACCGAAGTTCTCGCGGTCGACTGACTCGACGAAGGACGCCTCACCGGACTCAGGGGAACGGCCCGCACGATGGAATGAGGTGCTTCAATCTTCGGTTTGCTCACCCGCATGTAATCATTGAAATGACTCGACACTTTCGTCGCCCACCCCCGCGCTTCCTCCGGCCCGTAGTGAATTCCGTCAGTTGCAGGATAAGGGTCCACAAACTCCGTCACCTTTCGACTCTCAAAAACCTGGCCCTCATACTTGTAGACGATGCTGCGCATAATCGACGACAATTCCTCCTGGAGAGCGACAGGATAACGCTTTTCGTGCGAAGACGGTGGCAGAACCCAATAAGATACCGCCCCACCCTTTGATATGGCATAGCACATTTGCTCGATCAGAGAACTCACCTCGGCAACATTGTCTGATTTGGCACGACGTTTTGAACGCAAGGTCGCATACAGATTGATTCCGGTTTGCACGACAACCACGTTCGGTTTCATATCATCGATCAAATCCTCGATCTTGGGAACCGCGCGGACATAGCCCAACCGCCTCTCACCGGTCGGAGATTTCTCCCAGAATCCAATCGTGCAGGGAAGCGGCTGGTATTCCTTCAACCAGTAATAGGGACTGGCACCGCCGGCTACTACGGTATGAACCTCAAACCCCGAGGCACGCATCGAGCTGTCGAGAGTTTGGCCAAAGGCTCCAATACTCAGAGAATCACCGAGATAAAGAATCTTTGTCTTTCCCAATGCTGCCGAATCAGCACTGAAAAACACGCCGAAAAGAGCAACAAAAAAGGGCAGGCGAAGGGCGGTTCCACGAGTCATCTGGCGATTTATACGCCAAATTAAAAATAAACTCAAGATTGAATAGCATAATTTTGAGAAAATTCGCTATTTTGAGACTCGATTCTTCTAATTCTTGATAAAATTGCCTGAAATTTGAAAATCTTTAAAGATCAAGCCCTGCTGCGCACAGTTTCTGAAAATCTTCCCATTCCAACTCCAATCCCGCGTCGGCGTCCTCGATTGTTTTCATGGTCACCGAAGCGATTTGCTCTTTCGCGCTTGTCAGAGCACGACTCACACGGGTCTGGTCGCATTGCCACATCTGGGCGATGACAGACTGACTGATCCCGTGAAGGTAGGACAGCTTAAGCATCAGTAGAACTCCCGGATCCAGCGAATCAAATGCGGCTTTAATCGCCCGACCCATCAATGCTGAAAGATCCTCATCGAGAAGATTCTCATCGAGGTTTGCGCCCTCGACGCGGTCGAACTGATCTTCCGCCCCAGCATCGTCCGCATCAGTATAAACGGGAAGCTCACCGCGGAACTTATCTCTCCGCTTCAGATCGAGCCACCGGTTCCAGGTAATGCGTATCAGCCAGGTCGAAAGCGACGACCGACCTTCAAACTTCTCAAGAAGCGGGCGTGTCTCCCCTTTCTTCCCCGCACCGAAACACTCCGCTATGACGTCCGCAACGAGATCCCCGGCGGATACCTTATCCAACCCGCGAGACATCATGACCCGCTCAAGCATGGGCTGATACTCCTCCTGGAATGCTTTTACAGCCGACTCCTCTCCCGCAACAGCCCGGTCGGTGAGATCAAGGTCTTCTGCGTGTTTCAGGGGTTTTACTTCCGAAGATGGATTCGTCATAAGATCACGTAATCTAACAACCTTGTCATAAAATGATCAACACTCGATCACAGCGTTTTTCTTCACGATTGCGGAATTACCACCATTTCATCCTCAATCACCTCGCCATCCTGTAAATGAATGCGGCGATCGACTCTGTCGAGGAGGCGGTCGTCATGTGTGGAAAAGACGAATGCAGCGCCCCTTTCATGATTAATTCTCCGCATTAAATCGATAATCAGGTTCGCGTTGTGAGTGTCCAGATTCGCGGTCGGCTCATCCGCAATGACCAAAGCAGGATCCGTGACGAGAGCACGGGCAATCGCAACGCGCTGCTGCTGACCTCCGCTCATCTTCTGCGGTCGATGTCCCTTGCGATCGCCTAAATCCACTTCATCGAGCAGCTTCGAAGCCCGCTCTGCCGCCTCCGCCTTCGAGACACCGTTTATCTGAAGCGGCAGCATCACATTCTCGAGGGCTGTCAGAACCGGCACGAGATTAAAATTCTGAAAAACAAATCCGATTGCATCATTCCGCAATTCACTTCGTCTAGCATCAGTCAACCCCGAAGCAGGCGTTCCGTTCACAAGAACTTCGCCCGAAGTCGGCGCGTCGAGCAATCCCATCAAATTACACAATGTTGACTTTCCTGACCCGGACGGCCCCCACACAGCAACGAACGCTTTTTCCTCGATTTCGAGGCTAACCTCCCGTAAAGCATGTACTTCCGTATCACCGAAATGATAAGTCTTCCTGAGTTTCTGTATCTCGACAACTTTCATATTAAAGAAGCAATAATACTTGCAGTCTAATCAGGCCGTTACATTTTGCACGGGGTAAATGATCGAACGTATTCTTCTTATACTTTGGGGAGCCTGGCTGCTTTTCGTGCTGATCGCGGCTTTTCGCGTGATCGGCTTTAACATTGCCCGACGAAGGCAGGATCGCAAGTGGGCGGATAAAACCCGGAATCAGCGCCCTACCGCAGTGATCGTCGCTGTTAAAGGATTTGATCCCCGTGCCACCCCCCGTTTTTTCGATACACTCTTTGCGCAGGATTATGCGAACTACCGCGTCATCGTCTGTTTTGAATCATGGCAGGACCCGGTCGCGGTATGGCTCCGGGAGGAATTGGAACTCCGCGAAGACGCACCGGTCTGGGATCACCCTGACAGTGATGCGAACCTCTCAAGCATAACACTGGTGTGTGCCGGTATTTCGAGTCAGGAGGGGCAGAAGGTTCACAATCAGATCGCCGCCTTCGGTCACCTCTCTGATAAGGATGAAGTCATTGCCTTCGTCGACGCTGATGTCATTTTTCAAAATGACTGGCTCGCGAGTCTCACCGCTCCAATCAATTTAAAGACGCACCCTCTCTCCACGACCTACCGGTGGCTTGTTCCGAAACGCCCCACCCTTCCCAATCAAATTGCCTCGGTCATTAACGGATCGATCACGACTCAGGGCGGCAGCGAAAGAACAAACGTTCTCTGGGGTGGTTCCATGGCTATCGCCCGAAGCGTTTTCGACAAACTCGATGTCGCCAAACTCTTTTCAGGCTCCCTCAACGACGACCTCCGGCTTTCAAAGGCAGCGAGAAAAGACGGCAACCGAATCGCCTTCGTTCGTTCCCTCATTTTACCCACAGTTATTGATTTCACCTGGAAATCCTTCTTTGAATTCGCAAAGCGCCAATACACCCAGGTAAAGTTTTTCAGTCCGATTCTCTATACGGGCACCAATATTGTCCTCGGGTTCTACATCCTCGGGCTCGTCTCGATAGTGGCCGCCCTCATCTATGGGTATTTCAATGCGTGGATACCGATCGCCGCCGCTTACGTCATCGATCAGATTCGGGCACTCGCACGTCAACAGGTCTATCTGGGGCTCTTTGAGGAGAACGGAATCAGACAGAAGCTCTTTGCCGCAGGGTGGCTCGAACACATGCTCACGCCGTTCTGGATGTGCATTCACTGGCTGCTTCTTGTCAGCACCTGGACTCAGTCCCGAATCACATGGGCCGGAATCAGATACCGCATCCAGTCCAATTCAAAAACCCAAATTCTGGATCGCCCGACAGTGGCCGAACGTCTTCCTGCAGGAGTTGCCGGCCTGTCACTTATCGCCGGGCTCCACGACAAAAAGCGTCGCGGATATACCCGCCCCGTCCCGACGATCCCGATGGACACCGGCGACGATGCATCGCTCACTGCCGAAACACCCGGGCTCGTCGAGAGTTCGACGACAAAACCGGAGCCAGAAGTTGCGGCAACACCGCCAGCAGAGGAAACGCTCGAAACTGCAGCAGGCAGAGGAGCCGACAGTTCAGGAGTCGAAGAGTTCGGCTCAATCGACGATCCTTCCAAAGGGGACAAAATCACTGCTGACACTGCTGACACTGCTGACACTGCTGAGACTGCTGAGACTGCTGAGAAAGAACCTTCGGCTGTTCCCCCCGGCCACCCCGGACTTTCAAACTTCGTTACCCGCCTCGCCGCAGCACCTCGATTCAACGAGCTTCGAGCCGCTCGCGCCGCAAAGCTTAACGAGGTGACGGATTACTCACTCGATCAGGTCGCAGCGGCGAAAAACAAATCGCGCACTCCTGCATCAAAACACTATCCCGTTTTCGGAAGACGCCCCGAATCAACACCTCCCTCCGGGACCTCAACACCTCTCACCTTAACGGCTCCAACGCCCGAATCAGCAGCTCCCCCCGCGCAGGAGAAGGAAGTCCGCAAAGTTACCGGCACAGCGAATCTGAACCGCTCTTTCGCTGCTCACCGACAGGGAGTTCCCGCAGGCTATCGGAGCGGAGACACGATAAAACGCGCCTCACGCTCTTCACGGGCCACCCAGGCGAGCAGCGCCTCCCGCTGTGCGATCACACCGCGCCCCGTCTCGAACAAAGCGTCCGGCCGCCCCTGATAGCAGGACACCTTTTGCGCTTCCCGTAGACTGCAAGAGTCGATATGATTCGGCGATGAAGCTGTGCCTCCCCCTCCTTTTTCTCTGCCTTGCGTTGTCTCCGGATTCACGAGCTGAGTCCGCGGCCTCACGCACCTGGACCTCTACAACCGGACAAAGCTTCGAAGGTTCACTCACCTCCGCATCAGAAGACTCAGCTACGGTGAGACGGTCCGACGGGAAGACCTTTGATGTCCCCCTCACAAAATTGTCGGAAGCCGACCAGACGTTTGTCCGCCAATACCTCACTGACCTGTCACGGGCGGAAGGTCTTTCAAACGGCCCCTTCGCTGACAAAATCACAGGCGAATGGGTCAAAGTTCCCAAAGAAGGGCAGGGTCTCGTTTATCAGATCTTCGGCAGCTCAAAACTGAAGCGCTTAAAAGAACCCTTTCCCCTTTTCGTTCATCTACACGGAGCCGGAGCACGCGCCGAGGACGTGGAAACAGGTAAAATCGAAATCGCTCCGGAACGCCTTTCAAAAGAGGAGCTCTACGATGACTTCCCCTGCCTCATCGTCGTCCCACTCTGCCCGCCGGACACTTCCTGGGGAGACCACACATCGACGCTGGAGAAACTCATCGATACCCTGACAAACAGCCTTCCAATAGATCGCAACCGAATCTATCTCTCCGGCTACAGCATGGGTGCCCGCGGTATTGGCTCACTCATTGAATCGCGCCCCAACTTCTACGCAGCAGCACTATTCGCCGACGGCGAGGCAAAAGAGAGCTGGGTTGATACCGTCGACACCGCTCTTTGGTTCACTTTTTCCGGCGAACGTGATTTAGCAGGCGCGGAGAAAGTCGCGAACGCCTACACATCCGCCGGAAAGATCGCTCACTTTGAAGGATTCCCCGACCACACCCACAACCAGATTCACTGGACGCTGGCTAAGACCGAAGGCGTCTACGAATGGTGTTTCTCTCAAGTCCGGAAGTAATCGGGGAAAAACCTCTATTCGCCGACCTTGAAATAGTGCTTAAAAAGCTGTCGCTGCACACTCTTCATTTCACCTTCATTCAGGACGCGGTCGTAGATTGCGCATTCGAACATCACGTGGCCTTCCTCATTCTCAATCTTAGCGACCTGCTGACGACGGCCGATTGAAAACTGGTTAAAACCTCCGAAATCCCCCTCGAAAGCGACGGCCCCGGTAGATTCCTCCCGTCCGCTTTTCTCGATTTTAAAGAGCCGGTGCGTCCGTTTTATAACGTCGCACACATAGCCGATCAGACCGGGTTCGTGATCCCACCATCCTATATCGACTTTCTGCCAGGGCTTTCCGCGCCCAAGACTAACACCTCCATAAACCGACCCTGAATAGTCTGTCCCGATCACGAGAGACCGCTCATTCCACGGGACCGCTCCGAATCGAATAATCTGCTCTTGCTCCAGCATAAAAGTCATCGCAAGCACGACAGAAACCCCCTGCGAGAAATCGAAATCATTGCTCCTCACTTTCATCGAAGACAAATTGTTGAGAAGGATTCCACGACGGATTTCATTCAATCCGGGGATGCTTTCCGGAGTGTAAATTCTCATCAGCGGAAGTGCATTCCCCTCCGTGTCTGCGGGCTCGCGAACCAGAGACGCAAGCGGTTCAGGCCGTGCTAAATTATACCAGGCTGCGATCCGGGTATCAGGCAGAGCGTTCGATTGATAATCCCGTCCGTAGGTTCCCGTCGAAGAAACAAAGCGCCCGACAAGTCCGTCCGTCACCGGCAATGCCGGAACCGAAAGCGCACCATCCGGGACGGGCAACGACTCCGGGTAAGCCAACTCCCCGGTTGAAGGCTTCGGATAAATGCTGCGCTTTGTTTCGACCGGCACCGCTTCTTCAACAGCCACCTTTTTGTCCTCCAGCTTCACTTCAGCAACGACCTCCTCGCCTCCTTTATCCCCGCTGCCTAAAAAGGCGATACCTGCGATGACAATAATCACTATCAATGTACCAATCGCGACAGGAAGAACGGGAAAATCTTTTTCACCGGAGGCCCGACTGTAGCTGGTGCCTCTCACAGGAGCGGAGCCCGCAGTCGTTCTCAGCGCTCCTGTGACGGAACGATTTACGTCAACGGAAGGCTTCAGAGGAGCCTTAATCGCACCCGTTTGGATCGTCCGTGTCGGACCTGTTTGAATACTCCGCGTCGGCCCGGTTTGGATCGTGCGTGTCGGGCCTGTTTGTGCCGGCTTTTCCTGAGGCGGCGCAACCGGTTCCGGATCGCTGACTCTCACAGCCACCGGAATATCCGAATCGTCCCCGCTCTCATATGGAATCCCCTTCACTGCGTCTTGAAATTGCTTCATCGCATCCTTCGCATCAGAGGGTCGGTCATCAGGATCACGGGAAATCAATCGCATTACCCAGGCCGCAATGTGCTCCGGAAGATCCGGACGAATCTCCTGAACAGGCGTGCAACGATGATTGATGTGATTCATCGAGGTCTCAGCGGGATTCCCCCCTTGAAAAGCAGACTCCTGGGTGAGTCCGCAATAGAGAACACATCCCAGCGAATATAAATCTGTGCGCTGATCGAGTGGTTTCAACTCAAGCTGCTCAGGGGCAATGTAGTCAATCGATCCCAAAAAGGTGCCTTGATGATCCAGGGTCTGGGTCGATGGATTCTGACTGAATTTAGCGAGACCAAAGTCGAGAATCTTTACGAGAAACCGGCCTGACGGCGTCATCGTGAGCATGATGTTGGCCGGTTTAATATCGCGGTGCAGCAAATTAATCTCACCTGCTGAGGCAAGCGCATCGAGGCACTGTTCCGCAACATCGACAAAATCCTCCACGGAAAGGGCCGCATCTTTAACTACCTCGTTAAGATCTTCGCCCTCAACTAACTCCATCGCGACAAAGGGACCGTCGGCGTCTTCTTCAATCGCAAAAACGGTGACAACATTGGGGTGCTGAAACTTAGCCAACGCCCCGGCCTCCCGCTGAAGAGCGCCTTTTGACTCTTCATTGAGATTGGTATCTTCGAGATCGAGGAGTCGTTTCAGCGCGACCTCCCGGCCCATCACGGTATCGTAGGCGCGGTAGACGGTGCTCATTCCGCCGCGTCCCAATTTGCCCCGGACTTCGTAACGTTCTCCCATATTAAAACCTGATATTGCTCCAACTTAGCCGGATTCTCCACAATTTCGTCATGATCCAGTCAAAAAGTCCATTCTTTACTGGCGCAGACATGGACAAAACAGGATTCTACAATCCAGAGCCATCCGGCACGATTCCCCCACATGAAAAATACACTCTTTTCCCTGAAACTCCTTTCAGTTTCTGCGGCAGTCCTGACACTCTCTCATTCCCACGCTTTTGACCCTCCGCAAAACAGCGATCTCGTGATCGAAGACAACTTTGAGCGAGACGCCCCCGGAAAAGGATGGACCGTTCAAACAGGAGCCTGGACGATCGAAGACGGCGTGCTTCAGGGCGCGGAAATTCCCGCCGACAAACATTCTGCTGCAACCCGTCGCGCCGTCGTCACGGGGAACGCGGTTTACGAAATGAAATTCCGTTTCACCGGTGAAGGAAAAGCGTTCCATTTCGGCTTCGATCCAGTCCGCGGGGCGCTGGACAAACGCGGTCATCTTTTCTCAGTGATGATCACCCCGAACGACTGGAAGATTTTAAAACACGTCAACAAAGACAAACCGAAAGAAGACCCGAACGAAGTCCTCGCAGCGGCGGATACGCCATTCAAAGTCGGCGAGTGGTATCATCTCCGTGTCACGACCTGGGGAACCACGGTGAAAGCTATCATTGAAGGAATCGAACCACTCAACGCAACCCATCCCACCTTCAGCGTCAGAAAACCCGCCCTCGTCTTCCGGGCAATCGGCGACGGCATCGAAATCGACGACCTGCGCGTTTGGCAGGCAAAAGAATAATCAGTTCCGGTGGTTTCCACGCACCTTCCCGATGACTGTTTCCATGAGCCCGGCAAGCGCGAGGGTGTCTTCGTGAGAGTGGCCGGGGCATTGAATCATTCCCTCATCCAGCGCCGCCATCGCCGCAACAATTTCCCCTTTCACCATCCCGCCGGAGTCATCGTCAAGACGGTTGACGACTTCACCACCTTTCAGCAACTCAATCGAAGTAGCGGCGTGAAATTTGGGAATCCGTATTTCTCCCTCCGTTCCGAGAATTCTCGCACCCATCGATTCTTCGCTCTGAATCGAGCAGGTCATGCAGGAGCGGGCACCTCCGGCATGAGCAGCAATCATCGCGACCGAGTTTTCAACTCCCGTTGAAGCGAGCTCTCCCGTCGCCTCAACCGTTTCAATCTCGCCGAGGAGCAATCGCATGAGATGCAGCGGGTAAATACCGACATCGAGAACGGCTCCACCACCAAGCTCCGGATTCAGCAACCGATCCGACGGATCCTGTGACCCCGTGAAACAGAAGTCGGCATACCCCAGCTTCACCTGACCAATGCTTCCCCCGGCGATCCATTCTTTTGCCCTGGCGATTGCGGGAAGAAACCCGGTCTTCATTCCCTCCATCAGAAAAACGCCCTCATTCTCCGCATACGCCAGCAATTCCCGGGTTGAGCGGAGGGAAGGCGTCAGAGGCTTCTCACAAAACACTGCTTTCCCGTTGCCGATAGCAAGGCGTGCGATCTCATCGTGAAAGACATGCGGCACTGCTATATACACAATATCCACATCCGGATCCGCAACCAACTCTTCGTACGCTCCATACGAGGATTGAAAGCCGAATTCCCTCGCAAAAGCTTCAGCCTTTCTCTCTGAACGTGAGGCAACTGCGACGAGCTCCGCCCCGGGAATCAGGCGCAACTCCTCTACAAATTCTCTCGCAAACCGCCCCGGTCCAATCAGTCCCCAACCGTATTTTTTTCTCCTCTTTTTCATATCCTGAAACGGTTCATTGCCACTCTTCCAAATCATAAAACTTCGCCCCTGTTTACCCTGACAAGCTTACCCCGGAACGAGAAAATTTGGAACAATACTGGATTTTCCACTATTCTGATTCATGATGAAAGTAGTATTCTCAGGTGGTGTGGCGCGTATAACAATGCAACTCCGGGATACTTTTTATGCTTCTATTTTCAACCGACATCGACGGCACTGTCTACGACAGTGATGAATCAGCACAACTCTTTGCCACTTTCTGGGAGTCACTACAGGGAGGTCAATCGTCACCTCTCCTCGTCTACAATACAGGGCGTTCAGTCGAGGACACCATCGAGCTAATCAAACGAACCCCGCTCCCTGAACCGGACTATATCATCGGTGGAGTGGGAACCAAAATCATCGACTTCCGGCACGACGTCGCCATTGATAACTGGGATCTCGTTTTATCTGAAAACTGGGATTTTGAGAGAGTAAGAGAAACCGTTCGCAATCATTGCCCCGGCCTCGAACCACAACCAGACGAGTGTCAAAACCCTCACAAGTGCAGCTGGTTCTGGCACGGCAAATCAGCAGAGGAAATTAGCGGACTGCGAACAGCCCTCGAAGAGGCGGGCCTTGAAACACAGGTCGTATACTCTTCCGATCGCGATCTCGATATTCTCCCCAGAAAGGCGAACAAGGGCAATGCCATCGCATGGCTTGCGGGACGCCTTGAAATCCCGCTTGATGAAATCGTGGTCGCCGGCGATTCCGGAAATGACCTTTCTATGTTTCTCGTCGGAAAGAGCAAAGGGATCGTCGTCTCCAATGCGGAAGCGGCACTTCTCGATGTGGCGTCGAAACGAAACGCATTTGTTTCCAGTCTTCCCTGTGCGGCAGGTGTTGTCGAAGGCATTCAGATTCTCACCTCAAGCAACTCTCCTGCCCCCGACGCGACTGAGGAAGGCAGAAAGCCTCACGACCTTTACTTCGTACACATTTCAATCCATGGCCTCATCCGCGGTGACAATCTCGAACTTGGTCGGGATGCCGACACCGGAGGCCAGTGCAAATATGTACTCGAGCTGGTCAAGGCGATGGCGGAACACGAGCAGGTGGGACAGGTCGATCTTTTCACCCGACGGGTCATTGATGCCAAGGTCAGCTCCGACTACGCCGTGCCTGTAGAGGCACTTGGAAATGGAGCCTTTATCAAACGCATTCAAGCCGGCCCGCGCCGCTACCTGCGAAAAGAAGCCCTTTGGCGTTATCTCGATGCCTTCATCGATCAGAGCCTCGCGCTCTTTCGCGCCAACGGACGCCTGCCCGACATCATTCACGCCCACTATGCCGATGCCGGCTATGTGGGGAGTCGCCTCGCCTCATTGCTGGGGTGCCCTTTTGTATTCACCGGTCACTCTCTCGGTCGCTCCAAGCTCGAACGACTTCTTGAAAACGCCACCGACAAAGGAGGCGTCGAACGACGTTACAATCTTTCCGCCCGTATCGAAGCCGAAGAATTGTCCCTCGACACCGCCGTGATGGTTTGCACCAGCACCCATCAGGAAGTCGAAAAGCAGTATTCCGTATATGAATTCTACGCGCCGGACAGGATGAAGGTCATTCCTCCCGGCGTCGACGTCTCCCGTTTTTCCCCTCCCGGCACTGCACCGGTGCCGGACGAAGTGGTCGGGAAAATTGAACGCTTTCTCGACAACCCGGACCGTCCTGTCGTCATCTCCATCGCAAGGGCAGATGAGAAGAAAAACCTCGCGTCGCTGGTGCGCGCCTTTGGTGAAAGCGAAACCCTCAGGAACCGGGCGAATCTCATTATCGTCGCCGGAAACCGGGATCGCATTTCGGATTTGAATCCCGGTGCCCGGAAGGTGTGGACGGAACTCCTTCAACTCATCGACGACTACGATCTCTATGGTTGTATTTCCATACCAAAGCATCACGCTCCCGATGAGATCCCCGCTTTCTACCGCTACGCCGCATCGAAAGAGGGTATTTTCGTAAACCCCGCCCTCATGGAGCCATTCGGCCTCACCATCATTGAGGCAGCCGCTTCCGGACTTCCTGTCCTCGCCACGAATGACGGGGGCCCCCGCGACATTCTCGGAAACTGTGAAAACGGGGAACTGATCGATCCTGTCGATGTCCCCGCCCTCACTGAAAAACTGGAGCGGGCTGTCGGAGATTCCGATCTCTGGAAGCAGTGGTCGGAAGCCGGGCTCAAAGGAGTCAACAAACACTACACCTGGAAAGGTCACGTTGATCGCTACCTCGAAGAGGCCTCTGATCTCCTCGTCGATATTTCACAACCCAACCTGATCACCGAAAAAATCAGAACCTCGCTTCCGTTGAAAGACCGGATCATGTTCTGCGGGCTGGAAAACGAACTGCTCGATGGCGACGAAGCTGCCATTGCCCGCATTCGTGAACTTACCAATGCGAACCAGCCCACTCTCGGATTCGGTATCGTCACCGGTCGCAGCATCGAGATGGCGCGGGAACTGGTTGAGAAACACGGCCTCCCTGAACCCGACGTCTATGTCACTCAACTCGGGGCGGAAATCCACTACGGAAAACGCCTCATTGTAGACGAGCCCTGGGAAAAACACCTCGCTCACCGGTGGGAACCGGAGGCGATTATGAAAGTGCTCGAGTCCGTCGATGGCCTTGCCATTCAACCCGAAACAGGACGACAGCATCAATTTAAAATCTCATATGACTACGTCAAAGGAGTCGCCCCGCGGAGAAAGGAGATCCAGAAGCTGCTCAGAGAGAACAACCTGCCGGTGAAAGTCATTCTTTCGGAGGGACACCTCCTCGATGTCATCCCCCTGCGTTCCGGAAAAGGACAGGCGATTCGCTACATCACGATGCGCTGGGGAATTCCCGCTGACCGTGTTCTTTTCTACGCGCGCCGTGGAAGTGATTACGAAGCTCTCTCCGGACAATTTCTAGGTGTGTTAGGATCAGATCACTGTCTCGAATTAAAATCGACTACGAGCCTGCCGCGCGTTTATCTGGCACAGTCCCCGAATTTCATGGGACTACTCGAAGGTATCGAGGCATATCATTTTGACGGGGACATTCAAATACCTGAAAGTGCCCGTGGCCTGCAGGCTGAAAAATCTGAGAATCAAGAAGCGGTCCTGTCACCTGACATGGTCGTACACAACAACGACGGAGAATAACGACATGACAGAAGCCGAAGGACCACCCCCTCTACTCGCCGGGATCGAAGCCGGTGGAACCAAATACGTTTGCGCCGTCGGAACCAATCCGGCTGAGCCACTCCTCGAAACCCGGTTTCCGACAGGCGACCCCGTGGAAACGATTGCCCGGGCGGTGGCGTTTTTTAAAGAAGCGGCGGAATCCTATGGCCCCATCAGAGCGATGGGAATTGGAACTTTCGGGCCTGCCGATATCGATCCCCGATCCCCCGGCTACGGAACAATCCTGACAACCCCGAAACGTGGATGGTCGGGATTCAATGTCGTTAACGCGATTCGAGACGGCATTGATGAGCCGATCCCGATCGCCTTCGAGACAGACGTAAACGCTGCGGTTTTCGGTGAAGCTGAGTTCGGAGTGGCGCGTCATCACCGCAACATCGCCTACATCACGATCGGGACCGGAATCGGCGGTGCATTTCTCCATGACGGACAAATCATTCACGGCCGAATGCATCCGGAGATCGGACACCTCATCGTTCCTGATCTCGATAAAGAATTTGGAAAAGATACCAACGTCTGCCCGTTTCATGCCTCCTGCCTTGAAGGTCGCGCCGCCGGTCCCGCGATCGAAGCGAGGTGGGGAACTCCCGGAAGTGAGCTCCCCGACGACCACCCCGCCTGGGAGCTTCAGGCAAAGTATCTCGCCCTTGGATGCATTAACCTGACAGCGACCTGGTCACCCGACATCATCATACTTGGCGGCGGTGTCTCCCAGAAATCAGGACTCCTCGACCGGGTCAGGGCGGAGTTCGAAGCGATTTCCGGAAACTACTGGTCACTCCCCCCTCTCGACCTCTATCTGCAGACGCCGGCCCTCGATCAGCTCGCCGGAATCGTGGGATCGCTCTCACTGGCACAGCGATTGCTTTAAAGCACTTCGTGTCGACTCTTGCCCCTATCCCTTTTTCCCGAATGGTAATTTCCAACAAACAGTGTGACGTCACACTCAAACGGATGCAGGAGCATCTGGAAAAGCGCTACCCTCAGGCCGTGGACCTGCCCGAATGGGAGGGATTTGCGATACGACTCAAGGAGACCTTTCCCACCCTGCTCAACGAGCTCCTTACAATCTACGGGCATCACTTTGATTTTTACTATCATCTGGAACGTCTCCTCGAAACAATGGCTGACGCCTGGTTGGAGCGGACGCCCGAATGGAAAAGCATCGACGTGATGCGCGAGGCCGACCCTTCGTGGTATCAGTCCGGTCACCTCATCGGAGCGATGGCCTACGTCGATCTTTTCGCGGACGACCTTCTGAATCTGCAGGCGAAGATCCCCTACCTGAAAGAACTGGGGGTCACCTATCTGCACCTCATGCCCATTTACAAGAGCCCCGAGGGAGACGATGACGGAGGCTACGCAGTGAGCAGCTATCGCGAAGTCGACCCGAAGCTGGGCACGATTGAGGACCTTCGCAACACTGCCGCCGAGTTCCGCTCCCAGGGAATCAGTATCGTGCTCGATTTCGTTTTCAATCACACCTCCGACGAGCACGAGTGGGCGAAGAAAGCCCGTGAAGGAGATGAAACCTATCAGGGTTACTACTTAATGTTCGACTCCCGGGATGAGGCACTCGAATACGAAGTGAACCTGCGATCCATTTTCCCCGACGAACGCCCCGGTTCATTCACCTACATGAACCGGCTTAAAAAGTGGGTCTGGACGACGTTCCACACCTACCAGTGGGATCTCAATTACCGCAACCCGGAGGTCTTCAATGCCATGGCAGAGGAAATGCTCTTCCTCGCCAACGTGGGTGTCGAAGTCCTGCGCATGGACGCGGTGCCATTCGTCTGGAAGCAGAAAGGCACAAACTGCGAGAATCTGCCGGAAGCGCACACCCTGATCCGCGCCTTCAACGCCATCGCCCGCATCGTCGCTCCCAGCATGGTCTTCAAATCAGAGGCAATTGTCGCCCCAGATGAGATTCAAAAATACATGGGAACCGACGAGTGTCAGATTTCCTACAACCCGCTCATGATGGCACTGCTTTGGGAAAGCCTCGCAACCCGAAGCGCAAAATTGCTTCGCCACTCCCTTGCGAAGCGCTTTGCCGTGCCTGAGGGATGCGCCTGGGTCAACTACGTTCGCTCCCACGACGACATCGGCTGGGGCTTTGACAACAACGACGCACTTGATGTCGGGATCGATCCCCATGGCCACCGGAAATTTCTCACAGACTTTTACGTCGGCAGGCACGAGTCCAGTTTTGCGAGAGGCGAACTGTTTCAAGAGGATCCGACGACCGGCGATGCCCGGGTCTGCGGCACAACCGCTTCACTCTGCGGACTTGAGAAAGCCCTCGCGGAAAATGCCCCTGAAGAAATCGAACTGGCGATTCGCCGCATTCTCCTGATCCATGGCGTCACTTTTACGATTGGAGGAATTCCCCTGATCTATCTGGGCGAGGAAATCGGAATGCTGAACGATCACAGCTACCGTGAAGACCTCGACAAAGAAGGCGACGCACGCTGGCTTCACCGGACCGCTTTTGACTGGAAAAAGGCCGAAGAACGCACCGGGGATGACACCCTCGAGAAAACGCTCCATACCGGATTTCTGAAGCTCGTCCAAATGCGCTTGAACAACGCCGCTCTCGCTCGCGGCGAAACTGAAATCGTAGACCCGGGCAACGAACACGTCCTCGGCTATTTCAGAACCACTAGCGAACAGAGCATCCTCTGTCTCGCCAATTTCAGTGACCAGCCTCAGGTCGTTCCAGCGCCGCGCCTTCGTCAACTCGGACTGAAAAAAGTCCTCGTCGACATCATCGCCGGGCAGACCATCGTTGCCGCAAAACAACTCGAAATGGAACCTCTGCAGTTCATGGTCCTGCTTCGCCAGGGCGGATAACAGGGAAACTCCGTGCGGCAGAAGTTCAGCGATACTCTTTCCGATAGTGCAGCGGAGTCATCCCCATGTGCTTGCGAAACTGCCGTGAAAACGCGGCCTGATCGTAGAAACCCAAGTCAGTCGCGATATGAGCGATGGGCTTCCGGGATCGTCTCAATTCATCACAGGCAGCATGAACCCGCATTTTGATGATGTACTGCTGCGGCGGAGTCTTCAAATGCTCCTTAAATTTCCGCTCGAACTGGCGTATCGAAATGCCGCACATCTCCGCCAGCTTCGGAATGGGAACCTCCCGGTTGAAATTCGCCCCGATATAATTTAAGGCCGGTGAAAGATCCGATTCCGCGGGGAGAAGATCCCGCTGTTTGTCGTAGTCCTGAATCGTCCCCATCACACCGATGACGTTCCCGGATCTGGATTTCACGGGGATTTTATTCGTTAAAAACCAGGCAGGAATCCCCTGTCGACTGATAAAGAGTTCAAGTATTTCCAGCAACGGCTCCCCCTTGCGGACCACTTCGAGATCATCCTTTCTGAATTTTTCAGCAAGACTTCGAGGCAGCAAATCAAAGTCTGTCACCCCCCAGAAATTCTCCTCGTTCTCATAGCCGTAGAGGTCCAGCAACCCGCGATTCGCCACGAGAAGGCGGCCTTCGAGGTCTTTGGCAAAAAACAATACCCCCGGCAAATGGTCAAAAAGGAGCTGAAACGAACTTCCCGGTGAAGCCGTTTCCAAAAATTCTCTTCTCAATTCACTACCCGATTTCATTTGCAAGATTCCTACGTTGGACAACGTATCTGAAGAACTGCTCAAATTTGCTTGAGCGGTAGAAATTCCGGAAATGCGAACTAAACTGTGAATTATCATGAGTGAAGAATACGATCCCGACAAAACTCTCGAAGAATTTGGCTACAAACCTCAGGGCAAGGGCAAAACAATTGTCATTGTCCTGCTTCTCGTTCTCCTCGCCGCAGCGGGAGGAGCGATTTATTACGTCGGCAACCTCTGGAGCGGCGAGCAGTCGAAAGTGCTCGGACTCGAGCAGCAGATGAAAACCGTGACGGTCCGTATCAGCGAGCTGGAGAACAAAAACGCGGAACTTTCGTCCCTTCTCGCCGACAAACAGGCTGAGACTGAACGCATGCGTGAAGAGTGGACCACTCAGGTGGAAACCCTCAAGACTCAGCACAAAGACCAACTTCAACGCACCTACGCGCAGATGAACGAAGTGGTTTACGACAGCCGCAAGACCCTCGCCTACATCGGCGATATCGAAACACGGCTCCGCGACGGACAGAATATCGACGCAACCGAAGCGGCAAAACTGAGCAGCGTCATCAACGGTCTCGCCTTTCTCCACGAGCAATACAAAAAGCCGATGGGAGAATTCCGTGAACTCGATAGCTACTTCTCCGGACAGCTCGCATCGATTCCGTCCACCGCAGTCGATCCGATCGATTCAACACCGCTCGCGAAGCGGATCTTCAAGAACAAGCAGTTCAAAGAAGAGCGCGCTGAATACTACCAGAATCAGGGAAAACGCTCCGCGCTCACCGAAGCGAGAGGCCGCGTTGCATCCGCCTACCGCAGTGCGCAACAGCAGATGCAAAGTCTCTCACTCGACATCAACACCTACCTCAGCCAGCTGGACAAGATTGTCGAAAGCAACGAGCGAAGTGCTGCCGATGTTGATGAGTTCTTCAGCAAGTCGAAGGAGATTCTCAAGATTCATGACAAGATCATGAGCATCGACCCTCCCAAGCCGGATCTCGTAAAGCCGTAAAGCCGCGAAGGTCTCTTCAGCCAAACGCTTCTCAGCCGAGCTCTTCGGCGACAGCGACGAGAGCATCAGCGAGTGCGCTCCAGTCTTCGACGGTGGTTTCCCAACCACTGCTAACCCGGAGCACTCGCGACATCTCCTCAAAATCGAGCCCCATCGCCGCCATGACGCGCGATGGATTCCCCTGCCCCGCGCTGCAGGCGGAACCGGTCGAGACGGAGAAGCCCCGTTGACTGAGACGGGTGAGCCACTTCAAATTCTTCGAATGCGGGAGCACCAGCATCGACGTATTCCAAAGCCGCGGTGATCCCTTTCCCGGAATCCGGCAGCCGAATTCCGATTCAATCCGCGCCTCAAAAAGATCCCGCCCCGTGCTGTCGGCACTGTGAGTCGCCTCGCGCGTCTTCAATGCCGTCACCATCGCGGCGATCGCGGGAAGGTTCTCGGTACCCGCGCGCCGGCCTTCCTCCTGAGGGCCGCCGGTGAGCCCGCAAAAGCTACCGCCATCCAGTTCCTCTTCCGGAAGCACGAGAAACCCCACCCCCTTGCCGCCGCCGAACTTATGTCCGCTTCCGGTGACATAACCGCACTCAGCAATCGTTCCGCATGGGAGCTTTCCAAACCATTGAGCCGCATCGGTATGCAGAGTGACACCGGCTTCACGACACATCCGCGAAACTTCCTCCCACGGCTGGATGATTCCCGTCTCATTATTTGCAGCCATCACCGAGACCACTTTGACCTCGCCGCTCCTGAGCCAATCCTGCAGCTGATCTAACAAAACAACACCTGTCGCCGGGTCGACGGAAAGTTCACGCACCCGGCTCTCCCCGAAATACTTCGCCACAGGAGCAGCCACACAGGGATGCTCAATCGCTGAAACGGCAATGGCCCCTTCATGACTCGACCCGAGATGCGCCACCACCGCATTATTTGCCTCCGTCGCGCCTGACGTGAAGACAATTCGTTCGGGATCCTCCACCCCGAGTTCGTCCGCAAGCTCCTCCCGATAGTGCTCGAGAAGGTGCTTCGCCTCTCCCGCTTCCCGATACAGGCTCGAAGGATTCTCCCAGTGCTTATCGATCATCTCCGACAGCAATGCCTTTGCAGCAGGCAGCATCGGAGTCGTTGCATTAAAGTCGAAGTATCCGGATAAATCGCTCATTCCCTCTTCTCTACAACACCGGAGCAGCGAGGCGGGCCAACCGGACCCCGACACGAAACCACCAGTTCCTGCTCGTAAACTCATCCCCGCCGACTTCCCGCGAAACGAGAAAATCCTGCTCTAACATTGCTTCAACCTGACTCGCCATATCGCGGCAGAGAATCACGGCAGTCACTTCAAAATTCAGACGCATCGACCGGTTATCCAGATTTGCCGTCCCCACGGCTGACATTTCATCATCCACGAGAACCACTTTCTGATGAAGAAATCCCGGCTCGTAGCGAAAGATCCGGACCCCTGCCGCCTCCATTTCCCCGAGGAACGAAAACGTGGCAAGCCAGGGAATGTATTTATCCGGCTTGTCCGGAATGAGAATGCGCACATCAACCCCGCGCAACGCGGCCATTTGCAGTGCCGATCGTATCGATTCATCGGTCACGAAATATGGCGAGGCAATCCAGACCCGGCGAACCGCTCTTGTGATCGCATTGAGGAAAAAAATCGTGCCCCCTTCAATCTGCTGAATGGGACCGGTCGGCAGTGTCAGGACAATCGATTTTCCCGAACCGCAATGACTTCCATCGCCTTCAATGACGCGATTCCAGTTCAGGGTCGGCATCACCCCTGTCGCCCAGTAATAGTCAGCGAGAAAAACCATTTGAAGACTCAGCACCGCAGGACCGGAAATCTGCACATGGGTGTCCCGCCACTCTCCATATCTGTCGGAATAGCCCAGATACTCATCCCCCACATTATGCCCTCCGACGAAGCCGATCGCTCCGTCCACAATGACGATCTTCCGATGATTTCTGAAATTGATCTGGAAGCGGTTACTCGGTCCCTGCGTCGAATGGAATTCATGGATCTCCACACCACCGGCTCTCAGGGACGCCACATAATCTTTACCCAGAGCATGACTTCCAATCTCGTCGTAGACAAAATACACCTTCACTCCCCGACCCGCACACTCGAGCAGTTTGTGCCGGAGGCGAGTCCCCAGCTTGTCATCCTTCACGATGAAGAACTGAATCAAAATATATTCCTTCGCCTTGTCCAACTCGCGAAAAATGGCGTCAAACGTCATCTCGCCATTGATGAGCAGACACACCTCATTCCCTGTTGTAAAACGGCGCTCACTCAGCCTCTCGAGCACACCGGCATAGCGGGCCTGCTCCGGATTCAATTCCGCAAAGTGGGGGCTCAGCGTTTCGAGCAGGTCGAGGTAGACCCTTTCATTAGCATCGTGGGCCTCCTTCCGCTTTTCCACATACCCGCGGAACTCACGCCGCCCGAGAATCCAATAGAGAGGAACCGCAATAAACGGGAGAGCAATGATCGCCATGGCCCAGCCCCACGCGCCCGCCGCAGAGCGCGCCTTCATCACCACATTAATAATCGCGGCAAGTGCGAGAATCTCCCAGCCAAGAAACAGAAGCGTTCCAACAACGGCCTTTTCTGAAAACTGTTCAAACATCAGGCTCCCGTATAGGAATCGATCTTCTTCAACAGACTATCGAACGGAAAAATGGGTTTTTCCTGCAAATCATCGCATCCCGCCGCTGTAATTTTCTCCTGATGATGGGCCATCGTGTGCGCCGTCAGTGCAATAATCGGAATGGAGGCAAGTTCCCCGTTGGCTTTGATCTGACGCGTTGCTTCGAGCCCCGCATTGGGATCGGGCTGGGCATCAGGAGCCGTCGGAAGCTCCAAATCCATCAGAATTAACTCAGGGCGCTCCGCGTCGGCTTTTTCCACAGCCGTCTGCGCATCCGTCGCGACAGAGATCTCGTGGCCATGGTGCATGAGGAGACGCGTAAGCAGGCTGATATTATCCGCATCATCTTCGACTAACAAAATTTTTGCCATAACTTATTTACCTTTAATGATTTAAGACGTATTCCGAACAGCTGTTTTCACCCAATTTTGAAGATTAACCCGAAAAAGATCGAACAAATTCCGCCCCTTTGACTCTAACTTAACTGTAACTCCTAGAGCAAGAGGAGATCCTCCTTATAGCAAAAGGTTTTATAGTTACAAAACAAGCGGTTCCTTGCAGGGTTCACCCATTCGGTGAGCCCTGCATTCGTTTTGTCCCAAAAGGTTCATTTCCGGAAAAACGCAAAAATCGACCTACCTGGTACCCGCATCAGCCTGTGTCAAATTCCCGCCGGACCTCAACAACTCGCCGAGATTGTACTTCGTGTAACGCGTGTGACTCGCAACATTTTCCGAATCCGCGTTGGCCACCCAGAAATCGAGAGAGCCGGGTTCGAACAGCACCGACTGAATATTGGACTTCATGCAGACGGGATGAGTCATCAAATCCCGCGCCGAATCCGCATCAAACTTCCCGTAGCCGTCTTTAACCCGGCGGGAAAGCTCCGTGTAACGATCACCCGCAGACATCAGCACGGTGTCCGTCACCGGATTCGGCAGGAGTGGATGAGCCGCTCCCGGAAGAATCGTTTCAAAAGTCTCCGGCGTCGCGGCGATTCCGACCGACTTCCCTGACTTTGCATCCGAGATCACATAGTAATACTCACAGGTGCGTGGCCCGCGTTCAAAAATAGCGACGGCTTCTTCGAGAGTGTCGGCTTTTTCCATCACCTCGCGCATGAGCTGAGCCATCGCTTTCCCGTCCCAGTTGCCCTCGCCCCGTCCGCCCATTTCACCGATCGCGATGTGCTTTTCATTCATTGCCGTGACAGAACCGATGAATCCGGCGTAACCGACATTGACCCAGGCATTCCCCTCGTCCGGCTCGTAAATCATAACGACAGCATTCTGCTCCAGTCCGACCCCGCGCATGTAATCGAGAACGCGACCGTGATACATTTTTCCATCGACCGTGGCACTGCCATGAAGCGCAAACCCGCTGCAATGAAACAGTTCCGGAAAGAAATTCGAAAGCCGCGACTCCTCCTGCTCGAGCCCTGACGCGAGCGCGAGGGCATCCATTTCCCGGAGGTAACGTGGATCAGTGTGAGGATGCAAACGGGCCACCGCCTCTTCGATCTCGCCGAAAAACCAGCGCCCCTTAGCGAACGAGCTTCCCACTCCGATTCCGTAGAGAATACGATCGGTCACCTCACGAATCTCATCCTTCAGCAACTCGCCATGCTGAGTTCCCATTTCCTCCGGCGTTCCCTTAAGAAAAAGAACTCTCGTTCCATCGTGATCTTCGAGACGGCCCGCTCCGGTCTGCGCGAGAACGGTTCGCTTTCCAGTCGCCGGCGGAAGCGCTTCCGCTTTGCTGTTCAAATTCGAAAGGGTGACCTCAACGAACTTCACCAGATGGGAAAGGGCAACCCGCTCCGGCTCCGGTTCCTCACGCTCCCCGATCCAGCCGATTTTATTTTCTGAACCGGCAGCACTCTTCCAATCCTCGAAGTCAACCTTCACATCGAGCTCCGCACCATCCTGAACCCGAACGGATTGCGGACTCCCTGACAATCCATCAAAAACAAAGGTGAGTTCAAGCGATTCAGAGAGATTGAATTTTCGCGCAGCAAACGGCTTCAGGCGGGCCCGAATGACCTCCGTCCCGCCTTCGCCCGCCTCCCCCTCTGCAGAGATCATCGCAGGCAGGAGCCTCATCTCGCTCCGACTTACCGGCAGCGCAAAAAAAGGCAACTCAACCGGATCAACGCTGTCGGGCCGACCCGAGAAACGAGGCACATCGTTAGCGCCGACAATCGCCATCTCCTTGTGTGGCACGAAAATTTTCACCTCCTGCCCGTCGCGGGCGATGTGATACTGTTCACCATCGACCTCGGCGCTGAGAAAGAGTTTGTCCGGAGCCTTATAGCTGAAGCGGGCGCCCTGCCCCGCGAGCTCCCCGGGAACTCCGGAGACCTTCGAGAAAGAGAACTGCCCCGATACCAGAGGAGCATCCCCGGAAGAAGGCTCAATCAATTCATTAATCCGGCCAAGATGCTTCGCCAATGAACGTGATTCGGCACTCGTCAAAACACCAAACCAGAGAATCGCAGCAAACAGACAAATTGCGGCAATGCTGCCAACCAGAAACCGTGCGGGGTGCTTTTTCATCCCTCACAATGACTTAGTTCCCGAAGAGGTTCAATCAGCTAAAGAGCAAAATGAAGCCCCGCCACCGGAGACATCGACGCTGGGTGCCGTCTGCGGGATATAGGCATACGCTTCCCCGGGATGGCCAATGCAGTACGATCCCCGCGTCCGCCATAGCGCCACCCCTTGGGATTGGCAGGAAGCAGCATCGGGGACTAGTATGGGAGCGAATGACATTTTTCCTTCTGCACCATTTTCGCCAAACTCAAGAGGGCGCTGCCCAACAGGGTTTGGTTGCCGACCTAACCCTCTTAGGTCGCTCCGTTCTCTCAGCGGGCCTTCTGCTTTTGGTTACCTCCGCCGCGGCATCTGAATTCAGTGATCCGGCTGAGCCGAAAGTGCGCGAAGTCACAAGCGCTCCTGCAACGGAGTCGGAGGGATTCAATGAACTCACGTTTTTTGCCGCCCCGAAGCCGCTTTCACCGGAGGCCGTCACCGCGAACTGGCCCCGCTTTCTCGGGCCGACTGATGACGGGAAAACCACGGAAACAATGCTTCTCGATTCCTTTCCTGAAGAAGGACTCACGAAAGTCTGGGAAATCGAAAAAGGAACCGGCTACACCTCGCCGGTGATCGTCGACGGGCGGCTCGTCTTCTTTGACCGCATCGGTGGAGAGGAAATAACCGACTGCCTTGACCCCGAAACGGGGAAACGCTTCTGGCGGCGCCGTGACGAGGTGAGCTACACGGACCGCTACGGATTCAGCAATGGCCCCCGTGCCAGCGCAGTCATTTCCGACGGAAAGGTCGTCACCCTTGGCGTTACGAGCCGCCTCACCTGCCTCGACCTCGCTTCCGGACAGCTCATCTGGCAGCGGGACCTCGCTTCGGAGTTTGAAATCGCGAGCTACTTTTTCGGGCACGGGTGCTGCCCGGTTATCACTGACGGAAAAATCATCGTTCCACTCGGAACCTCCGATCAAATGAGTGTAGCCGCCTTCGATCTCAAAACCGGCACTCTCGTCTGGGGCACTAAACACGAATGGAACGCAGGCTACGCGTCACCTCTCATCGCTGAATTGCAGGGAGAGCCGAGACTTCTCGTCTTCGCAGGAGGCGAGAGCGATCCGGCAACCGGAGGTCTCCTCTGCATCAATCCCTCAACCGGCGAGCTTCTCGATGCGTTCCCATGGAGAGCGGACAAATACGAAAGCGTCAATGGCTCCACTCCCCTCGCGGTGGGAGACAACCGCGTCTACATTTCCGATGCCTACGCCATTGGCGGCGTCATGCTCGAACTCGACGGGAATCTGAAATGGAAGGAAGTCTGGCGCGCCCCGGACTTTGGAATGCACTGGGTGAGCCCGCTGTTGCTCGATGGCAACCTTTACGGTTTTCGTGGCCGAAACGAGCCTGATGCGTGGCTCGCCAGCTACAACGTGGCCTCGGGAAAAGAAAACTGGAGAGAGGATATCCAGTGGAAAATACCGCTCGAGAGCGGCCGCGACTACAACATGCGTTATTTCCGGGGAAATCTGCTTCATGCTGATGGCAGAAATTACGCGCTTGGGGAACTGGGATCGCTCGGCATTCTTGATCTGTCCCCTGAGGGAGTCAAAGAGATCGACCGAACCCAGCTTTTCATCGCCCGCTCAACCTGGTCACCGCCGGTGATTCACAAAGGGTTGCTTTACATATCACAGCACGAACCGGACATGGCAGGCAACCCGCCCCGTTTGATCTGCTACGATTTCAGGCGCAGCGAGTGATACAGATCTATCCAGCCACCGTCTCGAGACGGCGGCTACGTAGCCGCGTTTGCCAAAACGTGGCAGAGTGCCTACCAGGAATCGGTCCGGAACGGGCTCGCGGGGAGACCTTCTGCATTTCCGAAATTCGCGCCCTCCGGGTTATTCGACCAGGCGTAGCGAACCGCCCTCGGCTCGGCCACATTCCCGCTGGATACGACGAGTGTATTTCCTTCAATCAGCGCCACTGCAGGCACAAACTCCCCGTCAGCTCCCGCGATTTCAAAATACTTGAGCGGGTCTCCGTCGAGGGACGCAAGTCCTCCCCCGGGATGCTTAAATGAAACAACCGCCTTCGCTCCGTCAATCTGAAGGGAATCAAAGACAGGCCCCGAAAATACAATGTTCTCCCCGTAGGTATTGGCTCTCGCAAACCGGGCGAGCCGCTCCCCGATCGGCTTCTTATCGCGCGGGTGAATGTCCTCAGCTTCGCCCTTGTCGATGGCCACGACCATTCCTGTATTCGTTCCCTCCTCCCAGAATCTCAACATCTGCTCGCGGATGATGGGCCACCCCTCCGGATCGCCATTGGCAAAATTGGGAAGCTGCACCATGTAAAATGGAAAATCCCGTCGCTCGATTTTCCCATGCGAGGCAGCGGCCCAATCGGCCCTCCAGTCCTCGACGAGAGCAAACATGAGATCGCGATACCCGACATTGAAAGGCGGTCTTGAATTTGCCTCCCCCTGATACCAGATCACCCCGCGAATCGCGTAGGGCTGGAGTGGCGCAACCATTGCATTGTAATGACCGGCGGGACGCTTCACATGATCGGGCCCGAGGGGTTCCCGGGGGGCTCTTTTCACAAACGACTCACCGGCCTTTTTTGCCGCGTCGCGTTTGACGATCCATTTTGCGAGCGCCTCTTTGTATCGAGCCATCGCATCGGGGTGGTTCCGAACCGTGACGCTCCAGTAATCCCGCGTCACAGCCGCGGTCGGGTCGGAAGCCAGCGTTTCCGAATTGATCCAGGAGTAGGCATTGGTTCCCCCGTTCGCAGCTTGAATCAAGCCGACGGGTACGGAGCGATCAGCGCTGAGACGGGCCCCGAAAAAGAAAGCTGTTGCCGAGAATTGACTCACCGTCTCCGGGGTCACCAGTTTCCACTCAGCATCCACTTCAGACAAAGGTTCACTCGTCCCCTCAACCGGTGCTTTGAACAATCGTATATTCGCATATTCACCACTCGCCGCCGCAGCGACAGCTTCATCCGCTGAAAGACTCGAACGAACTGCCATCGCCATGTTCGACTGCCCCGACCCGACCCAGACTTCACCGATGAGAAGCCCCTCAACCACCACCGTCTCCGCGCCCGAAGTAACCGTCATCGACTGCCCTTTTGCATTGGCGAGCAATGGGTTCAGAATCGCAATCCACTCCCCGTTCTCGTCGGCAGTCACCTCATGAGACTGAGCTTCAAAGGCTACAGTGACGGTCGCAAGCGGATCGGCGGAACCGAACACTGGAACCGGCAATTCCTGCTGGAGCACCCCCTGATTTGTAAAAAGGGAGTTCAGTTTCAATGAACCGGCATACAGGCCGGAAGTCAGACAGAAGCTCACCAGCGCAGTGAAAAGAAATTTCATCGAAAAATATCTCCGCTCCTCGCTTAAGCGCAACGCCCAATTTTGTCAGGTAGGCTGCCCGCTCTCCGTTTCCTCTCTTCCCTGCTGGACTTCATCGGGATTCGGTCCGACCTGTCTGCATGGTAGCGTTTCAACTTTTCAACATTCCGATTCGAATTCAGGGAATGTTCTGGCTTCTCTGTCTCTTCATCGGGATGAATTACCTTCAGGCCGGTGGCAGCAAGGGGATCGGAATGTTCCTCATTTTCGGGGTTTCTCTCTTTGCCACCGTTCTCTGGCATGAACTCGGCCATGCCTGGGCGAGAAAGAAAAATGGAGCGCCTCATTCGGAAATCGTCTTGCACGGGTTCGGCGGCTACTGCGCCGGACCGGGAACGTTTTCACGTCCGCAATCGATCTTCATTTCCGCAGCCGGCCCACTCGCCAATTTCGTCCTCGCAGCGGCCGCCTTCCTCCTCATGCATCTCCCCGGAACGGAGGGGTTCTGGCCTCGGTTCGCTTTAAGCACATTGATCACGATCAATCTCTTTCTCGGAATCCTCAATCTACTCCCCATCTTCCCGATGGATGGCGGTCAGATTCTCGCGAACATTCTCGGGCCAAAGCACACCCGGACTGTTTTCATCATCGGCCTGGGGCTCGGCGGAATCCTCGCTGCCTTCTTCCTCATGACCGGAAATATTTTCGGCGGCGTTATTTTCGGAATGCTCGCCTTTCAAAACTGGAAAGGGATGCAGGGACAACGCCCCTCGTTCCCGTAGCCCGGGGAGAAACGCCTCTACGGCATCAAATATTTCTCAACGAGCTGCAAAGTGACCCGCCCTGTGATCTCAAGGCTTTCGGCACTGATCTCACTGAGCGTGTCATTCTGAGTGTGCCAGTAGGGAAAATCAAAATCGATCAGATCAATCGTGGGAATCCCCGCGACGACATTGAGGGGAACGTGATCATCGACGATGTAATCCGGGCTGATCCCGATGTATGACCGCAATTCCAAATCATCCGACGCGGAAAGAAGCTCACGGGACATCTGATCAACCCGCTCCTGAACCTTCTCAATATCCACGAGGTAGCCACTCTCTTTCGCTTCGGCGAGTTCACGGAGACCGGAACGGGGAATACGCACGCCTGCGCGAATGTTCAGATTCTTATCACCGACCATGTCGAGAAGAATTCCCCACTCAGGCCGCTTTTTGCGATTCTCCGCGACGATTTGCGCCGCGTAGTGCTTGCTCCCGAAAAGCCCGTCTTTCCCCGTGATGTTGGAACCAAAAGCCTCTTCCCCGTCGAAAAAGACGAGCTCAATCTCATTTGCAACCTGAGGATTCAACGCAAGAACCCGCGCGAGTTCGATGAGCAAACCTGTGCTCGATCCCGCGTCATTCGCCCCGACAAATTCAAACGCTTCAAAATACTTCGTATCGTAGTGCGAACAGAGCAATCCCCTCACATCGTCGTCCCGGCGGTCAGCGCCGCCGAACCGGGCCCGCAAATTCACGAAAGTTCTCTTACCCTGCTGGGTCAGGCTTTCAAAGGATTGACGCTCAACAGACCACCCCAGGTCGCCGAGTGATTTCTCGATGTAGAGACGGGATTCCTCGATCGCATCAGATCCAGCGGGACGCGGGCCAAATCCAACGAGCGCCTCGACATGAGCAAAAGCGTTCTCTCCCGAAACCTCTTTTTGAAGGGCTTTGGCTTCGTCGTATTCAAACTTCGCCCCTTCTGAGCAGGCACAGAGAATGCCCGCGATGACGATTGCCGTGAACGGGGAAGCGAGTTTCATGAGCTAAGGGTTCGCCGCAAAAAAGGGTCAGTCCACGCTCACACCCATGAGTTCGAGAACGCGACCGAGGTCTTCGTTCCCGTAATACTCAATCTCGATTTTTCCGCGCTTGTCGCCATGAGTGATCGCGACGTTGGTCGCATAGCGGCTGCGAAGCTGATCCTGAATCTGGCGGATATAAACCTCAGCCTGGGGCGAAATTTTCGGCTTAGCGGTCTTTTTCGGAGTGCTCTTGCCGTTAATCTGGTCGGAAACCAATTTCTCGGTGTCACGAACATTCATCTTCTTCCGCACGACCATGTCGGCAACCATGCGCTGCTCGGCCTTGGTCTTGATGCCCAGAATCGCCTTGGCGTGACCGGCGCTGATCATTCCCCGCGAAACCATCGTTTGAACCTGCTCATCGAGATCGAGGAGTCGAATCGCATTCGAGACCGTCGCACGATTCTTTCCGACCCGCTGGGCGATCTCCTCCTGCTTGAGCCCGAATTCCTTTGCCAGCCTGTCGTAGGCGACCGCTTCCTCAAGAGGATCGAGGTCTTCGCGCTGAAGGTTCTCGATCAACGCCATCTCGAGGACGTCGCGATCAGAAGCTTCCCTCAGAATCACGGGCACTTCGGTAAGGCCCAACCTGGTTGAAGCCCGGAAGCGTCGCTCACCGGCGATGAGCTCATATTTCCCGTCCACCTCGCGAACGATGAGCGGCTGGATAATCCCGTGCTCACGGATCGATTCGACCAGTTCGTTGAGCTGGTCCTCCTGAAAATGTGTCCTCGGCTGTAAAGGGGAAGGAACCACCTTATCCAGAACCACGCTGAGAACCCGGTCTCCGGGCTCGAGATCTTCTCCTCCACCCGTTGGGGGCGGAGACATGGAGGACGGGGCTTTGATAAGAGCATTCAGCCCTTTACCAAGCCCCTTTTTCGGAGATTTACCTGCAGGCATACCTAGCGTGGAAAATGGTTAAACCCGGCAACCAGAATTTCTATTCGATGATTCGAACATTGGGAGTCGCTGAGGGATCAACCCCGGCGCGAGCTGCCGCATCCATCGCAGCGTGCTGCTCATCGGTGCAGGCTGAATCAATCGGTGCATCAGCCTCTTTATCGCTGCTGCCTACAACTCCGTTTTCGATCATCCAGGCCTCAACTTCCTCGCCACTGACGTCGGGAAGCATTGTGCCGTTCACGATGACACAGGGAGAGAGCGGCTGACCGCTTTTCTGTTCCATTTCCCAGCGAAACGCCGGGTTTTTGATGATGTCCTTTTCCTCGTAAGGGAGTTCATACTTCCGGAAAATGGCGCGTACGCCCTCGCTCCATCCGCAAAAGGTCTTCAAATAAGCGGTGATTTCGATTTCTTGATCTGCCATAACTTGAGTGTCGGTTAAATTTCCCTAAACTGATAATCCAGCCCACCCTGAATCGCAAACGATCTCCCGACGCATCAGGGACGATTTCGCGGTTTTCAGAGGCCAAATCCCGCCTATACTGGGTTTAGTTTCCAATTCAACCGGTTCCCCCGTCAAATGAAAGCGCTTCCCAGCTCATTGCTCCTGCTTCCCCTCACCGCCCTTCTCGGCCTGACCGGTTGCGAAAAAGTCTCGTCCCTCGCCGATTCTTTCAAGGAAGCCCTCGATCGCGATACCTCAACCGAAATTGCAGAGGCGATCCCGCCCGAAGACATTCCCCCTCCCCCGGAGCCGGTGAAAATGGAGCCCATCGTGAACAAAGAGGCCCGCGTCTCGATTCTCGGCTATCACGATTTCGTTGAAGGCAAGTCCGACAACGACATGAAATTGAACATCGATGATTTCCGCAATCAAATGCAGGCGCTCAAAGATGCTGAGCTACCAGTCATCAGCATGCGCCAGTATCTGAACTGGAAACAGGGCAAAGGTAAGATCCCCAATGAGTGCGTCATGATCACGATCGACGATGGCTGGAAAGCAACTCACACCCTCGCGATGCCGGTGATGAAAGAATTCGGCTACCCCTTCACCGTATTTCTCTACAAAAATTACATCGGCGTCGGGGGGCGCTCTCTGACGCATGAAGAGATCAGGGAACTTGCCGCCAACGGAGGCACCATTTCCAGCCACTCAGTCAGCCACGAGAACATGTCCAGCAAGGGAGGCCGCTCCGAGGCCGCTTATCTCGAATGGCTCCGGGTCGAGCTCGAAGAGTCCTATGAATTTCTTGTCGAAAATTTTGGAGACACCGGAGCTCTTGAGAAGACCTTCGCATTTCCCTACGGCATCTACAACGACCAGGTTCTCGAACTTGCGGAAGAATATGGCTACGAAGCCTGCTTCACCGTGAACGGCAAGAAAACCGACTGGGAAGTCGAGGATATGGAAGTGGGTCGCTACGTCGTCCACGGAACCACCCTCGCCAACTTTGATCCCGCGATCAGTTTCGGCGGTGGCAACATCACCTCGACGGGACGGAAGCTCATGACCGCCTCGAAAGACGAAACAGGCGAAAAACAGTCGCCACTCGTGACGGTGCTACCGCCCGCTAATTCCACGATTGGGAACCGCCTTCCCCTCATCGAGGTCGACCTTTCCAAACTGGACGGCGTCGTCGCCGACAGCATCTCAATGCGCATCACCGGATTTGGAAAAGTGCCTCACGCATTCGATCCCGACAGCGGCATCGTCAGTTATCAGATTCCCCAGCGACTCCGCAGCGAAGAATGCGGTGTGCAACTGGGCTTCCGACACGCCGGCAATACAGAAGCTGAGATCATTGGCTGGAACTTCACGATTGATCTCACCGCCGATTACCTCTCAGACGAGACCACCAGACCGGGCGAGAACACTCCCCTTTCCACCGAAAACGAGAAGAAGGCTCCCGAAAAGCCAACAGCCTCGTTATAGCCGTTACTCATCTCTGTTTACCACGCCCTCCCTTCCTCTTTTTCTCTCTACTTTTTTCAAGACATGTTCAGCAATCTCTCAGACAACCTTCAGGAAACCTTCAAGAAGCTCCGCGGTCACGGAAAGCTCTCCGAGAAAAACATCACCGATGCCCTTCGCGAGGTTCGACTCGCTCTGCTCGAGGCAGACGTGGAATTCTCCGTCGCAAAAGAGTTCATCGCCAAAGTAAAAGAAAAGGCGCTAGGGGAAGCGGTGCTCAAAAGCATTCAGCCGGGCCAGCAGATCGTTAAGATTTTCAACGACGAACTCGCCGAACTCCTCGGCGGCGACGCTGCCCCCCTCGACCTCAATCCTCCGGCCAGAATTCTCATGGTCGGTCTCAACGGTGCCGGTAAAACAACGACATCAGCCAAGCTCGCCCTGCACCTCCGCAAGGACGGGCGCCGCCCACTTCTCGTCGCCTGTGACCTCTATCGCCCAGCTGCGGTTGAACAGCTCGTGACTCTCGGTAAACAGATCGACATCCCCGTTTTTCAGCCCGAGCCCGGCGAGAAAGATGTTCTCAAGGTCGCCAAAGCAGCCCTGAAATGGGCCGACGATCAAAACGGAACTGCGATCATTTTTGACACCGCAGGACGTCAGGAAGTCGACGACGCTCTCGTCGAAGAGCTCAAGCAACTCCACCGTTTTCTCGAACCAAAAGAAACCCTTCTTGTCGCTGACTCCGCAACCGGTCAGCAGGCCGTCAACGTCGCAAAGACCTTTGACGAAATGATAGGAGTGACCGGTCTCGTCCTCACCAAGCTCGACGGTGACGCACGGGGTGGTGCAGCCCTCTCGATGCGGACGGTGACCCGGAAGCCGATTAAGTTTGTCGGTGTCGGTGAGAAAGTTTCCGACTTTGAAGCCTTCGTTCCCGACCGCATGGCCGGACGAATCCTCGGGATGGGCGACGTCGTCGGCCTCGTCGAAAAAGCCGCCGAGGCAATCGATCAGGACGAGGCGATGCGCATGGCGGAGCGAATGAAGAAGAACGCCTTCGACTTCAATGACTTCCTCTCGCAGATGCGCATGATGAACAAAATGGGAGGCATGCAGAGCATCCTCGGAATGGTTCCCGGCATGGGAGACAAGCTCAAAGGCGTCAACATCGATGAGAAGCGCATGAAGCACATGGAGGCCATCGTCCTATCAATGACACCAAAAGAGCGAACGAGACCGGAGATCATCAAAGCATCCCGTCGCAAACGCATCGCATCGGGAAGCGGCACCTCCGTGACGCAGGTGAATGGACTCCTCAAACAATTCGGCCAAATGCGCAAGATGATGCGCAACAAGGGCAAGATGTCCCAGATGATGAAACAGTTCGGCGGTGGAGGCGGAGGCAAATTGCCGTTCTAAACGTCCTCCCCGATGAACTCCATCACCTCCACAAAGCGATCCGGGCGCGATTTATTCAAACTCGCAACCCTCACCTTTCTCGCCGTTGGAGGCATCACCACACTCGTCGGACTCGCCATCGTTCCGTTTATCATACGGAAGATGGAGACCCAATACCTGACGGTTCAGTCAGACAACAACGAGCAACGCGCCCGCTCTCTGGCACGCTTCGCCGAGTTACGCCTGAAAGACGGGCACAAACCGAAGGACGTGAGCGCCGACCTTCAGGCGATCCTCACCGGTGCCGATGTCAACCGGGGCTACTCGTGTATCGTCGACCGGGCCGATTCCAGTCTCATTTGCCACCCCCTCGCAGAGGCGATCGGAAAAAGCATCGCGCGAAAGGATATTCAATTTATTTCCACCGAAACAGGCATCACCCCTCAGCCCACCGCCGAGCCCTGGGTCGAGGCAATCGCACGGGCCAAAACCGAATCAGGCAGGCTCACAACGGGAACGGGAAAATCCGAAATCGTCCACATGCAGCCCATCAAAGGCACGAACTGGACCGTGGCCACGCACGAGAACACCGAGACCGTCGAGAACGCATTGGCGAAGCTGCGGGCCACGCTTATTCTGGGATCCATCGGGATCGGACTCCTTCTCGCAATCCCCTCTTCATTCGCCGCCAGGGCCGTGAACCGGCGCCACGAAAAACATCTCGAAAACGAACGCGAACGCTCCGACCGCCTTCTCCTGAATATTCTGCCGGAATCGATTGCCGAACGACTCAAGAGCTCGGACGGCATCATCGCCGACCGCCACGACGGCATCACCGTTCTTTTCGCCGACATCGTCGGGTTCACCCCGCTCGCCGCGAAAACCTCCGCAGCCGATCTCGTCGCCTGGCTCAACGAAGTGGTCTCTCTCATTGACGATATCTGCACCCGTTACGATCTCGAGAAAATCAAAACGATCGGCGATGCCTACATGCTCTGCGGAGGTCTTTCAGGAGACAAACAGGAAGCCGCCAAAAACGTTATCAAGGCGGGGCAGGACATGCTCAAAGCCGTGCAAAGTGTCCCCCTCGAATGCTCCGGCGGCAAACTGAACATGCGCATCGGCGTGCACACCGGCGAGCTCATTGCCGGTGTCATTGGAAAACGTAAAATTGCCTACGACGTCTGGGGAGACGTCGTCAACACCGCCTCGCGAATCGAATCCAGCGGTATCCCCGGCCAGATCCAGATCTCCTCCACCACCGCCGATCTCGTCCGGGGCACGTTCGAACTCGAATCCCGCGGCAGCATCCCCATCAAAGGCAAAGGCGAAATGGAACTCTGGTTGGTGAGGGAAAACTGGAATACCGACTGATTCACAGGCAGTGCCGATCAATCAACCGTCGCCGGAGCGCTGAAAGCGTTACTGTAGAAACCGGACGGGTCAAAACAACAGACCCGCCGTTTCCCCGATGCGAGCATCTCGCAGGCGTTGGCGACCCGGCGCTCGCGCGTTTTCTGCTGTTTCGCAGTGGTGATCCAATGAATCCAGTCCACGCGTGCAATCGTTGTCGTGTCATCCCAGATCGACTTTGCTTCAGGGCTTGCGTCGAGAGCCGCTTGAAAATCAGCCGGAAGATCGGGTTCCGGCTCAGTCTTTACCGGGGAAAGCTCGATAGAAACCATTTCCCCGATCTCCGCTCCTGCTGCGAGACGGAATTCATCGTCGACTTTCATCCAGTGGCTCAGCTGCCCATCGGGCTCCAGCGTGACCTCGAAAGGCTGCCCGTTAATCATTCCCGAAACAGTCGTCCGGCCGCGCCTCGGGAGCGTCTTGCTCACCTCCTCAGGTAAAACAAAAAAGCTCCAGGCTTCACCCTTTCCCGGTTTCACAGGACGGAGCAGCTTCGCTTCAAATCGGGAAGTGGTTAGAGCTTTTGCCATATCGTCCGCATTTTAGAATCACACTATCGGCAACATCTGAGAGTTCAGAAACGGTTTCAGTTTCATGGATTCTTCTGACTGCCCGGAACATACCAGCTCCACTTGATAGCAACTTTCCGGAAACAGGTTAGAAACCTCCCCGGAAAAAGTCAATCGCTCCGACCCAACCCTGTTGAGTCAGAGACGATACCCTGTTCAGTTTTCGACAAATCTGGAGATACACCGTTTCAAAGAACTGAATGATGATGCCGCGGCGAATCAGGGTTTCGGCGAAGCCTTGATAATGAAGTCCACGAGGTCATCCAATTGCGTATCAGTTAGGATTGCGCCAATCGGCGGCATCAGGTTTTCCGGATAGCCTTCGGCCAGCAATGCGTTCGGGTCGAGAATAGACTCGCGAAGGTAATCGGCAGTCACCTCGATGCTGCGAGTCTCCCCACTGGCGGGGTCTTTCACTTTAATTTGGGATCCAGCAAGCCCTTTAAAACTCGGTCCCACCAGTTTCGTTCCATTGAGACTGTGACAGGACGCACAATAAGTCTGGAACAGGACCTGACCGGGATCTCCTTTCGTAAAGTGGAAGAAGGGCTCGACCTGAGCAAAGGAACCGGAAGGAACTTCCTTTACCTCGCCCGGTAAATCAGCGGGAACGCGATTCACCGTATACCACAGCTCACCGGCCCGAATCGGCTCACCGCTTTCCGAGGAGAACAATTTCGAAATGCGCACGTGAAGAACTTCCTCCGGAAGGATTCCATCGATTTCCAGAAAGACCCGTCGCCGGTCCGCCGAGACAGTCGCGGAACTCACTCCGGCACGGCGATGACGGACCTTCTGGCCGCCATAAGTTTGAGTCGCCTGATAGCCCCATTGCGTAACGTCATAGCCGGCCGGATTCCAACCCGTATTCTCCGCCAGCGGTTGCGTGAACTCGATCTCCAAACCGTTGGTCCGGAGCCGGGCCGCCAGCGGCTCAAACACTTCTTTTCCGGTGTAGCGAATCCTCGTTACACCACTGACCCGATCGATGTATCCCTGATCACTTCCCCGGGCGATTCCGCCGGCATAAAGTTCCCCGCTCGCAGTGAAGGCAAGACGATGAAAATGATGCCTGAAGCCCTGTGAAAAGCGGAAGGCCGCCCCCTGAGTGACGCCATCCACTTCCTCAAGAAAAGCGCGCTGCAAGCCACCGAAAGTTTCATCACCAAAGAGAACCTGTCCTGCGTATGGCCCCCAGCTGGAGGGAAACAAAATCGGCTCGGTCGGCGACGCCCCGATCTCCCCGAGTGGCAGCCACACTGCAGGCGGATTTGCTTTGGGAACATCGAGAGGATGCCATGGCGCCGTGCTTCGAAACTGATAGAAAGCGCCATTCTTTACATGGATAAGCTTATTCGCCGGCAACCACTCGCCCTGATTATCAGTTACAAGAAGCCCCCCGTCAGCGGCCTCTCCAATCCCGTCGGGCGTGCGCAACCCGCCGGCCACAACTTCCGTTGCCCCGGTATCCATGTGAACTTTGAAAACACTTCCGCGCAGTGGCGGCTGAAAGTTATCAATCCCCCGCCGGGCCATGCCGACACTGGCGGTGAAATACAGATACTTCTCTTTCGCAACCAACCCGAAAAGATACTCGTGATAGTCCATCGAACTGGGCCAGTCATTCGAAACACAACGATAGGTCTCAAAGAAGCCATCGCCGTCTTCATCGATTAACTCAGTGACTTGATTTTTCTCCGTCACAAAAATCCGCTCCCCCGAAACCGCAAGTCCCATCGGCTCCGACAGGCCACGGGCGATACGTCGATACGGCGGAGGCCCCGTTTCGGGAACGGCACTGAGATCGAGAGAGTAAAGATCACCATCCCAGGTCGTAAGGATCAGTTCATTTTCAGTTCTCATCTTCATCCCGCTGACACGCAAGGTGAGGTTCTCATCCCGAAGATCCCGAACCTTGAGAGCAGGATGTGCTTGTGAAAGTTTCGAACCGAAGCCGGGCGATGAAACCGGCGCATCCGGTTCCTTGATCGCCTGCACCCGGGTGAGGTTCCCGGGAATCTTGCTCTCAACGATCAATTTTCGAAAACGCACCGGGTGCTTATATTTGGTCCCTGAAGGAGGAACTAACAAGACAAGAACAGGAAGCCCTTCACGAATGGGAAAAACGCCCAGTTCGACGCGTTTCAAATCCTTACCTTCCGTGGGCACCACCTTCCAGAATTGATCGATACCATCAAACGACAGCTGATAATCCTGATTCAACGGTGCGGCGCAGGCATACTCAATACTGACCCGGACTTCCTCCGCCTTTTTTGCGTTGATATACCAACCGATCGTCGCGCCCCGCCCTTTCGTTATCTCGAGGACATCCCCATTATACGCGTTTGGCCCCTTCGCAAAAATGTCGGTTGAGAGAAGGTCCAGTTCTTCGGATATCACGCTTACCGGCACGAGGAAAGTGAGCGCAAAAAAAGCTAAAGCAGAGAGAGAATTTTTCATCGCAGAGAAAGTTGGTGCCATGCCGCAGCGGTAAAAGTTTTCACTGGTTTTCGATCAGGTCCGGTTAACTCCCAGGCCTCGAAGTATGCAGCAGGAAGAGCCAGAGAAGCCCCTTCAGGCAATGACTCAACACGCAACTCGCGAGTTGGCGGAGCTCCCGCTGTAGCAGGAGTGACCGCAATGCGCTCACTCATATTTATCGTTCCGTCAGGATAGCGGAGCTCCCAGCGGAGTTCGAAGTTCTCTTTGTGTTGAGTGCAGCCGAGATAGCGGGCCGTCAGGGGAAGACTTTTTCCTCCTCTCGCTATTTGCCAACCTTCCGAAGTCTCCCCTTCAAACAGAGCAGCCCCTGAAGACTGAGCCTTGAAAGACTTTACAATCACACCCGGCTTGTTCTCGGGCGACTTCCAGACTTTAAAAACGAGAGCCTTCTCCAGATCATATCCGAACCAAATACCAGCACCCTGACGAATCGCTATGGACCGTGGAATATTATCAACGCTGTAACGGCATATTTGCGAAGGGGCGAAGGGAAGCGCTTCCTCAGCACGCCCCGGCTGACTCATCGCAAGTGCCCCGCAGAGAAGCAGAAAAAGCCGGAAACGGCCCTCGCGAAGTTGATTAACAGTGTGATCTATCATGGCCTGAGGAGACTATCTCCCGGCACTTGATCTTCAACTTTTCATTTGTCCCTGATTCCGCAAGAACAGGTGAGGAGCGACATGCTCAGAGCACCGCAGACCGCACAACATCAGCGAAAGGCTAACCGCCAAAATGCTTCATTTTTCCAAAGTGACTGCTAAGCATAATCGGACCAACCGGCTCGCTACTGCATCAGGTTCTCTCCTTCGGCTTACTGTCCTATCCGTGGAGAATCCACTTAAAAAAGTGCCTGAGCAAAACGAAAGCAGGTAAGCATCCGATAACTCCAAATGAAATATTGATTAGACTCCATGGAAAAGGGACTTGGAAAACGCTGCCCACAGCAAGTGATCCTCCCAAAGCAGCTAAGATCGTGGCGAGAGGAACTGAAAACAACATCAGTCTTAGTGACATTCCAATGCCAAATACAAGAAACGAGAATCCCGGAATCACCACGATTTTCCAGTTTTCAACGCCATGAGTTCCATCCTTAACAATCAATCCCAATCCACAAAGTCCACCCCCAAGAACTGCAGTAAGTGCGCCGATAGTTTCCAAAACCGAGCTATCCAAAGGAGGGAGCGAAAACCTACGGAGCAATTTCATTTTCTATACCCAATATTAAAACGGTGCAAGTCACTGCCGATGGCGCATTTCCGATACGAAGTTAAGGGCTGTAGATTTCATTCAGCTTTCGAATTCACGACGGCAGCGGCTTGATTATCTGCGCCTTGTTCGCTGCTCGTTACTCGAAGGTCAAATCATCCGCGAGATTTTCAACCGATCGCCGATGTGAATCTGATTGTTCACGCCTCCGCTCTTCCTCCCGGCGCTTTCGTTCGAGGTATTTAGCCTCCTCCTTATTTGCTAGGTCTACACAGAGAACCAGAGTATCCCTGTGATACAGCTTCACCTCCTCAATCGTTGTTCCATCCAGAATGACCTTCGCCCCCGAAACCGAGGCAATGCCGGGTCTATGCATCGAGGTATATTGAGGAGGTGAGTTCCATGTATAAACAAATATCTCAGACCAAATCGCCGATGGCTTCCGACTCAGGCGAAACGGAACGGTGTATAAAGCGCAACCGGGTGCGCCATCCATCGTCGGCTCCGTAACCTCATCAACAATCACTCCAACAATTTTGATTGGTGCATCCAGTGATGACTCTCTAGGTGATTCTGCTATCAACTTCTTCCTAGCGGGCCGGACTGGGGGCGCAGAAGCTCTGATGCCGAGAAGGGTGGCCGTGAGATCTGAATAGTTCTTCGTTCGTCGCTCAGTCGTACTAAGATCAATATAGTACTTTCCCTTGAGCCAAGAGGGCGCCGATTCAACCCATTCCCCTTGGGCAAGGATCGGGATAAATTTCCGATGATTACCTTGGGTGTGAACCTCTGCAGTCATGATATCCCCTTCATAGCCAACACCGCCTTTTCTTTCGTCCGATTTTAACCTGTAGTTGGGTGTACAGACAATTAGAACGTAGTCGTTCTCGCGGATCTCCGTCTCCATGAACGCCGGCAACTGGTCGCCGGGTACAGCATGCCACTGATCAAGCATTGTCTCGATGCCATCGTCGCGAAGCTGGGCTGCCAATGTCGCGACCCACTCCTTGTGGGAGTCATCATCCCATGAATACGATACGAATGCCTTAGGGGTGCTCATTTTCAGTTTTCTTCAGCGAATAGAGTAAAACACCCGCGTACCCACTGAAATTCCACTCGAAATTCGAAGTGGCAGGTCGATGTCAAATAACCGGCAAAACCTATACAGGGTCAAACCTAATTGAATTTTCTACAAGTAGTTATCGGTTAAAATATCGAATTAACTTCGCTTTACAATTCAGCTTAGTCAATTAGCGGATAGGGCCTCTTTGAATACCTTATACCCTGAGTTCTTTGAGAGTCTTTTCAGAGCCATCAAAAGGAACGAACAACCTCGGTCGCGAGTTGCGTGGTAGACTACACCGAGGTGAGGACACGATACCGCCAAGCGCAGAACCTTGCCTGATATTCCCATTTACGTCACTCTCCCGGCGTATGACGACAGATCACTCCCGCCGCAATTTCCTACATGCCGCAGCCGCTTCCGCTGCGACAGCGCTGACCTTCCCCTCAGTTTCGAATGCGGCGAAAACGTCCCTCAGTAATGAAATCTGCGTTTTCACGAAGCCGCTCCAGCACCTCAGCTATGAAGCTCTCGCGGAATTGACCGCGGAGCTGGGATTCGCCGGTATCGAAGGCACCGTGAGGAAAGACGGACACGTCGTCCCGGAACGGGTCGAGGAAGATCTCCCAAAACAGATCGAAGCGCTCAAAAAGAGCGGCGTTGCCATGACGATCATGACAACCGATGTGAATACGGTGGATTCCGAGTTGCACCGACGAGTCATCAGGACAGCAGCAGAGCTCGGCGTGAAACGTTTCCGGATGGGATCGATCAAATACAATCCTGACACTCCTCTCCCTGATCAAATCAGGGAGATCAAAAGCACCTTCGGGGATCTGGTCTCTTTTTGCACCCCGCTCGGAATTCGCCCGCTCTATCAAAACCACGCCGGAGCCGGACGTTTCGGATCGGGGCTCTGGGATCTTCACGAAGTGCTGGAAACCCTTCCGGCTGATTCATCAGGTGTCGCCTTTGACATAAGACACGCCACCGTCGAAGGCGGCCAGTCCTGGCCCACGGAGTTCCAACTGATGCGACCGCATTTCGGGATGGTCTATTGCAAAGACTGTATTTGGGAGGACGGAAAAAAACGGCCCGTCAATGTTCCCCTCGGGACCGGTCCGGTTGACTACCCCGCCTTCTTTAAACTGCTCAAAAAATCAAAATACACGGGTCCGATTTCCCTGCACATGGAATACAGGGACCACAAAGATCCCACTCTCCTGAAAGAATCGATTTCCATGATTCGAGCAGACAAGAAGACTCTCGACACCTTTCTCGCGGGTTGAACCCGATTGACATGATTTGGAGCAATCCCTACCATCGCAATTATGAAAGCGCTCACTCTGCTCCCGATGGTCATCGCCACCGGCTTGACGATGCTCAATGCCGAGGCACAGAGTTCCAGAAACGCTTTCGACGTTATCAGCGGCACAGTCCCTTCGGCGGACCTCGCCACCTTTGAGGAATCGGAGGCACTGGTTTGGAGAGAGTTGAAGCGGGGCGTCGATTGCTATGGCATGTCAGATCGCTATCAATGGGAGACCGTTCCGGAAGAACTCTCTGACGTTCGCTTCTCAGTGCAACCCATGCACAGCGGAGAATTAAGGGTTAAAGTTAAATCGGCCGGTCTCGTTTTCATCGCCACAAGCACCCGCTGGAAAGGTGGCGGCAACAGCAGCGGCGACTGGTTGGAAAATGCGATGGATGAGCGTGGTCTTCGCCGCGCCGGTTGGCGGCCCTTGCGCCAGATCAAAGAATTTTCCAACAACGACACCGGGGAATGGAAAGTTTTCTACCGCAATGCGGAAGCGGGTGAATCGTTCTCAATTCGAACAGAGAAATACGCTGCTCCTGTGCTACTGGCACGCTATGACACCTCACTGGCGCTAAGACGTTAACGCCTAACGTTATCACGTTGGACCTTTCGATTCCCTGAATGAAGATCGGCAGTCTAAACTCCGCCCCATGAGAAAACTGCTGACATTCCTTTTGGCTCTGACGGTGACTGCGGTCACGGCAGAAGACTCAAAATCCGCTTCTGTATCGTTCACCGAACTGGAAGACCGCCTCCGGGTCGAATTTGATGGCGAACTTTTCACCGAATACCGTTTCAATGACGAGGGACGCTTTTTCCCGGCCTTCTATCCCATCGTAGGTCCTAGCGGCACAAAAATGACGCGTCGCTTTCCCTTCGAAGAGAGCACAGGCGAAGACACTGATCACCCCCACCACCAATCTCTCTGGTTCGCCCACTCCGACGTGAACGGTTTTACCTTCTGGGCGACAAAGGAGTACAAAGGCCGCAAACCGGGATACACCGTTCATCAGAAATTTCTCGAAAAAGTCGAAGGGGAAGACGGTGGCTATTTTGTAGCGACGAACAACTACGAAGCTCCTGACGGGAACATCGTGATGACAGACACTCGCAAAGTGCAGTTCTCGGGAAATGCCGACGCGCGCATCCTTGACATGACGATTACCTTCCACGCCTCAAACGGCGACGTGTCATTCAACGACGAAAAAGATGCCGGGATGGCGATTCGCGTCGCCTCGGATTTGCAGGTCGTTCACCGCACCAAAATTGGGGGCAAAGCGAAGGAGGGAACGGGCCATCTCATCAACAGCGAAGGAATCAAGGACACAGCAACCTGGGGCAAAAAAGCCCGCTGGGTGCATTCCTACGGGAAAGTCGATGGCAAGCCGGTCGGAATCGTGATCATGGACCATCCCTCCAATCCCCGCTACCCGACCTACTGGCATTCCCGCGACTACGGCCTCATCACCGCCAACATTTACGGGAAGCATTTCTTCGAAAAGCTGGAGGACCCACAGGCCGGGGCGATGAAACTGCCAAACGGCGAGAGCCGCACTTTTCGCTGGCGCTTTGTCTTCCACAAAGGCGGAGCGGATAACGACGCGGTCGAAGGGTACTTCAAGGAATTCATTGAAGAATAGTCCGTTCCCACGATCATGCGCCGTATCCTTCTCCTCTTCTCCCTGTTGTTCGTTTCATCGCTACAATCGGCGGACCGTCCCAACATCGTCATCTTCCTGACCGATGACCAGGGCTGGGGAGACCTGAGCGTAAACGGGAACACGAACCTCTCTACTCCTAACATTGATTCTCTCGCACACGACGGGGCGACTCTGGAAAACTTCTATGTCTGCGCCGTTTGCGCCCCGACAAGAGCCGAATTCCTTACGGGCCGCTATCACTTGCGGACCGGGGTCACTGGAGTCAGCGAGGGCGAAGGAAGGTTGAACCGTGACGAGACGACGATTGCCGATTTGTTCAAAAGCAATGGCTACAAAACCGGAGCCTTCGGCAAATGGCACAACGGAACACAATCACCCTATCACCCCAACGATCGGGGTTTCGACGAATTTTACGGCTTCACTTCGGGGCATTGGGGACATTACTTCTCTCCTCCTCTCGACCACAACGGAGCCAAAGTCAGGGGCGAAGGATACGTGGTCGACGATTTCACTAACAAGGCCATTTCTTTCATAGAGGAAAACAGGGACAACCCGTTTTTCTGCTATATCCCCTACAACACCCCTCATTCCCCGATGATGGTGGATGATAACTTCTACGCGAAATTCAAAGACGTTGATCCGGAACTGAAATACCGTGACCCGGAAAAAGAAGACATCATGATGACGAGGGCCGCCCTCGCAATGTGCGAAAACATTGACTGGAACGTCGGGCGCATTCTTGAAAAGCTCGAAGCTCTGAATCTCGCTGAGAACACCATCGTCGTTTACTTCTCCGACAACGGGCCGAATTCTTTTCGCTGGAATGGCGGGATGAAAGGAAAGAAAGGTTCCGTCGACGAAGGGGGGCTTCGATCACCATTCTTTCTCAGGTGGCCGGGGAAAGTCATCTCCGGACAGACGGTCGACCGGGTTTCGGGAGCGATCGACCTTTTCCCCACACTTGCAGAACTCGCAGGGATCGAGCCGAAGTCAAAATTTCCCATCAACGGTTACTCGTTCGCTCCCCACCTCCTCGGAAAGTTTCAATCACACGAGCCGACGCGCGTTCTCTTCAGCAGCTGGGGGAAACGCCACACCGCACGTGAAGGTGACTTCCGCCTCGATCATGGAGGGCAACTCTTCAATATCAACGAGGACCGGGGGCAAAACCACGAATGCTCGGATCAATACCCGAAAGTAAAAGAGAGACTGACAACAGCTCTCTCCCTCTACCGGGAGAAAATGAAAAGCGAGGTCTCCAGGTCTAAGGATCGCCCTTTCACGGTCGGCTACTCAGAATCGACCACGCTCCCCGCCCGCGACGGACGTGCACTGGAAGGCAGCCCCGAAACCAGGGCCGGAATTCGCCGCAGTTCCAAGGCTCCCAACAACTCCTTTTTTGAGAACTGGACCGGGGAGAGTGACGCCATCACCTGGACCATTGAAACAGCTGAGACGGGTATCTTCGAAGCGTTCGTCTATTACACCTGCCGTCCTGAAGACGTCGGGGTAAGCGTTGAACTCGCCTTTGCTGAGGGCGGGGCTCCTGCAACGGTTTCAACCCGCACTACCGTGACCGAAGCATTCGATCCCCCGCTCTACGACAAATCTAAAGAGCGGGTCGCTGAGTCTCATTATTTCGTAAAGGATTTCAAACCACTCTCACTCGGAACGATCAAGCTTCAAGCGGGCAAAGGCACCCTCACTCTCGGCAACGCTCAGATCGTCGGAACCGAAGCGATCGACGTCCACTCAATCGAACTGATTCGGAAGTAGCGGCGGCAACACGATCAAGTGCAGTCATCAAGGCTGATGCACTCTTGACCGGAGGTCCCCTTTTCTTCACAATCTCTGTTCTATGGCGAAAGCGACCAACAAAGAGATTATCGAGCGGTGGATAGATGAACCCGCACCTCTCCTTCCTATCCTTCACGCCCTGCACAACCGGGATGCCTACCTCAGCGAAGAGAGCATCACAGCCGTTTCGGAAGCGCTTAAGATCCCCATCGCCGAACTCTGGGGAACCGTCACGTTCTATCATCACTTCTCACGGGAAGCTCCCGGCAAGACAGCCCCCCGCGTCTGCACCGGTAATATCTGCTGTTTAAATGGTGGCAAGGAACTCCTCGACTCACTCAAATCGGAAGGAGCAACGCCTATGCCCTGTTCGGGTCGATGCGACGACATGATCCCCGTGATCATCGACGACAAAGTACTTGTGGGGACGAGTAAAGAAACTCTCAAACACCGTGGCACTCCGATGCCGGTGCCAAATCCCGGAGGTTTCGAGGAATGTGTTTTCGCAAGCATTCGAGAGCCGGGGCGGGCCACGCTTGAAGGCTATCAACGAACCGGAGGCTACGCGGCACTGAGAAAAGCAGTTACAACGATGACTCCCGAAAGTGTCATCGAGGAGATTTCGAAAAGCAAACTCGCCGGCCGTGGCGGAGCAGGATTCCCCACAGGGATGAAGTGGAAAGCCGTCGCCGATGCGCCGGGCAATCCCAAGTGCATCGTCTGCAACGCGGATGAAGGCGAACCGGGCTGCTTCAAAGATCGGGCGATTATGGATCACGATCCCTTCGCGATGATCGAAGGCATGACCCTCGCCGCTTTTGCGACCGGAGCGCCGCTCGGCTTTATTTACCTCCGCTACGAGTATCCGGAGACCGAAGCCATTCTCGAAAACGCGATCGAAGACGCCCGTGCCAGCGGCCTCCTCGGTGAAAACATTCTCGGCTTAGGCCTGACTTTCAATCTCTATGTCCGACGCGGAGCAGGCGCCTACATTTGCGGAGAGGAGGGCTCCCTCCTCAACAGCCTCGAAGGAAAACACCCCTTCCCGCGCAACAAGCCACCCTTCCCCGTTACCCACGGTTTCAATGACAAACCAACCGCTGTGAACAACGTCGAAACGCTCGCGTCGGTTCCTCATATCATCGAAAACGGAGCGGAATGGTATCGAGGTCTGGGACTCGGAGATCACCCCGGAACCAAGCTCATCAGCCTCTCCGGCGACATCCAGCGCCCCGGCAACTACGAGATTCCTTTTGGTTTTTCACTGCAAACCCTTCTCAACGAATGGGCCGGCGGGCCGAAGGATGGCCGGACGATTCAGGCGGTAACAATGGCGGGGCTCTCCGGAGGCTTTCTCGCCGGGGACGACCTCGACGTCACTCTCGACGATGCCTGCATCAAACCCCGCGGCTCATTTCTCGGGGCCGGTGGAATCATGGTCTTCGACGATTCACGCGACATGGTCGAGATCGCGCACGGAGCAATGGAGTTCTTTGCTCATGAGAGTTGTGGAAAATGCTTCCCCTGCCGCATCGGCACTCAACGAATCACGGAAAGACTCGATGGTTCGGATTCCCCTCTTGAGCTGAATGAATGGCTCACTGAAGTCCGGGATATCGGCTCAACCATGAAAGCCACCAGCGCCTGCGGCCTCGGGATGGCTGCGCCCAATGTAACGGACTCACTGATGAAGTATTTCCCCGAACAGGTCGAAACCTATCTCACTGATAAGTAATTATTTACGTCCTGATCGAACCTTGAACTGAAAACGCCAATTGTTTATATTTTAATCGATGACCGAATTTCGCGAAGACCTCAATCCTCCGAAAGTCTGCAATATGACTCTGGATGGCGATCCTGTGGAGTTTACCGAAGGGGAAACCATCTACGAAGTTGCGGACCGTCATCGCAGGGAAGTCCCCACGCTCTGCTACGACAAGCGGCTCGAAGCCTTTGGCGCCTGCCGTCTCTGCGTGGTCGAAGTCGAGGGCGTTCGCAATCCTGTGGCATCCTGCACTACCAAAGCCACCGAAGGCATGGTCGTGAAGACACGAACCGAAGTGATCGAGAAACATCGCAAGACGCTCCTCGAACTGGTTGTTTCCGAAAACAAGTCAGTCGACGTCGATGAACTGAGCGGTTACGCCTCACAGGAGTTCGCCAACCTCGTAAACAAATACCGCGCCCGCACCGGCCGCTTCACGGGCAAAAAATCGGGCACTTCGAATACGCAGGACAAAAACCCTTTCATCCTCCGCGACTACGACAACTGCATCTCATGTTATCGATGTGTCAGGGTATGTGCGGAGCAGGAAGGTGACTACGCGATCAACGTGATGAATCGCGGGTTTCACACCCAGATCATCGCAGAATTTAACAAGGACCTTCGCGACTCGAACTGCACCTTTTGCGGTCAGTGCGTTCAGACCTGCCCCACCGGAGCTCTCGGCGACAAAAAAGCACTGCGCGACGCCGACACCGAAGGCGAGGTGAAAAAGACCCGCAGCATTTGCCCCTATTGCGGCGTCGGGTGCAGCGTTGATCTTCTCAGCAAAGGCGACAAGATCGTCGGAGTGCAACCGGCCATGGACGGTCCGGCAAATGAAGGCGCACTTTGCGTCAAAGGGCAGTTCGCTTTCGACTTTATTCAAAATGCAGATCGCCTCAGCAAACCGCTGATTCGCCGGGAAGACGGCGAGCTTCACGAATGCGAGTGGGACGAGGCCCTTGATTTTGCCGCTGCCGGATTTCAGAAAGTCCGCGATAAATTTGGACGTCACAGCATCTACGGAATCGCTTCCGGCCGTGCTCCTCACGAAGCCGCCTACACCATGCAGAAATACATGAGGGCAAGCTTCGGGACCAACTATATAGACAACTGTTCGCGAGCGTGACACGCTCCCACAGTTGCCGGTCTGGCAGCTACGATAGGACGAGGCGCGATGAGCAACCCTCTGAAAGACATGGAGAAGCCGGATGTGATATTCGCGATCGGCACCAACATGACTGAATGTCACCCCGTCGCCGCGACACGCCTCAAAAAGGCAATTGCGAACGGCGCGAAGATGGTTGTCGCCGACCCGAGAAAGACGCGACTTGCGAAGATGGCTGACCTGCACCTTCCCATCCGGGTAGGCTCTGATGTCGCCCTTTTGCTCGCAATGGCTCATGTCATCGAGCGTGAAGGCCTTGTCGATGAATCGTTCGTCGCAGACCGGACCGCCGGAGGTGAGGAGTTCCTCGAGCACGTCAAGGGGTTCACTCCCGAATGGGCTTCGGAAATCTGCGAAGTACCTGCTGCCGATATTGAAAAAGCCGGACTGCTTTACGGAAAAGCCAATCCCGGTGCCATTTTCTACACCCTCGGAATCACCGAACACATCTGTGGCGTCGACAACGTGAAGTCACTTTGCAACCTCGCCCTCATGACCGGCAACCTCGGTATTGAAGGCGGCGGCATCAACCCGATGCGGGGACAGAACAACATTCAGGGTGCTGGCGACTGCGGGGCTGTTCCCAACAATTTTGTGGGATTTCAGCCATGCGACGATCCCGCTGCCGTAGAGAAAATCTCCAAAGCCTACGGTCGTGAAATCGACTGCGAACGCGGCATCACGAAAGTGACGGCGCTCAACGAATGCGGGAAGAGCATTCACGCGATGATCATCGACGGCGAGAATACCGTTGTGACCGACCCGGACCGCAATCACTGTGAGCATGCCCTCAAGAGTCTCGAGCATCTCGTCGTCATCGATATTTTCCGCACCGAAACCGCTGAATTCGCCGACGTCGTTTTCCCGGCAACCGCCTGGGGCGAAACAGATGGTGTCCAATCCAACACCGAGCGTCGCGTTCAGCGCCTCCGCCAGGCCGTTCCCTCATGGGGCGAATCCAAGCCCGATTGGTGGATTGTCAGTGAAATTGCCAAGCGCCTCGGAACCCCCGGATTTGAATACGAATCAGCCAAAGAAATTTTCAACGAGATCTGCGAACTGAGCCCTATCTATGCAGGTCTCGACTGGGATCGAATCGAGAACGGCGAGTATCAGTGGCCGGTCCCGGAAAAAGGGCACCCGGGGACACCTCGGCTCCACGAAAAAGAGTTCAAAAACGGCCGCGGAAAATTCACCGTCGTCGGCTATCGCGATCCAGCGGAAGTCATCAGTGACGAGTTCCCGATCTGGCTAACGACAGGGCGTCGACTTGAAGCCTACCACAGCCGAACCCAAACAGGACGGAGTGCCGGCATCGAGTACCTGCTTTCACGGGAAACACTCGAAGTGCATCCGGAGGATGCTGAGCGACTGGGACTGGCTCATGGCGCCATGGCAAAAATGGTCAGCGCCCGTGGCGAGATCGAGATCGAAATCGAGATCAATGATCGATCCCCGAAAGGCACCGTCTTCACCTCGTTTTCCTTTGCCAATGTCCCTGTGAATATCCTCACCGGATCGGGCTACGACCCCGTCACCCAGACCGCGGAACTGAAAGTCTGCCCCGTCCGGATCACTCCGGTCTAACCGGAACTCAATCCATTCGCCCGGCACTCGCGACGCCACTGCCCCATCGTGGTCCACAGCATAACGGTTTCCCCGACGGTGCCGGAAACCGTCACTTCACGGGATCGCCGTAGGCATCGGCCTCAATCTTCGCCGACTCCGACATGGGAACCGACATCATCTTCGCCATGTAGCCGGCAAGATTATCGCGCTGCTCCTCTTGTTCATCTGTCAGGCTGTAGGCTTCCAGTAATTCCTCGCGCAGTCCGTCCCCTTTCACATCGTACAGACGCCCGTCAGAGAAGAGCTTATAATCATGATTCAGGGCAAAAATATGACGGGAAAACTTTTCCTTATCCCACCCCGGTCTCGGGTCATACCAGAAGAACGCCATTTCCCGCTTCGGCCCCTCTTCGCCAAAAAGGGCCGGAGCGAAACTGATCCCGTCATGAACCCAGTCTCCCGGAATCTCTGAACCGGCAAGCGAAGCAAAGGTCGGGAGGAAATCGGAGGCATCGACAAGGTCACTTGATACCTCGCCTGCCTTAATTTTGCCCGGCCAGTTCGCGATGAGAGGCACCCGAATCCCGGTTTGAAGCGGCGATGCTTTTCCACCCTGGATCGCTTCGCCACGAAACTGTGATGTCACGCGAACATCGGTCCCATTGTCTCCATAGAAAATCACTATCGTCTTCTCGCGCTCACCCAGTCTTTCAAGCCCATCAACAAGCTGTCCCACGACCTTGTCCATGTAGTGAACCATATCAGGAAAGAAATCGACGCTTTCATCTAGACGATGCGCGGGATCCTTCCACTCTGCGGAATCCGGCGTCGGGACCATGGGCCAATGTGGCAGTGCCATCGCGAAATAAGCGAAGAGCGGTTTCCCGTTCCGGTTTTCAAAACAGTCCAAAAGAAACTCAACTGACGTATCGGGCCCATACTGCCCCTCAAGCGGTCCTTGCAGCTCTCCGTTCCTATCAAAGCTGGGATTGGCGTAACGGGAACCTTTGTCCTCCGTCTCCCGGGCATGGTAGAGCGACCACTCGTCAAAGCCGGCATCCTCCACTTTCATGCCCGTGCCGCGACGACGCTCGGAATTGGGCCACTCCGGTGGATCATATGACTGCAACTGCCACTTCCCCGCAATGCAGGTTTTGTAACCCGCATCCTGCATGAGGTGTCCGAAGGTCCGCTCTACCGGGTCGAGAATTCCGAAATACAACCAGTTCCGATGATTGTATTTCCCCGTCATGATTTGCACCCGCGTCGGCGTGCACAAAGGCTGCGAATACGCATGTGAAAATCGCATTCCCTCAGCGGCAAGACGGTCGAGACGAGGTGTTTCGTATGAATCGCTCCCATAACAACTCAGCCCCTCAATCCCGAGATCATCGGCCATAATGAAAAGGATATTGGGTTTCTCCGCCGCACCAACGGAAACCAGAAGCAACCCGAGGGCGCTAACAATCGTAATCGGTAATTTCATAATCGTAGTCTCAATTCTTGCGTAAGATTCTGTCAGAGTGATACTGAAAGACAACACTCATCGTCATGACTTTTCGATCCAGCATCATTCCCCGACTCCGGCTTTTTTCGATCCTCGACGGCATCTCATATCTGATTCTTCTGGGAATCGCGATGCCCCTAAAATACCTCGCCGACATGCCGCTGGCCGTGCGCATCGTCGGATCCCTTCACGGATTTCTCTTTCTCGGACTTTGTCTGTTTCTTTTCCTCGCCCTCGTCAAAAAACGACTCCCTTTCAAATGGTGCGTCATCACCTTTCTCTGCGCGCTCTTTCCGTTTGCCCCATTCCTTCTCGACCGGAAATTGAAAGCCTTTGATACCCCCTGACCACCTTAACAACGAGGCGGGGCTTCCCCGATCCCGCCAGTTTGAGGATTGCCACACGGCGCCATAAAAGGAAAAATGGCGGAATGAAAACCGGCATTCTTCATTGGGTCTTTCTCTCACTTTTCCTCATCGTCAACGTCTCAGCCGGCGCAGAGAAAAAGCCGAATGTCATCTTCATCCTGACAGACAACCACGGGGCATGGACCCTGGGTTGCTACGGGAACAAAGACATTCAAACGCCGAACCTCGACCGAATGGCATCCGAGGGAACGCAATTCATGCGCGCGATGTCGAGCAACCCGGTCTGCTCGCCGACACGCGCGACCTTTCTAACGGGCCTACTCCCCTCCCAACACGGAATTCATTCCTTCCTCGATCAGAAGTATATGATGGGCGAAGAAGCCTATTACGCGCTCGAAGAATTTGATACCCTTCCCGAGATTCTTCATTCCGAAGGCTACGTCTGCGGGCTGAGCGGAAAATGGCATCTCGGCGATAACATGAACCCGCAGGATGGCTTCTCCTATTGGGCGACGATGCCCCGTGGCGGCACCGGCAGTATGTATGATGACCCCGTCATTCTCGACGGGAAGCTCATCGAAAAATCGCCCAAATACATGACCGATCTCTGGACCGAGCGCGGCATTGATTTCATCGAACAGAACAAAGACGGGGAAAAACCGTTCTTTCTCTATCTCGCCTACAACGGCCCCTATTGCCTGAGCAACCTGCTCCTGCGTCCCGCGAAAAACCGCTGGGCGGAGTTTTACGCTGACAAATACCTTCCCTCATTTCCCCGGGATACCGCGCACCCCTGGCAGTATTCGAACCTCAACTATCACAACAACATCGACAGCATCCGACGGGTCGCCGCCGAAGTGAGCGGCGTTGATGATGGCGTCGGGGCGATTTTTGAAACTCTCAGAAAATACGGTCTCGACGAAAACACTCTTGTGATCTTCGCCGGAGACCAGGGCTGGATGGGTGGCCAGAACGGATTCTTCGGAATGGGCGACCACACCAAACCGATGGCCGCACATGACATGATGATGCAGATCCCGCTCCTCTTCTGGCAGCCCGGCGTCGTCAGTGCAGGACAACGAAACGAGATGGTGACCAACTACGACTTCATGCCGAGTGTCCTCAGCCACCTTGGGCTCGATGGAAAAATTCCTGAAGAGCCTAAACTACCGGGACGAAACTTTGCCCCCATCCTCCGGGGAGAGGAGATCCCCTGGGAGACCGAAATGTATTACGAAATGGAAAGCTGCCGCTCTATCCGGACTGAAGACTGGAAATATGTCGAAAGACGCTCCCCCGATGGCCCCGGTGAATTCTACGACATGAAGAATGACCCGATGGAGCGATTCAATCTTTTCGGTCAGACCGAACATGCCGCGAAGCAGGCCGAACTCTCCGAGCAACTGATGCACTACTTTGATTACTACGCCGATCCCAAGTACGATATCTGGAACGGCGGAGGCTCAAAGGCACGACGTCACCACGCGCCCAAAGACCATCCCGATTACCGGGAGCCGAAACCAAAGCCATGGCTCCCCACAATCGAGAAGCCGGCTCTCTAAACCGACCTCTCACTCTTCCACCCATGACCGAAGCCACCGCCGCCGTTCTCTACGAAGCAAACACCCCGCTCTCGATCGAGAAAGTCTCCGTCCTTCCGCCCAAAGCCGGTGAGGTACAGGTCCGCATGCACGCGGCAGGAGTTTGCCACAGCGACCTCCACGTCATGAAAGGCGACCAACCTCTCGGGATGCCCATCATTCTCGGCCATGAAGGAGCCGGAATCATCGAAGCCGTAGGCGAAGGAGTCACTTCAGTTCAGGAAGGCGATCACGTCATCCCCATCTGGAGAATGTCCTGCGGCACCTGTGAGTTCTGCCTCGGAGGAAAGCCCGCCCTCTGCGACGTCGGGACCGCGATGCGCTTCACCGGAAAAATGCCGGACGGTGAAACGCGCTTCCGAAATCAGAAAGGCGAGTCCGTGCTCCACCATGCAGGCGTCTCCACTTTCTCCGAACTCTCAACGATGCCCGAAGGAGCTGTCGTCAAGATTGACAAAGATTTCCCTCTCGAAAAAGCGGCCCTGATCGGCTGTGGCGTCATCACAGGTCTCGGAGCCGTCTTCAATGCTGCCCGGCTGAAACCGGGATCGACCGTCGCCGTTTTCGGGTGCGGCGGCATCGGCTTGAACGTCATTCAAGGTGCCGGGATTGCCGGAGCCTCGAGAATTATCGCGGTGGATACGACCAACTCGAAACTGGATTACGCTCGCGAATTCGGGGCAACCGAAACCATCAACGCACTCGACGACGACCCTGTCGAGGCCATCAAAGACCTCACCAACGGAGCCGGAGTCGACTACGCCTTCGAAGCGATCGGACTCACCAGGCCGATGGAGCAGGCCTACGACTCGACAAAAAAGGGCGGCACCTGCGTCGTAGTCGGAATCGCCAGCCCCACCGCCCGCGCTCAGATCAATGTGAACGCCCTCGTTTACGCCGAGAAAACCCTCAAGGGCTCCATCTACGGTTCGACCCGCCCCCGCATTGATCTACTGAAATTCATCGAGATGCATCAGCGTGGGCAAATCGAACTCGACAAACTCCTCACAAAAACCTACCCGCTCTCGCAAATCAACGAAGCCTACGCCGCACTCGAAAGGGGTGAAGTAGCGAGGTCACTCGTCCTTCCGCAGGAATTCTGACCGGCGAAAGTGGCGGCGAGCGCCAGCGAGTGGACCTCAGAGCCTACCCGCCC
>JAYWLB010000089.1:0-678 GCA_035967665.1 Verrucomicrobiales bacterium BCK34
GGGCGGGTAGGCTCTGAGGTCCACTCGCTGGCGCTCGCCGCCACTAACTTGGATCTTTCTCAAGGACGTAATAGTAGATGCGCCAGAATCGCTCCCGGAAATCATCTTGTCTGAGGCTCAATTCGGGGTAGCCGGGGATGAGGCAGCACTCGTAAGGCCAACTTTCTTCTTCACTTCGCAGCAACCCGGACCGTGCAGGATTGCCGCGAATGTAATTTACCATTTTCGAAAACTCGATTCTCGTTCTTTGTCCTCGTCGCAAGACGTGATCGTAAGGCGTTTTTTGCAATGCGTAATCTTGAGTGAGTAACGGTTTTAACTGTTTTCGCAGAAAAGGGATCGCCAGTTTTTGATCACTTGAATCTGAAATTCCCATTAATAGAAAATGGATATGGTCGGGCATCAGACAAATGCATGGAGAGATAATTCTATATCTCGAAAAGGCGTGCAAGGCGATCAACTGAAACTTCAGGAAGAAATCATCGTCGAGCCAGCCTCTTTTGCGGTTTTTGATATTGAAGACCCAGTGGACCACAGCGGTTCCCTGATAGGCTTCACGGTTCAAGCGGGGCAGGTTTTTCTTCGGAGTGTTTTCGCTGCCATCCATCGAAATGAGAATGGATGAGTGGTTGAGAATGTCAATTCCCGAGGAGATTTCAAAGGGTGGCGGGGGGGGGG
>JAYWLB010000090.1:0-385 GCA_035967665.1 Verrucomicrobiales bacterium BCK34
CGGCGACCGCTTTGAGGGAGTAATGGTGTTTAGCTTCTGGTCCCCCAAAGGGGACAGCGCTAGGGGGATGGAGGGCTTTTTGGAGGCAAGGGATGCGGCAGAAAGAACGCACACAATAGAGTTTCGCGTTTTACGTTCCAGCAAAGAAGAGGTCTACCGTATAGAAGCTTCCAAGTACCCTGACCTATGGTGAGGCTTCTGCCCCTCCTCCTCCTCACCCTGGCAGCCTGCAAGCCCCAGGCCGCTCCTCCTCCAGCACCCCAAACCCCCTCCTCGTCTGAGCTCATCCGCCTGGCCGTCTGGCCCGATGAGGAAACCCGCTGGCGGGTGTGCGAGGACACCTGGGCCGAGTTAGCCCAGGGCGGCTAGCGGCGGGAAGACGTGA
>JAYWLB010000091.1:0-311 GCA_035967665.1 Verrucomicrobiales bacterium BCK34
TACTCGTTACAACGCCCCAGCCCGCCCCCATTCTCTACACCGGCCCCACGGAAGGAATCCTCCGTACTCTACCAGTAGAGTAACGAAACTCGTTCCCACTTCACAGCCCGCGCCGCTCCTCTCAACTTATCCCCATCGAAGGAATCCTCCTTCCTCTACCCGTAGAGGAACGAAACTCGTTCCAACTGCACAGCCCGCGCCGCTCCTCTCAACCGTCCCCATGGAAGGAATCCTCCTTCCTCTACCCGTAGAGGAACGAAACTCGTTCCCACTGCAAAGCCCGGGCCCCTCCTCTCAACTTATCCCCATCG
>JAYWLB010000092.1:0-11945 GCA_035967665.1 Verrucomicrobiales bacterium BCK34
TGGCCCTTTCGCGGCCCCCCGGCCCTCCCCTTTGGGGCCCCCCGTTTAACACCCCCCCCCCTACTACAAAAAAAAACGGCCCTGTGCAAAATACGGGACCGTTTCTTTGAGATGACTCTATAGCGGAGAGCGGTACCGGGGGTCTAATCCCGTTTAGACTCGTCACAAGTGGTCTATGCATACAACGTGCCAAGACTTCACTTTATTATACATTTTCTGAAAAACTTTTCAGTGCCGATTCGATCAGGGATAAAGTCACGCCCCTCTTGACATGATGGCAGTGCACCCCAAGTCCGCCGACCTCGGAAATATTGCGTTCTTCATCATCAAAGAAGACCATTTCCTGAAAGCTGATCCCCGTCCTCTCACGAAGGCTTTCAAAGTGTGCCACTTTGGACTCCGGATAGATCTCGTGATAGCAAAACCGGTTCTCGAGGGCCCACAGCTTAAGCAACTCGCCCGCCCAGTCAGGCCGCTCCGTTCTTGACGCCAGAGCCAGAGGGATACCGGCTGACTCCAGTTGATCCAGAATTTCCTCCACTTCCTCATAGAGACGGAAACGACGTCCCCGGGAGTCCGATACCTGACCATCAGCGCCCACGATGAAGGGATGACTCGTGCTGTCGATCCAGAGGCCTCCGCAGTCCCAGAGTGTGAAATCCAGGTCAAAGACAACCAGTCCGGGAAGCGCCATAGGATTTAGACCTGCCTAGCGGTAGGCATAGATCATTGACCACTCCTGTGGATCTTCGATCGTCGTCTTCAGAGAAATGCGTACATAGTAAACACCGGTAAGAGCAGGCTTTACACGATTACTTACAACATTGGTCTCATCGTAGGTAATCTCTTCACTCTCGACCTTCTGACCTTCCCCGTCATAGATATTGAGGTTCAGTTCCGACTTGCGGTCTCCCATGGCGAGCCAGAACTGATATTCGTTGCGACGGAACAACTGAATTTGAACGAGACGGGCTTCGCCGGGGTTAATCGTTCCTTTCCAGCCGGATTCACGCAGGATGAAAGGCTTCTCACCGGTCAAATCACCCAGAGCGGCTCGTTGAGCAGCCAGTTTGATCGGATCGATCTTCTCGAGAACAGGAAGAGGTTCCTCTTTTGAATCCTGAGCGGAAACCGAAAGGAAAGCCGAGGCAACAAGAAGAGACGGAATAAGTCTCTTCAGGCAGAAAAGCATTTTAAAATCAGCTTTCATAAATCGCATTCACGAGATTCCTCGTCGAAAGGGAGATTTCAATTACTTTTCCCTCACTGATGGAACCGCTCGCATCGCTGATCATGAGTGATTCAAGGTGTGTCAGGGTCTTTTCGACCTGGCTGAAGAGTTTGCCGCGACGGGCACGCTTTGGCAGGCTGTTGAAATCAGATTTGAGCTGTCTGACGAGATCGATCTGATTGAGAAGATCAGAACCCTCAAGCGTGTAATTTTCTTTAAGAACCGCGGCAAGAGCCTCCGTTCCCCCGAGCCAACCGCCGAGACTGACGAGATCGACGAGCTCCTCGTCCTGTTGTTGCTTCATTTGATTAATCGCAGTCTGACGGGTCCGGTCGAGTTCTTTGCGGACGACATCCCACTCGCCGTGACCGGCGTGAGTGATGATGGAATTGGCGTGCGATTCAACTGAATTGGAAATGCCGAGGACCGAGGCGAGACGCAACACTTCCCTGCCCATGCGCTTTACCCCGTCTTTGTCTTCGGCCTGAACCGCAATAAAGCCGTCGGAAACGATCAATCCGAAGAGCATCGCGGTTCTGGAACGGTTTGTATCGAGAACAATATCGCGTTTTTCCACCTGGGCCGACCAGTTCTGCGACCCGAGTTTGTCGAGAGACGCGAAAATCTCCAGCGGAATCGGGATCACGGAATCGTCAACAATCACGAGATTCGGATCTGATAAATTGATTCGGTCAGGGCTTTGGGCGTAACCGGTTTGAAGCCCCCCAGCTATCAAAACACCTATAAGACATTGCTTTATCATAATGAAATTGGTCAGGTAATCTTAATTATTATAAATTCTAAACACAAATATGGAAACAACTATTTTTCACAACGCCCGTGCGAAGGCGCCACCATCAACCAGTAGGATCTCTCCAGTGACATAACTTCCTGCTTCGCTCGCGAGAAAAAGAGCCGGACCGGCCAGCTCGCGGGGCTCTCCCCAACGCTTCAACGCGGTAGCGGACGAAAACTCCTCTTTCTCTGCATCGCTGAGCAAATTCATGGGCATATCGGTGAGAAAAGGACCGGGGCCGATGCAGTTTACGGTGATGCCATATTCGCCAAGATCAAGTGCGCTTGCCTTCGCGAGCCCGATGAGGGCGGCTTTCGTTGCTGAATAAGCGTTGCGGGCCGGCTTGGAACCAACGCCAAGAACGGACGAGATATGAATCACCCTGCCCCAATTTTGCTCTTTCATTGCGGGGACGAGAGCGCGGGTCAGGCGCATCACTGAAGTGAGATTCACTTCGAGTTGATGATCCCATTTTGCGTCGTCGATCTCATCAATCGCCTGCGGCTGATTCATTCCCGCGTTGTTCACGAGAATGTCGACGGTATCAAAGACCTCGAGTGCGCGCTCTGCGAGTTGATCGACCGATTCGCGATTCCCCATGTCAGCGACTTCGTAAAAAACCTCGGTATCGAGCCCTTCGCCAATTTCCTTTGCCGCAGCTTCCAGTTCCTCCTCGTTCCGGCTGCAGATCATCACCGCCGCACCGTGCTCGGCAAAACCCCGCGCCATTGCCTTGCCCAGCCCGCGGCTGCCCCCGGTGATGAGAGCGGTTCGGCCTTCCAGATTGAATAGATTCGATCCCATGGTTTTATGATGCACCTTGCCACTTGATCCGCAAATGTTCTGCGTGACTTTAGTGCTACCACCCCTAAACGCACTGAAGAGTCGTTTTATGAGAACTTTATGAAATCTGCATTGCTAATCGATCCCGTTGACAATCTTGGAGTCGCGCTGAAAACCCTTTCACCCGGTGACCGTATTGAACTGGGTGAACACACCGTCACTATCAGCGAGGAGATCCCCCCGAAGCAGAAATTCACCCTCGCCGATTTCCCGGAGGGAGCGAGAGCGACGCTCTTCGGAGTGACTGTTGGAATCGCCACAGAGCCCATTCCTGCGGGAGGACTCATCCGGACATCAAATCTCAAGCACGATGCCGACGGTTTCGGACGGGAACGAAAGTCAGAGCAATCCTGGACCGCCCCGGACGTTGAAGGATTTAGAGAGAGAACCTTCGACGGCTATCACCGTTCCGATGGCTCAGTCGGTACCGCGAACCACTGGCTCGTCATTCCCATGGTGTTTTGTGAGAACCGCAATGTGAACGCGATCCGCGCTGCCTTCGAGCGCTCTCTCGGATACGAAAAGACATCCCACTATGAGAAACTCGCCGCCAACCTCGTCGATGCTTTGAAAAGCGGCTCGAGCGCTGAAGATCTCGCCTCTCTCAGTTGCGAAGAACTCACCGCAACACCCGCGAATCCCGTTTTCCCGAATATCGACGGGATCAAATTTCTGACCCACTCGCTCGGCTGCGGGGGCACTCGTGACGACGCGAACGCCCTCTGCGGACTCCTCGCCGGCTACATCACCCATCCAAATGTGGCCGGTGCCACCGTCTTAAGCTTAGGGTGTGAAAATGCCCAGCTGGAGATTCTGCATCAGGAGATTGCAAAGCGTTCCCCAGACTTCAGCAAGCCGCTCCTGACATTCACCCAACAGCAGCACCCCGACGAGAAAACCCTTCTCGAAACGGCGCTCAAAGAAACCTTTATCGAGCTCACGAAAGCGAACCGGGTGACCCGTAAACCAGCCGGACTGGAGCATCTCACTATCGGTGTGGAATGCGGGGGCAGTGACGGCTTTTCCGGAATTTCAGCCAACCCGACTCTGGGCGCGCTTTCCGATCGCCTCGTTGCCCTTGGTGGAAAAGTGATCCTCTCAGAGTTTCCCGAGCTGTGCGGCGTCGAGCAGGAACTCGTTGATCGGTGCATTTCAGATGAAGTCGCGAAACGCTTTGTAGAACTCACCTCCGCCTACGCCGATCGCGCCCGCGCTGTCGGAAGCGACTTCTCGCAGAATCCCAGTCCCGGAAATATCAAAGACGGACTCATCACCGATGCCATCAAATCAGCCGGAGCAGCGAAGAAAGGCGGCACTTCCCCCGTCGTCGAGGCGCTCGATTATCCCGAGCGCGCCACCCTTCCCGGTTTGACCTTACTCTGCACCCCCGGAGGAGACGTCGAGTCCACCACCGCGATGGCCGGCGCCCACGCCAATGTCATCATTTTCACGACCGGACTGGGAACTCCCACCGGAAACCCGGTCTGCCCGGTGATCAAAGTGAGCACCTCCACCGAATTGGCGGAAAAGCTCCCGGATCTCATCGATTTTGACACCGGTTCCATCATCCGGGGCGAGAAAACCATCGACGAACTCGCCGTGAAAATGCTTGAGCAGGTCATCGAAGTCGCGTCCGGACGAATGAAGACCAAGGCGCAAATCCTCGGGCAGGACGATTTTCAGCCATGGAAACGCGGTGTTTCGCTTTAGGTCAATCGACCTTTCAGTAGCGTAAATCATCACTTGCCACAGCCTTCCCGCCACTTACATTGGCGACGAGGAGGAATCAGCGGTCGAATTGTCAGCTGTGCACGAAACATGGGCATCGACGCCCTGGCCGAATCTGGGAAGATTACTTCACTGAGAGATTCTCGACTTTATCGTCTGCGATTCACCCTCATTCGCAAAAGCGGAGCCATTTTATTTGTCCGAAAACGGGGCGAGCCTATGAGGCTTCCCCGGTGACGGGTCCCCCCGGTGAAATATGAGTGATTTTAAGACTCAATCATTGCGGGTCCCGGCAACCGGATACTACAGAGCGACCTTCTCTATCTATTTATGACCAGTCACCACACCATTACTGACCTTCCCTGTCTATACAGGTTGGCAGTCTTGTTGTCGGAGATCATCAGTGAGAGATTGGAAATTCGATGGCCCGCTTTATCCCATGGAACCTCGCCGGACGAAACGGTGGATGGTTCTGAACTACAAGCTTCCATCGAAAATGGAGATCAAATCAGAAAACAATCACAATCGCCGCCAACGCGGTCATCAATCGGGCGGTGGAAACCGCAATCGCAACTCTCAAGGAAACCGGAACCGCAATCGTTCCGGTAACCGCAACCGCTCCGGCGGTGGTGGTGGCAATCGCAGCGGTGGCGGCGGAAATCGCAACCGCAATCGCAACCGTCGCTCTCAGCCACCCAAGCAGACCAAAGGACAGAAGATTCTTTCTCTCCTCACATTCGGTCTTCTCGGCAAGCCGAAGAAGAAGTCCACTGCCCGCCCCAAAAAGAAGCAGGCGGACCGTTCGCCCAAGGCTGGAAACGCTGCGCCACAGGGTGACAGAAAGCCAAGACAGAAGCGCACTCGCAACGAAGTGACCTCCGGTCGCCTTTACGTGGGCAACCTCGTTTACGATGCCAACGAAACAGATCTCGAAGAACTCTTTCGCGGTGCCGGAAACGTCCTTTCAGCCGAAGTGGTGACAAACTCACGCACTCAGCAGTCGAAGGGATTTGCCTTCGTCGAAATGGGATCCATTGACGAAGCAAAGCGTGCTGTCAGCATTCTTGACGACCAGGATTTCCGTGGACGCAAGCTCATCGTGGGCGGAGCCCGCAGCGAAGGCCCTCACAATGGTGACGACTCCTCAAGCAGCGATTCATCTGCGAAAGAAGAAGCACCCGGGGATCAGCCGACTCAGCCTCTCGTCGAGGCAAATTCCGAGAAAGAAGCCTAGAATTCTTCCTCTGAATCGATAAATTTAGAGACGCCGGATCGGTTCATCCCGTTCCGGCGTTTTTGTTTCCCTGTCTAATTTCCAATGAACGCTCCAAACACGCCACTCTACCTCGCCGGACAAACCGGATGCGGAAAAACGGCTGTAGCGTTGGAAATCGCGAAGCAACTTGGCCGCGTCGAAATTATCAATACCGACGCTTACCAGGTCTATCGCGGGCTTGAGATCCTCAGTGCGGCACCCGACGCCGCCGAACGGGAGCAGTGCCCCCACCACCTCTTCGGGATTCTCGATCCTCATGAAGAATGCGACGCCGCCAGCTTCGCGAAAATGGCGAAAGCCGCGATCGCTGAGGTAGCGAGTCGCGCCACGCCGCTCGTGGTCGGAGGCAGCGGCCTCTATCTCAAAGCGATCACCCACGGCCTTGCACCGACACCGAAGTCTGATCCGGCCCTCCGGGAAAAACTGGAGCAACGCCCCTTCGAATCTCTGATTGAGGAATACGAAGCGCTCGACCCTGACGGCGCCGCTCAGACCAACCTCAAAAACCGGCGCTACGTCACCCGGAACCTTGAAATCTGCCTCCTTTCAGGACAACCTGCCTCGCAGTTGAAGCAGGAATGGGAGAACAACGCGCCTGACATCGACGCCATTTATCTTTTTCGCGACCGCGAAGTCATCTACGACCGCATCAATCGCCGCACGCACAGGATGATTGATGCCGGAGTGATCGAGGAGATCGCCCTCGTCACCGACCTTTCCGCCACCGCGGCAAAAGCGATCGGAGTCCGCGAGATCAAAGCCCACCTCGCGGGCGAGCTCGGTCGCGACGAAATGATTGAACAAATCCAGCAAACCACCCGTCGCTACGCAAAGCGCCAGGCCTCCTGGTTTAAACGGGAAACCGCCTTCCGCCGAGTCGAAATCAGCAACGACGAAACACCCGCCGAAACCGCAGGTCGCATTCTCAGCGAACTCGGGCGAACTCGCCCTTGAAACTTCGCTCTCTAAGCTTGAACCTCTCACGCCATGCCCCAGATCACTACCGGGAATCCGACCTCTATTTCACTCAGCCTCAAGAACGACGACTACACCGTTCTCGTCGGCGCTGACCTGCTCAAAGACGCCCCGTCGCTCATCGAGGCGCACACCGCAATTCGCAGCAAGGCCGTTGCTGTCGTGACTGATTCAACGGTCGGGCCACTCTACGCGGAGACTTTGCTGACCTCCCTGAAAGGTGCCGGATTCGAGCCGGTTCTTATCACGGTTCCCGCCGGTGAAGCCTCCAAGAGCATGGAACAGGTCACTGAGATCTGTCGTGAAATGCTCCGCGCCGGACTCGACCGGAAGTCTTTCCTCATCGCCCTCGGCGGCGGTGTCATTGGCGATCTCGCAGGTTTCGCTGCCGCTGTCTTTCAGCGCGGAATCCCCTGCGTTCAAATCCCCACCACGATCGTGAGCCAGGTCGACAGTTCCGTTGGCGGTAAAACCGGAGTGAACACGCCCGAAGGCAAAAACCTCATCGGGGCGTTTCACCAGCCACAACTCGTCATCGCCGATGTCGACACCCTGAGCACCCTGCCCGACCGCGAATTCAACGAAGGCTTTGCCGAAATCATCAAGCACGCCGGGATCCGTGACGAGAGCCTTCTCACCCTCGTCGAGCAGCGCGGGACGATTAAGGAGAACCTCATCGAGCTCGTCTCGCGGAATGTCCTCATCAAAGCCGCCGTCGTCGAAGAAGACGAGCGCGAGACAAGCGGGACCCGCGCCCTCCTCAATTTCGGCCACACCATCGGTCACGGAATCGAATCCGCCGGCGGTTACGGCCGCTTTCTCCACGGAGAAGCGATCAGCCTCGGCCTTGTCGCCGCGATCCGACTGTCTGTCGCGAAAAGCACGCTCAGTGAAGCCGAAGGCGAGCGTCTCATCCAGAGTCTCAAGACCTACGAGCTCCCCACCGTGCTCGCCGGCGACCTCGAAGAGGAAGCGATCCTCACCGCGATGCAACGCGACAAGAAATTCGAAGCCGGCCAGATCCGCTTCGTGCTCCTCGACAAACTCGGGAATGCTTTTGTTTCCTCCGATGTCACCACTGACGAGATCAAAGCCGCAATTCGCGACTTAAGAGGGTAAGGTCAGTGACCTGACAGGGTTGAATCGGCGCTCGATTCCCCCGCTCTCATCGGGCCGGATTCTATTTGATCCCATGATCACGGCTCCGAATCAGCGAATATTGATATAGATATTCTGGACTGGCGCTTCGCGATAATTCTATAGTCACGGCGAGTTTCGGCGTGTCCATCACTAGAGGCACCGAAACTCCTCTGGCGATGAATACATTTACGATCAATAAGACAGACTTCGGGATCGACCTCGAAGAATCCTCCGGCTCCATCGAAACCGTCGACGGCGTCGAACTGCTCACCCTTGAAATCAACGGTGACGAGGCTGTGCATGACGCCATTTCGGAGGATGAAGATTCCGAATGGTCCTGGACCGCCTACCCGCCCAGACTGTATCTCTACGGATTTCCCATGACCCGCGAAGGCGATCTTCTCAAGGCGACCTTGACGCTCGATGATCTCAATGAGTATGAAGCCGCGATCTACATGATGGAACACAATGACATGGATGGAGTCGAAATCTCCCTTAACGGAAAGGGTGAACTTCGCATTGAGGGAACCGTATTTGTCCTCGGTGAGACGCACCCGTTTTCCATTCGGTATCAGATCGCGAATAACGACGCATAGCTGCTCAAAAAGCCATTTCACCAAAGATGAGCAATTCGACCCGAACCGGGGAAATCAGAAGAGCAATAGGCCGCGGATACAGGGATGATACCGATGTGTTAGACCTCCTCGGGGATGATCTTGAGCTGGCCGATTCCAGCAGACGCACGCCCCTGCATCATGCGGTGATCCACGGGCGCACCTCGCTCGCCGGGAGACTCATCACTTTGGGCGCCGCTCCCGCTCCCCAGGATTCAGAGGGAAGAACACCGCTCCATTTCGCTGTTCAGGAACGGATGATTGATGCCGCAAAGCTGCTTCTTGAAGCCGGTGCGGCAAGCGACGTGAAAGACGCGCACGGGAACACCCCGTTATGGGGAGCGGTGATGCAATTCCGTGACTACGGGGACATGATCGACCTGCTCATCTCCTACGGGGCCTCACCCGATTCGAAAAACAATTACGGCAAGAGCCCCCGGGATCTCGCTCTTTCTCAGAAAGGCGGCGAAGCCACTGAGATGCTCAAGCAAGCGGGCAAGCGATGATACCCATTTACAAGCTCAGTTGAATCGCCGGGGCAACGGCCCGGGAGAGACTTGCTGCCAGCTCAGAAAACCGACACGATGCCATCATGAAACCACCGCTACTCACCCTTGCCTTGAGCGCCTTCGCGCTCCCGCTCCTTTTCCCGGCAGGGGTTGGCGCCCAGAGCGACGCCGCAAAAGCTTTCTTTGAAGAGAACCTCCTGGTCGATGGGGTTTGCTTCCCCTACTACCGACCCGGCTCCGCCTTTCAACGGTTCGTCCGCGACGAAAATGGCAAGATCGACATGGCAGAATACCGCGATACCACCGGCGTGGATGTTGCGATCTGGGATATTCGGAAACAGGCTGAGATGCTCAAGTTCATTCGGGGCGTCGAGCTCGGGCATTTCATCAATGTCAGGGTAATTCGTAAGGCCACTGATATCGAAACCGTATTCAGGGAGAGAAAGCAGGGCTGGCTTTTCTACACTCAGCATCCCTGGCCACTCGGTGGCACCACTGCCCCCATGGAAGGCTGGCACCGGGACGGACTCCGGGTTTTGCAAGTCGTCTACGGGAGCTCCATCCCGGTCAGCCCCGGCGACGAGCTGGGGACGGGATCGAGCCGTGACGATGCCGACAGCCCGGGGCTCACACCGCTGGGGCGCGAGGTTGTCGCTGAATGCAATCGGCTCGGGATCATCGTCGAGGTCTCACACTGCAACAAACAAACGACCCTGGAGGTCGCAAACCTCTCCACGGCCCCCGTCCTCTGTTCTCATGCAGGATGCGAGGCGGTGACACCGGCGAAACGGAACAAATCCGATGAAGAGATCCGGGCGATTGCGCAAAGCGGAGGACTCATAGGAATCACGCCCATCAAATTCATGCTCACTGACGATGCCGCGCCCGGTGCCTCCATGGCTCAGTTTATCAAACACCTTGAGCACGCGATCCAGATCGCAGGTATCGACCACGTTGGTATTGCCTCCGACCTCAAGCGGAACGGGCTTCCGGAATCTGAACAGATCGCATACACTTCCCCGGAGTTGAACAGTCAGGAGCGCTGGTTCCATCTCTACGATGCGCTGAAGGCAAGGGGCTACTCTGACGAAGAGCAGGCCAAAATCTTCGGCTTGAATTACCTCAGGCTCCTTAAAGCGGTATTAAAATAGAGCCCCCGCTAAATCCCGGTAATCTCTATTGCTCCGTCGGGTTTTACGGCAAGGCTATCATTGTATATGACTGAGAAACAAAGAATGCTTGCGGGCGGGCTTTACAATCCCCTCGACCCGGAACTGAGCCGCGAGCGTGGCGAATGCCGTGACCTTTGCCTGCTTCTCAATGCCTCACACCTCGAGCAGAACAAGGAGCGCAAACGTCTTCTCAATGAGTTATTCGGTGCGAAGACAGATGTCTGGATTGAGCCGCCGTTTTTCTGCGACTACGGACGGAACATTAAACTGGGATCGAAGGTCTTCTTTAATTTCAACTGCGTCGTTCTCGATGTCGCCCCGGTCACGATTGGTGATCACACCCTCTTCGGGCCCGCCGTTCAGATCTACACGGCAACGCACCCGCTCGATGCCGCGGAACGCCGCAGAGGCCTCGAATCGGCAAAGCCCATTACGATCGGCAGCGATGTCTGGGTGGGTGGAGGCGCCATCATTTGCCCCGGAGTCACAATTGGCGATCGCTCAGTCATCGGTGCCGGCAGTGTCGTCACCCGCGACATTCCAGCAGATACGATTGCCGCCGGGAATCCGGCACGTGTGATTCGGGATACGTCTCAACACTAGAGTCGCATCCCGGACCTTTGCTTCAGCCGAAGCTTTCTGAGCCCGGCGGTAAATCCACAGCTCGATCCGCGACCTGACAGGGTTGGGAGCATAAAACGACAGGGTCAGGTCATGCCGTTAGCACCTTTCCGGAGATGCCAATAACAACCACTCTGCCCTTCAGAACCTGTCAGGTGTGCCTGTCCGCAGCGAATTCGCACGAGTGTTCCTCTTTCGAAACAACAGATCAAAAGCCCCTGCCCCAACCTGATATCAGCCACCCTCAGGTCAATTGTTTGAGGCCTCGTCGAATCAACCGGATATACGCATCCATCTCAAAGAAAACCTTGCTAAATCAGGGGCTTCAGGAGATTCTCGAACATGAATGCCTCAGGTGATATCACTTCGTGAGGTGATACTAATAAATACTGTTCTACCAAAGAATGAAGCAGCTCATCGCGCACCTGAAATACTTCTTCACCGGCAAGCACGATCCGATGGACCTGCTCAATGGTGTGTATCACGAGAACCTTCCGAAGCGATTGACGCTCTCAAGAGGAATGCTCAAGTCGGATGGCCTTGCATACGAGGCCGGTGACTTGGTGGCGACGTTATACCAGTCGGACGATGACAACGAATTCTCGTTCGCGCAGAAGCTTCGCAAGCTGCCGAGGCATTGGGGCACGCTTGAGACACTGATGTATTACGATTCGATGGTGAACAACGGAGGGCATGACCAGTATTTCGCGAATTCGGAGGGTGCCTATCTGGACTTGGTCGAGGACGGCCTCAAGCTGTATGCCTCTGACTACCATCTGCACATTTTTCAGAGGGCGCTGTATCGATACAAACCCGATCTCTATGCGGAGCATGCCGAGCTAGATCCGAATCCACCTTCGGAGGAAGAGAATTGGCGATCTCCCTACGACCACCTCGACAGCCTCTATTTCAAGGCCGATCCGAAGCTTCCTGACTTGATCGAGAAGTTTATCCGCAGCAACCTCGAACTCTACAAAGGGTAGAATCGGGTAGGAACGGGGATTGAACCCGCTCCCCCCACACCACCCGGCATGCGGGTC
>JAYWLB010000113.1:0-307596 GCA_035967665.1 Verrucomicrobiales bacterium BCK34
CGACCGGGATTGAGAGACCAGCCCTGCGCCTCGATCTCGGCGCGACTTGCCGCCTTGCAGAGGCCGGGAACATTGGAATAGACGCCGTCCGGAAAAGTTTTGCAGAGCCTTTCAATTTCTTCAGTGATGATTTTTCGCTTGGTGAGCAGATCTACCGCGAGTTCAGCTCTCTGCTTCAAACTATCGAAGGAATCGCACTGAGAAACGGTGTGGTTAAACTCAGTGGCGCGTTTGAGGAACGCGGAGATCGACGTGACGAAATGAGTGATTTCGTTTTCGAAATCCTTTATGACTTCCTCGTAAAAGGAAAACGACGCGCTTAGTTCGCCGCCTGATGACTCATTCCAACTTTTCTGAGCCGCGTCACGTACGAAACGAAATCCTTCCTCTATCATCAGAGGGCAATTTTCAGTGAGTAAAAACCAGTCAGGTTCCTTTTTACTACTGAAGTAGCTATCGCGTTCTGCTTCCGATTCTTTATACCACAGTTCAGCTGCTGCGATGAATGCTTCCAGCCCCAACAGCTCGGGCTCGTAGATTAAAAGAGAATCAATTTTATCACCGAGCCACTCCTTCAGCGCATTTTCCTCGCAGCGATACAAACGCACCACATTCGCAAGAAACTCCAACTGCGCCGGCGTGAAGTCCCGATGCGCGCGGTCGATCTGGCGGAAGATGTGCCGCGCATCGAGGAAGAGGACGGTGTCCTCCCGCGGAGTGCCGCCTTTGCCCTTGTCGAAGAACCAGAGGGTGCAGGGCAGGGTGACGGTGAAGAAGAAGTTCGACCCGATCGACACCATCACGTCGACACTGCCGGAGCGGATCAGTTGCTCGCGAATGTCCTGCTCCGAGGCCCGGGCGTCGGCGGCGGAGTTCGCCATCACGAAACCGGCGCGGCCTGTTTCATTCAGGGCGCTGTGGAAGTGCTGGATCCAGAGGTAGTTCGCATTGTCGGTGCGGGGCAGCCCGAAGGGGTAGCGGGGATCGTCGGCGATCCGTTCCTTGTCCACCTTGCTGACGTTGAAGGGTGGATTGGCGAGGACGAAGTCGAAGCGACCAGGCGAGTCGTGGAGATCCTCGTAGTAGGTGTTTCCCTGCTTGATATCGCCGCTGAGGCCGTGGACGGAGAGGTTGAGCCGTGCAAGGCGGCTCGTGTCGGTAACACGCTCCTGGCCGAAAACCGAAATCTCGGCACCGGGATCCTTCTGGTGATTTTCCACGAAACGCGCCGACTGGACGAACATGCCACCGGAGCCGCAGGCGGGATCGTAGATGCGCCCGTGATAGGGCTCCAAGATCTCGACGATGAGCTGGACAATGCTGGTGGGGGTGTAGAACTCACCGCCTTTCTGCCCCTCGGACATGGCGAACTTGCCGAGGAAATACTCGTAGATGATTCCGAAGGTGTCACCGCTCTTGTCCATGGGGATGGAAGCCATGACCTTGAGCAGCTCGGCGAGGGTGCGGTTTTCGAGAATCTGGTAGGTCTTGGGGAGGACGTCGGCGAGGTCGGGGTTTTCCCGTTCCACCGCTCGCATCGCGTCGTTCACGGCCTGGCCAATGGCGCTGCCCTCCGGCAACTGAAGGAGGCGCCCGAAGCGGGATTCGTCGGCCAGGTAGAGGACGCCCTTCGCGTGGTAGTCGGCGGGACCGATCTTGCGACGTGAGCCCTTCTTTGGCTTGATCTCCTCCTCAGCTGCGATGAAACGGATATCGGCGTAGCGGAGGAAGATCAGCCCGAGGACGATGGGAGAGAACTCGGACGGCTTCAGATCGGCATTGGCCCAAAGTCCGTTCGCCGCTTCCCAGAGGCGATTTTCGAGCTCGGAGTGGGAGTCAGCAGCGTCGGCGGGTTCGTTCCAGATCATGCGGTGAAGAAATAGAGAAAGCGGCACCTTGAATAAGGATCAAACGGCGCATTTATAGAGGATCTAGCAGAAGTCCTAACTTTGATCAATTCCTTATCCGCGTTTTCGGAAGGATCCTCGAGATTGGGGCCCCGGGATTACCAGATGATCACACTTTTGATGTCGAACCGGGTCCAATGGTGCCGCGAGGTATCGGAGAGGAGAATGAGTCCGTTTGCTCTGCTCTTATTTTGAATCTTGCCGGTGGAAATTATCGATACGCCAGGCAGTGAAAGCGGCGGGGCTTATAATCAGAAACGGAAATGTATAGATATACAATTCATTCAAGGCGTGCTGTCGGAATTCGATCCCATACATTCGGAAATTAAGTTCCTGAACCCCGGCTGTGCGCGCATTCTGGACCGTCTTACGGTTGCAGGAGGCTGGTCGATGTGAATCTTTTTCCAAAAAAGGAATTTTTTTCTTCACTCCCGGCGGGGAATTGACATTTAGAGTGTGGAATGCCCCCGGAAAACTCAGCTGACGAAAAAGGAGAAATCTACAGCCGCCTCTTGATGGCGGAGCGGAAGCGCATTCTCGGGTTCATTCGTTCGTTGGTGCAGGACCGGGCGGCGGCGGAGGATGTGTTGCAGGATGTGTCGATGGTCCTGTGGAAAAAGTTCGATAGCTTTGAGATCGGCACCGACTTCGGAGCCTGGGCGATGTGCGTGGCGCGACTTACGGTGCTCAACTGGCGGCGCAAGCAGCAGAAGCTGCCCCTCGCGCTTTCGGACGAAACCCTGCAGCTGCTCGCGGACGATGCGGTGGCTGAGTTGTCGGCACCGGAGGATGAACGCCGCGCCTGTCTGCTTGACTGCCTTCAGAAGCTGCCGGAAAGACAGCGTGACTTGATCCGTCGTCACTACGAATTCGGCGAGGAGGTCGAGTCCATCGCGCAGCGGGAAAACCGGACGTCGCGGGCGATTTATCTTCGCCTTGAGAAAGTCCACTCGCTGCTGCTGAACTGCCTCCAGCGAACCAACACACTGAACCCGGGAGGTGCGTCGTGAAAGAGGATACCCAACGGATCGATGAACTCGTCGGCAAGCTTCGTTTTTCGGAATTGAGCGATGCCGAGCAATCGGAGCTGGACGCACTCCTGCAACGGAACCCGGACGCGCGGCGGCGTTTTGTAGGGCACTGGATTCTGGAGAGCGATCTTCACGAAGATGCTGCCGGACTGCTATCGGCGCCGCCGCAGGTCAGCGTGCTGACGCGATTTCCGCGAATGATTCCGCTCGGGCTCGCAGCGGCCATAGCTCTCGGCATCGGATTCTGGCTGTTTCAAATTAGCCTTGCCCCGGAGGCGGGTGGAGGTGCCTCGGGAGAACCCAGCGTTGCGGTGGTGCGACGGGCGGTCGATTCCGGATCGGGAGGCGACACGCAAGCGGGCGCGAGTTCGCTGCACGGCGGTCAGGTCCTGTATCCGGGGCCGGTCGAGGTGGCGGACGGGTTGGTGCAGTTGGATCTCTACAACGGCGTTTCACTGGTGCTGGAAGGTCCCGCGGGAATCGACATTGTTTCGCCGGATCTGGTGATCCTGAATTCCGGTAAAGTTCGCGCCAATGTGCCGCCGCCCGCGCGGGGATTCAGGCTGATCGCAGGCGAGCACGAACTGATCGATCTGGGAACGGAGTTTGGCGTGTCGCTGGGCGCGGACGGGGAAGGGGAGCTGCATGTCATCGATGGCGAAGTGGAAGTGCTCTCGAAGAAAGACCCTGACCGTGAAGCCAAACTGATGCGCACCGGAACGGCGATGTCCTTGAAGCGCGACGGTTCGACGGCCGAGATCGCTGAGGACGGGGCGCGGTTTTCCGGTGGCAGCGCGGTCGCAAAACGGGAGACAGAGCGATTCGCCGAATGGAAAAAGGAGATGGAGCAACTCGCGGCGGATCCTGACACAGTGCTTCTTTTCGATTTTCAAACCCGCAAGGACAACCGCCTTCGTAATCTCGTGAGCCAAAGTGGTCAGGAGATCGAAGGTGTGGTCGTCGGCTGCGAGACGGGTGAAGGTCGCTGGACGGGAAAATCTTCGCTGAAGTTCAGTCATCCCTCGGACCGGGTGCGGGTTGAGATTCCCCGCCAGTTCGAGCAACTCACGATGGCAAGTTGGGTCAAAGTGGATTCGATCAAGTTGTTGTCGCTGCCGTTGATTCAGTCAGAGGGCAAGCAGGAGCATTCTCTGTTCTGGGTGCTGCATCACGGTCATCGGGACAAGCCGATGGCACCGCACTTTGCCGAGACTACCGATCCCGCCGATGAAAAGGGCGACCGACGGAATTACCTTTCGGCAGCGAAAGTTCTGTCCGGGGAGCAGACCGGCAGGTGGATGCATTTCTCTGTTACCTTCGACAACGCCGCCGGTAAAGTAACGCACTACGTCAATGGTCATGTGGTGGATCGGCATGAGATCGAGTCACCCCGTCCGCTCGGAATCGGCCTCGCCGACATCGGCAACTGGCCTTCGCGCGATTGGGCCAAGGGCACTAAGTGGGAAGTCCGTCATCTCATCGGCGACATGGATGAATTCCTCATCAGTCGCCGGGCGTTTTCTGAGACGGAAATCCAGCAGCTCTACCGGGCCGGTCGCCCTTGAATAAAAAGTCGTTGTCCATTTAATGAACAGATTGATAGAAGAATGAATTTTCCTGCGAATCCCGAAATGAGAGTAATCCTTGCCCTGTCGCTTCTGCTGACCCTTCCGGCCCCGGCTCAGGAGTCTCCTCAAAAGAGCGCCGGAGAACTGGCCTATCAGATGAACTGCATGGCCTGTCATCAGGCCGAGCTTCGTCTCGTGGGGCCGTCGCTGGTGGCCATCGCGCAGACCTATCCGGCGGAGAAAAAAGCTGACTTCATCGCCTGGGCCAAAGAGCCCGGGAAGAAGGATCCCAAGCTGATGCAGATGCCGCCGATGGCGCACATCCCGGAAGAGACGCTTGCTTCGATCCATGCCTACATGCTGGAGGCGGCCGTGGGGAAAAAGGAGAAGAAGGCGGGCAAACAGTATGCCGGCTACAAAGAGCCGGTCCGGGAACTTCCCTACGTGGTGCGGGCTTTCCTGCCGGACTCGAGTCCCGCCTCGTTGGGGGTGGTTTTGAAGGACAACATCAGCGTCTGCTGGGACACCGAGGCCTGCCGGTTTCGCTATGCCTGGCCGGGCAGCAAAACGAGGCTGCGGCAGGGGCATACCGTGGTGGATCTGAAGGCGAAGCCATTCTACCGGGAGACTGCGCAGCAGCTCTGGTCATTTGCGTGCGATCCAAAACCCAAGTTTCGCGGCTACCGTTTGCGGGACGATGGCTCGCCGGAGTTCGCCTATTCGATCGGCGATGTTGAGGTTCGTGAACACATTCGCAACGGCGAGCAATCGGGTTCGCTGGTGCGCCACTTTACGCTCGCGAAGGCGGTCGACGAGTTGGTCCTGAATCTCGAGCAGGATACTTCGGCCACTGTGGTTTGCGACAAAGGCACGCGCGACGGCCACATGCTGACTCTGACCGGCGACGACACTCAATCCTTCACCCTGACCATTTCCAAGTGATGAAATCCTTTCTAAGATTCCGGATCGGCTCCCTCGCACTGGCGGTGGGATTGTTGGCAGTTCAGCCGACTACCGCGCAGGAGGGAAAATGGACTGAATACTACTCGTTCGAAAAAGTGGCCCTGCCCGCGACGGTGGATCATCAGGTGGGCGGACTTACCACTCTGAGCGATGGTCGTATCGCCGCCTGTGTTGACAGCGGCGAGGTGTTGCTCTTTGCCCCCGAAACGGGAAAGTGGAGCGAATTTGCCCGCGGCTTGATGTGTCCGTTAGGATTGCTGGAAGAACCTTCGGGTGCTTTGTTAGTGATGCAGTGGACCGAGTTGACCCGCCTGACCGATACCGACAAGGACGGCAAGGCGGACTTTTACGAGACCGTATTTGACGGCTTCGGCGTGACCGGAAATTATCACGAGTTCGCCTACGGTCCGGCCCGTGACAAGGACGGGAATCTCTACATCGCGCTCAACGTTGCCTCCAACAACGGCGGGGTGTTCAAGCACGTGCGCGGACCGTGGTCGCAGATCGGTCTGGCCAAGGAGCACATGGATGCCAGCAACGGGAAAAAGATCGCCGACGAATACAAGAAGGAAGCTGGACGGATGTATTCGCGCGTGCCGTATCGGGGCTGGGTTTTGAAAATCACACCCGACGGAAAGACCGTTCCCTTTGCCAGCGGATTTCGTTCTCCCGACGGCATCGGCTTTGATGACGAGGGACGACTCTGGATCACCGACAACCAGGGCGACTGGAAAGCCACCAGCCCGCTCTATCATGTCGAGGAGGGAAATTTCTACGGCCATCCCGCATCGCTCATCTGGGAGGGAGGCTGGGGCGACCGCAATCCGCTCGATGTGCCGGTGGAGGAACTTCAGGAAAAGCGCACCCGTGAAGCTGGATTTTTTCCCTATGGCGACATGGCCAATTCACCGACGCAGCCGCTGCCGACCATCGATCCGGAGAAGTTCGGTTTGCCCAAAGGCGAGCTGCTGATCGGAGACATGAATCAGCCGAATCTGATCCGCTTTCTCTCCGAGGAGGTCGGTGGTGTCATGCAGGGCGCTGCGATTCCTTTTCTCCTGACTCCCGAGTTGGGAATTGGTAATCACCGTTTTGCCTTCGACCCGGAGGGTGCGCTCTGGATTGGTAAGACGCATTTGAAATGGGCTGGTGATGAAGGGCTCACCAAAGTCACCTGGAACCGCAAGCCGCTGTTTCTCGTCGAAAAGGCCCACCTGCTCGAAGACGGTTTCGAGATCGGATTCAACGCTGCCCTCGCTGAGGAGTTACCGAAGCTGAAAGTCTCGCGGCACACCTATCACTACCACGGCGAATACGGTTCGCCGCGCGTGGATGACCAGCAGGTCGAGCCCCTCGACGTCGCAGTAAGCGAAGACCGGAAGTCGCTGCGTTTCACCCTGCCGGAGATTGAGGAGGACTACCTTTACACGATCACCCTGAAACGGGCGAAAAACGCTTCGGGGGATCCGCTGATGGGCCACGTGATGCACTATTTCGTCAACACGAGCGTCGCGGGCAAACCGGAAACCGATGCGGGTTTCGAAGACCTGCTCGCCACCGGCGATCTGTCGAATTTTTTCACCGGCAACAAAGGCGGCAAGTGGACCCTGAAGGACGGCGTTGTGTCACGCGGTCCGGAAAAGGTCGGCAGCCTGATGACTCGCAAAAAGTACCGCAACTTCGATCTCAAGTTCGAATGGAAGATCAGCGAAGGCGGCAATAGCGGCGTGATCTATCGCAGTCAGAAGGGCAAAGGCTTGGAATACCAGGTGCTCGACGATGAGCGTCACGTTCGCGGGAAAACTCCGAACTCTTCGGCGGCAGCGCTCTACGACCTGGTCGGACCGGTTGCCGACAAACCTTACCGTCCCGCCGGTGAGTGGAACAGCGGGCGCATTGTCTCCAACGGCAGCCACATCGAGCACTGGCTCAACGGAAGCAAAGTCCTCGAAATCGAGATCGGCAGCGAAGACTGGCAGGAGCGATTTGCGAAGAGCAAATTTTCCGAAGTGAAGAGCTTCGCCGGGTCCGAAAGCGGTATCCAGTTTCAGGATCACGGTGCTGATGTGTCTTACCGGAACATTCGAATTCGCTCGCTGTAGATGACAAGACCGGATCAGGTTTGTGACGCGAATGAAGCGCGAATGAAACGAATGAGCGCGAATCACGAGCAGGCCATTGGGAAGGAAACCATTCGCGAAAGTTCGCGCCCATTCGCGGGTAGCGCAGCGCAATTCGCGTTTACCATCCTCGGCCAGGCGGGTGCGCAGCGTCCTTCACCGAATAAATTTACATGAACATGAAACTCTTTTTTTTACTCCTTCTCCTCACTGCCTGCTGCGCCATTTCCACGACGATGGCGGCGGAGAAACCACGCCCCAATTTCGTCTTCATTCTCACCGACGATCAGTCCTACGGCATGATGGGCTGTGACGGCAACGAGCTGACGCGAACGCCGAACATCGATGCGCTCGCCGGTGATAGCGTCTTCTTCGACCGGGCCTACATCACCAGCGCGATCTGCACGCCGAGCCGGATTTCCATCCTCCTCAGCCAGTTCGAGCGCAAGCACGGCGTGAACTTTAATTCCGGCACCAGCGTCGCGCCGGAAGCCTGGGAGAAATCCTACCCGGTGGTGATGCGCAAGGGCGGTTACTACACCGGTTACGTCGGCAAGAATCATTCCCCGATCGGCGAGGGCGGATACAACAGCGGGTTGATGGAGGAGTCCTTCGATTACTTCTACGCCGGACACGGGCACATTGGTTTTTACCCGAAGGATAAGCACGAGATTTTCCACGGAGCCAAGTCCGATACCCAACTCGAGATCGTCACCGAAGGCGTCGATGATTTCCTCTCCAACGAACACCGGCTCGAAGGCGCGTTGCGCTTTCTCGAAACCCGACCGGACGACCAGCCTTTTTGTCTGAGCATTTGTCTCAACCTGCCACACGGAGCGGGAACCAGCACGATGCAGATGCGCGACAGCGACGACGACATCTACAAGACTCTCTATCGCGATCAGGAAATTCCACTGCCCGAACACTACCTTGCCAAGACGGATATCACCACGCCCAAACTGCCGGCGAATGTGCTGAAGGTCGAAGAGCGACAGACCGGATACGACTACGTCGACGAGCCGGACACCAATATCGAACGCATCACCCGGCAGATGCAGGCCATGACCGGTATCGACCGCCTCGTGGGAAGGATGCGGGAAAAACTCAGCGCGGAGGGACTGGCCGAAAACACCATCCTGATTTTCACCTCCGATCACGGGCTCTTCATGGGCGAACAGGGACTCGGCGGCAAGGCGCTTTGCTACGAGAAGACGACGCACGTTCCGTTGATCATTCACAACCCGATGGCCCCCGAATCCATGCGCGGGCGGCGGTCCGACGAGTTCGCCCAGAGCATCGATATTGCACCGACCCTGCTCGACTACGCGGGCATCGACATCCCCGACACCTTCCAGGGAAAAAGTCTGCGCGGCCTCATCGATGAAGAAGGAGCGCCGGTGCACGAATTCATTTTCACCGAGAACCTCTGGTCGACCCACTTTGGCAATCCGCGCATCGAATCGGTGCAGGACAAGCAGTGGAAATACATTCGTTACTACGCCAACGAGAGCTTTCCAGCCTCGAAGAAAGTTCAGGTCGCGAAGGAAATGGGCTTCCCGGTCAACAAGATGCTCTACGCCGTCTCCGACGAATACATCGCCACCTACCGCCACTACGCCGAGTCGTCCCTCGCCGGAGCCGAACCGATCTACGAAGAACTTTACCACCTCGCCGAAGATCCGGACGAGCTGCACAATGTCATCGACGACAGCCAACACGCCGGGCAACTCAAGCGGCTGCGCGCCGCCTGGAAAGAACGCCTCACCTACGCCCGCGGGACCGGCGTTCCCAAAGTGCTGCGCTACACCGAACTGAGTGAATTGGAGCGGGAACTGAAGCAGCGGAAGAAGAAAGAGGCAGTCAAGTGAGGGGATTTGATGTCTCGATTTTCGGTTTTCTCCATCGCTTCAAAATTCGCGACATTCGCGCCTGATCGGTGAGCCTCGACGGCTGTAAATCATAGCACGCTTTTTCCCGGCTCTGAGTGCTCTCCGGTGATGCCTTTTCGATAAAGGCATCGCGTCGGGCATTTCGTGACGGGGTAGGAATCCGCCCTGTTCTCTCCCATCGCAACACGGGAAACGGCGAGGCTATTTCTTCATCCATCGATTCGAATCCGGCGGCGCATGATTGCGCCTCATCGGAGACTTTACCGGGGCGTTCGCGGTCTTCTAACCTTATTCGAAAGTTTCCGAATTTTCCGTATGATGAACCGCATTCTCATTCCGACTCTCAGTCTCGCTCTTGCCACAGGTCTTCTTTGTCTCCTCCGCCTCACACCCGAAGCCGTTGCCGAAGAGAAACCCCGTTTCAAGGCCGGCGCGGCCGTGGCTGATATTTCTCCCGACGTCTTTCCGTTCCAGCTCCGCTCGGGGCCTTCCGAATATGTCCACGATCCCATTTCGGTGCGGGCTCTTGCTTTTGAAAACGGGGTCGAGCAACGGGCGCTCATCGCCATCATCGATGCGATCGGGATCAGTCGGGAAATGGCGGACGAAGCGAAACTGGCGGTCGCTGAAAAGACCGGCTGGGATCCGGAATCGATCCTCATCGCCGCGACGCATGCGCACACCACCCCGAAGGGCGGTGACACTTCGCCGGGACGCATCGCCTACGAAAAGAAGCGCCGCGCGGGACTCGTCGAGGCCCTTCTCAAAGCGATTGAAGCGCTCGAACCCGCCAAGGTCGGCTTCGCCTCCGACGAGGAGGCCTCCGAAGTGCGCAACCGCCGGAATTTCTACGAGGAAGGCGCGTCCTCGACGCGAAACCCGTGGGGCGGCTACGACAAGGTGCGGATGAATGGCGGCACCAAGGGGATCCTCAAGCCCGCCGGCCCGATCGATCCGGAGGTTTGCGTCGTCGATGTGCGCACCGAACGAGGCCATCCGCTCGGCCTCCTCGCCAACTACGCGCTCCACTATGTCGGAGCCATTCCCACGGTGACGGATGAGGATGGAAAAGTTCGCGGCATGGCCTCGGCGGACTACTTCGGGGAATTTGCCAGGGTGATGCCGTATCGCCTCGGGAGCCGTCCACCCGAGGGCTTCGTCGCGATGATGTCGAACGGCGCCAGTGGCGACATCAACAACATTCCCTTCGGGATCGAACGCGCTCCCCGCGCCCCCTTCGAACAGTGCCGGATCGTGGCCAACAAAACCGCCGACGCCGCGTGGCGGGCCATCAAGACCATCGAGACCTACGACGCCTCTCCCGTGATCGCGACGCGCCAGCGCGAAGTGACGCTCAACTACCGCAAACCCACCGAAGCCGAGGTGGAGAAGGCCCTGCAACTGCTGGAACTCACTCGCGAGGAACGCGAGGCGATCCACAAAAAGACCACCGGCTACGCCAATCACACGATCCGCTTCGCCAAACCCGAAAGCCCGGGAAGCGAGGAGGTCATCGTGCAGGCCTTCCGCATCGGCGACCAGGCGATCGTCTCGATGCCCTTCGAGGTGCTCGTGGAAATCGGCCTCGAGATCAAAGAAAAGAGCCCCGCGCCGCACACCTTCCTCATCGAACTGGCCAACGGCAGCTACGGCTATCTCCCTCCGCCGAATCAGGTCGAGCTCGGTGGGTATGAAACCTGGCTGGGGACGTCACGGTTTGAGAAGGAGTCGTCCGATGTGTTGGTGAAGGCGTTGTTGGAGATGTTAGGGGAGCTTTGGGGGGAGTGAGGGGGGGATGTGGTAGCGGGAGCAGGTTGCAAGAGCGGGGTTTGTCGAGATTCGTTGCCTGAGTCCGTTCACGTGGGTGTGTTCGGGAATGCGGGACGAGAACACTTAATTGAGTATTACCTGACTCGCCGGGACTATTCTTTGATTATGCGAAAGGCGACTGGACGCTCGATAGAGGGCATCGTCGCGAGTAAATCACCTATCCGGCGCAACGCTTCACGCTCACCTTCTTCCGACTTTTTTGCTCGTTCGTGCGCCGCCTTAGCTAAACGATCGTGGCCGTATGTAATCGCTGCCGAAAGCGTTCGAACGCAAACATCAAATGGCAATCGGAGAGAAAAGGAAAGCGTTAGAATGTTAAGCCAGTAGCAGAGATTTCCATCAGAAAGTGAAGCTGCTACGAAAAACGGCTCGATTGCATTCTCGGGGTTCCCTGATTCAGCGTAGAAGCATCCGAGCTCATTCCAAGCGTAAACGTTTAATGGATCTTGTTCGATCGCCATGCACAAATCTTCTTCCGAATATGCTTTGCCCGACTTTCGTACGGAGTCGAGATTCCCGAATGATCTCGACGTTTGACGCTCTACACGTGCACCGAATCTAGCGCGAAGTCGTGTCGCTGATTGATAAGTTGCTGAGAAATTTGGAAATCGAGGATCATCCATTAGACTCTTAGACTCTAATGCTTTTCGAAGCCAGAATACGGCGCTGCCAAAGTTGCCTCTTTGAATTTGAGTTTCACCAAGAAGCGCTGCGGACGAAGATACGACGTGTTCAGATAGTCGCATGCTCCGCAAATAACAAAATGCCGCGGCCTTGTAGCGCCCAGCTCTATAGCAAGCTCCTCCTGCTTGAATGAAAAAGTAATCTTTCTCAAGATAAGTTTCATCCATCTGACCGGCAATCCGATAGTAGCGAACCGCTTCCCGGAGCCATCCGAGTTTGCTAAAAATTTCAGCTAAATTGTAGGCGTATCTGCCGGCTCGTTTGTCTTTCGTCTGTATCGATCGCTTTGTTATCTGAGAAACCAGTCTAATGTATTTTTGAAGTTCATCGTCTCGCAAGGTATGAAGGATTCCGAGTGGGGCGAACAACATGAAGTCAAAGCCAAACCGGTCGAGATTGCGATCCAGTAGATCAATCGCTACAGACTGTAGAAGGTCGAAATCTCGCTCATGGGTGATTGAGTTTCCGAGCAGAAAAGCTCCGTCCCGCGACGCGTGATATTCGGCATGCGCGAAACTATCTTGGAGGAGCTCCAATGCGATCCTGTGTTGACCAACGGATGCATAGCATACAGCCGTTCCAACTATGATATCGGCAGCCAGTTTTTTAAGATTTGATTGATCGTTCGCAATCGGAGCGGTCGAACACCCCTCCAAATCCACAATCAGTTCAGAATCCGCCAAATGAAGTTTTGCCCCATCTGCTTCAAGTCTTCGGTCTTCGTAGGTAACGAGACGTGAAAATAACGCCATTGGCTCTCGCAGATTGTCCCGAATATCATCGATTTCGGATCCACGTTCGCTTTCGAAGGAAATCGCTATCGGAGGACGAATGGATGATCTCCTTAACCTTCTAAGACGCTCAAGCCGCAGGAATACACTGCCTGGGGTATCATCTAACCACAGGTCCTCGTTTCCATATTTTATCGAAGCACTTTTTCCGCTCCTGGAGAGTGCGATTCTTCGATCAAAGTGCCAGTTCCAATAGACGCATCTTGCAATCGAGGAATATCTTACAATCAGTGTCGGGATGTCGTGCGAATGCCAGTATTCGAGCGTGCTGACTTTGAATTTCGCCTTCTTTTGGACCTTAGGATCTTCGCTGTCTGTAGCTTTGAGCTGAACATAGCACCGGATTCCAGTTGATTTTCCGCCCGGATCAAAACACTCAACTGATCCATCAATTCCGTAGTCGTGTGATTCTTCTCGGTAAACCCATTCGGATGGAAGAATGCTGCGGAAATAAACGACCGATTCGTCTTCAAGTTGGTGTTCACGTGGACGGGATCCCATTGATTTGTAAGGGGCAATATTCTTCTGGGGCTTTAGAATGCAAAGAATGAACGCATATCACGACCAGCGGTAGTGATTTGTTCACAGATTCACAGGCTGGAACTTCTGGATCCGTTGTGTATCTGTTAACTTGCCCAAACCACACGGAAACTTACCGCTTAAACTAATCCGATGCCAAAGAGACCCCGAGAACATGTTATTGAGGAAGAGTCTCGGAGGTTCTGCCGTGATCTTTTCCCATCTCAATGGGTGGTACGCGAAAAGAGTAATGACTACGGCGTTGACTTGGAAGTAGAGGAGTTCGACGAAAATGAAGAAGCAACGGGTTTGATTTTCTATGTCCAATTGAAGGCGACAGACTCATCTGACCAGAGAGATCAGGCACAAGTGAGAATCTCTGCTGACAAGTTTAAATATTGGTTGGGGCTGGATTGTCCGACGATACTTATGAGGTATTGCAACAATGGCGGCAATCCTCACGTCTATTGGATGATCAACTATGATCAGTGTGCTCGCCGGACTGAATCAGGAAGGAATTACGTTTTTGAATTTACCGAGGAGAATCTTTGGTCAGCGGATTCAATCGAACAGATCCGTAAGGAAATTGTTAATGACCGCCTGATAAACGCACCGGCTATTAATTTTCCAGTGACTCTTGAACTGGTTGGGCAAGCCCATGAAATTATCCCCCACTCGATCAGGAATAGACTGATTCGAAAGTTCACTCATTTCATTAGAGTAGGACGTCGAAAAACCGGCCGGGCTACGATTGTCGTCGAAGCTGATGAGAGTGATTGGACGATAAGAATAGGGCGAAGAAATTGTATGACAATTTCTCGTGAACAAAAAATTGAGTCAAATCTTGGCTCGGATTTCGCATTGGCCGCCGGGATTTGCTTATATCATAGAAACCACTCGTCATTACTTTCTCGCATTGCAGTGGCGGCTTTCAGAGAAGCGCTGGTCGTAACTGACGCTGAGATTTGCGGAATTATCGCGACGGCATTGCTGAAGGAGGGAAATCTCAAGGGTTTGCATGAAATATGCAGGATTGCGATACGTCGCAATTTTACGATCGATCCGTTTAAGGCCCTTCTGTTTGTGCCTGTTTCAAAAGCGCAGCTGATTGAGAGCGAAAAACTTGTCGAACAGCTAGCGAATTATGGCCGACTAATCGTTGAAGCAAAAGAAGCTGGCAGCGATATTCGAGCGTTGATTCTGTATGCAAAGGGATCTTTCGAAGTAACTACTAAATGCCAAGAAGATGCGTTAAAGTCTTTCCAAGAAGCATTGCAGTTGGATTCCCAAATTTCAAACTTCCCCATGGTTTGGGCTCAAACCGCGAACTTGTATTTTTGGAAGAAGGATTGGAATTTGGCCGCAGTTCACTACCTGCTCACATTGAAGCTTCAAGGTGAACGCCATTGGGAGACAAAAGGTAACTTTGCTGATACTCAATGGAGGAGAGGATCCTTGGGTTCTGCAATATTTTGGCTTCGGAAAGTTGTGGAAGCTCCTGATGAACCGAAAGATTCGAGGATTTGGTGGTTTCGGTTTCTTCTTTTCTCATTGGAGTGGACAGTAAATTTCGTCGGAGGAAGCCGATTCCGATCAGATGCAGAAAGAGCAATCAAAGGGTTGAAGGAAATTCAGGAACGGCGATCTAATGCATCCATCAAATTGTTGACGGATCTAGTGAAGTCCGATCTTTCACGGGTTGAGCTATGGGAGCTATTAGTTGAGCAAGCGGATGGTGATTGCTCCGAGAATGGGATCAGATTCGAGATGATGGCTACAGCCTGCGACTATTCGAATGTCGCGAGGTGGGCTTCTCTCGTGATCAGGTGCGTTTGTGATGATCAAATTCCTGAGGCGTGTAAAAAGCTGATATTTGAGACAGCTCATGCGGTTGGAGGGGAACCTATTTCAGTCGCGATTCGTGTTTTTGCAGAAAGGGAATCATCCCCAGTTTTTTCCGATTTACTTCATAGTTTGGCAGATGCTTTCGAATCGGAAGCACAACTCGAATTTTCGCGGGTAATTCGCCCATTGGAGAGGACGGATTTGGGGGCAGGCAACATTCTTGACCGATGAGCCGATGGGAAGGCGACAATTCCCCAAACCGATGGCGACATCAGAAAGGAATCAGCAGCAAAGCGCCGACCGATCTCCACTCTTCCGAACCCACCTCACTTCGTCTCCCACTCAATCCGCCGAACCTTCCCACCAACACTCTTCGCAACCAACGCCTCCCGCGCGGCCTCATCCAAGGCAGGCCCGCCCTGCAGGTAGCGATCCAGAATCGCGGGGACGATCACCTGGAGGGCTTTGGTGACATCGGTGTCGGCTTTGATCATGCCGGTGCGCGGGCCTCCGGTGGGATCGGAGAAGCTGAAGTGATGCGCGTCGTGGAACCAGAGCAGGTGTTTCTCACCCTTGGGCATGAGTCGGAAGAAGTCGCGGTGTTCGTTACCGGCGAGATCTCCGGTTCCTGAGATTCCGGCAAAGGGACGGGTCACTTTCGAAAAGCTGTCGGCGTCGAAGAAGTTGCCGTTCGCGCTTTGCGGGCTCAGGGCGATGCCCATGGTGATGCGTGGTTCCGCGAGATCGTCGTCGATCCCGACCGGCTTTGCTCCGCAGCAGACCATCGCGGTGTAGGCGCCATAGGAGTGACCGAGGATCGCGATCTTCGACAGGTCGATGCGGCCTTTGAGTCGGTCATCCTCCCGGTTCCATTTCTCGGCGAGGTCGATCGCGAAGCGCACGTCGAGAGGGCGGTTCTTTCTCGGGATCATGTCGTCACCGCACTCGATGAGGGCTTCCCGGAATCCGATTCCCTGACTGCGCATGCGTCGGCGGATGTCGTCGGTGTTGCTGGTGACGTGCTCGAGGCACAGGGCCACGTAGCCCCGTCGCGCGATTTCGGAGGCGAGGGCATACATCCCGTTGCGACTGCCCGCTCCGCCGTGGGAAACGAGGACGAGAGGTCGGGCGTCTTTTTGCTCCGGCAGGTGAAAGGTGAGGGGAACATTGCGATCCCGTGCCGCGTCGTGGTTTTTTGGTAAGTCGATGACCGACTCCGCTCCCGCCGCTCCTGCTATTCCCATGAAGAATACGAGGAACGCCAAAACGCTCACGGGGACGCCCCCGTTCAAAAAGAAATTCTTTGCGAAGACTGACCGATACACCAAAACAAAACGACTCATGATCCTTTCCTAACCCTGGTCGGGGCGGTTTGGTTGCGGATTTTTTTTACGGTCGGGACGAAACCGCTCTAACAAGACCGGAAATTCAACAGGGCAGGAGGAGGATGAATCACCAGGAAGCGTCTCTTCAGTTTGCTCCGACACTGCCTCCGAGTGCCTGAATCAACTGGACGCTGGTAGCGGCCCGTTCGCCGCGAAGCCGATTCTCGATGCGCTGCGCTTCGAGGCGGGAACGCTCCGCGTCGACGACTTCTCTGAATTTCCGCGGCCTGTCCCTTCAGGAACCCCTTCAGGAACTGAGCCGCTTCCCGAGAAAACCATTCAATGCCGTCAGGACCGGATGCCCGCCGTCAATCTGCCGCTGCGGAATAAAGCGGTCTCGGATCTCTCCCGTCATTGGCCTTTTCTCCCGGATTGCGGCTTCAACCCCGCCCCGGCCAGATAATCGTCATAGGAAAAATTCCCCCGGCTCATCGCCGCTTGGCAGAATTCCTCGATTCGTTTCCGCTCCGCCGGGTCCAGCGAGGAATGACGGTCGATGGCTCCGCTTTTCAGAAAGGCTTCCCCGGTGGAGAAAAAACCTGGCGGCATCATCTCGAAGCGTTCTTCGTTTTTCTTCATCGACTCGAATTCGCACTTTGAGGTGATGAGGGCGATTTCCTCTTCAGAGCATTCGACGCCGAGAAAGGCGGCCACGCTCCGAACGACACCGGATAGATTGCGCTTCATTTCTTCGAAGTGAATCAGGAGCACATTCGAACTCGACCGGCTTCGTTCATACCATCCTGCTACATGCGAAGGCCAACTGCCCCACCACATTTCATCGCTGCAGAACCAGTCGAGAAGGGCGCGGTCGGGAGGCGTGAACTCTCCCGCCGCTGAGCGGAAAAAGTCACGACAACTGGCAAAACAGCTGGCCGGGTGACGGGTTACGCAGAGGAATTTCGCGTCAGCGGAGGCCGGGCAGAGTTGCGCCGGAAGATGCGTTTTGAGTATCCGATGTTGAGCTTCTCCGAGGAGAGGTGCTTCATTGATCTCCGGTCCGACGAAGGACTCCAGCCAGGGACTGATCGCCATGAGATGCCCGTTCCCGCCGTCCCCGAGATCACCTTTGCCGCGCATGAGAATTTCATAGACGATCTGCTGCATCCAGGTGGTGCCGCATTTCATTTGGGTGACGACAAAAATGTCAGCCCGATCCGGTTGGTAGTTCACCGCATCGGAGAGGCTGCGCTTGTTGCAGACATTGGCCGGAACATGAATACCGTCGCGACGGACCGTGAACTGATTCGGACCGGGCTCGCGAAACGCGAGCAGGCGAAAGAGGGGCCGCAGCCACCGGCCGATCCGGGCGACGCGTTTTTTGAAAAGGAAACGTTCCGATTGGGGGCGACCGAAATAAGCCAGTCCCCGCGTTTGGTGATACTGCCAGGCGAACAGACAGATGACTGTCAGGAAAACGAACCCCGGAATAGCGAGGAGAAGGACTGGTGTGAGCGTCATGCGGGGCAGGAAGTCGAGGTTCGGGGAAGCGGCGCGGGCGTGAGATTTTTCTCCATGGTTTTCCGGACCATGAATTCCGGAGTCGATGCCATCATCATTTCCCTCAGACCCACGGCCAGCGGGTGCGACCAGCCGCCGATCCATCCGAAACGTCGCGAGGCTTTGACGATGGATTCGCAGTGCGATTTTCGGAGCTTCTCGTATTGGGAAAAAGCGGTGGCGGGTTTGCCGGAATCGGCCAGGAGCGTTCCAAGGAAAAAGGCATCTTCGATCGCCATGCAGGCACCCTGTCCGAGATTCGGTGTGGTGGGGTGGGCGGCGTCACCCAGCAAGGTGACCGGTCCCCGGGACCAGGTCGGCAGCGGTGGGCGGTCATAAAGGTCGTTGCGGAGAATCGACTCCGCCGGAGTCGCCTCGATGACGTCGGCGACACCGAAGGCCCAGTCATCGTAAAGCGAGAGCAGGTGGCTTTTCTCCTCATGGGGCGGGCGATTGCCGCTCTCGGGGGTGTTCTCCGTGGTCCACCAGTAGACCCGTTCGTCGTCGAGCGGGATGACGGCAGCCCTGGGGCCGCGACCCTGAATTTCCCGAAGGACATGACGCTCCCCGATTTTCTTTTTCGCGATGCCGCGGTAGCAAGTCTGCCCGGAATAGCGAGGTGGAATCTCCCCGAAAAGACTGGCGCGTGTCTGCGAGCGCAGGCCGTCTGCCCCGACGGCGATCCCGGCGGTTTCCTCGGCGCCATCGGCGAAACGAAGGCGGACCCCGTCATCAAGAATCTTCAGATCGACGAGCTGTTTCCCGGTCTGGATCGAGTCGGGAGCCACCTGTTGCGCGATGGCCCGATGCAGGTCGCCGCGATGAACCACAAAGGAGCCGGTGCCGATTTTCTCCACGACCGGACGAACATCGCAGCGGGAGAGCACCTTGCCGGAGGACGAGGCGATCTCGGCCTGAAAAATCTCGCAGCCGCGGGTCGACCAGAAGGTCTCGTCGATCCCGATCTGCTCGAGACAGCTAACCGCATTCGACCAGAGACCAATTCCCGCTCCGACTTCGCCGAGCTGCTCCGCCTGCTCGTAGATGCGGCATCTGATGCCCTTCGATTGCAAGTGGGCAGCGAGGGTGAGACCGCCGATTCCGGCTCCAAGTATGACAATGTCAGGGTCAGCATCCATGCAGTTCGATAAGACAGGTAGCATCGGCCGCTCGAGGAGGCAAGCCCCGGCCGATCGCCTGCCTGACAAACCTCATTTTCACTGTTACCGGGGACAGGCTCTCGATTCACGCCGGGCACCTCGGTGTCCACCGGCGTCAGCGAACGTGCAAAAGGGGGCAATCAACATTTCCTGACACCGTCAGCGTGAATTTCCAGGAATTCCCAGAACCCATCCCTCTTAAAATGAAACCGCTTCCAAGAATCAACTCGAATCAACGAAGCAACCACAGGGCCGGTACGAGAACGACGAGCAATGAAGCGGCCAGTCGCCATCTGTCGGAGGTGGTTTCGATCCGGGAACATTCTTCAATCCAGTAGGGGATGCGGAGCGGGAGATAGAAAATCAGGAACAACAGCACCGCGAGAAAACAATTCAACGCAGTCAGGATCGGATGCCCGCCGTCAATTTTCATCGTCACTGTGATAGCACTCCAGGTCGCTGAGTAGGCAAGGCAGGCGTAGCCAACCAGAATCGCATCGGCAATCCACTCCCGTGTCGAGGGGCGGGAGTAACGGGGATCGTCAGTTTCTGTGTTGTCGGGAGACTTGGAATCGTCAGATTTATCGGACAGGAGAAAAGCACTGAAAACCAGTTCCTTGATCACCGAGAGGGGAATGAGCAGTCCGAGCCACCAGGGAAAAGCCTTTTCGGGTTCCAGCCCGACTTTCACTCCGAAACAACCGGCGATTTGGAAAAGGAGGATCATGGAAATGACGGCATGGAAGATCCACAGGTAAAACACCCCGGCATTCACTTCTTTTTCCCGGCCAATCGCCTGCCTGACAAACCTCATTTTCACGGGAAAAGCCCAGACTTCTCCCAAGCAAACCAGCGCGAGGGCGACCCCCAGCCAAACGAAAGTCGCTTCGGGATCGCGCATTGCCTTGTCTCCCGCGTTCACCACGACCGGAGCGATCCAGATGAAATAGACCGCGCAAACCAGGTTGAACAACAACCCGTTCTGGATGGCGGCGGGGAGACTGAATTTCCTGTCGGGTTCGGGAAGGGCGTTCTTCATCAAAAAGGGATTGCCGTAGTGTCGGGAGAAAAGCAGTGCACTGGTTCGCTCCGCTCAATTCCGGGTCTCGATCGCCGCGACAGCCTCCTTCGCAGCCTCCTCGTGCTCACCCGTCACTGAGTTGAGCAAAGGAATCTCGAGTGGACCGCCGGCCTCTCCGAGCACCTTGATGATCTCGTCCGTTCGATCGCGGGAAAGGATCGCAGTCTTCAGACGGGTGCGAACGTCCTCGCGGAAGTCACCCTTACCAGCGAGGAAGAGCGCTGCTTCCAGAGATCGCGGCGTGTAGTATTCGTCCAATGCCTCCATCGCGTTTTCCGGGGTGATGGGTTCGCCGGCTCTTTCCTCTTCCGCCACCGTTGCCGCTGTCGCGGAACCTCCAGTCACCGGTTCGGTGACATCCCGGGCGCTTTCGACCACACGCATCGCCTTCGCAGCCTCCAGTCCCACCTTGAGCAGAGAACGAATTTTATCGGCACTCGTCATTCGCCCGGATTTCCGCACCTGCCAGGTCACTCCCTCCAGGGTCCATCCGGCATCGGTCGCCGCGAGGATGGCAGATCGAGTCCCGGCGTTTAGTCGCGGCAACAGATCGCCCGGAGCCCCTTCGATCAAAACAGCTTTGTCGAAATCAGCGTCACCGGTGTCGAGCCATTCTGATTTCTTCATGCCACCAATCAGCCTCTCCCGGATACCGGCACCCACGATCCGGCCGTGCGGCTGATCCGGCGCGTAGAGTTTGAAGTCCGTGAACCATTTTGTGTCACCTCCTCGATTCTCTGCCGTCGTATCCACCGCAACTCCGATGTCGTCGATGCGCCCGCGAAGTTTCCGGCGTTGGCTCACTTCCTCGTATTCCAAACCGAGCTCTATCCCCACTTCGCGCATCGCATTTCCGCTTTCGGAGGTTAGCCAGTGGTAGAAACCTCCTCCGAATACAAGGCCCGCCAGCAACAAAGCCACGCGGCGCGGTCCACCTAAGGTCTCGAGAACAGTTTGGTTTTCGTTCATAACGGTTCGATCTTCAGCTTCTGAAAAGAATACCTGAAGAATCATCGATGGCCACCCATCAAGACCAAAATTCACCTGTATTGAGCCGAAAACCCGGGAAGATACGCGGGCAGGGCACCGTCACAGAAGCAGCCGTCCCATTCAGCTGCGAGTTCAACCGGATCGTTTGCAAGTCCCCGGGGTAGTGGAGAAAGGCAGCGGTGGGAGTGGGAGTTTCGGATTCGACGGAGGCGGGAACAATCTCGATGACCTGACCCTGTTGAGCCGATGAGGCAACCCTGTTGAGTTGGGGATGGAACCCTGTGAGAAGAGGGGGCGAATCTTCGAACCGCTCTAACAAGACCGGAAATTCAACAGGGCGGGAGGAAGATGAATCACCAAAATATGTCTCTTCAGTTAGCTCCGACACTGCCTCCAAGTGCCTGAATCAACTGAACGCTGGTAGCGGCCCGTTCGCCGCGGAGTCGGTTTTCGATGCGCTGGGCTTCGAGGCGGGAGCGCTCGGCGTCGACGACTTCGAAGTAGCTGACGAAGCCTTCGTTGAACCGTTCCTTTGAAAGTCGGGCCGTTTCGTTGGCGGACGCGACGGCGCGGTCCTGGGCGACGATCTGGCGCTGCAATACCTGGAGGTCGAGCAGGGAATCATCGACTTCCTGCACGGCGGTGAGAAGGACGCTGCGGTAGTTTTCGATGGCCTCGTGCCAGGCGCCCTCTGCCTGACTCTCAGCAGCTTTGCGGGCACCGCCCTGAAACAACGGGACGTCGACCTGAGGACCAATCGAGCGAAAGACACTCTCCGGACTGGCGAAGAGATTGTCGGTCCGCAGGCTGGCGACGCCGCCACTGCCGGTGAGGGTAATTCGCGGGAGGAACTCCACTTTGCGAATGCCGATCTGCTCTGCGGCGGCGCGGAGGTTGCGCTCGGCGACACGCAGGTCGGGGCGGCGGTTGAGCAGTTCCGAGGGAACGCCGGCGGGGATGTCGGGAATGCGAATCCCGGTGTTGCCCTTCGACGGTTTGAAATCGGCGGGAGCTTCTCCGGCGAGCACGGCGATGGCGTGTTCCAGCTTGCCGGTGGTCCGGTCGAGCTCAGCCGCCTGCACCCGGGTCGACTCCAGTTCGGTGCGGGCCCGGGAAGCATCGAATTCGACTCCGGCCCCTTCGGCCACCCGCGTTTCCTGCAGGCGCAGGGCCTCCTCGCGAACGGTCACGCCATCGACGAGAATGGCCTTTTCGATCCGCGCATAACGGAGTGCGAAATACTGGCGTGCGAGAGCGGCGCGGAGGGAGAGCAGGACATCGTCGTATTGGGCGCGAGTGGCTTCGGCTTTGAACTGATCCCGACGGAACGATCCGCGGATTCGTCCCCAGAGATCGAGTTCCCACGAAGCATTCACTGCGACGCGGTATTGGTCATATTTGAGTTGATCGAGCGGGAAGCGAAGATTGTTCGCGCTGTCTTTGAACTGGGTGAAGGAGGTGCTGCCGCCGAGTTGGGGAAAGCGTTCCGAGCCGGTGATTCCCAGCGCGGCATAGGCCTGGTCGACCCGGGCGAGGGCCGAGCGAACATCCGGATTGTTCGCTTCGACGCGGTCCATGAGGTCGTTGAGAACGGGATCGCGGTAGCTTTTCCACCACGCGTCGTTTGTCGTTTTGGTCGGGCTTTCAGCAGGTGCGGAGCGACGAAATTTCGTCGGTGCCTCCGGCTCCCCGCCTTCGGGGGAGAGCCGGTCGACCAGTGTGTTGCAGCTTGCGAGGAGGAGAGCGCAAGCTGCGAGGAGAAGACTGCGGAAAATGGTTTTGGAGGCATTCATGGCAATGGCTTTCAAGCGGTGCGGACGCGGTAGAAAATGGAGTAGAGCACGGGGACGAAAACGGTTGTGAGAACCGTGGCGAACATGAGACCGAAAACGATGGTCACGGCCATGGCGGCGAAAAAGGCGTCGAAGAACAGCGGGATCATTCCGAGCGCGGTCGTCGAGGCCGCCATCGCAACCGGCATGAGACGACTCGCGGCGGAGTCCACCACGGCGTCGAAGGGCTTCTTGCCGTCAGCCAACTGCACGTTTAACTCGTCGATCATGACGATGGCGTTCTTGATCAGCATGCCTGAGAGACTGAGAAACCCTAACAGAGCCATGAAGGTGAAGGGATGCCCGGTGCTGAGCAGGCCGACGGAGACACCAATCAGCGCCAGCGGCACGCAGAGCCAGATCACGAGCGGTTGGCGGATGGAGTTGAAGAGGAACACCGTGGTCAACACCATGAGCAACAGAAAGAGCGGCAGTCCCTCGGCAAGCGCGGCGTTGGCGTCGTTCGAGTCTTTGTACTCGCCATACCAGAGAAGTTCGTAGCCCTCCGGCAGAGGAATCGCTTCGATCTGCGGGCGCAGTTCTGCAAACAGTTCGCTGGCCGGCCCCTCGACCGGATCGGTGTAGACGGTGATGATGGGCTTGCGGTCGAGCCGCATGCGGATTTCATCCTCGAAGACGGTTTCCACTCCCGAGACAACCTGACTGAGCGGAATCCGCCGACCGGCAACCGGGCTCCAGATTTGAATGTTGTCCAACTGATCGAAGTCGCCGTGGCGCTCTTCCGCTGCGCGGAGAATGACAGGAAGCAGTAGGTCGTTTTCGCGGTAAACGCCGACCGTCAATCCTTCGAAAGCCTCGCGAATCGCTTCGGACAATTCCGGTTTGCCGATCCCGAGGAGGTTGGCGCGGTCTTCCGCGAGCTGCGGGCGCAGCAGTTTGACCCGCTCGCGCCAGTCGTTGCGGATCGCCTTGGTGTTAGGATGGGCGTCGAAGATTTTCTCCGCCTGAGAAGCGAGGTCGCGCAAGGTCGCCGAATCGGGACCGGAGAAGCGGGCCTGGATTTTTCCTTTGCCGCCGGGCCCGAGTTCGAACTTCACTCCGTAGCCGAGCGCGTCGGGAAACTCGCTTTCGATAAAGGCGTCGGTGCGCTCGATCAGCTTCGGGATCGAGTGGGAATCGTCGACGTCGACGATGAACTGGGTGTAGGCCGGATTGGGCAATTCCGGCTGGTAGGTCAGGAGAAAGCGCAGGCCGCCCCGACCGATCAGCGAAGTGACGTGTCCGGTTTCAGGTTGTTCCGCGAGCCAGTCTTCGACCCGTTTGACCTGTTCAGCGGTCTCGGCGATGTGAGTGCCCTGGGGCAGCCAGAAGTCGACGAGAAACTGGTCACGCGTCGACGGCGGGAAGAACGATTGTTTCACAAATCCAAAGCCCCACATCGAAGTCACGAACATGGCGAAAACGATCAGCGCCGTGACCCAGCGGAAGCGAATGCAGCGGCGGAGGAGCCCTTTGTAGAGTCGATAAAAGCGATTGTTGAACGGCTCGGTGGCCTTCTCTCCGGGCTTTGCGGTTTTCACCTTGAGGAACATCACTCCCAGCAGCGGCGTCACGGTGACCGCGGTGACCCAGCTGAGAAAGAGGGATACGCAGATGACGAGAAAGAGCGAGCGGCAGAACTCTCCGGCCGCGTTGTCGGTCGTGCCGATGGCAGCGAAGGCGAACACCGCGATCGCCGTCGCCCCGAGCAGGGGAAGGGCCGATTGTTTGACCACGCTATTCGCGGCATCCCTCGCGCTTTGCCCGCGCTTCATTCCGACTAACATGCCGTCAACTATGACGATGGCGTTGTCGACGAGCATGCCGAGCGCGATGATGAGTGCCCCCAATGAAATGCGTTCCAGGGCGACACCGAGCGGATTCAGAATGATGAAGCTGCCGATGATGGTCAGGACCAGAACCGCACCGATGAGCAAACCACTGCGCATTCCCATGAAAACGAGCAGCACGACGACGACGATGACGAGGGCCTGCAAAAGACTCGAAATGAAACCGTCGATGGCCTCGGTCACCGAGTCGGATTGATGAGAGATCACTCCGATTTCGACACCCAGCGGGATGTCGGCTTCCAGCTCGGCGAGACGTTTGTCGAGCGCTTCACCCATCGTCACGACGTTGCCGCCGGAAATGGTGGATATGCCCATGCCGATTCCGTTTTTCGAATCGAAACGGAGAATTTCGCTCTGCGGTTCGACGTAGCCCCGCCGGACATTGGCAAAGTCGCGGAGGTGAAACTGCTTGCCTTCGTGCGAGAAAATGAGTTGCTCGAAATCTTCGATTGAAGTGATTTCCCCGGTGGGATCGAGCGCGATGTATTCGTCCCCGACCCGGATCCTTCCGGTGTCGCGAACCAGATTTTTCTCCTGCAACTCGGCGAGGATCGCAGCGCGGGAAAGCCCCATTCCGGCGAGCTGTTCCCAGCGCGGTTCGACGATGATCGCCTCGGTCCGGTGACCGTGAATGTCGATCTTGGCGACGTCCTCGACGAGCAGCAGCTCCCGCTTGAGAAAGTCCGCCACTTCCTTCAACTCGGCGTAGGAATATTCGTCGCCGTAGATGGCCAGGTAAATCCCGAAGACATCTCCGTAGTCGTCGAACACGATCGACGGACCGGCCCCGGGAGGCAGGCTCGACTGAATGTCGTTCACTTTCCGGCGCAGCTCGTCCCAGACCTGCGGCAGGGTGTGCTGATCGTATTCTTCGCGAACGCTCACGGTGATCGTCGAGAGCCCGCGTTCTGATCGGGAGAGAATCTCATCAAGCTGGCCGAGCTGCTGGATCGCGGTCTCGACTTCGTCGGTGACTTCCTCTTCGACTTCCTCCGGCGATGCTCCCGGATACGGCGTGACCACGAGAACGTCTTTGATCGTGAACTCAGGGTCCTCTAGACGGCTCATGTCCTGATAATTGGCGAGACCGCCGAGCAGGAGCACGGCGGTCAGCACGAGGGTGGTCGTCTTTCGGCGAATGAAGAAATCAGCAAGATTCATCGGGAGAAAATGGGGTGGGGGGACTGATTCGAATTTAGAAGGCTTACTCCGCGTGCCAGATCCGCACTTCCTGTCCCTCGCGTAGATGATGCACGCCCGAGGTCACGACGAGATCGCCGTCCTTGAGATTTCCGCTCACCACGATCATTCCGTCGATCAGTGCACCGGCTTTCACCTCGACCGGCGAGACCGTGGAAGACTCCGGATCGAGTCGCCACACCTTTGACTGCCCTTCGCTTTTGGAGAACACCGCTTTGGCAGGCACGGGAAAACCGTCCGACCGGGAGAATTCGTTCGCCGGAATCGATGCGCGCACTTTGGCTGTCATCCCGGGCTGGATCAGTGAATCTTCCTCAGGGGTGAAGGCGAGGGTCGCTTCGTAAGTGCGCGTCACCGGATCGGCCATTTCCGAAAACTCGCTGAAGCGCGCGGGAAATTCCTGACCCGGCAGCGAGCTGATCACCACGACGGGGTTGGTGTTGGCGACTTTTTCCGCATCGGTATCACCGGAAACGGGAATCGTGAGAATGCTCTCCGGAATCTGAACTGCGATCTCCAGAGTCGAGGTGTCCTGGATCAGGAGGATTTCCTGTTTGGCCGTGACGTTGGCGAAATCCTCGACCCGGATCCCCGCGACTACGCCATCGAAATCGGCGATCATGACGGTGTCTTCGAGGGCCTTCTCGGCCCGCTCGTATGAGGCCTTGCTCGTCAACAAATCGCGTTCCGCCAGTTCGAGTTCCTGCAGGGAGACGGCCTTGCTTTTGACCAGCTGACGAAGGCGTTCTGTCATGCTTTGGGCGGCTTCGTAGTTGGCGAGAGCGGAATCGCGGGCGGATTGGAAATCGCGCGGATCGAGTTTTGCGAGCACCTCGCCCTTGCTGATTTCCTGACCTTCTTTCACCGGAAGCTCGACAATGCGCCCGGTCACTTCGAAGGCTTTCCACGCTTTCTGAACCGGCTCGATCCGTCCCGGGAACTCGATCACCTTTGCGAGTCCACCCTCGTGAACCGCCTCCACTTTGACGGGACGCGGACGTTTCGCGATGGGGTCACCCGCTTCCTCTTTGCACGAGACGAGAAAGAGAGCGGCGAAAGCTCCCATCGCAAGACCGGTCGTCCGGAGAGCGGTTCGGGAAATCGTAAGACGGGAAATCGGGTTCATGAAATTGCAGAGGTGAATGCTTCGGGTGCCGCCTTCGGTGAAGACGGGCGGATTGTTTTGAAATGTCCGTATTTTATGTTCTGACATTTTGTGTAAATTTGTCAGAATGGAACGTTTGACAGTTTTGCAAAAAATGTCAAACTGTTTTATGGCATCCGATCCAGAAAAACAGAACCAGATCCTCACCGCCGCCCTTGAGGTGTTCCTTCGCTATGGATTTAAGAAAGCAACCATGGGCGACATCGCCGACAAGGCCGGTATGTCGCGTCCCTCTGTCTATCTGGTGTTTCCCAACAAGGAGGACATTTTTCGAGGGGTCATCAGCCGCAAGGTGGAGGAATTCTCGCGTGACACGAAGGAGAAGCTGGGCCGGTGCACTGGGGTAAGGGATGGAATCTTCGCCGTTTTGGAAACCTGGGTCGTTGAGCCTTTTGAACTGGTCAGCACCAGTCCGGAGTCGGAGGAATTGCTGGAATTTGGATGCTCGTTCGATCCGGACCTGCGCAAACAGATGCTGGAGACAACAGAGCAGCAACTTCTCCAGGCGATTCGTTCCGGTTTGGAAACAGAATCGGGCTCCGGTGAGGGCTCCGGATTGAGCGATCAAACGCTGGCCCGCCTCATCACCGTTTCCACTGCCGAGATGAAGCAGTGTGTGACGAGTCCGGCAGAACTCCGAAAACTGATCGAAGCGACGGTGGAAGTCTACGTGAGTTATCTCTCAGGACGCGACGCGTAGGAGGGCAGGGCGGTTGAATTGCAATTCTCTCGCAGGACTCAACAGGGTTGCTTCATCGACCTGACCCTGTTGATTCGTTTTCCTCATCGTTTCCATTTCGATAATCAATTTCTCTTATGACGGCAGTTGCTTCAAACTGTTCTCATGAAGAGAGAAACTCCCATCGCCCGAACGCTTGTCACTGCCGGTTTGCCTTTGTTGGTTCTCGCTGTCGTTTTAACGGACCGTGTGTTTTTCGCGGAGGCGGCTGACGGTGCCGGGACCGAAGCGAACACGAAAGTGGTTCTCGCGTCCGAAGTCGAGTGGACGCCGTTGAACCCGGCTCGAGGTGACAGCAGCCCGCAGGCGGGAACGCTCTGGGGCGATCGCGCCGGGTCCCCGCAGACGGGTTTCCTTGTGAAGTTTGCCGATGGCTTTTCCTCGCCGCCACACATTCACAATGTCACCTACCGGGGCGTGGTCATTTCCGGCCAAATCCACAACGACGATCCCGATGCCGAACCGATGTGGATGCCGTCGGGATCGTTCTGGACCCAACCGGCTGGCGAAGTGCACATCACCGCCGCGAAAGGTGAGATGAACATGGCCTACATCGAAATCGAGCACGGGCCGTATCTCGTCTGGCCGCCGGAAAAGGCCTCCGACAACGGAGAGCGTCCCATCAACGTGCACGAGTCAAACCTCGTCTGGCTCGATGCCGCGAGCACGACCTGGATTGAAGGAAGCGAGGGTGCTTCTGCCGCTGGCGGAGCGAAGATCGCCTTTTTGTGGGGCAAGCCGGAGAGCGGAGAAACGAACGGCACTCTGCTGAAACTTTCGGCGGGATTTTCCGGGGAAATCCGGAGCAACGGGGCAGCGCTCAAAGCGGTCGTCATCAAAGGGCAGGCGGTGGTTCGCGGCTCGGGAGCAGGGGAGTCAAAAACGCTTGATCCGGGCAGTTATTTCAGCTCGGAGGGAACTGCGTCGCACCAAATCCAATTGAATGACAAGCAGGAGTCGATTCTCTACCTGCGAGCGGAGGGCCGATTCAAAGTGGTTTCGGTTGCCGCGACGGAATAAGCATTTCCTGCACAGGTGTTTCTATCTGATTTTTATCGAAAAAACGTCATTACTCCCTCCGGCTCCCTGCTACCTTCTACCCATCGAAAATGAAATTCAGGACCTCGGCTTTGCTCACTCGAAGGGGAAGGGTACGCCGATTGAAGTGATCCAGCTTTCCGAGTTGCGGCAGCGGAAGATGGACATCGATATTGCTGCGCCGTCGCGTCACCGCTTTCACTTTTTGAAATTTGTGACTGAAGGCAGCGGATCGCATTGGGTCGATTTCACGAAGCATGCTGTTGCCAAAGGCGATGTCCTCCAGGTGCGCCCCGGTCAGGTGCATGCCTTCGATGCGGATTCCGACCATGAGGCTTTGCTGCTCGTATTCCGTCCCGAAACGGTTTCGCCCGATCAGATTCGTCGGCTCGCAGTGAATCTCACGGAACCGTTTTCGCTCGAGCCGCGCGATCATTCCGCGCTGGTGCAGTTGTTGCAATTCATCCAGCAGATGGATGAGGTTCCGGAGGAGTTGCGTCTCACTTCGATGGCACCGGGATTGCTGCATGCGATTTTGTCAGGATTGAACGATCTCTATATTCGTCGTAACGAGAAAACCCGGACGCCGGCTCACAATCGCGCGTCCGAACTGATATTCCGCATCGAGACCTTGCTTCGGGAAAATTCGAAACGGCAATCGCTCGCCGACTACACGGACCAACTCAACGTCACTCCGCGCACTCTGGCCCGCGCCTGCCACACGATTCGGGGGATGAATCCGAAACGACTCATCGATCAGCATTTCGTGATGGAAGCAAAACGGAGGCTGGTTCTCGGCGACGAAACGGTCGAGGAGATTGCCTTTGATCTCGGGTTCAGTGAGGCGACGAATTTCGTGAAGTTCTTCAAGCGAATCGCTGAAACAACGCCTCAAGCATTCCGGCAGGAGCAGCGGAAGTTGTAGCGTTTTCCGCCCCGGGGTATCCATTTTGACTATCGACGGCGCCGGGTTCGGAATTGACCTCGCGTTGACCTCGCGTTGACCCCGCGCTGACGAGACGAACTCTCCCTGAAAATATTTCTTCACTTTCTCCCCGGTCCCGACATTTCAAGGCGGAAGTTCTTTGCATCCCCGTCTCATGAAATCGATTTTTCTCCCTCTGTTTGCCGCCTGTGTTCTGGTAACGCCGGTCTTTGCCGATCCCGGTGATGCCGAAGAAAAACCCAACATCCTCTGGATCGTTACGGACGATCAGCGAGCTGATTCCATCGCCGCCTTCAATCGCATGATGAGCGGATCGGAGGACAGTCCTCTTGGCGAAGTCTTGTCGCCGAACGTCGATCGTCTCGCGGGGATGGGCACGACGTTTCTGAACACCTTCAACCAGAATCCGGGTTGCGCGCCGTCGCGTGCGTTGATGGCCAGCGGGCGATATTCGCATCGGTCGGGTGTCTACGGATTCGAATACTTCACGCCGATCGGTCAGCCTCATTGGCGTCCGCTCATGCCGGAACTGATGCGCGACGTTGCGGGCTACCAGACGGTGGCGGTTGGCAAGGCGGATGTGCGAGCGCAGGACCACACGGTGGGGCCGAAAGCGGAAAAAATCCAAGTCTACGAAAACAATCTCGGCTATCGCAAGGAGTTCGCTGCAAAGGGATTCTTCGATTGGAATGCTTCGAAGCCATGGGTGAACGGTGCTCCGGGAGCGAAGGAAGAAGCGTTTCTTTTCGAGGATGGCACGGAACTCCACTGGAACGAAGGAGATGAGAACGATGACCGCAGGAAGATCGCGAAAAAGCTGGATCTCCTGCGTCACTACCATCCGGGAGAGGAAAACTCCGATGGCGAAATTCTTGGGGGCGTGAACCCGCAGTCAGCTGACAAGACTCGCGATGCGAGCTATTTGAAAGCACTGCTCGATCACTTTGAACACGCCGGGCAGCCCTACACGGACATGCTCGGCCGTGAGCAGGCGGGTCTGTCCACTGACAAGCCCACTTTTGCCTACATCGCGTTTGAATTTCCTCACACACCGGTGCTGCCTCCGGCGGAGTTCCGGAAGAAATTCGAGGAACTGAAGTATCAGATTCCCGAACTTAGCGAAGAAGAGTTGGCGTCGTTCCCTCCGCAGATCGTCAAGATGTTCAACAATTCCGGGACGGATCATTTCAGCGAAGAAGAGAAGCATCAGATGATCCTCGACTACTATGCTTTCTGCGCCTACGGCGATTCGCTGGTAGGGCAGGCGGTGGACGGCTTCATTGAATTCTCCGAAAAGCAGGAGCGCCCCTGGATGATTCTCTATGTCTGCGGTGATCACGGCTGGCGTCTCAACGAACACGGCATGGTTTCCAAGTTTACGCACTACGATACCGATCTTCACAACCCGATCGTGGTGGTCTCGTCCGACAAAAAGAAGTTTCCGGCCGGTAAGATCGTCGAAGATTTTACCCAGTTCGTCGACATGGCTCCGACTATTCTCGCCGCTGGTGGTGTCGCCGTTGGCAATGCCGAATACGACTGGCTCGACGGTCAGGATCTGGCTAAGGTCGCGAGTGGCGAGGAGCTGAAGCGCGATTACATCATCGCCGAGCCGACCCATGTGATCGGCCCGCGTGCGGTGATTCGCACGAAGGACTACAAGTTCGCGATGAAGGTGAGGAACACTCACAGGAAAGGTCAGGACATGGACTGGGCACTCGCCGCGCCGCTCGAAGACATCGAGCCAACCCTGTTTGATCTGCGACTTGACCCTGTTGAAACGGTGAATCTCGCTTTCAATGCCCGCTATCGCCCGGTCGTCGATGCGATGCGTGCCAAGTTGCAGGACATCGTCCTCGGCGATGGTCGTGTCGAGGTGAACTGGTCCAGGCAGGGCAATGATGAAGTCTTTCACTCCAACTTCGCGCCGGGAGCTGACGATGGAACGCTCGAGGTGCCGGAGCCCCTGGCGAAAGCTCAAGCCGATGCGGCAAAACCAAAGCAGGCGGCGGCGATGAAAAAGAAAACCATCAAGCCCAATGTGATCCTCGTTTTCGCCGACGACATCAGCGCCCGGGAATTGCCGGTTTATGGATCGTCGGTGTGGAGTCCTCCGACGGGAGGCGACTCGTCCGATCCGGCATTTCGAGCAAAAACGCCTGTGCTCGATCAACTGGCCGAAGAGGGCTGTTGGATCAGCTCCTGCTGGGGAGCCACGGTTTGCTCTCCGAGCCGCGCCATGATCATGACCGGTCGCTATGCGCACCGTCACAAATGGTGGACCAACGGCGACATTGGCGATATCGAACGGGAAGACGGAAGTCGGGAAAAGTGGCCGCTCTACGAAAGCTCGCCCCTGCAGCTCGGGCATCTCGCGCAGCAGGCCGGCTACGGAACCTTCTGGACCGGCAAGACGCAGATGGCGGGAGACCTGACGCAGTTCGGGTTCGACGAAGGGTGCTTCACTCCCGGCAATCTGAGCGACCGCGACAATCCCTACACCGATTTCAAACTCGAAACCGTAAAGCGCGACGGTGAGAAATTCATCATCAATACCGACACCGGCGAGCGGGTCGATACCTACCTGCAACACGGCTGGTATTGGTATCCGCACATTCGCCTGATGAATCACCCGTCGCTGAAAGGCGATACCTTTGGCTGGTGGCCGAACACGCCGGAGACGAAGAAATCCTTCGGGCCTCACGTTTACGGTCCCGATGTCGAGCAGGATTTCGCCTTCGAGTTCATGGAACGGCAGCATGCGGAGGGCAAGCCCTTCTTCGTTTATCACTGTTCCCATCTCGGCCACGATGGATTCAACTGGCTTGACCCCGAAGAAACTTCCTACTGGCCCGGCACGCCGAAGATCGAATGGGACGGAGAGAAATACCTGCGCACTGACCCGAAAATCACCGGTGACAAAGGCGTCTACGACACCCACGGCACGGTGACCGAAGCGGGCATTCACCGCCACATCAACTACCTCGATTATCAGATGTGGCGCTACCGGCAGAAGCTGGAGCAGATGGGCATCGCCGACAACACCGTGCTCATTTTCTGCGCCGACAACGGCACCGGAAAATACGGCAAGCACAGTCCCGACCGGCAGAAGGGGACTCACGTTCCGCTCATCATTCACGCTCCCGGCATGAAAAAACACGGCGAGCAGGACGTTCTCGTGAACCTGTCCGACTTTCTCCCCACCTTCGCCGACATCATGGGCGTCGACCTGCCTGACGACTATGCCATCGACGGCGAGAGTTTCTGGCCTTTCCTCACGAGCGGGAAGAAGAATCACCGCAAATGGGTCTACGGCTACCGCGGTTCGCAGCAGCTCATCCGGGGGCGACGGGTGATGAAAGACGGCACCGACAAATGGTGGGACGTCAGCGAATTGCCGGAGGATTTGATCGATTTCCCCCTGATCGAAAACTGGAAAGCTCTGTCGCAGGAGCATCGCAACGAGCGCAATCTGTTTCGCGACAAGATCCTCCCCGAATTCGACCTCTGGGAGGAGGCACACGATGCGCCGGGAACGCCACCTGCGATACAGTCTAAGCCGGAAAAGAAGGCGTCGAAGAAGCCGCGTTGAACCGTCTGGGAGCGTTTTCGGGGACAGTCGTGGGTTCCAATTTCACTTCGGCCTCGTGTTGAATGGTCATTGTTCCGGGAGCACAGCTTGGCTTTATGCATCGAAGCCCTCAAGAAAACATAGCCGCATTCGAAAACGGTTCGTGGCACGAAGCGGGAGGTAGTCATACCGTAGAGTCGGTTTATTCTCAGGCGTAATGTTCTCTATCAATCGCATTTTCGTTCTGTCGGTTCTGCTTAGCCTTTTGGTCACAACTTCCTCATTCTCCGGGGAGGCCAAACCGCCGAATATTGTCTTCATTCTCGCGGATGATCTGGGCTATGGCGAACTCGGCTGCTACGGACAGGAGAAGATTCGGACTCCTCATGTGGATCGGCTCGCAGCGGAGGGGATGAAATTTCTTCAGCACTATACGGGGGCACCGGTCTGTGCTCCGGCTCGATGCGTGTTGATGACGGGAAAGAACCTCAGTCATGCAGAGATTCGCGGGAACAAGGGCTCGGGCAATGGCAGGATGTTTTGCGGGCAATGGCCGTTGAGTGCGGAAGCGGTAACCTTTGCCGAGGTGCTTCAGGAAGCCGGTTATGTGACTGGCGCCTTCGGAAAGTGGGGGCTGGGGCCGTCAAATACCAGCGGATCGCCGATCAAGCAGGGCTTTGACCGGTTCTACGGCTATAACTGCCAGCGCAATGCGCACAGCTATTACCCGTTCTTTCTCGATTCGGACGAGGAGGAAGTGCGGATCAATTCCGGCTTGATCTACGGTCATCAGAGAAAGCCCGAAGGCGAGATTCGGGCGGAGGATTTTCGTCTGGAAAACTATGCCCCTGACATGATTCTCGACGAGGCGCTGAAGTTCATCGATACCGTGGCGGCGCAGGAGAAGCCGTTTTTCGTTTACCTTCCTTTCGTCGAGCCGCATGTGGCGATCCAGTCTCCGCAGGAGTGGATTGATCAGTATCCGGAGGAGTGGGACAAAGAAGAGGGTGTCTATCGAGGCCAGAACAACTACCTGCCTCATCCGCGACCACGGGCGGCTTATGCGGCAATGATTTCCGACCTCGACGAGCACGTTGGTGCTGTGATTGCCAGCCTGGAGCGCCATGGTGTGCTCGATGAAACCTTGATTGTTTTCACTTCGGACAACGGTACGACCCATCCTTCGGGAGATCCTGCATTTCATGTCGGCGGAGTCGATGCCGAATTTTTCAATTCCACTGCTGATCTGCGCGGTTGGAAAGGCAGCGTTTACGAGGGGGGCATCCGGGTTCCCTGCGTGGTGCGGTGGCCGGGGAAAATCGAGGCTGGAAGTGAAAATAATGTGCCGACTTACTTTCCGGATTGGTTTCCAACATTGGTAGGTCTGGCCGGAAGCGGGAAAGGCGAAGCCGGCAACCTCGACGGCGTCGATCTGGTTCCCTTATTGAGCGGTGGAAAGTTGCCGGAAAGGTCTGAGTTGATGATTTGGGAATTCGCCGGTTATCGCGGACAGGTGGCGGTCCGGGACGGGAAGTGGAAGGCGGTGCGTCGTGACGTGACGACGAAAAATCCGGCTGCCTGGGAACTCTACGACATCGATGCAGATCGCTCCGAGACGAACGATCTCGCCAATCAGCATCCTGAAATTGTAGGGCGTCTCGAACAGGCTTATCGCGAGACTCGTCGTATCGAGCCGGATTTCCCTTCGCCCCTTTATGATGGCGACGCCCCGGATCGTTGAGAATCTTCGAAGTCTACGCTAGCAGTTCGAGTGCAAACTTTCCTGCGGGAATGTGGAGACGGGTGGAATTTGGAACTGTCTCGATTTTGATGCCTTCAGGAACCTTGGAAAACCGAAGCGGCACAGGCAGGGTCAATGTCGCTTCGCCAGAGGATTCAATGAGGAATTGGTTACCTGCCCGTCGACAGGAGAAGGCGGAAGGAACGTGGACCCGGTCACCTGGTTGGATCGAGTAGAGGATGACAGGATCGCCGGGTTTGATTGTCGCCGGTAAATCATCAGCGAAATGAATCCCGTGGGTGGACCATCGGCCGGAGCCCCCTGCGTTCGCCCGGGTCTGCCGGGTCGTGAAATCGGCGGTCGGAAAGTAGGCGATGCGATTTTCAGAAACTGGTCGATTGGGCGGAAAGCGTTGATGCTCATGCACGCCGATCCAGTTTTTACTGCGTTTCGTGACACGGAGGTTGGCGAGAGCAAATGGCGGACTGCCGGCGAGGTTGATTCTTTGACGACCGTTTTCCGGAGCTGCAACGGAAGCAATTTCGTAGCAGGACTGATGTGCCTCGCTCGCGACGTGATCCACAAAGAGGCGGGTGCCGACGAGGTGAGATGGAAGGGGGATATCGGGAGAAATGAGTAGGGCGCTGGCATCGGGATGGCCGGTCAGATCCCCGACTAATCCTGCGAGGGGCACATTCCATCCGGGCGCGAGAATCAGTTCGAATCCGTGACCGCGGAGATACTCGCCATCAATCAGAACCGCTTCGAGCATTTCGGGGCAGATTTTTCCCACTCTCCCGTGCAGCCCGGCGTCGCGTTGCTTATTCTGGAAACGGTCTGCACTGCTTCCACTCGTGAGGATGAGGCAGGAGGCGCCGGAGTCGGTCTCGATATGGACGCCTCCTCCGAAATGAGTGAGGGGATCAGAGAGTTCATTTTCCAGCAATCGGACAGAACGAACCGCAGGGGTGTCGGTTTTCTCCGGATGGCGGGCCGACAGGACATCAATGAAGAGGGATTCAAGCGGCTCATCGCCGGTTGCTTCGCGCTGTGAGGTGAAAACATCGAGCGCGCCATCGCGGCAAATGGTGCGCTGTTTGTATTTCTCCAACTGAACGAGAGCAGGCCACGGGGCTCGTGAACCGAGATAGCGTTTGCGGGCGGGAGAGCCTTTCGTGGCACTCCACAGTTGAACCTCGACAGGGTTTTGCAGCCACGGTTCGGTTTCACGCTCGAAGCCAACCACATAACTCGACGGGTCGATTTGCCACCGATGTTCATCCACCATGTTTTCGGACGCAGGCCAGGTCCGGACTTGTTTTAACTCGCGGGAATCCTCGCCGTAAACGAGTTCCTTTCCCCGTCCGAATTTCTTGGCGTGGAGGGAAAAGGTTCCGGTTCGGTCTTCGAGATCACGCGCGAACGGGGGCGGAGTGGCCACGGTTTCCTGGAGGTGATCGAAGAGGTTGTCAGCAGTGGCATTCACCGGGGAGCAGGGTTCCACCGCGGGCGCGGGGAAATGCCACCAGAGATCGTGTCGGCTGCCCCCTGACAAACGGCAAACGCTGACAGCGACGGAGGCTCCACCGGGCAGATCCACCAGCATCCACTGCCGTTCGCATCGACCTATATCGCCGGGAAAAGTTTCGAAATTTTCCGGCGGCAGTGCGACATCCATGAAGTGAAATCCGGCTCCGGCGGATTCGGAATTCCCTCCCGGAAACCACGCCTGAAGATGGCCATGGGGACTGTTGCCCTGGTGGCCGTCGATCGTTGGAGCGCAGTGCATTTCCAGAGCATTGGTGAACCACGGCCGCATCTCGGTGAGAGGGAGACGGGAACGGATTTCCTCCGGCACTTCATGGGGATCCGTAAGTCCGGCAGGCGCGGCGTAGCCCAGATCGGGCATGAGGCTTACGCCTTCGAAGAAGAGTTGGACATTGAGCCGGGCGGCATGCGTATGCAACACTCCGGAGCGATAGTCCATGATCGCCTCCAACTGCGCCCCCGGTTCTCCCGCTCGAAAACTGCCGATGCCGTAGGAGGGAAAACAGGATGAGGTGGCGTTTTGTGATCTGTCAGGATTCGGGGCTTTCTTCGCGACCCGGTTAATGGAACGGAAAAAGCCGAGGTGCTCATCTCCGTGTTGACTTTCGATTCCGTGAAGCGTGGTGATCGGATAACACCCGATTTCCTCAAAGCGGGCCAGAATCGGGCGTCGTTCGACGAGCTGGGCCCAGGCGCTTTCTCCAAGGCGGTCACGGAATGCCGGCAGGTAAAAGCCGGACAGCATCACCGCGTAGTTGAACGCTCCCTCCACCGACATGCCGTCATCGTAGAAATGGTTGTGGAGATAGTGACGCACAAACTCGAGAAGATGCTGAAAGAGGGCGTCATCGCCGCTGCCAATCGCGATCGACAAACTCATGGGCACGGTGTAGCCGGGAAAATTTCCACCGGGCTGCGGCAGGTGACGAATTAAGCAAAATTGACGCTTCAGAGCAGACGTTACTTTCGCTTTTGTGTCGGCGTCGAGTTCACTCACTACAGCGCCGAAGGCTTCGGCCAACAAGGCCAGTTCGCTGCGGTCGAACAGAGCCCGATGCAATGAGGCTTCCGTTTCTTCAACGAGGACCGACTCAAGTGGCGCTGCTAAACTGAACTCGATAAAATGCTCAATCTCCTGTGGGCCGGGAAATTCGTCCGGTGGTAGAGATTGACTCGATTCCGGAAGTGCGTCCGCAGGGAAATCGCCCCGTCTCGCCCGCCCGTCGGTCCGGGAACTGTGTTGCCAGGGTTGACGTTCGAGATAGTCCGGGAGCGCCTTCACCAGTGCGATCAGGACTGCTTTCGCTCCCGGATTTTCTTTCCCGTCCGGGTCGGAAAGGACCGTTGCGATAACGCCACTGAGTTGCTCGATCAGCAATCGCCAGCGGGCCGCAGCGAACTCCTCGTCGATCACCAAAGGGGATGAGACAGGAACGCTCGCCTCGACTTCCGTGGAGGTCCTGCAGCATCGGGTTTGAAACGTTGGGGCCTCAGTCACCAACATCTGGAGACCGCCAAAAGGTTTTTCGCACCAAGGGCAATTGGCTTTTCCTTTACGGCTGACGGCCGGAGATTTTTCGTCGAGGAGACTGAGGTAAAAGTTTACGGAATCTTCAGGAGCAACCTTGTCCGGATGCAACATTGGCAGGGCACGACCACTTGAGCGCCCTTTATTGGGGCCTCCAAATTTTAGAAAAGCCGCAAAATAGCGGCGGGATAAGTCGTTTTCATTGGGGAGAGGAGTTGTTCCTGCTTCGATCAAAGCTTTCGCATCGCCTCCGAAGATGCGGGACGGAGGAGGCGTTTGAAGTTCAAGCGGACGCAGTAACCCATTGTAAAGCGCTTCAGGCGTTGGCCATTTGCTGACCGGATTCTCTGCCGCTGCGACGTGAGAAGGTGCTATACTGAGACTGCCAAATCCCCCGATTGCAGGAGCCGAAATCGTAGTGGAAAGAAATTTTCGCCGGTTCCAATTCATCTCTTCTAAACATGCGCCTGTCATGGAGATGATCCAGATGCGCGATGCCGTTCACATTCGTATAGAATCTCGGCAACGCGTTAAAACTAAATTCCCGGCCCACGAGCCGCAACATAGAGCCGCGATTTGTTTGCGTGGAGTTCTTCTCTGTATCCACGAGAGCATTGGGGAAAGAGCCCGTTGCCGGGAGCTGCTGAATAGGAAATCCAGCATGAGCGGCGGTGTGGAACTTACCGAGTGCGTTCCGGTTTGACGGAGTGTTTCTCCCATGCGTAAAAAAGCGCGTCTTTCAGGGCTTTCAGTTTCTCCGCAGTCGCCGGATCTATGGTGTGCTCGTTGACGTCGAAGGATTCGTTGATGTGCTGGGGGGCGATCATATCGACGTAGGGCGCGGCGGCTTTCCAGGATTCCGCATCGAGGGCCCACTCTTTGATGAAGGAACCGAGGATGAGCTTCTGCTCGTTTCTTCGCGTCTATACTGGAGTTTGGGAAGTCCAATTCTTCGACCCTTCACCTGAATGGTGGGGCTGAGGTGTTCATTGAAGGAAAGGAGCGCGTACGCAGCACTGCCGCGATGGATCAGGCGCCCCGGATCCGTTGGCGTCTAAGAGAAAGCAGGGGAAGCGGAGGCATTCCGCGTCGTATTTCTCGACGCGGAGCTTGAAATTAAAGGGGGCGGGCCGGGGCAGGGCGTTTCTTTACTCTGCTGCCGCAGTTTTCGGCGCTTCTTTGTCAGCGAGCACCTTGTCGAGGATTTCGGTAAACTGGTCCGGTGCGACAGCTCCGGCGAAGTGACCGAGCATCGAACCATCCTCACGGAGAAATGCAATGTGGGGAATTCCTGAAACGCCGAACTCCGCAGCGAGCGGCTTGTTTTTGTCCTCATCGGCATCGAGATAAGCCCAGACGAATTGGTCGTGGTAGGGCTGCACCTCCTTGCTTGGGTAGACTTGCTTTTTCATCTGCTGACAGGGAGGACACCACGATGCAGAGAACACGACGAGGAGTGGTTTTTTCGTCTCCTTCGCCGCTTCGGATGCTTTTTCGAAATCATGATGAAAGGCGGGGCCGGATTCATCGGCTCTCAATGAAAGAGGGAACAAGAGGGCTGCTGCGAGGAGGATTACTCCGCAGAAGGACGATTGAAGATGGGTGGATTTCATAATGTTGGTTGGGTTCGATGGATCGATACCAACAGTTGAGACGCCAGTCGCGGCAATTTGTTCCATAGTTTTTTGATTTTTTTCCGAAAGGGAACAGGGACAACTACCGGTTGAGCCGGGCGCGCTGCTTCTCACTGCTTCCCTTTCTTCCTGCCGCTTTTCCCGGCTTGCTCCGTGATCCCGCCGACTTCTTTGAGATAGGCATCCAGTTTTTTCTCCAGTTGAGCGGCGCGTTCGGGTTGGAACTTCGCAAGGTTGTGTTCTTCGCCGATGTCTTTGACGAGATGATAGAGCTCAATGTGGCCGTCACCGGCACCGCCGTAGAATTTGATGAGCTTGTAACTGCCGAGGCGGATTGCGGCTTTGAAATCGGAGGGGCGGGGCTTCGCACTGTCTCTGTGCTTTTCACCGCTGCCTTTGCTTTGGGTGACAAGAAAGGGCCGGGCGCGTTGCACTTCTTTCGCTTCACCGAGGGCGACGGGTTTGATCGAGCCGCCGTCGAGGCTTTTGTCCACTTCGAGTGTCCTTCCCGCGAAATCGGCAAGAGTCGGCAGGATGTCGACGCCGGAAACGGTCGCCCGACTGACGCTGCCAGCTTCAATCCCGGGGCCGACGATGGCGAAGGGAACCCTCAGTCCGCCCTCGTAGATCGAGTGCTTCGATTCGGCGAGAGGAAAATTACGCCCGAAGCCAGTCTCGGGTATTGAACGGCCTTCGATGGGGATCTCCCCGCGGCCTCCGTTGTCGCTCAGGAAAATGACGTAGGTGTTGTCGAGGACGTCGAGAGATTTCAGTCGCTCCCAGAGTTGCCCGATACCGGCATCGAGATCTTCGGTCATGGCGGCGAACTCGGGGGTGGTGTGTTTCTCTCCCGCAGGTCGATCTTTGAGACCCTCGAGCGTTGCTTCACGATAGGATATTTTCAGATGCACAGCGTAGTGCGATAGCTGCACGAACCACGGTTTGCCGGCTTTGGTTTGTTCTTCGATGAAGTCACCGGTTCGCCGGGTCAGAGAAAAGATCGTCTTGGGGTCTTCCCAGACATCGGGAACGTCCTTGGTCTTGTTCACCTGTGCGATGTCTCCACCCTCTTGCGCGGCCTGCTCTCCTTCGAAGTTGGTCGTGTCGCCGTCGCTGACGTCGTAGCCGAGCGTTTCCGGAGTGACGTCTTTGTAGTCGAGATGCCACTTTCCAAAATGAGCGCAAACATAGTCGGCGTTGGCCGCCTTGAGAGCACGGGGGATGGATGGCCCGGTGGCAAAATTTGCCTCGTTGCCGTCAGGCGAGCGGTGGTAGAGATGGCGTGACGGCGAGGTGCCCGACTGGATGCTGCGTCGCGTCGGGATACACCACGCGGCGGAAGCGTAACCGTCGGTGAAGCGCATTCCCGCCGACATGAGCGCATCGATGTGGGGTGTTTGATAGTAATCCGACTTCGAATCAGGCCGGTCCGGATCCATGAGCAGGGAAGTGCCGACCCAGCTTTGATCATCGGTCAGGATGACGAGGAAATTGGGGCTTTCCGCACTGACTTTGATAGCCAGGCTTGAGAATATTAGAAAGAGGATTGTAACCTGTGTTTTCATAGATCACTGATGAATGTATTATGGTAGGGGAAAGCGGGGGAATGAGGCGATATTAATCCAATCCAGTGATCAAAAGCTTACCGGGGGACTCATTTTTGATGGCCGTTTCCGAAAGTCCTTCGATCACGGGGTGTTCGAATTGCATTTCACCATTTAAAATCTGTTTTCCGACGGAAACGACATGTCGTCCCGGAGAATCAACTTTTAAATGTTTGAGAACGACCCTGACGGAAGCAGGTTTCTTCTTCCGCACGACGCTGATAGCATCGTGCGGTGGGTCAAGGATGCGGCAGTTTTCGATCAGCACATTGGTTACATTCGCGCCGTCGTAGGTTGCGAATTGAATCGATCCGGTTTCTATGCCGTGACCGCTGCCGTCATTGCCGCATCGAATGAGAGTAAGGTCGCGCACGACTGTGGTCCCGCGGAAGGGCGAACTGTCAAACTGCGGGGTGATTTTCAGGCCGGAGAGAGTCGGATTGTCTCTCGCGACGCATTTCGAGATGCGGTTGTTCGTTCCACCGTAGATCGCAAGATTGTTGGCGAACCAGGGACTTTCCACGGTGCAATGTTCGATGATGCAATTCTTATTCGGCTTTTTGCTGCGGCCCGGAACCGACGACCATAAAACGATTCCGTCGTCGCCGCTTCCTCTGACATGGACATGAGAGATGCGGGCATTTACATGACCACCTCGAACAACGATGCCACCGGCAAAACTGCTGCGGATACGTACGTTCATAATGCGGAGGCTTTCGGACGTCGGATCGTGAGAAGCAAAGGTGACGACGTAGTGGCTGAGGTGGAGGTTTTCAAAAACGGCATCTTTTCCCACGACTCCATCAAAGAAGTGAAACTCCTGGCTGCGATCCATCGCATACCCTTCGGGGTGGTTTCCCTCGCCCTGTTGTGCCCGGTAGCGGGCTTTTCCGTCGGCGGAAAAATCATAAAAACGGCACCCGCTCCCTGTTCCGATGAACCGGGCATACCATCCCTGCAGCTTTGTGGAGTGAATACCTGAGCCTTGAAGAATGTGGTGGGTTACCTCGAAGGTCCTTGGCTCGATGAAGTCCCAGTCTCCCGGGGGAAGATAAATCTTCCGGTGCTTTTCGAGTGCGGCGGCAAGAGCGGCCCCGTCATCGTTGCCATCGCCGGGGATCGCTCCGAAGTCGGTGATCGACACAAACCCTTCCGGCATGGTCTTTTCCGGCGGGAGTGACTCGGTTTCGATCAAGTTGATCGCCACGGACTCTGTCGCGCTGCGTGAATCTTTCCCGATCCGCAAAACGGTTCCCGCCGTCACGGAGCGCTGCAGTTTCACTATGATCGTGTCCCAGGCTTTTCGGGGAGTCAGGTCGGGATCAATGCGGTGATCGGTCCACGCCGGAGGCAGGCTTCGATTGGAGTCATTGCCGAAGACCCAGAGGTGCTTCCGGGGCAATGTGACGCGCTGAAGAATCTCATCATTCGCGTAGAGAACGATTTCCGCAGGTTCGGTATGATCTTCTTCCGCCAGCGGCAGGGAAAAGCGAATGGAGACAACGTCGGCCTCACCGAGAAGTTCCCACTCGATATAGTCCCCGCTCTTTTCGAGAAAGACCGCCTGCCTGCCGACGGCTTCCGCCAATTGGATGGAAGCTTCGGAAAGTGAGAAGGAAGGTCCCGCCTTGCGTCCCGCGAAATCGCGACACGCTTCTGCCTGATACTCCAGCCAGGGCCAGGTCGGTTCATCATCGCTCCGGGCCGTTTCGACAATGCAAACACCGACAAACGCGGCGAGCCAAATCCCGAGTCTGTTCATTATCTGGAGTTCAGGAGTCGGCCTGCTTCAACTTCACGAGGGTGTAGTAGATGCTCGTATTGCCGAGAGCGGAACCGTCCGCTGCTTTGAGATTCTGACCGAGCACCAGATGATAAAGCCGTTCTTTTTCCAGCGGCATGCGAACGGTCGCGATGGTGTGGTCTTCGTTCCATTCGACTCCCTCGACCGTTACGGTTCGTTCATCGATCTTCGGAGATCCGTAGGTCGAGTTGTAGTTATACCACCAGCTGTTGGCCTGGAGGAGAGGCTTTTTCAGGGACGCAACATCGACCGGCCTGGTGAAGGTCAGTTCGAAGCCGTCGCGTTGCAGGGCGATTGTTTTCACTTCGAAGGGAATCGTTTTTCCGTCCCAGACTACCTTCTGCAGTCCGAAGGGTTGCGGACCGCGGGCACCCCAGCCACGCGAAGTTTGTCCGATCCAGAGGGCTCCGTCCTTATCAAATACCTGGCGAATGTTGCCCGACTGAAATCCGTCGAGAAAGGGCAACACGGCTCCCTGATAGCGACCGCCAACTTCCTCGAGGATGACGCGACAGAGATTGGACTGAGTCAGGTCGACAACAAGCGCCTGTCCGGCAAAGGGGCCGAACTTGCCGCCGGTTTCGTCCCAGACGAGGTTGCCGGGCGAATTGGCGATCTCCTGGTGAGGGAGGAAAACGGCGGGGATTTTACGGATCGCGGCGAAGTCTTCCGGTTTCATTGTTTTGAGCTTTTCGATGCCGTAGTCGGGATGGTCGCGGAGGGAAGTGGGCTCGGCATGAAAGCTGTCCTTGTCGACATGACCGATGAAACTGGTCGGGACCCAGTTGCCTTGGTTGTCGGTGTAGAAGAGTTCGTTCTTCGGGCTCATCCCGAGACCGGCGGGGGAACGTGCTCCCCAGGCGAAGGTCTCGTATTTTCCTTCCGGAGAGATTCGGTAGAAGGTGCCGCGCAGTCCACCGGGAGAACCGAGCCCGCCCATCGTGAAGGAGTCCGGATTTCCGTGATCAAGATTCAGGGCACCGTAGACCCAGCCATCGGCATCGCGCACGAGACCGTGATTGAACTCGTGGTAGTTGTCGTGAAATTCAAACTCATCCGCGAAGGTGATAATGCGATCGGCCACGCCGTCCTCATCGGAATCAACGAGACGGGTTACCTCCGGCTTTTGCGAGACCAACACGGAGCCGTCCGTTTCGCAGAGCAGTCCACAGGGCTCGTGTAGACCTTCGGTAAAGCGGGTCCACTTTTCGTCTTTTAAGACCCACACTTCGCCGAGTCGGGTCGCGCAGTAGACGCTGCCGTCGGTGGCTATGTCGAGCCCGGTAACATCGAAGGAAGTCGCTTCGGGTGGATTGGGGATGGTTTCGATTCGATAGCCTTCGGTCTGGGCACAGAGGAGCGTCGGAGCGAGGCAGAGTAGGAAAAGGATTCTCATGGTCGTGAAAATTAAGAGGTTGGAAAAAATTACGATTTGTAGACCGACAGGGAGAAGGATTTTGGGTCTTTGATAGGGATTGTTGTGCTTTCCAATGGAATTTCACCTTCTTTGATGAGACGAACTCCGGCGGGAATGCTGAGTTGGGCTTCGCCTTCAATTCCTTCGAGGGAATAGTGCAGTTTTAATTCAGCGGGATCGCTGCTTTCCGCCTGCACCGTCACGGTACCTCCATTTGCAGCGGCGAAGGTGAAAACAGGACTCTGTGATGTGGCGAGTTGGTATTCTTTCAGTCGCAGATCGACCGGTTTGTCATCGATGAGGAGCTGAATTCCTTTTGGCGACATGAACCACGGTGCTCCGGTTTTTGAAGCCTGCTTGCCCCGCTCACTCACATTTGGTCCGACGTCGATGAAGAGTCCGTCCCATATTGAATAAATGGAACCGTCTCTGCCGATGGTGAAACTGACTCCTCCGGGAAGTCCCACCGCGAGGCTCTCGTGAGGAATGTTCTCCAACACCGTTCGCACGACGCGCGCCTGATCGGTGACCTGGTAGACATGGGTGGCGGTGGTGAGAATCTGGTGGGTGTCACGGGAGAGCGGGAACTTAATTCCCGATGGTGTCTCCACTTCAAACAGAAGAAGGTGGGGGGTGCCGTCGGTGCGCTGGTAGGCAACTTCCATATCGTATTCCCCGGCATCGAGATCGAAGACGACGCGGGTGCGTTTCTTGTTCCCGCTTGCGCTTTCGCTGAGGTTGTCATTCAGTTTCATGCGGAAGCGTCCGTCCCTTGTCTGGTGGATAAAGATGTATTTCCCTTTTTCCGGAACGAGAAATTTTCCTTTGAAGGCAATGCTGAACTCCTGCATTTCGGCAGGGGAGAGGTCGACGAGTGCATCCGGGATTTCGCCCGACTTGATTGGTTCTCCGGAACCGAAGACGGGAAGCGCGACGGAGTCGTCCTCGACCGGAGGATAAATTTCATAACGGAATCCGCGTAGGCCCTCCTGCTTCGAAAGAATGTAGGCGGCAAGATTTTTACGGGTCGTTTCGTCGTAAACCGCTTCGTAGGCCATCATGCCTTTTTCACCGACGCCTTTGGTGATGACTTTGAACCAGTCTCCCGGAGTCGCTCCGTGAATCCAGGTCGCATCGATCAGATTCGGACCAGCGGCTCCTTCGAGGTTCATGCCGTGGCAGGCGAAACACATCTGCTTGTAGATCGTTTCGCCCTGTTTGACTGCGTCGGTGTTGCGGGCCAGCGCTGTGATCTCGGCACCGGTTTCCGCCCCCAGGCACGGGGCCAGTGCGAAGATGAGGAGTAGAGTCAGGTTTTGTTTCATGAAAGGTATTGGGGAAATCTTTTTAATAAAGTGTTAGAGGGTGCCGGACTATGTGGTTTTCATAGGACAGCTGGAGGAGGGGGATGCTTGAGGACTTTGGGTTGTGGACGTGACTTTACCGGTGTTCCCCGGAACGGAAACCGCATATTGCGTGTGTATTCTGTTGATTTGCGCCAAAGTTTAAATGGCACCGTTTCCGTTTGTGAGCGGGGTGTTCCGTGTCGACTGAAGTGGAGGCAAGTCTCGACGGAGATACGTTTCGAGACAGGGAGTGACCAATTATCTTGCGTGTGTCAGACTCTCAAATTGGCGTGTGGGATCGTCTTGTTCTCTTCATCTCAGTGATTGTGGGCATTGACCGACGGGTTCTTTTAGTAGAAAAGGAGAGATGCGTTTTCTGCTGCTAATCTCACTCTTTGCTGCGACCGGAGTCTCCCTTGCGGAAGATCGACCGAATTTTCTGTTCCTTTTCGCTGACGATTGGGGGCGTCATGCCTCGATCTACGGGGAAGCTGCTGCGGGAGGGGTGAACGACGTTGTTTCGACACCTACCTTCGATCGCATTGCCCGGGACGGGGTGCTCTTTAATTATGCGCATGTTAGTGCTCCATCCTGCACGCCGTGCCGTACCGCGGTGATCACGGGGCAGCATTTCTGGCGAACCGGGACCGGTTCTATTTTGCTGGGTGCGGTTTATCCGGATCACATTCCGGGTTTTCCCGATTTGTTGCGCGACGCGGGGTATCACATCGGATACACCTACAAAGTGTGGGCGCCGGGGACGCCGCGGGATGCGCCGTTCACCGCGGACGAGCAGTATCATGACGCGGGCACCCGTTTCAATGGCTTCTCTCAGAATGTAACTAAACTTCTCGCGGGCGGGCAATTGCTTGATGAGGCGAAAGAGGAACTCTTGAACGAAGTTCGGGGAAATTTCCGTGCCTTTCTCGCTGATCAGGAAGAAGGCCAACCGTTCTGCTACTGGTTCGGTCCGACCAATGTGCACCGCAAATGGATCAAGGGCAGCGGCAAGGCGCTGTGGGGGATTGATCCCGATTCTCTCAAAGGAAAAATGCCGGCGTTTCTGCCCGATGTCCCCGCCGTGCGGCAGGACCTCGCTGATTATCTCGGGGAAGTTGCTGCATGGGATGCTTCGATGGCGGTGATTCTTGAGGAACTCGAGAAATCGGGGCAGAGCGATAATACCTTAATTGCTGTCAGCGGTGATCACGGTGCTCCCGGGTTTCCTCATGGTAAGTGCAATCTCTACGACTTCGGGACGGGGGTGGCTCTTGCTGTTTCCGGTCCGGGAGTGAAAGGGGGACGCATAGTTGATGACCTTACCAGTCTCACGGATTTGGCTCCCACTTTTCTCGCGGCTGCAGGTCTTGACGTGCCCGGCGAAATGACCGGCCGCAGTCTCTGGCCGGTTCTTGAATCGGGTAAAGAGGGGCTGATTGACGAAACCAGGACGCGGGTTTTTACCGGTCGCGAGCGGCACGTAGATAGCGCTCGCGCTGATTTTATGCCTTATCCGCAGCGGTGTATCCGCACGCACGATTATGCTTTGATCGTGAATTTCCGTCCCGATCGCTGGCCGATGGGTGATCCCTACGGACTGGAAGACGGCGAATCGCCATCGAAGGATGATCTGGAGAATGATACGCGGATTACGTTGCGTGATGAGGACGCCGGACCGACCAAAGCCTGGTTGGTTGGGGCCCGGGGCGAAGAGGCGTGGAAATCTCATTTCGACTGGGTTTACGGAAAGCGTCCGAAGTATGAGCTTTATGATCTCAGTAAGGATCCTGACGAAACGCAAAACGTCGCGGATGACCCGGACTACAAATCAATCCGCGCGAGGCTCGAGGCCGAACTGCTCGCTGAATTGAAAGCAACCGGTGATCCGCGCCTCGTGGAGGATGGCAAATTTTTCGAAACCTCTCCGATGTCCGATCCCGCTAAACCGATGGTGAGGCCTAAACCGAAGTCGAAAGCGAAATCCCAGCCCAATGGAAAGGCCAACGCCAAGCGATAGATTTCTGTGATTGTCAGGTAAGTCTCTCTGTCCTGCGGAAAGCATCTTGCACAGGGGCAAGTCAGCGCTGCAACCGGTCGCCTGATGATGGTTGCATTATCCTTGTTACTTTCACGGAATCATACAATCTCGCGGTGAGTCTGGAATCCCGGAACTGACGATCAATGAGATATAGATTCTGTTACTTCAATTTCCGGAGCGTTTTCCTCCCGGCCCTGTTCCTATCAATTTCCTTTCTACTCCAGGCAGCGGGAAAGCCGAATGTGTTGTTCATCATCGTCGATGATCTGCGTCCCGAAATGGGATGCTACGGCTCCGGCGCCGCTCAGACTCCGCAGCTCGATGCTCTCGCGAAACGGGCGCTCGTCTTTGATCGGGCTTATTGTCAGGAAGCTGTCTGCATGTCATCGCGCAACAGCATGCTCAGTGGCTTTCGTCCCGATGCGCGGGGCATCTGGACCAATCGGGATGTACGCGATAAACTGCAGGACATCGATTTTTTCCCGGCTCATTTTCGCAAGAGTGGCTACCACTCCATTGGCATTGGTAAGATCGCCCACAACAGCTGGGAAGACCCGCGCTGCTGGAGTGAGGAACACCTCAAGCCTGAAAACATCGCCTACGAATACCGCACCCATGCCGGCCGGAAAATTGTCGAACAAATGCAGCAGGAGGCAAAAGCCGCGGGCCAGCCCGATCCGTTCCGCGGTATCCCGGAAAAAATTCGCCGCGGCATGGCATGGGAGTCACACGACGTCGACGACAGAGCACTCGGCGACGGCCAGATTGCTGATCTTGCCATTGAGGCTTTGAATCGCATCCGTGATCGTGAGGAACCCCTCTTTCTGGCGATCGGTTTTCTCCGTCCACACCTTCCGTTCGTCGCCCCGAAAAAATACTGGGACCTCTATGATCCGAACAATCTTCCGGTGCCGGCGGTCCCGGCTTTTCCTGAAGGCGCTCCTCAGGAAGGCTCCAACCGCTCGCGCGAATTGCTAAACCAGTATCGCGACCTACCTGTAAAAACACCGCTCGATGTGAAGACCAGTGAGAAGCTTGTCCACGGCTACCTGGCTTCCGTTTCCTACGTCGATGCCCAGATCGGGCGGGTGTTGAAAGCGCTGCGGGACCTTGAAATGGAAGACAACACGATTGTCATCGTAACGAGCGATCACGGCTTTCATCTCGGGGATCAAAGCCAGTGGGGGAAAGCGACCAATTTCGAATTGTCGACCCGGGTGCCCTTGCTAATCCGGGCACCGGGCATGAACTCCGCGGGGCAACGCAGTGTCTCGCTGGTAGAGCTCGTTGATCTTTACCCGACCCTCTGTGACCTCGCAGGTCTACCTAAGCCGGACCATCTCCATGGCAGCAGCTTCGCGAAACTTCTCGATGATCCCGGGTTGGATGAACAGAAGTTCGCCTTGAGCCAGTTCCCCCGGGGTGATGCGATGGGGCACAGCATCCGCACCAAAGATTTTCGCTACACAGAGTGGCGGAGTATCGAGGGCGGAACGCTCACTCATGAAGCGCTTTACGATCTTCGTGACGGTGCCGTGGAAACCAGAAATGTGGCTGATGACGAATCTTTTCGTGAGATCGTGGCCCGCTTGAGTTTGCTTCTGGAGCGGGAACGTGATGATCAGGTTTTTCACTGACTCAGCTTCGCCGGGTTTCCGGCTTTCCGCTGCATTTTAATATATGGAGGCACATTACTGAGGTCTTACCGGAATAGGACGCCTTCGCGCAGGGGCAGCACTTCACAAGAGTTGGCCCGGCTCATTGCCCAGGTAGGTCCACTTGCGACGCGGTTTGAATTTTCCGCAGGGGGAGGTCGCAAAGATTGACAGTCTCGTGTCGGCATCGCAGTTTAGGCACATGATAAGCCCCTTGTCGTTGATTCACCGTCTCTGCTCCATCCAGATTGTCAGCCTTGTCCTTTTGCTTCCGCTATCCGCCTCAGACAGTTGGCCGGACTTTCGGGGACCCAGCCAGGATGGCCATGTGGGAGAGGCGAAGTTACCGTTGACCTGGAGCGAAACCGAAAACGTGAAGTGGAAAACGGAAATCCCGCTTCTGGGATTGTCCTCGCCGATTGTCCAGGATAACCAGATCTGGCTGACAACAGCCACCGTCGAAGGCCACGATTACTACGCGCTTTGTGTGGATGTGGTGACCGGCGAAATTATTGCCAATGAAAAACTGTTTCACAGCGACGATCCGCAGGACATGGGGAACGGAACGAAGGACAACAGCTACGCCACTCCAACCGCAGTGATCGAACCCGGTCGCGTCTACGTTCATTACGGAAATGTCGGAACCGCATGTCTCGACACCGAAACCCGTGAGGTGCTCTGGAAGCGCGAAGACCTGAAGTGCTGGCACTACCGGGGGGCTTCTTCCTCTCCGGTGCTATTTGAAGACCTCGTGATCCTGACCTTCGATGGCGCGGATCTGCAGTACCTGGTCGCCCTCAACAAAGAGACCGGGGAAACCGTCTGGAAAACGGATCGATCCGTCGCCTGGAACGACGAAGATATCGACAAGCAGATGGTGAAAGAAGGTGACTGGCGCAAGGCACACAGCACGCCTTTGATCGTTTCCATCGATGGAAAACCGGTCATGTGCAGCACAGGAGCCAAAGCTGCGTATGGCTATGATCCACGGACCGGAAAGGAACTGTGGCGGGTGGAACATGAGGCCTATTCCGCTTCGCCCCGCCCCGTGTTCTACGACGGCAATTTCATCATCGTCACCGGATTCAGCAAAGGCGCGGAAATGATGTCCGTGAAGGCCGGTGGCGAAGGGGTTGTGAATGACACCCACGTGAACTGGAAAATCGATAAGTCCTTTCCCAAATACTCGTCACCCATTGTCGTCGATGACCTCGTCTACTTTGCGATGGATGACAGTTTCATCGTCTGCGTCGATGCGAAAACCGGTGAGATGGTTTGGAAGGGGAGAGCTGGCGGCAAATACAGGGCTTGCCCGATCTATGCGGACGGAAAACTGTATTTCTTCAGCCTCGAAGGCAAAACCACCGTGATCGAGCCGGGCCGCGAGTTCAAAGTCCTCGCCACGAACGAACTCGCGACCGATGCACCGCTGGATGACCCCCGGCGCGGTCCCGGATTCATGGCTTCTCCCGCCGTGGTTGGAGATGCGATGTTCCTGCGGACCCGGTATCATTTGTATCGGGTTGAGGGGGAGTAGGATTAAGATTTAGCAAATTCTCGTGGGGCCTGTCCCTCATTCTCGCGTAATTGCCGGAATTCCCGGGGCCTGTCCCTAATTCCCAATTCCCAATTCCCGGGGCCTGTCCCTAGTTCCCGGGGCCTGTCCCTCATTCCCCTCATTCCCCGCATTCCCCGGCATTCCCCGGGGCCTGTCCCTTGGTGTCTTGTCCCTCATTCCCCGCATTCCCCGGGGCCTGTCCCTTGGTGTCTTCACCGTTGCGTTTGAGGGGGAGGGGGCTTGGCCTGTGGTCTCAACCGAAAAAGGGAAACGAAGCTTGGTTTGGCGAACGCTGGATGCGTTGCGGCAGACGGATAGTGGTCGATTGAACCGTCGGGTCCGGCCGAAGCGTGGATGCTCGAGAAATGGGCGACAGGGGCGGAAATTCAGGCAGGAAGGTGGAGGTTTATCGTCGAGAGGGGCTGTTCGGGGAATACGAGTCCTTCATTTTATAGACGAATTCTCGAATTCCGCATAAGATCGTTCGCAAATCCTCCACTTCATCCCCCCCATTCAGATTTAAAATGAGATTCCCCAACTCTATCGTCCTCGCATGCAGTCTTGTTCTCCTCGCGATGACAGCATCAGCATTGGAAAAGCCCAATATCATCATCTTTTACGTGGATGACCTCGGGTGGCAGGATGTGCAACTCAATGAGCTGGATGATCCGTGTCCTTACGAGACTCCTAACATCATTAAGCTCGCCAAGGCGGGAATGAATATCACTCAGGGGTATTCACCCGCTCCAACCTGTTCGCCTTCACGGGCGGGTATTTTGACCGGCCAGCATCCCGCTAAGATCGGGATGACTCACGTTGACCTCGGGGTCTTGAAGGAAGCGCCGAAGGATCAGCCGGTTGTCGCGCCGTATCTTCAAAGCCCTCTCGATCTGAAGCTCCTGACGATTGCCGATGCGATGAAAGCAAATGGCTACAAAACCGGCCACTCGGGGAAATGGCATGTCGGGCTCAATGCAGCCAGTTACGGTTTCGACGTCGTGAACCAGGAGCGGGGGATCCATCGAGGTATGGATGACCGGACCAAAGACTTCGCCACTGCCGACGAAAAGAAATACCCGCTGAGCAAAGAAAAGTATCCACCCCTGAGTGAGAAAAATCCGGAGGGAATGTCTTACCCCTATGACGAGGTGACCGATTCAGCGATTCAGTTCATGGCCGGCAGCGGAGACGAGCCGTTTTTCCTCCATCTCTGTCACTGGATGGTGCACTGGCCAATGCTGACGCGGAACGGCGAGCTGCTCGAATACTACTGCGACAAATTTGGCCAACCCTTCCCTCCAAAACCCGGACCGATGTCGCTGCCCGGCCAGCAGAATCCTTACTTCGCTTCGATGGTCACGAGCGTTGACTGGAGTCTCGGACGAATCGTCGATTTCCTCGAAAACACCGACGACCCGAGAAATCCGGGGCAGAAGCTGATCGAAACGACCTACCTGTTTTTCACTTCGGACAACGGTGGTGCGGAAATCAAAGCGAAGGAAATTCTCTCCGACAACGCTCCGCTCAAGTATGGCAAAAAGCATGCCGAAGAGGGCGGTGTCCGCGTGCCCATGGTGATCACCGGTCCGGGAATTGAACCCGGCAGCACCTTCGACGGACTGGTCAATCAGCTCGACTATTTCCCTACGATCCTGAAATTGACCAAGTCAAAATTTGCCAAAAAGGACAGGGAAAAGCTCAGCGGCCTGGACATCTCTCCGGTTCTCAAAGGCAAGTCCCAGCAGATTGTCGATTCGGATGGCGTCGAGCGTGACCATCTTTTCTGGCACTTCCCGCACAACTCCACGGAAGCGATGAAGTCGTCGATTCGCAGCGGCGATTTCAAACTCTACAAGAGATACGCGACCAATGATTTCGAGCTCTACCAACTCTACAAGGATGGAAAGCGCCACGATCTTGAGGAAGCTAATAACCTCGCGGAGAACCCGGAATACAGCGAAGTGGTGGAGCGTCTCAGTGCGGTGCTCGAATCCGATCTAAAGGCCAACGATGCGGAGGGTGCTTATTTGAATCCGGAGTTTGCGGGGCATGATAAACCGTCGGCGATCATCGGGGAGTCCGGCTTCGATGCCGCCAGTCGTCAGGCCAAACTGACAGTGAAAAGTTCCGGCCCGGCGATCCAAACCGCCTACGTGATTTATCGTTCGAAAGGGACGAAAAGTAAGCACCGAAGTCGCGAATACGTGAGCCAACCTGACGACGTCAAATTACCCGGGATGCGCGAGCTTGCACAGGTCGGCGAGGATGGGTTCAGTGTCAGTGCTGCCATTCCCGACGGAATTTCCGCTTACTGTTTTTCGCTCATCGATGCGAACGGGTTCATGCAATACAGCGATGTCGTGGACGCGGAGTAGAGATTGATCGGCGCGGTTTTCCGTAGAGGGGAACCGCTTCAGGTTTGTCTCCAGGCCTCACTTTTTCAGCGCCACGGCATTCTTCACGTAGCCTGCCGGTCGGATCTTCCCGGCGAGGTTGTTGTCGAACTTCTGCATCAACCCGCTCAGTCTTTTCACAACTTCCGGTTCGCTCGCGAGGAGATTATTCTTCTCTGCCACATCGATCTCAAGATCAAAAAGCTGCGCCGGCTTTCCCTGCTTGTTCCAGTGAAGCTTCCATTTCCCCGAGCGAACCGCGTGGAGTTTGTTTGCCGAATAGTAGAAGAACGCCTCGTGCGGTGTCTCGGCATCCCCGGTGAGAACGGGCCACACATCCACCCCGTCGATGTCACGGTCGTCGGGCACTTTCGCTCCGGCCAGTCCGGCGAAGGTGGGTAGCAGATCCATTGTCGTCATCAGCTCGTCGTTGTCTTTTCCTGCGGGGATTCTTCCGGGCCAGCGAATCACGGTGGGTTCACGCATCCCGCCCTCCAGAGTCGAGCCTTTGTTCCCACGAAGAATCCCGGGACTGGCATGGATCGAATTCTTGGGAGGACCGTTGTCGGAGGTGAAAATGACGAGAGTGTTTTCATCGAGTCGGTTCGCTTTGATGGTGTCGAGGACCTGCCCGACGGACCAGTCGATTTCCGCGATAGCCTGCCGAAAGATCTTATTCCGCTCGCGGTAGTCGATGTAGCCGTCCTCCTGCTCCAGCTTCGCGACGGTCGCTTCATCGACTCCCTCCATGAATGGCGGCGACGCATGCAACGGCGCGTGAGGGATGGGATGCGGGATGTAAACGAAGAATGGTTCGTCCTTGTTCGCTTCGATAAATTTAATCGCATTTTCCGTGATCCGCTTCGTTAGGAAATCCGCGTCCGGCTCCATTTCGATCACGGTTTCATCCTCGAGCAACGGGAGCTGCGGAAAGTTGTAGTGACTTTGGCGGGGGTGGAACGAATGGATGTCGTGACTGTAGGGAATGCCGAAGTACTTGTCGAAGCCCTGCCGCGTCGGCAGAAATTCCGGCTGGTCTCCGAGATGCCATTTGCCGAAGATGCCCGTCTTGTAGCCGGCGCTTTTGAGCACTTCGGCGATCGTCACTTCATCCGGATTCAGGCCTTTCCTGTCGGCAGCGAGGAGAACGCCGTGCTCCGACCCTGTTGCCATGTCGATCCGTTTCGGATAACAGCCGGTCATCAGCGCGGCTCGCGATGGGGTGCAGACAGGAGCAGCGACATAGAAGCTGGTGAGCCGGGCTCCTTCCTTTGCCATCCGGTCGATGCGCGGGGTGCTGACGTGATCCGCGCCGTAGCATCCGAGATCACCGTAACCCTGATCGTCCGTGAAAATAATGACGAAGTTAGGACGCTCGGTCGGCTCTTGAGCTGCCAGTGGGCAGGAGACAATGGTGCACAGCCTGAGGATGAGGGGAATCACTTTCATCCAGCCATTCTGTACCCGAAGGTCGGTTAAGGCTATAATCAAATCCCGATGTAGATTCGCCGGGATGCTGCGCAATTCTTTTCGAGTTCGGGACCCTGTTTTTGAGGGGCTTCCCGCGTTCGATTTGAACTGGACTCCTGGGAGGTCAGGGGTCGCGATGTCGACCTCTGAAAGCTGGTTGATTCCGGCTACTTCTCCTGTGGATCTACGAGGTTGATCTTGCGTTGGTCGCTTCCCTGTAAGTTCACATCGCCCAACTCGGAGCGGATCGTTTCCGCTTGTTCCTGCAACCGTGCGACCATTTCGGGGTGCTCAGCGGCGAGATTCTGCTTTTCCCCGACGTCCTCTGCGAGGTTAAAAAGCGCAGGTTCCTCCAGGGTGACGAACACCTTGAATTTCGATTTCTTCTTATTCCAGAAGGGTTGATCCTGCGCCGTCCGGGGCAGGTGGAGTTTCCAGTTTCCGTTGCGGACGGCCTGAAGATTCGTTCCGTTGTAGTAGTAGAGAAATTCGTGGGGCGATTCACTCTGTTCGCCTTTCAGAATCGGAAGGATATTCACGCCGTCGATCTTGCGATCCTCTGGTAGATCCACATCGGCGAGGGCGCAGAAGAGCGGCAGAAGGTCCATGCTGGAGATGGTCACGTCGGATGTCTTTCCGGCTGGAATCTGTCCGGGCCAGCGGAAGATACCGGGGACGCGATGTCCGCCTTCCATGGTGCCGTATTTGCCACCTCTCAGCGGTCCTGCCGAGCCTTGGCCACCGGGGCCGTTGTCTGAAGTAAACACCACGAGAGTGTTTTTATCGATCCCGGCGTCGACCAGGGCTTTCATGATCCGGCCAGTGCTGTGATCGAGTTCCTGAATCACGTCGCTGTATTTTCCCTGCCCGGAAGAACCCAGGAACTCTTTCCTCGGCAGGTGGGGAGTGTGCGGGATGTGGTGGGAGAAAAAGAGCATGAAGGGTTCGTCCTTTCGCTTCCCGATGAATTTCACCGCTTCATCCGTATACGTTTTCGTCAGCGCTTCGAACGGCTGATTCTTCGCTTCGATCGCTTTCCCCCGGTAAAGAGTGCTGTGATTTTTTCCGCGCCTTGTTTCGTAGTTACTGGCGATGCCGAGATGCTCGTCGAAGCCGGCATCGAGAGGGTGCGAACCTTCGATCTCCATTCCGAGATGCCACTTCCCGACCATGAGGGAACGGTAACCCGCTTTTCCGAGGAGTTCGGGAATCGTGATTTCTTCGGAGGAGAAACTGTAGTTGTCGTATTTCGGAACGTTTTCATTTCTCGCGACCGGCACCCCGCAACGCATCGGGTATCGACCGGTCAGAAGCGCCGCGCGCGAGGGACTGCATACGTTTGCAGGAATAAAGAAATCGGTGCTGCGAAATCCTTCTGTCGCGAGTTGGTCGATATGGGGAGTCGGGGGTGCCTTCGGGTTGTAGCAACTGATGTCGCCATACCCGAGATCGTCGGCGAAGATAAGAACAATGTTAGGAGGTCTCTCATCCGCAAGGACCCCGGCACAGAAAGACAAGATCAGACAGAGAAGAAAAAGGAGAGGGGGAGGTTTCATAGAGATTTTCGAAGAGTTTCTTATAGTCGCACGAAGTGACGGATGAAATCAATCGCGCACTTTGAGTGATTCCCGACGAATCTGCGGAGAGGGCTGACCTCGTTGCTATTCCGGAGAAACTTTCGTGAAAGCGGCTGGCGCCAGGGAACTTTCTGCGGCTACGTTGGTTTGATCCATTTTATCTGAAATGAAAAGTCGAAAACCGATACCTTTCCGCGGTCTCATCGCTGCGCTGGCGTATGCGCTCTTATGCAGCGGGGGCGCCACGGCGGCGGATCAGCCGAATATTCTCTTCATCCTGACCGATGATCAGGGTTACGGAGACCTGGGGCGACACGGGCATCCGCTGCTGAGAACGCCGAACCTCGACCAGCTTCACGATGAAAGCGTTCGCTTCGACAATTTCTATGTGAGCCCATCCTGCTCTCCGACGCGGGCAGCGCTCATGACGGGGATGCACGAGTTCCGAAACGGAGTCACTCACACGATCCAGCCTCGCGAGCACCTTCTCCAGTCGGCGACACTTCTGCCCCAGCTGCTCAAGGGAGTAGGATATGAAAACGGGTTCATCGGGAAATGGCATCTCGGCGGCGGGAAGGGATACAATCCCTCGGACCGTGGCTTTGATTGGTCGTCGACCAACGCGAAGGGGCCTCACGATCATTTCGATCCGCTCATGATTCGAAACGGGAAACGCGAGAAGGTGAAAGGCTATCGCGAGGATATCTTTTTCGATGATGCGATGACGTTCATCGACGAAACGACCGCGAAAGAGAAGCCGTTCTTCTGCTATCTTGCGACTTACTCACCTCATGCACCGCTCGCGGCTCCGGAGGAATTTCTCGCTCCTTACAAGGACGCCGTTTCCGAAAAGCACGCCGCTTATCTCGGGATGGTGGAAAATATCGACTACAACGTGGGCCGGATTCTGAGCTTCCTGAAAGAGCGCGAGCTGGAGGACAATACGATGATCGTTTTCATGAATGATAACGGCGTCACCGAAGGACTCGACCTCTACAACGCCGGGATGCGTGGCAGTAAGTGCACGATCTGGGAAGGCGGATCGAGAGCGATGTCTTTCTGGAAATGGCCGAAGCACTGGAGTCCGCATCAGGTCGACAATCTCACTGCTCACCTCGATGTGCTGCCGACACTGTGCGACTACGCGGGAGTGGAAGTTCCGGCGGAATTGCAGGGGAGGCTGGAGGGCTTTAGTCTGCGCCCTCTCCTGGAAGCGGATGCACCGATTGCCTGGCATGACGATCGAATGCTCTTTCATCACGTCGCCCGATGGCCCAGTGGGCTTGCCTCGTTGCACAAGTATGCGATGGCCGGCGTGCGTCAGGGCAACTACCAGCTTCTGCAAAGTCACTCGTGCGGAGACCCGGCCTGCGAGCCGTATTCCAGTCAATGCACGACGATGAACCTGGTGGCCGATGGTCGGAGGAAAGCCACCTATACCGACGACAACGCTCAGTTTCACTGGGGAGTGAGTCCGGCGGAGCGATGGGTGCTTTTTGACAGTGAAAAAGATCCGGCCTGCGAGATCGATCTCGCTGCAGAGAAACCGGAACTGGTTGAATCGCTCTCGGCGGCTTACGAGAAATGGTGGGATGACATGTATCCACAAATGATCGCTGCCGGCGGTGACAAAGGAGAGCCGTTCAAGATCGGTGGGCGTGCGAAATGATTAGTGGTTTGCCTCATTTCATTTACAGAATTTAGCTATGAACAGAACAATCCTAACTTCGGTTCTCATTCTCTTCTGCTCCTCTTTGGGTGGAGTTCAGGCGGCCAATGAGTCGAAGCCGAACGTTCTCTTCGTCTTCTCCGACGATCATCGCTTCGACTCGCTGGGGATGACGGGGGACCCCGTCACGGAGACGCCCCACCTGAATCAACTGGCTGGTGAGGGTGTCTTTTTCAATAATGCCTACATCACGAGTCCGATCTGTGGCCCAAGCCGGGCGAACATTTTCACGGGGCAGTGGGAACGGAGGAACCGCATCGGGTTCTCTCATCTTTCGAAAAATGTGGTAAGTCAGGAGGCGTTCGAAAACAGCTTTCTTGTGCAGATGAAGCGGGCTGGATACTCGACTGCATTTCTCGGCAAGCATCACACCAAAATCGTCGATCGTGGTAACACGCCGCTGAAGGAGGCAATCGACTTCTGCTACTACGGTGAGGGGCATCTCGGATTTTACCCTGCGATGAAGCACAAGGCCTTCACCAACCTGAAACACAAGACGCAGGTGGAAGGATTGTTCGAAGCGACTGAGGCCTACCTGTCGCCGGGAGATGACTTTGATTATTTCTACGAGAACGCGGACAAGTCTCTCGAGGGGCGCCTCGCCCGGCGCGACCCTGACAAGCCATTCTGTGCGTGGATCAATTTCAACCTTCCGCATCAAGCCAGTCTCGGAGGGATGGGCTCCCAGCCGGGCGATCCTGACTTTTACTCGAAACGCTACGCGGACCGGGTTGACCAGTTACCTTTGCCCGCAGGATATCCGGTCGAGGCGACTCTTCCCGAAAACGTCCTCAAGGTTTCTGAGATGGAGCCGTATTACCGACTTGGCGGGAAGGCACTGCTCGACACCAAACTGAAAACGGCCCGCGCGGTTTTTGCGATCGATCAGTTCATAGGGAATCTCCGGCTTCTGCTCAAGACATTGAATGAAGAGGATAATACCATCATCATCTTTGCCTCGGACAACGGACTCCTCTACGGTGAACATGGTATTGGCGGGAAGACCATGCTCTACGAAGAATCATCGCATGTGCCGCTGATTGTTTATTCTCCGTTTTTGCCGGAGAACAAACGCGGTTCTGAGATCGCGGCACTCGCGGTCGGCCAGGATATTCCCGCGACGATTCTCGATATGTGCGGCCTTCCCGTTCCCGAAACCTATCAGGGGGCGAGTCTTTTGCCGCTCATGGAAGGGCGCGAGGAGAACTGGCGCGAGGATGTTTTTCTCGAGAACCTCTTCACCGATCAGGGATACCCGAGACAGGACGCGGTGCGGAGTGAGCAATACAAATACATTCGCTACTTCAGTCGTGAGAATGACCGGGGACAATACCTGCCCGATGGAATCGAAGGGGAGAAGCCGATTTATGAGGAACTCTTCGACCTGAAGAACGATCCGACCGAACAGGTCAATCTCGCCGAAGATCCCGAATTCCGATCGATTCTGAATGCTCACCGTGAGCGCTGCAAAGTGCTGGCTGGTGAGCTTTCGAAGTAGGGACTCTTCTATCCGGCACGGCTGAGGGCTCTTTCGCAGGGGAGGTGCTGGACTCATGCAGGGATTCGCCCGCCTTGAAGAGATCAAGGGCCAAACGGCCACTACCAACGCAAACTGAACAGCTGGAGGCGCTGTCGAAAGCGCCTACAGCTTTCCGCTTTTTCGTGGGTCGTGCTTGCACGAAGCGTGAAATTACGAGATAACAGAGTTCTCTTCCAAGCTGTCTCTTTACCCGATATGATACCTGAAAGATATTTAGCTCCTGCGCTGACTGCTATCGCTCTGTTCTTCGCCACCTCTTTTGCCAATGACCGGGAATACGATCCGAGTTCTTTCACTTGGAATCCGGCATTGTCACCCGCGGGGCCGGTTGTCGTTTCGGTGAACCTGAAAACCCAGACGGCGGCCGTCTATCGAAATGGTATTGAGATCGGCACCTGTCTCGTCGCGACGGGGAGAGAGGGATTCGAAACCCCAACGGGAGTTTTTCATATTCTGGAGAAAGATGCCGACCATCATTCCTCGACCTACAATAATGCCTCCATGCCCTACACGGAGCGACTGACCTGGGGAGGCGTGGCGCTGCATGCCGGAAATATCCCCGGATATCCCTCCTCTCATGGTTGCGTTCATCTTCCTTTCGAATTTGCGAAGCGACTTTTCTCCATTACGGAAATGGGAGGAACGGTTATTATCACCGAGGACGCTCCACGGGGAGGGGTATCGGACGGGCATCGTATTGAGTTCGTCGAGCACGACTCATCCGATTTCGACTGGAAACCTCACGATTCGCCTGCTGGCCCCGTCTCTGTACTGCTCAGCACGGCAGACAGGGAGCTGCTCATTGTCAGAAATGGAGTCGTCATCGGCAAAGGCGAAGCTCACTTGGGTGTCTTTGCAAAGAAGCCTCACGGTACCTATGCCTACGTGTTTGATGGCTGGAAACGCGATGCAAAGAGCAACGAACCCTATCCGCATTGGCACCAGGTTGGTGGCCCTGCCGATAGTCATGAGCTGAAGGCCTTCAATCATATCAAGACCGACCCCCGCTTGAAGCACGTCCTTGATACCACGCTGACGCCGGGGACCAATATCGTGATCACCGACGAATCGTTGGCGGAGGCGACCCGGAGCCATCCAGGTTTCCACATCATGAGCGGGAGCCTTGCTGCGAACTAGCGACGTTAAGGGCTGTCACCCGGTCTTGCCGGAAAGCGGAAACGGTTTCCGATCAGAAATACGTGGTGTAGCAGAACCTATCAGATTTCCAGTCTAGAACCACACTTCGCTCAGCTGGCCCGCTTCCAGCTCGTTGGCATAGGTGTGGTAGTAGTTTCGATTCGGAGCGTTGTATTCCTGGGCAGCGAGACCACGCAGGGACTTGATTTTCACTTCGCGAGCACGCTCCCGGTCGCCCTCCTTGATCCACTTGAGATGGTCGGAAAGCTCGAGCGCCCACTGGAAGTCCTCCTTCTCAAGGGCGGCATTCATCTGTCCGGTGAGTGCCTCGACACCGCCCGCGAGCTCGGCAATTTTCTCCGCTTTCAACCTCGGTTCGATCGGATTCAGGGTCGTTGGATTGCCATCAAACCATCCTAACAAACCGGCATAGATCGCACGGACGGCATGAGGAACCGTGCCATAGAATTCGAGGAGGTAGGGTTTGTCTCGAAGATCTTCGGGCAACTTTACCTCATGAGCGAGCTGGTCGGGGCTTTTGCCCAGGTTGATGCCAGCGACAGTCTGATCGTAGACGCTGCGGATCGCCTTGCTGTAATCTTTCAGCGGAGTCGTCGCGGCTTCCTGTCCGCTGATCGGCAGGGTGTGACCGGGGACGAGATGTTCCGGTTTGAACTCCGCCATGCGACCGACACTCTCCGACCACTTCAAGACATCGCGATAAGCGGTGCCCCGGATTGCATACAGGTTCGGGAAGGCATGATAGAAATTGTCTCCGGAAAAGAGAACCTTTTCCTTCGGCAGCCAGATGAACATGGCGTCGTCGGTTTCGCCCGGCGCGAGGTAGAATTCGAGTTCGACACCCGCGATGGTTTCCTTGTGTCCGTCCTCTGAAATCCGGATCGTGGGTGGAACAAAGCCTTTCCCGCCGTCGGTGTCGTTGGTGCTGGCCGGAGCGACGCCGCGGTTGATGATTTGACCGGCGGGAAGGTTACGACCAAACTGGCGGAAGTTGCGCTTCATCTTCACGGGGTCCACCGCTTTGTTGACGCCCTCGGCCGAGCCAAAACCTTCCGTCGCGTAGATATCCGGTTTTTCCTTTCCGACAAATGCACTCGCGCCACCGATGTGATCGCCGTGGCTGTGGGTGTAGAGGATCGCTTTGACCGGTTTGTCAGTGACTTTCCGGAACGCGTTGAGCGCCATCCGCGCACTGAGTGGCCCGCGCAGAGTGTCGACAATGATGATGCCGTCCTCGCCGACGATCATCGAGGTGTTGGCGCCGTGGAATCCGACGGCGGTGTAGACGTTCTCGCTGACTTGAATCACTTTCCGTTCGAACTGGTGATTCTGGTTGTTGAGCAGTTCCGTGGCGCGCTCCGGTTTGACCTGCGTGTCAGCCGCGAACAAGCCGCATGCCAGTGCTGAAACGGTGGTGAGAATGGTGAGGGTGGGTTTTGCTTTCATATTTCTGTCGAGTTCTTTGGTCGACAACAAGCTACCGGAGACCGACTCAGCAACAAGGTGAGCAGACGACAAGCGATGGTCAAAAATGGACAAATGCGACAGTGGGGAGATGATGATTGCGAAGTTAACGGCGAGAGCCTTCTCCGATAAGCTACTCTCCCGGCTCCGGCAGAAGTCGGAGGATCCCGTCGAGATATTCTCCGGAAGCCCCTGTCTGAGAGGAGAGCTTCATCTGCAAAATGGAAAAGGGGCCGCGACGAGTCGGATCCACGCTCACCAATCCGTCCTCCATCGAAAGGTGAATATCCCGATGATAGAAATCGAAAAGATCCGTGTCGAAATCTGTCGCGAACCGAACCGCGGCCGGATCGAAGGCTTTCCTTCGCAGTCCGTTTGTGAGAGCGGCCGGTTCCTCTGCCTGACAGACTTCGAAGGCCAGTTGAATCGGATTTTTCATATTATCCCATTCGAAGCCCTCTGGTCCTGTCACCGTCGGAGGAAGCCCTCTGCGGGGGTGATTTTTCGGGAAGCCGGATTGGTCAATTTCGTTGGCGGGCAGCCAGTAGAAGGGACGGTTCATCGATTGGATGACCCGCGCAGTGACTTCGGGAGCGTGTTTCCAGTTCCAGCGAAGAGCACCCTCATCATTTCCGAGGAAATTGGCCCCGACGGAAACGGTCATACGAGTCTTTTTGTCGAAAAGCTGTTGGCCGGTCATCGGAGAGATCTCATCGGCCGGACTTCGTAAAAATTCATCGAGTGCTGTGAGAAACCCGATTGCGATGAATACTACGGACTGGTCCGGGCTATCGGCATAGGCACGCCTCAGTACTTTAATGGAATCGGGAAAGTCGCTCCGGGTTCGCGAAGCTTGACCGAATTGATCGGCCACCCGTGCAGGGTAGGAGTGCTCCGTCGGGTTGCCGGCATTTCCCCGGTAAGCTCCGACGGGAACGTTTTGGTAATTCCATGCATCGAGAAATGCCCGCAACGCGGGCGCCCCGTGCGGGGTCGGAGCATCGGAGACGCAGGCCGCGATCGTTCCTTTTCCGCGCTTTGCTGCCTCGACTAACATTCCCATCGCGGCGGCATCGTCCACGTCAGTTGCCATATCCGTAGATACTACCCAATGAGCTTGTAAGGGTTCTTCAGTATGGGAGATCTGGCTGCCCAAGGTCAGCAATGACACCGCAGCGAAGAGAAGGGGCTTCGTCTTTGGCTGGTTCTTGAACCACTTATCTAATGGGTTTCCGCAACTACTCATAGGAGAAGACAACTATCAGGTGAAAGGGAACTAACCCGAAGAAACAGGGTCGGATATGCGTTACAGAGAGAAGACCGCTGAAAAGATCAGTAAAAGAACTTTTCTTGTTAACCTTTCTCCGAATGAAGACATTTACAGAGAGAAACGATGGAGGTGAGGTATCCGGGAAAGGATAGCATGTCAGGCCGTCTATCGCGAAACCCCGTTCCATGAGATCCCTTACCAGAAGACTCTCTTCCGCCCTCGCCATCCTGATCGCGGCTACCTCAAGTCTTCCCGCTCAGGAAGCCACCCTCAGCGAGGAAGGACAAAAGCAGCAGGCGCGCCACGACTACCTGTTTGCGACCTTTGCCGAAGGACGAAAGACGGTCTACCAGGGCGAGGGAAAAAAGCGCGGCTTGAAGGAACTGACGATCTTTGCAGAGACGAAAGAGATTCGCGACGGCACGGAGATCGTGCTTCCGGAGGGAGCCGGGCGTATCGCAGTTTTTTTCCGGCACTTTGGATTTCACGGCGAGAACCTCGACAGGATCAAGGAAGTCCATGTGTCTCCCTTTTCGCCGGACATGGCACCGCCGCGAAGCGCCCAGGTCACGGATTTCTACCGGGTGCAAATGCCGACAATCCCGCCTGCGTTGGAAAATTCGGAGACGATGACGATTCGATTCCTCATGAAAGATCCGGAGGCGACCTGTCGAATCGACGACCTCGTTTTTTATGCGCAGAACGCCATTCCTCCCGAATTCGACACCATTCCCTATCGGGATCTCGGCGCGGAACACCCTCGCGAGCCCGTCGTGGTCGAGGTGGATACGAATCACGAACTCTTCGTTGGAGGATCGTCCGAGCTGCAGCGTGAACGCTGGTTTCGATTCCACGAAACACCGGGATCGACCCATGAATCGTTTCAGCGCTGGGCCTATGAGAAGGGATTTCTTCCGGCGCGGGGATTTCTCAAATTCAATCCGGCCCTGACGAAGGGGTATGGAAAAGATCCGGAAACGCTGAAGGAACGCGAAGACAAACCGGGAGCCGCCGACCTCACTTTTTTCGATCGCTACGACTCGGGAGGCCGGCTCCGCAGCGCGATTCCCGAACTGAAAGGGGAGACCTTCCTGCAATGCTTCAACGACTGGCCTGAATTTATGTCGGTTCCCTTGAAAGGGCGGGGGACTCCGCTGGTCGAGCAATTCGATGAAGCGGCTGAGCTTGCCGCTGCCTACGTCGCCGATCAGATCGCCGACGCCGGGCACACCTCCACCTGGTGGGAAGTGAAAAATGAGAGCAGTGTGAAGTCGGAATGGGATCATCATTTCGCGAAGGGAAAAGATGGCTGGGGATTGCTCGCCGATTTCCACAACCGCACCGCGGATGCGATTCATGCGAAAGCGCCGGGCGTGAAAGTCGGCGGTCCGTCATCGGCCTACATGCAGGTCCAGGTGCAGGACTTCGGCCTCTACCGGTATCAGGCTCGCTTCATTGAAGAAACGCGCGGGCATCTCGATTTCTTTTCCCATCACTTTTACGAGAACCTCGGAATGCTGGGCGCTCACGAGAGGCGCGGTTCCGGTTACTCCAACTACCTGCTCGGGCGGTATGAAGCGATTCTCGACATGCTGCGCGCCCACATGCACGGCGTTGACCACGTGTTGCCGATGCTCATCACTGAAACCGGAACCCTGCAGAACGGACGCAAGCCATCCGACAACTGGTTTCGTCTCATGGCGTGGAATGCCTACCTCAACAAGTCGATGAAACGCCCTGACCAGATTGATCTCTTCATTCCTTTCATTTTCCTCCACATGTCGTGGAATCCCTACAGTGGTGACGCCGCGTTCACCCCGAAACCCGGAGTCGAAAAGAGCGGGGAGATGAAAGATTTCGAACCGACGGCGATGGCGCACTTTTTCGATCTTTGGCAGGATTTCGATGGAAGGCGGCTGCCGGTTTCTTTCAAGCGCGACTGGCTCGATGTCGTCGCGGTTCATGATGGCAATCGGATTTCGCTCGCGGTTACGAACATGGGCGGTCGGCAAATCGCGGTGGATTTGTCAGGATTGGCCGATCAAATCAAGGCATCGAAAGCCACCCAGACACGGCTGAATTATCACCACGGCAAAGTGGTTTTCGAACCGGAACACGAAGTCGATGCCGCCGCCGTGCCGGTCGATGTCAACGAGACCACCGTGATCCGGCTTGCCTTGCCCGAAGGAAAGACTATCGAGCCGAAAACGACGCTGCGACAAGATCGTTGGTATGCCGAGAAAACGGCGGTCAAGAGCAGCGGCGAACCGATCGAGTTCCCGATTGCGTTGAGCGATTCCGGGAAGGTGAAACAAGCACGATTGCTGATCGGCGTTCACCGGACCGGCGGCCTGACCGAGCCACTGAACGTTTCCGTGAATGGCACGGAGATCGCGGTCGACTCCGGCGACGCCGCCGAGTTTTCCGAATTCTTCGCGCCGCTCGATGCGGACCTTCCTCCCGAGTTATTGAAGGCGGAAAATGCCGTGACGATCAATGCGCAGCAAGGAACCACCATCACCTCCGTGCAGGTGGTCACCCTGAGCCTGTCGAAATGACGTTGCATTCCATTTCAAAGTTCCGCTTGAAACGCATTTCCAAACTCGCTGCCGTCCTGCTCTGCCCGACGGGGGCATAGAGCGCCAATGCGGAGGAAAAACCTAACATTCCCCTCTACGACACCGTTCCCGGCTACCGGAAGGAATTTGAGGCCGAAGGCGTCAGCGACTGGAATCTGGCCAAGCCCTGGTCCGGTGGCAAGCCGGGACCCAGTGAGGAAGTGTTTTTCTTTCCGGACGGCACGCAACTGAACTGGAGCGAAGGCAGCACGAATGATGATCGCGATACGATTCGAAAGAGCTGGATCTTCTCCGCCTCTATCCTCCGGGAGTTTTTTCTCTTCATGGGAACCGCTTGAGGCAATTCTCTCAATCAGAGACATCGATTACAGAAATCGAAACGATAGAGAAAGCGAATCAACAGGGTAAGGTCGACGAGGTAACCCTGTTGAATCGAAACACCCTCTATTTTCGTCTCGCCTCGTATTTGTCTTCCACCTTGAGGACATCGCCGACGAGCACGTGCGAGTATTGTCCCTCAACCGTCGCCGACTCCGGCGTCACATCCGTGACTTGCTTTTCCCAGATCACCTCATCGCCGTTCCGCAAGATGCAGCGGCCGTTTTCGGTGAACTCGCGGGTGTAGGTGTTGCGATAAGTCCATGTACCTAATAGGGCGTGGCCTTTCTCAAGTCGGACCGGTTTCATCCTTGCATTGGTTTTTGGCGTCGCTTTCGCTTTTCCCTTCGTCTTTGATTTGGCGCCTGCGGGGGGCATTTCATCGAGGGCCACGTCCATCTTCGTCTCAAATGGAGGCAACACTCTCAATCGCAGATTCTTGAACTCGACCGGAGCTCCTTCGGACTCGAGGCAGAGATACCCTTTCGAGGGACTGATGTCTTCGCCACCGGAGACTTCTTCGCCGTTTACCCAGAGACGAACAACCCCGTCGATCGCCCGGATGTAATAGTGATTCCACTGATTGATTCCTTTCGACAAGTTCTTCGAGGGGAAGCTGCGGCGGCCGCGGGGACCGACCGGCGGGAACGGTTTCATTTTGACACCACTGCCAACCGTGAAGACATCACCGTGACTGGTGAACCAATCGCCTTCTTTGTTGAACTGCTTTTCATAGACTTCGCGGTAGCCGAGATCAAGCACCTGCACTTCGATCCCTTTGGGAAGCCCTCTGCCTTGTTTCATGACGGCATTGAGTGACTCGGGTGAGGCCCAGACGAAGACGCCGGAATTGCCGCCATGCTTTTTATGCATCCACTCGCAGGAAAATTCAAAATTGGTCAGCGGGTGGGCGTAACGGATCACGCCGGTGGGCTTTCCGGTGCACCAGGCATGACTACCCTCCCAACGCCAGGTGTCGGGAAAACAGCTGACATTGTGAAAATCGTCACCGGTCAGCTCGACCCAACCGGGCCCTTCTCCGTGACTGAATTCCGGTTTGAACCCGGCAGTGAGGCCGCTGTCGATCTCACCGGCAATGTCGCCCATGAGGTACCCGGCGATGTCGCGCACGTCCTGACTGTTCAGGCCCATGTTGGTGGCTGACGGCATCCAGGAATGCCCCTCGGGATACTCGATAGTCGCTTTGGGTCGACGGAACGGAACCTTCAGGGTGACACCGCCCATCGTCTTCACCCGAATCGCTCCGGAGTGCCAGCTGTAGCCGCGCGAAACGCCTTCGAGTCGATGACCGTTCTGTGTGACAATCACCGGCTTGTCGTAGCCGTGGGCCAGTTCGGCTGCCGGATCGACAAGTGCTTTGATCACGGAATTCAGATCGCGCACCTGACCCCAGTTGGTGAGATTAGGGCCGAACGGCGCACCGCCGGAACCGATCTGGTGACACATCATACAGAGCGTTGCCTTGGCACGTCCGCTGTCGAGATTCGGCTCAAGGGCGGCGATCTCCTCGATTGAGCCGATCTCACTGGAAACTCCGAATTTAGCGGGGAAAAGGTAGCTTTGGGTGAGCGGTTCAGGATCGGGATCGCTGATGTCCTTTTCGAGAAACTCGGTGATGGTCTGCTGATAATCCTCACTCTTGAAAGTTTCGTCAGACTGGAAGCGTTTCATGATTTCCAGATTCTGCTGCCGCTCCGCGTCGGTATAACAAAGCCCGAAGGTGTAGGTCAGTTTGCGGAAGGTCGCGGGCTCAGGCTTCTGCGCGAGAATGCACTCGGCCAGGTCGGCCCGTGCTTCTGAAGAACGCAATCGCCAGGCGAGATTCTGCTGCCGCTCGTTCCACTCCGTCGGATCGGATTGTTGCGGCTTGATGATTCGGGTATAAATCTCGTCGGGATATTCATCAAAAACCACACCGAGCGCTTCGAGATACCAGCGGTTCTTTCCATCATAACCGGCAATTAGTTTTTTGAGCGGCTCACGAATTTCCTCAAACTCCATGTCCCGCATCACCGCAAGCACTTCGCGGCGAACCGCAGGAGAGGAATCGTCGGCGAGTTGCTCAACGAGCGGGAGGAGCGGTTCGCGTTCACCAAAACGCAGGGCGCGGAATGCGGTGATTCGCCACTGCGGGTTGTCGGACTCAAGCAGCGCCTTCACGTCGGCAGTTCCACGTTCATCTTCGAGCTGAGAGAGCAGGAAAACAGCGCGTGCCTGATAGTAGGGATTGGCCTGGTTCGTCTCAAAAAAGGCGGCAACCGCTTCGTAGACATCTTTCCGCTTTTTGAGACGATCCTGAGCGACCCAGCGAACACCCGGGGCGGGACTTTTCAGTGCCTCGAGCAAACCTTCCGTGTTACTGAAGTCGATTTTCGGCAGGTTGACGGGCTGACCTTCTTTGGCAATTCGAAAGATGGCACCTTCGCCATTGCCTGACTTCCGGGCGTTGGTATTTGCGTTCCAGTCACTCACGAAGAGGGCTCCATCGGTGGCGCCGGCCACATCGGTCGGAAGAAAGGCGGCTGCCGATTTGTTTTCGGAAGCGCGCTCGGTGGCGAAGAAGCTCTTCTCCAAATCCATCATCTCGATCTGGGCATCGCGAAGCTCAGGACGGAAACTGAACACGGCACGGTGCACTGTTTCGCACACCAGGTAACTGCCCCGAAATGCCTTCCCCAGCTCGTCGCCCTCGACCATATAATCTCCTGTTGGAGCGCCTGGTCCCCACACGTTTCCGGGTGGGGTGACGCCGGGGAAATGTTCGCGCCAATGTCCTTCGTCGCGACGCAGAACAGACTTGGAATGCCGCTCATAGGCGTTCGCCTTAACCTCCTCGGTGATCATCTTCTCCTCCCAGCTTTTCGCCGAATCCTCCCAGGAACGGTTTCCATCCTCCAAAGCCGCGTAACCAAAATTCGAGTGCTCCATGACCCAGGCCGCGCGCGAATGAGCGGGGTCGTCGTTGTCCGCCTGGAGGACGTCGCCGAACGAAGTGACAAGCATGGCGTGGGCGTTGCGGGTGTTTTGAAAGATGACCTCGGCGTCACTGCCGTCCGGATTCATTCGCAGTCCAAAGCCTCCTACGTAAAGCCGCCCGTCGAAACTCTTCTTCCCGATGCTCTCGGGATTCTGGCTGTAATAGGAGCTCGCGAAGATCTTCCGTCCGTCCGCCATTGTGACATCCGCGCCGATGTTGCCGTGATTTACATACCATTTCCCGCTGGGACCGGGCACGACCTGATGCAGAGCGTGGTCGTGGGAGTTTCCATGAAATCCCTCGGCGAGAATGATTTCGGTGTCGATTTCAGGATCAAAGAAATCGTCGCGATTCACATCGGTGAAAACGTGGATCTTCGGCGCCATGGAAACGACGATGACGTTGTCGAAGACGCTGATCCCGAGGGGTTTTGAATCGAAGGTGGGTCCGAAAATTGTCACCGAATCGGCAGCCCCGTCCTGATCGGTGTCCTCTAGAATCTTGATGCGGGCGTGAGCGCTTTCGTCTCCGGAATGCTGGAGATCTTCGGTTGCCCAGACCCGCCCCTTCGCATCGACCGCGATGGCGACGGGACTGTGAATCAGATCCGTTCCCGCCCACAGTTTTGCCTCCAGACCAGGTGCGACGGTGAAACTTTCCAGCATCGTGCTCTGATCATTCGCCGAAGCAGAGCAGAGTAAAAGCGATAGGGCAGCGAGATGAAAAATGGATTTCATTCTATGGGGATTTGAATCGGAGGGGGATTTCTGGTCGGGAGGTAGACTGTTTCTCCGTGGGCGGTTCAAAGTGTAACATTTTTTTCGAGAAAAAAATCAACCGGTCCAGTTTCGAGTCCGGGAAATCCTGGAGAGGAATTGCGGAGAAACTCCCCCTGAAAAACCCTTCAAGCTCAGTTCGAACCGTTCAGCACGACCTTGTCGCCGGGATGGCAGTGCGGAGCGCCAGAAGGTTCGGCGGAGCCCGATGGCAGGTGGTTGTCGCTCGCTTTCAGGACAGGCCGGAGTCTCTGGAGGGACTGCGCTATGCGACGAGGATGGCCTGGAAGGGCAGGACAGAGGATTGGCGTGTTCTGCCTACTGTGTCAAGAGATCCTCGATAGATCGAACGACGTCAGTGCTCCTTTCGTCGTCGAGAGCATCCGGGTGGGGATCGGAAAAACGTCGGGCGTCGTTGTCGTAGTAGTTTCCCGAAGCGTTGGCGAACTCGTCGGAGAGGGCGGCGCGGCGGAGAATGTCGGCACCGATGCCGAGGTCTTTTCCGGCCATGCCGAAACTTTCTTTGACCATCTTGCTGGCGAGGAGGGAGCCGGGATTGACCGCGACGATGACGGGACCGTTTTCACCAAGTTCCTTTGCCAGCTGCCGGGTCCACATCGTGATCGCGAGCTTGCTTTGGGAATAGGCGGACATGTCGTCGAGTCGGCTTTCTCCCCGCAGGGCAGCCAGGTCCACGCGATCCTGTGCGGCCGACGACAGGTTCACGACGCGTCCGGTGGCGGAAATGAGGGGCAGCAGTCGCCGGGTGAGAAGATAGGGCGCGAGGGTGTTGACGACGAAGCGGAGGTCGAGCCCGTTCGCGGCAATCGGGTGGGGAATTTTTAAGACGCCGGCGTTGTTGATGAGCACGTCGATGCGGTTGTGTTTTCCGGACAGGTTCGTTGCGAGCGCTTCGACTTCGGAGAGACGCGAAAAGTCAGCGCGGAAGGTTTCGGTTTCGCCCGCGCCGGGGATGGCGTCGATCGTTTCTTTCGACCGTGCGAGCTTTTCGGAGCTCCTTCCGTGGAGGAGGAGACGATGGCCATCGGCGGCGAGGAGTTTTGCGGTTTCGAGTCCGATACCGTCGGTCGCGCCGGTGATGAGAATGGTTTTCTTCATGAGCTGGTTGGATGAATGTCAGGAAAATTCGGAAAGCAACTCGTCGGCGATTCGTTTCATGGTCGTTTCGATGTCCAACTGGTTGAAGCGAAGATTCAGCGCGAGATGATTGACGCCGATGGAGCGCAGGGCTTTCAGATGATCTTTGAGCCGCCGTATCCCGAGATGATAACCGAGATGGATCGGCGACGGGCGTGTCTCAGGGTCTTCGGCGAGGTCGATGTGCAGCGGTTGCATGACCGGCTTGTCGGCTAGACCGGCGGCTTCGATCCGTCCGCGCCATTGGGTGATGATCTGGTTTTGCAAAGGCAGGTCCCGGGGATAGAGCATCCATCCGTCGCCGTTGCGGGCGATCCATTCCGGGTCCTGCTGGCTGCCTCCGGTGATGAGCAGAGGCAGTTTTCCCGCCGCCGGTTTCGGCAAGAGATCGACGGTGCCTTCGAGAATGCCGTAGTGGGCATCGTTGTGAACGGGAAATGAATTTTCCATCTGCCGCAGATACTCGTAGCTCGCCCGGAAGCGTTCGCCCCGGTTCTCGAAGGGCAGGTCGAGGGCGGGATATTCCTGCGGGCGATCACCCGAAGCGATGCCGAGCAGGAGCCGACCTCCCGAGAGCACATCGGCACTCGCCGCCGCTTTCGCGACATGGGCGGGATGGCGCAGGGGAAGCACGATGCTGGCGACGCCGAGGGCGATCGTCTCCGTCTGTCCGGCGAGGTAGCCGAGATAAACGAAGGGATCGAAAAGCTGGCCCGCATCGCCGAAGCCTGGGACGTTGAACGGAACATCGCGCAGCCAGACGGCGGAGAATCCGAGCTGCTCCGCCAGCTGCACCCGTTCGAGATGGCGCTCCATTGTCGGAACGGGATTCCGGTCGTAGGTTTCCAAAGGCACGACCAGTCCGAGGGTCATTTTTCCCTGCTGGAAGGTCCGGTCGTAACCCCGGTTGATCGGTTCAAAACCGGTCGCGAGCTGTTCCGTTTCGTTGTTCATTTTTACGACTGTCGTTTAGACATCGATGACGACTTTTCCCATCGCCTGTCCGCTGGCGAGACGGGCATGAGCATCTCCCGCCTCTTCAAGGGAATATTGGCTTTCATCGACGACGACTTTGAAATCGCTCGACTCAATGATCCTGGCGAGGTCGGCGAGAATGACGCCGTGCTGGTAGCGTTTGAAATCGTGCAGCATCGGAATGAGCATGAAGACGACGTGCAGGGAGAGACCTTTAAAATGAACCGGATTCAGATCGAGTTCGCACATCGAAACTGTCGTGGCGATCTGTCCGTTGAGTGCCGCGGCTTCGAAGGAGCTCGGAAGATTGGCGCCGCCCACGGAATCGAAGACGAGCTCAAATCCCGCGCCGCCGGTGTGCTTGCCGACATAGTCTGCGACGCTTTCGGTTTTGTAATTGATTCCCGTCGCGCCGAGTTGCTCGATCAGGGCGAGCTGCTTGTCGCCGCCGCCGGTGGAAAAGACTTCGGCACCCCAGTGTTTCGCGAGCTGCAGAGCGACGTGGCCGACCCCGCCGGAACCGCCGTGGACGAGCACCTTCTGGCCCTCGCTGATACCGGCGCGCTGCAGGCCTTCGTAGGCGGTGATCGCCACGAGAGGCAGGGCTGCCGCTTCGCGCATCGAGAGATTCTTCGGCTTGTGAGCGATCAGGTCGCTGTCGGCGGCGATGTATTCCGCGAGTGTGCCGGGCAGGTCAGCGAGACCACCGGCGCAGCCATAAACTTCGTCACCGATGGAAAAGTTTTCGACTCCGTCACCGACCGCTTCGACCGTTCCGGCGAAATCCATCCCGAGCAGGGCGGGGAGTTCGGGGGAGAGAGGAAGTTCGGCTCCCATCGTGCGGATCATGGTGTCGACGGTGTTCACGCTGGTGGCAGCGATTTTAACGAGAACTTGTCCGGGTTTGATCCAGGGTTTTCCAATTTCGGTGATTTCGAAGTTTGAATCTTCGCCGTAGGTTTTCAGGAGCATTGCTTTCATAAGATTTTGTTTGGGTGTCAGGTTTTAACTATTCGATTTTTGAATCAAAAGTTTCTTTTCTATGAGCAAACTTGACATATTCTAAGAAACAGAAAAATTGATTGTTACAATCGAAACAATGAGCAAATCGAATAGAACCAGTTTTCAACTCGACGTGGATCTCCTCAGTCTCCGCACCCTCGTGGCGGTGATCGAGGAAGGTGGATTCTCTGCAGCTGCGAAGAGAGTAGGCCGCACCCAGTCTGCGATCAGTCTGCAGATCGCGAAGCTGGAGGACCGACTGAATGTGAAACTGCTGGAGCGAACGAGCCGTTCGGTCGCGGTGACGCCTGCGGGGGAAATCTTTCTCAGCTACGCGCGGCGGATTTTGGAACTGTCCGACGAAGCGCTGCTCGCGGTGTCTGCTCCCGAGGAAAAAACGCTCTTGCGGGTTGGCTTTGCCGAGTATCTCGCGCCGCGGCATTTGCCGAACTTGCTGGCGACCTTTCGCCGCGCGCATCCGAACTGCGAGCTGAGCCTCGTTCTCGGCATGGGCGTTGACCTCTTTCCCATGTTGGAGGACGGAAAACTCGATCTGGTTTTCGCCGGACCTGAGGCTGACAACGGAACTCTGCTTTGGGAAGAGGAACTGGTCTGGACCGGTCCCGGAGAGGAGGGCCTCGAAAACGCCGGTATCGCAAACGAATCCGACACGCTCGAACTGGTCCTGATGCATCCTCCGTGCAGCTATCGGCAGATCGCGTTCGATTCACTCACCAGGATGGGGCAGCCGTGGAAAATGTCGATCGAGGCCAACTCGGTGCAGGCGGTGCAATCGGCGATTCGTGCCGGTCTCGGCGTGAGCGTTTTGCCCCGTTCCGCTGTCGCCGGGGACTTGAACTTTCTCTCAGGAGAATCGCTGCCCGAGCTGCCAACCACCGCGGTTATGAGCTACGTGCGAACCGATCGAGCGCATCCCTACGCTCAACGTTTTATTGATTATCTGCTCGCGAGCGTGGAGGGCTGACAGTTTTTCCGGGTGTTTGAGAGGCAGGCCCGGCGTAGCGACGAGGACGATGCTTCCTACTTTACGCATGGCAATTTCGCGGGGGGATAGGCGGAGAGTCCGGCGAGGGCAAAGCGGGTGCGATCCTCGATGTAGTGTTGAAGCGGTTCGCCCTCCGGTCCGTCAGGGAAGAGGTCCTCACGGCAGCCGGGGGCGACGTTCTGAAAGACGCACAGTGCGATAATTGCCGTTCCCGCCTGGGCCCGCTGTGCCTCATCGCGGAACTCGATCATTTCGCTGAGAAGCGGAAGCAGAACGTCCTCGTGGGCTTCGCGGATTTTACTGAATGCCTCATCTCTTTCCCCGGAGGAACTCGACAAGACATGACCGATGATTCGCTCAAAGTAGCCGGCCGGCCCGGGATCAAAGCTGCGCGAAATAATCGCCGCCATAAACGCTCTGAGTCGGTCTTCGGGAGCCGCGGAAGCATCGACCCCTCCGCTGAGCGGATAACGGCTGTCAGCAATCTCGAATGCGTGCGAGATCGCCTCGTTCAAGAGCGCCTCTTTCGAACCAAAATGGTAGTTTCCCGCCGCGCAGTTCGCTCCTGCTATCTCACAGATTTCCCCGAGCGTTGCGACATGGAATTCCTTGGTCGCGAAAACTTGCATCGCAGCGTCAAGGATGAGTTCTTTGGTCGTTTTTCGTGCCATTGCAATCACGGAACACCAGTTGTGGAAAAATTCAAATTGTAATTTCAAATGAGAATTTGAAATTAGAGGGGTGACCGGAGTTTGGTGTGAGTTGGCTCACAGGCTCAAGCGTATTGAAGGCAAGCTCAGGGCTTCTTTTGAGGACCTCCGATTTTGTATCGCGGCAACTTCGAAAACACCAATGTCTATGCCATTTCAACAGGGTCACTTCACCAACCATACCCTGTTGCATTTCCGACCAAACAGTCTCTACATCACCAGCTTCGCCGTTTCTGCAAGCACCAGCGCCAGCGCCAGCTCAGTCCGATTTATCGACGGATTCTCGGGGATTGAACGTGGCAGCAGACCTTCTTTTGCACTCTTCAGCCGCCTCCAACTACACGCCGAATCCGAGCGTGGTGAGCAGTTTGGGGAGACCGATCCAGGCAAAAAAGAGGAGAATGATGACAAGGGTGAGCGAGGTCCACCAGCGGTTGCGAAGCGCACGACCGACCCAGTCCGACCGGCCGTTGAGGAGGAGCAGGGTGAGGGCGACCATCGGCATGACGAGGGCGCCGAACACGGAATAGGCTTTCTGAACGATTTGGAAATCGTAGGCGAGTCCGGGGAGGGGAATCAGAGCGAGCCCAAGAAGATAGCCCCGGTAGGCTTTCCCTCTGGTGTCGACTTGCCAGGGGATGAAACGATCCGGAGAGAGAGACTCGCGGTGGGATTGAAGGTGCAGGAAATCAGCGAAAAGATAGGGCACTGCCTGCCAGACTCCGAGAAGACTGCTGAACACCGCCGCCCAGGCGCCGGCGAGAAAGAGGAGTTCCACCGATGCATTGGTTTGCTCGCCGATGCGGTGAGCGAGGTCGACAATGAGCGTGGCTCCTTTGCCGCTGAGTTGAAGGCCGTCGGACAGGATTACCATGGCGATTCCGAAGAGTGCCATCAGAAAATAGGCAATTCCGATGTCCCATCGGCAGAGACGAAGATCGTCGGGACCGGTGCGGTTTTTCTCTCGAATCCAGTAGCCATAAGAGAGAACGGTCAGGGTTCCGCCGACACCTCCCATGAGTGCCAGCGTCCAGGCGACGCCTTCGGGGTGATCGGGAATCGCGGGAATGGTGAGTCCGCGAAGAACGGCGCCCCAATCGGTTCCGATGAAAGCACCGGTGGCGAGAACGACGATGATCATGACGGAAACGAGCACGGCCATGATTCTTTCCAGAAAACGGAACGTTCCCATCCAGACGAGTGCCAGCCCGAGTAGCGAGTGGAGCGATCCGAACACGATTTTCGCGGTGGAGGCTTCTTTGAAAACAGGGAAAAGGGCGTGCATTGCCACTCCGCAGGCTCCGATCAATGCGGTTCCGACGACGAAGGACCAGAGGAGGAGGTAGACGAGAAAGCCCCATCGGATCGCGGGGCCGAGACGGAGCACGGCTCCTTCGAGCAGAGTCGTTTCGGTGGCGAGCTGCCAGCGGGCGAGGCCTTCGGTGATGACATATTTAAACATTGCTCCGAGGACGATAGCCCACAGCACCGCGACGCCGAGATTCATCCCTGCAAAGGCTCCGCCGGCGAGATCTCCTGCTCCGACGCCGGTCGCCGCGAGCATGAGCCCGGGCCCGATGAAAGTGAGGAGCGAAAAGCGGGCGCCGGTGGATTTGCGGTTCATTCAGAAAAGAGTGGGCAAAAAACGGGGTGGTGGCGAGAGAGGAACGGGTCCTGTTTTGCGTTAGGAACCCGGCCAGAGGAGTTTGATTGCCATGAAGAAGAGGGCAATGTAGAGGGCGTTGCGGATCCAGCTTTCGCCTTTGAGGACGCTGAGCTGGGAACCGATCCAGCCCCCAAGGGAATTGCCCACCGCGAGGGCCAGTCCGGGGAGCCAGAGAACCTGGCCGCGGGCGGCGAAAATGATGAGGGCGGCGAGGGTGAAAAAGCCGACGATGAAGACCTTGTGCATGTTCACACGGACGAGGTCGAGTCCGAGGACGTTGTGCAACGCTGCCATCAGGAGAAATCCGACCCCGGCCTGAATGAAGCCTCCGTAAAAGCCGACTCCTATCATCGCAAGATGCCCGAGAATGAGCTGTTGCCTTGATGGACCGGTGCTTTTTACTTTTTCGGGTTCTACGGATTTGTCCGCTTTGGAAACGGTTTTTTTGGCCTTTCTGAAATGCTGCAGGGTCATGTAGAGGAGCACCCCGATGAGGACGGCACCGAGAACGCGGTTGAAAAGCTCGCCGCGGACCATGGTTCCGAGAAGGGCTCCTGAGATGCCGCCGGGCAGTGCCGCGAGCGCGAGGGTGAAGCTCAGTTTCATGTCGGAGAACCCGAGAGATCGGAAGCCTCCGACCGCGGTCACATTTTGCGCGAGAATCGCGACGCGGTTGGTGCCGTTCGCGACGGCTCCGTCGAGTCCGAGAAAAACCATTGCAGGTAGGGTGAGGAGAGAGCCTCCGCCGGCGAGGACGTTGAGAGTGCCCGCGATAATTCCGAGCAGGGCGAGTAATAGATAGTGCCACGTTTCCATGAAGGGCTCACTCTAGCTCTTTTTGCCGATTGTGCTTTGAGGAAGGGGGAAGTTCTTCGTTCTTCGTTCTTCGTTCTTCGTTGGTTTGTTGCTATTCCCTGGAAAGCTCGAGGGAGTGGGCGGCGAAGCCGGCGCCGAATGAGGTTACCCAGAGATTTGAATCGCTGTCCTTTGCCGGGGAGGCGATGCGGTTTTCGAGTGCCAGCATCACTGAGGGACTGCTGCAGTTACCGTAATCGCGAAGCGTGGTTCTTGAATCGCTCAATTGGTGTTGGGGCAGAGTTTCTTCGATCGCATTGAGGACATCTCTGCCGCCGGTGTGACTGATGATTTGATCAGGTTCGGTTTCACGCTTTTCAAAGAGTTGTGCGACGGCATCGGCGGCGAGTTTGGGAACGGAACGATGCAGCTTGTTGCGGAGGCGACCGGAGTCATTGACGAAACGGATTTTTTCCCGGTCGACGGGCCGGTGCAGGGTGTCGAACCGGCCGGTGCGCCAGTCGCCTGTGTTTCGCGCTTTTCCTGACCAAATCGAAGCGCTCGCGCCATCACCGAAGAGACAGAGACTGATGAGAACACCGGGATCGTCGGCGATGAAGAATGCGGCCGAACACACTTCTACGGCGATGGTTGCAACGGTGGCGTCGGGGTTGGCTGCGAGAAATCCGTCAGCGCAGCGGAGCAGGGGAATTGCGGCGCCGCAGCCGAGTCCCACCGAGTCCTGAAGAAAGGCATCGGGTCGCAAGTCCATCGACTCGGCGACGTAGCTCGATACGCCGGGACAGAGGTATCCGGTGCAGGTGCTGATGAGGAGGGCGTCGAGATCTTGGGGGCGCATCCCGGCCCGGTCGAGTGCTTTGCTCAAGGCGGAGGAGGCGAGAGCGGGAGCGTGTTTCTCAAATGCCCGGTTCTGGGCCTCCGCTCCAACACTGAAGAGGAGGTCAGGATCGGAGATTGCAAAGTGTCTTTTCCCGATGCCGGAGTCTTGAGAGAGAACTTTCCGCAGTAGCGATATCGAGCTTTCCTTCAGATCTGTTTTTTCGAACTGACGGGTTAAAATGTCCCAACAGTCCTTTTGGGTGAACGAGTCAGAAGGGAGTGCCGAGGCGATGGAGGTAAGATACATGTGAGGGAGGAAAGAAAGGGCAGTGGAGGTGGCAAAAGCGGGCTCAACGAACTGCCCGGTAAAGTTGCTGAAACGGCAGGAGCCGGGCAAGGGAGAGCGTCGCGATCACTTTTTGACCGCTGCCGGAGCAGAGGAGAGGATGGAGGAAGGCGGACCAGTTGAGGCGACGTCGAAAGCGCTTTTGCTGTGCTTCTGTGATGGCAAAAATGGTGTTCTGCCAGGATTGTTCGCCTGCGGCGTAGGCGGTGAGAATGGGAAGGGCGGACTCAGCCGCCTGGAAAGCCATTGTCATGCCATTGCCGGTGAAGGGCGGAATCATGCTGTGGGCATCGCCCAGGGAACAGCGATCGGTCGCGGTTGCCTGCTCGCCGAAACGAATTGCGCTGACTCCGCTGAAAGAGTTTTCGTCAGGAGTGGCCCCGTCGAGGCGCTCGACGAGAGCGTCCATGCCGGAGCGGCGAATCGTCTCGATGAGTCGTGCTGCGCCCGAGACTTTCAGGCCCGGAAGATTTCTGAAGAGACCGCAGACGTTGACGCGTCCGTCTTCCACCGGCGTGACCCCTACATAGGATCCATTGCCGAGGTGCATTTCGAGCCCGTGCGAAAGGGGCATGTTCACGAAATGGGCTTTCAGTCCGACCCAGTGACTTTCCTTTTCCGGCTTTCGGCCAGCGGTCCAGACGAGGCCTTCTTCACCTGCCTCGCGGATGCGGGAATGCTCATGAATGACGCCTCCGAGGGTAGTGAACTTTTCCGCCAACCGAAGATCGAGGGCGTAGCGTGAAATCGCGAGAGCCGGTTCGGGCAGGGGTGCAGTGAGAATTTGCCGGCGGTTCAGAAACCACGCGGTGGTGTCATGCTGATGGCATTCGGTTAGGACTTTCCCGATGCCGAGGGTGTGAATCGTATCCGTAGAAAGTCCGCTGATGAATTCCCCGCAGACGCGGTGGCGCGGGTAGGAGCCTGCCTCATGGATCTCAACGGGGATGCCGCGTTCGCGAAGTGCGATTCCGACGGAGAGTCCGGCGAGGCCGCCTCCTGCTATCGTAATCGGTTTCATGACTGAGGGGGACGTCGGCGGGCCTTGAGTCGATAGGCCCCGAGAAGTCCGGTTGATTCCTGGATTTCCCATGAACCGTCTTCGAGTTGCCAGTGGTTTGTCAGTTCGCCCGGACGAAAACCGGCGCGAATGCTGACGAAAAGATCATGCCGGGTAATCTTATTGATGAAAGGAACTAACACTGCTCCGAGCGCCTGCGGGAAATGCGCTCGCAGGGGCTCGTTCGCGAGGACGAGGGGAAATTGCTGAATCGTGGGGGCGAGAGTGGTGAGCTGATTTGCTTCGAAGTGGTGCCAGAAGAGATTTGCGATGAGGGCGTCTCCCTGTAGCTGCGGGAGTTTTTCGAAGAGGTCTCCTTGAATCCAATGGACGCTTTCGGGGATGTCACGGGGGCGGGGAGCAAGATCAATTGAGGTGACCGAATAGCCGAGATTTGCCAATGCCCCGGCAAACCGGCCATCACCCGAGCCGACTTCGACGACGGCGCTACCGGGGACGAGACCTGCTTCCTCAAGTGCGCGCGCGAGCCATCGGAAATTCCCCATGAGGAAGTTGATCCTCCGCAGATCCTGACGTGATCTCATCGCTGCGGGATCGTCAGCAGGGAGAGAGTCGAGGAGTTCCGGGGTTACAACGCGTTGCATAAAGGGAATAGATACGATTCGTAGCGGAAATGGGACTTTATTTCGCGGAATGAAAGCAGGAAAGTGATGGCCCTTTTTTAAGGAATGGACCTGTTTGGCTATGACCGGGAGATTGTACATCCGGAGGTGAGTATTCGGGAATCATTTCCGGAGGAACCGTCTCAGCCGCTCGTGGGCATTGGGCTGCGGAGTCACTTCCCGCTGCCTACCCGCGATTCAGATTGATGAAGCCCCTTGCGATTTCGCGGGACATTCTGTTTGCCTGTGACGTCATGGAGTTGGTCAGGACGACGACGGTCAGATCGCTTTCGGGGAAATAGACCAGTTCGGAAATGAATCCCGGGATTCCTCCTCCATGCCAGATTTGAGCGGGCTTTTTCCCGTTTGCGGGACTCACAAAACACCCAAAGCCGTAGGGGATCGACTTGCCGTCGTTCTGTTCACCACGAGTTGTCATTAGCTGGTAGGACTTCGGATCGAGGAGCTGATCGTTTACTAATGCACGCTGCCACTTGATCAAATCGCCTGCCGTTGATGCCATCGCGCCGGCTGCGAAGGGTTGAGTCATGCTGGTGTAATTTGCGTTTACGATCGATTCTCCCCATTTCGAGTAACCGCGCACGCGATTTGGAATAATCTTCAAATTGCTGTCCAGATAGGTCGCATCCAATTTGAGTGGCTCGAAAATTCGCTCATTCAGAAACTGACCGAATTTCTGTTCTGATGCGGCTTCAAGAATGAGTCCGAGAAGGAAATAGCCCGAGTTGCAGTAACGAAAACTTTCCCCCGGTTCAAAATGAACGGGTTCATCTTGAAACTGCGCAAGAACCTCATCACTGGTGAGATCCGTCCGCATCGTTTGTATCCGGTCAGGTCTATCGGTAAAACTGTAGATTCCTGAAGTGTGATTCAGTAAATGTTTGATCGTCACCTTGTCACCCGTCGGCTTTGGATACTCTGGAATGTACTTTGAGAGCGGATCTTCGAGGCTGACTGATCCGTCTTCGAGCAAGAGCATTATTCCCGCAGCGGTAAACATTTTTGTAATCGACCCGATCCGGTAAACACCGCTTTCGGAAGCCTCGATACCATTCTCAAGATCGGAGATGCCATAACCTTTGAGAAGCATGATTTCGTCGCCTTGTGCAACACCAACGGTCATTCCAATAACTCTGCCTGCGTCGATCTCCAGCCGGGCGATTTTCGAAACGAGGTTGTCCAATTTCTCATTGGCGGCGGCTACCGTGAAGGAGATAGCGAGAGAGAAAAGGACGATTGCAGGCTTCATTGTTGTTGCTGTAAAGGATACAACTGAGGCAGGGCAAAGGATAGACCTGAGTTCTTAAAAACTTTACTCTAATCACAGTCGCAACCCCCGTCGTGACTATTCTCCTCTTCAATCTCCCCAATTGTTGTAAGAATGATCAAAACACGAACCCTCGCAGCTGCCAGCTTTTTTGTTGCCTCAATGGCAGTGAGCGCTCAGGAAACATTGCCCTCTTTAGAGACTGGGGATGTTCCTCAAACTCATGCCGAACTTTGGTCTGATTTCGATCCCCGGTCGGAACCGCTCGACGTCGAGGTGCTGAAAGAATGGGAGGAGGATGGCGTGATTCTGAAAGTAGTGCGTTATCGGATCGGAATTTTTAAGGGGCAAAAAGCAATGATGGCTGCTGTTTATGGCTATCCGAAAGGAGGGTCGGATTTGCCGGGGCTTTTGCAGATTCACGGGGGGGGGCAGTTTGCTGATTACAAGGCACCGCTGACGAATGCCAAGCGCGGCTACGCGACCATTTCGATTGCGTGGGCAGGGCGGATCAGTGCTCCTGATTACAAAGTGGGGGCAAACGAAGTGAAGCTGTTCTGGGATGGAAAGACCGATGATCCAGCCTATCGCCTGACGACGGATTGGGGAGCATTGGATGCGTATCATGCGCCATGCCGAAACCCGGGAAATAATTTTCAGACGACTGCGCCGGCGGCATGGACTCTCGATTCCGTCGATTCACCGCGGAATAATCCGTGGTTTCTCGTGACCCTGGGAGCGAGGCGGGCACTTACTTTTCTGGAGCAACAGCCGGAGGTCGATCCCGAAAAGCTGGGCGTATACGGTCACTCGATGGGTGGAAAGCTGACCGTTCAAACCGCAGGTTCGGACCCGAGGGTGAAAGCGGCGGTCCCCTCCTGCGGCGGTATCAGTGACAGGAGCAATGCGAGCGGGCTCTATGTCAAAACGATCACCGATGATAAGGCTCTGAGAAATGTCAGCTGCCCGATTTTGTTTCAGAGCCCTGCCAATGACTTCCACGGTCGTATCAATGATTTGCACGGGGCAATAGCAGAGATCCAGAGTGAGGATTGGCGGGTTGCGTGTGCGCCGCATCACAATCATCAGGACACCGGAAACTACGAAGTCGCCAGTCAACTGTGGTTTGATCAGTATTTGAAGGGAGCTTTCACTTTTCCAACAACTCCGAATCTCAGTGTCAATCCGGGCGCTGCGAACGGGGTGCCGACTGCATCGGTCATCGTCGACTCATCAAAACCGGTTCTCGGTGTGGATTTCTATTACACTCAGCACGGTCAGATGGATCGGGATGAGGATGACATGACCAACACGAAGGCCCGATTCTGGCATTATGGAGAAGCGACGAAACAGGGCGACGTCTGGACGGGAAAACTTCCGATAGCCAGTCTCGACAAGCCGTTGTGGGTCTATGCCAATGTCATTTATCCGCTGGAAACCCCGGTGTCCTATGCCGGCTATTACTACCGGGTCGGTTCCTCGAAGCAGTTCACCCTGTCTTCTTTGATGTTTGTGGCGACTAATAGTGAGCTAAAGGAGGCCGGAGTGAAAGCGACGCTCAGTCCTTCTCGGGCAATTGAATCGTTCGAGGGCGATTGGAAAAAGGAATGGTTCAATTATCGACCGGAAAAGTGGGGGCATCAGACGAATAAACTTTATTCCGAGGTGTGGAAAGCGCCTGAGGGTGCGTCGCTCGCTTTTGATGTGCGGGCGGATAGTCCGAATAAATTGGTGATTCGGATTGATGAGTATGCCGCTGAGATCGATTTGAATGGCGGCGAAGAGTGGCAGTCAGTGGTGCTTTCTCCTTCGGATTTTCAGAACGCGGGGGAAGAGGGCTTGAAGAACTGGAGCGGAATTAGAAACCTCGGTTTCAGTGACTCGGAAACTCTGAAATTGAACTTTAAGGGAGAGAGGAAACAAGTGAATGTAGGCGCGGATTGGCAGGGGAGTGATCCCGATTTTCGCAAGCTTCGCTGGGTTTTGGAGGAGTGATAGGGCGTTCGTATCCGTGCCGGAGGATAGAGGCGTAATTCGATTCAGGTTGAGCCGCTTTTTAATAACATTTTTTACCAATCAGCAGATAACCAATCATGAGAGCATTAACCGCAATTTTACTAACACTCTTTGTCTGCCTCTCACCGGCATCGGCGGAGCGACCTGCGAAGAACCGAACGGCCCTGGAAACCGGTTATCCGAGAAAGCTCGATGTCGTTTACAGGAAGGTAGGCAAGCGGGAGCTTCAATTTGATATGTATTACCCGCCGGCAGGATCGGTGAAACCTTGCCCGGTGATCGTTTACACGCACGGTGGCGGCTGGGCGGCGGGAAGTCGCTTTGGCGCTGCCAGCGGAGGCTTTGCGACTCTTTTCAAAGACCTCACCGCAAAGGGATTCTGTATTGTCTCGGTGGACTATCGCCTCTACAGCAAAGACGGGGTCATCCGGATGCGTGATTGTGTGACCGATTGCAAGGACGCGGTTCGCTATCTGGTCAAGAACAGCGACGATCTCGCGATTGATCCCGGGAAGCTTTTTGTTTTTGGCGATTCCGCCGGTGGGCACCTTGCGCAAATGCTGCTTCTTTCACCGCCCCGTTCACTGCCGGGTGATGAAGGGCTCGCTGAAGTCGATTACAAGGTCGTCGCGGGACTTTCCTGGTATGGGCCCTGTGACTTCGAAAAGGAGAGCTTGTTTAACCATGACGACCGGCCTGATTTCAGAGATCGCTTCGGCCCCCGCATCGTAAACGCGGATGATTCCGCTGAAGAGAAGCTCCGGCTCTACCGTGAAATGAGTCCAATCAATTATCTCACGAAAGAGAGTCCTCCGCTCTTCATGATTCAGGGAGACAGTGATACGACGATTCCGGTGAAGCACGCCCGCTACATGGAGGCCAGGGCCAAAGAACTTGGTGCGCCCGTGACGACTTTGATTGTCGAAAACGCGGGGCACAACTGGCGGAAAGCGGGCGCTGAGATCAGTCCCACTCGCGACGAGATCGTGGCCGCGAGCGTCCGGTTCTTTGTCGATCAGTTGAAGCAAAACTGATAAACTCTTGTTCCGAAGCGGCGCCAACATGAATTGAAAGAATCCTATGAAAATATCCCCCCTCACCACCTTTGTATTTTCCTCCCTTCTCGGAGCGTCGCTCCTTCAGGCTGACGAATCCCTGTGGAGAATCGACAGCGAGCAGGAATGGAAAATGAACATTGCATCGTCAGACGGCGCCGTTGTTGAGAACGGCTCGGTTTCCCCTCAGGCGGAAAAGGCGACCATTCTCACAAAACTCCAATCTTTCGAGGAGAAGCGGAGCGCCGGGAACCTCACCGTGACGCAGTCCGCGATCTGGCAGAACTGGAATCCGATTGATAATCTCGGTCCTGCCAATCTGCAGGACGCACCGGTTTTGCTGACGAAAGGGCCGAATGACTACTGGATCTTCGGACGCTATGGGAACGGTCAGCCCCGCCGCAAAAAGGGGGAGAAGGCGAAGCCGCAGGCAAAGTTTGTTGCTGAAGACGCGACCCTCGAGGGCTTTGATATTCCGCTCAAGACAACCCGCTTTCTGAATGTCTACGACGCCCCCGGTGGACTCAAACCGAGCAAGGGTGGCTACAATGCCTGGCAAAGTCGCGACATGAAAAACTGGGTGCATCACGGTCCGGTCACAGAAAGCTTTTCCAAATGGGTCACCAGCGCTGAATACGTCGACGGCAAAACCCTGATCTACTATGACTTCCCGAACGATCAGGATCCGCACGTTTATGTCGACTCTGATCTGACCGATGGTGAGCCCGGTGAGAATATGGGCATGGCGGTGAAAGATCCGTCTCACGGCTCCGATGCCGGATTCATTCGCGATCTCGATGGCAACATGCACGTCATCATCGAAGACTGGAGCCCGATCTCAGCGAACAAGCGGTCCTGGGATTCGCCACTCGCAGGCCATGCCGTGAGTCCCAATGGCATCGATGGCTTTGTTTTCAAGGCTCCGCCGGTCGACAACCGGACAACGCCTACCGGCAGGACAGGGACCTATAAGCATCCTCACTGGGTGAAAGAGGATCCTGACAATTACAAAACCAGTGTCGCGGAATACGAGATTCACGAGCCGGAGCAGGAGGCTTACGGAGATTGGGCCGCGATTGCAATCGGCGGGCAGTATTACCTTTTCGGCGACTACGATCCTTCCGAAGGACATCAGATGAGCGTCGGCTGGTTTACATCTCCGTCGATCGATGAGGAGTTCACCTGGTGCGATCATATCGGAGAGGGGCATCCCGATCCGGATATTTCCTTTGCGGAAGGGCAATTCTATCTCGCGACCCAGCAGCAAACTGATTACACCAGCCCCGGTCCCTGGGTTGAAACGGTCACCGCCCGTGTCGGCGTTGACACTGACAATGATCAAAAGATCGATGAGTGGAGCGACTGGTCGGAAGTGAAAGAGTCCTATGACTATATTCCCGGCTTTTCCAAGCAGGTGGAAAGGATTCCCGCTGAGTTGGATCTCTCCGGGCTTCCCGAGGGTTTCGGTTTTCAGATTGAATTGAAGATCGAAGATTCCACGGAGAACAAGTCGAAGCCGATCATCGAGGCACTGAGTCTTTCCTTCGACTAACTCTCGCCCTTGAAACTTCAGATGGCGAGCGGGATCTCAGGAAGCGCACTCCACTCGCCGGGCGCCGCCGCCACATCGACCGGCACTGTAACATAATTACGAAATAAGCCGGGCAGCCAATTGAAGCGCCTCTTTGAAATTACACTATCAAAACCTCAATGATGAACCTTTATCTCAAATTTCTGCGCTGCTTTTTTGCTTTCGCGCTTTTTATCTCAGCCGGTTTGCTTGTGGCTGAAGACGGTCGACCGGAAAAGCCGAATGTGGTCCTTATTTTGACTGATGACCTCGGCTGGCAGGATGTAAAGTGCTACGACATCGATGAGCCTTCTCCCTACGAGACGCCAAACATCGACGCGCTCGCGGAAAAGGGGGTATTGTTCTGGCAGGCATACTCTCCGGCCCCTACCTGTGCGCCGTCGCGATGCGCGATCATGAGCGGAAATCATCCGGCACGGGCTCAGAAAACCCACGTCGTCGGTGGAGCCCCTCCGGTCCCCCGGAACCGTAACGTCCGAATGATGGACCCATGGTATAGCGGTCGGATTCCCGAGGATGAATTTACCCTCGCGAAAGCGCTGAAGGCACATGGTTACACGACGGGACACTCGGGGAAGTGGCACATGGCGATTGATCACAACGCCTATCCCCAACCGGCTGACATGGGATTTGATTTCACCCGTTCCAACCGGGGCTCGAGAAGTGGAATGGCTGATCGACTCAAGGGATTCGCGACCGATGCGGCTGACGATCCTTATCGACTCGATGAAAATGGATTTCCCTATCATGAGACCAATGAGGATGCCCTGACGTTTCTGAAAGAGAATAAGGAGAAGCCGTTCTTCCTCTATTACGCGACCTGGCTTGTTCACTCTCCGATTCACACCCGTTCAGAGGAACGTTTGCGGAAATACACGGAGCGAATGGGGATCGATCCTGCGCATACTCCGAAGGTGGAGGTGCCGGGGCAGCAGAATCCCTTTTTTGCGGCGATGGTTGAGGAACTCGACTACTACCTTGGAGCCGTCTTTGATTATCTCGACAACACTGATGACCCGCGCTGGCCGGGGCATCGGTTGAGCGAGAACACGTATCTGATTTTTACCTCCGACAACGGCGGGATGGAAGGCGGCCCCAAGGAGCGCTATACGGACAACAATCCGCTCGACCGGGGCAAGATCTCCGCGAAGGAAGGCGGGACCCGCGTTCCGCTTATCATCACGGGACCGCAGATTCCCGCGGGAGTGGAAACGGATGTAGTTGCGAACGGGCTCGATTTTTACCCGACGATTTTGTCTATGGTAGGCGCTGAAAAGCCTGAAGGGAAGAATCTCGACGGCTCTGATCTGCTGCCTCTGCTTCACGGGGATATCACCGATCCCACCCTCGTTAAAAATCCCGATGGTTCACCGCGAGAAACGATGGTGTGGCATTTTCCGCATGGAACGGCACTGGAGAGCACGATCCGGACAGGGGACTACAAACTGATTCGAAATTACGATCATCTCATCAACCCCGGGACCCCTGAGCTCGAGCTTTTCCGGCTCTATGAAAGCAAAGACGGGGAACAGATACGTGTCGACATTGAAGAGGCTGAAAACCTCGCCGATGAGATGCCGGAGCGAACCCGGGAGATGAACAACCATCTCACCGCGATTCTCGACGAGATGGAGGCGAGTTATCCTTACTACAACCCGGCAGCCCCGGCCCCCCTGCCGAATAAGGATAAGGTGCCGGCCGTTACCTCCGGGACCCGCGATGGACAGGCAGTCACCTTCACTTATGAGGAGAACGGAGCAAAGGTGGCACATGCTGATTTGATTTACACGCTCAACGGCGGTGAACGCTACGAGGAGTGGTTCAGGATGCCGGCGAAGTTAACTGGAGAGGGACGCGTTACTGCGGAACTTCCAAAGGGAACAACGCACTACTATCTCAATTTGATCGATGAGAATCAGTTTCTTCGCAGTTACCCTGAAGTGGTCAAAAAGGGAAACTTCTATTCTGAATCGGCTTTGGCTGTCGCTGCCGGGGCGAAGAATGAGAGTCCGAAAAAGCCGGTAAAAGGTGATCGGAATGTGCCTTTCAACCGCTGGGACACGAACAAGGACGATATCCTCACACTCGAAGAATACCTCACCGGTCAGACGGGGGAGAATCTTGAGCAGCGGTATCAGCATTTCGACAAGAACGGCGACGGAAAGGTGACCCGGGAAGAATACGTGGTCCTTTCCGCGAAATAGATCGCGTGGGGGAGATCTCCTATCCTCCACTACAAGGCAGGGCGTTCCGGCAGCGGAGTTCAAATGGCTCAAGCCGCGGACACGCGAGGCACAATCATGCCGGTTTCGTTTTGCGGTGATTCGGGCATCCTGTCACTTTATTTCGCTGTCCTGTCACTATGAAAATTTCCACGCTGTGTCTTCTCCTTCTCGCCGCCTTGTTCCAGTCAGCGATCGCTGAGGAAACTGATATCGAGGCGGACATCGTCGTCTACGGTGGAACCTCGGGCGGTGTTGCCGCTGCGGTTCAGGCAGCTCGAATGGGCAAGCGAGTCGTTCTCGTCGAACCGGGGAGACATCTCGGCGGCATGACCTCCGGCGGCCTCAGTGCGGTGGATATCGGCGATCCCCGAAGTGTCGGCGGGATTGCCCGTGAGTATTTCACGCGTCTCGTTGCGAATTACGGGAAAGAACTCAATTGGGGCGAAGCATTTTCTCACGGGGGAAAGGGCGGCCCCGCGACGGGTGGTGCCTACTCGATCGAACCACACGTCGCCGAGCAGGTTTACGATGAGATGGCGAAGGAGGCCGGAGTCATTGTTTTGCGGGAAGCTCGGTTGGCCTCGTTGGAAAAGGAGGGCACCAGAATCACTGATCTGGAGATGGAAGACGGTCGCACCGTTCGGGGAAAAATGTTCATCGACACGACCTACGAAGGCGATCTCATGGCCGCTGCGGGAGTCAGCTACACGGTGACCCGCGAGGGAAACGCCACCTACGGCGAAAGCTACAATGGCATTTTTTACACGCCGCAGTACAAGCCGCGCAACGGACACCTCCAGCCGGGGGCGAACGGTCGGGTCAAAGGCGGGCAGGGTGTCTGGGACCGGGATTTTCCGCTCGATCCGTATGTGGTCAAAGGGGATCCGTCGAGTGGCTTGCTTCCCCTCATCAGTGAAGGTGATCCCGGCACGCCCGGGGAGGCTGCTCCGGGGATTCAGGCGTATTGCTACCGGCTCTGCCTCACGACTGATAAGTCTAACATGATTCCTATCGCTGCTCCGGAGAACTATGATGCGAAGCGCTACGAACTCGTGGGCCGTTTCGTCGAAGCCTGTATCGCGAACGGGGACGAAATGGATCTCCGCTGGTTTTCAAAACACGATGAGTTGCCGAATCACAAATGGGATTTCAACACCGCGACCTTCGGGGGGAATCTTCCCGGCCTGAGCTGGGCGTGGCCGGAAGCCTCCTATGCTGAGCGCGATGAGCTGGCGAAAGAACTTGAAAACTACCATCGTGGCTTGTTTCACTTTCTTCGCACCGATCCCCGTGTCCCTGACAAGGTTAAAATGGACGTTGCACGATTCGGTCTGCCCAAAGACGAGTTTCCCGACACAGGAGGTTGGCCGCATCAGGTTTACGTTCGTGAAGGCCGTCGCATGGTCAGTGATCTCGTCCTGACAGAAGATCACACTTTCGGACGCAGAATCGCACCGAAACCGGTCAGCCTCGGCAGCTACGGAACTGATGCCCACGAGATCCGCCGAATCGTCAAAGACGGTGTCGTCGCGCGTGAAGGTAAGATCGCAGGGGGACGGGGCGGATTCGGTCCCTATCAAATCGGCTACGATGCGATTGTTCCGAAAGCGGACGAATGTGAAAATCTCTTCGTTACTTTCGCCCTTTCCGCGAGCCATTCCGCCTTTGCCAGTATTCGGATGGAGCCGCCCTTCATGATTACAAGTCAGAGTGCCGCCACTGCAGCGAGTCTCGCGATTGACAGTGACAGTTCGGTTCAGGCGGTCGACTACGCTTTGTTGAAAGAGCAGCTCATCAAAGACGGACAGATTCTGGAGTCTCTCGAAAAATCGGAACCCCGTATTAAGCTTTCAGGCATCGTGATTGATGATCTCTCTGCCAATTTTGAAGGAGATTGGGTGAGGAGCAGTGCAGCCGGTTCGCTTTCGGGGAATGATTACCATCACGATGGCGGCAAAGGCCGTGGCGGAAAGTCGGTTGTTTTCGCGCATCCCGTTAAAGCAGCAGGACGCTACGAGATTCGCCTCCTCTATTCCTCCCACGAGAACCGGGCAAGCAACGCAAAAGTGTCTCTGAGGATTGGAGAGAAGACACACGATCTGACACAGAACCAGCGTCTTCCCGCCACCGTCGATGGAACACCACGATCGCTCGGCGTTTTCGAGATCCAACAGGGTCAGGTCATCTACCTAACCCTGTTTAATGAGGGCGCCGACGGCGTAGTCTCGGTGGACGGATTGCAACTGGTGCCGGTGGATTAGCCTGTTCTTCAGCTCGCGATGCCGCTGACGATTCCCTCGTGAACATGGCCTTCGTTGAGATCTACCCGCTCGGGGCGGCCTTTGTGAGGGTAGACAACTTTGGTGTGGTCAAGCCCCATCAGGGCCATCACGGTGGCATGGAGGTCGTGGACGTGGAGCTTGTCCTCGGTGGCGTAGAGGCCGAGCTCGTCGGTTGCTCCGATAGTTTGCCCGCCTTTGACTCCGCCGCCTGCCATCCACATGGTGAATCCGGTGGAGTTGTGATCGCGACCGTTGCCTTTCTCACTCATGGGGGTGCGCCCGAATTCGCCGCCCCAGATCACAAGCGTTTCATCGAGAAGGCCGCGTTGTTTGAGATCGGTTAGGAGGCCTACGATGGGTTGGTCGACGCTCTCGCACATTTTGGAGTGTTTCGCTTCAATCCCGCTGTGGCTGTCCCACTTGCTTCCCGCTCCGCTGTAGAGTTGAATGAAGCGCACCCCGCGCTCGACGAGGCGCCGCGCGAGAAGGCATTGCCTTCCGTAGGCTTTGGTTTCGTCGCGGTCGAGCCCGTAAAGGGATTTGGTGGATTCTGATTCCTGATCGATATCGACTGCTTCGGGGGCGGTCGCCTGCATCCGGAAGGCGAGCTCATAGCTTTTGATGCGTGCTTCAAGATCGCTGTGAGATGATCGGCTTTCGAGATGTTTGCGATTCATCTCGTGTAGAAACTGGAGTTTCTGCTGCTGAACGGAGGTGGAAACGCCTTTGGGGTTGTTGAGATTTGAGATCGGCGCATCCTTCGTTTCGAGTAGGACTCCCTGATGCGTGGAGGGAATGAACCCCGAACCCCACGCGCGCACACCGTTGACGACCATGGAATTGCTGTCTTTCAGAACCACAAAATCGGGAAGGTCGCGGTTCTCCGATCCGAGACCGTAGGAGACCCATGACCCGAGAGAAGGGCGTCCGCCGAAAACGGCACCTGTGTTCATCTGGCAGACGCCGCCCGCGTGGTTGATGCCGTCAGTAACACAGGAACGGATCACGCAAAGTTCATCGGCGATACGGGAATGGTTCGGCAACCAGTCGGAAATCCACAAGCCGCTTTCCCCGTGCTGAGCCCATTTCCGGTGGTCCGGTAGAAGAGGGGAATTGACCTCGCCCGCAGCGGTGACGGGAGTCTCGAAGCTGTCGGGGAGTTTCTGCCCCGCCAGTTTTTGAAGGAGTGGTTTGGGATCGAAGAGATCGAGATGGCTCGGTCCACCTTCCATGAAAAGGAAGATGACGCTTTTCGCTTTCCCGAAATGATGAGGGATTTTCGCTGCAGCGGTTGCGTCAGTGGGTGAACCTGCGAGGAGGTTTTCCCCGGCGAGAGCGGACAAGGCCACGGCCCCGAAACCACCGCCTGCATTGGATAGAAACTTTCGTCGTGATTGCATCATTTCGGATCAGTAAAGGTAGAGAAACTCATTGGAGTTAAAGAGTAGGTGACAGAAGTCCGCCGCTGAATCGAGAAGGGGATTCGCGTGGTTCCGGCCATACCAGTTTGCGTTCGGAGGCAGGCCGCCGGAGAATTTCCAGTCGGCGATTCGGTGGGGTGTCGCCGCGTTCGGATTGAGAAGCAGTTGTTCTTTGGTTAGAGCTGCGGGGGAAAGGGTAAGGCGTGTAACCTGACCGTCCCAGAAGTGACCGACGTGCCTGCGCCCTCCGAGCACAACCGGAAAAGGGGAGTCGTTGAGTTTGCCCACCACTGAATGCTTCATCGTGACTGATTCCAGCTTCGCTTTCGGGTCGGACAAATCCTTGAGGTAGAAGGTGATTTCGCCAGTCGCGCTGCCATTGGAGGTCGGGCGGGCGGTGACGGAGGCAGCGATGTAGACCGGCTTACCGACGGGGACACGAAGGTCGGAGGCAACGACTTCATATTTCGGCGCTCCCGCCTGATCGGCGCCGTTCATGACAAAGAGAAGATTCCGTGGCTGGTAGCGCGACTTGGTGCTCGTGACACAGAGGAACCAGCCGGCGTTGCTTCGGTCCTCGTCCCAGCGTGAGACGAGAGTATTGACGGTTCCATCTGCGTAAATGGAATCGAGTTCGGTTACCGCCTCAATTGTGAACGCGTCGGTTCCCCGATCCAGTGGAAGATCGATCTCGAGCTGCTGATTCGACGAATCCCGTTTAAGTCGAAGCGCCTCTTCGCCAATTTCAATTTCCTTTACGGCGGCGAATTTCTCTGAGTTGGGGGGCAGGAGTTTTTGATCGATGTCAGGGCTCTGTTGCACCTCACTCCGCGTCGTCCTGAGAGAATCGATCAAGGCGATGGCCCTGCTGATTTCCTCCTCATTGGGAGAACGGGAAAGGGCACGGCGGTAGGCCGAGACGATTTTCTCCTGACGATTGGCTTCCTCATCAAAACGCAGCGACCTGGCAAATGCTCTGGCGCGTTCCATTGGCCAGGTGTTGTTGATGAGCATGAGAGATTGCGTCGGCGTTGTCGTCTCGGGGCGACTCGCAGTGGATTGAAATCCGAGAGGAGAGTCAAAGCTGTTGAGCAGCGGATCGGGCTTATTGCGCAGCTTCTTCACGTAGATACTCCGGTTCGGTGCTGATCCCGGGACTGAGTCAGGGAGGGCCCCTTTCGAGAAGCGAATCTCTCCGGAACTGACGAGCATGGCGTCCCGCACTTCTTCAGAGGAAAGTCTCCGGGGCGGAAAACGCCAGAGGAAACGGTTCGACGGATCGGTCTGGTTTTCGGTGGAGGTTGGTTCCTGCCGTGCTGTCATCCGGTAGGTAGCGCTCGTCATAATGAGACGATGCAGGTCCTTCATTCGCCATCCGCCTTCGATGAAGCGCTTCGTCAGCCAGTCCAGCAGTTCGGGGTGACTGGGAGCTTCACCGAGATTACCGAAATCGTTAGGAGTCGCGACGAGTCCGGTGCCGAAATGGCCCTGCCAGATCCGGTTGGTGATGACTCGTGTTGAAAGAGGATTCTCCGGCGATGCGATCCAGTCTGCGAGAGCAAGGCGGCGGCCGGTGGTGGTCTTTGTCGGCTTGAACTCCGGAGCCGGTTGGCCGAGGAGGGTGAGAAACGCCGGTTCCACCGCGATTTCCTTATCCCGCTTTTTAATCACGGGAGTGACCGGCTTTGCACTGACATCCGTAGCCACAAATCCGATCGGGAGTGGCTTCGGTTTGAGGGCATCGAAGGTCTGGAGTCGCTTATTGAGCTCCTCCCATTCATTAAGTTTTTCCGGCTTGTCTTTGAACGATTCGGCGAAATTGATCCGGCTACTGTTCTCGTCGATTTGGCGTTGAACCAATTGCACCATTTGTTCCTCGAAGGGCTCTCGATCTTCCGGGTTTTTGTGAACCATTAGCTGGATGTCTTCGGGGAACATCGCGATCTCTTTCTTCCGTTGTGACTCGAGTCGGTCGAATTTCAGTTTCTCCAATCCCTCCCGAATCTCTCCAGTCGCTTCCTCCCAGATCTTCTGCTGTTTCGCAAACTCAGCTTTCTGCTCCGCCGTCGCCAGAGGCATATCGGTCGGCCACGATGTCGTTGAGAGAAACGCCTGGAGAGCGAAGTAATCTTTCTGAAGGATCGGATCGAACTTGTGATCGTGACACTGGGCGCAACCGACACTCAGCCCGAGAAAGGCTTCTCCGGTCACATTGGTCATATCGGTCATGATGATCTCCCATTGCATCCTCGCATTGTTCAAATTGTATTCGTAAATCCCCTGACGCAGAAAGGAGGTTCCGATGAGCACATCGGGATCGTCAGGATCGATGATGTCTCCGGCGAGCTGCTCACGAACAAATTGCGTGTAGGGTTTGTCTTCGTTGAACGATTCAATGACGTAGTTGCGAAAGTTCTTCGCACCGGGTCTGTAGGCGTCCTGATTGTAGCCATCGCTTTCGGCATAGCGGACCACGTCCAGCCAGGATTGCCCCCATCGTTCGCCGTAACGCGGGCTGGCGAGCAGCTCATCGATGAGGTCTTTCAGTGCGGCATCGGAGTCGATTTGGTAGGCTGCGATGAATCCATCGACCTGCTCCGGCAAAGGCGGCAGTCCATGGAGATCGAAATAGATGCGGCGGACCAGTTCCTGTGGTGTCGCTTCCGGTGCCGGCTCAAGATGGTTTTGCGCGAGTTTGCGGGCAATGAAGTGATCAATGGGGTTATGAGCCCAGTCGCCACCGGCGTCGGTTGGAACGTTGGGTTCAGAAACGGGCTGCACGGCCCACCAGTTGCGGTCTTTCGCCGTGAATCCATTCTCGTCGCGCTCGACCTCTGTGAAGATTTCAGTATCAGGCCAGGGCGCTCCCATCGTGATCCATTTTTTCAGGTCGGTAATTTGAGCTTCGGACAGGGCTTCCGCATCCTTAGGCGGCATTGAAAAATCGGGATTGGATCGGAGAACCGCTCCAATGAGTAGTGATTCTTCAGGATCGCCTTTTACCAGGGCAGGTCCGGATTCTCCGCCTTTCGTGATCGCGTCGATGTGATCGAGTCGGAGGCCTCCTTTGGCTTTCTCCTCACCGTGGCAGCTGTAGCATTTCTCTGCGAGGAGGGGACGGATTTTCGTTTCAAAAAACGCGTTCGGGGTGTCCGCTCCAAACGCGGAGATCCCGAACAGTGACAGTGTTAGAAAATAGAAATGCGGTTTCATTCGATTGGAAGTCCACGAATAACGATGGGGTCGATGTGATTGCCGTCGTCGTTGGCATCCTGGAAAAAGAGGCCGGCTACTTCGGCACCATCTTCGTAACCGAGGTCGGAAAGGTCGATTCCCACGGCGAGTGCCTTGGAATTGAGAGGTGACTTCTTGGAGGTGAGGGCGGTTGATTCCAGATCCGCAGCAGAGGTGATTGGCTCGTCTGCGTGAAAGATGGAATAAGTCGAAACGAGGAGTGCCTCAGACGATGGCATCATGAGATCATACCGCCGAATCGTGTGGGAGCGCAGGCCCTCGCTCCAGACGAGCGGGCTGACGTGGAAGGGATCGCCCTCGGGTGGGTGCATCGGATTCTGGACTTCAAAAAATACGACATCAGGTCCGGGGCCATTCAGAACGGGACGTCGAAAACGAATCCCGAAACCCGGAGTCATCTTGTGATCGAAAGCCGACGAGAGAGGCAGGGGACTTCCTCCAGGATTGATGATACCGCCGTTTAAATCCAGGTCCTCGATCAGGGTCGCCCGACGCTCCGGAAGTGTTGGATCCCCGAAAACATGGAGGGCATTGATGTTGTCTTCCGGGGTGAACGAGACCAGTTCGATCGGAGTCAAATCCGCCGCCTTGTATCGACGGAGCCTGCCACCGCGCTGCACCGAAAGCCCCGTGAGCGTTTTCGCCCGCCCCTCAGCGTCGAAGTCGGCTTCGTAGGAAACGACGCGGTCGGGAACCTGGTGGCGATAAGACTCAGCTGAGAATGCGACGGGGACGATTCCCTTGCTTCCGATTCGCTGGGCCGAGCCGTCTCTAAGGTGAACCTTTCCCTCATCGGAATCTTCAGGATACACATCGGCCGCTCCTTCGACGACTTGAACCTCTGTTTCATTGAGCTCGGAAACATTCACGGAGAAGCGGGTTCCCCGGTCGATGATCCGGCTCGTCGGCGTATCGACGCGAAATCCCTCGGCCCCTTCCGGTGCGTGAACCGAGCAGTGCCCTGTGTCGAGCGCAAGCCTGTCATCCGATACGACGCGGAACACTGCGGGACCTTCGATGATGGCAGTGGCGCCGTCGGGAAAGGCCAACTGCACCGAACCGGAAACGAGCGAGTAGTTTCGGTTCAAGTCAGGATTCGAATTAACCGGCGGGACCAGCTCCCCGAAAAAATTCACCTGCGCCAATTCAGTGAACTGCGCCCGGCTTCGCGGAGGAGAGCCGTCATCGGATTGCCAGTCTCCGAGAACAGCGAACATCAACAGCGCAGCAACCGCCCAGCCACCATAACGCAACAACAAACCGGATACGCCGGTGCGGGAGCGGACCGGTGCTCGTGAGGCGCTTTCAGCATTACCCAGTGTTTCGTCGAGGGCGGCGACGAGCAACCAGTGCTCCGTGAACTCACGGCGAAATTCCGGATCGGTTTTGATACGCTCATTGATTGCCGGGTTGTCACCGGGGAGATCAAAATCGATTGCCTCGTATTCGGTTTCTTTCTTCATTAAGACGATTGCCTTTCTTTTCGAATTTGCTCCTGAACGCACAAACGGAGTGATTCATGAGCCTTTTTGAGAAGCTGATGCATCGCCACCCGCGAACGGTTCCAGCGCTCCGCGATCCCGACTACGGTGTCCTTTTCCACATAGCGTTCGTCAATGACCTGACGCTGCTTTTTTGGAAGGCGTTGCAAACAGGCCTCGAGTGCGGCGAGTCGCTTTTCCTGATCCCCGCTCAGTTTCTCCGCTTCGTCGGTGAGAAGTTCGAGCGCTTCATCATCGAGATTGATGGGGAGTTTCGCTTGAGCGCGGCGCCACTCCATGACTTTGAATCGTGCGATTTTCAGGGCCCATGCTCCGAAATTTGTTCCCGGAACAAAGTCATCAAACTTCCGCCACAGGAGGACTCCGACCTCTTGCGAAACATCCATCGCCGCCTGCCGGTCATGGGTCAGTGAGAGGACAAAGCCGAACAATCGCGGTTGCACCTCCAGCAACAAACGCGCAAAGCGATCCCCCCGATCGAAATCGATGGGCGCTCCGGGCACCGGGCCAGTCGTGGAATCTTCGTGCATTCACTGAGTAAATGATGCCCGAAGGAAAAGTGTTAAGCGTTTTTTGAATCTTTATCGCGGAGAAACCACGCTTGCTCTCCGGTGGCGAGGAAGGCAAAGGGCGGGCAGGGGGCGTCAGGCAGCGCCCGAGCGGATTGACTTGAGTTTTTCGGCGACCTCGTTCCACTCCACCTCGTGTGGTTGGAGTTTCTTTGCGGAGGCCACTGCGGCAGCAGCTCCGGCGGCTTCTCCCATCGCAACCGCGTTTCCGGTGACACGGTAACTGGCATGAGCGACAAAATCGCCACTGATGCAGCGTCCCGCCATCATGAGGCCATCGACATCTTTTGCGATCAAGGCACGCAGAGGAATGTCGTAGGGAATCGTTTTTTTGACCCCGCCGCGCTCGATCGTCTCTATCTCGTTGGCCTTTTTCGTCCTGGCATGAATGTCGACGCCGAAGGTGACGCGTGCGACCGCATCCTCGTGGCGCTTCCCTTTTTCGAGATCTTCCTTTTTTACGACATAGCGTCCATGAATACGTTTCCCGTCGCGGACACCGATTTGTTCGGCGGTGGCGACAATCTGCAGGTTTTCCCAGACACCGCCCAGCTTTCGAAGGCCGCGGGTGATATCGAAAATCTCTTTTCTCGCGCGCACGGTAGCGGCTGTCAGAGCATCGGCATCGTCGGGACGAATTCCGTATTCATGATTCGCCATGATGAGTACGATATTGTCTCTTACATGGAAGATCGTAGGCATCCCGTAAGATGGATCTATTCCGGCGCGCTTGATCTCCGCTTTAAAGTTCTTTGTCGCTTCGACGTGCCACTTCCGGTCTCCTTCGTAGAACGAAATGTAATCTCTCATTTGAGAGACGTCTTTAACCGCAGCGAGCGCGTTCATCGTGAGCGGCTGGCAAAGACATTCACTCGCCTTGTCCTGCCCCATCTCACCTAAGTCCCAGCCGCATTCCGCGAGAGAACCCACGACGCCGTCGCCAGTCGCATCGATGAATACGGGCGCGCGCCAGGCTTCGCGGCCTGAGGCGGATTCCGTGACAATGGTCGTGAGTTGCCGGCCTTCGCGGTATGCGGCAACGACGCGGGTGTGGAGCCTGAACTTCACTCCCGCTTCGGTGCACATGTCTTCGAGAAGCAGCTTCATCTCGTCGGGTTCATAGACAAAATCTTTGGTGTCGGTTCCCCGGCGAGCGCCCCGCTCATCGAGTTTCTCGCGGATCTCTCTGGTCAGGCCGGGCTTCTCAAAGTCGAAGATCCAGGTCAGCAACCCGGCCGTCCAGACGCCTCCAAGGCAACCGTGATTGTCGAACAGACGGACATTTGCCCCGCTTCGTGCTGCCGCGATCGCCGCCGAGACACCGGCGGGGCCCGCACCACAGACGATCACATCGCTGTCTTGAATCAGGGGAATGTCACGCTCCGGCTCGGGAAAAAACGAACCTGACTCCGTCCCTGTTGTGCTCACTGCCGCACTTCCGGCGAGAGGGAACCCCAATGATCCTGCAATCGCTGAATTGACAAACTGACGGCGGGAAGTGGCGACGGACTCGATTTTCTTCATTATCAAAACCTCAACGAAGCGAAGATGGAGTCAATCGTGCTGCTCTCGCGTATTGCGGCAGTGTCCAAAATCCTCCCGTCTTGATTGTCTTGTCATCCCGAGATACGGTTTCGACCTATGAAGTGCTCCCGTGTCTTTTGCCTGCTCATTCTACTTTCTACCCTCGCCGTGAATGCAGACGAGAAATCAGCCACGCCAATTTATCCTGAGCTGATTTTCGAAGATGACTTTTCGGAGGATGCCTTTGGGAAACGCTGGGGGCATTATAAGAGCGCCAGCATCGTGGAAGACGGCGTTCTCGTAGGGAAAACGGCTGACATCAAAGATCATGCCGGAGTTGATCACATTCGTTGCGAAGGGCGACGGGACATGGAGGTCGCTCTTCGTTTCAAATTTGCCGGACCGGAGGCCAAAAAGTTCAATGTCTGGTTTGATGACAAAGCTTATAAAGGCTCTCACGCCGGACACATCACGAGCATTTTTATACATCCCGGGGGCGGCTCGATAGCCGATGCAAAGAGAGGTCACATGTCGAATGCGCTCTACAAAATGCGCAAGGAAACCGGAACGCTGGACGATGCTGGCAAAGCCATTCTCAAAACGACAATGATCAGCTTTAAGAAGGAGATTGTGGAAGGTGAGTGGCACGATCTCCTCATTCGAACCGAGGGCCCTCTCGTCACTGTCTACGTTGATGGCGAGGAAGTCTGCCGCCTCGAATCGGAAGGAAACGCTCATGCTACCAAATCACTGATCAGCTTAACCACGAATATCAACGATGTGCATTACGATGACCTCGTGATTCGCGCTGCGCCGCTTGCTGACGGGGCAGAGTAGGCAAGCGTGGTGGAAGAGCCGAACTCAGTTAGAGTGGCTCGTTTCAAGCCGCCGGATAAATCTCCCGATTTCTGTAGGCTTCGGGAAGTGACGATGAGCTTTAACGAGTTGAAGGGAAGCTATCTGTTTATCGGGGCGGCGTGTTGAACGGTGGGCAGGCGCATTCCTCGCGGCGGATGACTGCCTCCACAGGAGTCCCTGATTGGTTCTTCTGCGGAAGGCAGCGCTGAGGCACGGTATAACCACTCTCTGCGAGATAAGAACTTAAAATTCAAAAAATATTAATAAATTTTAACAATGATATAAAAATTTATTTTTTATTTAATATATTTATATTTTTGTCCAGGCCGGTTGCTGTCGTCGGTTTTCGCGCATTTTCTAAAGGTGATGCGCGGGAGAAAGGTAGAGAATTGAGGAGGCTGCTTAGGGAAGGCGCAGGCGTGACGTGCGCTTCGAGGGGAAACGCACGCGCGAAGTGGTGATTCCCTGCGGTTTGGCCATGCCGCGAGGTGTGGCCAAACCGGGGCGCTCCAGTGGCGGGAAACCCCGCTCAGTGGCTAGGCGAGGTGCTTTTTGAAGAACTCAATCGTTCTCTCCCAGGCGAGTTCGGCCTGTTTGGGGTCGTAGCGGGGAGTGGAGTCGTTGTGAAATCCGTGGTTGGCTTCGGGATAGATGTGCACGGTGTAGTCCACTTTGTTGGCTTTGAGATCCTCTTCGTATTCGGGCCAGGTGGCGTTGACCCGTTTGTCGAGCTCGCCCAGTTGAATGAGGAGCGGGGCTTTGATATTCTTTCTGATTTCTTCGGCGGCAGGGGTACCGTAGAAGGGAACTCCCGCGTCGAGTGTGTCGGGGGCGGCGGCGGCGAGCATGTTGACGACGTAGCCGCCGAAGCAAAAGCCGACTGCTCCGAGTTTTCCGTTCCCGGATTCGTCGGCTTTGATAAATTTGGCAGCGGCAATGAAATCCTGTTCAAGCTTGGCTTTGTCCATCGATCCCTGCATGGCCCGGCCGTCATCGTCGTTGCCGGGGTAGCCGCCGAGAGGGTGAAGCGCGTCGGGAGCGAAGGCGATAAAGCCGGCTTTGGCGACGCGGCGGGCGACGTCTTTGACGTAGGGATTGAGTCCCCGGTTTTCGTGAACAACGAGGACAGTGGGGGCTTTGCCTTCCACGGTGGTTGGCCTGACGAGGTAGCCGCTGCATTCGCCGTGACCTTGCGGGGAATCAAAGGTGGCATAGGTCGCTTTGATGTCGGGATCGGTGAAGAGGACCTGCTCTGCGTTCGCGTATTCGGGGAGGAGGGCTGCGAGGAGCCCTGCGGTGGTGAATCCGGCGGCCGTGAGGGTGGAAAGTCGTGTCACGAAGGTGCGCCGGGCGATGAGTCCGTGCGCGTATTCGTCATACCAGTCGAAGGCTTCTTTCGGGATCGGGTGAGGCGTTGTTCCGGGAGATTGTGAGGGTGTGTCCATAGGGGAATTGTGGTTTCTTCAATGAGAGGGTGCAAGCTTAAGCGGAATGAAAGGTATACCGTTTTGACGGTGAATTGCGCTGAAACTATACTGTAGACACGGAGAGCAGGTTCCCTGCTGCTGGATGATTCCGTCAGTTCCCTGCTGGCGTGATCGCGAGGGCGTTGATGTTGCTTATTGTCAGTATATAAGGAGATATTCTCTTTATAAGATGTTTCCGCGAAAACTGATTCGAAAACGGGCTGACTGCGGTTTAATTGCTGCCTGTTTTCTCGCGTCCACTTCCTGTGTTTTTTCGGTGGATTATCTGAAGGAAATCAAGCCGGTCCTGAAGGAGCGTTGTTACTCGTGTCACGGGGCGCTCAAACAGAAAGGAGATCTCCGGGTCGATACGGCGGCGGGGATGCTTGCGGCGAAAGCGGTGATTCCCGGAGATATCAGCAGGAGCGAGTTGTTTGTGCGGGTATCGAGTGAAGATGATGATGAACGGATGCCGCCTGAGGGGCATGCTTTGAAAGAGGGACAGATTTCGGCGATTCGCCAGTGGATTGAATCCGGGGCGCCGCATCCCGAAAATGAATCGCCTGAGGACGATCCGCGTTCCCACTGGTCGTTTCAGACGATTGAAAAACCGATGGTTCCTGTGATCGCGGGGGTGAGCCATCCGGTGGATGCTTTTTTGGCTGCGAAGCAGAAGGAAGCCGGTGTCCCGGTTCAGCCCGCTGCGGATCGATCGCTTTTGCTGCGACGGCTCTATCTCGGTCTCACGGGGCTGCCTCCGGTGGGGGAACACCTCGACGACGAGCGCCCCTGGGAAGAGATCGTGGATGAACTGTTAGTCAGTCCGCAGCACGGCGAGCGCTGGGGGCGGCACTGGATGGATGTCTGGCGGTATTCGGATTGGTATGGGCTCGGCGCCCAGTTGCGATACTCGCAAAAACACCTCTGGCACTGGCGGGACTGGATCGTGGATTCGCTCAACGAGGACAAGGGCTACGACGAGATGATTCGTGAGATGCTCGCGGGCGATGAGATCGCGCCGGAGGATCCCGATACCTTGAGGGCGACGGGATTTCTGGCGAGAAACTATTTCCTGTTCAATCGCACGACCTGGCTCGACAGCACGGTGGAGCATACGGGGAAGGCTTTTCTCGGGCTAACCTTTAACTGCGCTAAATGCCACGATCACAAGTATGACCCGATCGATTTCGAAGACTACTACCGGTTCCGCGCGATTTTTGAACCTCATCAGGTGAGACTCGATCCTGTCGCGGGCGAGACGGATTTTGAAAAGGACGGTTTGCCGCGTGTCTTCGATGAGCATCTTGACGCGCCGACCTACCTGCACCTTCGCGGGGATCCTGCGAATGAGGATAAGGAAACCGAAATCGTTCCCGCAGTTCCGGCATTTCTTTCCGGGTTCGCCGATGATCCCGAACCGGTGGCGCTCCCTGTCGCCGCGTATGCTCCGGGGACGCGTGAGTTTGCTCAGGCGGACAGGCTCGCAGTGGCCGGCGAAAAGGTTCGCAAGGCACGGGACGCTGAGGCGAAAGCGCGGAAGGCTTTCCTTGATGCGCAAGCTGCGCCGGAGCTCGCGAAAGAAAAAGCGGTGGCGGTGGATACCGATTTTCTGATTGAGGATGATTTTTCCGCTCTGAATCCGGAGTTCTGGAAGCTGGAGGGAAGCGGGCTGGTCTATCGCAACGGCGGCCTCGAGCAGGCGGAGCCGAGCAGGGAACCGGGACGGCTCATTTCCAAGTCACCTTTGCCCCGGGATTTCGAGATGACTTGTCGCTACACCACGACGGGCGGTGCGACCTTCAAATCGGTCACTTTTCGCTTTGATTCGAAAGACGGTGGTGACCATGCCAATTTTGTCTACACGAGCGAGCACGGGCCCGGGCCCAAAGTGCAGGCGGCCTTCACACGAAGGGGGAAAAATTCCTATCCGGGGGACGGGCGCTACAATAAGAAGGAAGCGGTGGGGCGTGAGCAGGAGTTGCGCATCGCGGTGCGGGATCGCCTCGCCAATGTCTGGCTCGATGGGAAATTTGTTCTCGCTTATCAGTTTCCCAATCGGGTGGAGGACGGCCATTTTGAACTCTCTGCTTTCGATGCAACGGCTCGCTTTCACTCCATCCGGATTACGGCTCTCCCCGCGGAGATGAATCTAACCGAAGCCAAAAACAGTTCCCCTGAGGAAGCGGCTGGAGAGGATTCGACGGAGAGGGATCTTCAGCTCGCGGAACTGGCTCTCGCGGCGGCAATCGCTGAGGAGGCTTCGGTGAAAGCGACGATTGCGGCGGACAAGGCTCGTTATCTTGAGAAGAAGCCCGATGAAAAGCTGGAGGAGGCGGCGCTCGCAAAGCAGATCGCGGTATTGAAAGCTCAAGCTGCTCACGAACTCGCGCTTTACGAAGGAGGCGATGCGAAAAAGCTCAAAGCGGCGGAAGCGCTCGATAAGGCAGCGAAGAAAAAAGAGGCGGAATTCAGGAAGGGGGAAGGTGAGTATGCGTCACTCAAAGCGAGTAAAAAGGCATTGGAGACACCGGCCCACAAGGAGAAGGACTATCCGGCAGTCTATCCGGAGGAGTCGACGGGACGGCGAACGATGCTGGCCGACTGGATCGTCTCTCCTGAGAACCCGCTCACGGCACGTGTCGCGGTGAATCACGTCTGGCTGCGACATTTCGGGGAGCCGCTCGTTGCGACGGTGTCGGATTTCGGCCGTCAGGCACCGGAACCGCTCCATCAGGACCTGTTGGATTTTCTCGCGATGGAGTTCATGGAATCCGGTTGGAGTTTTCGTCATCTCCACCGGCTCCTCGTGACTTCGGAAACTTATCGCCGTTCGTCTTCCAATGCGGGCGCGGCGCAGGCGTCATTGGAGAAGGATCCGAACAACCATCTCTACTGGAGGATGAATCCACGAAGGATGGAATCGCAGCTGGTTCACGACAGTTTGCTTCAGCTTTCGGGCACACTTGACCTGACGATGGGCGGTCCCTCGATGAAATATGAAAAGGCGGGGAAACGGAGGAGCCTGTATTTTACGCATTCGCCGGACGCGATTGATCCGTTTCTAAAGACTTTTGACGATGCTGATTTGCAGCAGTGTTACCGCCGCAGTGAAAGCGTGGTCCCGCAGCAGGCGCTTGCGCTTTCCAACAGCAAGATCGCCCTTGAGAATTCCCGGTTGATTGCTGATTCAATCGGAGTCGACTCAGAAGAGGATGTGTTTATCGAGCGGGCCTTTCGCGCGGTATTGGCGCGGAATCCCGGTGAGCTCGAGGTGTCGGAATGTCTGCAGTTTCTCAGCGATTTGAGAGCCTTGTCAGGACAAACCCGGGAGGGGGATGAACTCCGATATCGCGGTCAGTTGGTTCACGCGCTGATTAACCACAATGATTTTGTCACGATCCGGTAGAGAACTATGAGTGCTTCCTTTCCCTCCTTTTCGAACGTGGCGATGCGGCGGCGGCATTTTCTTCACCAGGCGGGACTCGGATTCGGGGGGATCGCGTTGCAGTCGCTTCTCCAGCGTGACGGTTTCGGTGCCGAGGGCGGAAATGCAGTCGGTGCACGATTCGACGGAAAGCCCCAGTTCGCGCCTAAGGCGAAGAATGTGATCTGGCTTTTCATGCGAGGCGGGGTCAGTCATATGGAGAGCTTCGACCCCAAGCCGATGCTGACGAAGTACGGGGGGAAGACCATCGGCGAGACGCCGTATGCGTCGGTTCAGGATCCCTCAAAGTTGAAAAACGTGCGCGTCGTTGTCGTGAATGACGCCAACGGTCAGCAGCGGAATGTGATTTACCCTCTGCAGACCGGTTTCAAAAAATACGGAGAGAGCGGGATCGAAGTGAGCGATTGGTTTCCTCATATTGGTTCCTGTGTCGATGACATTTCCTTTATCCGTTCGATGTGGACGACGGATGACAATCACGGTGCTCAGATACAGTTTCATTCGGGCAAGCACCGCCTCGATCCTCCGGCCCCGACGATCGGTGCCTGGGTCAATTACGGCCTGGGATCGCTCAATGATAATTTGCCGCAGTTTGTGACAATGGGGCCCCGCTTTTTTGACAAAAAGGACGGGCATTATCTCGGGCCCGCCTATGACGCGGTGGAAATGAAGATCGATCTCAAGAACCCGCTCGAATTCGCGAAGCCGGAAGGCGACCTCACCCGCGAAGAACAGAGACTCGGGTTTGGTCTCGTGAACAGGCTCAATCATCTCGCGACGGAGCAGTATCCGAATGATTCTGCGCTCGACGCACGAATCAAGGCATACGAGCTCGGCTACCGGATGCAGACAGCGGTGCCTGAGGTGATCAATTTTGACAACGAGTCAGAAGAAACGAAAAAGCTCTACGGGCTCGACCACAAAGAGACGAAGCCGTTCGGTGAGCAGTTACTGGCAGCGCGTCGGCTCACCGAGCGCGGGGTTCGCTTTGTGCAGATCATGCACGGTGATGGCGCGGCCGGCGCGTGGGATCAGCATTCGGGTCTGAAGAAGATGCACTCGAAACTGGCGGGGCAGGTCGACAAGCCGGTCGCGGGTCTGTTGAAAGATTTAAAACAACGCGGTCAGCTCGATGACACCATCGTCGTTTTTGCGACCGAGTTCGGCCGGACTCCGGGAACGCAGGGGAGTGATGGACGTGATCATCATCCCTTCGGGTTCAGCGTCTGGATGGCCGGCGGCGGAATCAAGGGCGGTGTCGTTCACGGCGCAACTGATGAACTCGGGTTTCATGCGGTGGAGAATCCGCATTATGTGACCGATGTCCACGCGACGATTTTACATCAGCTGGGACTGCATTCGCATCATTTGGAAGTGCCGGGGCACAAGCGCCTCGATATGGACTTCGGCAGTGTGATTAAGGATATTCTTGCGTGACGGGTGAGGCGGATGGGCAGGGTGGAGGAATGCTCACGCAATTCCTCTACGGTTGGTGAGTGTAGAGGAATCCGTGAGGATTTCTTTAGCGGCGGACCGGTGGACGGATCGGCAGGGTGGAGGAATGCTCACGCAATTCCTCTACGCTTGGTGAGTGTAGAGGAATCCGTGAGGATTTCTTTAGCGGCGGACCGGTGGACGGATGGGCAGGGCGTGCGAACGCGGCTTAATGGAGTTCGGTCGGATCCAGCACGAGATGTCGAATCGTTTCGCGTTTCGAGGTGTAGGTGATGTGGATGTTTCCGTCGCTGGTTTGAATGATGGCAGGGTAGGAAAACTCGCCGTCATCGTCGACGAGAGTCATGATGGGCTTCCAGTTCTTTCCTTCGTCGGAGATCGCGAGATTGAGTTTTCCGCGACTTCCTTTAAATCCCTTTTTTCGCACGGTATGATTGTAGACGAGGAGATGGCGCCCGTCCTTCAGGGTAACTGCATCGGTGCCTGAATTCGGATTCGGGAGATTTGTGGAGCTCATTTCACCCCAGCTTGCGCCTCCGTCTTCGGACCGGGCTTGAACGATGACGCCCTCCTTGCTGCGGCAGAGGATTTGCATGCGGTTGTCCGGGTGGATGAGAAGGCTTGGCTGAATCGCGTTGTAGCGCGAGGCGTCGTTGATCGGCCCGATCACTTCCCAGGTCTTGCCAAAATCACGGGTGACCTCGAAGTGAACCCTCCACCCGTCATGTTCGGTGCTGCTCGGGCAAAGGATAGAACCGTCGGCAAGTTGGATCGGCTTGTTTTTGACGGGACCGAGGAGGTTGGGATTTCCTTCACCGAGTTTCTGGTCCTGTCCGAGACGCCATGGCTCTGCCCAGGTTTTTCCTCCGTCTGTGGAGGTCGTGAGCATGCCCCACCAGTGGCTGGCGCGACCGACCTCAGGATTGACGACTTTGTAAAAGAGCATGAGCGGTCCGTCTGCAGGTTGGAAGAGGACGGGATTTCCGGTGCGATGATCCTCGCGTTCGCCTTCGCTGCCGTCGACCACTTCGAGTGGCTTCGTCCACTTCCCGTCAACCTGACGCGACAGCCAGATCGAATTGTCGATGTGGGGTTCATTGGTCCCGCCGAACCAGGCGGCAACGAGACCAGTCGGAGTTTCGACGATGGTCGATGAGTGACATGAGGCGGTGGGCCCTTCGCCGGGAGGGTAGATAGCCACGGTTTTGATGATCGCCGGATCGTCTTCTTTCGCGAGAGGAGGAAGGGGAACCATTCCGTCTTTCTCCCTTGTCCAGATCGGCCCTTCTTTGTAGATTTCCCCGATTGGATAGAGTTCGCTGGGCGTTGTCGCCGAGTCCATGAAGGACGCGAGTTTTTTCACGATGTCAGGATGCTGTGCTGCGAGATCTTTCTCCTCACCGATGTCGTTATCGAGATTGTAGAGCTCGATGCGCCCTTCGTTCTTTCCGGAGCGAATTCCTTTCCAGTTTTCCCAACGAACCGCCTGATCGTAAAAGCGGCGGCAGTGACCGTAATCCCAGTAGAGGTAGTCGCGCTCTGCTTCGATCTTACCGCCTTTGAGCGCGCTGATGATGGAGATTCCATCAATCTTTTCCGGAGGCGTTCCGCCGGCCAGTTCCGCAAAGGTTGGCATCATGTCCTGGAAGGCGATCACTTCGTCCGAGGTCTGGTTCGGAGCAATTGTTTCGAGCCAGCGTGCGATGAAGGGAACGCGTATTCCGCCTTCGGTGAGATCGCGTTTGAAGCCGCGGAGCGGGCCGCTGGTGTTGAAGCGCTTCGCGACGGTGGAATGGCCTCCGTTGTCGCTTGTGAAAATGATAAGCGTGTTTTCACCGAGTCCGAGTTCGTCAATCTGAGCAGTGATTCGCCCCACGTCTCCATCCAAGCGATGGATCATCGCGGCGTATTTCTTTGCCTTCTCCTCCCAGTCCTGATCGGTGTAGGGATCGGTCGAGGGAATGGCGAGCCCATCCTTGTCTTCCTCTTTCGATGAAAAGTGCGGAAGGGTGTAGGCAGCGTAGTAGAAGAAAGGCTTGTCTTTGGAAGCGCGGATGAAATCGAGGGCGCGTTCCGTCATTTCGCCGTGGCTGTAATGCGAACGCAGTGCAGTATTGTCAGGGTATTCGACGCGGCCTTCGTCGTCATCGAGGTATTCGGGCCAGTAGTAGTGCGCGTGATCCTGGTTGAGATATCCGAACCAGTTGTCGAAACCCTGTTGGGTGGCGCGCCCAACCGTGTTGGCATCGCCGAGCGACCATTTTCCGAGCCCGCCGCAGCGATACCCGGCATCGCTGAGAACTTCGGCGACGGTGATATCCTCGTCCTTCAGGTAGGTGGAATAATGCGGCACGTTGTCGCGGGCGACGGTGTGTCCGGCGTGCAACCCGGTCATGAGAACGCTGCGTGACGGCGTGCAGACGGAGCCTCCGGCATACGCCTGGGTGAAGCGAATCCCTTCGGAGGCGAGCCGGTCAATGTTCGGGGTTTTGATCAGTTTTTGACCGTAGCAGCCGAGATCTCCGTAGCCGAGGTCGTCGGCGAGGATGAAGATAATGTTGGGCGGGCGCTCTTCAGAAATGGCGGTGCTGTATAGAGCGAGGCCGAGCGACAGGAAAATAGCGAGGCGTTTCATGTAGAATCAATTTTCGTAAATGAGGGCGGAGCGATCGACGTCGGTTTCCCATTTCGCCAATTCACCGAGGAGCCTTTTGACAAGGTTGGGTTCGGTCTCGGCGAGGTTGGTGGTTTCTCCGATATCGTTGTCGAGGTGATAGAGTTCAACGGGGCGTTTTCCGCGTTGGACAAGCTTCCATTGGCCTTCCCGAACCGCTTTGTCGGCCCGCATTCGCCAGAAAAAGCGGCGGGGAGCGAGAGGCTGTTCGTCAAGGAGCAAGCCGGTGAGATCGGTCCCGTCGAAAGGTGCCTCGGAATCCACCGGAATCCCCGCGAGCTTGATGATGGTGGGGAAGAGATCGAAGGTCATGACGAGTTCATCGCTGACAGCCGGGGAAATTTTTCCGGGCCAGGAAAAAATTGCAGGGACGCGGTGACCGCCTTCGTAGAGGGTGGCTTTCTGGCCTCGCAACGGACCCATCTCCGAGATGTTCTCAAAGCCGCCGGCATAGTCGCGATAGCCACCGTTGTCGGAGGTGAAAACGATGAGGGTGTTTTCTGAGAGGCCGGCTTTCCCGATCGCTTCGACGATTTTACCAACGCTTTTATCGAGACTCTCGACCATAGCGGTGATGTGCGGGCTGACGTTGCTGCGGTCGGGAATGATGCCCCATTTGTCTTTCTGATAGTCTGTGCCGACCTGACGGTGTGGCGGATCATTCGGCCCCTGCCAGGGGAAGTGAATCGCGAGATGGGGGACGTAGAGAAAAAACGGCTTATCGCGGTGCTTTTCGATAAAGGCGACGCTGTCTTCGGTGATGAGATCGGTGGTGTAGCCTTCGGGTTCCGCTGAGAGCGTTTCGTTCTTCCACCAGTCGGCGTTGCCGGAGCGATCGACGCGGGTGTGGAAATCGCCGTCGCCGGAAACGAGACCACGAAATTCATCAAAGCCCTGATCGGTGGGGAGATAGGGGGATTCGTAGCCGAGATGCCATTTGCCGAACATCCCTGTGGCATAGCCTTTCAACCGGAGCACTTCGGCGATGGTGACGGCGGCGGGAGGGAGACCTGCATCGTGATTGGCTCCGCTGAGAGCGGCTTCGAAGCGACGACCGAAGCGGCTTTGATACTGTCCTGTCAGCATCGCGGCCCGGGTTGGTGAACACATCGGGCCGTTGGTGTGAAAATCGGTGAGACGCAGCCCTGCTGCGGCGAGCTGGTCGATGTTCGGGGTGCGGTTCACGGTGGAGCCGTAGCAACCCACGTCGCCATAGCCGAGATCGTCAGCCATAATGAGGACGATGTTAGGGCGTTTCTCCTCCGCTCCTGCGTTGAGGGCAAAGGTAGTGAGAGCAAGCACTGCCAGTGAAGTTGCGAGGCGTAAATTCATTCGGTGGTGTCGGTATCGTCGAGGACGGATTGCAGCTGCGCGGCGAGAATTTTGATCTCACCGGCTTGCGCGGGATCGTTGGCGAGGTTGACATTCTCCTCGGCGTCGTTGCGATGATCGTAGAGTTCGCGGTCAAGAACCTTGCCGCTTTCGAAGTCGCGCCACTCGGTGTAGCGGTGATTCTCTGCGCGAATTGAATAGCCCATCACCTGAGGCATTTTGCCCCGCAGGTAATTGGGGCGTGGGGTTTGTGTCATTGCGACGGGCTTCACGCTGGTGTCTGCTGCTTCGAGGACGGGGCGCAGGGAAACGCCCTCCAGTCCCTCAGGCGGAGTGAGTTTGCAGAGATCGGTGAGGGTGGGGTAAATGTCTATCAGCTCGACGAGAGCCCTGCTGCGTTGTGCTTCGCGGTGTTCCGGGGTGCTGATGATTAAGGGCACCCGGGCGTCGAGATCGAAGGCCGTCGTCTTCCGCATGAGACCGTGTTCGCCGATATGAAGTCCGTGGTCTGACCAGAAGACGATGATGGTGTCGTCGAGCAGCTTGAGAGATTTCAGCTCATCGAGGACTTTGCCGACCTGGGCGTCGAGATAGCTGATCGCGGCGAGGTGACCGTGATGCAGTTCGCGCAGCTCAGCTTCGTTGCCCCTGAAGCGATCCGAAGTCAGTGCTATTTCAGGGACATCTTTCGGGGGCGTGAGATTATCCGGCAGGGGGATTTTGTCCGGGTCGTAGAGATCCCAGTATTTCTTCGGAGGGTTGAAAGGTGTGTGTGGTTTCCAGAAACCGACCGCGAGGAAGAAAGGTTTCTTCTGTGACTTCAGCTCGCGCAGGGTCCGGTTCGCCGTCGCGGCAACGCGTCCGTCAAAATAGGCGTCATCGGGAACGTCGCGGCTTTCTGTCAGTTTAAAGGTGGAGACGTCCGGAGGGACGGCGCCTTCGACGAGAGGTTTATCATTGGCGTGACTGTTGTAGTGCAGGACCGAGGGGACGCTCCATGAGGCCGGATCGCCTTTGTAGTCATCCTGACGCCAGTTGTGGAAGATTTTCCCGACGCATTGCGAGTGGTAGCCATTCTCTTTGAAGTACTGCGGCAGAGTAATTACGTCAGGAGTGTGTTTTCGGAAATGGGTCGGTAAGTCCCAAACCTGCAGGGTGTCGGGGCGACGTCCTGTCAGCATCGAAGCCCGCGAGGGATTGCAGACGGTCTGCTGGCAGTAGGCTCGTTCGAAAAGGGTTCCCTGTGCGGCCAGTCGGTCAATGTTAGGTGAGATGACATGTTCCCGGCCGTAGCAATTCAGTTCGACGCGGAGATCATCGACGGCGATGAAGAGCACGTTGGGAGGGGGCGCTCCCTCGCCTTTGATCGCGGCGCCCGCGCAAATGAGTGATGCTAGAATCAGGGCGCAAAGGAGAATGGATTGAGGGTGTCTGGCGGTCATGTCAGAGGAGAGTGCTTTAATGCCGGTTTTTGTTGAGATCTTCAATTCTGAAGATCTCCCTCATATGCGCCCTCAGGGTAATTGATCGACGGTTAGGAAGCTAAGATTCAACTCTGATGCTTTTTTAAGAATGTGCTCGAGAGCTGCAGGTGTGATGAAATTGCCTTTTCCGATGTGTCTGATTTGGTGGGCGTAGAGAGTGATCGTCTCCCGGTTTTGCGCGGCTCTGATTAAAGCGGCTTCGATTTTCTCAAAGGTGCGGTCGTCGCGGGACGGGGCGAAATCGATTCCTTTTCCGAAGAGCAGCCCTGAGTCTTTGACCTTTTCAAGGGGAAGGAAGAACTCGTCATAGTCCGCGATTTCCCGTTCGGAATCGATCCCCATACCTGTGCGGAGATGACGGAAAATTTTGAGGAGTTCCCGATCCGTTTCGGGGTGGTTTTTACTCATGGGATAGGCAAAGGCCGTTGGAGTGATCCCGGCGGCTTTAAAGGCAATCATCTGAGGCATTATCTCATTTTTCACAAACTCAGTTGCGGTGTGGGTCTTAAGGTAGTCGATCGCGCTGAGGTGATGCACGCTGTGCGATCCGATCGCGTGGCCGTGACGTTTCAATTCGAGGGCGGTGGCAATCGCTTTCTCATCGATTTTTCCGCTGATGAAAAAGGTGGCTTTGGCATCGTATTTCTTGAAAAGCGGAATCGCAGCGAGCCAGTCATCAAAGTTTCTGTCGTCGAAAGTGAGGATGACGCCTCCTTTTTCAAGAGGCGGTGGGAGATCTTCGGAACGGGACGAGGTTCCGAGAAAAATGACCGCGGCGAGACTGATGAGACATGTTTTCACGATTGTCAGCGTATTCAGTTCCGGCTCGAGGGCAAAGTCGGACTTGTCGCACGAACGGACGTGCTTCAGGAAACAAAGTGCTTGAGTCTATTCAGGCTCTCCCGCTTTGCTTAACGGAATGAATCGGTATTCGTATTCGGCATTGGCTTTCGCACTCCTCGCTTTTCTGATTCCCGCTTCCCCGGCTGCCGCTGAGACCGGAACTCCCAACATTGTCTTCATACTCGCCGACGATCTCGGATATGGCGATTTGGGCTGCTACGGGGCGAAGGATATTCAGACACCTCATTTGGATAGGCTCGCCGGGGAAGGTATTCGCTTCACCGATTTCTATGCCAACGGCGCGGTTTGTTCCCCTACGAGAATGGCCTTTTTGACAGGGCGGTATCAGCAGCGGTTCGGGATGGAAAACGCTCTCACCTACCAGGAAATGGACCGGGGCTTGCCGGTGGGCGGTGCCACGGTTGCGACAAAGTTGAAGGCGGCCGGCTATGTCACCGGTTTGTCGGGTAAGTGGCATGTCGGTTACAATCACGAGCGTCAGCCGCTGCAGCAGGGATTTGATCATTTCTTCGGTCTACTCGGAGGCAATCATCACTACTTCGAGCACATGGATCGCATCGGTGTTCCTGATCTGTGGCTGGGCAATGAAGCGATTGAGAGGAAGGGCTACACCACTGATCTGATAACCGGCGATGCTTTGGCTTTTATCGATAAAAATCAGTCCCGTCCGTTCTTTCTCTATCTTTCTCATGCGGCGCCTCACTTTCCCTGGCAGGGGCCGGATGATTCGAAAAAGCTCGTCGAGCCGAAAAAGAAATCCTGGCAGAGAGGGGATCGTGAGACATACGTCTCCATGGTCGAGCGGATGGATCACGGGATCGGGGAAGTATTGGCGCGACTTGATGCACTGGAGCTGAGAGAGCGCACCCTTGTTGTTTTTACATCCGACAACGGAGGATCCACTTATTCACGAAATGCGCCGCTTCAGGGGAAAAAATCCACCTTGTGGGAGGGCGGGATACGGGTTCCCTGCATTGCCCGCTTACCGGGGGTAATCCAGGCCGGCTCTCTCTCTGATCAGATCGGAATCACGATGGACTGGACCTCGACTTTTTTGAGGCTGGCAGGGATCGCCCCCGATGCGACCGGCGAAGATGGAATCGATTTGATGCCGATACTGAAGGGCGGGGGGGATACCGTCGAGCGAAGCCTTTTCTGGCGGCGAAAGTTCGGCCCGCGCCGAAAGGGTTTTGAGGAAGGGCGAACGGTGAGACAGGGGAAATGGAAATATACCGAATCGGCGGAGAGCCCGCCCGCTTTGTATGACTTGAGCGCAGACATTGGGGAGACGGCTAATCTTGTTTCAGAGCAGTCTTCTCTGGCTGCAAAACTCAGTGGTCTCCTTGATCGGTGGGAGCGGGATATTGACTCGTAGCCTGTTCGTTCGTGGCGGCTATCTCTACTGATGAGGCGCCTTCACGGTCATAGCACAAATTTACTTGAGAGGCTGGTCGGACAGTTCCTTGGTAGGGCATGAATCGTCTTACTTTTCTCCTCTTCAGTATTGCTCTCGCGTTTTCGCCTCCTCTTCGGGGTGAGTCTGAGCCTGTTGCTGTTTTGACAGTGGGAAACAGCTTTGCCGACAATGCTCTGAAATTTCTTCCTGCCCTGGCGGAAGCGTCTGATCGCAAACTGATCGCGGTGCGTGCTAATCTCGGCGGATGCACCTTCGAGAGGCATTGGAACCACGTTGCCGCATTTGAAAAAGATCCGAAGAGCAAGGCGGGTTCTCCTTACGCCAAGGGGACCAAATCTCTGGATGAATTGCTGAAAAGCCGTGAGTGGGATTTTATCACGATTCAGCAGGTGAGTTTCAAGAGCCACGACCTCGAAACGTATCAGCCCTATGCCGATAAACTTTATCACTACATCAAGGAGCGGGCGCCGGACGCAGAGATTCTTGTTCATCAGATTTGGGCCTACCGGGTCGATGATCCGCGCTTCGTTCCGGCAAACGCGGGAAAGGAACCGCACACTCACAAGGTGATGTATGAGGACGTTCGCGCGGCGTATCATGCTTTTGCCGACAAGTGGGATCTGGATATTCTTCCGAGTGGCGATGCGATGTTTGCTGCCGACACCGATCCTGAGTGGGGCTACAAGCCTGACACAACATTTGATTTCAAGGCAGCGAAGAAACCGGAGTTGCCGAATCAGGAGCATTCCCTTCACCGGGGATGGGCATGGGGGACTCAAAATGGGAAGTCTTTCCTTCGCATCGACGGGCATCACGCCGGTCGCGCCGGCGAATACCTTATCGGGTGTGTGTGGTTTGAGAAATTGTTCGGCGAGTCGGTGCTGGGAAATACCTTTGTTCCCGATGATATCGCACCGGACTACGCTGCCTTTTTGCAGCAGACAGCCCATGAAGCGGTGGTTGCACAAACTGTCGAGGCTGTCGCCAATTAGGGGCGTTATTCCCTCAGTTTTGCGATGAGGAAATCCGCGAAAGACGGGTGTTTCTCCGACTTTTTACCGGGATAGTTTAAATAAGATTCGAGGCCGAGGGCGTCCATTTTCTCCTTCAGTTTAACCCCGAAAATGACGTGGTGGATTTTCCAGCCATGTGCAGCGGGGCCGTCGGGAACGGGATCTTCCGGGCGCATTCGGTAGTTCATGTAGAGGGGTGGATCGTCTTTTGACAGGAGAGGCAGAGCCGAGAGATCGGAGAGGGTTTTCCCGAGCGCTTCGGGCGTCAGTTCTCCAAAATATTTCTCGGTGCTTCGGTGCGGGGCCTCATATTCGGGAATCCATTTTTTGAACCACTCGAGGTCCATCGTCGCCTGGCCGCCATTGGTGCTGATGCAGTGGAGTCGCGTCGATTCGCGGGCGATGGGATCAGTGCTTTCGGGATCTGCCATCTCATCGTGAAAGGCGAGATACATGCAGAGTTGAGCCCCTGCTGAGCCTCCCCAAGCTCCGATGCGTTCGGGATCCAGATTCCATTCAGCGGATTTTGATCGGAGAAACTGAAGGGCCCGTCGACAGTCGTGATGGGCGGCAGGAAGCCTGGCGTCTTGAATGAAGCGGTATTCCACCCCCGCTACCGAGATGCCTGCGGCGAGGAACTTCCTGATTTGTTGTGGCGGGATTTTCTTCGACCCGCCACTGAACCCGCCTCCGTGAAGGTAGATCACGAGCGGAGTGGGTTCATCCGCTTCGGCTTTCCAGAAATCGAGGACCGTTTGAGGATGCCCCTCACGGTAGGGAAGGTTCGCGTAGGTGGGTGCGGGTTCGGCGGATGAGGGCTTGACCATACCTTTCGCTTTAGCTTTGCTCTGGCTGAAACCATTGCATGTGAAGCATAAGCTCAGGATGATGACAGTCGTGAGGGCCGGGTGGATCGGATGTGTCATTTTGTTACGGTAGCGTATCAACTCATCGATATAACAGGGAAGAGAATGAAGGGAAAAGATGTATTTGAAATGCATTTTATACTGTCCGAAGGTAACGCTTGAAGTGCGAAGTTGAGACGGATGGAGAAAACTGACATAGAGGGCCGGGCTGAGCTGGAGGAGTTGGTCGCTGATTTTTACTCGAAGGTGAGGGAGGATCCTCTGATCGGTCCCGTCTTCGATGAGGTCGCGAAGGTGGACTGGAGTTCTCATATCCCCAAAATCGTTGATTTCTGGGAGACTGTTCTTTTCCGGACGGGGAGCTACAAGGGCAGTCCGCTTCATCCCCATTTATCTCTCAGTAAGATGACAGAGATGAGCCGCGAGCGTTTTCAGCGATGGGTTGAGCTGTTTTTCGAAACGGTTGACAGCCATTTCGCGGGTGAGAATGCCGATCATCTGAAGCGGGTCGCGGCAGATATGGCGGAGGTCATGCAACGCAGGATTGAAGAGTTTTCGGCTCTTTAGAAGATTGGTCTTTCCATACGTGCCTCTTATGCGCGATGGTTTGCGTGTTATGCGATGCACCTGTCTTTCCTCTTTCCTGCAGAGTTTCCTGTCATCGCTCTCTTTACCCTGTTTGGGAATTTTTGTCTTGTCAGGGTGGTGTTTGGTTTCATCGGCTGAGGCGGACGAATCGATTTCCTACGAAACTTTCAAGAGCAGTTCCGAAGAAGTCGAGACAGGGATTCTCCCCGACGGGGCCTTGGAAGTTAAGTTGGTAGCGGGAGCGAAAAGTTCTCCCGGCGCGATTGTGAAGCCGGATTCCGGTGAGAGCTGGGACTTTTCCCGATACAGTCGGATCGAAGCGGTGATACAGAATACGGGAGGTTCCGCCTTACCCGTTTCCCTGCGGGTCGACAATAAAGGGCACTGGAAAGAGGCTCCGTGGAGCAATGAGTCTATCCGACTGGATCCGGGACAGACGGGGACCGTGGTTGTCGTTTTCGGATACTCCTACGGGATGAAGCCCTCTTTCACTTTGGATCGCTCAAAGGTAACTCAGCTTCTCTTTTTTGCTCCGGGTGCGGAGCAGAGTCGTCGCTTTGTCGTGAGATCCATCACGGTGGCCGGTGAGCCCGGAGAGACGCCTGAACAATGGAAAAATCAATCCAGCGTCATCCCGGAAGGGGGCATTCTGTTGGGGCCTGATTCACCTGTGGAATCGTCTCTTCAACTTTCCAGTTTCAACGGTGCCGCGGTTACTTCCCCGGAATCGGGTGACCGGCTGCAGATTCAATTCACCGGTGCGTCGCAGCAAGTCAATTTTCGACCGCTTCCGGGAAAGTGGGATCTCCGCGTGGCCAATCGTCTCGCGGTGGAGATTAGCAATTCCGGTGCGGAAACGGTTTGGCCGGGGATACGGATTGAGAGCCCGGGCGGATCGACCTCCATCGCTCGTTTGGAAGGCCCTCTGCCTGCCGGTGAAAAGGCGGTAGTGATTGTCCCGTTTTCGACGGCGACTCCATGGGTGGTTGATTTGTCTGAGAAATCCGAAGCGGGGAAGCAGTCTCTTGATTCGGGAACGAATTGGGTGAGTAAAGAGGCCACCTCCGTGACCTTTTTATCGGGAGAGAAGGAGGGAATTCAGGAATTTGAGGTCAGCAAAATTGAGGCGATCGCTTCACCGGCAGTTTTTCCTGATTGGATCGGGAATCGGCCACCGGTGGAGGGCGACTGGGTTCAGACTTTGAATGAGGAGTTCGAGGAGCCGGTTCTCAATGAATCGATCTGGAATCCGGCTGCTGCGAATCACTGGGACAAGGGAAGCGGGTTCAGTCGTGACAATGTCATCGTCGCCGACGGAGTGGCCCGCCTCCGCTTCGAGCACCGGACTTCACGTCACAATGACCAGCCGGATGGCGAAGAGAAGGGTTACACGACAGGATTCCTCGATACCTTCGGAAAATGGACACAGCGCTACGGATATTTCGAGGCCCGGATGAAACTGCCCGATGCTCCGGGGCTTTGGCCTGCTTTCTGGATGATGCCGGATCGCGGTCCTGAGACTGCTCCCCGGTGGAAGCGGGAGCAGACCACGAACGGAGGGATGGAGTTCGATATCATGGAATACCTGTCAGGGTGGGGACCCTATCGCTACAACGTTGCTTTTCACTGGGACGGTTATGGGAAGGGGCATCTTCATGCGGGGACTTCCGGAATCTATTTTCAAACGGATGAAGAGGGCTTTTTCACGACAGGGCTGCTCTGGTTACCGGGGAAGGCCGTCTACTATTGCAATGGCGCAGAAGTTGGGCGCTGGGAGTCGGAGCGCATCTCGTCGGTTCCGTCGATTCTGATGTTTACCCACGTAAGCGGTGGTTGGGACAATGAGCCAATCGAAAACGCTCAGCTTCCCTGCGATTTCGTGATCGACTACGTGCGTTGCTGGCAACGACGCGACCTCGAGTGAACCTGAATGCGTCTTTGAAAAGGTGGTTTCGAGGTAGTAAAAGAGGGGAGTTTTCCCTATCTAAAAGCATGAAAATCCCGTTCCGCAATTTCTCCGCCGGCAGCGTTATCGCCGTCCTTCTTTGCTTCGCAATCGTTCACGGTGAGGAGGGGAAACCGAAGTCCAATTTGTTCGAAAAAACGAAGCTGGTTTACGAAGATGATTTCGACGGGGAATTGAATTTGGATTTCTGGGAGGTACGTCAGGCCACGACCTGGAAGATCGAAGACGGGATTTTAAAAGGAAGCGAGTCCTCGAAGGCGTTTCAGGCGAAGAAGATCGCAGCCAATGACAAAGGGCACGCAGGTTTCAAACCGGTGATTTGGCTGAAGCAGGTTCCTGAGAATTTCGTATGCGAGATGCGGGTTCGCTACGGGGCTGAGCAGCACAATTCGAAGTTTCCTATTTTTGATGTAGGCCATCACATTCACACGATTCACCTGGGAAAAACGCTCACGACTCTCACGATCCTCAAGGATCAGGAGAAGCTCAAAGTCGAGAAGCCGCTCATGCCGCTAAACGAATGGGCTGAAGTTACAATTGCTTTGAAGAAAGGCGTCATGCACTTCACGGTGAACGGCGAGAGGCACGTTTTTGAAAGCGATTTGATTGATATGACGGGGCACAGCCAAATCGACTTCAAGGGAATCAATTTCGGCACCTGTGATATCGATTACGTTAAGGTCTGGGAGGGGCTCTAACTCCGCGGCCTGATTCGATTGATCGTTACTTTTCAGGGAGTTATCTAAATCGGCTGAAAAATTGTCTAATTGAGAAAACTCCGTTTTGATCTGGCCTCGATTCTGCTCTAGTCTCTGCCAATGGCAGACCAATACCGACACACGAAGATAATTGCAACGCTTGGGCCCGCAACCGAGTCCAAGGAAATGCTTTCTAAGTTGATTCTGGGCGGAGTGGACATTCTGCGCCTGAATATGGCTCATGCTTCGCACAAGTGGGTCGAGGATGCGATGTGGTATATTCGCGAAGCATCGACGGAGGTTGGACGTCATGTCGCAGTGATGATGGATGTCAAAGGTCCTGAAATCCGGACGGGTGAGGTCGAAGCCCCTATCCAACTGGGGGCCGGTGACGTGATTGAATTTTACACCAAAAAAGGGGAACCAACCGGCGATGTTCCTGCTGTCACGGTCAATTACGCAGGGCTTCCCGGCGAGTTGAAGGCGGGTGATGTCGTCCTCGTCGACAGCGGCCTTATTCAGTTAAAGGTGCTGAGCAGCGAAGACGGCAAGTCTCGTTTTGAGGTGCTTACTCCGGGAAGTCTCGGTTCCCGGCGGCATATCAATCTACCGGGGATTCAGGTGAATCTGCCTGCGCTCACGGAAAAGGACGAAAATGATCTGCGAGCCGGTGTTGCTGCCGGAATCGATTTTGTAGCGCTCTCGTTTGTGCGGGAAGCCGAGGATGTGAGAACGCTCCGGGCGTTTCTGGACGGCCTCGGTTCAAAGGCGCGAATCATTGCCAAGATTGAAGATCAGGCCGGGGTTCGCAATATGAAGGCGATTACCCGGGAGGCTGACGGAATTATGGTGGCCCGCGGTGATCTCGGGGTGGAAATCGATTATCACAAGCTCCCGCTTGTCCAATCCGAGCTGATCCAGGCCTGCCAGGCGGAGGGCAAACCCGTCATCGTTGCTACTCACATGCTTGAATCGATGATCACGTCGCCAATGCCGACCCGGGCTGAGGTTTCGGATGTTTCCCATGCAGTACGTGAGCAGGCCGATGCGGTGATGCTGTCCGGGGAGACGACGACCGGAGCGTATCCGCTGGAGTCGGTTGAGGTTTTCAAGAACATCATCGAAAGCATTGAGCCCTCGGTGAACCGCCCTTTGAATCAGACGATCACATTGAAAACACCGAAGGCGAAAATGCTTCGATCGGCAGCCTTTCTCGCACGTGATCTGGGCGATTCCGGGATAGTCGTTTTCACGAGGAGCGGGTTTCTTCCCTATGTCCTCGGTGCGCTTCGCCCCTCCGGAGTGCCTATTTATGCCTTTACCGACGTAGAGCACATTTTCCGTCAGTTGCTCCTGCCCTGGGGAGTTGAGCCCTTTTTGATTGAATTTGCCGATGATCCTGAGGTCACGATTCAGACATCGATGAGAGTTCTCAGGGAGAAAGGCTGGACGAAAGAAGGGCAGTGGCTCGCAGTGATTACCAATGCTCTCGCAAGTGACAAGATCATCGACACGCTTCAGTTGCGTCAGGTCTAGGCACGAGCCTTCTCCGGATCACTTTCAATCTGAGTTTATTTTCCCGGGAAGACGGGGCTCCGACTCAGGGAGGTGAATCGTCTGAGTAGGGAAGGCAAAGTCGATCTCCAGTTCGGCGAATTTCTCCATGATTCGCAAATTGATTTCCTGACTGTGCTCGGTGTAGGCCCAGAAGTCAGCGGAGGCATACCAGTAGAGAACCCGAATCACGAGAGCGCTGTCGGCGAATTCCTCAAAGAAAACACGGGGAAGGTTGCTGTCCCCTTCAAATTGCGGGTGAATCTCTTTCGCGATTTCGGGATCTTTGAGAATGGCGTGGAGGGAGCGAATGGCTTCGCGAATCTGCTCGGGTTTGGTGTCGTAAGTGATTCCGAGTTGAATGTCCCTGCGAATCGAAGGGCGACGGCCGATATTTTCGACACAGTGATTCGTGATCGCCCCGTTTGGAACGGAAACGAGGTGTCCGTCCTTTGTTCTCAGTCTCGTGGAGCGGAACCCGATTCCTTCGACGACTCCGTCGTAGCCTTCAAAGATGATGCGTTCACCGACCTGGAAGGGGCCGTCGAGAAAGATTGTGACGCCACCGAAGAGGTTTTTGATGAGGTCCTGTGCCGCGAAGGAGATAGCGAGCCCGGCGAGTCCGAATCCCGCGAGAATCGGAGTTACGAAATTGAGTATATCAATCGATGCGGCCACGTAAATAATCGCCCAGACGATAATGATCAGTTTCAGCGTCTTCCGGACGAGAGGGACGAGCATGTCGTCAAATGTGGTCTCCGTGGAGGTCGTGTATCGATCCCAGAGGTTGGTTAGGAAATTCACTGTAGCCCACGCTGTCCAGGTAATGCCGACGGTGAGAACGAGGCGCCCTGCGAGTAGGAGCACCGCGAGTGCGGTACCGATGATTCCCATCCACTTGAGCATGAGTATGAAGGAAACGGCACCGAGTATGAGAGAAAACGGCCTTGCTACCCTGCGCCGCTCATCGTGGGCATGAACTTTTTCAAATCGACTTGAGCCTAACTTGATCAGTGCTGCGAATACCACGGTTCCGAGCCAGTAGGTGGCTACTGACAAAAGGAGAATGAGGGTGATGAGAATCCACTGCCACACTTCCATTCCGAGAAAGAATCCGCGTTTTGTCCAATCGGGAACCCGGCTGCGAATGATGTCAGCAAGCGGGGTTTCCTTTTCGTCTTCGAATGAGATTACGCCGATTTCCTCGAGCCAACCGAAGAGAGGGTTGATCGCTTCGATCGATTCAGCATTGAAACGCCAGCCCAGCTCGGGATCGTTTGCGAGGATGAGTGAACCCGGTGGCGGTGACTCCGGATTTCTGACTTTGATCCCAAATTGCAGTCTGGCTCCCTCTTTCGGGTTGTCGGGGAACAGTTCGAATCGCTCGAGCCGCTCCTCGGCCGTTTCTTCCGAATCCGGGGTGATGACAGCGGGATCCATTTCCCCGAGCCTGTTCAATACCTGCTTCAAACGGAGGGCCGCGTCGCGTCGCGCATCTCCCGCACTTTTGGGTATTTCCAGAGTTTTGAAAACCTTTTCCCATTGCTGCTCATCATCGGAGCCTTCGGCCGCCTCGACTGCTTTGAGAAAAGTTGTCAAGGTCGCCCTGGGACTGATGAGGTCAGGGTCTACCTCGCTTTCGGGCGCGGGCTCTTTGTCAGAGTCACCGTTGGGAACCGTTGTTTGAGCTGGCAGAAGGACTGGCCAGAGAGCGAGAAACAAGATAGCAACCCGGAGCAACGATCTGCGAAGAGGGCTGCACAACATATACTCCATGGAATATATCTTTAGGGTGTCAGTGAGTATAGATCAATCCTGAAAACTGAATATACTCCCATCAACGGTTATAGAGATCAGCCCATCAGCACTGCGTCATTGTCAATCCCAGTGGATATACTAAATTCCCTCCCGGTTTTTGGCGATGTGATAGTAGCTCCAGAGCAATCTCGCAGCGACGGACCTCCAGGGGCGCCAGTTCTCGGCGAGTGCCTCGAGTTCCTTAGCACCGGGGCGGGTTTCGAGATCGAAAATGATTCGGGCCGATTCCTGTAAGGCGAGATCTCCGGTCGCAAAGGCGTCGGCGCGACCGAGGGCGAACTTGAGGTAGATGTCGGCGCTCCACTGACCGATTCCGAGTACCGCGGTGAGCGCATTCGACACTTCGTCGTCGCTCATTTCCCTGAAGCGGGCGTAGGGAAGGTCGGCTTCGGCGAGGGCCCGCGCGTAGCGGACCTTTGGTCGTGACATACCTGTCGCGCGGAGATCGTCATCGCTTAGAGTCATCAGCCGCGTTGCATCGTAGGCTCCAATTGATTTCATTTTCTCTTTGATCGACTTTGCTGAGGCAACGGAGAGCTGCTGGCTGATGATGGCATCGAGGAGGGTCGCGAATCCTTCCGGGTGAAGGCGCAGCGGAAGGGGGCCTGTTTCCCCGTAGGCCCGGGCAAATCGCGGCTCGACTTTTGCGAGATGGCTCATGCCCCGTTCAAGATCCGCAGAACAGGTGATAACGTTAAAACTGTCGGGCATTCGGCGGGATCGTGGGTTTCAGGATGCGGGGGCAAGATGTTGATCATACCAGTCTGCGAATTTGGGCAGGTCAAAAATCATCGTGAGCCAGCCGTGGCCTTTGCCTTTCCGAATTTGCAGATCGATGCGATCTTCGAGCCCGAGTTCAGTCGCTTTCTCAAGAAATCGCAGAGACTGGTCGAGAGGCACGAGGGTGTCGGCGTCACCGTGGATGATACGAATGGGGGGCAGCCCCGGATTGAGTTGGTGGATCGGGGAGAGTTCATGGGCGACTTCCTTCCACCGGGGCATGTCTGCCTTCGGGATGCGCTTGCGGTCGTCCGGCTTCGGAGTGAAGCCGAAGCCTTTCACATAACTCGTGGGAGGGCCACCATCTCCGGGATTCTGAGTGGAGGGGCCGAGGTCAACGAGATCGGTAACCGGGAAAAATACCGCTGCCGCCTGCACCGCGCTGGATTCGAGATCAATCGCCCCGGAAGCGCCCGCTTTTTCCGGTTCACCGCCGCGTGTTGCGAGCATTAGAGAGAGGTGGCCGCCGGAGCTGCCGCCGCTCACGCCGAAGCGGTCTTTTTCGATGCCGTAGTTTGCGGAATGGAAGCGGATATGACGAACCGCCCGGTTCAGGTCCTCCACGATTTCTGTGACGGTGGCCTTCGGTTGAGAGAGATGTCGCACCGCGAAAACGGTGTACCCGCGACGGAGCAGCGGGGCGGTTATCCATCGGTGAAACGGCCCTTCTTTCGATTTCCAACTGCCGCTCACCATGATGAGAATGGCCGCTCCGTTTTGTTTTCGCGGTGTCAGGACGTCATAACTGAGTTGCACCCCGTTTCGACTCGTGTAGCCAATGTTGTCCTGCCTTTCGATAGAGGGAAAATAATACAGGCAGGTTGCTGCGATGAGCACGAGCAGGGCGAGGGCGGACCAGCCGAGAAACTTAAGGATTCGTCGTATCATTCTATCAGGGAGCAGGTCGGGAAAAGCCGGGGGGTGGTAACTTTCACAAGCTCCGGACGTAGAATGTTCAGAGAGAAGGGCCATGAGTCGAGTAAAATCTCAGGTCGTCATATCTGTTGCGGCAAGGAGACGCTAATAAGGTGTCCTTCAACGGTTGCATGATCCGGACGTATGGGCGAAAACAAGGTTCAATCGGGAGACGGCATTAGTTCGATTCCCGATCTAACCGGACAACATCTTGAACATTTTCCTGAGAGAGCCTTTCGCCATTTCTGCAACCTTCGTTGCGGCCATGGTGATCTCTGTTCTCCCGTCGGGATGCGTGGTGCACGAAGTCGATACCGTGCCGCTTCCTGCGGTGAAGCATTCCGGAGAGGCAAAGGTTTCCGGTTCGCTGGAATCTGCCGGCCGGGGTTCGAAAGAAGTTGCGGGCTGGTGGACGGGATTTCAGGATGAGACGCTCAATGCCCTCGTTGGTGAATCGCTCGCCGACAATCCCGATGTCCGCTCGTTAGGGCGGCGCATTGATCAGGCCAACTCGAGGTTGATTCAGGCCGGTTCGACTTTGTTTCCTCAGATAGACGGGGACGGTTCGTTTGAAAGCGATTGGGGAAGAACGGGCAGGCGTAGCGATGAGGCGTCTCTCGGTCTTGATCTCAATTGGGAGCTCGATTTCTGGGGCCGTATCCGCTCGGGACGCAATGCCCGCGCGGAGGAAGTGGTTGTCGCGCGCGAAGATTGGCTCGCAGCGAGGCTTCTCCTCACGGGTTCAGTCGCTGAAACCTGGTATTCGATCGTCGAGCAGCGTGGGCAACTGAAGCTGGTTCGCGAGCAGATCGATCTCAGTAAAACCCTGCTCAATCTTACCCGGTTAAGGTTTGGTCAGGGGCAGAGTTCCGTCGTTGATGTCCGCCAGCAACAGGAGCAGATGCAGTCGACCGAATCGCTCGTTCCGGATATTGAATTTCGCATCGCGGAGCTCGAGCTCGCTCTCGATACTTTGACCGGAAGTGTTCCCGGCAGTCGCAACCGGATCGCGCGCAGCAGGTTCGACAGTTTACCGGCGAGTCCCAGGACCGGTTATCCCTCCGGGCTGCTTCTGAATCGTCCGGATCTCCGTGCGCGGAGGGCGTCGATTGTGGCCCTGGATCATGAAATCGGTGAAGCGATAGCGGATTGTCTTCCAAGCATCACTATCAGCGGTTCTATGGCTCTGTCAGGGACACCCAGTTTAGACCGGCTGGTGGGTGATGCCATTGCGGGGGTGACCGGGCCGATTTTTGACGCCGGAAACCGGAAAGCTGAAGTCGCTCTGCGAAGGGCACGCGTGCAGGAGGAACTCGACCTCTATGCAGCTGATTACCTGACCGCGGTGCAGGAGGTCGAGACGGCATTGGTTCAGGAGAGAAAGCTGAGAGAACGCCTTCAGCTTCAGCGATCCCAGCTCAGCACAGCCCGGCGACTGCTCACTGAATCGCGCTCACGATACAGTCAGGGGGTAACCGACTATTTACCCGTCCTCGATGCATTGGCAAAAGTGCAGGAACTGGAGCGCCGGATTCTCAGCAGCCAGCGCGAACAACACAGCGCCCGGATCGCATTGCACCTTGCCCTCGGTGGTCCTGTTCCCGAACCCGGATAGCCAGTCCAGTTTCCCACTCATGAAAAAGATTCGCGCAACGCTCCAGATTGTCTTCGGCCTGATTTTTATCGGTGGCGCCGGGTTTGTCGCGTGGATTTTGATGCGCACCGCGCCGGAGACTGTGCCGGAGGACAAAAAGGAAAGCGTCAAAATTGTTCAGGTGGTAACTCTCAAACCCGGGAATGAGCGAATCCTTGTGACGGCCTGGGGCACAGTGATTCCGGCCCGGGAAGTGACGATTCGGCCTCAGGTCGGTGGACGTATCATCAGTCAGCACGAATCACTCGTTCCGGGAGGTATTCTCAAAGCTGAGGACGAACTCGTCCGGATCGATCCGCTCGATTATGAATTGGTCGTAACGGAGCGAAAAGCGGAGTTCGAAGATGCCCAGCTCGAACTGGAAGTGGAGAAAGGCCGGCAGATCATTGCCAAGCGGGAATGGGAGCAGCTGCGGAATGAACTTCCCGGTGCAGATATGAATTCCTCACTCGCTTTGCGTGAGCCTCAGCTCCGGCGCACCGAAGCGATGATGACGAAAGCGCAGAATGCGATCGATCAGGCGGAGCTCGATCTGAAACGGACCGTGGTGACCGCGCCGTTCAATTGCATGGTGGTCGAGGAGTCCGTTGAGATCGGGCAGCTCGTCGAAAAAGGTGATACGATTGGTCGAATGGTGGGAACGGATTCCTTCTGGGTGCGGGCGACGCTTCCGATTTCCGATTTGAAGCGTATTCGACTTCCCTCAAAGGGAAAAGAAGGTGCTTCCGCCGAAATCCTGATCGATACAGGTGGCAAAGAGGAATCGGTTCGCGAGGGGACCGTGGTGAGACTGCTCAGCGACCTCGAAAGCACCGGACGGATGGCCCGCGTTCTCGTTGAGGTCGAAGATCCTTTGAATATCGACACCGGAGCCGAATCCAGTGATCCTTTGTTATTGGGCAGCTACGTTCGCGTCGATATTGAGGCGGGACATCTCAGCGATGTGCTCACGGTTCCGCGAAATGCGCTTCGTGAAGGGAACCGGCTTTGGGTTGTCGGTCAGGATAACCGGATTCGGATTGTCGAGCCCGAGATTCTCTGGACCCTGCCTGAAACAGTTCTGGTCGAGAACCAACTGCAATCCGGTGAACGACTTGTCGTCAGTGAACTGAAAAGCGCTCTTCCCGGCATGTTGGTAAACCCGCAACCGCTCGGAGCGGACCCCAAAGCGACTGATGCGCCATGAGATCCGGTTCCCTCGATGACAAAGAAAAGGGCGTCGTAGCCTGGTTTGCCTGCAATGATGTTGCGGCGAATCTCCTCATGATCGCGATCGTCGTTTCGGGGATTCTCGTGGCGATGAACATTCGTCAGGAAGTGTATCCGGTTTACGAACTGAATACCGTCGAAATCGATATGGACTACCGCGGGGCGAGTCCGGAGGAAGTTGAGCGTTCTGTTGTCCTGCCGATTGAGTCGGAATTGCGGGGAATGGAACTGGTGCGACGAATCATCTCGGTGGCGCGCGAGGGAAATGCCAGTGTCGAAGTCGAGGTAATGCCTGACTTTGACCGGAATCGTGCCCTCCAGGAGGTGACCGCTGCGGTTCAGCGCGTCAGCCTCTTTCCCGATGAAGTCGAACCGCCCGTGATCACTCTCGGTGCGGGGCGTCGGCGCGAAGTCATGCGAATCGCGCTTTACGGCGATCTCGATGAGCAGTCTCTTGTCAGTTACGCCCGCCAGATGGAGGACGGGTTGCTTGCCGAGCCGGGGATTGCTCTGGTTGAATTGCGGGGGATTCGGCGACCTGAAATCACTGTTGAAGTGCCTCAGGAACGTCTCCGCGCCCTCGATCTCACGCTCGGTGACGTTGCTGAAACGATCGAGTCGGCCGCCCTCGATGTTCCGGCGGGCACCATGCGCACGCCGTCGGGCGATATTCTTTTAAAAACGACGGAGCGCCGCGACTTCGCGAGTGAGTTCGGAGAATTGCCGATTCTCAGCACCACGGAGGGAACCCGCGTGCGCCTTTCCGACATCGCGACGATTGTCGATGGCTTCGAAGAGCAGGAGCGGGAAAACTACTTCAACGGGCAACGAGCTGTATCGCTGGCGGTGTTCAGTTCCGATTCCCAGCCGCCGCTGGAGGTCGCAAAAGCGGTCCGCCGGTTTGTTGAGAAGCGGAAACCGGGATTGCCGCCTTCGATTCAGGTTGCCCTCTCAAGGGACCGCTCGATTGACTATCAGGAACGGGTCACCTTGTTGCTTCAAAATGGCGTTTCAGGCCTGCTTCTCGTCTTGATCGCACTCGGGTTCTTTCTCGAGCTGCGGGTTGCGTTCTGGACCGCGATCGGGATTCCGGTTTCGATTCTTGGATCGCTTATTCTCATGCCGGTGATGGATGCGAGCATCAACATGATCTCGCTGTTCGGATTCATCATTACGCTCGGGATTGTCGTCGATGATGCCGTCGTCGTCGGTGAGGACATCTTTCATAAAATCTCGCAGGGCATGTCGCGTCGTGCCGCCGCTGTGGCCGGAGCAAAACAAATGACGGTTCCGGTGCTCTTCGCTGTATCGACTAACATCATCGCCTTTTTGCCGCTCCTTTTTGTTCCCGGCGAAATCGGACAATTCTTCATGATCCTGCCCGCCGTTGTGATTTCGGTGTTCATCGTTTCGCTCGTTGAGTGTTTGTTCATCCTGCCGGCTCACCTTGCCTTTTCCCACGGGAAGGAGGGGAGCAAGACGCTCTTCGCCCGGTTCGACCGTGCCCAGACGAAGCTCCGCGAGCGATTGGATGCAGGAATGGAGAGAGCCTATCGTCCGCTTCTTGATACCGCAGTGCGATTTCGCTATCTAACGATTACGGCGTTTGTTGCGGCTTTGTTAGTGATGGGTGCCTGGATCATGAGCGGGAGAATTGATTTCATCTTCCGACCTTCGATTGAGACCGATTTTATTCAGGCTGAGATTGAACTGCCATCCGGCACGCCGGTGGATCGAACGCGTGTTGTCACCTTCCAAGTCGAGGCAGCAGCTCAGCGCGCTCTCGATAAGGTCGGTGAGAAAGATATCCTTGTGGGATTTCTTACCTCGGTCGCTGACGGAAACAGCAATGAAGGGGAGGTGAGTGTCATGCTTGTTCCTCAAAGTCAGCGTGAAATCACAGCCGAAGAGTTCGTGCATCTCTGGCGGGAGGAGATCGGAGATATTCCCGATCTGGAATCGCTCTTCTTTGACTGGTTGATCGGTCCCGGTGGAGAGGCGGAGATCGATGTGCAGCTGGCCCATCCTGATCTCGAAACCCTGCGCCACGCTGCCGCTGAAGTCGCCGAGGCGATTGGACGCTACCCCGGGGTGGAAGATATTCGAAAAGGGTTCGGCAGGGAAATGCCCCAGCTCGGTTTTGAAATCAAACCGGCCGGGCGCAGTCTCGGGATTGACGCTAAAATGCTAGGCGAACAAATCCGTCATTCGTTTTACGGAGCTGAGGCGCTGCGTCAGCCGCGTGATCGCCAGGAAGTCCGTGTTATGGTCCGGCTCCCCGAAGCCGACCGCCGCTCCATGAGCGGGCTCGAGGAACTTCTCATTCGTGCCCCCGGTGGCGGGGAAATCCCGATTGCTCAGGCCGCTACCATCACCGAGGCGACCGCTCCCGTGAAGATCGAGCGGGTCGACGGAGGGCGTGTCGTCAATGTCACCGCGAATGTGATTCAGGACGTCACCACGGGGAACCGCGTCCTCGGTGCATTCCAGAAAAAGGAACTTCCCGAAATCCTCGCCCGCTACCCCGGGTTGCGCTACAGCTTCGAGGGCGAGCAACGCGAGGAACGGGACGCCATGAGCGAACTGTTGTGGGGCCTCGTCGCTGCACTCTTCGCCATTTATGCGATCATGGCCGCTATTTTACGCAGTTACTCTCAGGCTTTTATCGTGCTTCTGACGATTCCCTGGAGTCTGTCCGGAGCCGTTCTCGGGCATGAATTGCTTGGGTTCGAACTGAGCGTTTTCAGTGTCTTCGGAATGATTGCTCTCTGCGGCATGGTCGTGAATGGTGCCTTTGTTCTCGCGGTGACGCGGAATCGGTATCTTGAGGAGGGCGGCGATCCGGATTCGGTTACGCAGTTGGCCGCGTTGCGTCGATTTCGACCGATTCTTCTCACTGCGATCACGACCTTCCTCGGACTGGGCCCGATGATTTTTGAAACCTCGACTCAGGCGCTCTTTCTCGTGCCCATGGCGATCTCGCTGGGGATCGGAACGCTCGTCTCGACCTTTGTGATTCTGCTTCTGATTCCCGCCTCCTTCCGGGTCGTCGAAGACTTCTCAGGAAAGTGAAACCTTTCGCAGTCAGTGCGGCGCATCCTGAACCTTATTGAGAAGAGCCTGAAGCTTCTCGACGATTTCAGGATTGTCGCTCCAGAGGTTTGCCGTTTCCGATGGATCGTTGTCTAAATGATAGAGCTGACCGGGAGGGCCGCCTTCTTTGGCGGGATCGAGGTCGCGCGGGTTCGTGAATCCTCCTGATCCGCGATGGGGAATCATTTTCCAGGGACCCTGACGAACTGCGAAGGTTCCCCAGAGCGAATGATGAATCGCAAAGTCACGGACGGGTTTCTCCGGCTTCGTATTTCGCAAAGCCGGTAAAATGTTGACGCTGTCAGGGGCGGCTCCTTCCGGCAAGGTGCCTCCGGTGATCGCGGCGCAGGTCGCGAGGAGGTCGGTCAGTTCGACAAGTTCATCGTTCACGGTGCCCGGGGGAGTGAATCCCGGCCACCGGACCACAAAGGGGACCCGGTGACCGCCTTCCCAGATGTCAGCCTTGGTGCCGCGGAGATGAGCGTTGCCCTGATGCCCGAATTCCTTTATCGCCGCTCCGCGCCCTTTAATTTTGTAGTGCTTCAAGTCGTCTCCTTCTTTCGCCTCCCACCAGTGATAGAGCCCGCCGTTGTCCGAGGTGAAAATGACGAGGGTGTTGTCGGCCAGCTCGGTTCGGTCGAGGGCGTCGAGAACTGCTCCGACAAAGGCGTCTGTTTCGACGACGAAGTCTCCGTAGTCTCCGGCCTCGCTGGTTCCGCGAAACTCGGCATTCGGGATTACGGGGAGGTGTGGCGATGTCAGGAGGGCGTAGAGGAAAAAGGGCGTGTCAGGACGCTCTGCGCCCTGCTCTTCGATGATGCGAACCGCTTCCCCGGTCAACCGCGGCATGACACCGGCTATCGTGAAGTCAGGTGAGCGCACGCCTTCGTCAACGACGATGAACTCGGTGCGGATTGCCTCCTGTTTCAGGTCGGGGACCCGGTAGGGGCGGTCGTCGACGAGGTAGCAGAAGGGCGACATATTGAGCGAGGCCGAGATTCCGAAAAAACGATCAAAGCCCACCGAGGTGGGCCCGCCTTTCACGGGGACGGAAAAGTCGACCTCGAATCCGGGGCGGGGCGGGAAGCGTCGTTCGAGGGGCACGGCGGGAAGTGGTTCTCCCCCGGTGTCGGTCCACTCCATCCCGAGATGCCACTTGCCAACACAGGCGGTGTCGTAACCGGCCTCGCGGAGAAAACCCGGAACGGTGACCCGATCCGGTTCAATGAGCGGTGGGTCGAAACCATCGAGGACACGGTATTTGAGCCGGGTTCGCCAGCAGTAGCGTCCTGTCAGGATTCCGTAGCGTGTCGGCGTGCAGACCGCTGAGGGGGTATGAGCATCGGTGAACCGCATGCCCTCTGCGGCGAGGCGATCGACGTGGGGAGTCTGGATGCGCGACTCCGGGTTGTATGCGGAGACGTCGCCGTAGCCGAGGTCATCGGCAAGAATGTATATGATGTTCGGGTGCTGCGGTGATGCGCTGGCGGTGATGGTTGCTATCTGGGCTGATAGTGCGATCAGGAAAACAGGGAGCCTCGGAAACATGCTGCTTATTCCAACGTGTTAGGGGCGTCGCGTGAATCTTTTTCTTTGGCGCGATGACTTGTGTTGGTGGCGGAGGGGGGCTGAGCGCGGGTCGACGATGCTTCGGGCTTTGGCAGTGAGGAGATTAGGATTAAGAAAAAAGAAAAAGAAAAAGAGGGGGGGTGGGGAGGCTTGATTCCGTAATATCGGACTCTTTTCGGGGGAGGGGGAAATCGATACCCTTTTCCTAAATGAAACCACTTTTCCTCACTCTATCGCTTCTCGCCGTCGGCTTCACCTCTTCCGCTTCCGGGGATGAGGTTATTAAGGACGATTTTTCCGGTGAATCCCTTTCCGGGAGTTGGGTTGCGGTTAAAGGCGATTGGAAGATTCAGGATGGAATGCTAAGTGGTGCGGAACTCGAATCCGACAAGCACGCCGCGGTCTTGAACTACAGCGCGCCTCACAACAGCAATGATGGTGAGATTAAATTTCAGCTCAACGGCAGCAGGGAGTTTCATTTAAGCTTCAATCATCCGAAAGGGCATCTTTACCGGGTCGTGGTCAAAGAGGACAGTGTTTCACTCCGGACTGACAAAGATAAAAAAGATCCTGCTTCCAGGGCGATCAATTTGGAAACCGTGAAGGGAACATTTGAGCAGGGCAGGACATACACGATGAACTTCAAAGTCGCTGATGGCACTGCGACTGTCGAGTTCGACAACGGCCTGAAAGTGACGGGAACCCACGAGCTGCTGAAGAAAGAGAAGACCGGCTACCGACTTATCATCAAAGGCGAAGGGGTTCTCTTTGACGACTTTGTTATTCATTCTCAGGGGTAGCGCGAAACCCGTTGCTACTCTGCGATCAATGGATTTCGTGGGAAACTGTTGAAGGCATATGGCATGTGAATTGCTGAATCGCAGTCCATGCTATGATTGAACTGATTGCGACTCAATTCCCCTACGAAGCGAAGCTCAATGACGGAACTCCCTGCGTGATTCGCCGGATGGATCAAGGTGATGAAACGGACTTCCGCGAATTTCATCAGTTCATTCCCGATGAGGAGCAATTGTTCATTAAGTCCCGGATCAAGGACGGAAGTCTCTTTCAGGATTGGATGGCGAAGCCGGACGATCCTGAGCATCTTGCGCTCTTTGCGATTGTCGATGGCGGAGTCGCCGCGATGGGCTCGCTTCATCAGCGCATGGGTGGCTGGAAAAGGCATATCGGGAAAGTCTATTTCCTGACCCACCCAGATTACAAAGGATTGGGGCTTATCGATATTCTTCTGGAATCCATCGTCCGCGTTTCGACCCAGTTCGGTCTCACCAAGCTGGAATCCGAACTCAACGGGGAAAGACTCAGCGCCATTGATGCGATGTCTGCAGCGGGATTCAAGGAACTGGTTCGGCTCCCCAACTACATTCGCGACATGAGAGCTGAGTCTCACGACTACGTTCTTATGGGGATCAACCTCGTCGCTTCATACGATAATCTCGGCGCCGGAGACTGAAGCAGCTCGCCTTTTCCCGGTGTTTGGAGGGTAGAAAGGGTGACTCAACAGGGTTGGGTCACTGACCTGACAGGGTATGGTCAGTGTCTTGCCACCCTGAAAATGGTGGTCCGATTCAGTAAGACCCGATATTGGACGGGATTTCTGAACCTTAATTGCGTGGTTGAAAATCAATCCCCGCAATCTAGCCTTCAGGCGTGAAAACCCCATTACTACGCAACCTTGCGGTGCTTGTGTTCGCCGCAACCGTCACGAATACGAGCCTATATTCGGCTGAACCTGAAGCTTTTGATCTTGTCGTTTATGGCGGCAGCAGCGCCGGGATCGTCGCCGGCATTCAGGCAAAAGCGATGGGGAAATCCGTTGTCGTGCTTGAACCGAGCGATCGTGAAGGTGGATTGACGACCGGAGGTCTTGGCCAGACTGATATCGGGAACAAGCAGGTTATCGGCGGTTTGTCCCGTGAGTTTTACGAGAGGATCGCAGCTCACTACGCCGGGCCGGAGGCATGGAACTGGCAGAAGCGGGAGGAATACAAGGACACCGGTCAGACGCGAACCGCCAAAGGGGAAGCTACGATGTGGACTTTTGAACCCAGTGCCGCTCTTAAGGTTTACCGTGAGTGGATTGCTGAAACGGGATTGGAGATCGTTTTCAATGAACGTCTTAACCGCGAAACGGGCGTGAAGATGGAAGGAACCCGGATCGTGGAAATCACGATGGAATCCGGGCGTCGTTTTGCAGGGAAGATGTTTATTGATGCAACCTATGAAGGGGATTTAATGGCTGCTGCGGGAGTCGATTACACCTTCGGTCGTGAGGCGGTTGCTCAATACGATGAGTCGCTTAACGGCGTTCAGACGAAGATGAATAAGCATCATAATTTCGTCGACGGAGTGGATCCGTATCGTGTGAAAGGTGATCCTGAGAGCGGTCTGCTTCCTTTCCTGGATCCGGAAGGCCCCGGTGAAGAGGGCAGCGGGGACAAGAGAATTCAGGCGTATTGCTACCGGATGTGCCTCACGGATCATCCCGAAAACCGGATTCCGTTTCACAAGCCGGATGGCTATGACGAAGAGTGGTTCGAACTTCTCCTGCGTAATTTCGAAGCGGGCGAAAATGGAATGCCCTGGATCAATTCTGCGATGCCGAACCGGAAAACGGATACGAACAACCGCACCGGGTTTTCGACAGACTTTATCGGACAGAATTATGACTGGCCTGAAGCGAGCTATGCGGAGCGCGATGCGATTGCAGCGCGCCATCGACTTTACCAGCAGGGGCTCATGTGGACCCTCGCAAACCACCCCCGCGTTCCTGATCACATTCGCAATACGGTTGCGAAGTGGGGGATGTGCAAAGACGAGTTTACTGAGGGCAATGGCTGGCAGGAGCAGCTCTACGTGCGTGAAGCGCGTCGTATGGTGAGTGATTTTGTGATGACACAAAACCATTGCCAGCAGAAGGAAGAGGTCAATGACAGCATCGGGATGGGAGCCTACACGATGGATTCCCACAACACGCAGCGGTATGTCACCGCTGACGGCTTTGCTAAGAACGAAGGCGATATTCAGGTTGGCGGCTTTCCCCCGTATCCGATCAGCTACCAATCGATTGTGCCGAAGAAATCGGAGTGCGTGAATCTCCTCGTCCCGGTTTGTTTGTCGGCCTCTCACATGGCTTTCGGATCGATTCGGATGGAGCCGGTTTTTATGGTACTCGGTCAATCCGCCGCCACTGCCGCGAGTATTGCGATCGACGGGGGAATTCCGGTTCAGAAGGTGGATTACAGCAAGTTGAAGGCTGAGCTGGAAGCGGGGAACCAAATTCTCGAGCACAGTCCACCGTCTAATTTCGTTGCGATCAAGACTCTCGAGGGAATCGTCGTCGATGATTCCGATACCGTGATTCGTCCGGCATGGACGAGGTCGAGTATGAGAAACGGGGTTCATCAGGGATACCACCACGATGGAAACGCACAGGATGGTAAAGCGGTTGTCGAATTCAATGCGGCATTGGAAAAGCCGGGGAAATACGAGGTTCAGGTCGCCTACGTCTCCAACAGCAATCGCGCCACCAATGTTCCTGTAACAATCCAGCATGCAGGAGGGGAGGACGAAGTGAAGTTGAATCAGCGCGAGGCGCCGAAAGTGAACGGCGCCTTCACCTCCGTGGGAACGTTTCAATTTGATAAGGACGGCAAAGTAACGATCTCGAATCGTGGTGCTAACGGATTCGTCGTCATCGATGCAGTGCGCTGGCTTCCGGTATCGGAGTGATTTTTGGAGGGGGTAGGTTGGGGGAGGTCGAGCGGGATTCGATTCTTCCTTTTACCAGATTTTTTTATTTCAGTTTTAAGCTTGTGAAAATGGAAACAGAGCATCCAAAAATGACAGCGAGCAAGAGTCGGCGCCTTCCTTTAAAATTGATCGTTGGAGGTATTATTGCGGGCGTAGCCTCGTGTGTTTGGGCTGTTGTCCACATTGATCGCACGATGTCTTCGATTCAGACCGGTCTTAACGAAGTTGGCGATTCGAAGGCGCTTCCCGACGTCCTTGGTCCGGGATTGCAACAGTTGGGTACCTTCCCAACTGCGATCTATGTGCTCGGAGCCGTTGGCATTCTCTCGCTTTTGATTGGAATCGTTTTGCTTTTTTGCAGGGGGAAACAGACGGCTAATAAGTGTTGTCAATGAGCCCCATGATGCATGCGGCGGTCACCGCCTTGAAGGCGATGACCGCAGAAGTGGTTTTAAATCTCAATTTAGGACGTGTCCTCTGATCCTGTATTCGTCGTCAGTTGTCTTGGCTACCTAACGGACTGGAGCCAACACTAGCCGTCTCTGATATGGCTCGTTGTGCTGCACAATCAATCGTGATCGCCACACTACTGGTATCCGGTTGCGACTTGAAGCTTCCGAATTCGACCGGAGAAATGAAATGGCTTCCATTAGTTGGAGCTCTTGAGGCCACCGTATTGAAATATCCGAAGCGGGGAATAGTAATTGTCTTCGGAACTGAGGCCGAAGAACTATCTAGGAAGAATCGCAAGCAACTCGCCAAGATTTCTGGTCGCCTGCCAAATGTTGTCTTCATTTATGCTGACGCTTCAGAAGCAAATTCAGCTGCTGCTTAGATTCTGAGAGAGCAAGGTTTGAAAGCTCCCGCCAACCTTCTTTATAAGGTGGACGCCGGCTCGTGGGATATTTTGCCGGAGATTATTGACTCGTCGACGTTGAAAAAAATATTTATGAGTGCTTCAGGAAGTAATAGTGGCGTCAGGCGTGTGCCCTAGTCATTCACGCTCTGGCGCCAAATCAAAGCGATTCCGTTCCTGATCGAATAGCCTTTCCTGATACCTGAATATTTCCTACGATTCGCCCGCCCTGTATCGAGCCGCATTACAGGGCGCCTCGAAATGAATACCACCTTTATCGTTACATTTGCCGTCGGGGGGGCGCTCTTGTTAGCGCTGGTTGCGCTGGTGTTTGCTCGCGTGATGCGACGACCTCTTGATATTATTTCGAGGTCCGCTCACGAACCCTCTGCGGTTACAAGAGTCCTATTCCCCAATTAATTATTCTATCTCTATATTTCGACCTCCATCATTTTTGCGTTGGTGGAGTTTTTGCGGAGCGGTACCTTTGACTATCCGGGAACTCAGTCTTCAGTCGGGGCCTCCTCTTTCATTTTAGGATTTGCTGCCACAGTGTATTATAGCTCACTGCTAAAGCGCTTTCCGAGCGATTCGAATGCCCGCTCCTCTGTGAGGCTTGCTTTACTTTTAGCGGTCATTCTTGTCATCGTTTCAATCTACTTGAGCGTGGTATCGGATCCCCGTTCGGAATTGCCGGAAATGGGGAGCGAATTAAGCTCTGAACTCAGCGAGCGGAGATGAGCTTTCTCAAAGCGCTCGAGCCATAAGGTGAACAGCCACCAATGAGAGCTGGATCGATCTTCCCTCCACGAGGATTGATCGGGTTACGCGAGTTGATTTTGAATTTTTCAAAATTGAGTCCGGGGCGAAAATGACAATCGTACGCCCCCTCGGTAGTTTTCGAATCCCGGAAGAGGGAGTCTTGCGGCTCAAATTGGTCGCCTTCCACTTAGAAACATTGGCGCTGAAAAACACCATTGTGTCGAAAGCGCTGGAACATTGAGCTGGAGCGAATAAGCAATGGCACTCAGAGTAGGAATTTGCAGTGAGGGGCTTACTCTGGGAGGGGGAGCCAAAATAAGACAGTCGGGAACGGGGATCTTAACCCTACAGCAAATCTGCAAAACTTTTCAGAGCTTCATCGAGACGGGCGATTTCAATTTCGCAGGCGGGAAAGAGAGGTGTGGCTTCCTCAAAATCGCCACTTCGAGCTGCCTGATCGAGGTCGGTGGCCAGTTTCAGGGCGGGCCCGGCGGCAAAATTCCCGACGAGTCCTTTGAGCGAATGGGCGGCGCGGTGCAGTGCGTCGGCGTCCTCGGCTTCGAGGGCATGACGCGCTGCGACGAGGAGTCCGGCGGATTCGGTGGAGAACACTGCGATGAGCTGTTTCATGACGCCGGCGTCTCCGATCATGGCGCGAAATTCCCCGGCATCGAAAGGAGGCGTTTCGGATTCTTTAGATTCCTTTTCGCTTCCGGATTCGGAGCTGTCGGGGGCCGCCGAGTCTTCAATCGCGTTCCCGTCCTTCTCCGCAAAATGCTCGAGGACTTCGAAGAGCTGTTCGGATCGGACCGGTTTTGAAACGTAGTTGTCCATTCCCGCCTCAATGCATTGTTCGCGGTCTCCTTTCATGGCGTTCGCGGTCATTGCGATGATAGGGATGCGCGGGGTTCCGGTGACTGATTCAAATTGCCGGATCGCGGAGGTGGCCTCAAAACCATCCATTTCCGGCATCTGGATATCCATCAAAATGGCATCGAACTTTTCGTTCTTCCAAAGTTCGACGGCCTCGCGCCCGTTGTTTGCGAGTTTGACGTCATGTCCGCGCTCTTCGAGCAGTTTGATTGCGACCATTTGATTGACGCGTCCGTCTTCGGCGAGAAGAACGTTCATCGAGGGGATATGATCGGGCTTCTGCCGCGAGCTGACCTGGTAGTCCTGATTTGATGAGTCGTCCCGGGTCGCGGATCCGAAGATGCGGGTGATGGCGTCGAGAAGGTCGGATTGTTTGACCGGCTTCGTCAGGACCCGGCTGATCCCGAGAGTTGCCAGCTTCTGAGAGGAGATCTGAGAGCCGGCGGAGGTGAGGATCAGAATCGCCGGTGATTTTTCGCCAAACTGCGACTGAATCCGGCGGGCCACTTCGTATCCGTCCATTTCGGGCATCATGACATCGAGGAGAATGAGCTCGAAGCGCTTATCGGTGCCGGTGGTGTCTTCGAGGATTTGCAGTCCTTCCATTCCGCTCCGGACATGGGTTGGGCACATTTCCCAGTTTGCGAGCATCTCGGACAGTATCAGGCAGTTCGTTTTGTTGTCATCGATGATGAGAACGGGAAGGGCGTTCAGTGTTTCCGGGGCGACATAGGCGTTGTGCGGGTCCTCCGAGCCGAGGTCGAAAAGCGCGGTGAAGTGGAAGGTGCTTCCTATGCCGGGTCTACTTTCCACCCAGATATTGCCATTCATCAGTTTGATCAACTGCCGGGCGATGGTCAGCCCCAGGCCGGTTCCACCGAAGGTGCGGGTTGTTGAGCCTTCCGCCTGGGAAAAGGATTCAAAGATCGCGTCCTGCTTCTCAAGCGGAATTCCTATCCCGGTGTCTTTCACCAGAAAATGGAGTGAGACCTGGTCACGGGTTTGGGATTCGAGCTGAATATCGACGACGACTTCCCCCTCGGAAGTGAATTTGAGGGCGTTGCCGATCAAGTTGACGAAAATCTGGCGCAGTCTCCCGAGGTCACCGATGAGGCAATCGGGAACGTTCGATTGCACCTGATAGGCCAGTTCGAGGCCTTTTTCGGTCGCGCGCAAAGCCAGGGTTTGGAGGGTGTCTCCGATGGAATCCCGGAGGTGAAACTCATGGGGATCGAGATCGAGTTTTCCGGCTTCAATCTTTGAGAAGTCGAGAATGTCGTTGATCACGACAAGGAGGGATTCGGCGGACTGGCTCACGAGATTCAGATTCTCGCGCTGTTGCTTGGTTAGGTCGGTCCCCAGCGTCAACTCTGTCATTCCGATAATGCCATTCATCGGTGTCCGGATTTCATGGCTCATGTTGGCGAGAAATTCACTTTTGGCGACACTCACGGATTCGGCCTTTTCCTTGGCGACTTTGAGTTCATCCGCGGAGCGCTGCCTTGCACGGACGTGGCCCAGCTGGTTGCCGACGCTGCCGACGAGCTGAAGCAGTCTCTTGTCGGGCTGGAGTGTTTCGGATGTAAAAAACTCCAGCACCGCGATGATCTGATTGTTCATCTTCACGGGAAATCCGAAGGCACTCTTCAGGCCTATTTCGGAGCAGAGTTTTGCTCTCGGGAAATTCGGGTCGCTTCTGACATCAACAATCCATTGAGGCTTTCCACTTTCCCAGATGCGACCGGGGAGGCCGGCTCCTTTTTTAAGTTCTGTTTTCTCGGAGACGAGCCGGAATTTGTTGTGTTCAACGGCTTGATCGAGATGCCAGATTCGCGTTGGAGCCAATGTGTTCTCTGTTTCAGCAGGCAGGTAGACATGGCCCACCGGCCACCCTGTGCTTTCGCAGATTTCATCGAGCGAAAGTTGCAGGGCTTCTTCGAAGTGCTTCGTTTCCGATGCGAAAGCGAGTGTCCGGTGAAGGAGGCGGGCATCGGCGACCTGCCGGGCGAGCGATGCCTCAGCGTCGGAGATGGCTGCCCGCATTTTGTTAAAGGCAACCGTCAAGTCGCCCAGCTCGCCGTTACTGGTAACGGGAATGTCTTCATTCAAGCGCCCCTCAGCAATTTGCTTCGTCGCGAGGGATAGCGATCGGATCGGCGCGAGGATGCGGTCGGCTCCACGTCGGGAAATGACCCAGGCGGCTCCAGCCATTCCCAGAAAGAACAGGGCAGAAGCTCCGATCGCCAGGTTGCTGAGCTGCTCCAGCCGGTTCGCTTCCTGAGTCACTCTCAAACTGCATTCCCTCGACAGCTCCGACAGCAGCGCGGTGGATCTGCGCGAAGTCGGCACCGCTTCGGTCCTGAGAAAATGTCGTGCGATATTCCAGTCATCTGCATTTCGCATCTCAATCACCTGCAGTGAGAGATTCCGGCAGTGGGGGAACTGAGTTGCAATTCGCTTTTGAAATTCCCGCTGTTGAGGTGACAAAATTTCAGCATTCCTGTCCAACGCTTCGATTTTCTTTGCCGCGGACTCAAATCTCAATTCAAAGCTCCTCTGATCGACTCCGGAGCCCGAAGTCACGTAGCTGCTGAGTGCTGCGACGCTTCTGGAAAATGCGCCCCGGAAGTCGGCCATGATTGCCAGATTTTCAAGAGAGTTACTTTCCGAGCCGGCGGTCGATTCCAACTCAATCATCGCTGTGATTTCGTCGTAGATTTCTCCCATTATCGGTTGCAACCTGGTTTCAAAAAGGTGGCGGGCAGGCTCGTTGCCCGGAGTTTGTGCCACTTCCTCGACCCACCACTGAACTTCCTTTAATTCGCTCAGCAGTTGTCGTGATTTCCTGATCGTATCCTGTTCCTCTGTGGTTGAGGTTTTCGAGCTTAATTCGACAAGTTGATTGATTGCGGGGTCGATTTTGCTCTCCCAGATGTCGCGGCGTTCCGAACGGAAGGCTTCGTCGTCGATGACCACCCAGCCACGGAGGTTTGCCAGTGTGCTGTGAACTCCCTCCACGACGAGTCTTGACGCCTGAGCCATAGGAGCGTCCACCTCTGCAAGTTGTGCGGATCGGCTCCGCATGTAGAAGGAAAAGATCAGAACCACGAGGAGCAGAAGCAGGCCGATCGCGGCGACGGTCATGTGGGAACGAAAGAGGCGTACCCGCAATCCAACGCCGCGCGCCTGAGGCTGTGGGGCCTCACTCATTCTTCAGCCAGTGAGGATTCTTTTCGACACGGGATCGGAGAATTTCCATTTGCGAGCCGAGAATGCCGATCCGCTGAAAAACCTCGGCCGGTAGCTTGCGTCCGGGATGATAGGCTTTCCTCGGGGGCTTCGCGTCTTTGCGCAGCGAATGCAAATAGGCAAGTTCAGCGACCATCAGAGTCGCCATTTCATAGACGTCGTTCGGTTCAGCGTTTTCGAGCTGTTCCTCGTTCACTTCGAAACTCAACATGGCAACGCCGGAAAGTTCCCCGATGGCCCGGATGCTCTCAAAGCTGGCGACCAATCCCCGATAGACGTCGGCGGGGCGCTTCTGCCGAATGAAAGGGGGTGGAGGAGGTGGCGTGCTGAGGATCCCTCCCGGTTCATCCAGTAGCCGCGCTGCGTAGGCGATTGCGACCGAGACTTCGAGGAAGACGTCCCCCGGTGCAAAGCGCTTGTCGAGCAACTGGTTGAGGGCGCGGTTGGCTGACATGATGGCATTGAAAACACGGGAGGGATCGACGTTCTCCTCCACAGGGGGCATCATTGTCTTCTCCGGGATCTTCAGAGCGGTCTTCACCGCGGTAAGCCTCGTCAGGGATCTTTCCACTGCGGTGAGGACATCTCCCGGCTTGAGCTCCCCCTGAAGCACGGGCGGTTCTTCAACCTGTTCTCCTGTAATTTCCAAGCCGAGACGATTGGCTTTTCGAAAAAGAGATACTGCTGCAAAATAGACTTCGCGAGGCGCAGCATTTTTCACCTGAATGATAGGAGGCTCCACAACGGGCTTTCCCATCTCCAATCGGATTAGGTCCACTTCGCCCTCCAGAACAATGACGCTTTGATAGACCATTGCGGGGGTCACTTCCGGCGTTTCCTGAGCAACACCCATCAAAGGGATGCAAATCACAGGGAACACACGACTAACCGACCTCCACATCGACCCGAGTATCACAAGAATTCAAGCAGATGGCAATCCTGATCTATCGCTATTGCGAGATTGGTGATTTAACTGTGTATATAGAGATATGTAAGGCGATACCAGGTCGGGAGTCCTGTCAGCCTGTTGAAAGCGCGCCTATCGACAGGGAATGAGATCCCCGGCGACATCCAATCGGCGGGAGGGAAAACACAGCGTGTCGAGCTTGGAGCCGCCAGTTGGATGTGCGGTTCCAAGTGGAATCATCGTTTTTCTCTCTGCGGGAGCGGATCGCGGCTCTGTAAGCTTCAAGCAGGCGGTAGTGGTCTGTTCCGCTACTCGTTTGTCAGCACAATCCGATAGCGAGCTTCGCCGGATTTGAGGCGGTCGAAGGCTTCGTTGATCTGGCTCATGGGAAACATTTCGACCTCGGGCTGGATTTGGTGGCGATTGGCGAAGTTGAACATCGTTTCGATAGTGGAGGGGCTGCCGACGGGGGATCCGGAGATCGATTTCTGTCCGGTGATAAGTGACATCGCGCCGACATCGAGTGGTTCGAGGGCTGCTCCGACAAAGTGAAGACGTCCTTTGGGTCTCAGGGTATTAACGAAACGATGCCACTGCAACTTAACGTTGACGGTCGAGAGGATGAAATCAAACCGGTTTGCAGCGCCTTTGATTTCAGCTTCATCGCGGGAGTTCAGTGTTTTGTGAGCGCCCATGCTCAGTGCCTCCTCACGCTTTGATTCGCTTGACGTGAAAGCGGTGACTTCACAGCCCCAGTGACTCAGAAATTTCAGGGCCATGTGCCCGAGTCCCCCGATCCCGATGACGGCGCCCCTGTCAGTCGACTTGACATCGAACTGGACGAGCGGGTTGAACACGGTGATGCCTCCGCAGAGAAGCGGTCCCGCCGATTTGAGATCAATTCCTTCAGGCACAGCAACGACGCTGGCGGCATCGGCGCGAACTTTGTCGGCGAAACCGCCGTGGCGTTCCACGATGGTGCCTTGCGCCTCCGGGCAGAGATTTTCGTCGCCGGTATGGCATGATTCGCAGTGACCGCAGTACCCCGAATGCCAGCCGAGTCCAACCGTGGTCCCGACTGCAAGGTGGTCGACATTGGAGCCAACCCCGGCAACCTTTCCAATGACTTCGTGGCCTCCGACGAGCGGATACTTTGAAATACCCCACTCATTGTCGATCATGCTGAGGTCGCTGTGGCAGATTCCGCAGTAGTGAACGTCGATCTCGACCTCGTTCGGTTGCAGTTCACCGACTTCGTAGGTAAATGGCTCCAGTGAGCCGCCGGGTTTTGTGGCGGCAAAAGCGTTGATTGTCGTGGTGGTGTTCATGGAATTCGTTGGTTTCTCAGGATACGAATTGACGAGCTGATCAGGATGCGTTTACACCCATCCAATCTTTTCTTTCGGGGAACAATCTGTTTTGGGGAGTGATATTGCGGTCGTTGAGTTGATGGCTCAGAGGTCCGGATCGAGTGAGAACCCCGTTTTTGGGGAAGAAACTGGAGCACCACGAGGGGCGAGTAGTTTGCACCTGATAGCAACGCGCGAGCAAATCAGGCAGCCATGATGCCCCGTGCTATCACTCTCTCTCTCGTTGGTGATGCACATTTCCTGAGTTCCAGATTTGCATCATTTCCTCTGCACTTGGAATCTCGAAAGACCGGACGATGCGAAAGCCGAGCCAATGGGCGTCGGTGAGATACCAGAGGCTTTTCGGCAATTGAGCGTCCTGAAGCATCCAATCGGGCGAGGAAAAGACCCGGGATGCCGAGCGGCAAAGCTCAGGGGGATCATACCAGCTCCCGCCGCGCGCCGAGCGCATAAAGCGGGTCTTCGCCGGAATGTAGGGATTTGTAAAAGCGGTTTTGTCCGGTTGATCGGGAAATTGCTTTTGGAGTGATGCGAGGCGGTTTGGCACGTATCCATCGAGACACCATTCCATGACGTTGCCGTGCATGTCATAGAGTCCCCAGGGATTTGGCTCGCCTGTGCCGATTTTCTCGTAGCCGACTCTGATTTGGTGCGGATCGATGACTTCATATTTCATCAGTTTCTCAGGATCGTTCCCGAACCAATACGGCGTCGTCGTTCCGGCGCGGCAGGCGTATTCCCATTCGGCTTCGGTGGGGAGTCGATAAAAGTGCCCTGTTTGAGCCGAAAGCCACTGACAGAACTTGCTGGCGGCGTGGTGAGTCATGCAGATCGCCGGAAAGCCTTTTGTTCCCATCCCGAATGACATCTCGGTGTAGGGTGTCGTTGGAGAGGAGATGAGACCGGCAAATGTTGCGGCAGAATGAGGTTCGAGGCGGGTGCCATCTTTTCTCCGGGCTACCGAGGTGATCATGAAGGGTTCAAATTCATCCCAGGTCACTTCGAATTTTCCGATCCAGAAAGGGCTGAGTTTTGCGCGATATTGCGGCCCTTCGTCATCGTTGCGTCCGGTTTCACTTTCCGGTGAGCCCATGAGCACCTCGCCGCGCGGGATCGCGACCATCGAGTATGGAGCGCCGGTTTGAGGAATCTTCGCTTCGTAGTCGGACATTTCCGCCCCGGCGACTTGCGTGGCTATAATATGACGGCGGATCTGTTCAACGATTTCGGCTTCTGACTCGGGGAAATCGTTGCGATCGAGAGGGACGGGCGTTGACGGGACTTCTGCAGACTGAATCGACGGGAGCGCTTGCGATAGGAGCAGGACGGCTGCGAGGCTTTGACTAAGTCGATTCATCCGAGTGATCGTAGGGGAATTGAGTCTCGAAACGCAATCCGTGATGACGTCTCCAGTCGCAAAAGAAAGCCCCGGTCAGCGAGAGCCGACCGGAGCTTTCTGAAAAACGGAATTAGAAGGAAATGCTACAGATTGTAGTCCTTCTCCCCATGCTCGGCGAGGTCGAGGCCTTCCTCTTCGGTTTCGGGACTGACACGAAGTCCCACTGTCGCTTTGCAGATCAAAACGATAATAATCGTCGCAACGGCTGACCAAACGAGAGTGACGCCGACGCCGAGAATCTGGATCCCGAACTGCTGAAGAGCGCTCTTGCCTTCGCTGACACCGCTTCCGCCGAGAGCTTCGCTGGCGAGGAAGGAAACGAGGAGGGTACCCATGATTCCGCCGATTCCGTGGACAGCGAAGACGTCGAGGCTGTCGTCAATCCGCATTTTGCTCTTCACGAGGTCACAGGCGAAGTAGCAGACAATACCGGCGAGGAGTCCGATGATGATTGCTCCCATGGGGCCGACATTGCCTGAAGCGGGAGTAATCGAAGCAAGTCCTGCAACCATTCCGGTGACGATTCCAACAAGTCCCGGTTTTCCGGTGCGGATTCTCTCCACGATCATCCAGGTGAGCGACGCAGTTGCAGCGGAAATGTGGGTCACGAGCATCGTCATGCCCGCAGAACCGCCTGCGGAGAGCTGACTTCCGGCGTTGAATCCAAACCAACCGAACCAGAGCATCGAAGCACCGATCATGACCAGACTGGGACTGTGGGGAGGGGTGAGGTTTTTTGGAAAACCGCGTCGGGGACCTACCATTTTTGCCAGAATCAGCGCGGAAATTGCTGCAGTGGCGTGGACGACGATACCGCCGGCGAGATCGATCGTGCCATTGTTGAGCATCCAGCCCGCATCGGACCAGACCCAGTGAACCGCAGGTGCGTAGACTAGCACAAGCCAGAGTGCCGAGAAAAGCATCACAGCGGAAAACTTCATCCGCTCAACAAACGCACCGATGATAAGTGCCGGAGTGATGATCGCAAAAGTCATCTGGAACATGATGAATACGGTCTCGGGGATGCTTCCGACAGTGCTTTCAGCGGTGACGCCCTTGAGAAAAGCGGCGCTGAAATCTCCCACAAAGCCGTTCGATCCCTTGAAGGCGAAACTGTAGAGAAATGCGACCCACATCACCGAGGCGAGACAGGCAATCGCGAAACAATGCATAAGGACTGAGAGGATGTTCTTTGAACGAACCAGCCCCGCGTAGAAGAGGGCGAGACCGGGTAGGGTCATGATGAGGACGAGGCAGGTCGCGGTGAGCATCCAGGCGGTATCGCCGGAGTTTGTTGCACCTTCCTGTGCGAAAAGCGGGGCGGTGAAGAAGAGCCCGAACGCAATGATGAACAGTTTTTTGAGTTGAATCGAAGAAATCATAAGTAGATGAGAATAGGGGGGCTGCGCGGAAATTGGGGGCGCGCAGCCCGTGTCTCTATCACTACTGACGATGCTTCGTCAACGCTGAACCGGAAGGAATGCTCTTTCCTGCCTGAGATCAGGCATCACCGTTTGTGAGGCGATGCGTAAGATGGTTGACGAGGTGCCCGAGGCGCTCGGAAACGTCATCGATTTCCAGAAGCTCCTGCCTTTGCTCAGGCGTGTTCACGAAGGTGTGAGCCACGACATCACCGATTGCGGCAGGGTCCTTGATGCCTCTGAGATGCTCCTGCATGGGTTTGGACATCGGCTGTCCTTCTCCGCACATTTGACTGCCCAAATCAATCAACTCCAGAGCGAGTGATCGCGAGTAGGACTCGTCTGAATGAAAACAGGGGCGGGGGAGGATGGTCGCGATTCGGAAGGGGGCTACCTGTTCCCATCCGAGAATCTCAACCCGTTGAATTCCCGAAAGCATGAGGTGGGAAGTCCCGTCGTGATGGGTCACGCAGGCACGGACAAGCCCGGCCGTTGTAATCGGGTAAACGGGATCCGGATGGGTGTCACAATTGACACCGGGGCGCGCATTGCCGACGCAAAACATGCGCTCATGCTGAAGCGTGTATTGCAACATATCCCGATACCGCTGCTCAAAAATGAACAGGGGCATGTAGCTGTGCGGGAACAGTGTTGCTCCGCTCAGAACCATCACTGGCAGAGTGTCGGGGAGATTTGCCTCTTCTTCTAGCATAGGTTGTATAATGTGTTTACGTGCAGAAACGGAACAAGTCTTCCTATTTAGTCGAAAAAACTCGACTTCAGGGCATATTTCTCATTGCATCAACGTTAATTTGTGATTGAGTTCGCGCACCGAAACACAGGCCAAACTTTGGTGTCAAGGTGACACCCCAATTCGAATATAATGAGCGATTCCAGCAATACTACAGCAGATCTTAAACTCCACGAAGGAGATACCGGCAGTGCCGACGTGCAAATCGTGCGTCTCACCGAGCGTATTCTGCATCTGACCGAGCACATGTCAGAAAACAAGAAAGATTTATCATCACGCCGCGGGCTTCTTCGCCTTGTTGCGCGTCGCCGGAAGTTGTTAGACTACCTGGCACGGACTGAACGCGATCGTTACGAGAAAGTGTTGTCCACTCTCGGCCTTCGCCGATAGATTCCCTTTTTGATGAGCGCCGGTTCTCACCGGCGCTTTTTCGTATCTGCTTCCGGGGCTTTTCAAGCCTGGAAGAGGGAAACTCCACATTCGGAGTAAAAAGTCACCCGAAACCCATTGGTTTCGGGCTTTCCCCCTTGAGATACAACTGAATTTTAAACCGAAAGAAAACATATGAGTATAGAAAAACTATCGTGCCAGGTCGGTGCGCAGGAAATGACATTTGAAACCGGTAAAATGGGCAAGCTCGCCGATGGCGCAGTGACTGTTCAGGTCGGTGACACTGTTGTAATGGTGACCGCTGTGTCACAAACGAAAGTTCGTGAGGGCCAGGACTGGTTCCCGCTTTCCGTGGAATACAAAGAGAAAGCAGCCGCAGCGGGTCGCTTTCCAGGTGGATACTTCAAGCGTGAAGGCCGCCCTACCGAGAAAGAAATTCTTACCTGCCGGATGACGGATCGCCCGTTGCGTCCGCTTTTCCCCAAGGGATACCTCTACGACACACAGGTTGTTTCCCTTCTCCTTAGTGCAGATGGAGTGAATGATTCTGATATTCTCAGCATGAACGGTGCTTCCGCAGCGCTCATGGTTTCTGACATTCCTTTCGAAGGCCCTGTCGGTGCGGTTCGCGTTGGTCTTATTGGCGACGAATTCGTGATTAACCCTACTTTCGAGCAGCGTGAGCAAAGCTCACTCGACCTCGTTTATGCAGGTCTTCGCGACAAAGTCATCATGATTGAAGGTGGCGCGAATGAGATTCCTGACGAGAAGTTCAAAGAATCACTCATTTTTGCTCAGAATGCGATCCAGCCACTGCTCGACGCACAGGAAGAGCTCGCAAAGCGTGCCGGAAAAGAGAAGCGGACTCCGGTTCTCATGGAAGTTCACGACGAAATGCTCGAAATCGCCTACGAAGTAGCCGGTGACCGCATCGAAGACGCGATCTATCAGCCAAGCAAGCACGCCCGTGGCGCGGCTGTTGGTGCACTTCGTAAAGAAGTTGAGGCCAAAATCCTTGAGAAATTTCCTGACGCGAACGAATTCGCGATGTCTCAGGCATTCGATTTCCTCCAGAAGAAAGCGTTCCGCATCTCCATCCTTGATAAAGGTCAGCGCTGCGACGGACGTGACATCAACACGATTCGCCCGCTTTCCGGTGAAACTTCACTGCTCCCACGCACGCACGGTTCTGCCCTGTTTGCCCGTGGTGAGACTCAGGCGCTTGCAATCGCAACGCTTGCTCCTGCTGACGAGAAGCAGTATCTCGATAACTATGCAGGTGGCGAAGACACCAAGCGCTTCATTCTTCACTACAACTTCCCTCCTTTCTCCGTTGGTGAAACCGGCCGTATGGGTGGTTTGAACCGTCGTGAAATCGGTCACGGAGACCTCGCTGAGCGTTCCATCAAGCCCGTCATCCCTGACGAAGCTGATTTCCCTTACGCGATTCGTATCTCCAGCGAAGTGATGGAATCAAACGGTTCTACTTCAATGGCTTCGGTTTGTTCCGGTGTTATGGCACTTCTCGACGCGGGTGTTCCACTCAAGCGTCCTGTTGCCGGTATCTCCTGTGGACTCGTTACTGAGTTCGAAGGCGACGACCTCAAGCGCTACGTGACAATGCTCGACATCATTGGTAACGAGGATTTCATGGGTGACATGGACTTCAAACTTTGCGGAACCAGCGAAGGTGTTACCGGTTTCCAGCTCGACCTTAAGCTTCGTGGTCTTTCCCTCGACATCTTCCTCGAAGGCGTCGACAAGGCTGCTAAAGGCCGTCACACCGTTCTCGAAGTGATGAATGGCGTTATCAGTGCTCCTGCTGACCTCAGCGAGCACGCTCCACGTATCGAGAGCTTCAAGATCGATCCTCAGAAGATCGGTGAGCTTATCGGGCCTGGCGGTAAAAACATCAAAGGTATCCAGGCCGAGACCGGTGCGGATATCAACATCGCTGACGACGGCATGGTGAGCATCTACGCAGCACACGAAGAGGCGCTTAACCGCGCGATCGAGCTTGTGAAGCGCACCACAGCTGAAATCGAAGTGGGAGTCACTTATCACGGCAAAGTGGTGAGCACGACGAACTTCGGTGCTTTCGTTCAAGTCCTTCCGGGCAAAGACGGCATGATCCACATCTCAGAGCTTGCGGACTTCCGCGTTGAGAAGGTTGAGGACGTCGTTAAGGTCGGTGACATGGTGCACGCCAAGTGTATCGGTGTTGACGAGCGCGGACGCGTTAAGCTGAGCCGTAAGGCGGCGATGGCCGAAATGGATGCCGAAGCTTAATCGCTGAGACACCACGTTTCTTTTCAAAGAGCCTGCTTCCGGATTCGGATGCAGGCTTTTTTTGTGGGAATTGGGTCGGCTTTGTTCTCTCTCTCATGAGAGGGGAGCTTCGATCCGGTTGATGGGGACTCGCCCGGAGAGGCGCTTCTGAACGCCCGGGGAAGAGGGCAATGGTGGCAATGCAGTGTCCTGAATCGCGAGCTTCCGCATTACGAGGGGGATTTGCTCAGTGATATACCGGGACGAGCCGGATGCCGGGTGTGAGATTCTTCTTCAGATGAAATCTCTCATGGGTTGAGATGGGCACGATTATCGCTTCATACCGGCCAAACCCTATCAGGTCGGCGGCTCAAGAGGGTTTAGTCACCCCGGTTTATGGGATATTCTCAAGGACTGGAGCAAGGTATCATTCTCTCCCATGAAGCGGCGTCTAAAATATTCGAAGCATTTTGAACAAGCACTAGAAACCGTTCGAGATCTGTGGTAAATTTTATTAAAATTATATAAAGTAGTAATTTTTATTTTTTATTGATGTAAATTTAAATATAAATTCTCATTTGGGCGCTCAACACTTGAGAATTTTGTAATTATTGATTATTGTCGCCCGTTAATTGTAATATTTTAATGAAGTTCGTCTTCATCGTCATTCTTTTCGTCGTCGCGGTAGCGGTGTTTACCATACTCGCAGGGTTCGGTTACCGGTCCAGCGTAGAAGGGGAACTCCGTCAGCTTGCCTTGGTTGAACTGAAAGAAGCGGGTTACGACGGGGTTGATGTTCGTTTTGACTACCTTCACGCCCGTGTTACAGGCGAGGTCGACAGTGAGGCCGATAAGGCGAAAGTGCTTGATCTCCTGAGCTCAAAGGTCCCCACGGGGCATTTTCCTGCAGTGGGTGATGCTTCACTGGCGATTCGTCCGACTCTCCACCCTGAGATACACGTGATTCGCACAGCGGGGGGGAACGACGTTTCGGTGACAGGATCTCTGGCTCCTCTCGATGAGCCGGCTGTGGCGCTGATTGCAGGGCGTTTGAATTCGCTGGAAGCGATCGAGACGATCAACAACTCGCTTGGACTGGACCCGCAACGTTTTACTTTTCCGGCCGTGGCTGAACTCGCATCACTCGCCGCTCAGCTGATCGACAATTCAGAAGAGGCTGAGGTGCAATTGCAGGGCAATGTGCTCACGATAAAGGGCAAGCTCGCCAACGATGGGCTCAAAGCTTCGCTCCTGGATCTTGCCAGTCGAATTGGAGCGGGTGAGGTCGTAGACCAGCTCACGGTTGCCGAACCCGTTTCTCTGAGGATTCCCTCGGCTATCAAAGTGACCCGTAACCGCTTTGGTGTGATTGTTTCGGGAACGCTCGGGAGCGAAGAAAGCAAGAGCGCGCTGATCAGCGTTTTCAGCGGGATGGATTCACCGGTGCATCTTACGGACAAGATTGAAGTGAGTCGTCTCCATTCAGCAGCGCTCTGGGAGGATTTTGCCGCCGATATCATTCCTACGCTCCTGGCTACCTTTTCCGGTGAGCTGACAGCTGACTTTTCCGCTGAGGCGGTGAGGTTGTCGGGGAAAGTCGTCGATGAGGCAGCAAGGGAAGTTGTCATCGCTTCTTTTCAGGATTTGAGCGCACAGCAGCCATCGCTGGAATTGTTGACTGAGATCGAGATTCTGGACGCTCCGATGCAGGAGACGGCTTCCGTTCAGGTGCTTGCCAAATATGAAGGTGAGTTGCTCGTTCTCGACGGGATCATTCCCAGTTCAGCCTTTGTGAAGAATCTTGAGGCCCGTTTCGCCGACAAGTTTCCCGACATCAGCATCAAGGATGAGTTGGCGGAGTCGGAGGATAATGTCGAGGCGCCGTGGCTGGATAATCTTCCGGAATTCTTTGAGGAACTGATTTCCCGGACCGATTCGGCAAAAGTCGAATTCAAAGGGGAGACGTTGCTCCTGGAGGGGACCGTGAAGTTGCAAAGCGATAAGCAAATTCTCCAGAACATTGCGATCAACTCTCTACCTGAGGGGACTGTCATTAAAAATGAACTGATGACGGCTGGTGACCGGTTCCCTCAATTGGCTCTCATGCCGGAGGTGAGAACGCAGATTGCGGAATCTCTTAAAGCTCTGCCGATCTATTTCGACAGCGGGAGCGAAATTGTAAAAGCGAGTCAGTCTGAAAAGGTGGATTCAATTGTCGAGATCATTACTAAAACAGGGATGTCGCCGCCCATTCTCGTGACGGGATTTGCGGACAACGTCGGCAACGCTGAATACAACCGTGCCTTGAGCCTCCGTCGCGCAAATGGCGTCGTTCAGCAACTTCGGGCTGGCGGAATAACTGAGGATAGCATTACAGTTGAAACGAAGGGGGAGGATGTCTCAAATGTTTCCCGCAGTGATCGTTGGAAGTCACGGCGGGTTGAGGTGGCGCTTGCTCCTTTGAAAACTGAATCTGACGCTGACACAGGAACCGAAGCGACTGCGAATCCCTGAATTTTAAAATGTCTTCCGAAATCACACCTGAATTCACTGATTTTCTTAAAGAATGGGGAATCACACTCGGCATTGCGGGTGCTATTTGCCTGTTAATTGGAGCGGTAGCGGGCTGGATTATTTGGAGAAATACGCGTAAGATCACCGAGAAGATTGAGAAAGAGAACCGCGTCGCTTTGAATGACTTTGAGCGCACCAGTGACGAAATTTCTAAAATTAAAGCCAGCCTTATGGATGCGGCTGAGTAATCCCTTTACACACTTACACAGACAAACCATTCGGAGACACGTATGCACGATATCAATCTATTTCTGCTGAAGAGCTGGCTGCCCGTTGGAGTGGCGGCTATCGTATTTTTCGTCATTGGACTTTTACTCGCCAAATTCATTTGGGGTCGTTTTTCCAGTCGCCTTACGAATGCCGTCGAGGAGAACCTCAATCTTGCCGGGCAGTGGAGTTCGCTCGGGGCTTCTCAGCGTGATCTCTTCAAGAAGCTTCGTTCCCGCTGGCAGGCTGACCGTGAATCCTGGGAAACGACCATCTCTGCGAAAGAGGGTCAAATCCGGGATCTCACTGCAAAGCTCTACGCTTCGGGAAAGACGGTCGTTATTGATTCCGATGACAATACTGAGATCAAGGCGAAGGTTGCCGAGCTTGAAGCGCTTCTCTCTGAAAAAGACAAAGCGATCTCAACGCTGAAGTCTGAAGTCGAGTCCCATGAGAAAGCGGCGAAAGAGAAAAAGGCGACAGATCTCACCGTTCCGATTTCCCCGGTCAATGCGCTCACCGCTTCCGCTGCTTCCACCGAAAGTCTCAATCAGAAGATCAAGGATCTCGAGCAGGACCTGATCGACACACACGACGAGTTGCACGACGTCCGTGAAGGCTATCGTAAGCAGGTTGAGCTGGTCGAGTCGCTCGAGGCGAAATTGATTGAGGCCCCCGGTTCGAATCGCGAATTGATGGAGTCGGCCTCCAAGGTGGCTGATTTGGAAAGCGAAGTAGCGACACTTTCCGCAAGTCTTCACCGCGAGTCGCGGAAGGGGGCACAGTTTGCCGCGCTTTTTTCACAGCGCAGTCGTGAAATTTCCGCACTTCGTGACGCGAAGGTGGACACGGTTGCCGCCGAAGAGCTCGATTCACTTACCGCTACCCACGAAGAGCTTGCTGCCACGCACGGTGAGGTGGTTGCAGTCCATGACGAACTCGTCGCCACCCACGCTGAACTTGCAGCGGTGCATGACGAGCTACTGGCGACGCACGGTGATCTCGAAGCGACTCGCAAGGAAATGGTCGCCGCCCATAAGGAAGAGGTGGAAACGCTTAAGTCCACCAACAAAGAGCTGGTCGGGAAGCTGGAATCGGAGATCAAGGTCCTTAAAGTGGATCTCAAATCAAGTGAGTCCGAGGTTACTTTATTGAAAGGCAAGCTGGAAGCGGCAGAGTCTGAGATCGAAGCAAATGTGGAACGACTTGCGGTTCTCGAAGACCTCGAACGTCGCAAAGCATCGATTCAGAGTGAATTGAATGATGCCTGTCACGAGATGTATGATGTCCGCACGGCCTTGCGCAATCGTCTCGATGAGATCGCAATGCTTGAAGCGCGACTCGACGAATTGGACGGGCTCGAAGCTGAGCACGAGACCACTCTTCAGGAACTTTCAGATGCGCGTCATGAACTCAGCGATGTAAGACTCGCCTTCAATGAAAAAGCTGAACTTCTGAGCAAAGCCGAAGCAGGTGCTGAGGAACTCGAGGCGATCATTGCCGATCGCGGAGCCGAGGTGAATGATCTTTCGGCAGAGGTGCGCCAGCAGCGTGATCTGGTTCGACAGCTTAAAAACACACTGGCCGAGCAGGAAGGTGAACTCGAAGCGCTCAATATCGAGTCCTCTGAAGTTCACTCGGTTATCGCGGCCAAGACAACCTTGCTTGAGGAACATCAGGTGCGCATCGCTGATCTGGAGGCTGCTCTCGCGGCGCGCTACAAGGAGATGAACGCGATTCGAGTGGAGTCGAGCGATCACTCCTTTGCTGCGAAATATCACGAATCACGTGCCGAGCAGCTTGCTGCAGAGCTTGAACGCCGCGTCGCAATTTTCGATGAATCCGATAAGCGCGTTGCGACCGCTGAAGAGGCCCTTGTGGTTGCCAATGACAAGATCGCAGAGCTGACCGAATTGCTCGCCTCATCCGAGGCTTCCATCAGCGAACTGAGGGCATCACTCGATGAGGTGTCACACGAGAAGGATCAAAAAATCCGCGACCTTGAAAATGCTTCATCACGAGTGCAGATTCTCGAGCAGGCGGCACGCGAGCGTGAAGAGAAGCTCTCGCAGATCGAGTTTGATCTTCAGACGAGTAAGAGCGAAGCGAGTGATTTTTCAAGTCGACTTGCCCGCATCACCTCGGAGATCGAAGAAGCCCGTAAAGAGCAGAAGCTTTCTGAGACGGAAGTGACCCGGTTGGAGGAAGCCCTCCGTGAAAGTGATGCGAAGACTTTGCGCCTTTCCGAGGAAGTCGAAGCGAAAGCAAACGAGCTTGAGCGTGTTTCCAGCGAACTCTCTGAACTGAAAGAGGCGCTTGAAACGAAAGAGGCTTCCGCAGCCGAGGCCGAGATTCGCATGGAATCACTGAAGAACACTCTCGAAGCGAAGCTTAAAGCCCTTGAGACCGAGAATCTTGAACTCAGCGCCGCGGCTATTGCACCGGAAGTGGTTCAGTCACTGAAGGACCAGGTGGAGACGCTCGAAAGTGAAAATAGTGAACTTTCAGGCAGAAATTCAACGGCGAATGACGAGATCAGGGCCCTGAGTGATCAGGTGAAATCCCTCGAGAGCGAGAATCGTGAGCTTTCAGGCAACAGCGAAAGCTCTGAAAAAGAGGTTCAGAAACTTCAGCGCGAAGTGGCGGCGCTGCGCGACAGTTTGGATCGCTACCTGCAGCAGCGGGAGGAGAGCATCGCCGAGATCGAGAACCTCCGGGACAAAGTCGGTCGCAGAGGGGATTCAATTCGCGAACTCAAAGGACAGCTCAGCAGTATTATGATGCAGCGTTCTTCACGGGAAGATGAGATTTCTCTTTTGAAGGACAAACTCAAGGCGGTTGAAGCCGAATTGAAAGCCTCCGACGCTTCCGCTAAGCAATCACTTAAGGCATCGGTTGTGGAAACACCTCCATCGGTCGAGATCGATTTGGAGGAGGCGATTAAGAGCTCGCTTTCTTTCGAGCAGGCTTCCGATGGCGGAACCTCACTCGATGATCTCGGTGAGAAACAGGGGCATCATTCCTCACCGAAGGAGAATGAATCAGCTGCCGTCGAAGCTCCTGAACCGGTCGCAGAGGATGAAAAGGAAGTGCGCGGGCAGGATGATGATTCTGCAATCTATTTCGATGAATCCGCTGCGGGACTTTCTGATTCCGAGTTGGAAAAGATCGATCATTGCGCACGACTTGCACGACGTTCCCGCGGGAAACTCGCGGTGACGGTGATTGGTTTCGCAGGATCTGAAGGCAGTGCCGATTTCAATGAATCGTTGAGCGCAAGACGTGCTGAAGCGGTTCGTGAACGTCTCCTCGAGCGCGGGGTTACTCAGAGCAACGTCCATGTCCGCAATGCGGGGCAGGATCGTCGCTTCAGTGACTGGAAGGCTCGACGCGTCGAACTGGTCGTCGCTCCCAAGGCTGTCGCTGAAACTGTTAACTGATGTTGAAACGAGGATCGATTGACGATTTGGGCGTGCTCGCCACGCTCGATATCCCTGAAGGCGCGGAGTGGATCTACTACGCGGTCAGCGGACTCTTCTTCTTGATCTGCGGAGTCGTCTGCGGGTATTTCATCTGGCGGAAGGGTTACCTTCAGACCCTGGATGCGGAACTGGAGGTTCGCCGGACCGAAGATGAGCTTCAGAATTTGCGACACGATTTGAGCCTCGAAGAGGACGAGCTTTCCTCTGAACCCGACGGCAAGTAGGCGGGGAGATTGCGAATGGCGGAAACCGTGGCGGGACGAAACTCGTTCCGCCTATTTGTTCTCGAACCGGGGCGTAGAGCGAAACTTCATGCGCAGACATTGCACAGTTGCAGTGGCTGCCGCAGTGGACGCTTTTCCCCGCACAGCAGGGTCAACTCCCTCGCGAGCCGACTCATCGGGGCGGAAGTTCAACTTTCAGTTTTGTTGATTCCTTCCGCAATGGCGGTGGAGAGTTGCTTTTCAATCGCGTTTTGTTAAGCTTCGCTCTACTTTTTCAGGAACACTTTAGAATTTTATGAATCGTAAACTACGCATGGGAATGGTCGGTGGCGGCCGCGGAGCTTTTATTGGTCAGGTGCACCGCATGGCGGCCAACCTCGACGGCAAGATCGATCTCGTTGCGGGGTGTTTTTCATCGGATCCGGAAAAATCAAAGCTTTCCGGGGAGGATTTCTTTGTCGATCCTGATCGTGCCTATTCCAGCTACAAGGAGATGGCAGAGAAAGAGGCTGCTCGCGAAGACAAGATCGATTTCGTCTCCATCGTGGTGCAGAATTTTCTCCACTTTGATGTCGCGAAGACTTTTCTCGAAGCAGGGTTCAATGTCATTTGTGACAAGCCGATGACGCTTACCTACGAAGAGGCTCTCGAGCTTCGTGAGATCGTAAATAAGGGCGATCTCGTCTTTGCCCTGACACACAACTACACCGGCTATCCGATGGTGAAGCAGGCGAAGCGCATGGTTAAGGATGGCGAGCTGGGGCGTATTCTCAAAATCGTTGCGGAGTATCCTCAGGGGTATGCCGTAGGTGATGTCGAGGGCGACGGGCAGGGTAAGATCAACAACTGGCGTTCAGATCCGAAGATTGCCGGGATCTCCAATTGCATGGGTGATATCGGAACGCATGCTCACAATCTGATTCGCTACATTACCGGCCTCGAAATCGAGGAGATTTGTTCAGATCTCACCGCTTTTATCCCCGGCCGTGAACTCGACGACGACGGAAACAATCTCGTCCGGTTTGAGGGCGGAGCGAAAGGCATCATCCATGCTTCACAGATTTCCAACGGGGACGAGAACGCTCTCAATATCCGCGTTTACGGAACGAAAGCTTCGCTTGAATGGCATCAGGAGGATCCCAACGAGCTCATCGTGAAATACGCCAATGCCCCGCGGAAGATTTACCGCCGCGGAAACGACTACATCTGCGAGGACGCTGCCGGGCATGGCTTCACGAGAACGCCGTTTGCCCACCCCGAGGGTTTTATCGAAGCGTTCGCCAACATTTACCTCGCGGCAGCCCGGGCCATCTCGGACAGGATTGACGGCAATCCGGCTCCTGAAGGCGGTTACGATTTCCCGAACGTCGATGATGGTGTTGCCGGTCTTGCTTTTATCAAGGCGTCGGTAGAGAGCTCAAAGTCCGACCAAAAGTGGATCAAGTTCCCCGCGGTCTAGCGCGTGATCCTTCACCGGGCCGGTTGCCACTGGCTCCTGTCTATCTTCCGACTGCCGGATGAGTTCCGGCGGTCGCACGCTTCAATCGGAAGATAAAGTCATGGACGGGCGGGACTGACTTCACTAGCTTCGGAGGGAACCGATTTGACTATGAAGCTGATCCAATCACTAGCCTGTTTGTCCATTTTAGCGTTTTCAATTTCCGCCACAGCTGAGGAAATTGTCATCGAGAACACCTCTTCCAGCGACGCTAAGCTTTATTCCAACACGGGAAGCGGCTGGAACTATGAGGGCACCGTTCGTTCCGGAGGCCGGGGGCAGAGTTTTCAAACAACGGTCGGTGAAAGCTGGGGATTTGCTGATCCTTATCTTTCCCGCGTCGATATCATCAAGACGACCACGGTGAGAAGCTGGGGGAACAACTCCCTGATACTGACCGAGCGTGATTTCAATCAGCCCGGGGCGCCGCAACCACTCCAGCGGAATGTTTCGATAACGAACTATTCGTCTGAGACCGTTACCGTTTATACCAATCAGGGTAGCGGGTGGCGTCTTGAAGGCACGGTTCGAGCGGGATCAAATGCCTCATATCCCGTGAGGAATGGAGAAAGATGGGGAATTGACGACCCGGGAATGGCGGGCTTGAACCTCGTGAAGGAAATCACTGTAAAGAGTTACGATCCTTTCCCCGGAATGACCGTAAACGATGAGGATTTGGGGCTTACGCAGGCGATACTACCTCCGCCCGGCGCTCCGAGATCGAAAATTCTCACGGCCGACAACCGGAGTCGTGACGACCTCAATTTGTATGTTGATAGCGGCGGCGGCTATCGGTACATCAGCAAGGTGAGGTCCGGAAGAGAGGAAACTTTTGAGGCGGTTCAAGGCGATGCCTGGGCATTCGATGATCCGCATGAACCCGGGATCAATCCGATCCGCAGGGTGGTGATTAACGCGTGGGGTTCCAACGTTCTTTCGGTCAGTGATTCTGATTTTCACGGCGGTGGAGGGGGAATTCTTCCAATCTTTCCCAAGCCGAAACCGGAACCGCTCGCAAAAGTTTCGATCACCTTTGACAACAAGTCGATCCACAAAGGGCAGATCTACCTGAAAAACGGACTGTTCTCGAAGAACCTTCTCGGAACGGTCGGATCATGGGGGCAGAAGACCTACAGTCTCACACCTGGAGACACCATCGTCATATCCAAACCCGGTTCCATTAAAACGATCATCTATCGGGTGCCGAGTTCCAGTCAGACATACTCCTTCAAGCCCCGGTCGTAGTAAGGGGGGGGGGGAGCTAAAGGGCTGCAGCATGGAAATGCGGACTGCTCAAGTCAGGACGAAAGGGCTACATCTCCGTAGGCCATTTCCGTTTTCCGGTATCCCATCGGTTTGATGAGTTGGATGTTGCTGACGACCGTTCGAATGATTGCAAAATCAGTATGACGCTCCGGCTTGCGGTAGTGTCTGTAAAAGCCTTTCGCTTTCGAGGGGACCATGTCCCAGTATTTCTCCGACTCGTGATCCGCTACGATTGTGGTGACTCCTGACAAATACGCCACTGTCTCGAGAGAGGGGGAGGTGAACATCCATTGGGCCTGGGCGTTTTCAGCAAGGTTGAGGGCTTTTCGGGATTCGGGCGAGGTGATCGCGATCACTTCTCGAAGTCTGTCGTTCACCAGCGCATTCATCCAGGTTGCGTGAGGCATGCCGTCTTTTCCGCAAGTGGTCAGGACCGCGGTTCCGCCTTCGCCAATGAGGGTGGACACCATTCGTAGTTGCTGCGTATTCATGAGTAGTTCTTCGTTGGTTAAGTGACCCGATTCTTAAAAGCCACCACTATAATAACCATAAATTTAACAAATGTCAAACCTGGCGAGCCCGTAAGGCGCAATAGCTGTCCCCGTTTCGAGGGGAGGCTTATCCCACTTTGGAGAGCGGGGACTGTCGGCGGGCAAATAATGTGGGGTTACTGTCAGGTCCTTCTTGATTAAGGAGGGTTGCTCGGTTTTCTTGCCGAACCCAAATGGCAAGAACCCCTCGATATCAAGCTGAGTCCGGCGGAAGTCCTCTCTGGGCATCTGAGCCGTTTCGCGTTTTCTTTCCCCTTGGCATTGCCGCGGGAATTTTCGGACTTCTTCTCTGGCCGCTTCACTATCTGGGATGGTGGCCGAGCTACCCTGCGATTCAGCATCCCCGGATTCTTATTTTCGGATTTGGAGCGGCCTTTCTCTTTGGATTTCTCGGGACGGCGTGGCCACGTTTTCTGGAGGCGAAGGTTCTCTCTGCCTATGAGGTCGCAGTGCTCCTTTTTACCTGGTGCGTTTCGCAGCTTTATTATGTGAAGGGGGATATGCCGCATGGCGATCTTGCTTCAGCGATTGCCTGCCTTTGGCTCCTGATTATTCTCGGTGTCCGGATGATTCGAAAGGAACGGGAGCTGCCGCCGCCCGGTTTTACCCTGGCTTTTTCATCGGTTGCCCTGACAACCGCCACGCTGTTCTGCTGGGTCGCGGGGTGGGACAAGCACTCGCCGGAGTGGTATCATGTTTTCCGATTGATTGCGTATCAGGGCTTTCTGCTCCTGCCTCTGATCGGAGTCGGTTCGTATCTTTTCGCCCGCTTCTTTCAGGTTCCGGGAGAAAAGCCGGCGATGGTTTCGGCGAAGAAGCGTGGGGTGGCGGTATGGCTGGCGGCGGGGATTATTCTCGTTTCTTTCGCGGTCGAAGCCTTTCTATCGCCCCGGTATGGCAATCTTCTGCGGCTTGGAGGATTCGTTGTCTGGGCCGTGGGCGCGGTGCCGGGGATTTGGATGGTTCGCGCAGCGGGGACCCGTCCCTGGGCCTTGCGGCTCGGGTTGATTCTTATCGCAGTAGGGTTTCTCTGTCGCACCATCTGGCCGCTTCAGCTCTTTGCCTTTGAGCACCTCCTTTTCCTCTGCGGTTTCGGGCTTGTCATCATGCTCACGGCGGATCGTGTCATCATGGGGCATTGTGCGAGTCCGGCCGAGGTGAAGCCGAAGAGCAAAACATGGCGCTGGATCGCCTGGCTGACTTTCATCGCTGCCGCGACCCGGGCCACCGCCGATCTGGTTCCCTCGACACGGGTGTCCCATCATATCTACGCAGCAATCATGGTGTCGGTCGTGTTTCTGATCTGGTTTGTGATGCACGCAAAGCGTTTCAGCAGAGAGGCGCCTTCCGAATGAATCCTGCTTCCGGTATTCTCAATTTCCTTGCAGAATGTTACCGCGAGAATGGTAGCCGCGTCGGGGTAGGCAGTCTCGAGAGCAGCCGGGTGAAGCAATCACTCATCATTAGCGGAGAGGACCCGGTCATCTCCCGGGCGGTCTTTGACGGGATTCATTTTGTCCCCGGAAAACGGGCTGCATCACTGGCGACTCAGGCTCAGCTTTATGCAAAGGATAGAGATCTCTTTTTCGGAGCTGTTTTCTATATCGGCAAGAGTGGAGGGGAGACTCTGCGTCGGAAGCCTACCTTTGCCCCGCTGATTCTCTATCCGGCCACGGTTGCGACGGTGAACGAAGATTCGGGCGCTGAATTCTCAATTGAGACGGAGCGCTGCATTTTGAATGATGCGCTCCTCGCCGAGATCGGTTCCGAAGAGTTTGTGGCGAAAGTGGAAGCTGCCATTGAGACTTCGGGCCACAACGAAGGCAGCATCGGCGAGTTGAGACGTCTCTTTCGGGATGAAATGAGCGATGTTGAAACGGATCAGCTCCTCGGGTATCCCCATTTGCTCACAAACCGTGAACTGCGCGAGATCTACACTTCCGTCGCTGAATCGAAGAGCAGCCCGTCATACGTTCTGCCCGGTGCGGTGTTTTTCCTCGCCGACAAATCGACCGAGATGCGGGGTGTGCTCAATGATCTCGAGGAGATGGCTGCTCCCCACGGAAGCCCTTCTGAACCTGTCGGGGAGATACTGGGCCTTGGCGGAGGAATTGCGGGGCGCGGCGGATCGAAACGGAAGGACGGCTACATTCCCGCCTCACTGAGTCCGGCTCAGGAGCAGATTTCAAAATCGGCCTCGACCCGCCCGCTCACCCTTGCCGTGGGGCCTCCGGGAACGGGGAAATCCTTCACGATTGCCGCGCTTGCAATCGAGGCGATGAGCCGCGGGGAGTCGGTTCTGATTGTTTCGAAAATGGATCACGCGGTCGATGTCGTTGCCGACAAAATCGAAGAGAGTCTCGGTATTTCAAATGTATGTGTCAGGGCGGGACGGAAGAGCTATCTCAAACAACTGAAGAGTTTCCTGAGCGACCTCCTTTCGGGGATGTATTTCGATAGCGACATCACCGGCAAGGCGATGAAAATCTCGGCTGCCGAATTGCGTGCCATCACCGCGAAGATTGAGAAAACAGAGCAAGCGCTTGAGAAGCGGAGCCAACGCGAGGAGCGGCGCGGCGATATCCTTTCGGATCCCGACCCGTGGTTTTTTAAGCGCTGGCGGCAGAAACGAATTCGAAAGCACGCTGCCGATGATGACACTGTGATGAGCCGGCTTGCTTTGTTGATCAGCGCGGAGGTTGATCAGCGGATTGCGAGGACGGTGTCTTATCTGGAAAAGGCGAGGGGCTTTTACCTGAACCGGGCTCTAACAAGTCACCGCGGAACCTTTCAGGCGTTTAACAAAGGGATCCGGGCACGAACGACCCACAAAAAGGAGGAATATTTTCAATCAGTGAACTGGTCGGGCCTCCTCGGAGCACTTCCGGTGTGGCTCGTGAATCTCAGCGATCTGCATCGGGTCATTCCGCTGAAAAGGCATCTCTTCGACCTCGTGATCATCGATGAGGCCTCGCAATGTGACATCGCCTCCGCCCTGCCGGCTCTGCACCGTGCGAAGCGCGCCGTTATCACCGGCGATCCCAAGCAGCTGCGTCATGTCTCATTTCTCTCCCTCGCGAGTCAGGCTGACTTTGCCTGTCAGTTTGGTCTCGATGAATCTCAGCTCGAGCGGTTCAATTTTCGAAAGGTCAGTCTCGTCGATTTGGCTTCCGGTTCTATCCGTGAACAGGAATCGGTCGTTTTTCTGAACGAACATTTCAGAAGCCGTCCCGGCATCATCAGTTTCAGTAATGAAGCGTTTTACTCGAACAAGCTCGCGATCATGACCGGGCACAGGGCGATTGATCGCCTCGGATCGGCTGAGTATTCCGTCGAAAAGATCGGGGGCGCCCGCTCCGATAGCGGAGTGAACGAAGCCGAGATCGACGCTGTTTTCAAGGCGCTGGAGAAGTTGGCGGCGCCCGGCGGTCCGGCACTGAGTATCGGCATTCTCTCGCCGTTTCGCGCCCAGGTGGATGCCATTTTAAAGAGGGTCGAAGCGTCGCCGATGTTGCATCTCCTATTGAATCGACACGACCTCCTCGTGGGCACGGCGCACTCCTTTCAGGGCGAGGAACGGGATATCATGTTGCTCTCGCTTGCGCTTGATGACTCGAGTCCCGCGGCGAGCTTCCGTTATCTCGACAAAGAGGACGTCTTCAATGTGTCAATCACGCGGGCACGATTGGAAAACCGCGTGTTCGTTTCCTTCGGCGCTGAATCGAAAGCGGGACCACTTGTTCGGCGGTTTATCGCCCACGCCGGGGAAATTGAGCGGGCCCACGGCGTCGATTGCGAGGAATCCAACAGGGTTAAGTCATCGACTCAACAGGGTTGGAGCGATGGGGATACCGGGAATCTGCTCAAAGCACTCGCGGATCGCGGTTTTGTCGTGGAGGAAAGCTTCAAGATCGGCGGCTACAAGGTCGACTTTTTGTGCATCGGTGAGAGGATTTCGCTGGCAATTGATTTGATCGGTTTCCCGGGGCCTCATGCCGAGGCGATGGGGCTGAATCGCCACCTCATGCTGAAGCGGGCGGGGATTCAGGTTTTTCCGATAGCGCTGTCGGAATGGCTCGTGAAACCGAACCGGGTTCTCGATGATCTCGATCGCCTGAATCTTTCCTAGAGCGGGCGGAGGAATCGCATCTGTGTCTATTCTCCGGAATCCGTCTTCAGGCGGTGCAAAAATCGAAGCAGCTGCGTTTAAATACTGATTCGCTTCGCTTTTATGGAGGGCATCCGATTTTCACAGCCCGAACGTCCTTTGTCGCGGTGAACGGGGCTTGAAATCAATCGAGCCAATCCATCTCGATGAGACGTGCTGAAATGTAACCCACGGAAATGTAGGTCTGAAGCTCGAGTGGAATGCGGTAGCGATCATCGGAAACCCAGAGCGAAGTCTTTTTGATCTTTTCGTAATTCTTGATCGAGAGGTCACCGTTGATCTTTCCGACATCGGCATCCAGTTTGATCGCGGAATACTTCGTGCCTTTCATCTTGTGAACTTCCCGGCCGACGACGACGAAATTCGCGAGGTAGGGTTTGTTGAAGGGCGTCACCACCATGGACACTTTTTGTCCCTTCTTCAGTTCGAGACTGCGAAGGTAAAAGGCTGACGAGAGAACGTCGTGGCCGTAGTCGAATTTAAAAGCCCGTGACTGGCTCACCGGTTCCGCGTTCTCTTTCTTTGAGGTGGTTCGGAAATGTTGCTCATTGTTCCCGAAAATGATGTCGTAGCTGTTCACTTCGTTGCGCTCTCTTTCCGAGAGTTGAAAGGTGAGGGGCCTCAGTGAATTTTCGCTGACGATGGAGCGGGCCTTGAAATCGTAGGGCCAGACGAGGCGGGCAAACCCGGTGCTTTTGCCGGAGGCGTCGCCTACAAATTTACCTTCGCTTGATCCATCACGCATAATGGCGACTTCAAACTTGCCGGCATTGACCCGGTTGTTCCAGCTCAGCGTGTAGTCGAGCTTTACCGGGCGGAGATCGGCGTGGCCTCCGGGTGGAAGGCGGGTCACGTCTTTCAACCACTTCGGCGTGTCCTGGGCGCGGAGACTCCCCATCGGAGTGACGGCGAGCAGAAACAGGAAAAGAGAGAAGAGACAGACTTTCATGGTGAGGGGGCCAAAAGCGAAAGCTGTTGTGAGTCGTGACGCAAAGGTGGCGTTGAAAAGGGCTGAATTCAACCTATACATTGACGAATGAGACATTTTGCCTATGTGAAATATTTAAAATCGGTTTCGCAGACTTTCGCGAGCGGCATAGGGCTGATTCTTGTTCTGGGGGGATTAAATTCGGGCTGTGGCAAAAAGGTTTCAGAAGAAGAGACCGAGAAACCGGCCCCGGAAGTCACTCAATTTTCGGATTGGCCGCTTTTTCGAGGTGATCCTCAAATGCAGGGTGTGAGCACGGAGAACATCTCGCCACCGTTGCAGATCAAATGGTCATTCGAGCCGCCGACAGCGGAGGGCAAAAAGCGTCCGCCGATTGACGCTTCACCCGTGGTTTCAGGGGGGCGTGTCTTTGTCGGCACTCAGGACGGCCACTTTTACGGAATCAATCTGGAAGACGGCTCAGAGATCTGGTCGGTTAAGGCGGAAGGGCCTATCAGCGCCCCGGCAGCGATCCTGAAAGACCGAGTTTTTGTTGGAGATACCTACGGATTTATTTACGCTTTTGATGTAAAAACAGGCGAGGAACTCTGGCGTTTCGAGACCGAGGGCAAAATCGAAGGCGGGGTGAATACCTATGTCACGGATTCGGGCTCGGAGGAGATCTTTGTGGGAAGTCACGACTACTTTCTCTATTGCCTGAATGCCGCGACCGGCGAGGTGGTCTGGAAGCACGAAACAGGTAACTACGTCGTTGCGACCCCTTCTCTGATCGAGCTGGAAGGGCGTGAAGCGGTTTCTTTCGGGGGATGCGACGGGATTCTGCACATCGTATCCGCTACGGGCGAAGGGGAGCCTCAGGAAATTGAGGTCGGAGCCTATATTGCCAACACGTCGGCAGTTCGGGACGGGATTGCCTATGTGGCGCACAACGGCGGTGAGGTCCTCGCGATTGACATCGAGTCGGGCGAAACCGCGTGGAAGCTCGATACGAAGATTGAATACGTCGCATCGCCGGCAGTCGACGATACGAATCTTTACGTTGGCGGACCGGACAAGCGTCTCGTCGCCTACGACAGGGTCCTCGGCGAGGAAAAGTGGGCTTTCCGCGCGAGACGGGCCCTGAGCAGTTCCCCTGTCATTGCCGGAGACACGATTTGGCAGGGCGGAATGGACGGTCGACTCTACGCGATTAACAAGAAGGACGGCACTGAGGCCTGGAGTTTTGATCTCGGAGCGCAAATCAAAGCGTCTCCGGCGGTATCGCGTGGGGTGCTCGTTATTTGCGGGGATGACGGCGTGGTGTATGGTTTCGCTAAGTGAAACGTCCAACACGGAGTTCCCCTAATCCTTATGTCTGAAACAGCCAATTCTAAATCCTCCGACGGTCTTATCGACAAATTGAATATCCCACTCGCCGATGGTGAGGGGGATCAGACTGAGGTGGGAAATTATTTCGTCGCGAATTACCCGCCTTTCTCGTTCTGGGACCGGGAGAATCAGGATCCTATCCACGAAGTGCTCAATTCGCCGACTCCCCGGGACACGAATCTGGGAGTCTACTTTCATATTCCGTTTTGCCGGAAGCGCTGCCACTTTTGCTACTTCCGTGTTTACACCGACAAGAATTCCAATGAGATCAACGCTTACCTCGATGCGGGGATCAAAGAATTCGAGCGCTACGCTCAGACATCCTATCTGGCCGGCAGAAAGCCGCAGTTTGTCTATTTCGGCGGCGGCACTCCGAGTTATCTTTCGATCAAGCAGCTCACGGAACTAACGAACCGGATGAAGGATCTCTTCCCCTGGGATGAGACCGAAGAGGTTGCCTTTGAGTGCGAACCGGGAACACTTACCGAGAAGAAGCTCGAAGCACTTCGTGACATCGGGGTGACAAGACTCAGCCTCGGGATCGAGAACTTTGACGATCACATCCTCGAGGTGAACGGTCGCGCTCATCGCTCGAAAGAGGCTTTCCGCGCCCTCGGGTTTGCGAATACGCTCGGTTTTGATCAGGTCAATATCGATCTCATTGCCGGGATGATGGATGAGACCGAAGACAACTGGAAACGCTGCGTTGAAACCGCGATCGAGCAGTCGCCGGACTGCGTCACCATCTACCAGATGGAGATTCCCTACAACACGACGATTTACAAGGAGATGAAAGCCTCCGGTCGTATCACGGCACCGGTTGCGAACTGGCAAACGAAGCGGGACTGGGTCGACTGGGCCTTCGATAAGTTTCAGGAAGCCGGATACACTGTAAACAGTGCCTACACCGTGGTGAAAAATCCTGAGACGACCAAGTTTGTCTATCGTGACAGTCTTTGGGAAGGTGCCGATCTACTCTCGGCCGGGGTTGCGAGTTTTGGCCACTTCGGTGGGGTTCACTATCAGAATCAGGCCGACGTCGGTCCCTACATGACTCAGGTCGACAACGGCGAACTTCCGATTTTCCGATCCTACAAGACGAATGCGGAGGAGCGCTTCATTCGCGAGTTCGTGCTTCAGCTCAAGCTTGGTCGTACGAGCCTTCAGTATTTCAAAGACAAGTATGGCGTCGATCCCGAGGCCCGTTTTCCCGCGGAGCTCGCCAGCCTCAAAGAGCAGGGATACTTTTCCATCAATAACGGGGACATCGTCGTGAGCCGCGACGGATTGCTGCAAATTGACCGCCTTCTTCATGGCTTCTTCCTCGAAGAACATCGTGATGCACGTTACACCTGATCCATCTGAAATGAGGCAGGCAGCGAGCGATGCGCTTGCCGAGGCGCTGCATCAGCTCTTGCCTTTCCACTTTTTCTATGAAAAGGCGGGGCTGGAACTGCCGGATTTCACCTTCCTCGAAGGGAGCGAAGTCCCTTACCCTTATCGTTCATTGCTCGTTCATCAGAATGACATGACTCCAACCCTGGCCGCGTTTCACCATTCGAAACTCTATCTGGAAGTGCACGCCCATGAGTCCACCGACGAGTTCGTGATGCGTCTCGTCACGCTGCACGCGAAGTCTTCGGACAAGCCGGTTGAATACGGGGCGATTGCTATTCAGTTAGGATCATTGCCCGAAGCGGTTCGCGAAGAAGTCATCAGTGGGAGGAAACCTCTCGGTGGAATTCTTGCCGAGTATCAGGTGGCGCACAGCGGGCAGCCCTCGAGTTACTTCTCGGTTCCCGGCGATGCGCTCATAGCCGATGCTCTCGACCAGCGTGAAGGCGAAATTCTCTATGGAAGGTGCAATCAGCTTCTCGATGGAGAAGGCATGGTTTTCGCCGACATCGTTGAGATATTGCCGCGTTCCAATGAATCCGAACAGTGGGTTCAGACCGTATCTGACAGGTGAGAACCTTTCTTTATCATGAGTGATTCAAACTGGGATGTCGTCGTCATCGGAGCAGGACCCGCGGGTGCAACTGCTGCCGCCCTCCTCGCTGAAAAGGGGAGGAAGGTTCTTGTGCTTGAGAAGGAGAAGTTTCCCCGGTATCACGTCGGCGAATCGATGATGCCATACTGCTGGTTCACCCTCGATCGGCTTGGGATTGTCGAGAAGATGGATCAGATCGGCTTTCAACAAAAGCACAGTGTGCAGTTTGTCTCGCGAGACGGTCAGGTTTCGAAGCCTTTCTACTTTTTTGAGCACGATGACAGACCCTCGGCCGTGACCTGGCAGGTCGAGCGGATGGAGTTTGATCAAATGATCGTTGACCGTGCTGTGGAGCTCGGTGCCGAGGTGCAGGATGAGCAAAAGGTGACCCAACTCCTCAAAGATGACTCCGGAGCTGTGATCGGCGTTTCGGTTGAGAATCTCGATGGAGAGAAGCGCGACGTTTTCGCAAAGATCGTGATCGACGGGTCAGGTCGTGATGCCCTTGTCGCGAGTAAGCAGAAATGGCGGAACCGAGATCCGGCCCTCAACAAGATTGCGATCTGGACCTATTACGACGGCGCGATGCGAGACCCCGGGCTCGATGCCGGATCGACCACTGTTGCCTACATTCCCGGAAAAGGGTGGTTCTGGTACATCCCGATGCGGAACAACCGCGTCAGTGTTGGACTCGTCGCGGATCGCGATTACCTCTACCGTGATTCCCGGGACCCCGGCGGGATTTTTCAACGGGAGATCGAGGAGAACGCCTGGATTAAGGAGCATTTAGAGCCCGGCAAGCAGGTCGGGCAGTACTGGGTTACCGGGGAATACAGTTACCGCGCTAATTATTGCGCCGGAGACGGAGTCGTTCTTGTCGGAGATGCCTTTGCTTTTCTTGATCCGGTCTTTTCGTCCGGTGTTTTTCTCGCGCTCAAGTCCGGGGAACTCGCAGCCGATGCGATCGATATGGCTCTTGAAAAAGGCGATACCAGCGCCACTCAATTCGAGCAATACGGCGCCGATGTCTGCCTCGCGATCGAACGCATGAGAAAGATCGTCTACGCTTTCTACCATCCCGAATTCAACTTTGGGAAGCTCGTCAAAAAGCATCCTCAGCTCCGGCCCATTCTCACTGATCTTCTTATTGGAGATGTCTTCGTCGATAAGTTCGAAGAGCTCTTTGCCGCGGTGCGTGAGATCTGCGAACTGCCCACCGAGCTGGATTACGGCTTCCGGGTTGCCGATCTGGAGGCGATGACGGGCGGTTGATCGGGCGGGGAATCATCACTCGAGCTACTCGCACTGCTGGAGAAAGAGGTCTCCGGTTGGTTCCGCACAGCGATAGCGTCTATAGGTGGTTCCGGCTCTTTTGTGACCGCCTTCAACCGGGAACGGGTGAAGGGTCGATGATCTCACCGGAGTGATAGGGCGATAAGCGCAATTCTATTAAGTCGGGAGTCCGGGCCGGTCGCAGCCGTTGCCGCGATAGAAGTGCGCGATCAGTTCGCTTTGCGACGAGACACTGAAGTGCCGGTAGATTTCCTTGCAATAGCCTCCGACAGTGTGAATGGAGATTTGAAGCTGCGAGGCGATTGACTTTCGATCCATTCCTTCGAGCAATAGATTCAAGATGATCCGCAATTGACGGTAGAGTTGAGGAACGGTTGCTCCACGGTCCTCGGGCCAGCCCATTTCATGCAGCCAGGTGACTTCGGTGAGCATGATGTGTGCGATGAGACTCTCTCTTTCGGAGAAATGCTCCTGATCAGCTCTCCGGTAAATACCGATCGAGCTGCCTGAATTCCCGTCGAGAGGGCGTGCCGACATCAGGAGCGGGCCGATATTCGCTTCTTTCCAGAGATCTGCGACCTCGGTCTTGAGAAATCTTTCATCGGAAATGATCTGTGATCGGGATCTGGTGGTTTGTTTCTGCTCACGAGCCAAATCGCGAAAGAAGTCCTGCGCGACCCAGCTCATGTCGGGATGTTCCAACGCTTTGAGAAACTTACTGAAACGATCTTCGTCAAAGCCGCCATGAACAACGCTTACGTATATCTGCGGCTGCCCGTCTCCCGGCTGGCACATCAATCCCCACGCCCAGGCGTCGGCATCGATCATCTTGCAGAGGCCATTCATGAGAAAGCGTTTCCTTCCTGCATGATCCGTGTTCAAAGCGGCGGTATCGCCCAAAAGTCTCACCATTGAGCGGACATCAGACTCTGGAAGTGTTCTACCCATCGGAAGAATCTGATAGTGAGCTTTAAAGCGGTTGTCAAATGATGCGTGAGAGCGGGTTATTGTCGGTGTGTCGGGTTCGTGCTGAGGCAGGCGGATCTCGTCGATTGTGCCTTTGGGCAAAAGGCACCCGCCTGCCAAATGCCGTTTTGGATTAAAATCCCTCATTTAACCCTGTTTGGTCTTGCACCTGAGAGGGTTTGATTGGATGTCTAGGGCCCGTGATTAGTATTTCAGATCTTGGTAGTGCCTCAGAATCTCTTGCCCAATCGACGGGTAAGTTTTTCAGCGATACGGGTGCGCTCTCGGGGCTGAAGGATTTCGAATTCCGCCCCGAGCAACAACAGATGGCGGTCGCGGTGGCGCGAGCCCTCGAGGAGGAGCGTCCGCTCGTCGTGGAAGCGGGAACCGGGGTAGGTAAATCGCTCGCCTACCTCGCACCGGCGGTGAAAAAAGCGCTCAGCGAAGGCCGGAAGGCGATCATTTCGACGCATACGATCAATTTGCAGGAACAGCTCATCGAAAAGGATCTTCCGCTCCTCCAATCGGTCATGGATGAACCTTTCAAAGCTCTTTTGCTAAAAGGGCGGCGAAACTATCTGTGCCCGGTGCGGCTTCGAATTGCGATGTCGGGTGGCGGGGAGATGTTTTCATCCTCCGAGCTGGAGGAGCTCAAGGCAATCTGGGAGTGGGCCCAGACAACAGAGGAGGGAACCTTGAGCGAGCTGGGCTTTTCGCCGGCTCCACGGGTCTGGTCCCAGGTGTGCAGTGAGACCCATGCCTGCACCGCGCGCAGTTGCGGTCCGAACGGGAACTGTTTTTATCAGGAAGTGCGCAAGCTCGTCGCGGATGCCGATGTGCTCGTATTGAATCATACGCTCTTTTTTACGCTGTTGAGTAGCAATACTGAGTTTAGTGATTCAGGAAAAGGCTTTCTCTTTGCCAATGACTTTCTGATTTTCGATGAGGCTCATACGCTGGAACAGGTCGCGGCGCGTCAGTTGGGCATTTCCCTGTCTCAGACGGGGATGAAGTTTGATCTCCACCGGCTTTTCAATCCGAAGAACCGCAAGGGGCTTTTTCAATTCACGGGTGACACCGCGGGGCGCCGGCTTACGATGAAGCTGCTCGACGATATCGATGAGTTCTTCGGCAATGTTGAGGAAGCCTGCCGGTGGGGCGAGTGGGGACGGGAGTTCCGCGTCCGTGAGCCGGAACTGGTCGATGATACGCTCGGAGCGGGATTGATCGAGGTGAGCCGCCGGGCCCGGGCTCAGGCCGAATTGGCAAAGGAGACGACGAAAAATGAATTGAATGAGCTCGCCCGTCGCCTCAATGAAATGCGGGCTGCCCTCGCGACGTTTTTGGATCAGAAGGAGGACGGTCTTGTTTACTGGGTGGAAAAGGATCACCGCGAGGCTTTGACTCTGAATGCGGCTCCGATTGATGTTTCGGAGCTCCTTCGTCCGGTCTTTTTCGAAAGGGACAGGCCCTGTGTCTTCACCAGTGCCACTCTCGGAATCGGCGAAAAGGATCTGGGCTATTTTAAAGGTCGCGTCGGTGCGGAAGACGTTGAAGCGGTCCAAATCGGGAGCCCGTTCGACTACCGGATGCAGATGAAGATTCATCTCGTTCGCAAGATGCCCGAGCCTCGCGAAGAGGGCTACGAGGTGGCTTTGGCCAAGTGGATCAAGCATTTCATTACCAAATCAGGCGGGCGCGCTTTCGTTCTCTTTACGAGTTACAAACTGATGCAGCGAATGGCGGCTCAATTGGAGGATTTCTTCGAAGGGGAGTCGCTCACTTTGCTCGTGCAGGGCAAGGGAAATTCCCGCGGGCAGCTCATTGAGGAGTTCAAAGACGATGAAACGAGCGTGCTTTTCGGCACCGACAGCTTCTGGACCGGGGTGGATGTCCCCGGGAAGGCGCTTACGAATGTGATTATCACGCGATTGCCTTTCGCGGTGCCGGATCATCCCCTGACTCAGGCAAGGCTTGAGCATATTGAGGAGCACGGCGGCAATTCTTTCATGCAGTATACGGTGCCCGAGGCGATTTTGAAGTTGAGGCAGGGCGTGGGCCGTCTTATTCGCAGTGGCGAAGATGAAGGAATGGTGGTCCTGCTCGACAATCGAATTTTGAGTAAACGTTACGGGAAAGTATTTCTCGATGCCCTGCCAGATGCGCCGGTGGAGATCGAGGAATCGTAACATCGGGCCTTTGTGGGCATATGTAAGGACGCTGCGGCCTACCTCTATAAACTATTGAACGTTGGAGGGGGATGGGGCCGGTTTTTCCGCCTACTTCCGGCGGGAGTGTCTGGTGGCAGTAGAATGCAGCCACTCCTTATCGCAGAGGCTGAAAGCCTGGAAGAGTGAATCGGGTGAACTGATCGTTCGACAGCTCTCCTTGAGTTTATTACTAATACCGCGATGCCCTATTTTGATCTTCAGGTAAACGGTTACGGTGGAACGGACTTTTGTTCCAACAAGATGACGGCGGAAGCTTTCCATTCGGCTTGCGAAGCGCTCGCTGCGGATGGGATTGACAGCTTTCTCGCGACCATTATCACGGATTCCGTCGATGCTTTATCCCGAAAGCTGGAGCGGATGGTGAAATTTCGTGACGAAGACCCGCTGATTGCGAAGATGGTGCGCGGTTTCCATGTCGAAGGGCCCTTTATCAGTCCCCGCGAGGGCTACGTGGGAGCTCATCCCGCGAGTGAGGTTCGTCCTGCTAATATCGAGGATGCAAAGCGACTCATCGATGCCGGTAACGGGCTTGTTCGCTTGATCACGCTGGCTCCGGAATGTGATGAAGGCGCTGCAACGACGCGTTTTCTCGCGGAGGAGGGGATCACGGTTTCGGCGGGGCATTGCGATCCTGAACTCGATACTCTGGAGCGTGCAATCGATGCGGGGCTTTCGATGATCACTCATTTGGGTAATGGCTGCCCCGTGACGGTGAATCGACACGAGAATTTCATTCAGCGGGCGCTGTCGCTTTCGGATCGACTCTGGATCTGCTTTATCCCGGACGGGGCGCACGTTCCGTTTTTTGCTATGAAAAATTATCTAAGGGTGGTGGGCCTCGAGCGAACGATCATGACGACGGATGCAATCATGGCGGCGGGGCTGGGGCCGGGAACCTACGAGCTGTCCGGTGCGCCGGTGGTGATCGATGAGAAGGGCGTGGCACGACGTCCGGGTTCTGAAAATCTTGCAGGCTCGACGATTCGGGGACACGAGGTGGCAAGGAATCTGCGTAGTGATCTCGGAATGAACGATTCCGAGATTGATCTGGTCTTCCGGGCGAACCCTTTAAAGGCGCTCCGACTGGATTGATTTTCGAGTGGTTTTCTGACAAGCTTCATCTAAGATTCGGGATCGATTTCGATGCCTGTCTCTTGAGATAGCCTTCTTACCTATTATGGAACAACGACTCGCCGGGATTTTGGTCCCGGTATTTTCACTTCGTGGCGAAAATGATCTGGGCATCGGTGATGTCAGGTCGCTTCGCGATTTTGTTCGATTTGCATCTGAGGTCGGAATGGGCTTTGTGCAACTGCTCCCGATCAATGAGACGGGGCCGGATAACAGCCCCTACAACGCGATCAGCTCGGTCGCGATTGAGCCGATGACGCTGAATTGCACTCCGGATGGTCTCAAAGACCTCAGTAAGGAGGCTTTTGACCGTGTCAGTGCCAATTATGACCTCGAGGCGATGAATGAGGGGGCGGTTGACTATGTTCAGGTCCGGAAGCTGAAGCATGAGCTGCTCGGCGCTGCGTTTGAAGAATTTTGTGACTCGGTTTACGGAAAAGTGGACGTTCGGGCGAATGCATTCGATGAGTTTTGTGCCAAAGAGGCTCCATGGCTCAATGACTACTGCCTGTTCCGCCTTTTCATGGATCGCGAAGGGGGAAGTCAGGTCTGGCAGCAATGGAGTGAGGATATTCGCAAGAAGAGCGATGCACTCGCCAAGATCATGGAGGAGGCCAAGGTCGATCCGGAAGGGATTGACCGGGAACTTCGCTATTTTGCCTACGTTCAGTGGGTTGCCTTCGAGCAGTGGCACGCGGTGAGAGATTACGCGGCGAGTCGCGGAATCAGTCTGATGGGGGATATTCCTTTCGGAGTGAGCCTCTACAGCGTTGATGTCTGGGCCAATCTGGAGATCTTCGATCTCGACTGGTATGGCGGCGCTCCGCCGGAACAGCTTTTCAAAGATGATGAGTTCGTCCAGAAATGGGGACAGAACTGGGGGATTCCGCTTTACCGCTGGGAGGTCCTCGAGGAACGCAATTTTGACTGGTGGCGTCAGCGCATCGCGAAGACGACAGAGATTTTCAAAATGTTCCGCGTCGATCACGCACTCGGCTTCTACCGGATCTACTCATTCCCCTGGAATCCAGTTAGAAACGATGAGTTTTTACCTTTATCGGAGGATGAGGCAGCGGCGCGTTGCGACGGTCGTCGTCCCGGGTTTAGACCCCGTCCCGATCACAATGATGAGGCTAAAAAGCTCAATCGTGAAGCGGGAGAGAAGTATCTCAAGATGATCCAGGAAGCGGCCGGGGATGCCGAAGTGATCGCCGAAGATCTCGGAACGGTTCCCGATTATGTTCGCCCATCGCTCGCTGAATTGAGGATTGCGGGGATGAAAGTGCCTCAGTGGGAGTTCAAAGATGGCCATGTAGCTTCCGGGCTTCATTATCCGGCCTGTTCCTTTGCTGCTTACGCGACGCACGATCACTTTCCGGTTCGGGCTCAGTGGGAGCAGCAGTATCAGATTATGGAGGATGAGCAGCATGGCAGTCCCGAGTGGTGGGATGCCCGCAACTTTCTCGCTACTCTGGCCTCTTTCGCCGGAATCGAGTTCTCCGACGAGGAGCCTCCCGCTTATACGGAAGAGATTTGGGCGCAGCTTTTGAAGGAGCTTTCGATGTCAAACTCGGATCGTATCGCGGTGATGATCAACGATCTCCTCTTCTCCACCGAGCGAATCAACGTGCCCGGTGTAATGGACGGAACGAACTGGAGCTATCGGGTTCCTGTGACTGGAAACGAAATGGTCACATCGGCAGACTTCGGCGATCTCAGAGAGATGTTAAAAAATGCCTTGAATGAAACGGGACGTTCGCGAAAAGTGGGCGGCTTCTAGAACCATTTCAGGAGCTACTGTTCTGCAGTCTAAATTTATCAGAATTTCCAAAGTTTATGAGCAAACCAATCCGTGTCGCAATCACGGGAGCCGCCGGTCAGATCGGTTACTCCCTCCTTTTTCGTATCGCCAGTGGAGCCATGTTCGGCCCCGATCAGAAAGTGGCGTTGAATTTGATCGAAATCGAGCCGGGTATGAAGGCGCTTGAGGGCGTTGTCATGGAACTGGACGATTGCGCGTTTCCTCTTCTCACTGACATCGTCGCCACTTCGGATCTCAATGTGGGCTTCAAGGACGTTGACTGGTCGCTCCTCGTTGGCAGTGTTCCCCGCAAAGCGGGTATGGAGCGCAACGACCTCCTCGGCATCAATGGCAAGATTTTCACCGGTCAGGGGCAGGCAATTGCAGCTAATGCCGCACCGGGCGCACGCACTCTCGTGGTCGGAAACCCCTGCAACACCAACTGTCTCATCGCTATGAACAGTGCTGCATCTGTTGCCGGAGCTGATTTCTCCAGCGATCGCTGGTTTGCAATGACTCGCCTCGATGAAAACCGGGCCAAGTCGCAGCTTGCGGCAAAAGCGGGCGTTCATGTCAGCGAAGTTTCCAATACTATTATCTGGGGGAACCACTCAGCGACGCAGTATCCTGATTTTTACAATGCTCAGATCTCAGGGAAACCCGCTGCCGAGGTGATCTCCGACGAAGCCTGGCTTCAGGGTGAATTTATCGAAACGGTTCAGAAACGCGGCGCAGCGATTATCGCGGCACGGGGATCCAGTTCTGCGGCTTCGGCTGCGAATGCTATCGTTGACACGGTTCGTGGACTCACGACTCCGACGGCTGACGGTGATTTCAACAGTGTTTGTGTTTGCTCAGACGGTTCCTACGGCGTCGACGAAGGCCTCATTTCCTCATTCCCGATCAAAACGGACGGAGAGAAGTGGGAGATCGTTCAGGACGTGCCTGTTAACGAGTTCAGTAAGGCAAAAATTGAAGCCTCGATTCAGGAATTGCGTGAAGAGCGCGAAGCGGTTTCTGACCTCTTGTCTTAATTTACCAGAAGTTTTGTGATTGTTGATAATAAAAACCAGTTAAATCGCTCCGTATAGCCTGTTGACTCAAGAGGTCATCGCCGTAAGGTCCACCCTTCCTGTGACTTGAAGATTTGCTCAAAATCTGACACAATTCAAGGTGTTCTGTAAGGTACCCGCTTAGATACACCACCAATCATAAGTGAGATGCTGCGAGAGGTTACCCCCAACCTCTCAGAGCCCTCGCTTATTTCCGTTTTTACAAGAAAGATACGTAACATGTCCAAGAACGAATCAGCGAATCGCGAGCCTCTGGCTATCGTGGGGATAGGATGTCGACTACCGGGAGGCGTTTCCGGTCCCGAGTCCTTTTGGCAAATGATGGTGGAAGGCAAATCGGGAATTGTCCCAGTGCCTACTGATCGTTGGAATCGTGAGCGGTGGCATCACGAAAATGTGGATATACCGAGCAAAATGATCACTAAGTGGGGTGGTTTTGTTCACGATCACGATAAGTTTGACGCACAGTTTTTCGGTATTTCGCCTCGCGAGGCTCTGCGAATGGATCCCCAGCAGCGCTGGATGCTCGAGACAGCCTGGGAGTCACTCGAGGATGCGGGCATGGCGCCTGACAGCCTTCGCGGTTCTCAAACTTCGGTTTACGTGGGTATTGCTTCGAACGACTATGCGAACGTGGCTCAGAGCGACGCACGCAACGTCGACGTTCACACGAATTCGGGAAGTACTCTCTCGATTGCCTCGAACCGCATTTCCTATCTCTTTGACCTGAAGGGGCCTTCTGTATCGGTTGATACGGCGTGTTCCTCTGCGCTGGTTGCGATCAACCTCGCGTGTGAAAGCGTCTGGGCAGGGCAGGCGACGATGGCTCTGGCCGGAGGTGTGAATGCACTTCTGACCCCGGATGCTTCGATTGGTTTCTCCAAGGCGACGATGCTATCCCCGACGGGACAGTGTTTTGCATTCGACGACCGCGCGAACGGTTATGTCCGTGGTGAAGGCGCCGGTATGTTTGTGATCAAGCCACTTGCGAAGGCGCAGGAGGACGGCGACCGCATTTACTGCACAATTAAGGCAGCGGTGATCAACCAGGACGGTAACACGTCCTCGATGACAGTTCCCGGTGTTGAGACGCAGGCGGAAATGCTTCGCATTGCCTACAAGCAGGCTGGAATCGAGCCAAAGCGTGTTCGTTACATGGAAGCCCACGGAACGGGAACACCGGTGGGTGACCCGATCGAAACCCGTGCTCTCGGTATCGTTCTTGCCGATGGACGTGACGACGATGACGTCTGCCTCGTTGGTTCCGTAAAGACAAACGTGGGTCACCTTGAGTCCGGCTCAGGTGTTGCCGGTGTTGCCAAGGCCGCTCTGGTCCTGCATCACGACACGATTCCACCAAACTTGAATTTCAAGAACCCGAATCCGAACATTCCGTTCGACGAGTTCAAAATGAAGGTTGCGACTGAGTTGCAGCCACTGCCTCACCTCGGTGATCATCTGCCGGTTGTCGGCGTGAACAGTTTCGGATTTGGCGGCACAAACTCACACATCGTTCTCGAAGCCGCTCCACCTACCTTGAAGAAGGCGGGCGCTTCAGACGACAAAGCGAAGGCGAAACGTCCAGTTCTTCTGCCAATCTCGGCTCGTGGCGATGATGCTCTTACTGACACGGTCAAGAAGTGGCGTCGTTACCTCAAGGGAACCAATAGCGATCTCAATGCCATCGCTGCAGCAGCGGGCACAAAGCGCGAGCATCACGACAACCGTCTCGCGATTATCGCAGACGATAAGGTCGACCTTCTTCACGAAATGACCGAGTGGCTTGCCACCGGTAGCAGTGATAAAGTGATTCCCGGCAAGCCCGCCGGTGAAGCGCATCCGATGGTATTTGTCTTCACGGGGCAGGGCGCTCAGTGGTGGAAAATGGGACAGGATCTTATCAAACGTGAGCCTGTTTTCCGCGGCGTTCTCGAAGAGATTGATAAGCACCTCAAGCCGCTCGCCGGATGGTCGCTCATCGACGAGATGACGAAGGACGAAGAGTCTTCCCAGATCAATCGCACCAATATCGCTCAGCCGGCCATTTTCGGTCTCCAGGTCGCCTTGGCGGAACTTTGGAAGTCCTGGGGCATTGTTCCCTCAAAAGTGGTGGGTCACTCTGTGGGTGAAGTCGCTGCGGCCTATGTTGCCGGCGCCTACACGATGGAGGATGCCGTTACGATTATTTATCACCGTTCACGTCTTCAGGACGAAACCGGTGGAAACGGCCGCATGGTCGCGGTGGGTATCTCTCAGGCGGAAGCTAAGAAGGCACTTGCCGGTATTGAAGAGCGGGTTCAAGTCGCGGTGGTCAACAGCCCCGGTATGCTCACCCTCGCAGGTGACACCGAACCGCTTGAGGCAGTCGTTGAGAAGCTGGAGGAAGAAGGCAAATTCGTCCGCTGGCTCAGAATCGATTACGCGTTCCACACTCATCAGATGGAGCCGATCAAGGAGGAGCTTCTTGAGACTCTCAAAGACATCAAGCCACGCGAAACGACGATTCCCTACATCTCCACTGTGACCGGCGGGATGTGCGAGGGGACGAAGCTCGACGGCGAATACTGGTGGAACAACGTGCGTGAGTCTGTCCTCTTCGCTCCGGCGATTGCGAACCTGATCCGTTCCGGCGAGGACACCTTCCTCGAGCTCGGGCCGCACCCCGCGCTTCAGAACCCAATTCTGGAGTGTCTTTCCGATCAGGGCCGCAAAGGATTCTATTTCTCCAGCCTTAAGCGTAAGACAGATGAGTCTGTCGAAATGCTGACACAGCTCGCGAATCTGCACAACCACGGTTACAAGGTCGACTGGGTTGCTGTGAACCAGTCTGACGGCGCCGATGTCCGTCTTCCTACCTACGCATGGCAGAAAGAAAAATTCTGGCTTGAGTCTCCCGAGAACGAGTATCTTCGATGCGCGCCGCTTGAGCACCCGTTGCTCGGGTTGGTTCAGTCAGCACCGAAGCCAACCTGGCGCTTCGATCTTGATCCACGTTACTTTACCTGGCTCGATGATCACCGTTTCTGGGACAGCGTTGTTTTCCCGGCGGCCGGTTACGGCGAGATCGGTATTGCGATTTCCCGCAAGTTGTTCCCCGACGAGAATTATGTCGTTGAGGACCTCGAGATGAAAAAGGCCCTCTTCGTTACCGAAGAAAAAGTGCCGACGGTTCAGGTCGTCTTTGACCCTGATACCCGTGTTTTCCAGATCTTCAGCAGCACAGGCGACCAGAAAGATTGGGAGCTGAATTCACAGGGGGTTCTGCGCAAGCAGCCACTGCCTGTTGATAAGACTGCGGACTTCGAGGCGATCAAAGCCGACATGGAGAAACATTTTACTCACGAAGAGTATTATGAGGACTACGAGGATGCCGGATATCAATTCCGTCCTTTGTTCCAGCACCTCCAGAATGTGTGGAGAAAAGACGGTGAGGCGCTCGCTGAGATTGTCGCTCCTGAAGGACTCCGCAGCACGATTCCGGACCACCACTTTCATCCTGCAGTGCTCGATGCCTGTTTCCACACCGTTAAAGGTGGACAGGTCATTCCGGATGGAGCGAAGGGAAGTGATTACTTCTACCTCCCTGCAGCGATTCGCAGTATCCGGCTTTATTCTGAAAAGCCACCGCTTCGTCTCTGGGGACACGCGAAGGTGAACTCAGACAATGATCGCGAATACATCATCGCCGACATCGATGTCTACGACGACGCCGGTAATCTCGTAGCTGAGATCTACGGATTCCGTGCCGACCGTGTTGAGCAGAGTGATAACGACGATCTTGAAAAATGTCTCTACGAAGCTCGCTGGGAGCAGGGGATGCTCAAAGGAACCCGCATTGAAGGTTCTGCTGAGGTGCCATCATCAGATGATTTGGTGAAAGCAGCCAGTGAAGGGCTTCAGGAGCTCTATGATGCCCGCGGTCTTGCCGATCACTACGGCAAGTTCCTTCCGGCGATGGAAGCGATCTCGCGTCAATTCATTACCAACGCCTACATTGAGTTGGGTTGGAGTCCTGAAGTGGGTGACACCGTCGAGGTGGATTCGCATATGGCTGATCTCTCGATTGCTGATCACCATCGCAAGCTGGTCTATGGACAACTCACGGCTCTTACCGAAGCGGGAGTTCTCGAAGACGCCGGCAATGACACCTGGAAGGTTGTCGAAAAGCCTGAGCACGAGGAAGCGCTTCAGTGGGTCAACAAGCTCGCTGTTGAAATGCCCGAGTTTGCCTCCGAGGCCGAACTTCAGCGTCTTACCGGTCCGAATCTCGCAGGTGTTCTCAGTGGAGAGACCGATCCACTTGAGGTTCTCTTTCCCGGCGGATCCGCCAGTGTCATGGAGCGGTTCTACCGCGAAGGGGCTGACTTTCCCGTCATCAACGAACAAATTCATCTCGCGCTTGCCGCGGCAGTTAAGAATCTCCCCGAGAGACGTGCGATTCGCGTTCTCGAGGTTGGCGCCGGAACCGGTTCGCTTACGAATGAGATTCTCGACGTGTTCCCGCCGGAGCGCACCGAATACGTCTTCACTGATAACGGGCCGCTTTTCCTTCAGTCCGCTCAGGACCGATTCGAAGAGGATTATCCGTTTGTTGAATACAAAATGTTCGATTGTGAGAAGAGCCCTGAATCCCAGGGAATCGAGCCACATCATTTTGACATCATTCTCGCTTCCAACGTGATTCACGCGACGCAGGACCTTACCGTAACGATGAACAACCTTCGTCGCTGCATGGCTCCCGATGCGACTCTGATGTTCCTCGAGGTAACGTGGCGCCGCGCTGCACTCGATAACGTTTTCGGACTTCTCGGCGGCTGGTGGCGTTTCACCGACACCGACCTTCGTAAGCATTCTGCGCTTCTCACCCGCAAGGAGTGGACGAAGTTTCTCAGCAGTCTCGATTTCCGTGAGGTGACCAGCTTCATCAGTTCGCCGAATGAGGCGGAAGATCAGCAGGCCTGTCTCGTTGCGAAAGCACCAAGTCCGGTTGAACTGCCGGTTGAAGCGGAAGAGGGGGACGCCAGTGCGCCTGCCGATACCGAAGAGGAAGCTGCGCTTAAAGAGGTTGTTCTGATTACGAACGACAAGTCGGGGCTCGGTAAAAAGCTTTCCGGTGAACTCGCGTCAGATGAGGTGGAGACACTGCTCATTGACGGAACCGTTGCGGCGATTACAGCAGCGCTCGATACTCTCTCGGAAGAGGAGCGAACCGTTAAGACAATTGTTCAAACGCTCGCGCTTGATCATCCTAAGGCAGCCGAACTGGATCTCGCTTCTTTGACGGAAGCACAGGACTCGGGCGTTCATTTTGCTCTCGAGCTGGTTCCTGCGATGGTGGGACGCGAGTGGGAGTCAAAGCCACAGATCATTTTCCTTACCCGGGGAACGATGCCGGTGACACCGGGAGAGCCGCTTCCGGGATTGGCTTCTGCTCCGATTACCGGATTGCTCCGGGTTGTGAACAATGAGCATCCTGAATTCTGCTGGTCACAGATCGATCTCGATCCTGCAGAGAATGCATTCGAATTAAAAGATCTTTGCGACGAAATCAATCTCTCTGATGGGGAGCACGAGATCGCCTACCGTGGAAACGGCCGCTATGTGCGTCGCGTTCACCGCGTCAAGCCGGATGATCTTCCGGCGCGGACCCGCAATGCGGTTCAAGCGGATGGAACGGTTCTTCCTTACCGCCTCCAGATCGACAAGCCGGGTATTCTTACGAATCTCAGCTTGAACGAAACGACTCGTCGCGATCCGGATGCCGATGAGATCGAAATTCAGATCAAAGCGGGAGGTATTAACTTCCGTGATGTCATGAAGGCGCTCGGAATCTATCCGGGTAACCCTGTTGATTTGAAGTGGTTCGGTGATGATTTCTCCGGTACCGTTGTCAAAGTGGGAGCCAATGTGAAGGATCTCAAAGTCGGCGACAATGTCGTCGGTATGGCTCCATACTGTTTCCGCAGTTATGTAACGGTTCACCGCAATATGGTATTCCGTAAGCCGGACACGATGAGTCACGTCGAGGCTTCGACTCTGCCGACCGTGTTCCTCACAACGCACTATGCGATGAATGAACTCGCCCGGATGGAGAAGGGTGAGAGCATTCTCATTCATGCCGGAACCGGTGGTGTGGGACAGGCTGCGATTCAAATTGCCCAGCACCTCGGTCTCGTTGTCTTCTCAACTGCGGGGAGTCCCGAGAAACGCCAGCTCCTCACCGACATGGGGGTTGATCACGTGCTCGATTCACGGACGCTCAAGTTTGCGGACGAGATCATGGAGATCACCAATGGAGAAGGGGTCGATGCGGTCCTCAACTCACTTGCCGGTGATTTCATTCCGAAAAACTTCAGCGTTCTGAAAACGTTCGGACGCTACATGGAGATTGGTAAAGTTGACGTCTACGGCAACTCTAAGATCGGTCTTGAGCCGCTTCGTAACAATATCAGTTTCTTCGTCATCGATTTGGCGCAGCACTTGCAGAGCAAGCCTGCCTACGTCGCGAAAATGTTCTCCGAGCTGGAGGCGAAGTTCTACGACGAGACCTACAAGCCGCTTCCGAATAAGGCGTTTCCGGTTACCGAGGTCGTCGAAGCGTTCCGCTACATGGCGGCAGGCAAGCACATCGGTAAAAACGTGCTCGACTTTGACCTTCCTGAAATTGAGATCGGACAGCCGACCGAAGATGGAAACCGCTTCCGCAGTGACGGCACCTATCTGATCACAGGTGGAGCCGGCGGATTCGGACTCGAACTCGCTCAGTTCATGGCCGACAACGGTGCCCGGCATTTTGCTCTCATGAGCCGCTCCGGTCCTAAAGAGGATGCGCTTGAGAAAATCGAAGCGCTTAAAGCGTGCGGTGCAACGGTTATGGATGCCCGTGGCGATGTCACGAAGCGTTCTGACATTGATAAAATCGTGAAAGAAATCCAGGCCGGCGATGCGCCGCTCATTGGAGTGATTCACGGTGCCATGGTGCTCGATGATGAGTTCATTCTCGAACTTAACAAGGAGCGTTTCGACAGCGTTCTTCTTCCGAAGATGCTCGGTGCGTGGAACCTTCACGAGGCGACTCTCGATATTCCACTGGAGTCATTTATCTGTTTCTCTTCTTTCTCCGCCTTCATTGGTGCGGTTAAGCAGTCGAACTACAACGCAGGAAACGTCTTCCTAGATCAGTTGGCGTTCTACCGTCGTTCACTCGGCCTGCCTTCACTTACGTTTAACTGGGGTGCTCTTGAGGGTGCCGGCTTTGTTGCCCGTAACGAGAAGACTCAGCAGTATCTCGAAATGGTCGGACTCGGTGCGACGAACATGGAGGAGACGCTCCACTTGTTCAGCCTCGGTGCTCCTTCTGATTGCTACCAGCTTGGTGCCGCCCGATGTAACTGGCAGGCGCTCGCCCGCTTCAGTCCTTCCGTGGGGGGATCGAAAATGTTCCTTCCCGTGGTTCCGCGTTCCACTTCCGGTGGAGGCGATTCCATGTCCGCTCGAATTCTCGAAGCTCCGGCTGAGAAACGTGCCGGTCTCGTTGAAGATCTCATCGCAGCTCAGGTTGGTGCCGTTCTCGGGACTGATGCCTCACGCCTCGATAAAGATACCCCTTTGACCAATCTCGGACTCGACTCACTCATGGCGATCGAGTTGGTGAACCGGATCGAAGAGAAACTCGGCATGTCTATGCCAATGGGGTCAGTTCTCAATGGTCCGAGTATTAAGGATCTCTCTGTTCCGGTGCTCGAAAAACTGATCGAATCCGGCGGCGATCAATCAGGCGATGGATCGGGCGTTGATGCTTCGAGCCTCGTTGAATTTGAAGTCACAGGTGAGATGCCGGAAATGTTCCCGCTTACCGAAGGTCAGAAGGCGCTCTGGTTCCTCAACCGACTTGCTCCGAATTCTTCGGCTTACAACCTGAACTTCTCAGGCAAGTTCCGTCCGCTCCTCGATATTGATGCGATGAAGAAAGCGTTCTCGCTTCTCTTCGAGCGCCATCCGCTCATCGACGTGACGTTCACGACCGTTAACGGCGAGCCAATGCAGGTCGTTCACACCGGACGAACCATTGATTTCCGCGAGCACGATTGCACGGCCCTCGACGACGATCAGCTGAAAGAGCTCATCAGTGAGCACGCAAGCCGTCCATTCAATCTCGAGCGGGGACCTGTGGTTCGACTTGAGCTTTTCCGCACGGCTGATGATGCCCACGTCGCATTGCTCAGCATGCACCACATCATCTCGGATGCGTGGTCTATCGCGGTGATGATTCAGGATCTGATTGAATACTACTTCTCAACCAAGGCTGGAAGAACGCCACAGGTTGAGCCGATCGCGGCGTCCTACTCGGACTTCGTTAACTGGGAGAAAGCCCACCTCGAAAGTGAAGCGGGCGAGAACATGTTCGAATTCTGGAAAGAGCATCTTGCCGGTGCTCCCGGAGCGATCGATCTTCCGACCGACCGCACTCGACCCGCCGTGCAGACCTTCAACGGTGCCACCTATGGTTTCCAGTTGGATGAGGAACTCACGACCTCGGTGAACGAGCTGGCTAAAGAGAACAACGTAACTCTGTTTACAACGCTTCTTTCAGCATACGATATTCTCATGCACCGCTACTGCCAGCAGGACGACATCGTTATTGGTGTTCCTCTTGCAGGAAGAACGCAGCCTGAGCTGAAGAGCAGTGTCGGATACTTCATCAACCCGGTTCCGGTTCGAAGCACAGTCGACGAAGATCCGACGGTTGAAGATTATCTCGCTAAGAACTCTCTTGCTGTGAACGGAGCGCTGGAGAACCAGCAGTATCCTCTCGCACGGATGGTGGATCGCCTCGATGTCGTTCGTGACGCCGGTCGTTCACCGCTTTTCCAGGTGAGCTTTACGATGGAGAAAGTGCCGGGGATCGATGATGAAGGTATCGCCGTGTTCCTTATCGGACAGGGTGGACACACCTTCCACGTTGGTGACCTTTCGATGGAGACAATCGACCTGACAACACGTCAGTCACAGTTCGAAATCACCCTGACACTTGAAGAAGCCGGTGGGCAGCTCTTCGGTTGCTGGCAGTATAACCGCGATCTTTTCGACGAGGCGACGATCAAAGAATTGAACGGTCTCTACGAGCAGGTTCTCCGTCAGATCACGACTGATTCGACCACGAAGATTTCCGAAGTGAAACTTCTCGCCGACAAGGATGAGAAGACCCTCGTGTCGACACTGAACGACACGAAAGCAAAGTTCGAAGACGATGCGCTCCTCCACGACCTTATCGCTGCGGTTGCGGCTGAGAAAGACGAGGACGTCGCCGTTATCTTTGAAGACAATCACACCTCATACGGCAAACTCAATCGACTCGCCAATGGCGTGGCCCGCGACCTTATCGCGAGTGGTGTCGGTGTGGGAGACAATGTCGGCGTGCTCGCTGATCGTTCACCTCGCATGATTGGTGCTCTTCTCGGAGTGCTTAAGGCAGGTGCTACCTATGTGCCGCTCGATCCTGATTTCCCGGCGCACCGTCTCGATCTCATGCTCGAAGATGCGGCTCCGAAAGCGTTGATTGCATCGGGTAAGCACTATTCAGAAGCTCCCAAAGGAGGCTGGAAGGCGATTAATCTCGATGATATCGAGGGAACCTCGAAAGCCCCTGAAGTGAAAGGTGTCACACCGGATTCACTTGCTTACATCATCTACACTTCCGGTTCTACAGGAACACCGAAAGGCGTTGAGATCCCTCACCGTGCCGCAGTGAACTTCCTCCGCTCGATGGAGAAAGCTCCGGGTCTGAGTGCGGACGACACGCTGCTCGCGGTGACGACGCTCTCGTTCGATATCTCCCTGTTGGAACTCTTCCTGCCGCTTCTTGCCGGCGCGAAGGTCGTCATGGCCGGTGGTGATGATGTCAAAGACGGTCGTCGACTTGCCAACCTTCTTTCCGAGGAGGATATCACGGTGATGCAGGCAACTCCTGCGACCTGGCAGCTCCTTCTCGACAGCGGTTGGGAAGGTAAGAGCGATCTCCGGATCTTCTGTGGCGGTGAAGCTCTCACGAGAAGCCTCGCCAACACGCTCGTCAATTCGGCTGCTGAAGTCTGGAACCTTTACGGTCCTACTGAAACAACGGTCTGGTCTTCGATTGAAAAAATCGAAGAAGGGGACGAGACGATTTCAATCGGTCTTCCGATCGCGAACACTCAGGTTTATATCCTCGATGGAAACGACAAGCTCGTGCCTCAGGGATTCACCGGCGAACTCTGGATCGGTGGCGCAGGCCTTGCCCGCGGCTATCGCAACCAGCCCGGTCTCACTGCGGAAGCGTTCCGTGAGATTGAACTTCCCGTTGTCGGAAAACAGCGACTCTATCGAACCGGCGACCTTGCCCGCTGGAATCGGGACAACAAGCTGGAGTGCCTTGGACGTGTTGACTTCCAGGTGAAGGTCAGAGGTGTCCGCATGGAGCTTGGTGATATCGAACAGCAGATGGAAAGCATCGCCGGTATCAAGCAGGCAGTGGTGGCAAAACGCGAAGATCTGCCAACCGGCGAAGGTCTTGTCGGCTACTACATCGCTGACAGCAGTTCATTCGAGGCCGCTACGATTCGCGAGCATCTTGCCGCGAATCTTCCCGCGAGTTACATTCCCGCGTTCTTCAAGCGTGTGGAGGAATTTCCTCTGACACCGAACCGCAAGATCGACCGTCGTCGTCTTCCTATGCCGACGATCGGTGCTTCCTCCGATGGGGAGAAAGTGGCACCGCGGACATCTGCAGAAGAGCGACTCTGGAAAGTGTTCAGCCGCAACTTCGATTCCGAAGACTTCGGTGTTACCGACAATTTCTTCGAAATGGGCGGCGATTCACTGATGGCGCTTCGCATCATCGTGGATGTCTCCGACGAGTTCGGACAGGACGTGCCGGTGGACGTTTTCCTCACTCATGCCAATATCGAGCAACTGGCTCAGTATCTCTCGAGTGAACGGATTGAGACGGCTCCGGTTTCAGCTGAATCAGATGATGATTCAGAAGTGATCCCATCGTTCGAAGACTTTGCCCACATCACGATCGAAGATACCGTCGAAGAGATGCCGGAGCTGGATGCAGTCGCACTGACTTATATCCCGGATGTTTTGGCCAACTTGTCAGGAATGACTCGCGACGAAATTTCCGAGCGGATGTTCGCCAATAAGCCGCGTCTCACGAATGTCTATGAACTCGACGAAGGTAAGATCGGTGTCTTGATGCTGCCTTGCTTCGAAACCGATTTCTACAAAGATCTCGCTTCCGTGAAAGCACCGACCGTCGCTGCGCTTGAAATGGCCGCTGAAGCGGGTGCCAAGTGTGTTTCACTCACCGGTGTCATTCCGATGACCACCGACCACGGTCGTAAGATCAGTGAGTGGATCAAAGGGCGTGAAGATCTTCCAGAGATCACGACCGGAGATGCGACACGCTCGGCGACGATTGTGAAGTCGGTCGAAGGCATTCTTGCCAAGACAGGACGTGACCTTTCTGAGGAAACTCTCTCCGTAGTTGGCCTCGGCTCGATTGGATTCGGAACTTTGCGCCTCATGCTCGACGTCATGGAGCATCCGAAGCACTTGATCCTTTGCGATCCTTATCAGACCGATGACCAGATGAGCCGTTGCCGCGACCTCGTTCGCGATGCCGGTTATCAGGGGCAGGTTGATATTGTGAAAAATGGAGGCGCGCTTCCTCCGGAAGTTTACGCTGCGTCGATCGTCGTTGCATCGTCCAACCTTCCGGGCGTTCTCGATATCAAAGCGCTGAAGCCGAATACGCTGATCGTGGATTACAGCTTCCCACCCGTCTTCCGTGTTGATGAGGCGATTCGCCGATTCACAAAGGATCACGACATTCTCTTCACCACCGGTGGAGAACTCAGAATGTCTAACGTGGTGAGCGAGACGATCTACCTTCCCGACGAAGCTGAAGATGTTGATGAGTCTGTTCAGGAAGCGTTCAGCAAATTCCTCGCGGGTCGTGATAAGAATGAAATCACCGGATGTGTTCTCGTCAGTCTTCTGACAGGATCTAACGATGATCTTTCTTCCACGGTCGGTCCGCTCGATCACAAAGAGGCAGTGGCTCATTACGAAGCTCTCGAAGAGATGGGCGTGACACCTGCAAAACTGCAGATGTCCGGCTTTTTCCTTCCCGAGAAGGGAATCGACTCGTTTCTCAATAATGAGCGGGATGCGTCGACTACTACTTGATGCTTGATATTTAATCAGAATCTGATTTCTTAAGGAGCCCCGAATTTCGGGGCTTTTTAATTGGAAGCTCAGTCTAATAATGCGTGTGCTTCTCCCGTCATACACAGGTCAGAAGAGGAACATGAGACAGACCGCTAAAATCATCCTGGGGCTGGTGCTCGTTTTCGGGATAGCCAACGTATTCGGCTATCCGCTTACCCTTGATCAACGGGAGCGTTTCAAGCGTTACATTCCCCGCAGTTTTGCGAAGCTGGAGGCTGGCGATCCCGTGCACGTGGTTGCGATCGGGGACGGCGTCATCGGGGGAATTACGCCTCTCCCGGCTGCCTGGGAGAGCGGCAATCCGCTCTTCTCCTACTCAGGGATGTTTCTGACTCGTCTTGCCCGGGAGTTTTTCTACACAGGCGGCGTTGAGTTGCTGAATCCACCGGAGGGTGGTTCCGCTAAGATCTCACCTTACCTCGGGAATGAGATTACTCTGGAAAATCTTACGATACCTGACGGCAACGCGCTTGATGGCCTTCGTCGCGCGACGACGGATGTTTTCGTTCACGATCCTGACATGCTTCTGGTCCAGTACGGGATCTACGACTCGTTCGGCTACCTTTCGATCGATAGCTATCAGCGGGCGATTCAGGAAATCATCGATGCCGCAAAGCGTTCGAATACTGACGTGGTTATTTTCAGTCCGACTCTTGTCAATTTTGGCGAAGGAGCCATGGAGTGGGGGATTACAAGACCATACGCCACTGCTGCACGTGAAGTCGCGGCGTTGAATGGCGTGCTCTATATTGATTTGGGAGCTCACCTCGCGCGGCTTGGCGGAGGAATCGATCCCGCCTCCGAACCTCAGGCGGGGATGCAGGTGATTGGTGACAAACTCACCGGCATTTTCAAGTTCGGACCTGATCTGCAGACACGTGAAAGGATTCACCCCGCGAGGAAGGCAAATGAGTATCTCGGTGAAGTCATCTTTGATGATCTAAAGAACGGTGCGCGGCAATCGGCTTTTACGTATGCCGCGGTGGCCGCCTACGAGAACAACAGCAAGATCAATGTCACGGTTGCGATCACGAACCAATCAGATCAGCCGCATGAGGGTAGTATCGGGGCACTCGCTGTTGGAAGTGCTATCGTTCCGGTCGATATCGCACAGCGTTTCAAGGTGGAACCCGGAAAGACAACGCAGCTTCTTTTTCGCTACAAACGGCCGATCGTGGGGAAAGCACGCGACGGTTCAGATCTTTTTTATCCGGTAGCGGCAAGTGATGAGTTGGGGCGTTTCAGTTTTGTCCTTGAAGACACCGTCGGTTCGGAACTTGTGGATATTCCCGTCCGGGTGGGACCGGTCACAGCTCTCTGGAAATCCCGCCACTACATCAACGTGTCGAATAAGCTGCGCATTGAATGGGATCTTGTGAGTGGATACGACAAGCCGGTTTCAGGGACCTTTCAGGTGGGGATGGGGGAGAAAGTGGGACCACCGACTCCTTTCTCCGTGTCACCGCTTGGAACCAAGACTGTGTTTTCCATTTTTGATTTCGAAGGCGGAAACGAGGCGCAGATCCAGAAGGATGTCTGGATTCAGGTTGAAGCTGATGGGCGGATCGTCCGTTTCACCCGTGAGATGGAAGCGATCAAGGATATCGTTCTCGGTGAGCCGATAGCGATGAAGCCGTGGGCCGATTACGCCAATGCACGCCCCGCCGGCACCGTCGACGCCAAGCAGCGCCCCGAAGGAAAGGCGACCTGGTTGTTCGATGCGGACGAGAATGCGCTCTATGCAATTGCGAGACTGGAGCGTCTTCGCATTCCGGACATGGGAGACAAAGCGGCGATTCAGGTTCGTCTCTTTCTCGATGCAAGATCCAGTGACGCCATTCGCAGTTTCGGGGCGGTTGAACCCCTCGAGGTTTACACTAAAGCATCTGATGGCCCCGGGGTGACTTCGCCGATTCAGCTTGGTTCCTTCGGATCGGGCTACAACATGCTTTTGAGCGAAAAGGGCGTTACCTCGACTCTCGATACGGCTGAGGATGGAGCAAAACTACTCACGATTCGTATTCCAAGAACTTATCTTCATGAGCACGAGTGGGAGTTGGGATCGATTGATTCTGTCCTCGGATTCCGTGCCGAGCTGACTTTGGCGGACTCCCTTCCCGATGCGACCGAACCTTTCCCGGCCCGGAACCGCTATGAGACGAGCAGTCCGTCCTTCGCCTTCGACAATCGGCCCATCCTCGGGTTCCACGAGAATGACGCTAGGGCACTTTCGACACTCAGGCTCTCGCGGACGCCGGTGAGCAGTTGGTCGGTCAGGATTTACTAGGTGTCCCAGCCTCCGAGCTCATTTGGATTTTCGAGGGATGAGCCGCTGCGCTCTCCACATCATTACGTGATCGGATCTCTCTGGGCGAAGCTGATTCGATTGCATATCGTCTCGCTCATGATGAAACGATTCCCGCTAACGATGCTCCTGGGGCTGGGCCTTTTTCTGACCGGTCCGGCACTGGCGGAACACGAAGGCAAAGTTCAAATTCTTCTTCTCGGTGACAGTACCACAGAGGGCAGTGTTCCGCGACGGCTGAAGCCCGAGGGGCCGCACCTCGAGGAGGTCATGGAACAACTTCTCAGGGCGGAGGAGGATCTACCTCCGTGCAGGGTGATCAATTCCAGCCAGAGCGGAGAAACGATCAAGCGCCTTTTCGATTCGGGGCGCTACGATAAGAACGGTGCCGAATTGGAGGGGATTGACTACATTTTCATCCGCTATGGTATCAATGACAAAGCAAAGCGGGAGAATTTCCCCGTGAACTTCGTAGCGGATCTTCACGGAATGATAGAGCGACTCCGCAAAGATCATCCGGGCGCATTGATCATTCCGATGACCGTGATTCCCTTTTCCAGTGAAGAGGTGAGCAAAGAGATCAACGACCTGATTAGGCAGGTGGCGCGTGATGAAAAACTCGAAGTTTTCGACATCTATCCCCGCTACGCCGCCGAGTTGGAAAAGGGCTACAACATGCTCAACTACCGGCGTTATCCTCTCGCGAAAATTCCGGAAAAGTATCACGAGTGGCTGAAACCACGCGTAAAAGGAGATCGTGTTGAGGTGATGGGTAACGAACTCGACGGGATCCTCGGGCATCTACCCGGCTGGACCTCGGATCGGCATCCGAATCTCGCCGGATACAATGTCATCGCCGACGAAACGGTCAAGTATCTAGCCCCGATCCTGCGGAAGAGGAATCCGGTGAAGGCCGAGGCAGTAGCGCCGCTTGCGAACTGAGTCGATCCACAGCGCGGACGCATCCACGGAAGCGGCGCTCTTGACCGGGCGGGCCGATCCGTCGCAGAATCTCCGACCATGAAATCGGACCATGTTAAGCGACGGGAATTTGTAAAGAACTCAGCGATTCTCGCCTCGGCGGCGGCTGCTTTTCCCCGTGGCGCTCATGCTCAGGGTAAGGACGTCGACCGGATTCGTGTCGCCTTGATAGGTTGCGGGGGAAGGGGCACCGGGGCAGCGGCTCAAGCGCTCGCGGCCGATGATCGAGCCGAGCTTTGGGCGATGGGGGACATTAACGAGGGGCAGCTTTCACGGAGTGCGGAAGTGCTCGCGAAGAATGCGCCGCGCCCTGATCAGGTCAATGTCAGTCCCGGTCGCAGGTTCATCGGTTTGGATGCCTTTCAAAAAGTGATCGCGCTCGACGATATCGATGTCGTGATCCTGACGACGCCTCCGGGATTTCGTCCTCAGCATTTTGAAGAGGCCGTCGCTGCAGGAAAACATGTCTTCATGGAAAAGCCGGTCGCGGTCGATTCACCGGGAATTCGTCAGGTCCTCGCGGCGGCGAAGGTGGCGAAGGAGAAAAATCTCAAAGTCGGGGTGGGTTTCAACCGGCGTCACAGTCCGATCCATCACGAGACGATCAGCCGGCTTCACAATGGTGATATCGGTGAAATCCCTCTCATTCAAATGTTCAATTGTCGAGCCGATGTGAACAAGCGGCACGTGAGGGAGGACGGCCAGAGCGAGTTGGAATTTCAGGTGCGGAACTGGTATTACTTCACGTGGTTGAGCGGTGATTTTATGGTCGAGCAGAGCGTTCATGAGTTTGACGTCGTGAAGTGGATCAAGCACGAGGCCAATCCGGTTTCCTGTCAGGGGCAGGGAGGGCGCATCGTCCGGACCGGTCCGGCGAACGGTCAGATATACGATCATTACAGCGTCGACTTTCAGTATGCCGACGGCTCACAGGTGATCACGCAGCACCGTCATATTCCGAAATGCTGGAGCTGGTTCGGTGAAAAGATCACCGGCACGAACGGGACGGCTGAGTTGTCCTTCAAACGAAATGCTTCGGTCAAATCGAGCGATCCTGCGATCGCGCCCTGGAAAATGACTGAAAAAGAGAACTCCTACCAGCTCGAACACGATGCTCTTTTCAAAGCAATTCGCGAAGACCTTCCCCATAATGAGGCGGAGCGCAGTGCCTATTCGACCCTGTTTCCCATCATGGGGCGCATGGCCGCCTACAGCGGAAAAGTGGTGACCTGGGAGGAGGCTCTGAATTCCGAAGAACGTCTCGGAATCTATCCAACAAGCTGGGACGAAGAGCCACCGTGTCACCCCGATGAAAACGGGGAATATGAAACTTTTCTCCCGGGACAGGGGTAGATTTCTCCAAATCCAACAGGGTCAGGTCGAGGACTGAACAGGGTTGGATCGGTTTCGCGGGCTCCGCTTTATCCGGATGCCGCCGGTCGCGATAAAAGCTTCTGATTCGCAGTCCACCTCGAGAGGGGATTCAGCATGTCGGGAGATAGTAAATCTTATCGGCGATTTTTGACGGGAATAGGTGGGTGACCCTTTTCCCCGTTTGCTTTATGATCGATACTTATGAAGCTCGCTCTTTCTTTTGCACTTTCCGTAGCCCTGTTCTCAGACTCCGCGCTTTCCGCAGCCGATCAGCCTAACATTCTCATTCTCTATGCCGATGATCTGGGATTCGGCGATCTGACCTGTTACCATGCAGAGTCAAAAATCCCGACACCCAATCTCGACCGGCTTGCGGCGGAGGGAATGCGTTTCACTGACGGCCATTCGTCATCGGGTATCTGCACTCCCAGTCGCTACGCTCTCCTGACAGGGCGACATCACTGGCGGGATTTTCACGGGATCGTGAATGCTTTCGGAGATTCCGCATTCAAGCCGGGGCAGCTCACCATGGCGGGAATGTTGAAGGCAAAGGGCTACGACACCGCCGCGATCGGAAAGTGGCACCTCGGATGGGATTGGGCTGCAGTGAGAAAGCCCGACGCAGTCCAAATCGGTGAGGGAAGAGGAAAGACCTGGGGGCCTGAAGCTTTTGACTGGGATAAACCCATTCCAAACGGCCCGCTCGATCATGGGTTTAACCACTATTTCGGCGACACGGTGATCAATTTCCCCCCTTACTGCTGGATCGAGGATGACAAGGTCGTGAAAGCGCCCGATACACTGATGGATCCTGCTAAATGGAAGCCAATCAAGGAAGGTAACTGGGAGTGTCGTCCCGGGCCAATGACGAGCGACTGGGATCCCTACGAGAACATTCCCACGACGACGACGAGGGCGATCGATTACATCAAAGGTCAGGCAAAAACGGAAGAGCCTTTCTTCCTCTACTTCGCCTTTCCGTCACCTCATGCGCCGATTATCCCGAATGATGAATTCGACGGGAAGTCGGGAGCAGGTCCTTACGGCGATTTTGTCGTGGAAACCGATGACGCCTGCGGACGCATTCTCGCCGCCCTGAAAGAGAGCGGTCAGGCTGAGAATACAGTCGTGATCTTCTCGGCCGACAACGGGCCGGAGCACTATGCCTACGCCCGGGATGAGAAATACGACCACTGGTCTTCGCATCCTCTGCGCGGGTTGAAGCGCGACATTTACGAAGGCGGTCATCATGTTCCCTTTATCGTGAAATGGCCCGGTGTGACCGAAGCCGGAAAGGTGAACGATGCTCTCGTTTCCCAGATCGACATCATGGCGACGGTGGCTTCGGCTCTTGAGATTGAGTTGCCGGATGATGCTGCAGGCGATTCTCACGACCTGCTTCCTCTTTTGAAAGGTCAGACCGACACGGTTCGCTCGAATCATGTTCACAACACATACGAAGGTCAGTATGCGATTCGAGAGGGGCACTGGCTCCTGATTGATCACAAAACCGGCTACAAGTCTAAAAAGAGTCCCAAATGGGAGGAAAAGCACGGCTATCCAGCTGATGATAAAGGACCTGTCGAGCTTTATGATCTCAGTAGTGATCTTGGTCAGAGAAACAACCTGAGTGCGGAAAACCCGGAGAAGGTGAAGGCGCTGCAGGCCCTGCTCAAGGAGATTCAGGAGCGCGGCTTCTCGGCACCGAGACTCTTGAATTAGGGATTCCGGAGCCGTCGGTCCAAATCCGCTTCATTTTTGCGGGTTGGCCGGCAGGAAGGGATCACAAGTTCGTGCTCTGTAGATCCATTGGTCTCTGGCAGATTGCAATGCGGATACTGCAATATGCAAAGGATTGATCGTCGCAGATTGCGTTTCTTTTTTCGACTGATTTCGGGAAATGTAGATAGTTTCCAGCGCCCGCCTGAGTTCACTCTCAGCCGGATAGACAGTGATGCTGAAAGGCACAGGTTTTGCACGTAAAGCCTGCTATGGCTGCTCACTCGTTTAGGATCGATCGGACGCAGGAGACTGTGTGGAACCAAGGGGATTTCAGAGAGACTTTCCATCGAAAGAAGAAGCCTAAACAGGGGGAGGAAGCGCTCACGAAACTATCGCTCTTCAATGAGCATCTTACTGCCCTCGAGCTGGTGGATCGCTGTGATTCATTGCTGTCATCACCCGATCACAAAATGTATATGGGCACGATTCGTCGCTATCATGAGGACGCGATTCGAATCCTGAGTATTGAGCTTAAAAGCGTGGCATTGCAAAGGGCAAACGGGCCTTTCTTGACCCTGCTTGAATCTGAATCCCATTCGCTGACAGACGATTGCGAGCATTCTCTCATTTTACTCAAGAAGGCCGAGAAGAAATTAAGGGATTCCCATCTCAAACTCTTCAAAGATGCCCATGCTCCAGTGAGCCTCCAAAACCACTTCGGGATGGAAGCTCTTCAGGATGTGAATGCCTTCATTGACGGAGTTGATCGCATCGCCCGCAGTCTTCCCTGATTCCCGCAGCGCAACATGCTCTGCGATTCAGGTCTGGCACTCAGTCGGCTAAGGAAGAGCCGGGTGAATCAGCTCGTAGCCGATAATCCGTCCTTCTCCCGCCGCCGGAGGGTCGACTTCGATCTGAATCCGGGTCTGAGGCAGCTGATTGCCTAGGGTGATCCGAAACGGTTCGCCGTCTGTCCCTGAAAAGTCGACTTCCCCGACCGTCGCGCGTTTTACTGACCAGGTGAAGACGTCGCCTTTCAGATTCGCGTGGGTGCCGTCCGGATTGACTCGACGACGCCAGAGCGCGGTGGGCACGGTAATCTGCCCGGAATCGCTTGTGACGTCTTCTGCGTTGTTTCCGCCGCCGTCGCGGCCCGTAACTGAGCCGATTAATTCAAAGTCGCCCGTGTCGCTTGTCATTCTGATCGTCCAGTTCTGTGGAATGATCTTATTGGGATCTCCAAGCCTCACGAGGTGAGGGGAGCGGTCCGCAGCACTGCCTCTCGCCGGCTTGTTGTTTTTCGGTCCCGGAACAATCACCGTGGTAACGAATGCCGGGAAGGCATCTGCTGGTTTCCCGTTGATTCGAACCCCGGAGACTTTGCCTTGCGACGACCGTTCCCCGTAGAGATCGACCCGGTAGGCGTTCGTCTTCTCCGGCAGCGTTTCGACGATAGCTCCCGGAGGCACCGTTCGCGGTGCTATGTGGCGCACAATATTCTCGTTGATGACGAGCGCTCCATGATCGTTCTGATGCACGGCGTCCTTCAAGAGCCATTCGATGGGCTTCCCGTGTTCGGTCAGGTAGGCGGCGTGTTCAACGCGGTTGTCGACCCATTCGCACCCGTATTTCTCCGCGACCGCGCGAACCTCCTGCCATTGCGTGTTGTTCACCGTCTCAGGGGTGTTCTCTTTTGCCCGCTCTCTGAGATGGAGGCTCGCCACGATGACATCGGCGGCTGAATGATGGCGGAAATCTTTGAGTAACTTCTCAAGATCCTCTCCCGAGCCCTCGGAATACAGAATTACGAGATCAGGCTTCTCTCCGAGCACGAGCTGGCGCATCCAGCCACGTGTGAAATCGTAGGCGACTGCCGAGCCTACGTGTTTCTTGTAAACGATTCGGGGAGCGTTGGGGAAGTGTTCCCGAACCCACTGCACGAGCCGTTCGCCGTTACCCAGCATGTTGGTATAGCTCGAGCCAATTCCATAGACCAGCAGCTCATCGACACCCGGAGGCGGATCCTGAAGCAAGCCGATAAAATGCTGAAGCTGTTCGCCATCCTCAGGTCGCGCGGAGAGATCCCGCTCCGGATAGCGGGACCGCCAGTTTTTCCAGGCGGCAGTGAACTCCTCTTCACTGGCCTCGCGGAGGTGCGGAGCCTTGATTTCAATGAGACTGCCTTCGGGGACTTTGTTAAATTGAATGGTCGTCTCTGAAGTTCCCGGTGCAGTCCGAAAGAAAAAGGAAATTCGCTTCCATTCTCCCTCCGTATCGGGCAGTTGCAGCGGTACATGCTTTCCATAGTAAATCGATTCGGAGGTAAAACTGACTCTGCCTTCACCGGGCTGATCATTGCGGACCGTGATTGTGTAACAGTATGGGGTGCTGCCCTCCAATCCCGCTGCCGTCACGAGGGGACTGCCGGGGCGGAATTTGGAGACTTCGAGGGGAAGGGAATCGGAAGCATTCGAGGAAAGGTCCGGCCAGTAGCGTATCAGGCCGACCTCGTCGGGTTCTTCGGCCTTCTCCATCTTTTGTGCGTGTGAAAGGCTAAGGGGGACTGCGCCAAGGAGGGCCAGCAAAAGCAGGATACGGGGGGACATCGTTCAAATTAGCACACGACGCTAATTTCGCGATCTTCGCGAATATGAGGCCGCCGTTGACGAGCGTGACGGCACTTTTGCGGATCTCGTTCGTCATACTCCGGCACCCGGAACTGAGCGAGACGCTTCAGTTGCTTCGCTATCCACCTGATTGCGGATCTGTTTTGAGAATAAAAAATTAGATAAAATTTTAATAAAGTTTATTATATGTTTATATAAAATAGATCAACTTTGTTTCTGTCGTCATGTTGAGTTTGAAATCCCACCTCCGTTTCCTTTCCGTTTTTGCCGTCGCATGTTCTCTTTTTGCCGGTTCTCAGCTAAGCGTTCATGCAGCCGTGGACAGTGAGCTTGAGGGGCAGATCGACCGTTATATCAAGTCGCTCCGATCAAAGGGCGTGATTCGTTCCAACGAGCGGACCGCGTGGGTAGTCTATGATTTTACCTCGGGGAAGAAGTTGGTCAGTATCAACGAGGGGGCGCCTCTTCAGGCCGCGAGCATGATCAAGCCCTTCCTTGCTCTCGCATTTTTCCATCAGGTAAAGGCCGGGCGTTTGGTTTACGGACCAACGAGTCGCCGTCACATGGAGCAGATGATTCAGAAGAGTAACAACGATTCCACTAACTGGGTAATGCGTCAGGTTGGCGGGCCGGCGGCGACTCAGGCTCTCTTGCGCCGTCACTACCCGAGTTTGAGTCGTGAGGTCAGCATCGTGGAATATATCCCGTCAGGCGGTCGCACCTACCGGAATCTGGCATCCGCTTCCGATTATTCAAAGTTCCTCTACGCGCTCTGGAATGGAAACCTCCCGCAGTCGCGGGAGATGCTGCGTATTATGAATCTTCCCGGTAACGACCGGCTCTACACCGATGCAAAGCGCGTCCCTTCCGGAACCAGTGTTTACAACAAGACGGGAAGTACCGCGATGTGCTGTGGCGACATGGGAATTCTTGTGGCACGGGGCAGGGACGGGCGTTCTTATCCCTACACCGTGATCGGAATCATCGAAAGCGGCTCCCGCAATCAAGCCTACGGTTCCTGGATTTCACGACGGGCCGATGTTATCCGCGAGGTTTCCAACCTCACCTACACGGCAATGAAGAAAATTCATCCACTTCGTTAACGACGATTTGGACTTGCGAAAGCGGCCGCTTCCCGTGAGTTTCCGCCAATGGAATTTAAGAACGTTACTGCTACGGCCAAGGCCAATCTCTACTTCGACGGAAAAGTAATCTCCCACGGGATTGTTACCGAAGAAGGGGACAAAAAGAGCTTCGGAGTCATCTTCCCGGGTGAATACTATTTCGGCACCGAGGCGGCGGAGCGTATGGATGTGACAGCCGGAAAATGTGTCGTTCAACTTAAGGACAGTGAGGAAACGACCACCTATTCGGCGGGCGAGTTTTTCGAAGTGGCAGCCAATTCAGGCTTCACGATTACGGTATCGGGGGATGTCTGCGAATACATTTGCAGCTATCTCAAGTAATTTGGGATAGCCCCGGTTCCAACCGAAATGATCCCCATTCTTTTTGATCTCGACGGGACCATCACCGACCCGAAGCCCGGCTTTCTAGCAAGTGTCGACTATGCGCTCACCGCTTTGGGTGAGCCGGGACGCGATGAAGCTGAGCTGGTGAAGTTCATTGGTCCGCCTTTGCGCAATACCTTCGCGACGCTGCTTCAAACCGATGATGAGGAGCGAGTCGAGCGGGCTGTAGACCTTTACCGCGAGCGCCTCGACGATGGCGGGAAGTTCGAAGCGGACGTTTATCCCGGGATGCGGGAATTGCTTGAGAGTCTGCACGCGCAGGGAAACCGGATGTTTGTCGCGACGGGGAAGCCCCGTGGCGTTGCGACGGAGATCATCGAGCATTTCGGTCTCAGTCATTGCTTTGAGAAAGTTTATGGAGCTGAACTCGATGGTCGTTTTGTCGACAAAGCTGATCTCATCGAACACCTCTACAACGAGCAGCCGTTGACGGAAGGGCAGGGTATCATGATTGGTGATACGGCCTTCGATATCCGGGCGGGTCGACTGAACGCGCTCAATACGATTGGCGTTTCGTGGGGGTATGGAACGGATGAGCAGATGAGGGCGGAATACGTCGAGCTGATCGTTCGCGAGGTCAGCGAGCTGGGCCCCGCAATCGAAGAGGTGCGGCGGGCTGAAGCGTTCTGATTCCATACTCAATCAGGCCTTACGCCAATACGCCCCACGGTCCTATTGATCAAAGTGGGCGGGGGATTAGACTGGTGGTTATTCCGGTAACCGCCTGACAATGAATCATCGATGCCTTTCAGGGCTGTTGTTTTTGACAACTGCTACCCTTACGTCCTTTGCGGATGAGCCGCTGACATTCGAGCGTGACGTTCGGCCGATTCTAAAAACACACTGTTTTCATTGTCATGGTGAGGGTGGTGAAACAAAAGGCGGGCTCGATGTGCGCCTGCAACGGTTCCTTGTTAAAGGAGGTAAAGATGGTCCGGCGATTGTTCCCGGAAAGCCCGACGAAAGCCTCCTCGTAAAAGTCCTCCGCGATGGCGAGATGCCGAAGGAGAAGAGTAAGTTGCCGGAGAAAGAGATCGAGACAATTGCCGCGTGGATTCAAGCCGGGGCGATCACGGCGAGACCTGAACCCGAGTCACTTGAGGACGCGCCCCTTTTCACTGAGGAGGAGCGGAACTGGTGGTCCTTTCAGCCTATCGCCAAAGTGGCTGTGCCGGAGGGAACCGGGAGTGACCATCCCATCGATGCGTTCATATCCCGCAAGCTCAGGGAGAACTCGCTGAGTTTTTCCCCGCGTGCGGACGCCCGCACCTTGATTCGGCGGGCCACCTTCGATCTTACCGGGCTCCCTCCGACTCCGGAAGAGGTTGATGCCTTTTCGGCGGCGAGTGAGAAAGACCCTGAAGCCGCTTATTCCGCTCTGATTGACCGTTTACTGGCTTCGCCTGCCTACGGTGAAAGATGGGGGCGTCACTGGCTCGACGTGGCCGGCTATGCGGATTCAGACGGGGTCACGGAAAAGGATCTCGAGAGAAAGCATGCCTGGAAATACCGTGACTATGTCATTCAGGCGTTGAATTCCGATAAGCCGTTCGATGCCTTTGTGAAGGAGCAACTTGCCGGTGACGAAATCGCGGCGCTGGAAGGCGTGCATGCGAATTCCGGAACCGAAGAGGAGAGAGCCCGCTATGCGGAACTGCTCACCGCGACCGGATTTCTTCGAATGGCACCGGACGGAACCGGCGCGAAGAATGATTTGCTGACTCGAAATGCCTCTATCACTGACACGATTAAGATCGTCAGCACCGCCTTTTACGGGATGACGATTCAGTGTGCGGAGTGCCACGACCATCGTTACGACCCCATTACTCAGGCTGATTTTTACGAATTGCGGGCTGTCTTTCAACCGGGATTTAATCCGGTGAAATGGAAGAATCCAAACAGCCGGCTCGTTTCACTGCAGACGGATGAGGACAAAGCGAAAGCGGCTGAGGTGGAAGTGGAAGCGAAGAAAGTTGAAACGGCCCGCCTCGCGAAACAGGCGGAATTCATTCAAATAGTGTTGGAGAAGGAACTTCTCAAAGTTGATGAGCCCGGGCGGGCACCGCTCCGAACCGCTTACAACACGACCGTCAAAGAGCGAACTCCGGAGCAGGTTGCGCTCTTGAAGATGCACCCGACGATCAACAAACTGAACGCTGGAAGCCTCTACCTCTACGATTCGACTTACAAAACCAAATACAATGAGGAGTTGAAGGCGATGACCGCTGAGGCGGCGAAGATTCGTGAAAAGAAGCCGGTTAACGAGCTCGTTCAGGCCTTTACGGAGGCTCCGGTAAAACCGGAGGCGATTCCGGCGACGTTTCTGTTTCACCGGGGCGATCCGGAGTCACCGAAGGACGAAGTAACTCCCTCGGATCTGGACGTTCTTTCCGGCTGGCGGAAAACCGACCTGCCGGAGAGTCTCGATACCGTTCCCACTTCGGGGCGGCGTCTCGCACTCGGAGAAACGCTCACGGACGGGACGCACCCCTTGCTCGCCCGGGTCATGGTGAACCGGGTCTGGATGCATCATTTCGGAACCGGTCTCGTGAAATCGGTCGCCGACTTCGGTCATCTCGGGGAAAAGCCCACTCATCCTGAGTTGCTCGACTGGCTTGCTCAGGAATTTATGAACCGTGGATGGAGTCTCAAAGAGTTGCATCGTCTCATCCTTTCCAGCGATACCTGGCAGCAACAGTCTCAGCGTGACGAGGTTCGGGATGAAATCGATCCTGACAACCTCCTTCTCAGTCGCCAGAGTAAACGTCGCCTCGAAGCCGAGACCTTGCGGGATTCTCTCCTCGCTGTTTCAGGGAAATTGAATCCGGCGCATTTTGGCGAACCGGTTCCTGTCATGTTTACAGAAGAGGGACAGGTTGTGATCGGTATCGACACCACTGACACGGCAGGGCGTCAGACCGGTAAGTTTCTTTCGCTCGACGGAGAGGAATTTCGACGGAGCATCTACATTCAGATCCGGCGCTCTCGGCCACTTGATCTCTTCGCCGCCTTTGATGCCCCCGCGATGACGGATGCCAACTGCGAGATTCGACCCGTCACGACAGTGAGCCCCCAGAGTTTGCTTCTGATGAACAACATCGGGATGCGGGAGCACTCGCAGTACTTCGCGCAGCGACTGGAAAAGGAGTGCGCCGGCAAGTCGACTGAGGAAACAATCAAACACGCATGGAAGCTCGCATACGGTCGCAATCCAAGTGATAGCGAATTGTCGGAAGCCTCTGATTTTCTGACGCTTCAGACGGCTTCTTACACAGTCGAGCCCACCACCCTGGAACGACTTTCGGGGCCGGCTTCGACGGAGATTGCGAACCCTCATCTGCTGGGATTGACTGCCTTGACGCATGCGCTTCTCAGTACCAACGAATTCCTCTACATTGACTGATCATGGTGACTCGACGTGAGATTTTAGAGCGCGGCTACGGGCTCGGTGCCATCGCCGTGGCGAGTTTACTGAAAGAGCAGGGGCTTCTTGCCAATCCTCAGGTGGCCGGTTCGGGTCCACAGCATTTTGACCTGCTGCCGAAGCCTCCCACTCATGGATTCGGGAAAGCGAAGGCGATGATCTCCATGTTCATGCAGGGCGGTCCGAGCCATATCGACATGTTCGACCCCAAGCCGGAGTTGAATCGTCTCGATGGTAAGGATTTTCCCGGCGAAGTGAAATACGACGACGCCGCCGGCGCGAGTAGTGAAGTGATGGGCTCGCCCTGGGCTTTCAAGAAATACGGGGAGAGCGGGATGGATTTCAGCGAACTGGTTCCCAACATGGCCGGAATCGCCGATGATATCACGATGATTCGCTCGATGCACACCGGGGTGAACAACCACGGGCAGTCGATCAACGCGCTCCACAACGGAACTGCTCTGACAGGACGTCCCACTCTCGGGAGCTGGCTCACCTACGGGCTGGGAGCCGAGAACAAGAATCTTCCCGCTTATGTTGCGCTGACCGATCCCCGCGGGCTTCCGGTTCTCGGAGTCGACAATTTCACGAACGGATGGCTGCCCTCTGTTTATCAGGGCACTGTGATTCGGCCGAAGGAGCCACGGATTTTGAACCTCGATCCTCCGAAGTCCCTCAAAGGTGACGCCCAGAATCGCTATCTCGATTTTGTGGAGCGACTCAATCGCGAGCACGCCGATCAACGTCCCGGCGAAACCGAACTGGAAGCAAGGATACAGAGCTTCGAGCTCGCCGCGAGAATGCAGGTCGCGGCAAAAGAGGCACTCGATATCAATCAGGAGAGCGAGGCAACGCTCCGTATGTACGGGGTCGACAAGAAGGAGACCAATGATTTCGGGTCGCGCTGTCTCATCGCCCGTCGTCTCGTCGAGCGCGGGGTTCGCTTCGTCTCCATTTTCACGGGAAATCAAACCTGGGACAACCATTCCAGCATTCTCACCTCACTTCCGGCAGCGTGTCGCTACGTCGATCAGCCGGCCGCGGCGCTGGTGATGGATCTCAAGCAGCGCGGATTGCTCGACAGCACTGTGGTGCACTGGGGCGGAGAGATGGGACGATTACCGGTGATTCAGAATCGCTCCGGAGCGAAGAAAGGGGACCGCACCAAGGTCGGGCGTGATCACAATACCTACGGATTCAGTATGTGGGTCGCCGGCGGCGGCTTCAAAGCCGGGCATATTCACGGCGCTACGGACGAGTTCGGGCACCACGCCGTCGAAGATGTCGTGAATCACTACGACTATCACGCGACGCTCCTGCACTTATTCGGTCTCAAGCCGGATGAACTCACCTTTAAGCGGAACGGGACCGATCAGTCCCTCGTCCAGAACGACGAGGCGCGGGTGGTTGAGGGCTTGTTAGCGTAGCGCTGAGGGCGCCGGGGGGCTCCGGTTTCCGGCATCATGCCGGGATAGCCACGCTCTTGCGAGACGCGGCTACTCGTATGGACGGAGAAAGGTATTCCTGAGTATGGCGTGGCCCGGCACTACTTCGCTGCCTTAGGCACTTTGATTTGCTGACCGATGTCGAGCTTCGTGAAATCGGTGCCTTTGTTGAGAGAGATGATTTTCTGATGATCAACTTTGAGGGCTTTTGAAATGTTCCACGGATTGTCTCCCTTTTTGATGGTGTAGAGAATCCAGTCATCGCCCTCTTTGGGGCGTTCGGCTGTTTTTGCCGGAGTCGCTTCGGTCGCGGCGGGAGCGGGCGCGTTCTTAGACTCGGTGCCTTCAGGCAAAATGAGAACATCACCGATCTTGAGATTCTTCGCGTCCTTGATCTTGTTCGCAGCCATGAGCGCTTCGAGGCTGATGCCGTGATTTTTCGCGATAAGCCATGGATTGTCACCGGATTGAACCACGTATTCTTTCGGCCCCTTCGGAGCTGCCTCTTTTACCGGAGCGTCCTTCTTTGGCTTTTCCCGGTTCGTTTCCTCCTTCTTCACGGTCGGCATGGTTGGCACCTGTGACTGTGTCGTGGTTGGAATGGGAGGGCTTGCGATCGGCTTGATTACCTTTTCCTGGGCGAAGGCAGGGCTTGAAATCGCGAAAAGTGCGAGAGAGGTCGCGACAGTTTTGGAAAATGGGTTCATGTGCTTTGGTCTGGCGTGATTTTGTCTATTCTAACAAGTATTGCCAGAATATCCTCTTTTTGAAAGGAGGAATCTTCATCGCGCTCGCATTCGGAGAGGCGCGCAAGTCCGACCTCTTGGCGCAGGGAAGATTTTCGGTTTCGACGCAGTCATATCTACTTTTCAAAAGGCGCCGCGATCGCTAGTCTGGGTCGAAAGCTCCAGGCTACTCTTTGAATCTTCGTCTATACCGCTCATGCGCTCGCCGGTCTTCACTTTCACCATCCTGTTCCTCAGCCTGCTCAGTGGCTGCAGGGATTCCACCTCGACCGCGAGAGTCCTTTTCAATGGCAGAGATCTCACGGGCTGGCATCGGCAACTGGAGAAGGGTCAGCATGGAACGGGCGGGAACTGGGGGGTGACCGATGACGGCGTCCTCTTTGGCGAGCAGGAACCTCCGGGTTCCGGAAACGGCGGACTCATCCTCACGGATGAGAAATTTTCCCGGTTCGAACTGGAGCTTTCAATGCGCCCTGACTGGGGACCGGACAGCGGTGTTTTTCTCCGAACCGATGAAAAGGGAGGGGGATGGCAGGTTTATGTTGATCATCATGACAACGGAAATGTGGGGCATATCAGGCTCGAAACGAAGCCCTACAGTGTGCCCTTCTGTCCCTTCAAATTCTCCCGCATAACCCCTCACTCGCCGGAACTGGCGATGACCGTGGATGCGCGCACGAATGCGTGGCCGGAAGGTGTCTTTGAGTATTCCTGCACGATGGAAGAGTGGCTCGCTGTCTGGAAAGTTGATGACTGGAATCGTTTGAAAATTCGCTGCCTCGGCGGCGAGCTACCGATAATTGAAACATGGGTGAATGGACTCTTTGTTTGTCGCTTCAATGCCGCGACGACCACGCATCCGAATTTTGATAGGGAAAAAGCGCTCGAAGTGGTTGAGGCGAGTGGCTCGATCGGGCTGCAGGTCCACGGCGGGAAGAACTGGAAAGCCGGCGATCGCGTCTTCTGGAAGGATATCGTGATTCGCACGCTCGATTGATAGACGCTTATTCGGTCGGGCGAAGTTTTGCTGCGACAGCTTCAGCTTTGGCTTCCCACTGATCCTTTTCGGATTCACCGAAGGCGGTCACCATTCGCCAGGTGCCTTCAAAACCGGCTGGCACAGCAGCGTTGTTGAAGCTTTCGAGGTAGTACTTCCGATAGGTTCCGGGGACATTCCAGATTTTGGAGGTCGTCTTGACTCCTGCAGGAACCTCGAGGACACGGGAAATCGCGAACTGCCTGCTCACGGGCTCGAACACGGCAGCCCAATCGACCGGCTTGTTGATGTGGAACCCGCGTTCAACATCGTCGATCAAGGGCCCGCCATCGGGTGCTTCACCGTCACTGCCGGCGAGATAGGCTGAAACGGTGGGAGTCCACGCGTGCATGAAATGGTAAACCAGCTTCAGTGGCGTTTCCTTTTCGGTTTTTACAGTGACGGTTTCAAAGAGCTGATTATCGCGTAGCTCAATGCGGTTTGTGAAACGGAAAGTGCGGATTTTTGATTCACGAATGACCGCAATTGTTTTTCCACTTTCGACGGAAGAAGGCGCTTCGATCGCCTTGCCATCACGAAGGAAGGTGAGCGACTGGAGTTCTTCAGGTTCGTTTTCAAAATGACCTGTTCCGATAAAGCCAATTTCGGGATACATGAAAACGGTTCCGTAGGCGCTCCGTTCTGTCGTCATGGCATTGCCCCGGAAATCGATTCTCCCCGGGGTCCATTGCGTTGCCTGACGCATCAGGACAGTGAGGTCGCCCGATTTCAGGGTGATCGTGGAGAGGTCAGGGCCGAGATTCGGTTTGTAGTCTGCGCTCCCGGCGCTGGTGATCAAACCAAGTGCGAGAGAAAAGATGAGAGGGATGACCTTTTTCATGAATGGAATTGTTTGAAGGCATTCTGGCATTCCTGATCCTGAAATGCCATCGATCAGGCTTCGTGAATGCGTCATGGGCTATGCCTGGTAAACCTTAGTCCCGCTTGATCCAGAGTGCTTCGCTGATGCCCATAACAAACGGAACGTACTCCGGTTTGTCGGGTTGATAGGGCGGCATCATGGGCCACCAGCCTTCTGCAATGCCGGGACCCGTCGCAACCGCGCAGAGAAAATCCCCGGCGGTTGCATCCCGGTCTTTGAGGCTGAAACGAGCCTCGTATTTCACTCCCGGAGCCTTTCCTGCCGTTTCCGCTACCGTAATCGAGCGGACTTCGTCGCCATTGCGAAAGAGCCTGATCGTCTCTGCCCGGGTCCATGACGGCCCGAGGACGCGGAGAACGGTTTCCTGCGAATTGGAATCGTATTCCAAAGTCGTAAGCAGCCCGAAGCTGGCCATCGCTTTACCTGCGCGAAGTGAATCTACCGCTTTATCGATGTCGATAGCTGCAATGTCAGAATCATCGACACGAATATAGGTTCGAGCCTGGCCCGGAATCGCGAAGTTCACAGTGTGGCTGTCACTCGAACCGATAGGCGCAATGGCATGGCCGCTCCTGAGGAGTGCGAACCAGTCCCTTACCAGCTCCATAGGATCGGTTTGCTGGGCACCGGAGTTGATTAATTCCATTGCGTTGGCCCGCAGCTTCTCGTTTCGGAGGAAGGTTCCGGTGGCGGAATCGAAATTGTCGGGATGCAGCGGGGTGTATCCGCGGTGGACATCGCGTCCATGGTTGAGAATGCAAATCTGAACCCCCGGGGTGGCAAAGATGTTGTCGAAAATCTTCGACCAGGGGCGGAGCTTGTGTTCAGCCGGTTTCGCGCCGAGGAGGACAGGGAAGGTGTTGAAGTGACCGAGGTGAGTCGTCACCTCGCAGCCCGGCACGCTCGTGAACCAGTGATCCGCGCCGATGCGTTTCGCTTCGTCTGCGTAGTCGACGTGCTTGTCATGTCCTGTCGAGACGGGAAGTTCGATCCCTTCGCCGGCCACCGAGATGAGGCGTTCACTCACCGTGCAGTCGCCATGACGATCAAATTCGAAAGTGTGCAGATGAGGATCGCAGGCCACCAGCCCCGGCGTTTCCACTTCCCGCGTCAGGGTGAAATCCAGCTCGATCGGTTCCTTCTCTCCGTTAACTTCTATCGTCGCGGTCTCAAGGCTGTATTCGAATCCGCGCCCGCAGTAGATGTCGTAGCGTCGCGGGTGGGTTTTTGACCCGGCGAGCTGAAAAGCGGCGCTGCCATCGAGTGTGTAAATAACGCCTTCGCGAACCGCGAGGTTGTCCGATGATTCCGCTCCGATGAAAACGAGCGCTCCTGAATCGGCGTCGACGATCGTAAAACGGCAGGGAAGAGCTTGATTTGCCACGGCATCCCGAGCCGTCAACCTGACTGATGTTTCCATCTGCGGAAGCTCACGGCGAAAACCCCGCTTCCCCGCGAGGTCCTCTGCGTTCGACTGGCTTGTCAGTGCTGCCGTATCACGGTGCAGCGCAAAGTCACCCACGAGGATGTCATCCGGTTTTTCTGAGGTCGTTGCTATCACGAGCGTGTTCTTTCCCGCTCTCAACGTTCCGGGCGGGATCGAAAGGCCGAACTCAAGATGGTTGTGGTCGCGGAGCAGTTTTCCGATTTCCCTGTCGTTTAGGAAAACGCTCCAGGTTTGCTTGGTGCTCTTCTGTTGCAGGGTCAGGAGCTGAAAGCCTTCAGGTGAATCGAGTTCGAATTCGACGCGTAATTCTTTGCCCTCAGCCTGAGCCGGAAAATGAGACCATTCCCGCGGCTCAGCGTTCCGGATATGATGAATCTCCGGATCGAGCACTAAGGCCGGAGCCGCCGCGAAAGTGGTAAGCGTGCAGGTGAAAAGGGCGATCGCGGTCGAGATGAGGGTGAAGGGGATTCCCATGGAAATCAGCGTAGAGCGAAGTGAGAAGGCTTTTCAATGGTCGAGTCGGCGTGATCCCGCACCGGCATTGCTTCTCCCGGGCTTGATCTTCTTCAGATGAATGGCCATCGTCTTCGCATTATGAAATCCTGGGAAAGAAGGCAGTTTTTGACGACGGCGGCCGCAGTCGGCGCATCGAGTTTATACCGTCCGGTCATGGGCTCTGCGAAACCGGAGCCGATCAAGTATCTCCAGATCGGGACGGCTCATGCCCACGCCAACAAAATCGAAGTGTACAAGGCGAGCCCCGATTGGGATGTCGTTGGAGTGGTAGAACCCGATCCCTCGCGAGTTGAGGCGGCGAAAGCCTCAAAGCTCTACGGTGATGTTCCATTTTTCACTCTCGAAGACGGACTTAACATCGCTGGCCTTCAGGTTGTGGGCATTGAAACCGAGGTGAAGGATCTTCTGACGTATGCAGAAAAGGCAGTCGATGCCGGATGCCACATTCATCTCGACAAGCCGGCCGGTGAGTCCTTTTCCCATTTCAAAAAGATCTATGAGAAGGCGGAGAGCCGGAATCTGACCATTCAAATGGGTTACATGTATCGCTTCAATCCCGCTGTCGTGTTCATGAGGGATTGCTTGAAAAAAGGCTGGCTCGGAGAGCCCTTCGAAGTCCACACCGTGATGTCAAAAGTCGTGCCCGCGAGCGGTCGGGCGGGGCTTGCCGAATACGATGGCGGAATCATGTTCGAGTTGGGGTGTCATATCGTCGACCTCACCGTGGGCATGTTAGGTAAGCCGGATGCGATTAAAGCCTACCCGCGTCGAGTCATCGAGAATGATTCGGATTCGCTGATCGACAACATGATGGCGGTCTATGAATATACCAAAGCGACCGCAACGGTTCGCTCCACCGCCGTCGAAGTGGAAGGTTTTGCCCGTCGCCATTTCGTGATCTGTGGCACCGAAGGGACCTGTCACATTCAGCCCCTCGACAAGCCGACGATGCGCCTCGCCCTTTCAAAGCCGCAGGGTGGTTACAAAAAAGGGTATCAGGAGCTCGTCTTTTCCCCGCCCCAAGTCCCCGGATTCGGCCCCTACAGCCGATACGTCGGCGACGCCGCCGATCTCGCGAAGATCGTTCGAGGCGAAAAGGAAAGCGACTGGGGCATGGAGCATGACCTCGCGGTGCAGGACGCGGTCCTGCGTTCCGCCGGACTCGAGCCGGGATAGGAGAGGCTTCAGACCTGGACTCAATAGGGTCGAGTCATTGACCTAACCCTGTTCAATTTATCATTATGCCAAGTTCGAGTATTGCCTGCATTCTACTTCGCCTTTTCGCGGTTCGGGGCGGCTTTCAGTTGGATCCATTTCTTTGCAATCAACCGCTCCGCCGAACACGGATTCAGCATCAATGAAAGACCTTCCTACTACGACCTGACAGAAACGGTCATGGCGCTCGTTGCCGGTATTTTCCTGATCTGCACCTGCAAGACCTGGGCGCGAAGGCTGGCGGGGCAGGGAGGGGAGATGGATGACACTGTCTAATCCTCTTGTGGCGGGGCGCCTCGCGCAGGTCGCAGAGATTGACTGTTCTTCTATTTTTCGGGGCAAAAGGCTCTCTTTTTCCGGCGGCCTCCGAAAGCCCGGGCTTCCATTGCAAATTAGCGAATGGCTAGTGCGGGGAATGGTACTAAATAAAAATCCGAGCGTTTGAGATTTTCCTCAGGGCAAATATGGTGCCGCGATGAATCAACCCTCCAAACCGGATAAGGAAATTCTTGTCCAGCCGCCGGTAGAACATACCGGAATCAAGGTTTCGAAGCCCAAAACGTATGCTGCGGGGCTCGAGGCTGTGACGTCCTCTTTCAAGCATGTCTTCGGACTTGCCGGCCTCGTTCGCGGCGCGAAGGGAATGATCCGCTTGAATCAGAAGAACGGGTTTGATTGTCCGTCCTGTGCGTGGCCGGATCCTGACGATCATCGCGCCAAGTCCGAGTTCTGCGAGAACGGTGCCAAAGCGCTCGCTTCCGAGACGACGAAGCGCAGGGTTGATCCGGCATTTTTTGCGAAGCATTCTGTCGCTGAATTATCGCAACAATCCGATTATTGGATGGAGCAACAGGGCCGTTTGACGGAACCGGTGGTTTTGCGTCCCGGGGCGACTCATTACGAAGCGATCGAATGGGATGAGGCGTTTGCACTCCTCGCTGAATCGCTCAACGGGCTGGATGATCCCAATGAGGCGATTTTCTACACCTCGGGTCGCACCGTTAACGAGAGCGCTTTCCTCTACGGTATCTTTGTGAGGATGTTCGGGACTAACAACCTGCCGGATTGTTCCAACATGTGCCACGAGTCGAGCGGGGCTGCGATGACAAAATCAGTGGGAGTAGGCAAGGGAACGGTAACGCTCAAGGACATTGAGACCGCGGAAACCCTTCTCGTTGTCGGGCAGAATCCGGGCACCAATCACCCGCGCATGCTCAGTTCACTTCAAACCGCGGTGAGAGGTGGTGCCGAGGTGATCGCGGTCAATCCGATGAAAGAAGCGGGCTTGATCGGCTTTGCCCACCCGCAGGAGATGTTGGGAATGATGGGCGTGGCGACTCCGCTGGCAACGCAGTATCTGGGCGTGAATATCAACGGGGATCAGGCTCTTTTCCAGGGACTCAGCAAGGCAGTCCTGGAGCTTGAGGAAGAGTCTCCCGGCGAGGTGATCGATCACCGGTTTATCGAAGAATACACCACAGGTTCGGAGGAGTTCATTGCCCATATCAAAACGATTGATTGGGATGAGGTTGTGCTTCGTTCAGGGATTCCTGTCGAAGACATCAGGGCGGCGGCCAAAAATATCGTCCGTGGTGAGAAAAAACTCATCACCTGTTGGGCGATGGGGCTGACTCAACACCGGAACTCGGTCGCCACCTTGCACGATGTCGTGAATCTGCATCTTCTCCTTGGCGCTATCGGGCGTCCCGGAGCGGGGCTTTGTCCGGTTCGAGGGCACAGCAATGTTCAGGGCGATCGAACCATGGGGATTTTCGAGAAAATGCCGGAGAGCTTCCACGACAGGATCGATTCCGTTTTTCAATTCAAGTCTCCGCGTGCCGTCGGCTACGATGTGGTCAATTCGATTCTGGCAATGCATGAAGGCAAGGCGTCGGTGTTCTTCGCGATGGGCGGAAACTTCCTCCAGGCTTCTCCCGATACCGATTTTACGGCGGAGGCATTGCAGAAGTGCAAGCTCACGGCTCATGTTGCCACGAAGCTCAATCGTGGTCATTTGGTGACCGGTGAGACCGGGCTGATTCTTCCTTGTCTTGGCCGCAGTGAGGCTGATCGCGCTGAGAACGGTGAGCTTCAATTTGCAACGGTCGAGAATTCCATGGGGGTGATCCACAAAACGCAGGGCACCCTCGACCCGATTTCTGATCAGCTTCTCAGCGAGATTGAGATCGTGGCACGGCTTGCCGAGGCGACACTGGGAGAAAAATCGACGCTCGATTACCGGCATGCAGCGCGCGACTATGACCGGGTGCGGGATCTCATCGAGAAAACCATCCCCGGTTTTGAAAACTTCAATGAGCGGGTTCGGCACCCAGGAGGCTTCTATCTCTATAACGGTGCCGCAAACCGCGTCTTCGAAACGGAATCAGGAAAAGCCGGATTCAGCACCGAAGAAATGAGTTCGGTTGATTTGGCTGAGGGCGAGTTGGTTCTCATGACGATTCGGAGCCATGACCAGTTTAATACGACTGTTTACGGTCTCCACGATCGCTACCGCGGGATTCACAATGAGCGACGCATCGTTTTCATGAATACCGAAGACATGGTCGAACGGGGAATCAAACCGCTTCAAAAGGTAACGGTGTCGAATCATTCGGGGGGACGTGACCGTGTCGTTTCAGGTTTTCTCGCGATTCCCTATGAATTGCCGAAAAGCGCTGTTGCAGGATACTTTCCCGAGCTCAATGCGCTCGTACCGATCGACTCCGTCGCTGCCATCTCCAACACACCGACCTCGAAGTCGATTCCGGTCGTGATCACAGCAGAAGCCGGTTAAGCCGGCGAGTGCCCTTACTCGCCGATTCTCCCCACCAACTGACTCGGGACGCGCTCCAGTCCCTGCTCGTGCTTCTCTGCGAGTTCCTGAAGCGACTTGAGGACTTCCGGATTCGCGGCGGCAACGTCCCACTGCTCGCCCGGGTCGAGGCCGAGATGGTAGAGGAGGGGAGGATTGTGAATTTCAGGCTTCTTCTGGCTCGTGTAGCTTGTTTTTGTTTTGAAGTGAGCTTTGAACTGGCCTTTCCTCACGGCGAAGAGCTGCTCGCCGTGATAGTAGAACATCTCGTTTCGGGGGCCTTTCTCAGTTTCTCCTTTAAGAAAGGCGGAGAGGTCGTGTCCGTCGTAGGTGCGATCATCGGGCAGGGTGCCTCCTGCCAGGCTGACAAAGGTTGGAAGGAGATCGAGGGTTGCTCCCATTTCGTGGACGACTTGTGGTTCGATCGTTCCCGGCCAGGCCATGATCGTCGGCTCCCGCATGCCGCCCTCCCAGGTGGAGCCTTTTCCGTCGCGCAGCATCCCCGCAGTTCCCCCGTGATGCTTGAATTTGAGCCAGGGGCCGTTGTCTGAGGTGAAGACAACGAGAGTTTCCTCACTCACTCCGGCGGCATCGAGGGCCTTCCTCACTTCGCCGACAGACCAATCGATTTCCTCGATGACGTCGCCGTAAATTCCGGCGGTGGAGGTGTCTTTGAAGGCATCGCTGCGAAAGAGCGGGATGTGCGGGAGATTGTGAGCGAGGTAGATGAAAAAGGGCTCGTCGCCGAACTCGTTGATCTTTTTGACGGCCTCTTCGGTGAAGCGGCGCGTGATCGTGGTTTGATCGGCAGGTCGCTCTACAATTTCTTCGTTTCGCATCAGCGGCACGTTGTAGAGAGAGAAGTCTCCCTTATCAGCGAGTTCGAAGTGGCTCTCCTTGCGAGTCATATCCATGTCATTGGAGTAGGGGATTCCGAAGTAGCTCTCGAATCCGTGACTGGTAGGTAGAAACTCCGGCAGGTGACCGAGATGCCATTTGCCGACGGCGGCGGTTCGATAGCCTTGCTTCTTTAAGGCGGAGGCAATCGTGATCTCAGAGGTGGGGAGCCCGCCGGATGAGTCGGGGAAGAGGACGCGGCGCGTATCCGAACACATCCCGTTTCTGACCGGAAGTCTCCCGGTGAGGAGCCCGGCGCGACTTGGAGTGCAGACGCAGGCAGCGACATAGAAGTTGGTCCACTTCTGCCCCTCGGCAGCCATCTTGTCGAGGTTGGGGGTCTTGATCGTAGGGTGTCCGAAGGTGGATAGATCGCCGTAACCCATGTCGTCGCAGAAAATGACAACAAAGTTGGGTTTGTCAGCACTGAGAGAAATTGATGCGGCTGCAAACAGGACGATGAGAGAAAAGAGAGCGGCTTTCATGAGGCAGGGAGTGTCCCTATCGGGCGACTTTTTTGCAATGCAATTTGCAGACATCTTCCCGCAATACGTGACGGGTCAGTGACCCGGGAACTATTGACACGTCCCCCCGCTCAGGAGAGCATAAGCCACGCTATGACCACCCCACTGGATTCCGCCCCCATCCTGGAAGCTTCAGGCAAGAAGCAATCGACTCAGCAGGAACGATTTGAGAAAGTAAGGACGTTGGTCCACTCCGACTCCAATTCAGCCTCGAAAGCACTCGCTGAGGAGGTTGCTGAGATGATCCGAGCGAGGCAGTCAGCGGGTGAGAGCTTTGTCCTCGGGCTCGCTACGGGATCGACGCCGGTTCCTTTCTACCGCGAACTGATCCGCTTGCATGAGGATGAGAACCTGAGTTTTCATAACGTGACGACATTCAACCTCGATGAATACTACGGTCTCACTCAGGGGCACCCCGAGAGTTATTACCGCTTCATGCGGGATCAACTATTCGACCATGTCGATATCCCGGCGGAGCAAATCAACATTCCGGATGGCACCGTGGCGATGGAGGCGGTTTACGATCACTGCCTCGACTATGAGCAGCGAATTGACAAGGCGGGCGGACTCGATCTGCAGATTCTCGGTATCGGCCGGACTGGACACATTGGATTCAACGAACCCGGCTCTTCGGAGGATTCGATCACAAGGATGATCACTCTCGACCGGGTTACCCGTCAGGATGCTGCGGCGGATTTCATGGGCGTCGCAAACGTGCCGCGTTCGGCGATCACTATGGGCGTCGGAACGATTCTGAAAGCAAGGCGTCTTGTTCTTATGGCCTGGGGCGGCAACAAAGCCGAGATCGTGAGGGAAGCGGTCGAAGGTGAGGTCACGGATCAAATTTCAGCGAGTTTCCTGCAGGACCATGACAATGCGACTTTCCTGATCGATAAGGCGGCCTCGACGGCCCTGACGCGCTTCCAATTTCCCTGGCTCGTGGGAACGGTTGACTGGGATGATCGCATGAGAAAGCGGGCTGTGGTCTGGCTCTCCGGTAAATTGCAGAAGCCGATTTTGAAGCTCGTCGACGAAGACTACAATGAAAGCGGGACAGGGGAGCTGCTCGCATCCACTTCGCAGGAGGCCTACGAGGTGAACATCAGTGTTTTCAATCATGTCCAGCATACGATCTCGGGCTGGCCGGGAGGAAAGCGGGACGCGGATGACACCCACCGTCCGGAGCGGGCCTTTCCCTTTCCAAAACGGGTTCTCGTGCTGTCCCCGGAACCGGCCGATGCGTTCATCGGGATAGGAGGCACCCTCGAACGCCTCAAGGAGCAGGGGCATATCGTGAAGCTGGTTTTTCAGACTTCGGGGAATTTGCGCGTAGCTGACGGCGCGGCTCTAAACTTTGCCCGAGTCGTTCTGGAAATGGCAGAGGAGGAATCGCATGCAAACACGAACTGGAAAAGCCAGAAGGAATACGCTGACAGCATTGTTGAGGCGATCAAAGAGAAGGGCGAGTTTGGAATTGATCCTGAAAGGGTTCGAAAACTGAAGGGGCTCATTTTGCGGGGCGAAGCCCGCGATGCTGCATCTGTTTGCCGGATGGAATCATCTGAGTCTGAGTTTGTTGACCTCCCTTTTTACGAAAATGGTAGATACCGTCGATTCCAGACCACAGAGGACGATGTCTCCCTCATGAACGGAGTCATGAATGAATTCACGCCCGATATTGTCTTCGCGACCGGTGACGCCGGTGATCCGAGTTCGGTTCAGGCGATCTGTTTCCGGGCCTTCGAAGCGGCATGGAATGAACTGAGCGGAGCCGCCTGGAGACGGGAGTGCAACGTGTGGCTTTACCGCGGTCGTGACCGTCCCTACGAGGCGCACGAAATTGAAATGGCGGTGCCGATGAGCCCTGACCAGATGGACCGGAAAGCGGAGTCGATTCGCAAGTTTATTTCGATTGGAGATGACGATCAAAACGCCCTGATTCGCAACCGCGAAGCAGCGGCCACCTACGATGCGCTCGGGCTGGCCGAATACGAAGCCATCGAGGCATTTCAAAAGTGGAAAGGCAATAAAGCGGCGAAATGAAATACCTTTCAGTAAAAGTGAAACCCGGTTCAAAGCGGCCGGGGATCAGTGAACTGGAGGATGGCGTTCTCGAAGTGAGAGTGAAAGCGCCTCCAGTGGACGGGAAGGCGAATGTGGAAGTGATCAGGGCGCTTGCGAAGCATCTCGGCCTGAAGCGAAGTCAGTTGGAGATCAAGACCGGTGCCGGCTCGAAGCTGAAGCGCATTACTATCTCGGAGTGAGAGGCACCTCTTCGTCTAAGTTCGTTCAAAGTCCGAAAATGGGAGCGGGAACGAGGAAGGCGTGCTGCTCGAGAAGGCTCAATGTTCCATGCCAGCTGAGGTATTGCGTCGACCAGACGACGAAAACGTAGGCCGCCGAAACGGGAATGAAACCCAGTCTCGTGATCCATCTTGAAGTCCAATGTGAGGCGGACTCCCTTTTTTCAGCGCGGGAAACCGCCCATCCGAGGAGGAGTCTGGCCGGGAAAATGAAGAGGACAAACAACACGTTGGGAAGCCAGGCGACTTCACGTGGTGCGAGTTCGATCTTGAGCAGGTAGAGAGGTATTGCGAAAAGCAGGGTCACAAAGAGTGCGATCCAGAAGGCGAAGGGGGCCCGGCGAAAAAGCTGCCTCGCCGGTTTCAGTGAGAGAAAGTCGCGAAATTCCCCGGTCATCGCGAAGTGGGTTTGGAGAAACGGAACGTAGAGCACTGCAAACCCGAGGAGAATCCCGCCAAACAATGAACCGAGAGCGACGACAGCGTTATTCTGGGCGCTTCCGGCGGCAATCATGATGAGGAGTGGCAAAGCGAGCCATATCGCGGCGCCGGCAAAGCCGCGAAGTCCCAACCAGAAAAGTGCGGGGATACCAGCTGCGTTCCACTTTGCTTTCGCCGCTTCGAGGACGGGTTTGATCGAATGGGACTCTCCGAGCCAGCGAATGAATCGAATGGGCGCCGGCCAGAGAAAGTGACGGATTTTCCCCCCTCGGATCAATGCCCAGAGAAGGTGAAGGGTCACAAGGACGATCATGATCGCGAGAAGGACCCGTAGATTGTTCGCAGACTGACTTCCCGCCTCGATCAGTTCGGCATCCTGCCAGAAGCTGTGGATGAGCCGGACAGGCAGAAACCAGAGCCATGAGGCGAGGATGATTCTTCCGAGGGTGGAGAACTCACGCAGCCCGATGAAACCGTCTCGTATGCGGCCGCTCCGCGCAACTCGACCGGATGCCTCGAGGAGATAGCCGAGGCTGATGAGATTGAGGATCGGAATCACCGAAATGACGGCCAGCCCGAGAACAAGAGTGACGAATCCGAAAAGTGTTCGAAAGGCCGACAGGCAGCTTCCGCTGATTCGCCTGAAAATCCCCGGGGTTTGTTCTTCCGGAAGCGTAGGAGGTTGAATCGGTGTAGTGGAGGATTGAACGAGCATTTACACCTCACCAAGACGCGCTCGTCCGGGGAATGGTTACACCTTGATAGCGATCTGCGGAAATGGTCGCTCCGTCTTGAAAAAACTGAGCCTCTAGCTGGCCCTGCTCGCCTGCGCTTCCTCGTCGGCTTCTTCAGCTGATGCTTCCTCTTCGGGAAGTTCGTCTTCGCGTATAAAGCGGAGATGCTGAATGGAGCGATCATCGGCTTCGATCACTTCGACTCGATAGCCGGCGATACGGGTTTCCTCTCCGTCTACGGGGAGACGCCCGAGATGATTGGTGAGGTAGCCGCCCACGGTGCTGACGTCAGGGTCTTCCAGGTCGAGGTCATCCACTTCGTCACATAACTCGTGAAGGGGGAGCCAGCCTTCGACATTGAATTCGTCTTCACTGACGCGTTCAAATCCGGTTTCTTCGGGGTCGTCAAATTCGTCACGAATCTCTCCGACGACCTGATCGAGGACATCATCAAACATCACCAGTCCGATCGATCCGCCGAATTCATCGACGACGAGGGCAAGGTGAGCGCGCTCCGCGAGAAAGCGTTTCAGCATTTCATCGAGAGGAAGATCTTCTGAAACCCGCATCAGATCCCGCTTCAGCGCGAAAAGATTGGGTGCTTCTTTATCCATTTCCCCGAGCAGATCCTTGATGTGGATGAGACCGAGGGTGCTGTCGAGGTGACGGTCGACGAGCGGGAATCGAGTGTGCTTTGATTCGAGTGCGATTTCCAGATTCTCGCGAAAGGTGCGATGCACATCGAGAGCAACGACATCATTACGCGGCGTCAGGATATCGCGAACGATCAGCTCGTTCAATTCGAGGGCATTGATGAGGATGGTTTGTTCGGTCGGTGTCACTTCTTTGGCGCGACCGGTTTCCTCAACGAGGAGTCGAATCTCAGCGGCGGTGTGTGTGACGGTTCCGTTTTCCATCGGCTGAATACGGAAAAGGGATCTCAGTAAAAAGTCCGAAGCCTTATTGATTGCCCAGATAGGCGCGGCGAAGAGGTAGTAGAAGAACGTTACCGGCTTGCTGCAGGAGATCACTGTTCCGACGGTGCGTCGAAGACCGAATACCCGTGGAATCAACTCGCCGAAGGTCATGTGGATCACAGCGAGAATCCCCAGGCTGATTAGAAATCCGACGATGGAATGAGACTCCTCCGGCAGATTAATGAGATTGAAGAGTGGTTCCAGATAAGATGCGACAAATGGCGTTCCAATCGCTCCGATAATAAGGCTGGAAATTGAAATTCCGAGCTGACACGCTGATATGTAGGCGTTCAGGTTGGTCGACATCTTCAGAGCGGTGTCAGCGCCTCGGCGTCCTTCAGCGGCGGCTTCCTCGATCTGGGAAACGTGAACTTTGATCAACGCGAACTCTGACGCGACGAAGAGGGCATTGAGGAGAAGGAACGCCACCAGGATGAGGATGGAAACGAACGGTCCGGGAAGATGAAGCGCAAGCTCGGACAGCAAAGTGCTGTTGAGAGAATCAGCCTGAAAAGGCAGAACAGAAAGGGTGGTCATTCAAGTCTCGATAAATCGGCACCTGCAAAAAACACGAATTGGTAACAAGCGGCGCAAAGCGCGCATTTTAAGGCGAAAAAAGCAAAACTGCCAGTGATTTGTGAATCGGGCTAATCAGAGGCTGGAAAAGGCAGTACCATGGGTAATCCGCTGGGAACACTTTCAGGTATTGTCGACTCGAGATTTCTGGCTGACGGGCTTGTGAGAGATTTCAAAAATTCAACAAGATCGCTCACTTCTTCGTCGGTATAGTAGCTCGGGATCTTGTGCTCCGCGTTCATTGTCTTTTTGACCAGCTTGACGACTTCGCTGCTGTTGTGCACCGCGCCCCGGAATTCGGGTTCAAGCTGTCCGGCGTCGTAGTTGTCGAGCTCAGTTCCCGGACTGAGTTGATGTCTCACTGCCGCTTCGAGGGTGGTGTAGGCACCATTGTGCATGTAGGGAAAGGTAAGTTCCACATTGCGGAGAGGGGGCGTTCTGAATTTGAATCTGTCTTCCAGGTCGTAGTCGCTGCGAAGCATGATGCCGAGATCGTAGTCCTCCTGCTCGTTGGGGCCGGGGCCAATCGGAACAACGCCCATATTGTAGTGCTTTTGATCCGTGAGAAGCTTTCCGGAATGACAGGAAACGCAGTTGGCTTTTCCATAGAACAGCAGAGCGCCGCGAAGCTGGGTCTCATTGAGAGCATCGGTTTCGCCGGCGAGGAAACGGTCGAAAGGGCTGTCGTAGAAAGAAAACGAATCAATTTCAAATGCAGCGATAGCATTTGCGGCGTGAGCAAAGTGAATCTCGTCCTGAGCGACATCCGGATAGGCCGCTTTGAACATCTTCCGATAGGCTTCCACGTTCATGAGCCTTTGAATGAGAGCGGCCCAGATTTCCTCTTCATTCTGTCCGAGGACCTCACCGACTTCGTTGTGAACACCGGCCGAATCCTTCTCGCCTTTAGTGCCGCGCATCTCGGCGTTGGATAGAACCGGCATCATCGCCTGAGCCGCGAGCACGTTCTCCACGATGTCGGGCATGACGACCTGGAAGTAATTTTCGGTCTTTGTCAGTCTTGCCTGATTGACGACAAACTTCCCGTCCTCCCGCTGATAGCAGCGACTGTCCCAGAACATGGAGTGCCAGTCGGAATCTCCGCGGTTGAAGATTTCAGGCGAATTGCGGGGAGTGAACGGGTGCGCGGCACTGCTCAGGTTGAATCCCATGAGAACGGGGTCTCGGCCTTCAACATCAACGAGCCGGAGTCCTTCCGGCATGCGCCGGCCTTTATCTACGTAGGCTCTCGTTCCCACGGCGCGTGATCTGCCATCGGCAGTGGCGGTGAGAGGGTGGTGACAAGTCGCGCAGGAAACATCGCGATTGCCGCCGATGAGGGGATCAAAAAAGAGGGCCTGCCCGAGTTCCACTCTCTCTTTGGAATACTTCTGCTTCGGATCAAGAACGGTAACCTGATGCTGCTCAAGAAGCGCCTGCAGTTTGGCGACGGGATCGGCTTCCTCTGCCACGAGTGGTGTGGAGAGAGTCATTCCCAATATCATGAGCGCAACGAGCGCACGGACTGCGTGAATCGGAGATGGTTTGATTTGTCGTTTCATCCTCTAAAGTAGGTACAGCATTGAATATAGTTTAACAGGCCCGTCAATAGGTATCGAGCCTCTCTTTCCCGGGTGCAGGCGGGCTATTTGCGATCCAGCTCAAGAAATTTAGCTTCAGGAGCGGCTTTGGTTACACTGCTTTTGCCGTCAGGCCATCGAACTGTGACTTCGATTGGCGTTTTCGTGTCCTTTGGAACCGCAAAGATGAGGTCTGATCCGGACTGCCCCAGATAACTTCCACCTGCAAAAATTTCTGCGGTTTGGGGCGCAAAATTACCTGCTGTGACCGTAACCTTAGCTCCGATGCTCTGAGGATTTCCCGCCGCACCTTTCAACCTGATCCGCAAGGGGGTTCCCGGAGAGCGATCCGCGAGATCATTAACGAAAATTTGAGGATCTGCATCATTCACTCCGACCACGAAATCCTCCCAGCCGTCGAGGTTCACATCGACTGCAGCAAGGCTCTTGGCGTCGCCGGGAACGACGAGGCCGCTTTCGTGATGCCAGATCAGTTCAAAAGGCTCCGACGGGTTGCCGGTTCCTTTCAGCAAGGTGCTGAGTCCGCCGTCGAGACGACCTTGCTCTGCGGTGATGTTGAACTGATTTTGGACGATGTAGCAGTCGCAGAGGCCATCGAGATCGATGTCGCGGAGGACAATTCCGAATCCCGGCGAAATTTGAGCGAGATGCGGCAGGGCCTTCATCTCAAAGCGCCCCGTTCCATCATTGATGAGAACGGAGCTATCCATATTGTTCGCTCTGAACTGGCTCGCAGCCTGGATTTTGTCGATATCGTAAATCCCTGAGAGAGGAAGCGACGCGTAGTTGTGGAAGGTCTGTATTTTATCTGCAATGAACGGCATAGCACCGACAGACGCCATGAAGCCGCGGCGGGGATAACAAATTGTTTCGCCGTTCTCGGTGAGGAAGCGGGCTTCGACAATGTGCGATTTCCCTGAATTATCGAAATCACCGAAGAAAATTAACTCAGGTGACTCAAGGCTGGCATTGTAAGTAGAGTTTCGTCCAAGATTGGTGGCGACGTAGTCGATGTCGCCATCGTTGTCGATATCGCGGCCATCGATTCCGGTCCACCAACCATGGGAGGCGAGTCCGGTGCCTTCAAGTCCCGACTCAGCACCGTGATCGACGAAGGTGCCCCGGTTGTTTTTGAAAAACTTGATGGGGCCCCATTCGGTTGTGACAATGAGATCGAGCCAACCGTCATTGTCGGCATCACTCCAGAGTGAACTCGTCACCATTCCCGGTTCGACCAGTCCGGGAGCCAATGTCGCGGTGACATCTGTGAATTTGCCATTGTCGTTTCGCAGGAGCGAGCTCTTCGGCGAAAGTGGAAACATTCCCGGGATGGATCGTGAACCGACAAAGAGATCAAGGTCGCCGTCCCGGTCAAAATCAGCGGCGGAAACTGTGCCCGAACTGTTCATTGAACCGGGCAGGGTATCTTCAGCAGCTGGTTTGAAATTCCCGTTTCCATCGTTGAGATAGAGTCTGTCGAGCAGAACCGGAGAATTCGGTGTTGCTTCCACTCCGCCGCTGGCTGCGTAGAGGTCAAGATCGCCATCACCATCGATATCGACGAGAAGCATTCCCATGTCTTCGAAACGGGCGTCCTCCTCGAAAATGGCTTGCGGGTCCGGAGCGAGAATGACATCGCCGGATCCGGGGGTGGTTTGATTCCTGAAAATCTGAGTTGGCTGTCCGGCAGCACCGGATAGAACGAAATCCGGATCGCCGTCACCATCTATGTCGCCCCATGCCTGGCCGGGCCCGAGCTGTGATAATTTGAAAGGCAGGAGCGGTTGTCTGTCGTAGTCGTCAAATTCGAGCTCTTTGTGAGAGAATCCCTTGAGTGAGGGGACTTCGCGGAACCAGGGATTCCGGAGCTCACGGGACTTGACCGGTGGATCCGGTTTCGCGCCTGTGTCGGGCTCGGTAATGGTATAGCGATGATTGATTTTGAGATTGGAAATTTCCTGAATTTCTCCACTGGGCCATTCCAGTCTCATTTTTGTGACGGCGGCATTGTCTCCGAGACCGAACTGGAGAATGGGCTCATCGGCGTCGAGGTAGCCGCCATAAGGAAACAGCTGTCGGCTTTGTTTGGTTCCGTCAGGAGTCTCAATCGTGACCAGCGTTCCGATTCCCTGAGTGTTACTCCGGGTTCCTTTTAATTCCACAACGATCCGGTTTCCCTCAGTGCTCTGGTTGTGATAGATGCTGAGAGGATCATCGAGATTTGAGGTGAGAAGGTCGACGCGGCCGTCACCGTCGAGATCGGAAAGTGATGCGCCGTATGACATACCAACGTGATCGAGGCCCCACGCCCTGGAAACGTCATCAAACTGGAAATCTCCCAGATTCTTGTAGGCCAGATTCTGTTCGCGTCGCGTTGGAGTGTCCCGGTAGTGATCCCAGTGAGTTTTGCCAACCAGCGTTGCGTGGCTGATTTCAGGCAGATCCGAGTGATTGAACTGACGGGGAATTCCGTTGCAGAAAAAGAGGTCTGAGAGTCCGTCGTTATCAAAGTCGGCACTTCGAATCGCCCAGGTCCATTCGGTCTGTGCCACGCCGGCCATCCAGGCACCTTCAAGAAACTCGTTCGTGCCCGTATTAACATGCATCGTGTTGTGCATGATCTGTTCAGCACCGTCCACGTAATATAGATTGTCGTGTCGATCAGCCATGGAAGCCATCGATGCCATCTGCATGTAATGCGTCTTGGGCATCATGTCGGCGAGGAGAAAATCGATGTATCCGTCGTTGTTGAAGTCACTCTGAACTGCTCCCATGGAGAACCAGGTGGTGTGTCGAACGTGCTTCTCAGACACTTCCGTGAACGTTCCGTCGCCATTATTGCGATAGAGGAAATCAGGGCTTTTGAAATCGTTGCCCACGTAGAGGTCGGGCCAGCCGTCGTAATTGTAGTCCCACCAGGTCGCGGAATTGCCCCAGTGACGTTCCTTCGTAATGCCGGCAGCCTCGGTAATTTCCACGAAACCTTTTTCACCGTCGTTGCGTAAAAAGTAGTCAGGACGACCGGATTCAGTGTAAAGGAACTCGCCGTTGTCGCCGCGTTTATTCTGATCGACTTCGTACCAGCGCTGCCATTCTTCGCCGACATAGAGCTTACCGTCTTTGTCGAAAATCCCGATCGGTTCCGCAGGTCTGCCGGATTCGCGATAGATTTGGTGGGTTAGAATATAGACGTCGAGATCGCCATCGCGGTCGAAATCTGCAAATGCGGGGATGACAGAGCCTTCCTTGATATCGAGACCATACTCAGCAGCTTTATCAACAAAGGTGATAGGCCCTTCGGTTCTCACGCCATTTTCGATAGCCGAGTTAATAAAGAGCTGATTGGGGAAATCGTAATTGCAGACGTAAATATCGAGATCTCCGTCATTGTCGATATCGGCAAGTGAAATCCCAACGGCCCAGGCTTCATCGCCTCCGCCGACGCCGGCCAGGGCGGTGACATCTTCAAATTTCAGCGTTTCGCGTTGCAGGTAGAGACCGTTCTCGAGAGGACCGTTGCCTGCAAAGATATCAGGGCGCCCGTCCAAATCGAGATCTCCGACCGCAACCGCAGCACAGGCTGATGACGAGTGGTAGGCGCGGGCAAGAGGGTGATCGGCGAGGATCGGGGAGACATGATTCACTCCGGTTTCCTCCGGCTTGAGCAGTTTAAACAGCGTCGTGAGCTCCGGGTCGCGGGATGTTCCGGCAAGCGGACGTGAGGTTACCAGCTCGTCAGCGAAAACGGGAGCAGCGATAAGAGAGCCTACGAGCAGGACGTTGAGAATTGTCGACCGACGACTGATTCGGTTCGGGGGTAAATCCATATTGAATTCAGATTGTATAATTATTCGGGGAGTAAATACCATTTTTGGAAACGCTTCAAGACTAACCGTGACACGCATGAGGCGCGTCTGTGTACCTGCCTTTTTGAGAGTTTTCGCCAAAGCCCCGGAAGAAGGGGCCTGACCAGCGGGTATCATGATCCTGTATTTTACATTACATATATTGTCGGAAGTTATTCTAATGTGATGTGGAATGGGTGATTGAGGTTCTTTGGGCAGCGGTTGCAATGTTCCTGTTCTAAGATCCCTGTGTCTCGCTCGTTCTCTTATTGAACCGGGTGTTCCACATGGAATGCTGGCAACTCATTATAATTACGGGCTGCTGACATTTCGCATTGCCCGGTCGACTTTGACGGCGCGTCTTGATCCGCACTCAATCATCACTTAAATCAGTTTGCCCGGCTATTTGTATCGGTTACTTTAAAACTCCCCAATTTTTATTCTGTATGAACAACGGACTTCGCTCACTTTTTCTGGGCACCTGCATTTCTCTTATTTTGCCCAATCCAGCTCACTCTCTTGATCTCTTCAAGCGCAGTGAGAAGAAAGTTTTGAATGCTGAGCAACTCAGCACTCAGGAAGGCACCGCTGATGCCTTGTTGAAAAAGGCAGCTGCCTACGAGTCATCCGGTAAGAAACGTCAGGCTCGTGACACATACAAATCAGTGAGTCGCTCTTATCCAAGGACGGAGGCCGGCGCTGAGGCTAAGTTCAATTACGCCCGGCTTCTCGAGTCCGATGGTGATGGTCGCAAAGCATTTGAGGAATATGAGGAGCTGATCACGAATCATCGCAATTCACCGAGATTCAATGAAGCGATCGGGCGCCAGTTCGCTATTGCTGAATCACTGAGGAAGTCGGACAAAAAAGGATTTCTGGGCCTGGGTGCTCCGATTCAGCCCTCAGCCCTGATTGAGATGTTTCAGTTTATCAGCACGAATGCGCCCCACTCTGAGTATGCGCCCAAATCGTTGCTGAATATCGGCTACGTTCGATCCAAGGTCGCGGAAATGAATGAAGCGATCGCTGCATTTCAGTCTGTGGTTGATACCTATGCCGGCACTTCCTATGCCAAGGAAGCTCAGTATGAAATTTTCCGCCTGCGCGGCGTAAAAGCGGAAGATTCTGAAAGTCCTGTTATGGATCGAGCTCAGGTGGAAGCCGGACTTGATTTTGTGAATCAGAATCCGGACGATCAGCGCGCTGCAGAGATCAAGACCGATTTGAGCGAAATTGAGGCACGTTCCATGGAGAAGCTCTACAAGACCGGAATGTTCTACGAGAACAGCGGGAAGCCGGATTCTGCGAGAATTTATTATCGCGAAGTGATTAAAAACCCAAATACAAGCTGGGCATCCAAAGCTCAGGAGCGCTTAAACCGACTCGATAACGCTCCGGAATCGGTTGAGAAGAAAGCTGGATTGTTCGGGGCTAATCCACTGAAGAAAGACAAGGTGGAAATGCGCACCTCCTCCGACGAAATCCTTCCTTTAGCCGGTGATGATACCTCCGCAACGGATGGCGAATAAGAGGTTTTTGAAACAGCGATTGATTAGAGGCTTGTCTTTCTGGTTTTCCGGCCTAATTTCGGGTCATTGCTGTAAATTTCGTTTCGATTTAACGAAAGAGGCTCGATGCCTCCCAATATTGTTCCCATGAAGCCGGTATCTTCACTTTCTTTTCTTGCTCTTATTTGCGGTGCGCTTGTCAGTTTGAGCGGTTGCGCCGGTTATCAGCTTGGCGGAGCCAAGCCGGCCAGCTATTCCGGGATCAACAATATTTTCATTCCCAGCTTTAAGAACGCTACGCTTGAACCGAGGCTTTCGAGTCTGGTCACCAATGCGGTTTTAAAAGAGATTCAGGCCGACGGAACCTACAAAGTTTCGAACCGGGCTAACTGCGACGCCGTGCTCATGGGGACTATCTCCGATACCACTAAGACCCAGCTGCGCGCGGTGAAAACCAACACTCTGGAGTCTACGGAATTGAGTGTGCAATTGATCTGTGATTTCTACCTCGCTGATCCGAATACAGGTGAGCGGATTACGGGATTGCAGGATGAAACGGTAGACAAAGGTGCGGTGCTCTCTAAAAAGAGGAGCTATGACCCTCTTTCGGTGAATCTTGGACGTGTCTATGGATCAACCATTCAGGTGGTTGATGAGAGTTTCCAGGTCGGTGAGCGGGGCGCTCTTGCCATCGCTGCTGAAGACCTTGCTACGCAGCTCGTCTCGCAGTTGGCTAATGGATGGTAACTCCGAGCCGGCTGACGATTTAATGAGTATTGGTGACGATGAGTCGCCCTCCGGCAGTACCGATGCCTCTCCGGCTGTCGGGCGCGGGCGTCTTCAACTCGTGGCGAGCCCCATTGGAAATCTCGGCGATATTACGTTTCGCGCAGCGGAAGCGCTCAAGAACGCCAATGTCATCGCCTGTGAAGACACCCGGCATACCTCCCGTCTGCTGAATCACCTTGGTGTGAAAAACAAGGAGCTGGTTGCTCTCCATGAGCACAATGAACAGCAGCGTTCCGGGCGGCTCGTCGAGCGTGCTTTGAACGGCGAGGTCATTGCCTACGTGTCCGACGCAGGAATGCCGACAATTTCAGATCCCGGTTACCGGATTGTCAGGGCGAGCTACGATGCCGGATTGCCTGTCGAAGTTCTCCCCGGTGCCTGTGCGGTGGTCACGGCCCTTGCCGGCTCGGGAATGCCGACTGACGCATTCTACTTCGGCGGTTTCCTTCCGGTAAAGTCCGGCCGGCGGGTAAACGAGCTTACAGCGGCACTGGATCGCAAAGAGACTTCGATTTATTACGAGTCTCCGCACCGTCTTTTGAAAACTCTGAATGCTCTCTGCGAAATTGAGCCCGCGCGCGAGATCTGTGTGGCCAGAGAATTAACGAAGAAATTTGAGTCGTTCCATCGAGGGCAGGCTCAGGAGGTTCGCGCCCATTTCACCGAGGTAAATCCGAAGGGTGAAATCACTTTTCTCATCCAGGGCAAGGGCAATCGAAAGCCAAAGCGTGAGAAGAAGTGGCCGGAAAAGAAATGAGGCGGAATCTTTCGACCCCGCCCCACTTTCATCTCTTCACCAATGCCCGTAAGGCAAAATTTTGTCAGACCTTATAGTTGGTGAAATCATTCCCGAGGGTCTCTTTTGCCGGCTTCCGTTTAGAGGAGGGCTTGTCGGTGGGATAAATAGCACCCCCGGGGAATGAGCGTCGACTCAGTGGTTGTCTGCCAATAGGGACACGCTTGCTTTCATCATATCGCTGTTGAGCGGTCACGGGGAGTTCCCAAAGGGACTCCGGTGCCGTTGGCAGTGCATTCTCCTGAATCTCAGGAAGAAAGTAGAATAAGTCGCGTGGCCTGTTGTCGATGCCGATGAACATGTTGTCTGTTTGTTTTGCCTGAATGGTTCTTACGCTTTTTGTTTAAACAGCGGCAGGAGTTCTCAAGCTCCGCCACTCAGGACTTTTGGTTTGTGTTCTAATATCTTATTATAATTTTCATAATTAAACAATTTATTTATAACTTATTTTAAAATTAAAATTAAAATTTAATCCTCTGAATGTGGCTTCTTCGACCCGCGGTCGTTGAGGGCAAAGAGTTCCAAGTGGATTTGCGACATTTCATTAATCGTTTAGAATCCAAAAAATGGATCCATCCCCCACTCTTCCCATTGCCGATCGTCTCCAGCGACCTATCTCGGCGATCACCGCTTACGATTACCCTATGGCCCGGTTGTGCGACGAGGCCGGTATTCAGATGATTCTGGTCGGCGACTCGTTGGGCATGGTTGTTGCGGGTCATCCAGACACGACTTCGGTGACGTTGGCGCAGATCATCTATCACACTGAAATGGTTTCCCGCGGGGCAAAGCATGCTGTCATTGTCGCCGACTTGCCGATTCATACCTATGACGATCCGGAAATGGCTCTCGAAAGCAGCCGTCAATTGATCGCCGCAGGAGCAGATGCCGTAAAACTGGAAGGCGGGCTCGGCCAGATTGAAAAGGTGAAAAGGTTGCGCGCTTCCGGAATCGAGGTGTGCGGGCATCTCGGAATGCTTCCCCAGCGGGTAAAGGAAGAAGGTGGTTATAAGAAAAAGGGAAAAACCGGTGCCGAAGTTGACGAAATGGTCGTGGCCGCGAAGGCATTGGAGGAGGCGGGCGTTTTCGCTATCGTGCTGGAGAGTATGCTCCCTTCGGCGGCCGAAGCGATTACGGAGGCGGTTCGGATTCCTACGATCGGAATCGGTGCGGGTGGGCGATGTGACGGTGAAATCAGGGTGCTGCACGACGTCATTGGCAGCTCGCCCTGGTTTGTGCCCCCCTTTGCGACCGTTCACGGAAACGTGGCCGAAGTGACCGTCGATGCACTGGCAAAGTATCTTGAAGAAATTCAATCAACCCGTTAGTGCTGTTAGGCTGCGCTCTATTTGGCAGGGAAAAAAATACTTGCGTGATTCCTCCTCTCAAGCCACAGTCAATTGTCTCTGACCTGTTCCAGACTACTGATCTGTGCTTCTTTTCATCTATTTCCTGCACAGTAAGTCTGCGAAAATATTAAGGGACAACGTCTTCTGTCGGCGTGGCATTCTGCTCACGCTTTGATTTGAACTTTGGTTCTCTTGACAGTCAAGACGACCAAACCAGTTACCTCGGATACGATCCGTATTAAATTAATTCAGTGTTTGCCTGCCTATCGCCATGGTTATCTCAGATTTTCCAAATGCGTTTGATGACAAGGCTCTCTGAGTTTTAGCAATTTCCAAAAGGATTTCCCAATCCCTTCCCCCTTTTCTACAGAGTTTCATGAGTCACGACGATTCTACCGATCAACCGGATGCGCCAAAGCGCGCGTCATCAAAGGAAAAGACTGCTGCGGCGGCAACAAAGGAGAAGGCTCCGGGGAAAGCGTCGAGGGCACCGCGAAAGGAGAAATCTGAGGTGGCTGCGGAAGAAAAATCGTCGAAACCGAAGAAAAAGGCAGTAAAAGCCCCCGTTCAGGACGATTCTTCGGAAGGCTCGCAGTCGACGCCTGATTCCGCCCCAAAAGGCGCCGGGAAAGAAAAATCCGATCGCGCTCCCTCGAGGAAGAAACGTTCAGAATCGACTTCTGAGTCTTCAGACAATCATTCGGAAGAGAACTCCGAAAACCGCTCCGACAATGAAGGTCGTGACGAGCGACGCAATGGCCGCCAACGTTCTCCGCGCAACAGTGGTGGGAGACGGGGAAACAATCGTCGTCGCAGACAGGATGGCGGTGACGGAAAGCCCCGCAACGACGAAGCCGAAGGCGAGTCTGACAATAACTCATCCGGAGACGAGAATTCAGAGAACCGTCCACCTCAGAAAACGCGGAAGCAGCGCTATCAGGAGCGTAAAGAAAAGGAGCGTGCCCGTGAGGCCGCTGCTCTCGAAGCTGCCCCTGCGATAGAATCCGAGGGAATCGTTGAGATTTCTTCGAAGGGATTCGGATTTCTCCGTGAAAGTAAGCGCGGATTTCAGCAGTCTCCCAAGGATGTCTTCATCACGCCTGAGATCGTCCGTATTCACGGTCTTCGTGACGGTTTGATGGTTAAATGCATTTCGAAAGAGGGTCTCCGCGGACCCCAGCTGATCGAATTGGTTTCGATCAACGATGCTTCACCGGAAGAATACGCACTCCTCCCCTATTTTGAGGAGCTGACTGCGATCAACCCGAATAAGAAGCTTACCCTCGAAACCGAATCAACCCGGGCAACCACCCGTGTCATTGATCTCGTCGCACCGATTGGTCGCGGGCAGCGCGGGCTGATCGTTGCTCCTCCCCGCACCGGGAAGACGACGCTTCTTCACCATATCGCGGAAGGAATCCAGAAAAATTACGACGAAGAGATTCATCTCATGGTGCTTCTCGTTGATGAACGTCCCGAGGAAGTGACTGATTTTCAGCGCTCCTTTCCGGGGGTGGAGATTTTCTCAAGCTCCAATGACAGTGAAGCGAAGGATCACGCCCGTATCGCTCTGCTCGCGATTGAGCGTGCCAAACGCCTCGTCGAAGCAGGCAAGCATGTCGTGATGCTGATGGATTCGATCACTCGACTGGCTCGTGCTTTCAACAGCCAGATGCGCGGAGGCAAAGGCCGCGGCACCGCCAGTGGTGGACTCACCGTCGGAGCGCTCGAGGTTCCCCGTCGCATTTTCGCTGCTGCGAGGAACACACGTGAGGCTGGTTCGCTGACTATCATTGCAACAGCATTGATCCAGACGAACAGCAAAGCCGACGAAGCCATTTTCCAGGAATTCAAAGGAACCGGCAACATGGAGCTGGTTCTCGATCGTCAGATTGCACAAAATTACGTTTATCCTGCCGTCGATATTCACAAGTCAGGGACCCGGCGCGAGGAGCTGTTGCTTCCTCCGCATGTCCTTGAGAAAATCTATGTAATCCGTCGCGGACTCGGTGGGTATAAGCCTGTTGACGCGATGGAGTGGCTTCTCAAGTGCATGGAGAGATACCCGTCCAACGCTCAGATGTTGATGGATATCAAAACGAACGCAATGGTCTAGTGATTCGTTTTCGACACCGCTTAGCGGTTGCAGTCCCCACCTGATTTTGCTACATACACACGTATGAGCAATTTCGTTGAGACGACCCGCCAGGGATTCGGTAGTCGGGCCAAGAATTCATTTGGTGGAATCATCTTCGGCATCATTGCCGTCGCACTGGGCGTTGTCCTTCTCTTTTGGAATGAAGGGCGATCCGTGAAGCGCTACAAGGACCTCAAGGAGGGCGCCGGTTCAGTTGTAGAGGTGGGTTCCGAGTCGGTGGACCCGGCGATGGAGGGTAAGCTCATCCATTTTACCGGTCAGGCCAAAACAGGGAGCCCCATCTCCGATCCGGTCTTCGGTATTACGGAATCCGCGATCCGATTGATTCGCAAAGCGGAAATCTATCAGTGGGTCGAGCAGGTCAAGACAGAGGAGAAGAAGAACGTCGGCGGCAGTGTTGATAGCAAGAAAACCTACTCCTATCGTCAGGAGTGGGTAGGAAAGCCGGTCAATTCCAGTGAGTTCAAGGTAACTAACGGTCACACCAATACGAGTGAGATGAAATACCGCTCCGAAAGCTATCAGGCGGATAAAGTTTCGGTCGGTGCTTTCAACCTTCCCGAGTTCCTCATTTCGAAAATTTCCAATTCAGAAGCCTACCTGCCGGCCTCACTCGACAAAGCTGCGGCGGAGGTAAAGAACGGTGCGAAGATTGTTGAGAATTATGTCTATTTCGGTGCCAATGCTGACGCGCCGGCGATTGGCGATATCCGGGTGAGCTTCTCGATTATTCGCCCCGGTCCGCTCAGTGTTGTTGCTCAGCAGCAGGGATCAACCCTCGTTCACTATTCGGCAAAGACAGGTGGGAAGGTTGCGCTTCTCGAGTCGGGAACCCTGAATTCTCAGGAGATGTTTCAGCTGGCGCAGGACCGCAACAAGATGCTCGCCTGGGCGATTCGAGTCGGTGGCTTCGTCCTTCTCAGCATGGGCTTTGGAATGATCCTGAAGCCGCTTGCAGTGATCGCGGACGTGCTGCCTTTCGTGGGGCGCCTTGTCAGTGCCGGTACAGGGCTCGTCGCCTTTCTTCTCGCAGGCATCGTCTGGACCCTCACAGTTGGGTTTGCCTGGATATTTTACCGTCCCATCCTCGGAATCGTTATCCTCGCGGTCACCGTTTTACTGATCTTCTTCATCTTTAAGAAAATGAAAGAGGGCCGCGCAGCCGCAGCAGGTGCTCCGCCGCAGGACACTGCGCCACCTTTGGATACGCCACCTCCCCTGAACTGATTTCTGTTTCTCCCCTCCTATGACAGAAAAAAGCTCTCCGGACTCAGATGGCAACGAAACTACGGCTCGAGAGAGTTCGAAAGACGCTCTGATCAAAAAGGCGCGCACTTCGAAACGTGTCTCGTGGATTCTCGACGAATTGATTCGCGTTCCCGGCACTAACATTCGCTTCGGTCTCGACCCGATTTTGGGAATACTCCCCTATGGAGGTGAAACCGTCGCAACTATCATTGGCGCGACCATTCTCGGTGAAGCCGGCAAAAAAGGCATTCCCTTCCGCTCGCTCATCAAGATGGGCGGCAACATGCTCCTGAACGCTGTTGTCGGAGTGGTTCCCTTTCTCGGAGATGCCTTTTCCTTCTGGTTTAAGTCCAACTCGCGGAACTACAAAATGCTCAATACCTATTTGGAGAGCGACGATGGCGAGCAGGAACCGGGCGGCTGGGGGCCTCTCATCGTCGTATTCGGGATTATCGGTCTCGTTCTTTTGATCAACATTCTCGCCTGGTTTGTGCTCTTTAAGTTCCTGGATTTGGGTCTCAAAGCGTTGGGTGCGGCCTAAGCGAAATGGATACCATCTACGTAGAGTCGGGGGTGAAAAACCATCCCCGCGTTGAGAAAGTCCTGAAGAGGCACCCTCGCGCCACCGTGATTGAGTGCGATCACTATGGGGAGATTTTCAACGTGAAGTCTCAGAATTTCCGCCTTCAAAAGCAGCGCCCTTCGCTCATTCTCGCCGGGAAAAAAGGGCAAACCGTGCTACCGACGCCACCTGACTACAGCATTGGTCCAGAGCACAATTACTACTTCAGCCACATGCTGAACTGTCTTTACGACTGCCGTTATTGTTTTCTTCAGGGGATGTATCGGTCGGCGAACTATCTCTTCTTCGTGAACTTCGAGGCATTCGAGCACGACATCGAGGAGACCCGCGAGAAAGTCGGTGACGATCTCTGTCTCTTTTCCGGATATGACTGTGATTCGCTGGCGATGGAATCACTCACGGGCTTCGCGGAGCATTTCGTTCCCTGGTTTTCCGACCGCCCCGGCCTTGCGATGGAGCTGCGAACCAAGAGTGTTAATACACGGGTCCTCGAGGCCTCTGATCCTGTTCCGAATATTATACCGGCATTCACCCTCTCCCCCGATGTGATTGCGAGTGAGATCGAACACGGAGCTCCGTCCTTCGAGCGTCGACTTAAGAGGGGCAGGTCATTGACCCAACAGGGTTGGATGGTTGGCCTGAGGCTCGATCCTCTCATCCCGTGGCCCGGTTTCAGGGAATTGTATTCCGAAATGGTCGAGTCAATCTTTCGTGAAGTCGACGCGGCGATGATCCACTCGGTCACGCTGGGACCGATGCGTTTTCCCAAGGCGATGCACGACCGAATTGTAAGACTTTATCCCACCGATCCGCTTTTTGCTCTCGAGGAGATGACGTTGCAGAAAGGGCAAATGACCTATCCGGAGGCGATCGAGGCTGATCTGGTAGGGACGATGATCTCTGAGCTGGAAAAGCACCTCCCCCGCGAGCGGCTCTTTCATCAAACCGCCTGAAACCTATTTCCGGCTCATGCGCCAGAAGAGGATGGCACCAACAGCGAGAAACAGCACGTTGGGAATCCAGACGAGAATATGGGCGTTTGCCTCAGTGTCATCGCTCTTGGCTGCCGCTGCAGAAAGCATCATGTAGTAGATCACAGCGAGTACCATGCTGATGATAAAGCCGGCCGTGCCCTCGCGGCGCTGAGCGGTGAGTCCAAGTGGTATACCGATGAGAGCAAAGGTGATACAGGACAATGAAAACGCGCACCGCATATTGATCTCCGTCCGGTAGACCGCCTGCTGGGCGGGATCCAGAGTTTTATCAGTGACCTTTTCGATGAGCCGACGAAGCGATACGTTCTCGGGTTGATCCTTGACCCCTTTGCTTCCGCTTGCGAAGTTCGCGAGAGAGACCCCTGCGGTGGCCTCGGTCATGAAGACCGGCTGAGCTGCCTCCATGAAAGACTGGTCCTGAGCAGCCATGAGAAGGTTTACATTCTTCATCTTCATGACCAGTTCAGGATCCTCCTGCTCGAGCTCAACGGAGACCTCAGATTGCTCCGCCATGGCAAAGAATTGAGGAATATATCCCTTGGTTTTGACCATGTTGAAGCCCTTGAGGACACCGTCTTCTTTGTTGGCGTAAACGACATGCTCGGGCAGGTCGGTCATAACGCTCTTATCAGGGAAAAGCAGCATTGGTTCACGCTTCACGAGATTGAAGAGCGAGTCCTTCATTCCTTCCATTTCCGTCTTCGCGGCCGGGGTCACCGAAAGGTTTACATAACCGCACACTCCGGTGAAGAATAACGCGACAACCCCGACAGGCAGGCAGATTCGGGCCATGCTGAGTCCGGCCATTCGCATTGAGATGAACTCGCTGTCCGCCGAAAGTCGCCCGAAGACGAGAAGAATCGCGGTCAGGAACGAAAAGGGAATCGCAAGGCTCAGTGAAATGGGGATCACGAGTGCGATGAATTTCATAACGAACCAGAGATCGAGGTCGGGGCGTTTCGCGAGCTCCCGCAGAATCTCTTTGAAAACATTTCCGAGCACCAGAATAATGATGATCACCGCCACCGCATAAACGGAGGAGATGAAAATCTGACGTGCGATATAGCGGTCGAGTATCCTCATGAACAAGACTGAAACGGCAGAGAAGACCGTTTTCTTGGGTTCAATTGGAACTCTTCCTCAGGATCTGATTATCAGCAACTCTGAAAAAGTCATCTAAACAGATTCAATCGTCGGCGGCCGTGAAGCAAGAAGATCGTATTCGGGGCCGAACTGGCGCAGGAACTCCGGTCCGAGGGCACGGAAAAATACTGTGATCGGAAGCATGAGAACCGCACCGAGATATGGAATTGCGAGAACGATGAGCCCGATGCAGCAGGTCATGAGAGCAAAAGCGAGGAGGATCATTCCCGAGGCCAGGCCCAGAAGCATTTGGAGAAGGAAGAAGACAAACAGCGCTCCGCCCCTTTCCCGCTGAAGCCTCAAGACCTTTCCCCAGGCTTCTGATGCGTTGATCCGGTGCTGATACATCTGCGGCACCACAAAATGAGTCAGAAGCGTCCAGGCGTAAATGATCAGGAATATGAAGGCGAGAAATGCCAACGTGGCGCCCACCGAGACGAGAATTATCGGGGTGGTGAATGTTTCCGCCCCGGTGAACTGAGTGAAGAGCCAGTAGCCTGTTCCGGCGAGCAGTGCGATCACGATAGCGCCGGTCGCGAGATGAAAGCAGAGGACCCAGCGGAAAAGGGAATTGCCTTCAGCCCGGTATTCGCGCCATGGCAGCGCCACTTCGGCGCGGTTGTGAACCACGTTGTCGAGAAACATGAATTTGCCGCGTGAGTTCAACCAGCAAATCACGATGAAAATGGCGAGGATAAGAATCAATCCGGCGATCGCGACGCCGATGACCCACTGATTGTCCTGGATCCACTGCATCGCGGTGTCCCGGAATTGCTCGAATTCCTCCATCGGACTCTCAATTCCCGTTTGCTCCCCCTCTTCCCCATCATTTGTGTCGGGAACAGGAAAGTCCCCCTGAAAGGAGGAGTTCGCGCCACCTTCCCCGAGGGTCGCAAGCCATGCCGAAAATCCCAAAGCAAACCACTTTCCCGCATGAAAAGGCCGGAAGAGTATCGTCTTCATTCTCTCAAAGGCACGTTGGCAGGGCTCACTGAACTGGGCTGGTTGATGCATCGTCAGGAAGTTAATCACACTTTAGCCGAAGTGGGCAGTTACAATTTGGGATGAGATTTCGAACTGATGCCTTCCCTCTACGGTAGGTAGTGTCGAGGGAGCCGTTGGTTTTTAAATGGGGCAAAAATTGGAATAAGTCGTTTCTCCTGTGCGTCTGATCTGGAGACTTTTTCCAATGAACCGCTTCCATCCTGTTTTCCAACGCCCCGTTTCGCTTTCGATTCTTCCCGTGATTGTTCTCTCAGCTCTAATCTGTGCCCAGTCAGGTTACGGGCGAACCTGGACGAATCAGAACGGGCAGACCGCTGAAGGGAAAGTGGTGAAGATCGAGGGAAGTGAAGTAACGCTCCTGCTGAATAACGATCAAGCCGTCGCGATTCCAATCAATACTCTGAGTCTTGATGATCAGCAGTTTTTGACGACGTGGAAGCCGAAGCCTCCGAAGCGCCCCATCGAGGTTCCTGAGGATGCAGTCTTTCACAACGGGAGCTGGTACGCGGTCGTGATCGGGAAGACAACCTGGAAAAAGGCAGCTGAGAGAGCGGAGAAAATGGGCGGTCACCTCGCCTGGATCAAAGACGAAGCGACTCACGCCGTCCTCACTGAGATGGCGGGCCCCCTGCATCTATGGCTTGGCGGGAGCGACGAAGAGGTCGAAGATTTGTGGAAATGGAGCGACGGTGAACTGATTACCTGGTTTCAGTGGGATCGCGGTGAGCCCAACAACGGCGGCGGGAGAGAGCACTTCATTCAAATGCGAGCCGGTGGAAAGTGGAACGATCTCAGCATGAATTCCCCCGCTCCCGTTGGATTTTTCGTGCAGTGGGATCAATAAGGTCTCCGCTTTCATCGTGCACACAGATTGGCAGCCGGTTGACGCAGGGCCGGTTCAGCAGCGCGGGCTCGTTCAGACACCTCTTCTACAGGCAGGGTGCCGGCCGGGTTCGAAACGAATCTCCCTGTCTCCCCCTCGAAGCGCACCCCCTTCCCCGCAATCGTGGAGAACCGTGTTGATCTTACCTGATTTCCTTGACGGGACCGCCCAATCCGTTACCCTGTCACCGTTCTGACAGGGGAGCGCACGACGCTGAGAGCCGCCAAGGCAAGACCCTTTGAACCTGAAGCAGGTAATGCTGTCGCAGGGAGTCATTTATGAATTTTATTTCTAACCTTTATTCAAACGCGGAAGCCGGCTCTTTTCGGAAGAGTGACCCGGTGCGTCGAATTTTCTGAATCCTTTTCCTCTACTCTGACATTTATCTCATGATCACACCCAGCGAATCCAGCCCGTCCGAGCCGAAAACCGTTTCCGACGTTTTTCCCAACAGCAAACGCATCTATGTTAAGGGAACGATCCACCCTGATATTCGTGTCCCGCTTCGCGAAGTGTCATTGAGCGATACCAAGCACCCGAACGGTCGCGTTGAGCAGAATGAGCCGGTGAAAATCTACGACACGAGCGGTCCCTGGGGCGACCCTGATTTCAAAGGGGATATTAAAAAAGGACTTCCTGCGATTCGACGCGACTGGATTCTCGCGCGGGGTGATGTGGAAACCTACGAGGGCCGCGAAGAGAAGCCCGAGGACAACGGGTATCTCTCCGCCGAGCACGCTTCCCGCTACAACGAGAAAAAGGACGAGAAGAATCAGCTCAAAGAATACCCCGGATTGAAGCGCGAGCCGCTTCGCGCTTCCAAAGGGCATCCTGTAACCCAGATGTGGTATGCCAAACAGGGTATTATTACTCCGGAAATGGAATATATCGCAATCCGCGAAAACCTTGGGCGTGAGCAGGCTTTCAAGGCAGCAACCGATAGCGATGGCCCGCGCAACCTCATGAATTTTCAGCATCCGGGGAATTCCTTCGGAGCTTCGATTCCCGATTACATCACTCCTGAGTTTGTGCGTGACGAAGTCGCCCGCGGACGCGCCATCATCCCTTCGAACATCAACCACCCCGAGAGTGAGCCGATGATCATCGGCCGTAACTTCCTTGTGAAGATCAACGCCAACATCGGTAACTCCGCAGTGGCTTCGACGATCGATGAGGAAGTCGAGAAAATGCAGTGGTCGACTCTCTGGGGCGGCGACACGGTGATGGATCTTTCCACCGGCAAGAACATCCACGCGACCCGCGAATGGATCATCCGCAACTCCCCTGTCCCCATTGGCACCGTTCCGATCTATCAGGCGCTCGAAAAAGTGAATGGACGTGTTGAGGACCTCTGCTGGGAAGTCTTCCGCGACACCCTTATCGAGCAGGCTGAACAGGGCGTTGATTACTTCACGATTCACGCCGGCGTGCTTCTTCGCTTTATCCCCATGACCGCGACCCGGACCACCGGAATCGTGAGCCGCGGCGGCTCGATCATGGCGAAGTGGTGTCTCTCACATCACAAAGAGAATTTCCTCTACACGCACTGGAGCGACATTTGCGACATTTGCGCCGCCTACGACGTGAGTTTCTCCATCGGTGACGGCCTCCGTCCCGGTTCCATTGCCGACGCAAACGACCGCGCCCAGTTCGGCGAGCTCGAAGTGCAGGGCGAACTCACCGAAATCGCCTGGTCCAAAGGCGTGCAGGTCATGAACGAAGGCCCCGGTCACGTTCCCATGCACATGATTGAGGAGAATATGCAAAAGCAGATTGAATGGTGCCACGAGGCCCCCTTCTACACGCTTGGGCCGCTAACGACTGACATCGCTCCCGGATACGATCACATCACCAGCGGCATCGGTGCTGCCATGATCGGTTGGTATGGATGCGCGATGCTCTGCTACGTGACCCCGAAAGAGCACCTCGGCCTTCCCAACCGTGAGGACGTCCGCGATGGTGTCGTCACTTACAAGATCGCAGCACACGCTGCCGACTTGGCAAAAGGTCACCCCGCAGCGCAGGAGCGTGACAATGCTCTCAGTAAATCCCGTTTTGAGTTCCGCTGGGAAGATCAGTTCAATCTTTCGCTCGATCCCACGAAGGCGCGTGATTTCCACGACGAAACCCTTCCCCAGGACGGCGCCAAGACAGCGCACTTCTGCTCCATGTGCGGACCGACATTCTGCTCCATGAAGATTTCCGAAGAAGTCCGCGAGTATGCCGCCAAAGAAGGCCTTTCCGAGGAGGAAGCCCTGGAAAAAGGGATGCAGGAGAAAGCGGACGAGTTCGCCGAAAAAGGCGCTGAGATCTACTCCTAGTCGGCAACCGAACCTGCGAACAATTTGAGTGACCAGCCCCCACGCATTCTCTACTGTCGGTGCGCCTTTGCAGGTGTCGTGCCCGGCGACGTCAAAGACGAAGTCCTCAATCGACTCTGCGAATCGGGTGCCTCCTTTGAGACCGTCTCGGACCTCTGTGAGATGTCGGCGCGGAAGGATCCGAGGCTCAAACAGATATTCGAAGGAGATGCACCGATTAAAATTGCAGCCTGCTATCCCCGCGCGGTAAAGTGGCTTTGTCACAACGCCGGGATCACTTTTCCCGAAGATGATTCAGTCGAAGTGCTGAATATGCGTGAGGAGACAGCCGAAGCAATTGCGGATAAGCTTCTCAAAAATTCCGAGGAATCATGAAAAACGAAGTCAATTCTCTGCAGGTCATCATTTACGAAGGCTCCGGAGCGTCACCCTGGACTTCTGAAGATCGCGCCTCGGTTACGATGACTCTGCTCGATCAGGGATACTCTGTTCTGCGGGTCTCTGACAAGGCGCATCAGGCCAGCCTGACGCAGTTTGACCAGTCTATTCCCGTGATCGTCCTCGGTCAGTTTACGGGAACACCACCGACGGTCGTTGACGAATCGGGCGACATCAAAATTACGACCCGTGATACGAGCGGGCTCGCGACGGACGCCGTCACCGCTCTCGTTTCCGAAATTCGGGACGAGATGAATGTAGGTCTCAACCAGCCCAACGTGAACGGTGCCTGGAAGCCCTGGTTTCCGGTGATCGATTACGACCGGTGCACCAACTGCATGCAGTGCCTCAGCTTTTGTCTCTTCGACGTCTACGGTGTCGATGATGAGAAACAGATCCAGGTGCAGAACAACGACAATTGCAAAACGAACTGCCCCGCCTGCTCCCGCGTCTGTCCCGAGGTCGCGATCATGTTTCCGAAATATGCATCGGGTCCGATCAATGGCGAACAGGTCAATCAGGCCGATCTTGAGCGTGAGAGCATGAAGGTCGACATCACCTCCCTCCTCGGTGGCGATATCTACTCGAGTCTCAAAACGCGAAGCGAGAAAGCGAAGTCGCGTTTCTCGAAGGAGCGCAGCCCTGACAAAGCACTCGGAGAGCGGAAGCGCTGCCTCACGAAGCTTCAGCAATCCGGAATCATTCCCGCCGAAGTCCTCGCCGAGCTCGATCTCGAATCACTCCCCTCACCTGAGGAAATTCAGCGGAAGGCAAAAGAGCTTTCCGAATTGCGGGGCGAATCGTAGAAAGTGCAGCGCGGGACGGAATCGTTCCGCCACCTGCAGGCAGCGCCCCTTTCGCAACAGAGTGGGAGGTTCGCATTGTGCGATCATTTTGAATCAGTGCGTCGAGGCGATCGGTGTTTATCCGCCGGTATGGCGTCGGTGTCGCTCCGTAGAATTTTACCCATCTCTTTTCCTTTCGCCAACTCGTCGATCTGCTTGTCCAGAAATCTGATCTTCTGCATCAACGGATCCTCAACCTCCTCTACCCGCACCCCGCAAACGACACCCTTTATTAGAGCGCTATTCGGATTGAAAGCGGGTGCCCCTTCAAAGAACGCTTCCACGTCAGCATCCAATTCGATCTGTTCATTCAAACCATCCTTATCATAGCCGGTCAGCCAGCAGATGATCACGTCCACTTCTTCTTTTGTGCGGCCCTTGCGCTCCGCCTTGCCGACGTAGCAAGGGTAGAGCTTTGCAAACTTCATTCTGAATATTGGATGGTCTGACATCTGGGACGGGGGCTATTGGTCTTGCGAAGGTAACTTTGAATAGCGTTCGAGGATAGGCTGTCCGATTTGATAGCGAAACGTCGCGTGCTATGCCGGGCAGGAGGTTGTTGTCCGCGCTTCACGCTGTATCGCTACTCGTGTTCTGCCGGTGCGGCTGACTTCCACCAAATAAACAGCCCCATCGCGATCAACCCGATATTCTGCGCGATCTTGACGGGGTAGTTCATTTCCCCGGTGCCGCCGAAGCAGCCGCAGCTGATGTCGAGCCCCCTTACCCAGGCGGTGACAATCAAAAGCGTGAAGACAGCGATCATTCCCGTGATGAGAAAGCTCGCGCTTTTCGCAAAGCGGTCCCACATCACGGCGATGCCGGAAATGACTTCGAGCCAGGGAAGGTAAAGGGCAACCGCGACGGCATAAGGATCGCCTATGATCTCAAAGTTCCGAACCGCATCGGCAAACCCGATCGGGTCTTTGATTTTCGCGATCCCGCTCCAGATAAAGAGCGCTCCGAAAACGAGTCTGAGAACGAAGACGAGGGTTTTCATTCCGCTGCCCTTTCTTTCCGGTAGGCTTCTGCCAGCAGGCTCACAGGGTGTCGCACCTCGGCTCGGTCACCGAGTCCGTTCTGAATCTGGAGGTGACAGCCGGGGTTGGCGGTCGCGACGAGGGTGGCTCCGGTCTTTTCGATGCAGGCGACTTTTTCCTCCTGCAGTTTACCGGCCTGCTCGGGCTGGGTGATGTTGTAAATGCCGGCGCTGCCGCAGCAATGCGTCGCATTTTCCAGTTCCACCATCTGAAGTCCGGGAATCGCATTGAGAATCGATCTCGGTTGGCTCGAAATACCCTGACCGTGACAGAGGTGACAGGCTTCGTGATAGGTCGTGCGGATCGAGTCAGATGTATCCCCTTCCGGTTTTCTGAATCCGATTTCGACGAGCCATTCGGAGATGTCCCGCACTTTGCTGTCCCATTGGCGGGCTTTATCGAGGTAGGCTTCGTCGTGTTTCAGAATCCCGCTGAAATGCTTGAGGTGGGAGCCGCAGCCCGCTGCATTGGTAATGATGGCGTCGAGCGAATCGAGATCGAAGAGGTCAATCATGTGTCTTGCCTGCACCGCGGCCTGCTCAAGGTCGCCGTTGTGGGCGTGGAGGGACCCACAGCAGCCCTGCGATCGCGGGGTGACGACTTCACAGTTGTTTGCGAGCAAAACATCGACGGTGTCGCGATTGGTATGGGAAAAGACGAGATCCTGGACGCAGCCGGTGAGCATCCCGACACGGTGCTTTTTCGTTTTGGCAGGCTCGACTTCCCCTATCAGTGCGTCGGAAAAACGGCGTTGCACGATCGGTGTGGTCGGTTCGAGCTCTCTTAGATTTTTCGGGAGGAGCCGAAGCAGGCCGCTCGCCCTGACAAGTCGACAGAGTCCGCTCGCCTGGTAGAGCCAGAGGGCGCGTCCAACGAGCCTGAGCTTCCACTGCGCGGCAAAGAGCTGCTTCAGCGCGAGCCAGCGCCAGAAGCGGCGTTCGGGATGAAAAAGGACGTCGGCTTCCTCGATTTCGGCCCGGGCGTTTTCGAAGAGGACCGGGTAGTCGACTCCGGCGGGACAGGCCGTGGTGCAGGCGAGACAGCCGAGGCAGTAATACATTTCTTCGCCGAAGGCCTTCGTCACTTCGAGGTCGCCGTCGGCGATGGAGCGCATCAGGGCGATGCGGCCGCGCGGGCTGTTACGCTCCTCCCGCGTCTCGAGGTAGGTGGGGCAGCTAGGGAGACACATCCCGCAGTGCATGCATTGCTGGACCACAGAGTAGTCGAGGTCGCTCATGTACTTGAGCGGTCGCGTCGTCGTTGGATCGCTCATGAATCGGTGCTGTCGAGATCGAAGATTTTACCCGGATTGAGCAGCGCGGCCGGATCGATCGCAAGTTTGATCTGCTTCAGGAGTGGGTAGCTGGCGTCGGCAAACTGCTCGTGGAGAAATGGCTTTTTCGCGAGACCAACGCCGTGTTCGCCGGTGATGGTGCCGCCGAGTTCGATTGTTTTTGTGAAAATCTCGGCGAGGGCTTCTTCGACCCGCTCCATTTCTTCATGATCGGTTTCGTCTGTGAGAATCGTCGGGTGGACATTGCCGTCTCCGAAGTGGCCAAAGGTGGCGACTTCGAGATTGTGTCTCTTCCCGACCTCTTCGACAAATTCCACGATCTCGACAAGTCGGCTCCGGGGAACAGTGACGTCTTCCAGAATGGTGGTGGGTCGAATTCGTGCGAGCGCGGAGAAGGCGGTCCGGCGGGCTGAAGCGAGTCGCGTCGCATGAGCATCGTCTTCGGCCTGTTCGACTTCGATGGCCCCGTTTTCCCGGGCTATCGCCGCCATCGCAGCGACTTCATCCTCAACGACGCTGACGGGGCCGTCAGTTTCCATGAGCACGACCGCGGCCGCTTCGGTTGGAAGGCCGACTTTGGCGTAGTCTTCAACACTGGCACAGGTCTTTTTGTCGAGAAACTCGAGAGTGCAGGGAATGATCTGCTTTTCGATGATGTCAGAGACGGTTTTTGCGGCGGCGGCCATCGAATCAAAAGACGCAAGCAGGGTTCGCCGGGCCACCGGCCTTGGAACCAGCTTGAGAAGCACCTTGGTGATGATCCCGAGGGTTCCTTCGGAGCCAATGAAAAGATCTTTGAGCGAGTAGCCGGCGACATCCTTAACGCATTTGGAACCGAGCCAGGCAACTTCACCGTTGGCGAGGACGACTTCCATGCCCATGACGTAGTCCCGTGTCACTCCGTATTTGAGCCCCCGAAGTCCACCGGAGTTGTTCGCGACGTTCCCCCCTATCGTCGAAATCTTCATCGAGCCGGGATCGGGTGGGTAAAAAAGCCCGTGCGGGGTCGCGGCGTCATCGATTGCCTTGGTGATGACGCCGGTTTCGCAGAGAACAGTGAGGTTCGCGGTGTCGAGCTCGAGGATCCTGTTTAAGTGTACGAGGCAGAGGATGATTCCCCCGTCGACGGGAACGCTGCCACCGGAAAGGCCTGTCCCGGAGCCGCGCGTTACAATGGGGATTCCGCGGGAGGCGGCGAGCTTGACGATTGCGGCGACGGCATCTGTGTTCCGTGGCAGAACGACACAGCTGGCTTTCGCCTTGAGGGCGGCGGTTCCGTCAAACCCGTAGGGAATGAGATCTTCGGGGTTTGTGAGGACATTCTCCGCACCTACGATTTCGCTGAGGGACTCGACTATTGCAGAGTCAATTGGGTCTGATTTTGGCGGGGACTTCATTCTGATGCGCTTGCTTAGAAATAACTCGATGGCGGAATGAATCACAAGTCCGCAGAGAGGTCTTTTTCTTAATCAGTGAATGATTGCGCCACGCTCCTTACGATGAACTCGTTCCCTGAAGGGTCGCTGGCCATCCCTCCAATGCGCTATAGCGTCGGAACTTCTTCAGGCTTACTCTGCTGCAACGTGAAAACGCTTTCGACATGCCGCTTTCTACATCCGATGATATCGGTTGGTGTGTTTTCGTCGGCTTTCGTTGCCGGATTGAGCGTTGGTGCAGCGGATGTTTCCCCGGAAAATGCGGAGTTTTTCGAGAAGCGAATCCGCCCGGCTCTCGTCGAGCATTGTTACAAGTGTCACGACTCTACGAAGGAGAATTTAAAGGGCGGTCTCGCTCTCAATTCCCCTGCCGGAATTCGCGAAGGCGGAGACAGCGGTGATTTGATCGCAACCGGCGATCCGGAAACGAGTCTTCTCGTCGAGGCGATCCGCTACAAGGATAAGGAATTCCAGATGCCTCCGAAAACGCAGCTGCCCGCCGCGGTGATTGCCGATTTTGAAAAATGGATTGCGATGGGCGCTCCCGATCCCCGCCCCGAAGTGGACGCGAAGCCGAAGGCGCTATCGGGAATGAGTTCCGAGGAAGGCCGCGACTTCTGGGCTTTTCGACCCCGCAAGTCAGTCGAGCCTCCGGCGGCGTCCCCCGGTGAAAGTGACGAGGCGATTGATCGCTTTCTCCTTGCTGCGATCAGGGAAAACGGTCTCGAACAATCCCCTCCTGCCGGCAAGGCCGCGTGGTTGAGACGAGTCACTTTCAACCTGACAGGGTTGCCTCCCACGCCGTCCGAACTCACCGCCTTCTCAGCGGATGAAAGCGCCGACGCCCGGAGCAAGGTGGTTGATCGACTGCTCGACTCGCCCGAATACGGGGTTCGTTGGGGGCGGCACTGGCTCGATGTGGCCCGCTATGCGGATTCCAACGGGCTCGATGAGAATCTCACTTTCGGGAATGCCTGGCGCTATCGGGATTATGTGATCGAGTCCTTCCAGAACGACCTTCCATTTGATCAGTTTATCATCGAGCAGATCGCCGGTGATCTCCTGCCCGATGCTACAGAGCAGACCCACGTCGCGACGGGCTTTCTCGCGCTTGGTGCGCGGGTTCTCGCCGAGCCGGATCGGGAGAAGCTAGAAATGGACGTGATCGACGAGCAGCTTGACACCACCGGGAAAGCTTTTCTGGGGCTGACTCTGGGATGCGCGCGCTGTCACGATCACAAATTCGACCCCATCATGCAGGCCGATTACTATTCCCTCGCGGCGGTCTTTCGAAACTCACTGAACTTTGCCGAGTCGAATACCGGGGCGATCAAACACTGGTATGAGCACGATTTCTCGACTGAAGAGGAAAAGGAAAAGCTCAAGGAATGGGATGAAAAAATCAAGAAGGCGAAAAGTGCCGCGACCTCCTTCAAGAACAAAGCAGTCACCGATATTCGTGCCGGGGCTCGCGCCGGAGCGGTTGATTACCTCGAGGCCGCGACCCGGTTTGAGGCGGGAACGTCGCTCGTGGTCGTTTCTGAGATCGCCGGCGAAAAGGACCTACATCCCAGAGTCCTACTGAATACGAGACGGCATCTCGAAGTGAACCGCGACTCGGATGTCTTCGCGCCCTGGTGGAAATTTCACGAAAAAAATGATCTCGAAGGGATGAGAGCTTTTTATGATGAGAAGTTCGGTAAAGCGGTTCTCGACTTCACCGCGCTTCAAAAGGAGGACCCGAAAGCAAAAACGCTTCCCGACGCGAAGCTTGAGGCTTTCCGTGCCGCTCTCTTCGATCTCAGTGGATTTCTCACTGTCCCGGCGAAACCGGAACATGCCCTCACTGAGGCGGATCTCGCCGAATACTACAAACTGGAAGAAGAGGCGCGTATCGTTGAAATCAGCGCTCCTGATGCCACCGCTGCGATGGGAATTGCAGACCGGAAAGAAATCGAGCCGACCCTCGCGATTCATATCCGGGGCAGTCACCTCAATCTCGGCAAAGAAGTTCCCCGGGCCATTCCCGCTGTTTTCCCTAATCCTGCAAAAACATTTCCCGAAAAGGCGAGCGGCCGGCTCGAACTGGCTCAGTGGCTCACTGATGCGGAGAATCCCCTCACTGCCCGCGTCATTGTGAATCGGATATGGGGATGGCATTTTGGAACGGGGCTCGTTTCTTCGACTGAGAATTTCGGCGTGATCGGTGATCGTCCGAGCCATCCTGAACTCCTCGACTGGCTCTCAGACTGGTTTGTTAACAATGGTTGGAGTGTTAAGAAGTTGAATCGACTTATTACTCTTTCCGATTCATACGCAATTTCCACGAAACCGGTCAATGATCGTTATGAAAGCGCAGATCCAGACAACCGTTTTCTCTCCCATTTTCCGATACGTCGACTCGAAGCTGAGGCGATCCGCGATTCTATCCTCGCGGTCTCAGGCCGTCTCGACCGCGAGAAAGGCGGCAAGACGATTCCATTGCGGAATCGCCAGATGGTCTTCAATCACACCTCGAAGGATCACACCACCTATGAGTCGGTCCGCCGAACTGCATTTTTGCCGATTGTCAGGAACAACGTATACGATCTTCTGCCACTTTTTGACTTCCCCGATCCAACGATGCCCACGGGAAGCCGGCAGTCGACCGTGATTGCTCCTCAGGCGTTGTTGATGATGAACAGTCCCCTCCTGCGGGAAAGTGCCGCCGCCTTCGGCAGCCGGTTGAGAGAGTCGGAAGGAACCGTCTCGGACCGTATTGAGAAAGCCTGGCTGCTTGCCTTTGGGCGCAGACCTTCCGAAGACGAAACGGAGATGGCAACCGCCTTTATCGACTCCGGGAACGGTGAGAATGAGCAGTGGCAGCGCTTTTGCCAGAGCCTCTTCGCCTCAAACGAATTTATCTACCTGAATTGAAAACTTTGCTAAATCGCCGTCAGATTTTGGGAACCGGAGCACTCGGTTTCAGCCAGCTTGCGTTCCAGTCATTACTGGGATCAGAGAAGGAGTCGCCGGGGCAGCCGCCGCATCATCCGGCGCGGGCGAAGCGGGTTATTTTTCTCTTCATGAAAGGTGGGCCGTCGCACATCGACACCTTTGATCCCAAGCCTCTACTCGACAGGGATCACGGAAAACCGCCTCCTTTCGATCTGCCCCGCGTCACCTTCGCGAAGCAGGGCAATTTGCTCAAGTCCCCGTGGAAGTTCAAAAACTACGGCGAAAGCGGACTCCCTGTGAGCGAACTCTTCCCGAATGTCGCTCAATGCATCGATGACCTTTGTATTCTCCGCTCCGTTCACGGCACCAACCCTGCTCACGGCGGCGCTCTCTTGAAGCTTCACACCGGCAGCGACACCTTTGTGAGACCGAGTATGGGTTCATGGATTTCCTACGGTCTTGGATCGGAAAACCGCAACCTCCCCTCTTTCATCACGATCTGCCCGACACTCGCTCATGGCGGGGTCAACAACTGGGGTGCGGCCTTCCTTCCGCAAAGTTGTCAGGGCACGCCAATGGGCACGGCGAGCTCAAAGGCGCGCGACGCGAAGGTCAATCACATCGCGAATCCCTCGCTTTCCCCGGTCGACCAGCGCAAGCAGCTCGATTTTATCCAGGCGCTCAATCAGCGGGCAATCGATCGCAATCCGCAGGAGGAAGCTCTCGACGCGCGTTTGCAGTCATACGAACTTGCCTACCGGATGCAGACTTCAATGCCGGATGCGCAGGATCTTTCAGGGGAAACCGAAGTCACGAAGAAACTCTACGGAATCAACGATCCGGTCACTGAAGATTTTGGCCGGCAGTGTCTTCTCGCCCGTCGTTTCTGTGAGCGCGGGGTGCGGTTCGTTCAGGTCACTCACAGCGATTCGGAGGTTCAGTGGGACCAGCACGGGAATCTTTATCAGGGGCACACCAAGAATGCCGCGGAAGTCGACAAGCCCATTGCCGGATTGCTCAAAGATTTGAAGTCCCGCGGGCTTCTCGAAGACACGCTTGTAATCTGGGGCGGCGAGTTCGGCCGGACCCCCACCGCTCAGGGAACCAATGGCCGGGACCACAACCCGCACGGTTTCACCGTCTGGATGGCCGGAGGCGGTGTCAAAGGCGGCATGGCCTACGGGGCGACCGACGATTACGGGTATTTCGCCGAGCGGGACAAAATGCACGTCCACGATCTCCATGCCACGATTCTTCATTTGCTGGGGCTTGATCATGAACGCCTCACCTTCCGATATGCCGGTAGAGATTTTCGTCTCACCGATGTCGACGGGCACGTAGCCAAGGCGATTCTGGCCTAAAAAGCAGGGCCTTGGCCCGAAGATTGCTTCCTTCCGCGATTCTCGGGCGTATTCCGATAAAAACGGTGCAATTCATGCTCTATTTGCACTATTCCGATCGTGCGCTATATCTCACTCAACCTATGGCTATCACTATTCCCGAAATTCCAGAGGACGCACCTTTCTCAGCAGAACAACGTCAGTGGCTCAGATCCTATCTGACCGATCTGACGAAGTCCATTTCAACAGGCGCTCAGGCGATTCCGTCCTCTGCGGCGGGTAAACCGCGTGCCCTTTTTCTTTACGGCAGTCAGAGTGGAAACGCTCAGGCTCTCTCCGAAGGCTTTGCCGAACGTTTTATGGAGAATGGTTGGTCCGCTGACGCTGTCGATATGGAGGACCACGGGACCGTGAATCTGCAAATGGAGCCGCTCATATTCATTGTCACGAGCACCTGGGGCGAAGGCGATCCGCCGGACAACGCGATCGAATTCTGGGAGAAGTTTTCCTCCGATGAACAGAGCCGGTTGGAAAACTCCCGTTTTTCCGTTCTTGCGCTCGGAGACACCAACTACGCGGATTTCTGCGAAATGGGTAAGCGATTCGACGCCCGTTTGGAAGAACTCGGGGCAAAACGCATTGCCGCGAGGGTGGACTGCGACGTCGATTACGAAGATCCCGCTGAAGAGTGGTTTCGCGTCGTTTCCTCGAAGATTGAAGAGATCGGAAAAGAGGTTTTCACGACGACAGTGACAACCAACGGAGCCAGTGTGGAGACCTCGCTTGAGGACATTCCCTTTGGCAAAAAGCGCCCCTTCCCTGCGGCTTTAAGTTTCAGGAAACAGCTCAATCCCACTTCGACTGATCGCGACACGAGGCACATCGAGTTGAATCTCGAAGGATCGGGTCTCGAATATGAAGTCGGTGATGCCATTGCCACATTTCCAAAGAATGATGCAGCTCTCATCGATGAGATGCTATCAATTTTGCCTTTCAATACCGCTGTTTCGGTGACAACACCTGATGGTGCGAAAAAGCCGCTGAGAGATGCGCTTCGCGAAGATTACTCGATTCGTCAGATCACGAAGTCATTGATGAAGAAATGGCATGCGCTTACCTGCCACCCTTATCTGGATGCCATCATTGAGGATGACAAGGCACTCGACGAGCTCATCGAAGGGAAAGAGATCATCGATCTGATCTATGACTTCCCCGCTGACTTCAAGAGTGGGCAGGATTTCGTGAATCTTCTGCGTCGCCTTCAGCCACGCCTTTACTCGATCGCCTCCAGCCCGAAGAAGCACCCGAACGAAGTTCATCTCACCGTTGCGAAAGTAACTTACGAGTCTCACGGTCGCGTTCGGAAAGGTGTCTGCTCAACTTTCCTTTGTGAAGGGATGGAGGAAGATGAGGAAGTTCGCGTCTTCATGCAGCCGACGAAGCACTTCAAGCTTCCCGAGGATCCTTCGAAGGATGTCATTATGGTGGGCCCCGGAACCGGCATCGCCCCCTTCCGCGCCTTTCTCGAAGAACGCGAAGTGACCGAGGCACCGGGCCGTAACTGGCTCTTCTTCGGGAACCCGCATGAAGAATCCGATTATTTCTACAAGGACGAGTTCGACGAGATGCAAAAGAGCGGAGTTCTTTCCCGTATCGACGTCGCGTGGTCAAGGGATCAGGCTTATAAGATCTACGTGCAGGACAAAATTCGCGAATTCTCCGAAGAAGTCTGGAACTGGATCGACGGCGGCGCGCATTTCTACGTCTGCGGCGATGCCAATTACATGGCTCCCGACGTCGAGAAAGCTCTCTTCGAGCTGATCCGGAAATACGGCAACCTCAACGATCAGGGCGCTGCCGATTACATCAAGCGCCTCAAGGACGAGCATCGCTATCAGCGTGACGTCTATTAAGATTGGTTTTGCCGATGCGTAGCGGAAGGAGGATTCCTTCCGATTCGTGTTTGGCGTGAGCGGCTTGGCTTCTGCGGTCGGAACGAGTTTCGTTCCGCTACGGCGGAGATTCACGAACGGTAGCGGAAGGAGGATTCCTTCCGTCGTGTGAGGCATACGCTGGACTGACCGTGAACCGACAGCGTGCCCTGCCCGCGTCGCCCGCGGTAGGTCGCAGCGTTCCCCGAAAAGCAAAACAGGGCGAGGTCCGAAGACCTAACCCTGTTAAAAGAGTGACTTAACCCTGTCTGATCATTGACCGAACAGGGTTGGATTGAGAGGCTGATCCCCCTACTTTTTGAACATCTCGTTCGTGTTGTCGCCACCGCTGAGGACGTAGGCGACGAGGTCGAGGATCTCCTCTTTCGTGAGCATACTGAGGAGCATTGGGGGCATCGGTGAGACTTTCGACACCTCGATGCTCTTCACTTCTTTGCGGTCGACGTTGACGCGCTGATTCGGATCGGAGACGTCGGTGTTGATTGTCACGTTGTCACCGCTCAGGTTCACGACGACGCCGCTGACGACTTCGCCGTTGTTTCGTGTCACCACGATAGGCGCGAACTGCTCATTGATCTCTTTGCTCGGATTGATGATCTGATCAAGGAAGTCATGAGGCGAGTAGCGTCCTCCGGATCCTGTGAGATCAGGGCCGGTCATTCCCCCGCCGTCCTGGAAACGGTGGCAGGCGTAACAGGCCGCTGCAGCGAACATTTTGCGACCGTTCTCATAGTCTCGTTTGGTCATGCCGGTTTCGGCCGCCTTGCTGAGTTCGTCGAGTGTCCACATCGTCGGTGTTCTCCCGGCAAAGATGGCGCCGACGTTCTCGATCGCCGACTTGACCTCGGCCTTCTTCGCGATCAGTTCAGCGTGCTCTTTCTTCTCTGCTTCGGTGAAGGTGGCGAGTGCGTCATTGCGGATAAACTCAATGAACTTGGTGAAGCTTGCTCCGCCCTTGTAGTTCGCAGCTTTAAGAAACCAGTTGAGGAAGGCAATGCGGGTTTCGCTGGTCCAGCCGGTCTTGACCATGCGGAGGCTTCTTGCGTATTCCATTTGCTCTTCCTGGGAGACGGCGGATTCAAGCATCGCGATTCCCTTGGCGGCAACCGATGGTGCCTGAAGGTAGGCCAGTGTCTCAAGAAGGAGCCAGTTCTGGCTGAATTCCTTCGCCGGTAGTGAGGGATCGAGTGCTGCTATGAGTTTCTCCCGTGTCGCTTCGTCAGGATCGCCGAAGCGGTGAATCACAATCTGAATGGTGCGGAGCACAGTGAGCTTCGTGCTGAGCTTGAGCGATGCATAATCGTGAGCGAGAAGCGCATTGAGGATCGCATTGCCAACGGCGGGATCGGCGGCGGCTTCGCCCTCGGCACGCTGTTGCGGGTCTGTTCCGACGAGTCGGGCGAGAGCGAGGAGCGCGACCGCCTGTTTGTCAGGATTGGCTTCGTTGAGGGCTTTTTCCTGCCAGGTGGCAGCGGGCTGATGCTCGAGGATGACACGAGCGGCCGAGCTCACCCAGCGATCTGCGTTGTCGAGATGAGGCCATGCTGCCGCGACTGCTTTCGGGTTCGCTGCGCCGTGGAAAGCTTCGAGCTCGTGTCTCAGCTTTGCGGCGGGAGTGAATTCCTCCACTTCTGTGGCGGGAGCGGTTGATTCATCACCGGTGTAGGTGACGCGATAGAGGCCGGATTGAACACGGCGACCACCGATTGCGAAATACATCGCCCCGTCTTTCGGGTGAATGATCGCGTCGGTTACAGGAAGCGGTGCTCCGGTGATGAACTCCTCTTTTGTGCCCGAGTAGGAAGCGCCATCCTGCTCGAGGGTGACGGCGTAAACTTTGCCCCAACTCCAGTCCATCACATAGTATGCTTCCTGATACTTTTTAGGGAACTTCGCTCCGTAGCCGAAAAGCGTTCCCGTAGGTGAACCCGGGCCGATGTTGAGGGTTGCCGGAACGGTATCGGGGTAGAATTCAGGATATTTTCCTGCTCCGTTGCGCCAACCATATTCGCCGCCGCTGACGACGTGGTTCACGCGTGTGGGGCGATACCAGGGAGTGTTGAAGTCATACTCCATGTCGGCGTCGTAGGTGAAGAGCTCGCCCTGTTTGTTCAAGGAACCTCCGTAGATGTTGCGGAAGCCGGATGCGTAGATCTCAAATTCTTTGCCGTCCCGTGAAATACGATAGACGATTCCGCCGGGGGAAAGCACGTGGCGGTTGTGACCACGACCGTCTGGCATGCGGGGAAGAAGGTGATCATCACCCCAGATTTTTGCTACGGGTGAATTATCCGAGGTCCCTTCTTTTGGGCCGCCTTCGATGATAGCGTTGTTACCGGTAATGAGGTAAAAATACTTCCCGTCAGGTGTCGGGACGACGGCATGAACGCCGTGGTCGCTTTTTGAATCGAAGGCCCGAAGCAATTCGACCTTGTCCAGCTCGCCGTCCTTGTCGGAATCCGAGATGCGGTAGAAGCCTGAAGTTGCCTTCTTTTCGTAGTCATTGACACCGGCATAGAGATAGCCGTCGGCGAAGACCATGCCATTGATCGCGCGGATATTGACAGGAACTTTTTTGACGTCTTTCTGCTGAAGTGTTTCTCCTGCGCCCGGAGCGGGGAAATGATAGAGATCGCCATACTGATCGCTCGCGTAAATCTCGCCCTTGTCGTCGGCTGCGAGCGCGACCCATGATCCCTGGTCACCGCCGGGAACGGAATAGAGAAGTTCGGTTTTGAAACCTTCCGGCACTTTGACCCGATCCACCGGAGTGGCAGTGTTTTCACCGATTGCCGGTCCCACCTCAGCAGTCTTCGGCTTTGCTTTTGCAGGGGCTTTGGCTTTAGCTGCGGCTCCTTTCCCTTTCGGCATTGCCTTGGCTTTTCCCTTCCCTTTCGCTTTCGCGGCGGGACGTGGAGCGGGTTTCATGATCTCCTGCGCATCATTGGGGATGTCCGCTTTCGCCCAGGGAGTGACGCCTCCGTCGGGAAGAACCTTGAGACGAATGTCTTTAATCTGAACCTTCATCGCCGGACCCTGATGAACCTGAATCGCAAGAAGCCCTTCAAGTGAGCGGTTCTTCTCGTCAAAGTCATCGATCTGCGCGGTGAGCTGTCCATTCACTTTGTGGGTGAGATGGTTGCCGCGTGCGATAATGGTGTATTCGTTCCACTCTGAGACATCCACGGCAACGGGATCGCGATCCGCGACCTGCCATTTGCGCCCCTCTTTGTCGACAGCGACGGACTGACCGTTCTTCGCGACAATACCGCGTCCGCGCTCATGATAGAGCATCGCGTTGTTTTCTGCAGTCGGATGAACGTCGCACTGGTAGCCGCCGATGGACCATTTCCCAATCCCGGGCATCGCCTTACTGCGATATTGAATCCCGCTGTTGTTGCCTTCGACTTTAATCTTGGCGTGCAGCTCAAAATTCTTAAGAACGCCACCCTGCCAAATCAAAAACTGATTGTAGGTGAGCGTTTCCGGACCGCCGGTCTTTCCGGTGATTGCTCCGTCTTCGACAGACCAGAGCTCCGGATTTCCGTCCCAGCCTTCTAGGGTTTTCCCGTCGAAAAGGGAGACAAAATCCGGTTGGGGTTTCTTGTCCTGCGCCTGAGATGGCACGAGCATTGCTACAGACATGCTGCAGGACAGAGCTAAGGTTAGGAAGGAATTTAATCGCATGGAAAAATTATGAACCATGCCGATCAGGAAATCACGCACTTAACTACGTGACTCGTGGCAACTTTTGTATCGGATTGAAAGGAGCCTATTCCAGCTCCGGCTTGTTATCTCCGTATGTCCAACCTGCTGTGAATGCCGGAGCGGGGAGGCCTTTGGCGACTTTGTCAGGGGTCAGCTCGTTTGCCAGCTCGATCCCTTTATCCCGAATCTGATCACCGGCTTCGGGGACAAGATTGCTGTAAGCGGTCAGTCGGGTCTCGTATCCCCCGCCCTTCGGCCCGAGTGCCTCCGTCGTGGGGACGTAGCCGACGCAGCCGTTCGCAAGGCTCACAGGCCAGGTGAAAGGAAACTTTGAGCCCGCCTTCTGCTGCAGGCCGAATTCACAGAAATACTCCGCCGGATTGCTGATGAATACAGCGGGACCAATCTGGATCGTCTGCACTTCGACACTGCGAACCGGCTCTTTTGCGGTGAGGGCGTCGAGGATCACGATCTCTTTTGCCCAGACCCATTCCTGAATCGCTGCGGCTTCGGTAGGCTTTTCTTTTACCAGTTCATGGCTTTCCTTCAATCGTTCCGCCGAAATCTTGCGTCGTGGAATCTTCAGCACGGTTTGCCGTGAATCGACGGTGGCCTCCTTTGTCCTCGCTGCTTCGGGAATGCTGTAGAGCACTTTAACGACTTCGGCACCGACGCTGCCTCCGACACGCAGCGCATCGGCCTCCCCGGAACTGCGGCGAATAGGAGATGCGTTGTCGACCTGGGTGACGTCCCCGGAATTGCCATTGAGGAAAACAACGACGACGTCTTCGCCGAAGCTTCCGCGTATCACTTTCTCCATTGCCCAGGGCCAGTTTGCCGAGATTCCCGGAGGACTTGCAGTGGCATGACAGGCAAAGTTCACGACGCAGCCTATGAGATTGCCTTCTTCATCATAGCCGCCGATGACACCCACTTCCGGGTCGATCGGTCCGGCTGTTTCCACCATCTCGGGATTTCCGAACCGGGGATGCGTCGCAGTTTGTCCGTTTTTCATTCTCCAGCGCCGGTTGAAACTCACCTCCTCCTCGCTTCCGCTCCCGAAGGCGAGGCCCAGCTCGCTGCGGGTTTCCCAGGCTCGCGATACGGCGGCGACGATTCCATCGATCATCCGCGCCACGTAGACAGGATCGGCAGCTGAGGACTGTTCGTAGGCAAGATCCTGAACCAGTTCGCTCGCGTGATCAAAATCACCCGGGATCACCATTCCGGTCGGGCCTGATGAATGGGAATGGGAGGCTCCGATAAGAATGGATTCGGCGGGAATGCCGGTGAGCTCCGTAATGCGTTTGCGGGCCGCAGCAACATGCCTTTCGTCAATGAAGAGTGCATCGAGCCCGACGAGAGCGGTGCTTTTATCCCCGCTTTCGAAGACGACGGCCCGGGCCTTGCAGGTGTCGTTGAACCGGGTGTGATACCCCTTCGAATAGCCGCCGGGGCGCTCCATCCCGATATCAGGGGAAATATCCCGATCAGCGAACCCGGTCTTTACGGTTTCGGCATTGACGAGAGAAAGGCAAGCCAGGGCAAAAATCACGAGCGAAAGCTTCATGAAAAGCAGGTTAGGAAATCAATCTGTAGAGAGGAAAGAGATTCTACTCCGTAATCAGGTTAATGCGCTCCCAACAGGGTGCGCGGGAGGTCACGTATCAGTCCTTCGCCAGAGTCGGCTCAGCAGTGAGCCAAACCCCTTCCCTCCCGGAGCCGGGGTCCAGCTCAGGTGCCGTTGTGATGTCCGAAGTGCGATACTCGAAAAGGCGAAGTTGATCCAGCTCAGACTCGATCCGGTCAAAGGCGATTTCAGCGCGACTCCGGGATCCACTTCCGGATACCGGCGAGGCTGTGATGATGTATCGGGGCGCTTTCCGGTCCGTGGCTCGATGCAGTGCCTCGAACTGATCGATCAGTTTGTAGAGTCTGACGCGTTCTCCCTTTCCTTTGGAGGAAACCTTCGCCGTTCCCGGCTCAAAATGGATCGAGATGGCGTCGATCTCCCGCTTCAACTGGAGGAGTCTTTCGTCGGTGTCGTCATTCAAGCCGGTGAAGTCGACCGCGCGGCCGGAGAAAATTCGACCATCCGCTGCCATATCGCGAATAAGCTCCAGTTGCTGATGCGTTGCGGTCCCGGAGATTTTCCAACCTTCTTCATCGTGCCGGACCTCGATCTTCTCCCTCGTGGGATCAAAGCGTTCGTAAAAGAGCTCCCTGGTAAGATGGTCAATCAGCTCGAAGGCGGAACTCATCGAAGCCCGCTGTTCGCCGAGGGAGGTCTCAACCGATTCGGCGAGAGCGAGGTGTTCCTGCCGCGTCGCGAGCGAGTTGAGCTCCTCCCTCAAATCGTGCTCCCGCAGCGCAACGAGGCCGGGGTCTACTGAATGGTAGGGAATTGACTCAAGTGCGATACCGGTCGGCACCTCTCCCTCCTCAAGGAGAATATCCAAAGCATCCCGGGCAAGAGGATCCTGAAGTAATCTGAGGGATTTTGAGTTAAAAAGTGAGCGCCCCTCCCCGATCACTTCGATTCCGGGAGCTGCCCGAAGTTGATTGAGGCTGCGTTGCCAGGTGAACTCGCTATACAGATTGAATGCGATTAATCCCGTGGAAGCGATTGCCAGTGTTCCTGCAGCGAGGCGCGAAGGCCATCTGCGCCTCTTCTCGCCATCAGGTGAACGATTATCAATGACAAGGGTTTCGAGTGTGGGCACGGAGGCTTTGTCTCTAACTTCCCCGCCCGGAGCGCTTTCTGATGATCCCTCAGAGGCAGATTCGACGGCTTCGATCACTTCCCGCATCTTCCGGCGAAACCGCTTTGGAGCCGTTCCTGATCCCGTTACCGCTAAAATGGTCTTTTGTCCTGCTTCCACTGAAACATGCTGCCCTTCGAAAAAGAGCTGTCCCGGCTCTGCCGGTCTTTTCTCCAGTCCATCGAGCGATTCCCCGTCGAGTGTTGTTTCGGCACAGGTCTGAATCGCACCGAGCATTTCGGTGCTGATGTCAGTGTTGAGAGGCTTGTCGGTTACCCAGGCGACCTGGTGCAACAAGGTGGCGCTTTCAGTCTCAATGAGGAGAATCTGGTCGACTTCGTATTTCTCCTGATTCAGAGCCGAGAAGTCTCCAAAAATCCGGCTGGTGATCCTATTTCGAAACAGTTCCCTGAAGTAAAGTCTGATCGCGGGTCCGATGATCGGATAGAGGGCGGAAGAGAGCCCCTTGCGGTCTTCTTCGGCGGTTTGCCTGACCGCATCGAGGAGCGGTTGCTGCAATGAGGCAATCAGCTCTTTTGAAGCGCAGGAATGGCTCTCAGCGAGGGCCTTGGGCAGTTGCTCCCCGAGATAACTTGCGGCAGACACCTCATTGAGACGCCCTTCCAGATTGGACAGGGCATGATGCTCTTCCGAGAAAACAAGGTCTTTGAACCGTTGCATTTCGGAATTCATTTGGGATTGCGAAGGCTCGGTAGGCGCCATGAGAGAGCGGGAATGAATTGTCTAGCCGTGAAGTTCCACTGAACCATCCTGAGGGGGGCTCTCATGAGGAGGGTCCATCTCCCGCATCTGGTACTTCATTCCAAGGTCGATCAGGAATCCGCTCAGATCGCTGCGATGCGCAGCACTGGCGGAAAGCTTTTCAATCTCGGCGTTCACCCGCTTATTGAGCTCATCCCGTATGGAATCAATTTCTGATCGCAGGCAATCAAGCTGCTCTTTCAGTTCTTCACGGGACTTACCCGCCAAATGCTCAATCGATGACTGAAGTTCCACCGCTTTCTCTTCGCACTTTGAGTCCAGCGCCCCGACCACATCGTTCATGCTGTTGAGATCAAACTTGCGGTTCTCAACTTCGCTGCGCAAGCGGTCATCGAGGGATAGCATAGGAGCACTGAGAGCACCTATCTCTGCTTTAACGAATTGATGGATCGAGTCCATGCGGGCATTCATCCTCTCCTCGACTCGTTTCATCGAATCGAAAAGCCCACTTTCAAGCGATTCGAACCGATCATCGATCTCCTGATTCCTCTTTCCGAAGAGAAGATCACGAACGGCATCCATGCTATTGGCATCTTCCCGGGACGTATTTTCAGAGTTCATACTCTAAAAATATATTATAATTTCTATAATTATCAATATTAATTATATATAAGGATCTCCGAGAGCGATATCGCTACCTATTCCTCAACTTCGATCCAGTTGCGGAGTATCGCGTGAACTTTCGCTGTCTTTCCCATGTAGTGATCCATTGAATAGTCCAAAGCGGCGAGACGAATGTGCTTTTTGGAAGCCTCATTATTTCCCATCGCCTCATAGTAGAGCCCTAGATAGAGATGAGCGTAGCAGAGGTGGTTTCTTTCCCGTTCTGAGAGGACTCCATCACTATCCGGTGCGGCGGCTTCGAGAACATCCTCCGCCGTTGCCCGGCCCGCGAAGAGATCGTGAACTTCTTTCATCGGCACGCGGGAATCCCGTTCGATCGGAATGAGCTCTTTCTGAGCCTCCTCGATGTTGCCTCCCGGTGCGCGAACCGCGCAAATGAAATGCCAGACTGCATTTTCGACATCCTGAGTATTCACGGTCTGATGACGCTCAAACTGTTCCTTCCCCTTTTGATATTCCCCGGCGTAATAATAGGAAAGTCCCCGCTGCCAGTGATACGGATCCTGAGAAGGCTCCATCTTGATGACTTCATCAAAGTCGGCGATTGAGCCTTTGATATCCGCTGCAAAGAAACGGGCTTCACCCCTTCTCTGGAGCGCACTTGCCCGGATCTGTCCCGCCTCAGTTTGCGCGACGGCGCCTTCGGTCAGGCGGATCGCTTCATCATAGTTTCCGGACCGGTAAGCCGAGGCGATGGCCGCAATATCCCCCTGCTTTTCAGTCTGTGCGAAGGCTGATGCCATCGTTGTAAGCGTGAAGAGAAAAACGCCAAGTCGGAAATGCTGAATCATGCTTTCAGCATCCACGAAAAACGGGAGCCCGTAAAGAGCTCCCGTTTCCGAAATCGTGTGAGTTGAAGTCGTTTCCGACTACAGCTTGAGATCCCAACCTTCGCGATACTCGCGCTTGATGAGCTTCGCTGCTTCAGGGGTATTCGGAGAACTGAGTGTTTCCGTGTCCCACTCAACTTTCTTGTTGAGACGGACGGCAAGGTTTCCGAGGAGAACCATTTCAGTGAAAGGACCGCTGTGAGCGAATTTCGACTGGGGCAGTGAAGCATCACCTGCCTTGATCGCGTCGTAGAACTCTTTGTGGGGATCTTCGTCACGTGAACGTGGAATCGAAGGCTCGGGGAAATCGAATCCGTCAACAAGGTTGCCGGGCTTAACAACCCAGTTGTCCTGGCCGCGGTTAAACCAGACTTTGCCTCGTGAACCGATAACGACACAGCCGTAGCCACCTCTTTCGTCGCTTCCGAAGCCTTCGGTAATCTCTTCAGGAGGAAGGTTGCGCTCGCGAATCTTGCCACCGTCGATTGAACTCTCAAGAGCCCATTTTTCAGGATTGAAGACCGCATCTTTGTAGCCGTCGTACCAGACATACTTGACCGGTGGTTTCTCACCGCGCTTGGGAAACTGATATTCAATCGTCGCCCAGGTCGGAGGGGAAAGTTCACTTTGTGCGCCACGACCGTCTGCGCTCACGGCACTCACGCTCGTAGGGGCACCGAGGTCAGCAGCCCAGAAGCTCATGTCCATGATGTGACACGCCATGTCGCCGAGGGCGCCGGTTCCGAAGTCCCAGTATCCGCGCCATTTGAAAGGAGCAATCTTCGAGCTGTATTCGCGAAACGGCGCAGGCCCGATCCAGAGATCCCAGTTGATGTGCTTCGGCGCTTCCTCCGCTTCCGGCCACTCCGGGATGCCCTGAGGCCAGATCGGACGGTTTGTCCAGGCGTGTACTTCCTGCACATCACCGATGAGACCGGCACGAATCAATTCCACCATGCGGCGCATGTGGTTCTCGGAGTGCGCCTGATTCCCCATCTGAGTGACGACGCCGGTCTTCTCCGCAAGCTCTGTGAGCATGCGGGCTTCCCAGATACCGTGTGTGAGTGGCTTCTGACAGTAGACCGCGCAGTCCTTTTTCATCGCCGCCACCGCAGCGTGTGCGTGAACGTGGTCGGGAGTGGAAATGGTTACGGCGTCGATCTTGTCGCCCTCGGCTTCGATCATTTCGCGCCAGTCTTCGAAAAATTTCGCATCCGGAAAATCACCGCGGGTTTTTGTCCATCCGCCACCCATGTTAGGGTATTTGTCAGTGTTAACGATATCACACAGGTGCGTTACCTGAAATCCGGCACCGGCCGAATTGGCGATATCGCTGGCGCCTTTTCCGGAGGTTCCGATTCCGGCGAGAGTGATTTTATCGTTCGCGCCGAATACCCGGCTCGGGACGACTTGGAAATTGAAAGCGGCAGCTGCGGCAGCGGCCCCTTTTACGAATGTTCTGCGGGTAGGTGATTTTTCCATGGAATCAATGATGTCCCGAATTTTACGGGACGTTAATTCTACGGCACCTTCCCCTGTTTCAGCAACGCCGGATTCCCGTGAAAATTAACCGGCAAACGGGATCACGCCGGGGTCTCGTCAACAAAGAGGTGTTCCCCTTCGGACTTCGCAACAACGATCGCTCCACAGGAATCGCTGAAGATGTTTACCGCGGTGCGCGTCATGTCGAGAGGCCGGTCAACTGCGAGGATCAAACCGATTACCACCTCAGCGTTCGGGATCCCCACATTGTGAACGATAATCGTGATGGCGACGAGGCTCGCGGAGGGAATCCCTGCGACTCCGATACTGGTAAGGAGAGCCAGCATCACAACCATGAACTGCGTCGAAAGTGCCATCTCGAAATTGAGCACCTGGGCGACGAACATCACCGCTACACACTCGTAAAGCGCCGTTCCGTCCATGTTTACAGTGGCCCCGAGGGGAAGCACGAAGCTGGTGACACGGTTGGAGACACCGGCTCCCTCGTGGAGCCCCCGCATCGTCACGGGCAGGGTCGTCGAACTGGAAGCGGTGGAAAAAGCGGTCAGGAGCGCATTGCGCATCGCATAAAAGTGCTTCCGCGGGCTGACCCCTCCCATTGTCTTGAGGATGATCGGCATGACTACGAGCATGTGAATGAGGAGCGCCGCGAGAACGACGAGAAAGTATTTCCCCAGCAGGAGGACGATGGGTAACCCGGTCTGTGCGGTGGTCTCGGCAACGAGACCGAAAACACCGATGGGAGCGAGCCACATAACCCAGTTTGTGATGAGCAGAGAGAGTTCGTTGAGACCCTCGAAAAACCCGAGGACGGCGTCGCGACCTGTATTGCTGATGAATATCAATCCGATTCCGGTGAGCAGGCTCACGAAAATGAGCGAGAGCATTTTGTTGTTCGATCCGAAGGCTTCGAACACGTTCTGGGGAATCATGCGAATGAAGAGATCCCTCACTGCGTCGAGTCCACCTGTCTGGCCCTGCAGTTTTCCGGCAACGCGGCCTTTGTATTCCTCGGCATTGGTTTCGATCTGTTGCTGAATCGCCGCATTGGGTTTCCCGTCGACGAGGCCCGGTTTGAAAACGTTTACGACGGTGAGGCCGATCAAGATCGCAATGAGACTGGTGAGCGCATAGTAGCCAATCGTTTTGAACCCCAGCCTCGCGAATCCGTCGGTTTTTCCGAGTCCGGCGATCCCCACGACAATGGAGGTGAACACGAGCGGAACGATCACCATCTTCAATAGATTCATGAAGATGGTACCAATGTAGTCAAAAACAGAGATCAGCGAATTCCCTAAGGCGTTGAACTCCATCGGGTCTGCTGAAACCACACAGGTGGCGTTGATCACCGCTCCGGTGATCAGAGCGGAAATCATTGCGAAAAGTATCCATTGCCACGGTTTCATAGGTCGAATTGTCTAACTCCGGAGACGTCCCGTGTCGAGCAAACAGGCCAACAATCTCAGGATTTCTTCGGCCTTCCTGCCTTTTTGTCTGTTTGTTAGATGCCCTGGCCGGTTCCGCCCGTGCCACCGTCGCACGATGAGGCGCGACGGTAGGCCGAGGAAAAAAGAGAGGGAGAATCAACAAAGATAGAGTCCCCTCACGGCCCGACTATTCCCCTTCCGTCTTCGCGCGGTTATCGAAGCGCATGAACTCCTTGTGGAAGGTCAGCGGGACCTCACCGGTCGGACCGTTACGCTGTTTCGCGATGATGAACTCGGCTTCGCCCCATTTGCTCTCACGATCGTCTTCGTCGTCGGCGTAGACTTCCGCACGCATGAGGAGGCCGATCAGGTCGGCATCCTGCTCAATCGATCCGGATTCCCGAAGGTCACTCATGCGGGGCTTACCACCACGGGAATCAGGGTTACGGTTCAACTGAGCCAAAACAATAATGGGAATGTGAAGCTCTTTAGCGATCCCCTTCAATCCGCCGGAAATCTCGGCGACCTCCTTCTCACGACCGTCTTTGCGGGCGGTGTCAGGTGATTTGAGAAGCTGCAGGTAATCCACTGCAATCAATCCGATGTCGTGCTGCTGTTTGAGTCGGCGGGCTTTCGCCTGCAATTCGTTAATTGTCAGGCCGGGGGTGTCATCGATCCAAATGGGAGCTTCAGCGAGCTGCCCGGCAACCGTCATCAACTTGGGGAAGTCAGTTTTGGAAAGGAATCCCCCCCGCAACTTCTGCATCTGCACTTTTGCACGGGAACACAATACCCGCTGAACCAGTGATTCGCAGCTCATCTCCAAACTGAAGACAGCGGTTGCAACCGGGTTGTCCTTCCGAATCGAGATGTTCTCGATAATGTTCATCGCAAATGAAGTCTTACCCATTGAGGGGCGGGCTGCGATAACGATCATCTCCCCGCCGTGGAAACCATTCGTCATCTCATCGAGATCGTGGAACCCACTCATGACGCCGGCGGACTGTCCTCCTTCGCCATTATACATGTCATCAATGGACTGAATCACATTGAGCACGTGAACTTTCATCTCCTCGATCCCTTTCTCCTGCTGAGTTTCGTCACGGATCTTGAGGACGCTTTTCTCAACCGAATCAAGGAAGGTCGCAGCACTCTCAGGACCGTTGTAGGCCTCGGCGACACATTCTGTGCAATCCTGAATGACGCGGCGAAGGATGAACTTCTCCTTCAGGAATTCCGAGTAATCATCGAAAAGCGCTGTCGTGGGAACATCGTCGAGCAGGTCGGCGAGGGTCTTCGGTCCACCGACAGCATCGAGCTGTTCCTTGGAGTCGAGCTCGGTTGTGAGGATGATGAGATCGAGCTTGCCTTCGGGACGGGTTTTGTAGAGGTGAAGCAGTGCTTCGTAGATAATGCGATGCGCCGGGATGTAGAAATAGCCCGGATTCATCTTTTCAATCGCCTTCGGGATGATCAGGCTCGGATCCAGGAGCATACAGGAAAGAGCAGCCCGCTCGGCGTCGGCGTTGACCGGCATCGATTTGAGGCTGTTTTCAGCGTTGGACGAGTAATCGTCATCACCGCGCTTTTTGAAATTTTTGTTCTTTCCGGGACCTTTGCGGAGAGAATTGTCGTCTCCGCCGTAGAACGGTTTGGAGTCTTTTTTAGAGAAATCGGCCATGGAGCAGGAGTGGTGTTTGTGTTGGGAACTTGGGGAACTGCCGTTTTCTGTATGAACAAAAAAAAGGCGGGTGTGCTATCTAAGCAACCCGCCTCCGTTTCGCAAAGTGATTCGATCAGGAACTGACCAAAATCACTATTTTCGATCTGAAATCAGTCTTCAGACTCTTCTTTCGATGCTTCACCATCTGCATCCGCAGCAAGAACCCGCAAAGTGATTCCAGCTTCGACGTCAGCATGAAGTTTTACAGCAATATCGTAGCTGCCGAGAGTCTTGATTGGCTTGTCCAGAAGGATCTGGTGACGATCGATTTCGAGCTTGCTCTTCTCAGCGATGAGAGCTGCGATATCTGCAGTGGTGACAGAACCAAATGCTTTTCCACCCTGACCCATTGAGAGTTCGAGGGAAAGACGAAGCTTCTTGAGCTTGGTTGCTGTGTTCTCTGCGTCAGCGCGTTCCTCGGCTTCGCGCTTCGCACGAACTTCCTGGAGTTGCTGGAGATGACGGAGGTTTGCACGAGTTGCCTCGTAGGCTCGTCCCTGCGGGAGCAGGAAGTTGCGCGCAAACCCACGCTTTACCTTGACCACGTCAGCCTCGGAGCCGAGTCCTTCGATCTTTTGTTTTAAAATTACTTCTACAGTTGCCATTGTAAGCGTGAGTTTTTCGGTACAGAAAAAGAGCGGGACATTTAGGCGCGATCAGATAGATTGTCAACCCAGTCTCGACAAGATTTAGAAAAGTTAATTAATTTTATCACCTTTCCAGCACGATTATGGCCGAAGTTCCCTCCACTTTCCAATTAAAACGCGGCGAATCAGCCCCTGATTTTGAACTTCCTGACGGTAAAGGCGAAATTCACCAGCTTTCCAACCTCTTTGCGGGTAAAAAGGGTCTCGTTGTCGCCTTTGTCTGCAATCACTGCCCTTTCGTCGTTCACCTCGCCGAGGCACTTGGCAGTTTTGCGGATGAGATTGCCCCCAAAGGAATTCAAACCGTTGCGATCAGTGCCAACGATGTCGCGAACTACCCTGCCGACTCTCCGGAAAAGATGCTTGAGTTTGCGAACGAGAGCGGGTGGCACTTTCCCTATCTATATGATGAGTCCCAGAACGTGGCAAAATCCTACGCCGCCGCCTGCACTCCTGATTTCTACCTCTTTGATTCGTCGCTAAAGCTCGTTTACGCGGGACAGTTCGATGACAGTCGTCCCGGGCGGGGCACGGCGAATGGCGCCGACCTCCGTGCTGCGGTGGACCATCTCCTCGCCGATCGTTCGGTACCGGAGCCGTGGTATCCGAGCAGCGGTTGCAATATTAAGTGGAAGCCGGGCGAGTCTCCTGATTACTTTGGTTAAGTCCCCTATCCCCGGAGATGAGTCGTTCCTGCATTCTTCTATTCCCGCTTCTGCTTGTGCTAACGCAGTGCAGCACTGCACCGGTTACTAAAAGTGCGATGGGCCTGCAACCGGTCGATTCAGCGCAGCTCGTGATTTCCCGGGCGGAAGTTCAGGATGGAAAGCTCTACGTCGCGGGAAGGCTTTTCAGTCCGCTCAATACCCTGAACCGGGCAAAGGTGAAGCGCTCCGGGGGCACCGCCCGCATCACGATGACTCAGGCGATGTTGAGAGTCGATGGCAGCCCGGACTTTACAGCGGTGGTGGTTCTGGATTCGAAGATCAACTCAGTCGTGATTGGGAAAGACAGACGGGAGATCTGGAATCGCAGCGAAGGTGTCAAAGTCCAGACCTCCGACACGGCCGGGCAAACCCGGCGGGCCATCAACGATCTTGAATCCCGCGTCGAGGGCGTCCTGCGCGCCTTTGATTGAGTAGCTTTCCGTTAAACTATTCCCGTAAAATCCTACCACTAGTAACTTATGAACAGGCATTTAATCATTTTGGTATTTGCTCTGGGGCTTCTTGCGCCTTCTTTTTCTCCCGGTGCACCCAATATCATCTTCATAGTGGCCGATGACATGGGCTATGCAGACATTTCCTCCTTTGGTGCCCCCGATCTGAAAACACCAAACATTGATGCGCTCGCAGCTGAAGGGGTTCGTTTTACCAATATTTACGCAATGGGCCCGGAATGCACCCCTTCCCGGACCTCCTTTCTTACGGGCCGCTATCCTCAGCGCGTCGGTGGCATGGAGTGCGCCATCGGAACCGGCAACGTCGGCCGCTACGATGATGCGATACGCCTCGCAGAGCAAAGCGACCTCGGACTTCCTGCTGATTATGCGGTGCTTGCGCCGACCTTAAAGAAGGCCGGCTATCACAACGGCGTCTTCGGGAAATGGCATCTTGGTTACGAGGACAAGTTTTCACCGCTGGAACAGGGCTTCGATGAGTTCACCGGCTTTCTAGGCGGGAACGTTGAGTATTTTCGTCACACCGAGCTGTCCGAACTGGAGGTCTATCTGAAAGGCAGGAAGCCGATCAAGCGCGAAGGTTACCTCACCGATCTCATCACTGAGGACGCTCTTGCTTTCATTGATGAGCGGGCCGGGACCCCCGAGGTTCCTTTTTTCCTCTACCTCCCCCACGCGGCTCCTCATTTTCCCTTCCAGGGCCCCGATGATGATCTCGGCCGCCTTCCCACTGAAGAGGAATGGATGGTGGGAAAACGGGAAAACTACATTGAAATGATGAAGCGCCTCGACTGGTCTGTTGGCGAAGTTGTTAAAGCTCTCGATACTCACGGCATGAAGGAGAATACCCTCGTGGTTTTCACGAGCGATCACGGAGCGATGCCTCCGGGGCTGAATGATCCCTGGCGTGATTTCAAAGGCACCCTGTTTGAAGGTGGCATCCGCGTCCCGCTTATCGCGAGATGGCCCGGTAAACTGGCCGGAGGGAAAACCAGCGAACAGGTTGGCAGCCTCATGGATGTGACCTCGAGCTTTCTCCACTCAGCCGCGCCTGACGCAGCGAAAGACCTTGAGCTCGATGGCATCGATCTTTTCGGGCAGATCATCGCGGGGGAACCGGACAAATCGCGAACCCTGTATTGGCGGGCGAAGCGGGGCGACCGAACCTGGTGGGCGATCCGCGAAGGAAACCTGAAATACCTCAGGAAGAAGGAAGCCGGTCAGTCAGAGGAATGGCTCTTCGATCTCTCCGGCGATCCCGGCGAACAGGAAAACCTTTTCGGCCCCTCCCATACAGCGGAGATCAATGAACTCCGCAGCCATCTCCACGAATGGGAAGCCGAAGTCGCTCCGACACGAGGGCAGCCATAGACTCTTATTTCTCCGGAATTACGGAGTATCGGGAATTGTGAGGGCGTGCTTCAGTTAGGGCATGAGCACTCGTCGCCGATTCATCAAAACCGCTGCTGCCGCATCGATTGCGGCACCTCTCGCCACTTCCCGGGCTGCTGAGAGCCGGAAGCCCAATATTCTCTACGTTTTCTCAGACCAGTGGCGGGCAACTGACCATGGCTACGCGGGAAATACGGATGTGATTACGCCGAACCTCGATAAACTCGCGACCCAGAGCGTGAACTTCACCCACGCGGTTTCGGGAATTCCGGTTTGCTGTCCTCATCGCGCTTCACTGATCACCGGTAAATACCCTCTTACACACGGTCTTTACCTGAATGACCTCTCACTCTCGACCGACCACCGCAGCGTCGCGCATTGTCTCAACGATGGCGGCTACAGCACCGGGTGGATCGGGAAATGGCACATCGATGGACAGGGCCGGAGCGATTTTACTCCGCCTGAGCGCCGTCAGGGCTTCCAATACTGGCGAACCCTGGAGTGCACCCACGACTACAATCATTCCCCCTACTACGGCGACTCACCTGAGAAGAAAATGTGGGAGGGTTATGACGCTATTTCTCAAACGAAAGACGCGCAGAACTATCTCGAAAACTACTCCCGCTCTGAAACGGATTCCCCGTTCGCGCTCTTTCTTTCCTGGGGCCCTCCCCATGCCCCTTATCATACCGCTCCCGAAGAATATCAAAAACTCTACACGGACAAAGAGATCACGCTGCGGGAGAACGTTCCGGAGGATCACAGGAAAGCGGCTCAGCGGGACTACCGGGGCTACTACGCTCACATGACAGCGCTCGACCACTGCATGGGTGACCTCCTCAAAACCCTTGAGGAGACCGGTCTCGCAGAAAACACTATCGTTGTTTACAGCTCCGATCATGGCGACATGATGCACACCCGGGGAGCGATGAAGAAGCAGCAGCCCTGGGATGAATCTCTGCGCGTTCCCTTTTTGATTCGCTGGCCGGAGAAGCTCAAGAATGAGCCGCGTGAAATCTCCATGCCGATCGACACACCGGATATCATGCCGACCCTGCTGGGGCTCGCGGATCTCAGTATCCCCGAAGAAGTCGAGGGAATCGATCGCTCAAAGGTGATTCTTGGGACCGAGGCGGCAGATGAGGATCATGCCGCTCTCATGACCTGCCCGGCCCCTTTCGGGCAATGGAGTCGCGCGCACGGTGGTCGCGAATACCGCGGAGTCCGCACGACACGGTATACCTACTGCCGTGATCTCAACGGGCCATGGTTGCTTTACGATAATGAGGCCGATCCCTTCCAGCAAACGAACCTTGTGGACAAACCGGAGCACGCAGCGCTTCAGGCAAAACTCGATGACCGGCTCAATGCCCTCTTGAAGCAGACCCGCGATGAATTTCTCCCCGGCCCCGAGTTGATCAAGCGCTCCGGCTACGTCGTCGATCCGAAAGACGAAACAGTGAACTACAAGATCCCTTTCAATCCAGCCAACCTTACGAAAAGCCCACTGGTCTAGCGCCGGGAATCTTCAGAGCGGGGCTTTGAATCATCACCCGGAAAGTGCCGGGGACTCAGTCGGGATCTACGTGCGGTTGAACGATTGCCCAGGCCTCACGTCCTTCGATCAATCGGTAGCTCACGAGGGCCTCATCATCGCCGAGGTGAGCACCGACCAATCCACCGTCGTGAGCGCAAAAGAGGCGTTCTTCACTTCCCGTGACTTCGGGCAGGTAAAAGCTGCGCATGACCCGTTTCCAGCCGAGGGCGTTTTTAAGAGCGTCGTTAAAGATCACTCCCGGCTGCATCGCAGACTTCAGGCTGGCCTTCTCCTCCTCTGTAAAGTGCAGAAGATGATCAATCCAGATTTGCCGTGCTTCGTCGTTGCTCACTGAAGTTGCCCTGTGCGCCATGCCATCGCTGTTGACATGAACCCACATGAATCCGCCTTCCGCGCAGCAATAGAGCAGCCTCAGCCCCTCTTCATCGTCCCGCTTCATAACGAACTCCCAACTGGGAAAGCGATCGTGATCGCTGATTTTACCGACCGGAACATCCTCTCCAAGACCGCTATGCAACTGCGAGAAAGAGGGCAATGAGACTCTGTTAAATTCGACACTCATGAGAATTTGATCGAATCGAGACGGGGAAGCGGGAGCTTCACTTTATCTCCATTGCCTCCAACACTTGATTTTTGATCGCATCAGAGATCTCCCGATACGGTTTGAGTTTAAAATCCGAGAACGACTGTCTCGAATCATCGTGCATGAATCCGAGCCCGCCCATGGCGTCGCCTGCCTTCCAATGCATCCCTTTCGGCAACCGGGGATAGAAATACCATCTTACCTCGTCTTCCTCCGGGGAAGGCTCCACGTAGTAATCAACTGTCGTGCCCCCGTCCTCTTCTGACAGGTAAAGAATTTTGTTTTCCATTTAGCTAAGGTCAACCGAAGAGGGAGGCTCCTCAACTCTGATTGTGGCGCAATGATAGGTTCAATTCTCCCGATTCAACCCTGTTGGATTGGTGACCTGAGAGGGTTAAGTTGTTTCGGAATCCGCTGCCCGGCGTTAATTGCCCGCTTCTTTTTGAGAATCCCCGAACGGAATGACGATATTGCCGGACGGTTCCGGGCCACTCCCGGGTTGTAAATACCAGGTTCGGGTCTTTGCGCCGTTTGTAAGTAGATTATCAGTAACGGCGACCGCGGATGGATTGGGAAACTTTTTGCCTCCGGCAGTGACGAGGATCAGGTGGGGCCGGTTTTGGTTGGGTCTCGCATCGATATAGTTGCTGTCGATCACTACCGATTTGGAGTTATTTACTACCATGATAATCCCGTTGGGTTGCTTCATGGAGGCGCCAACAATGGTATTGCCTGATAAGCGGATATTTCCGGACCGATCTTCGATGTGCAGAGCTTCCGAGCCGTAGTTCCGGATATGACAATTCACGACTTCGCCGGTTTTGACATTCGCAAAACCGACCGCAAAGCCTGCGCTGGCGCTTTTACAAAGATTGTCGCGAAAAGTGCAATCCCGGACCGTGATGTTCTGCATCCTGCCGCGAGGTGAGTTGAACTCAAGATCAGATGAGTGATTCCTCTCGAAGAGACAACGTTCCACGAGCACCGTGTCCAAGCTCCCCACGGCGCTGTTTGCCTGGAACAATCCGTAGTTGCTCTCCCTGATCTCGAGTCCCTGTAGAAGTAAATCACTTACGTTCCCCACCCCCACTTGAATGACGTGGCAATACTTATCCGGATACAGGGTCTTGTTGCCGTTAATCGTGCAATTGCGAAACGCGATTTTACTGAGATCACCAAAGACGGGAAAGATCACTATAGGAAAGTCGGCGGTGCGTTCGATTGAAACTCCGTCAATGGTGACCTCACTGCCTACCCTGAGAAACTCCCGGTGTTTCTTTGCTCCCTCTGATGACTCGAGCAGGAAGATGGACTTTCCGCCTTGCCCGAGGAGTGTCACTCCGGCGGGAACCTTCAGCGATTGATCACTGAGGGCTACGCGGTAGTTTCCGGGAGGCACATAGAGGGTGTCCCCCTCCTTCAACGATGCGAGAGCGCTCCCGAGTGCGCTCCGGTTATCGGTCTTGCCATCGCCAACCGCCGCGAAGGGCGCTTCGGTAATAGTGACCGTTTCCGCGTAAAGAGGAAACGTGCAACTGAGGAGCAGGATGAGGATTCTGGAAATGGGTAGCATCGATTCGTTCGAGGGAGGTCCGCAGAATTACAAAGTCTACCGACCTTATCGTCAACGACGTTCGTTGCCCAACACCGGAATACCCCCTGCTTCCGCTGCGGATTGAAGTGCTTCCGGTATCGAATGAATGGAAATTGAAACGCTGTTGTAACATTCCATCTCGCGCTTTCTATTTGTATTACTGTGATTTTATATTATTATGGTAATTATGGGAATTACTATAAAATTCAAAAACGCATTCCTCTATTGCGGTGTAGCAGGAATGGTTTGGTCCGGATGTGGTATCTCAGCCTCTGCGCTGGATAAAATTCCAAGTCTTCCTGCGAAGTCAGTGTTGAACGATTTAGAACTCCGATTCGAGGATGCGAAGAGCGCTGAAGCGATTGCCGGGAAACGGCTCGCCAGTTTCGAACGCCTTCTTGAGAAAGGAAGCGCTTCGCCCGCTGAGGTAAAACGGGCGAAAGCCAATGTCGCGGTGGCTTCTGAAACGCGAAACAACGCGGAAGCTCTCCTTTCCTTTCTCGAAAATGCACCGGCAGCAAAATCGGACGGTGCGGAGGATCCTGAAATGTTCCTCGCTCTCCCCGGCTTATCCATGCAAATGGGACTGATTGGATTCGGACATCTGCGTGTTCTCAATAAAGATGAGACACTTGATAAGACTGCCGAATTGATTCGTTTCGATCGCAGCAACCCCAATTCCCTTGAGTATATCGAGGCGGTGCGCGATTTCCGCGGAACAGACCTTGCTAAGCTCACCGGAAAATTCGCGATCGATTCAGAGCTGAGAACCTCCAATGCGACTCTCGCTTCGTTGAACCGGCGCGTGAAGGATATCGCCGAGAGCACGACGGGTTCCCCTCTGCTGAGTAAGTCCAAGTTGACGTTTTCCGAGATGTTGAACGATCAGGACAGCGATCCCGGAGCCGGATACCTCGCAACCTTGTTTTCGTGGACGGCGACGACGGATCCAATGGAACTGGAAGCGACGAAAGAGCTTTGCCGTGTTTTTGCTGACTCAACCGCGGAAGTTGAGTTTGCGAGAGCTGTCGTCGAACTTGCCGAGCTCAGTGCCGAGGCCCGCCGCGCCATTGAGCAGCGCGGTTCAGGCAGCCCTATTGAAGTGCGCATCGCCGAGGGCAAACTTGGAGTCGCCAAAGCTGAACTTCGGCGTGCCGAGGAGAATCTGGAGATTTGGAAGGCAAAAGAATCCCTCGTTCTCAGTCTCATCGAGACCCCGGTTGAGAGCCGCGAGTCCGTTTCCTACCCGAAGACGATGAAGGAAGCCATCGCCCGTTTCGAGGAGATCGCTGAAAGCGTAGATCTCGCTGAAAATGATCGCCTTGCCCAGTCGGGATATTCGATTCTTCTGAGTCAATTTGACGCTTTGGTTGAACTCGCCCGCAGCGGGGAAGCTTGTGAGATGTCGTCGTGGAAAGTGGCCGCTCTTGAAAAGAGCAAGGCCCCGGCAGCGGAACAGCACCGCGCGAAACTGACACTTGAAAAGAATGAAGCTTACAAGCGCTTTCAGGAGACTCTTTGCGAAGGACTGGCTGCGAAACTGAATCAGTTGGCGGCGATCGGCAACACCATTAGCGAAGCAAAACGTCAGGGCAAGAGCCGGGATAACTTCTCGCTCCCCCACAGCGAGGAACTGGCTTCTTCACTGGCCCGTCTTCACGAGATCAAATCCAAATCATTGGCTTCAAAGAATCGTGAAATGGAAATCAGGAAATTCTACGAGTGGAAGCATTCTGAGCTCCTCGGGCTTCATAAGAATGATTCAGACCATATCGAAGTGCATCGCACCGCTCAGAAGTTGGAGGAATCCCGCCTCATGGAACGCCAGATTGACGAAGCACTCACTCTTGAGAAGCTCCAATCCAGGATTGCTGACAAAATGTTCAGCGCTCTCTCGGGCAATCAACCTCCCCTGTCCGTTGGGGACCTCGCCCCGGAGGTTCGCGACTCTCTTTTCGGCTATCATGCCGTGCAGATTCAGCAGGACAGCGAGATTCAACTCGCGAAGTTGAATCTACAGATCGAAAGCGAGAAGCGTGAGCGTGTTGAAGCGGTCCGATCAAAAGGTTTCGCTTCAGTGAGAGAGCTCAACAGTGCAAAGCTGAGAGAGAAAATCGCCTCTATTCAGGTTGCCAACAGCGACCGGAGAAACGACGAGATCCACGGATTGTCACAACAGATGGCAGCCGCTTTCGGTGTCGCCGATGCCTCTCTTACTTCGACGATTACCGAAGAGTGAGATAAGAAGTAACCGGTTCACCGGTTTGCAACAATTCCCAATCGCAACGGCACCAGAAATGGTGCCGTTTTTTTTGTGCCCCTCTGAGCGATTGCCCGGCGGTGCTGCCGAAAGCGGGCGAGCCCCTACTCCCGGGGGCGGAGAAATGCTAGTCTTCGAGCCAGCGTTCCAGATTGTGCTCAATAAAGGGGGTGTCCTGCAGGATTCGATAAGCTCTCCTGACCCGGTCTATTTCCTCTTTCTGCCCCGGGGAGAGAACCGCTTTCGGGTCCAGGCAGCGGCCCGACGGCAGGAGCCCCTCCCGCCTCAGCATTTCATTGATCCCCGGGATACAGCCCTTGAAATCGTTGGCAGCATCGAAAATGGCACTGTTAAAATCGGTGAGTTCAGCGTTCTGCCTTGCCCATTCCCCCGTCGCACCCCCGCCGGTTCTGATTTTCCGCATCGTCTCCTGGGCGCTCTTGGTTCCGATCGCCCATTGCCCGAGCAATCCCCCCATGATTCTCAAAGTGGTCTCTCCGAACTGAAAGGGAGTGAGAAGGTCATGGATGATGTTGTCATCATTTCCAGTGTATAGAATGATATCGTCCCGGCCGCTCTCAGCGACCGCACGAACGACGTCGATGGTCCCGTAGCGATTGAAGGGCGCGATCTTAATCGCGACGACGTTCTCGATCTTTACGAACTCCTTCCAAAAGGCGTAGGAGTATTTTCGTCCTCCAATCGCAGGTTGTAAGTAGAAGCCGATTAACGGAATCACCTCAGACACTTTCTGACAGTGGGTGAGCATGACTTTGTCGCTGGCACCTTCAAAGGCTGAAAGGCTGAGCAAACCGGCGTTGTATCCGTGTTTCATTGCAAAATTGGCCTCCTTCTTTGCATCGCGGGTCTTCCCGCAGATCCCCGCGATCTTGGCAAAGGTGTTCCGGCTGTCGCGATGCCGGTCGATTTCCGCGGAGCAGAACTCCAGAACCGGTTCGAAGAGCTTGTGCTTCGGATCACGGATCTCGAACTGCATCGTGTGCGTTCCGATAGCAAGCCCGCCGGCACCTGACTCTAAATAGTAGCGAAGCAGTGCCCGCTGATACTTCTGACTCCAGGTTCCATCTTTTTCCAATGCCAGTGGCACTGCTGGTATAACCTGGCCTTTGACCAGATGCTTCCGAAGGTTTATCGCTTCAATATTTTCCATCTCGAACTTCAAAGTGTGTCGGTTTCCCCAGTAAAGGGCGATCCTTTTCGATCCACTGCGCGACCCATTCCATCAATACCTCTTCGGAAACCCGCGGCGCTCCGAAGAGACGATGTGATTTCCCGGCATTGTTGAGCCATGCTGTTTTCGCTTCACATCCAGTTAGAGTAACGTGCCTGTCAAATCGCCGGGAGAACCAAAGTGCGACCTCTCTGATCTTCAGGATTCGCGACCCGGTTACGTTGAGGATAAAAGGCAGCGGTGCCGGTGTTGCTTCAGTGATTGATTGAATAATATGCTCCGTCGCGTCGCCCTGCCAAATGCAGTTGAGATACCCCATCGTCACGTCAATTTCCTCGCCCGCATACACCTTCGACGCGAGATCAACGAGAACTCCGTAGCGCAAATCGACCGAGTAATTCAGGCGAATCAGGGAAAGTGGTGTTCCGCGATCCCCGCTGACGCGTCTAAATGCCTTCTCCCGTCCGAGGCATGACCGGGCATAGTCGCCCACCGGGCCGGCGGGATCGGTTTCGATGGAACCTCCTGATTCAGGAGTGACAAATGGATACACACAGCCGGTCGAGAGTGCGACGATTCTGGAATCCGCGTAGCGCTCTGCGACCATCGCCGGCATTTCCTCGTTGAAAAGGTGAAGCGTTTCCGGGGAGTCACTTGTTCCGAACTTGCGACCGGCTAGAAAGAAGAGAGCGCCGGCATTCGGAAGCGAGGGATAGGAGTTCGGGTTTGTCAGATCTGCGGGAAAGGTCCTGATTCCCTCTTTTTCGAACGCGTTGCGGGTCTCCCCGCTACCAAAGCGGGACACCCCGATAACCTCGTCGTTCCGCCCCAGGATATCGAGTCCTCTCCGCAACATCCGGCACAGGTGAAACCCCATCTTTCCTCCAGCTCCGGCGACCACGATATCCCCGTCGATCCCGCGCAGCGATTCGATGACACCTTCACCCGGAGTGCTTGCGAGCTCATCAAGTTCAGCGATGGATTGGGGCCCTCTAATCATATTGAAACGATTGCTGGAGAAGTAACGCCTCTATATACATGGCAGAATAAATGCTACTGTATTCAGGATCTTACCCGAACCGGCTTCGACGGAAAAGACAAAGGTTCAGCTCTAATCTGGCGCAATCATGAATCACTCTTAATTCCTCCCTCTGAAGGTCGAAAAAACGTTGCCGTCGGTATGATCGGTTTTACCCTGACAATGCAGCTTTCCTGTTGGACCGCTGCAGTCGATTACCGGAGAATTCACAGCATGGCTACACCCGCTCAGAAAAAGTCCTCATTTTGGCAGAAGGTGAAGGAATATGGTCTGATTCTTCTGGCTGGCTTCCTCTACGCGGTTGCCTTGAAGTATTTCGTGCTTCCCTCAAAAGTTATCCTGACAGGAACAGAGGGAATTGCGACGGCTCTATCCTATTACTTCGAGAACTACCGGCTCTTTATTGTTCTCTACGTGATTTTTCAGGCCATCCTGCTCACCTTCGCCTTTGTAAAGGTGAGCAAAGTCTTTGCGCTCCGTTCGTTTTTCGTTGTAGGCACCGTCGTGCTTTCTCTTGTCGTGATGCCCGAGTTGCGATTCGCTCAACCCGAGTCTCAGAATGAACGGATCATTCTCGTAATTTTCGGCGGTATTCTTGCCGGGGTCGCCAAAGCTCTAGCTTTCAGAAATCGGGGTTCGACCGGAGATGAAGACATCGCGGGAGCCTACTTTGCGATCAAGTATTTGAAGCCGGTCGGCTCGATTGCAATTATCGCATCCATCGTCTCAACCGCTTTCGGGCTCGCTCTCGATTTCCTGAAGAATGGGGATTTTGAGTCCGTAGTGAACACGTTGATGTACACCTGCATCTATATTTTCGTGTCGGCCGAGACCCTGAACAATCTTTACAGGAAGTTCAAAATTATGATGCTCGCCGTGATCACCCGGGAGCACGGCCCGATCGGACTGGCGATAACCTCAACCTCTGCACACCGCACCTACACCCTTCACGAAGGGACAGGAGGTCGCAGCCTCGAGCCTTTCCGGGAGATAAGAACGATCATCACACACGAGGAACTGCCGCAGATGATCTCAGCGATTCAAAGCGTCGATCCTGATTGCTTTTACTACTATCACGATATCGAAGGCATCTCGGGGAGATACTACATCGCGCCGATCGGTTGAGCCCCTCTTCCGGCGCCTCTGATTTCAGGAATTCAGAATCTCGGAATAGTGCTTTTGAGCGCAGGGTTCACAAACCCCGTGACTGAACTGAGCCTCACTGTTGTTTCGAATGTATTCTTCGATTTGATGCCACTCTCCGTCTTCGTCGCGAATCGCTTTGCAAAAAGAACAGGTTGGTAAAATTCCCCGCAGGGTTTTCACCTCGTTCAGGGCGGTTTGGAGAGAGCTGATGAGCTGTTCATTCTCCCTTTCGAGTTCCTTCCGACGCTCAATCTCCTGCTGGGCAAAGGTAAGTTCGAGGCGGACTTCGGTGACCTCTTTCAGGATAGCGAGGACGGGACGGTGCTCAATCTCCATTCCGTTCTTTTTATTCTGCCAGACGAGATAGAGATAGAGAAAGGGGAAAGCGAAGAGGCAGATCAAAAGACGGCTCATGAACGTTCCTGACATGATACTGAAATACGCTTCATTACCGAGAAATGCCCCGGTGGAGAAAAGGAGGACATCCAGCCACATCACGCCAAGAAGCGTGAAAAAGGCGCGCATTCCCATGCGGATGTTGAATCTGGGGGTACCCAGAAACTCCCACGAGATCGCGAGGAAGATCAAGTCGGCAAATGCCGCAGCAATCGATGCAACATAGATCCTGAGCGCCTGAGGAGGAAAATAGTTAATCTGATCCGCCCCGGTTGAAAGTTTCACCTGCCAGTGAAGCACCATTGTCACCACCGGAACCATGATAGAGACACCAATGACAGTGGAGATTGCGATCCGGGTTGCCCTGGGACCGTCAAAAACGTAAACGACGAAAACAGCGAGAAGCAGCGCTGTGTAAAAGACGGAGGACCCGACCATGAGGGAAAGAGATCCCAATTCCACTTTCACCCCGGCATCTGTGGTCCAGACCATCACGGCGGTGAGGCTGCCAATGAGAGCATAGAAGTGAGCAAGACCAATGCGGTGGCGCAGGGAGTGTGCGAAGAGAACCAGAAAATAGACCGCGATGGCCTCGATAATCAGGATCAGTAATTCATTGTTCATAGACGTCCGGATCAGGAGGAGATTTTCGCGGAGAGGTGCAACTATCTAACAGAAGGCAAAAAGAGGCCTGATGAAACTGTTTTTTTGTGCAGCTATGGCCCGCGCGGTTGAAATTATGGAAAAGTGGAAGCATTTGCGCTGTTCTGCGCGAACAATTCGCCCTGCGCTCTTCCACCGTGTTCAGGAGACGGCCATGAAGTTGGAGTTGTTTTGGCGTGTCATCTCATTTTCGATTGAAGAAGAGTCGCCACAATTCCCTACAAAAAGGACATCTGTTCCATTTATGACGATGACTTCGACCCCGTGCCAGGTTTCCCAATTACACCGATAATGATAGCGGACCGCCCGCCTCTCTTCATTACTGGACTCGTCGAGAATGACATACTGCGGTGAGGTGTTTTCGAGGATTTCATGCTCCGAGTGGAGAGAGACATCCAAATCCCCGCATTCCTCTTCGAGATACCGGTGCATCCGGAGCATGGCGGACAGGATCGTCGATTTCACCTCTTGAGACATGCCCGCAATGTCGGCAAGCATTCCCGTCATTAGCGCCTCATCATTTTGAATCCCATCTTCAATGATGAGTTCACTATCGGCAGTGAGAAGCGGATCGGCTATTGTAGCACTCATTTCATTTAACCGGGCATGAAGCCCTCTGCGCTGCCCTTGAGCGGGCGGACGCACGCGGAGGTTAAGAAAATCCGATTCTGAAAGTCAATCCCACTTTTGCGAAGCGGAATACGCTCACTCCCTGTGCCAGTCTTTGCCGTCCATCATAATGCTGTCGTTCACTTCGAGAAGCTGGTCTTTCAGTTCCTCAAGGAGGGCGGGATTCTCACCGGCGATGTTGGTGGTTTGATTCGGATCAGCTTCAAGATCGAAAAGCTGATAGTTTGTGTATCGTCCGTTCTTGATCGCAGGAATCCACGCCTCGTCAAACATGTTGCTGGTGGAGAGTTCGTAATCAGGATCGGCGACGAGTGAATACTTCCCCGCCCGCATCGCGACAACCGGGCGTGACTTCTGGAGGTGCCAGAAGAGCGGCTGCTTTCGATCCAGAATTGCTTCGCTGTTGAGCAGGAGCGGCGCGAGGCTTGTGCCGTCGAGGTGAACGCCCTCAGGACGCGGAACGCCAACCAGTTCGCACACGGTCGGAAGGACATCGACCAAGCCAGCAGGTTCCTGAAGAACAACGTCTGTCTTAATTTTACCCGGCCAGTTAAAAATCCCCGGAACGCGGATTCCACCGTCCCAGTTCATTCCTTTTCTGCCCCTGAGGCCACCGGTCCGATCATCGCGGTAACTTCCATTATCGGAGGCATAGATGATAATGGTATCTTCGGGTGCGCCGACCTCTTTCAGCTTCGCGAGAAGCCGCTTGATCGCGCGGTCGGTGTTGTCAATCGTGCCTGAGTAAACAGCTCCTTTATCTTTCAGAGCGCCGTAGTCCCCTACTATCTCATCAGGCGCAGCAATCGGAGCGTGAGGCTCGTGGAACCAGACATTGAGGAAAAAGGGCTCTTCGGTATCGGTTCTATGATCGAGCCACTGGATGGCTTCGTCGACGACGAGCTGACAGGAGTAGCCTTCAAGCTTTCCGACCGGTTCCCCGTTCCGGATAAAGGTTTCCGGATTGTGGTGGCTCGGCTCGGCGTTGTTCCAGGTCGCAAACCAGTGATCAAAACCATGATCTTTCGGAGTTGGTTTGTCCCGGGCTTCCGTTGGCAATCCAAGATGCCATTTCCCGACGTGGGCGGTGGCGTAGCCTGCTTTCTTCAGAATCTCGGCGAGTGTCACTTCCCTCTCAAGCAGATGGGATTTCTGACCTTCGTCAAAAATCCAGCTGTAGACGCCGGTTCGGATGTGATGCCTCCCCGTAATTAGGGTGGCGCGCGAAGGCGAACACACTGCGCAACCTGAGTAAAACTGTTGAAATCTCGTGCCTCCCTCCGCGAGAGAATCGATTGTCGGCGTTTTCACAGGACCTCCGTAGCAGCCGACGTCCTGATACCCGAGATCATCCGCGAGGAGAATTACGACATTGGGCTTTTTCTGTTGAGCTTCACTCTGACTGACCAAGCCGGAGAGGAGCACCAAAGTAAGACTGATTCGAAAGAGAATGCGCATGCGGCACTTTTTCATGCATTTGCTGATCTGTCACCCGCACCATCACGGATTTCTTTCTGGAATCGATGTTTTCTCCCCGGGTATAAACCGTTTGAGTCGGAAGCGCTCCGTGGCGGGGAAGCAGAAGATCACCCGCCCCCGATATTCTCAGAAGGGAGCGGGTCCCGCATCCGGACTCGAACGGTCGATTCGGCGCAGATAGGACAGTTCGGAATCATTTCGGATCGAGTGTCGACTCCTGATGTCCTTTATCCTCATAAAAACCCACGGTTCGAGGACCGATTTACCGTTCTTGGTGTAGGCGATGTCATCCGCAATGTAGCTGCAAACGTGAAGTAATTGATTTCGGGCGGGATCCCGAAATGAAACAATATCGCCGAACTTCAAAGGTGGTTGCACCTCTTCGTAGTGAGCACTCAGCTCATTTTCGGCACGCAGTTTACGCATAAACCGCGGGTCGGGACTGATTTTGAAAAAATTGAGAGTGCTCCAAAAACTATTGGGATAGGAACCGGTGAGTCCTTCCCCCGGCGAAGGGAAACTGTTCAGGTGTTTTCGAGGCACCGGAGGCAGCACTTCCGCAACGTTGAAGCTGAAACTTCCGGGAAGAAGGCGAAACGATTCCAGTAGTGGCTTCCCGCTCAGGGCCGTATCTGAGCAGGTCCAGTAATCCACAAGTCGATCAAAATCCTCCCCCGGGGTAACCTGCACATCGAGGAGCAGCGAACGGGTCCGGGTCAGCGCCTTCCTCAGATCGATCTCTTCTCTCTCCGTCCTGACCGTGGGAAGAAGGGATGGCACATCAACAAAAGCAAGCGAGTCGCCAAGCGGAAAAGAAAGCTCCTCGATCAATGAAATCGCCTCAGCGGGAATACGCCCTTCGGGAAACCAGGAGCGAACACTATCTGTCTCGATAATCACAGGTTGGAAATACCACGGGTTCTCTTCAAATCGTGAAAGGACCCGATAGAGGCTGATCTGGGCGGCAACCGGCAGGGCCCGGATAATCCCCGGCGAAGGGAAGGCCCGCGTTTCATCTTCGAAGGTTTGAAGTGGCACTTCCCTGCGCATCTCCTGAAGGAGGACGGGATCGTCGGTAAGTGAATTGAGAAGGGTCGTGACCATCTCAATGTCCATCCCGGGAAATCGCCAGACAGTCTGGCGGGATGGTGCCGGGATGAGCCGGATCAGAGATTCCGGAGCTTCAAGAAAGATCTCGGAAACCCTGATATCCCCCCAGGGTCCCGGTGAGCATTTACCTGAATCTGCGGCGGAGACGCCCACCATCGTGAGCGCTGAGACCATGAAAATGAATCCGGATAATTTCATTCGCGAAACTCGGGCTTCAATCTGAAAAAGAAGGCCTGTATCCTTTCATCTACGAGATAACTCGAAAGAACGTCGTTGGTCGTCTGGAAAACCCATGGCCGGTTGTTGCTCCTGCCGTTTTTGGTGAAAAGGATTTCACCGGCTATGAAATTACAGGCATGGATCCACTGACCTTGAGATGACTGTATCATCAGGACATCGCCGAACTGCCATGGCGCCGTGGCGCGTTCATATCTCTCTCTGTGAATTTCCAACACGGATTCTCCATCCAGCATCCTCGGAGGAAGTGCGTTGGAGAAAAAGCTGAAGGCTGTCGCAAAGCAATCGGGCATGTCGTCGCCGAGACCCTCCTCCCGCTCTGGGTAGGTATTGATGAGGCGTTTTGCCACCGGTGGAAGAAGGTGGACGAGGTCGAGGTGACGAATCTCGCGGTTCTCCAAAATCGCCTCAAGCGCGGTCCTGCCGGCCTGGTTTCGCCCTCCCGCTCCCCAGTAGTCAAGAACTGCTCTTCGATCGGTATACTCCGAAAGTTCCAGCGAAGCGTGCAGGGATATTTCACGAGTGATCGATTTGATAATTCTCAACCGCTCAGCGTCATCAGCGGCCCTGCTTAGGACCAGTTTCCAATCAGAAAAATAAAGTCCTCCCCCTCGCTTTGCATACGAGAGACGACAAATCAGGTCGATGGTCTCAGGGCTCAGGCCGCTCGGGACTTCAGCGAGCCTCGGAAATCCGCCGGAGATGAAGGGAACGGCATTTTGAAATTTATTATCCCTTACCGGAAGCCCGATCCTCGGGTAAAGCCGCGCGCGCGTTTGCGGGGACATTCCGATAATGAGATCATCCGGCGGGCGGAGAATTGTCGCCCCGTCGCGATACTCGGAACAGGGAGTGCTTGTCAGGGTAGCGATATCGCTTTCATTCAAGCCTGAATCCCGCAGGATCTGAGTCACCGTTGCTATGTTGTTGTAAAACTCCCACAGGGTTCCGGATCTCCAGGTTTGAAGCTCTTTGCTGTGGGCGAGATTCGCATCAGGAATCTCGAGGGTCAGCTCCCTGACACCGACTTTCCCCCAACTGCCTTCGTAAACCACAGGAGCGGTTGAATTCCCCCCGTTGAGCGAAGAGACCGTTTTGCCGGTTGCTGACAAACCCGGCTGATCGATCAACGCAGCGGTGCGTTCCAGTGCCGCAAGCTGATGGGCGCACCCGAGCAAATGAAGGCACAGGAGCATCCACACACGGCCGGTTCGGAATTGACGACTGCCTCTCATGCTAACGGAATTTGAACGGGGAAATTCAGGAAGCGGAAATCTACCAATGGTTGTGCGTTTGTCATTCCCTCAATGATGGTATTGCGACCGCGAAGCAGTGCCTGAAGTGGGCCTGCATTTGTCGAAAAATCCACTGTAAGACGATTGGGAATCGCTCGTCTAAACCGAATATGAGTGATACCGCCGTTTCCAATCTCGCCCTTGATTTGAATTCTGAAACCCCGCGGAGCCCCCGCAGCGTGCTCGGCGGCTTTGTGGTTGCCGGGCGAACGCTCGACAAATGCCGGGCCCTTATCAACGAAACGGCGGGTGAATACCACTTCGACTGCCCTCTCGACAATCTCTTTCTGAGCTTTGCCGGAATAACCGCCGATGAGTTCAAGGCAAAGGTCGCAACCGGCGCAGATGACGGGGAGATGGCAGCCTGGATCGAAGAGCGCACCGCCCATCTCGCTAAAATCGATATCATCAAATGGAACAACGATCTCCGCTACAAACGCATCAGCGAGATGCCCGATGAACTCCAGGAATTCCTCGAAGGATACATTCCTGAATTTCTTCCTGCGGAAAAAGTTGTTTACTACTGGTTCGACGTCTACGATATCGAAGAGGGAAGAATTTAACTTTCCTTAACTTTTATCGCTACTTCTGACATTACACCGTTGACAATCGACGGAAAAACGCTTAAGTGCGCGTCCAATCAAATTTTAGCACGCTATGGCAGTCCCAAAACGCAAAACCTCCAAAATGAAAAAACGTCTCCGCCGCACAGGCCAGAGATGGCGTGCAGCTAAGCTCAATACGTGTTCGGAATGCGGCAGCGCCGCTCCTGCACATATCGTTTGCCCTAGTTGCGGATATTACAAAGGCCGTCAGGTAATCACGGTGGACGAATTTTAATCGTTGCTCCGTTTACCACTTTTTTTCGTACGAAGTCACCTTTAACCGGGTGACTTTGTTTGTTTTGGGAGTTGCACAGTTTCTCCCATTGTTCCTAGATTAGCGGATGCTGTATACCCGTTTCCGAAAATGAGAATTGCACTCGATGTCATGGGTGGCGACAAAGCCCCTGAAGCCACAATGGAGGGCGCCATGGAGGCGCTCGACAGTTTCGGCGAGGATCTGGAAGTGCTCTTTCTCGTAGGAGACGAAACGTTGATCAAGAAGAGCCTCAACCACTATTCCTACGCTCACCGGCGCATTGAGGTGGTTCATGCCTCAGAGGTCGTTACGATGCACGACTCGGCGGTGAAATCGGTCCGGCAGAAGAAGGACTCATCGATCAGCGTCGCCGTTGATCTCGTTAAGAAAGGCAACTGTGATGCCGTCGTCAGTGCGGGAAATACCGGAGCAGCTGTGGCAGCCGCTACGATCAAGCTTCGCAATATTCCCGGTGTCGAGAGAGCCGGGATTGCCTCAGCCCTTCCCAACGAACACGGACCGTGCAACATCGTTGATGCCGGTGCAAACGTGGACGCCAAGCCGAGCCATCTTCTCGGTTATGCTATCATGGGCAGCATCTATGCAAGGCACGTGCAAGGGAAGAAGAACCCCATCGTCGGTCTCATGTCTGTCGGTGAGGAAGATTCCAAAGGAACGGATTTCACCCGCGAGGTTTTTGAATTGCTCAGCGAGTCCGGTTTGAATTTCAGAGGCAACATTGAGGGTCACGACCTCTTTGAGAGCGAACTCGATGTCGTTGTCTGCGATGGCTTTGTCGGCAACGTGATTTTGAAGTCTTGCGAGGCCACCGCCAAGGTCATGTTCAAGTGGCTGAAGCAGGACATTAAAGCGACTCCGATCCGGCAAATGGGAGCTCTCATTGCAAAAGATGCGTTCAAAGCGACCAAAGAGCGGGGAAATTACGAAACTTACGGAGGAAGTCCCTTGCTAGGTGTCAATGGAACCTGCATTATTGGTCACGGCTCGAGTTCGCCTCGTGCCATTCGGAATGCGATTCGCGTCGCCGCTGAAGCGGTCAAACACCACGTGAACCCGCACATTGAGGAAGCCATGGCTGAACTGGCCAAAAAGACCTCGTAACATTTTTTTATCGAACTACGCATGAGTAATTCTCACACCTCCGTCCGTATCGCCGGCACCGGCAGCTATTTACCGGAGCTAGTCATGACGAACGCGGATCTTGAGGCATCGGTTGATACTTCCGATGAATGGATCAGGACGCGCACTGGAATTCGCGAGCGCCGCATCGCGGCAGAAGACGAGTTCACGAGTCACCTTGCGACCAAAGCAGCCCTTCAGGCTCTCGAGCAGGCCGGGATTGCCCCTGCCGAGGTCGAGATGATCATCGTCGCTACGATTACTCCCGATACACTCACGCCCGCTACGGCCTGCTACGTGCAGCAGCAAATCGGAGCGCTCAATGCAGTCGCCTTTGATGTTTCCGCCGCCTGCTCCGGCTTTCTCTACGCAATGGAGCTGGCGCGCCACAGCGTTGGTGCGGGGGCTTTCAAGAATGCTCTCATTATTGGTGCCGAGAAGCTCAGTGCTTTCGTTGACTGGAGCGACCGGAACACCTGCGTGCTCTTCGGTGACGGCGCAGGCGCGGCAGTTCTCGTTCCATCGACCAATGGCGACGGAAAGATTCTCTCCTCTCATTTGGGAACCGATGGCGCTCAGGCCGAGTTGCTGAATATCCCGGGTGGTGGTTCTGCCTGCCCGGTGACTATTGAGAACGCTCCTGAAAAGCTTGCGACACTCGCCATGCAGGGTCGTGAGGTCTTTAAGCACGCGGTGAATGCGATGAAACGCGCCAGCCTCGAAGCGATTGAATCAGCCGGTTTGACCTCGAAGGACATCAAGCTGTTGATTCCGCATCAAGCCAATCTCCGCATCATTGATGCAACCGTGGAGCGTCTCGACATCAGTCGCGACGACGTCTTCATTAATTTGGACAAGTATGGCAACACTTCCGCTGCTGCTGTGGCAATTGCGCTCGACGAAGCCAATCGTCAGGGACGCATTGCAAAGGGAGATAAAATTCTCCTCGTAGCCTTCGGTGCCGGACTCACCTGGGCCAGCGCCGTGATCGAATGGTAAAAATCCTGAGCAAAATCTCCACAGTGGTGTCGCTTACTGCGTGACCTGATGACTTTGCTTGCGGATACGACCTTCAGACTTGCCGCCCCCTGGGCATTGGGACTGCTTCTACTCATTCCTCTTCTCGCTGTCCTGAAAGGGAAAACTGGTCGTCAGGGTGCGGTTATCTTTTCATCACTTCACATCCTCAACCGGCTCGGGCCTCTCGCGAAAGGCCGTGCAGGAGGCTTTCGACTCGCTTTTCTCTTCCTCGCACTCGCCTGCCTCATTGCGGCACTGGCAAGACCGCAATGGGTGAACCGTTCCGAGATCGTTTCCGAGAGTGGTGTCGAACTGATCCTCGCGATCGATGTTTCCCGCTCAATGCAGGTGGAGGATTTCCGGATTGAAGGGAGTCGTGCGAACCGGCTTCAGGCGGCAAAGAAAGTGACACGGGATTTCATCCGAGGACGCACCACGGATCGGATCGGGATTCTGGCCTTTGCCGGCCGCCCCTACCTCGCCAGTCCCCTCACCCTTTCCAAGGAATGGCTCGAAGGTCCCAACGGCCTCGGTCGTGTCAAAATTGGTTTGGTTGAAGACGGCACCGCGATTGGATCCGCTATTGCAGCGGCCGCGAAACGACTCGATAAGCGGGAATCAAAAAGCAAAGTGATCGTTCTTCTCACTGACGGGGTAAACAATGCAGGAGCGCTCCCGCCGATCGAAGCGGCCAAGCTGGCTAAAACTCTCGGAATACGTGTCTACACCATCGCCGTCGGAACCTATGGCGATTACATGGTGCAAACACCGGTGGGTCCACAGAAGCTGCGTCAGGAATTCGATGAAAAGACCCTCAAGGAGATTGCGACGATCGCTAACGGTGAGTATTTTCGAGCTCAGGACACTTCGGGACTGGAGAGGATCTTCGAATTGATCGACGAGATGGAGAAAACGGAAATCAACCGCAGCACGCGAGTCGAGACAGATGAACTCTTTCACTGGTTCGCGATCGCGGGGCTTGGATTCGGACTGATTACCGTGATCGGAGACCAAACTTTCTGGAGGCGGCTACCATGAGCGGACTTACCTTTGGACAACCTGCATTTTTTCTGGGGCTGTTGCTTCTTGTGCCCCTTTTGATTCTCCGTGTCCGTGCGCATTTTCAAGGCAGTAGAAATATGCCCGGACTGGTCTCCCCGCGGCTTCGAAAAAAACTCGTCGTTAACTCAGCCGGCGCTACCGCGTGGGTCACCTTCGCCCTGCAATGCCTCGGTCTCGCTTCAGTCCTCGCTGCGCTGGCGCGCCCCCAACTCGGATTTGATGAAATCGAATCTCAAACGGAAGGACGCAATCTCATCATCGCGATCGACACTTCCCGGAGCATGCTCGCGGATGACTTGCGTCCGAACCGACTCACCCGTGCGAAGCTGGCTGCGAAGGACATTATCCTCGCCCTCCCGGAGGATCGAGTCGGTCTTCTCGCTTTCGCCGGTCGTCCCTTTATTCAGGCTCCCCTCACCGTCGATCACGAAGCCGTTATCGAATCCATCGATCAGCTCGACACTGAAATCATCCCCCGGGGCGGCACTAACATTGCCGCTGCGGCGCGTCTCGCCATAGAGACCTTTGAAGAGTCCAAGGTCGAACAGAGTGCGCTCGTCATTTTCTCAGACGGGGAAGCCCTCGAAGGAACCGAAGAGGTTGAAAAGGTAAGAGACGAAGCGAACGAGGCGGGAATGACAATTCTCTCAGTCGGTGTCGGAACGCTTGAAGGCGCGATTATCCCGGAGTTTACAGATAAGGGGCAGTTAATTCCGGGGCGTTTCGTGATGGATGCCAATGGGCAGGTCGTAAAGACACGTCTCGAGCCGTCCGCCCTTCAGGGCCTTGCTTCGCTTGGCGGCACCTACATCCATCTCGGTGGTCAGGCATCGCTCACCCAGGTCGCTCAGCAGATTCGTGAGGGTATCGCGACGTCCCGGGAAGACAGCGAAACCCGTCTCCGTCCCATCGAACGTTTCATGTGGCCACTCGGCGTCTCGGTTCTGTTTTTTGTCATCGCCTATCTCATTCCTATCGTTCTCGGGAAACGACGCAGGGTTTCTGCTAGAGGAGCCGGGAAAGCACGTGTCGCCGTCGTTGCGGTGATTCTTCTTTCGGCTTCGGACCTCAGGGCACTTGAAGGATTTGAAAACGGATACAAAGCCTTCGAAGCCGGTGATTATAAAACGGCGCTCGAACTCTACGAGGGAGCTCTCGCCGAAAAAATCACAGAGAAAGATAGAACACGACTTCAAATGGGCGTCGGCGCCACGGCCTACAAACTCGGTGACTTCGAACGCGCCGCAGCCGCCTATGGTGAGGCGCTGACACACAAAGACCGGACACTGCGCGAGCAGGCCCACTACAATCTCGGTAACACTCTCTATCAGCGCGGTGAAGCGGCCCTCCAGGCGATCGGGCAACCCGCGAATCCGGATCAATTGCAGAACCTTTCCGGATCCAGTGAGTCCCTTGACCTCACGATTCAACAGTGGGAAAGCGCGATCGAGCATTACGAATCGACCCTTTCCCTGAATGAAGGTAACGCCCGCGCGACCCACAACATGGAAGTGGTGAAGAGAAAGCTGGAGGAGTTAAAGCAGCAACAGAAAGAGCAGGAGGAACAGGAAAAACAGGAGGAGGAGCAAAAGCAGGAAGAGGAGGAGAAAGAAAAAGAAGAGGACAAGGAGGACAAGGAGGACGAGAAAAAAGAAGACGAGAAAAACGACAAGGACGAAAAACAGGATCAGGACAAGGAAGGCGAGGAACAGGAGGAGCCATCAGATGGTGATCCTGAGGAAAATCCTGACGGGAAGCCGGAAGACAAGGACGGCGAAGGCGATCCTGAAGAGAAGCCCCCCGGTGAAGATGAGAACAAGCCTGATGATCCGAAGGACGATGAGTCCGGTGACAAAGAGGAAGGCGAAGAGGAGAAAGAAAAGGGTCAGGACGGCGACGAGGACAAAGAGTCGGAGGGAGACAAAGGTGAGGATGAAAAGGATCAGTCCCCTCCCCAACAGCCCGAAGGCGGAGAACCTGAAGAACCGGACGCGCCGAAGGATGGCGATCTCGAGGCCGATCCTAATCAGGAACAGCCGCCGTCGAATCCTCAGAACCCGTCTCAAGGCAATCCCGCCGATATGCAACCCAACCCCGAAACCGGATACTCTCCCAGCGAAGCAAGGCAATTGCTTGATACGCTGGCCGATGAGACCGAAGTTCGCCCTATCCTTCTGCCCTCGCGGGGAGAAGTGTATAAAAACTGGTAAATTTTCACGATGTTTCCCCGAATCTATATCGTTCTGCTCCTATCTCTTTTCGGGACGCTTCCGCTCTTTTCACAGACGGCGTCCGAACCGTCCGTCACCGCCCATGTCCTCTCTAACAAGGTGGCGATCGGGGAGTTCGGCACTTTTATCGTCGAAGTAATCAACGGCGATGCCCAGATGCCGGCGAGAATCGATACTGAGGGGCTCGAGATCATCAGCTCGGGTTCGCAATTCACTCAGCAGATCACCAACGGGAGTCGCACGGCGAAGAACTCGTATTACTTTCGATTCAAAGGCGATAAGCCGGGAGAGTTTATCATTCCCCCACTGACCCTCGACATTCGGGGGAAGCAATTAATCACCCGCTCCATTGCCGTTACGATATTTGAAAGAGAGTTTGATGACGAAGCCCGTGACGCGACAAAAGCCTTCTTTGCTAAGCTCGAACTGAGTAAAGATACTTTTTACGTCAACGAGGTTATTCCGTTCTCACTCACGGCCTACGCGAGGGGGCGCAATGCGATCAGTCAGGTCGTGAGTCCCCAGATCGACAACGAGAGCTTTGTCTTTCGCGGCTTCCGCGAAGTGAGAACTGATGGAGGCACTCTGGGAAATTCCAATGCCTATTTTTCAACCGCTGTGGTTCCCTCGAACCTGTTCGCTCTGAAAGAAGGCACCCACAGTCTCGGGCCTGCTAAAATCGGAGTAAATATTCTCGATTCCAGCAGCGGCTTCGGACTCTCTGCTTTCTTTCAACGTTCAATCACCAAAGAGATGACCACCAATGTGGTCAACGTCACCGTGAAGCCCCTTCCCAATGGCGAGCCTATCAGTTTCACCGGCGGTGTCGGGAAGTTTGAAATGACGACGACGCCTTCCACCCGGACCGTCAGTGTCGGCGACCCCATTTCAATGGAATTTGTCGTCTCCGGAGTTGGCAATTTGAGAACGATGAGCGCTCCGGTGTTTTCGGTGCCCCAGAAAGGGATTTGGAAATCCTACGAACCGAACAAGGTCCTCGAAGACGAAAACGATTCCGATGGCTACAAGGAAGGTCAGGCCACATTTTCCATTGTCATCATTCCCGAGGCAAAGGTGAATACGATCCCGTCTTTTGAGCTCAGCTATTTTGATCCGGATGAGGAAAAATACGTCACGAGAAAGTCGGAGCCGATTCCGATCTCGATGATCGAAGGAAAGAGCAGCGCCGCGCCCACTGTGATCCAGTTTCCCGAAGGAGGGCAGAACGGAGCCGGCTCACAAATGACCGCTGCGCAATCGCCCTCTCCGGAATTCAACGGGATGCTCCATATCTCAACCGGTGCCCCGCAGTGGATTGCTGATTCAAAAATCGGAAAACACGGTCCCTTTTACTTTGCCGTTCAGGCCATTTTCTCAATCACGTTCTTCACCGTTCTCGGATTTGGAATCATGCGGATGATCAAGGAGGGCCGTTTCGAAAGGGTCACCGACACCGGTCCTGCCAGTTTCGCGCAGGCTCTGAAAAAGCTACCCGGGCAGGGCGCGACGAAACATGATTTTTTTCATTCCGTTAATGCCGCACTGGATCTCTGGAAGAGAGAACACCCGAGTCCACCGAAAGAACTTGAGAAGGTCATCTCGAGGATCAATGAGTTGTCAGACGCAGCCCTCTACAGTGGGACGCTTTCATCAGAGGAACGAGTCTCACCGGCCGAGGTTGCCGAATTCCGAAGCGTCCTTGAAAAACTCCCACGCCGCTGATCCCGATGCGATTTTTTCACCTTCATTTTCTATTTCTATTATGTGCCACCGGCCTCGCGGGAGGCGGACTCGTCGCTCAGGAGCAGAGTGATGAGCCGGCTTTAATCGTCAAACCGGTAGAGGACGGCGCCTCGCTATCGACCGACGAAGTTTACGAAGAGGCGATTAAAGACTTCACCAAGGGAAGCTACGACAACGCAGAGGCTAAGTTCCTGACATTGGTAAAACGCGGACTGATCTCAAAAGAGCTCTACTTCAACCTCGGGACGACCCTCGAGAAGAAGGATCAGGCCGGAAAGTCAGCTCTCTGGATGCGACGTGCTCTCCTCCTCGCTCCCGATATGGTTGAACCGCGTCAGAACCTCAGATTCCTGAAAAAGAAACTCGGTTACCTCGAGTTCGCCGACGAGGGAACTGCGGCGATTCTCCGGGATCTCCCCCCCACCCTCGGCGACTGGATTGCAATGATCGGTCTCTGGCTCGTCGCGATCTGTCTGGCGATGGCGTTTCTATTGCCTCGTTATCAGGACCGCCGCTTCCGCCCGCTTCTCTTCGCCTGCCTCGCGGCGATACTGGCGTTTGGCGGAGCCTGGTTTTCTCAACATTACGCCCGCAACTACGCGATAGAGAATTTCGCAACGGTCACCGCCAGGGGCGTTACCGCACTTACGTCCCCGGTTCCCGACGCGAAGGCCGTTATTGACTTGCCGCCCGGCTCGGAAGTTCGCATTCTACAGGAAACAGGTCCCTGGACCTATGTGGAGATTCCCGGTGAAATCCGGGGCTGGCTCCGCAATGAACAGCTTGCCGCAGTTTGGCCGATCACCTTCCGCTGATTCGGTCCCGTGGCAAAGCAACAACCTGCCTATGAAACGCCTCATTCTAGTTCTGTCACTCTGTCTGCCCTGTCTCAGCAATGCCGCTCCGCCGGAACGTCTCGTCATCGGGGCGGAGGGAAACAAAGGTGTCGCCATTATCGATCCTGCAGATGACAACAAACTCCTCTGGCATCATCCCATCGGTGCGGTGCACGATCTTCACCTTCTCCCCGGTAACCGCATTTTGACCCAGGATGGCTGGCCGAAGATCATCGAGATCAATTTGAGGAAGAAGATCGTCTGGGAGTACGACGCGACAAAGACCAACCGCGAAGCCGATGACGGGAAAGTCGAGATTCACGCCTACCAGCGTCTCAAAGGTGGCTCAACTATGATTGCAGAATCCGGTCCGGGTCGAATCATCGAAGTCAGCCCTGAGAAAGAGATCATCAAAGAGATCCCCCTCCAGCTTGCCGGCTCGAATGCGCACTCAGACACCCGCCTTGTCCGCCAGTTGGATAATGGCAACTACCTTGTCGCTCAGGAGAACGATCAGACCGTGAAGGAATACAATCCTGAAGGGAAAGTGGTCTGGGAATTCCCCGTTCCACTCTTCGGAAAAGAACCCGCGAAAGGCCATGGGCCCGACGCGTTCGGTGGAAAGTGCTTTGCCGCCATCAAAGCGAAGAACGGCAACTACCTCATCACGACCGGAAACGGCCACAGCATTCTTGAAGTGACACCGGGGAAAGAGATTGTCTGGAAGCTTGAGCAAAACGACCTCGAAGGCATCACTCTCGCCTGGGTCACCAATATTGAAGAACTCAAAAACGGCAATTTGCGCTTCGGCAACTGCCACGCCGGTCCTGAGAATCCGCAAATCATCGAAATCACACGGGACAAGGAAGTCGTCTGGACCTTTCACGATTTCAAAAACTTCGGTGACGCCCTCGCGAACACCCTCGTGATCGACGGGAAACGCGCCGAAAAGCTTCGTGAAGTCCTCAAAGCGCTCAATAGTAAAAAATAAAAGGAGTAGAGAAGTAAAGAATTCGGACTACAAAGACTTTCGACTTTCGACTTTCAGACCTTCCCGCTGCGCCCCAGCGCCCCGAGTTCAACCGACCTTTTACTTTTTAGCTTTTACTTTTCACGGCGCGCAGCGCCCCTCCATCATGTCAGCACGCCGCTGCGCTCTTGAAGCGCTCACTCAATGGGAGGAAACCTCCCGCTACGCCTCCGATATTCTCACAGACCTCGGAGGACGCTTCCGTCTCACGCCGCAGGATCGGGCCCTCGCGCAGGAGATCCTTTTCGGAACGATCCGGAATCTCTATCTGCTCGACACCATTATCGAGAAGTTTCGAAAAGGCAGTCTGCAGAGTGGAACGCAGGACTTGCTCCGCATCGGCCTCTATCAGCTTTTCCTCACCGAAATCGCGGAACATGCCGCAGTGAACGAAACCGTGAACCTTTCCAAAAAGCACGAGAAAGGGCTCGTCAATGCAATCCTCCGCAACGCGCAACGGCAGAAAGACGGGATTCTCGCTGACATCAAAAACTGGCCGCTCGAGGACCAATATTCCCAACCGGAGTTTCTCATCGAGCGCTGGACTGAGCAGTATGGCGAAGAGGCCGCCATCGCCCTCTGTCAGTGGAATAACGAGGCACCGAAGGTTTACGGTAGAATCAATGCTCTTGCCCCTGACAAAGAGGCACTCAACAGGGTCAGGTCGGAGACTCAACCCTCTTTACTCGGCGACGACTACCCCGATTTCTTCGTTATTGAGGGTCCCCCGAATACCGATTGGCTCGACGAAGGGCTGATTTATATCCAGGACCCGAGCACCTCACAAGCCTGCTCGCTTCTGGCACCCCAACCGGGAGAGGCAATTCTCGATGCCTGCGCTGCACCGGGTGGAAAGACCGCGCTCCTCGCTGCGATGCGTGGAAATGAAGGGCGGATCGTCGCGACAGACAATGTCGAACTGCGTCTCGAACAGATGCAGGAGAATTTCAACCGCCTTCACCTTTCCAATGTCAAGGTGGCCCTCGCGGATTGGGCCGTCGACACTGACGAACCTTTCGGCGGTGAGAAGTTTGACGCGATCCTGCTCGACGCGCCCTGTTCGAACACCGGCGTGATGCGCCGTCGAATCGACGTTCGCTGGAGAGTCCAACCCCGTGACTTTGCGACCTCGGCTAAATTGCAGTCGACCTTGCTCAAAAACACCGCCCGTGCTCTCAAGCCGGGGGGACGCCTCATCTACAGCACCTGTTCGATCGACCGGGTTGAAAATGAAGAAGTCATCGAGGCCTCAGGTATGACGATTGAGAAGATCGTGACGAGTCTCCCCTGGAGAGATGGTCACGACGGCGCTTTTGCCGCGATCCTGCGCCCCTAGATCGTTTCACGGAGATTGAATTTCCCTGTCTCCGTTTAAAACCGTTTGCGGCACTTGCATTAAAAGTGTTTTTGCCTAAAAATTACGCATGTTCCGCACCCTTGCCAGTTCTCTCATTACGCTTGCAGCCATTTTGCTGTTCGCGTTCATGATTCTCTTCCTCTGGACCGGTAGCCAAAAAGTGGAGTTCAAGAGAGTCGGCTTCGAAGGCGACCGCTCGACCGTCGCGATCGTGGAAGAAATCCGCCTCAAAAAGCTTCGCGCTAAGGAGGCGGCAACGGAAACAGTTGAAATGCCGGTCGCTGACACGGCTCCGGCTGCGGGTTCCGGCGATGGCCCTCCCGTTGTCCTCTGGGTCAGTATTCCCGGTTTTCGCGGTGACTATATTGAAAAAGCGGAAACTCCCTTCTTCGACGAGCTGGCCTCTGAGGGCGGTTCCACGAACAAGATGCGCCCGAGCTTTCCCTGCCTCACCTACCCCGCTCACACGACGATGGCGACCGGTGTCACTCCTGACAAGCACGGGATTACCGCAGACCGGATTCGCACAGGGCCCGGTGAAGTCGTCGTTTCCCCGACTGACGATGCCTTGCTCCTCGCTGAGCCGATTTGGAAAACGGCGACACGCCAGGGAATGAAGACCCTGGTTCATGACTGGCCGCTTTCTCAAAATCAGACCGGTGAGAACGTGGCTGCTCACTTTCTCGATGCCTACAATCCCGATGCTACCGACGAAGAGCGGCTGAATCTCGCACTGGAACAATGGCGTGCCGCTTCCGAAGGCGATGACAAACTGCGGCTCGTGATGCTGAGACTCAATGGCGTCCTCGATGCCGGAATCGTCCACGGCCCCCGCGCCGATGATACCTATGCGGCGGTTGGAGCGGTTGACGCGGCACTCAAGAAATTCGTCGATACCGTTCGTGGTGAGTGGGAAAAACTCGCTCCTGCCAATGCGAATCTCATCGTTCTCGTGACGACCGATCATGGCCTCGCAGAGGTTGATAAGAACGTCAATATCGAGCACCTCCTCGGTGAAGAGATGATGAAGAATGCCGACATCGTCGCCCACAATGCGATTGCGAACCTCTTCTTCAAAGATCTCCCGGAGAATGAAGGCGAATCCAAAATCTTCATCGACAAATTCGACGGTGAACTGAGTAAGCGTATTTATTTCCGCACCATCAAAAAGGAGGAACTTCCTGAAGAATGGGCCTATCAGGGTGACCGCAGCGGCGACCGTGTTCTCGTCCTGAAAACCGGTTATTCTTTCTCAGACGAGAAATCAGAAGAACCGGTTTTTGATCCTGCTGATGCCGGTGGCAACTTCGGTGGCTACGGTTATCCTGTCGGCGAATCGATCAGGATGTCAGGTCAGGTTCTTATCTCAGGATTTCCAAAATCGCCGGCCTCCGGCACTCTAGGCGAAATCGGCCAGCTCAGCTTTCACGCTACGGTTTGTAAGCTGCTCGGAATCGAGCCCGCTGAAGGCGCTGTGACCGAAACGTTGGACGTGAAGTAGCCTTCGTCCCTCAGCGCGCGTCGTCGCAAGTCCGACCTGGTGGCAATCTCGCTCCGGGAGATTTTCAGAGTACACTTTCGCACCAAATCGCGCTGACCGGAATCAGTGCTCCGGTTAGGTGGTGGTGAATACGCATCTCCGATGAGCAGAGAACACGGGATACAATCCCATCTACATAAAAATGCCACCTCACGCCATGATCGCATCTGTGTTGACGTGCTTGTGATCCTTCGGGCCGAGTCGCTCCTTTACCGACATCGCTGAGAGCATCGTGTTGTAGAGATCGAGGCCTTCGGATTTTGCGTTCAAGACCTGTCCGGTTTTGAAACGGCCCCCTGCTCCGGTTACGGCGTGGAAGACGCCCGAGAGCTCACGCTTCACATCGTTGTGACGGCCGTCGCCGGACTCGGTTGAGATCGTGAGCATCGAATTCTCGAGAATTGATTTCCCGTTTGCCTCACGGCATTCGTCGCCTTCGTGGAGACGCTTCAGGAAATAGGCAATCTCATTCATTTTCATGTGAGCATGAGCGCGTAACTGTTCGTTTTTACTCTTCTCGTTGAATTTGTGCCACCACTCGTGACTGCATCCTTTTGAACCGGATGCCTTCAGTTGAGCGCTGTCGTCGAACTGATGAATCAGTTTTCCGTTGTAGTGATAGTCTCCTTTCAGACGGATCCGTTCACCTGCAGCGAGAAAGGTAAGTGAGCCGAAACGGGCGCGGTCCATTTGAATCGCGAGTGCGTAAAGATCGGCCATGAGATGCCATTCGGTTCTCAATTGTTCCAGCGTGATATCAATGCCCTCACCGCCGGGATCGGCAGCGCCGCCGTGCTTGAGTTGAGACGGCGGTGGCATCGACGGTGCTCGTGGATCATCGATTTCGAGAGCAAAGGCCCGCTGCTCGTATTCGCGGATGCGATCGAGGTGATCTTTGAATTTCTCCTTTGAAACAGCACCCAGTGGTGAGTTCGCTCCAACGTAGTGCTGATATTGCCCAACAACACTGTCGAGAACACTGCGCTTCAGATTTTCAAGACGCTCATCCTCTTCGCCGGTGCTCCGCATTTTGCCGAAAACCCGTTCAAAGAGATCGCGTGGCCGTTCCTGAATCGTCGCGGCAACGGTTCCGTCAGGGTTGTAGCTGTGAACGTAACGGCCGACACGGCTTCGCCGGAAAAATGTGCCTCCGACGAGAGTGGATACCATTCCGTCGGGGAGCCCTTTGGGATAATGGGCGCGTCTCACGAGCTGATCAATTGAAGCGCCCCCTGACCTCGCCTCGCCATCCGGTGGGGTTGCAGTGAAAGCTCCCGAAGCCCCGTCGAAATGAGCATTCATCCCCGAGCGGTCACAACGTACCTGATCCACTTCGCGGAGTATGAGAAGCTGATCCTTCAGCGACGCGAGGGGTTCAAGGACGTCGCTAAAGTCACCTGGTTGAACCGGAGCGGGAATCCCGAGTCCGAAAAACACGTTGAAGGCCCGAACCGGAATATCTGCGGCCGGTTTCACCGCAGCGTAGGATGTGCCCGGCAGCATCTCTTCGAGGAGTGGAAGGCCTACCGCGATTCCTCCAAGGCCTTTGAGGAGCGTTCTACGGTTCAGAGTCGGAGCATTCATAGTGATTTAGTTGGAAGAAGATGGATCACCGGCAAAGGCGGAGCGAATCAAGTCGCTTTGAACGATGGCGCTGATAACGTCCTCGTAGCGCCCGCCTGCTTCCTGTGAGGCATTGTGAATTGTAAAAACAGACTCTGCATCGGCAGCGTTGAGCGGTCGGCCGACCGCGAACTGGGTGAGCTTCCAGGTGAGCGTTTCTTTGACCCGATCACTCTCTGCAAGCAGGTCCATGAGCTTCCCAACGTGGTCAAAGGCGATCGGTTTCGAAGCACCCGGGAAAAGAATCTCACCGTCGTCTCGCAGTGCGTTTCCATAGTGATCTTTCTCCTGAAAGGACCCGAGTCCGTCGAAGCGTTCAAGTCCGTAGGCGAGCGGCTCAAAGCGGACATGGCAAGCCCCGCAGCTTTTGCTGGCAACCCGTTCCATCGCTATAGTGCGCTGGGTCTTCCCGGGTTCGCTCGGAACAGGAACGGTGCTGACGCAGGGTGGCGGATCTTTGATGACACCCCTGAGAAGATCGTTGAGAACAAAGAGCCCGCGGGTCACCATCGACGCTTCATCCCCTCCTATCGTGAGAACGCTTCCCTGAGTGAGGATGCCCCCGCGCGTCGGCTCTTTGGACAAATCAACTCGCTGAAGCTCTGTTCCGGCAGTTGCTGGAAGGCCATAGTGTTTTGCGAGAGCGGGCGTGAGAAAAGTAAACGGAGCATTCAGGAGGGAACTGAGTGGCAGTTTTTCTTTCCAAATGACTTCACGATAAAAGGCGAGTGTTTCCGATCGCATTTGAGCAGCGAGCGCGGGCTCCCAGTCGGGGTAATGCTTTTTACCGGGCTGAAGGTGGGAAAGCCGGTCGAGGTGGAGCCAGTCAGACGCAAAATCGAGCGACCTTTCGATCGCCTTCGGATCTTTCAACATGCGGGCGGCCTGTGCTTCGATTCGGGCAGGGTAATTCAGTCCTCAGTTGCCGGCCAGCTTGAGAAGTTCGCTGTCCGGAGCGCTACCCCAGATTACATAACTGAGACGGGAGGCCAGTTCGTAGTCATCGAGAAGCTTGCTGCCCTTTTCGGGAGTTCTTTCGAGCCGGTAGATAAAACGGGGAGATTGCAGCATCGCCTCCACGACAAAGCGGACTGCCTCATCGAAGTTTCCCCCGGCGGAGGCAACCGAAGTGGAAACTCCACGATAGAGAGCGGTCTCTTCTCCTGTAAGCGGACCTCGGAGGATTTGAACGCCCATGGCCTCGATGAGAGCGATCATGGTGCTGTCAGTGAGATCGCGCTTGTTGGTGAACCGCTTTGCGAGGGCCGTTGCATCAATTTTCCCGGCAACGAATCCGGCCAGCTTCGAGAATCCCTCGATATGTTCGAGATCAACAGTGAGGTTGTAAGCCGTATTGGAAAACCCGTCGGCTCTGACATCGCGCGGGAGCCATTCCCGCGCTTGCGATTCAACATCGACGCCGAGAACATCCCGAATCGTTCTTACATACTCTGTCACCGTGAGCCGCTGGGCCCGGGTCGGACTGACCTCGGGAGGACGGGAATAAATCGCAGGATCAACGAAGTCGACCGTCCAGGCTCCGCCGCCATTGAGCCAGTCCCTGAGGATTTTCTTCTCGTCGCTGCTGAGGGCATCTCTGTCCTTCGGCATTTCATCATTTTCGACCGATTCCCACAGAAGACTGTCAGCTGCTTTTCCCGCAACGATGATCCCATCTTCCGAATGAGACTTGAGCGGTTTCGAAAGATCCAGATCCCCCTTCCCGCTCGACGAGTCGTGGCACTCCAGGCAGTGTTTGGTCAGGATTGTCGTGACCCTGGTCTCGAAGAGGATCTCGTTGGGATTCTTCGCGGGCACGGGTTTTGCCTCAGGCTTCCCCGGTAGCGCGGCTCCGGGACCGGATGCGTGAAGCTTTTGAATTTCTGAGGTGCTCAATGCTGAATCGAGAACCCGAACCGAGTAAACGCTGCCTTTCCAGGGGCGTCCTCCGCCGTTTTCATCACCCAGGAGTAAATTGAAATCGGGGTTCCAGTTTGAGAAGTCCCCTTCGATTCGCTTTTTCGCGACTTCCCGACCGTTCAGATAGAGGCGCGCGTCCCCGTTGCGCTGCCTCGTGAAGACGAGATGAGTCAGCCCGGTCTTGAGCGTGTTCTTCGGCGATGCCATTGCAGGTAGACCGTTGCTGCTTGTCTTCGTGGTTCGCAGTCTCACCTCGATGTGATCGGCTTCCTGTCCGACCGTGAAATTCCGCTCAGAGGTGGTTTTGGAAAAGGTAAAGAGCCGTGCCGGCCCCTTTTGATTGAGGTTATCCGGTTTGAACCAGAGTTCAAAGGACAGCTCATTTGAGGCTCGCACTCTTTTGATAAGATCCTTTTTATCTGCGCTGATCACAAGATGGCCACCATTGAGAGAAAGAGCCTCTTTCTCCACCTTGGCACTTCCCTTGAGGGACGAGCGGGGAGGCTGCCCATCTTTGAAATCAGTGAGCAGAATCGACTCTTGAGCGATCGCGGGATTCCAGGATGACGCCAGGAGAATAGAAAGAATGGAGGCCCTCAGCATGCAGCGCCGAATAGAACAATTTTGCGCCTGCGTGTCACGCTCAAACGGGGGCGTTTCGCACCGGATTCATGGATAGTTGGCAATTACCGGACTTGGCATTCCGGCCAGAATCTGCTTCAGTCAGGCATGATTCGTTCCCACGGTTTTCTTTCCTTACTATTCCTGCTTTTCGTGAGCCTCGGCTTTGCTCAGGATGATAGCGAGAAGGCGGAGGCAGAGCCCCTTACGCCCGAGGAGGCAGCGAAACAGGCAGAGCTTTTAAAGCTGCCCAACCTGATTCTTATCATCGCTGATGACCTCGCCTGGGATGATTCGTCGCCCTACGGTCACAATTCGATTCTGACCCCGAATTTGCAGCGCATGGCAGATGAAGGAATGCGTTTCGACAACGCCTTTACAACGACCTCCTCCTGCAGCCCGAGCCGCGCCAGCATCATCACAGGGCGCTACCCGCATCAAACGAATGCCGAGGAGCTTCACTTTCCGGTTCCGGCTGATCAGACCACCTTTGTCGAAAAGCTGCGGGAAAAGGGCTATTGGACCGCTGCCGCCGGCAAATGGCATCTCGGGGATGAGATTCGGGATCGCTTTGACGAGATTCGGGAAGTCGACACCTCCGGCTTTCAACTTCCGAGCGGCGACACGACTGGTAAATTCAGTGAAACCCTCGAAGGTGAAGCGCAAAGCGGTTGCGTCGACTGGGTTCCGATGATGCGTGACCGCCCCGCCGGAAAGCCCTTCTTTCTCTGGCTCGCAGCGCTCGACCCTCACCGCCCCTACCATTCAAGTATTATTCCGGAGCCGTCCCGTCCCGACGAAATCAAAGTCCCTCCCTATCACCCTGACACACCGGCCGTGCGCGCTGACTACCAGCTTTACTACGACGAAGTGACCCGCCTCGACAAGTATGTCGGTCTCGTCATGGATGAGCTCGACGCTCAGGGCATCGCCGAAAACACGATGATTCTCTTCATCAGTGATAATGGTAGACCTTTCCCCCGCGACAAAACGACCGTTTATGATAGCGGAATCAAAACCCCGTGGCTCGTGCGCTGGCCCGCTGCAGTGAAACCCGGCACTTCCACGGACAAAATCGTGAGCACCGTCGACATCGCCAAAACTTTCATGAAGCTCGGTGGAATCACCAACATGGGACAAACCTTTGAGGGCGTCGACTTTTCGCCACTCCTCGAAACCCCGGACAAGCCGATCCGCGAATATATCTATGCGGAGAAAAACTGGCACGACTACGAGGATCATGTCCGCGCGGTTCGGAATCAGCGATACAAGTATATCCGCAATTACTACAACGATTTGCCGCAAACGCCCTCAGCGGACGGACTGCGAAGTGCAACCTTTGTCGAGCTGGTCAGGCTGCGGGAGAAAGGCGAACTCACACCGGCTCAGGAGGCCTGTTTCATCGCTCCGCGCCCCGAGGAGGAACTTTACGATACGAAGCTGGATCCATACGAACTGAACAATCTCGTTGCTGATGAACGCAACGCGCCTCTCCTCCGGGCGATGCGCGCGGCATTGACGGATTGGGAAAAGCGGACCAAAGATTCCGCTCCCGAGCTCCGCACAGCTGATGAGTTTGATCGTGTTAGTGGATTGCCAACTCCGGCACGGGTCAGACCGCGTCTTTCAAAAGCCGAGATGGTGGAGAAAGGACTTGTAGCCCCTTGATTGCAAAGCAGATGAAGTCAATTTTAACACTCAGTTTAGTCCTCCTCGGGTCATGCCTCGTCGCGCCAAATGCGGCGGCGGAATACACCTGGGAAAAGGAAGATGGAAAGCACCTCGACCTTCTTTACAAAACCCGTCTGGTCGCCCGCTACATGTTCGAGCCGATCGATGAATCCTCGAAGGAGCGACGCGACGAGACCTACAAGCCCTACTGCCACATCTACAAATGGTGGAGTAAAGATCACTTCATCACCAAAGGACCGGGCGGGAAGTTTCCTCATCATCGCGGGATCTACTACGGTTTCTCGAAGATCAGTTACACCGATGCTGAAGGTAAGAAGCACAGCAACGTCGACACCTGGCATTGCCGCATGGCGCATCAGGTGCATCGGGAGTTTTCCGCGATGGAGGCGAACGAGGAGTCCGCGAGTTTTACCTCGGTGATCGATTGGATCGGCAATGATGGAAAAGCCTTCGCGACCGAAGCCAGAACGATGCGCTTCTCTGTCGTGGATAGCGATGTCGTCGTTGATTTTAATTCGATCCTCACCCCGCTCGTTCCGACAATGAAGGTCGACGGCGATCCACAGCATGCCGGATTCCAGTTCCGGGCGGCCAATGAAGTCTCGGAACTCGGAACCAAGTCCACTTATTACCTGCGGCCGGAGTCCGGAAAGGGCAACCCGGGAGCGACGATCAACTGGTCCGCTAAAAACGATACAGAGGCGACTCGCGATCTTCTCTGGAAAGGAATGTGTTTCACTCTGGAGGACAAGCAATACACGGTTGCCTACCTCGACAGTCCCGCGAACCCGAAACCCGCCCGCTACAGTGAACGGGACTACGCGCGTTTCGGGAGCTATTTTGCGGCAGACGTTTCCAAAGAAAAGCCACTTGAAGTGAACTACCGCCTCGTGATACGTGAAGGAGAAATGGAGCCGGAGGAAATCGCCGCTCTCAGCGATGCCTTCACGAAAGAATAGTCTTCATGCCCATCCGCAAGTCAGCAAAGCCGGTCGAACCCGTTGGCGACCAGAGTCGTCTCGAAGTAAGTGAAATCCTCAAGAAGGTTCGCAAGATCGAGCTGCGCACCCGGGGGCTTGTCAGGGAGAGCTTCGGCGGCGAATACCACAGTTGTTTTAAAGGCGAAGGGATCGATTTTGAAGACTTCCGTGAGTATCAACCCGGCGATGAAGTCCGCGCGATTGACTGGAATGTAACCGCCCGCATGGGGCACCCCTTCGTGAAAAAATTCACCGAGGAGCGGGAACTGACCGTCTTTGTCTGCGTCGACATCAGTGCCTCCGGTCAATACGGCAGCCATCACCTCAGCAAGCGTGAGATGATGGCCGAAGTCGCCGCTCTTCTCACCTTCAGCGCCCTGCAAAACAAGGACAAGGTCGGACTGATCCTGTTTACCGACGAAGTCGAGCTCTACCTCCCGCCCCGCAAAGGCACTGGCCACGCGCTCCGGCTTATCCGCGAGATTCTCCACTTCGAACCCGAAGGGCACGGCACTTCGCTGAATCCGCCCATTGAGATTTTGAAGAATGCGGTGAGACGACGCTCTCTCGTTTTCATGCTTTCAGACTTCCTTTTCGAAGAAGACCTCGGGAACGATCTTCGCATCATCAATCGTAAGCACGATCTCGTTGCGATTCAGGTGAGCGATCCCGCCGAGCTCGCGCTGCCCGCTGTCGGGCATGTCCGCCTCGAAGATCCCGAGACAGGACGGCAGATCGAAGTCAATACCGGCAACGCCAAACTGCGTGCCGCCTACAACGCCGAGGCGAAACGCTGGCAGGAAGCGATCGATCAGGATTTCAAACGGCTTTCAATTGATAAGATAGCGCTCCGCACCGACGAGGAGTATCTCCCCGCTCTTCACGGTTTCTTCAAACGCCGCGATCGTTCGGGTGTCTAGATTCACAGCGATGACTTTTCTTCTGGGACAACAAACACCGGCTGCGGATGAGCTTTACGATATTGTCGTGTTAGAGCCCGTCCCTCCGATATGGCCTCAGGTCTTCTGGGGCGTTCTCGGGATACTGCTGCTGGCCGGCATCTGCGTGGCGATCTGGTATTTCCTCAAGCGAAAAGGCAATAGTGGCCAAGTATCAGCTCTCACAAAGGTCAAAAGCCGCTTTGTCGAGATCGAGAGGAAGCGCGCCGATCTCGTCGCAAATCAGTTCAGCCTCGCTGTTTCCGACGCACTGAAAAATTATCTGAGCGAAAAATTCAATGACCCGCTCCGCTACGAAACCTCTCAGGAATATCTCAGGCGGACGTCCGATACGCAAAACAATCTCCCCGAGGCCGCTCGACCGTTGCTTGCGAGTTTCCTAAGTGAAAGCGAGGAAGTCAAGTTTGGGAACACCGCGGATGCCGACTCCAAACTCCTGCCGTTGCTGAAGCGGGCCGATGAGATAGTGAACGCCTGCGAGACGGCAGCGGAGGCTAAGAAAGGCTCCTGAACGCCATTGTCGCGTCTCATTTTGCAGTTGATGAGGTGCCTGAAATGCGTTTCTTTTCGCGCAGCCCTGATGATTACGATTTACCGAATACTCCCCGTTCTCGCCGCGCTGTCGCTTTGCAGTTGTATGACTTTCGAACAGGAATGGTCTCAGGCAGTGAGCGCCTACAAATCCGGTAAAACCGCTTCCCCCGAAGGCCCCTGGGTCGGCGATTGGACGACAGTGACGAACGGGCATGAGGGTGACCTTCGAGCCATCGTTTCCAAGTCGAAGTCAAAGCCCGGTGAATACGATTTCCGCTACCACGCAACCTGGAAAAAGATCCTTTCCGGTTCCTACAAGGTCTCCTTTCCCGTGAGAAAAAGCGGCTCGAGCTACCTGATCGACGGAGGGAAGGATCTCGGTCTCTTCGGCGACTTCAGGCACAAGGCCACGATCACACGGAACACATTCAAGGCGACCTACTCAAACGATCGCGAGGAACTCGGGGAATTCCGCATGACCCGACCCGAGTGAGGCTCTTCTCGACCCGTCCCCTTTTCAATCTGTTTCAGCGGCTCCGGCGTTGAGCGACACCTCTCCTGATGCCCCGCGACCGTTCCCTACCCATTTTTGATCTTGAAATCGATCTCGCTGCCGCCGTCAGCCAAGCCGATGCCCGGGTCGTGATCGAAGCGCCGACCGGTTCAGGGAAATCAACCCAGGTGCCACAGTTTCTCCTCGATAGCGGCCTGTGCGGTGATGGCGAAATCTACGTGCTGCAGCCCCGCCGCCTCGCGGCACGAATGCTGGCGACACGCGTTGCGAGTGAGCGCGACGGATCACTCGGTGATGAGGTGGGATTCCAGGTCCGATTTGAGAACGCGGTTTCAGCGAACACCCGGATCCGATTCGTGACTGAAGGGATTCTCCTGCGAAAACTGATGGATCAGCCGGATCTCGGAAGTATTTCCGCTGTAGTCCTCGATGAATTCCACGAGCGCCATTTCTTCGGAGATATCAGTCTCGCGCGCTGTCTTGAAGTGCAGAAAACACTGCGTCCCGACCTGAAGATTGTCGTGATGTCAGCGACGCTCGAAACCGCGGCTCTGAAGCAGTATCTCGGAGACGGCTGCCGACACCTCATTTCCGAAGGACGAACCTTCCCTGTGGAAATTGCGTATGAGCCGCCCCGTGAACGCCACAAGGGCGAGCTCTGGGATCACATCGCCCGGGTCATTCGGGATTACTTGAAGGTCCATGGGGTCGATGGTCATATTCTCGTCTTTCTGCCCGGTCGATATGAGATCCAGAAAACCGCTTCAGCACTGCAGCGGGCCGTTGGAGGGTCTTTCGAGATCCACGAACTTTACGGGGAGCTCCCGCCTCAGAAGCAGGACGCAGCGGTTTCGAGAAGCAGCCGCCCCAAGATCGTCATCGCGACGAATGTAGCCGAAACCTCAATCACGATCGATGGGGTCACTCTTGTTGTGGATTCAGGACTGGAACGACGTTCCGCTTTCGATCATCGGCGAGGGATCACGACTCTTCACATTGAGAAGATCTCCCGGGCTTCCGCCGATCAGCGGGCGGGCCGGGCCGGTCGAACCGCCGAAGGCACTGCGATTCGGCTCTGGAGTGAACGGGAACACGAGCAGCGCGCTCCCGCCACTGCCGCCGAGATCCAGCGGATGGACCTGACTGAGGCGATTCTTATTCTCTATTCCAGCGGGATTACTTCGATCAGGGAGTTTAACTGGTTCGAAAAACCGGATCAGGGCGCTCTGGATGAAGCCATGTCACGGCTCATTGAACTGGGGGCTCTTGACCACGAAGAACACCTCACTGCGGACGGCCGGAAGATCAGCCAGTTACCTGTCCCTCCCCGTTTCGGGAAGGTTCTTCTCGAAGCCGCCAAACTCGGTTATCTCGATTTCCTTGCCCTCGTCACGGCCCTGACTCAGGCGCGTCCCCTTTTCCCCCTTCGCAAGCGTCAGTCCGACCACCTCATGCCGGAAGACTTCGCTCAGCCGGATGATATCTCGGATTTTCAGGCGCTTGCCCGCGCCTGGTCGCAGATGAAGCAAAACGGTTTTCGACGTGAGATCGGAGAGCGCCTCGGGATTCATGCCGGGGCCTCGCGAGATGTCGACCGCATCGCGAAACAACTCTCAAGAATCGCTGATCGATGGGGCTATGGCGGAGGCGGAAGCTTCGCCGAGCCCGACAACGAAACGCTCGCGAAGATCCTCCTCTCCGGTTTTTCTGACCGACTCGCTCTGCGACACAATCCGAGCACACTGACTTGTGCCGTGATTGGCGGGCGCCGTGGTCAGGTCGAGAAGGACAGCGTCGCCGGAGACAAAGACTGCCGGACCTTCATTGCCGGTGAAATGATTGAGGTCGAAGGCCGTGCTCTCACCGTGAAACTCGGGCTGTGCACCCGAATTGAGGAAAGCTGGCTCGCGGAACTCTTTCCCGACGCATTTGAGCAGAAAGAGGGTGCCGTTTACGACGAGCGCTCCCGGAAAGTCGAAGCCCGTCTCGAAAAGCGTTTCCGCGACCTCGTTCTCGAAACACGCCCGAGTGGAGAAGTACCTCTCGAAGAAGCCGCAACAATCCTCGCCGAACGGGTTCTTTCCGGTGAACTGAATCTGAAGAAGTGGGACGCAAAAGTCGAAGCCTGGTTCAGCCGGGTCAACCTCGTCGCTGAGCACTGTCCTCAATACGAGATTCAGCCGATCGACGATGAGTCGAAACTGCTCATGCTCGAACAGATTTGCGCGGGGGGAACGAGTTACAAACAAATCAAGGATCGTCCTGTCGGCGGAGTTCTCAAAGAATGGCTGCCGCCTCATCAAGCCGGTGTGATCGATCACGCCGCACCGGAATCGATCACTCTTTCAAACGGGAAAGTGGTCAAGGTCCACTACGCACCCGACGAGAAGCCAAGGATCTCCGTTTTGATTCAGCACATCTTCGGGTTGAAGGACGCCCCCACCGTGTGCGAAGGCAATGTCCCCGTCGTCGTCGAAATCCTCGGTCCCAATTCCCGCCCCGTTCAGGTCACCGAAAATCTCGCCGGATTCTGGACCGGAAGCTATCCCGCAGTGCGCTCCCAGCTCCGCGGTCGCTATCCCAAACACGAGTGGCCCGAGTTCGAGTAACCGTTGCAGCAAGCACGAACTCGGAAAGTGGGAAAGTGGGAA
>JAYWLB010000025.1:0-103066 GCA_035967665.1 Verrucomicrobiales bacterium BCK34
GCAAACCGGGAATGATCCTCATTCCTCTACCGTAGCGGATCGAAACTCGTTCCGCCACGAAGCCTATCCGAACTCCCCTGACCGATTCCGCCAAAGCGACCGATCATGGATCAGACATCCGGCCAAACCAGGAATGATCCTCATTCCTCTACCGTAGCGGATCGAAACTCGTTCCGCCACGAAGCCTACCAGCCCGACCTAAATCCCTAAATCCCTAAATCCTCACCCCTTCATCTCATTGATCCGCTTCGTCCCAATTCCGATCGGCCTATCAACCGGCACTCCGGCGCAGTCGAGCAGGGTCATCAACAAATCCCCCTGATTGCCTTTCGTCTTATCAAGGAAGCGCCCTGTATTGATTGAACCGCCACCCTTGCCGGCGATGATGAAGGGCAAATTCTCACGGGAGTGTTTCGCCCCGTCTTCGAGACCGGATCCCCACATCATAATGCAGTTGTCCAACAAGGTCCCCTCGCCCTCGCGAAGGCCGGCCATCTTATTCACCATGTAGGCATACTGATCGATGTTGAACTTGGTGATCTCGGCAACTTTACGCATCTTCTCCTTATCGGTGTGATTGTGATGCGTCTGCGAGTGATGCTGATCAGTGAAGCCGAGCTCGGGATAGGAAACCCCGTTCGGAGTCGATCCGATGTAGGTGCTGACGCGGGTCGTGTCGGTTTGAAAGGCGAGCACGTTGAGATCGCACATCACCTGCATGTATTCGCTGCGCTTATCACCTTCGGGAATCTTGACCTCGATAGGAGGAGAGTCCGATGCGTAGCGCTTACGAGTGCTGACGCCGGCTTTTTCAAGCGCCGCCTCCTTTTGCCTCATTTCAATCGAAGCGATGCGGCGCTCGACGGCACGAACACTGTCGAGGTATTCGTCGAGTTTGTGCTGATCGTTCTGCGGTAACTTTTTGCGGAGATCGCGGGCACCGCCGATAACGAGGTCGAGCATCTTACGATCGAGCGGATCGGGCGGAACGATCTCACCGGGCTTATCAGACTTACCGAAAAGCCGGTTCAAAACGCTCCGGGGATTCGTCTCTGCGGGAACAGCCTGAGTCGGGGAACGGTAGCTGCAGTGCGAATAGTATGCCTCGTGCAGTCCCTCCTGATTTTCCTTGTGCGTCTGCGGCATCGTCGCCAGCTCCAGCGACGGCAGCGAGGTGAGTCCGCCCACGTAGTTCGCCATGATCTGGTCGGCCGAGATCGCGATATTGACGCGGTTTCGGGTCGGCGCGTCGGGTAAAATGGCAGTGAGCCAGGTCGACAACTCGAGAGCATGAGGAGCGCCGTTGAACGGCGAAATGGGAACGCCCGAGATCCCTTTCATCATGAGACATTGATCGATCACCGGACGCAGCGATTCGAGTGCGGGCGGCGGCGATGAGAGAAAACTCTCCGGCGTCGCCGGCCAGAATTGATCCATGAGCACACCGTGCGGCATGTACATGAAACCGAGACGCACCGGCGGTCCCGCCTGCTTGCCTTTTCCGGTTTCGGCCCAACCCATTGTTTCCATGAGCGGCAGAGCGAGGCTGGCTCCGGCCGCTTTGAGGCAGGTGCGGCGGTCGATGAGGGCGTTTTTGATCATGGGTAAAAAAGGGGCTCAGTTTTTAATACGTCGCTGGGTGAAAGGATAACTCGTAACGATTTCACTGATCACGGTTTGCATACGATAGTCGTCTTTGGCGATCGTTTCCATCAAGTGATCCACCACGATCTCGTCATAGCCTTCGAGGGAACGGCAGAGGGCATACGCCAGCAACCGCTCGGTCAGGTTGCGCGCCATCTCAGCCTTTCGCGCGGCGATGATGGCCTTCAACTCCTGCGGCGAGGCAAACTTTTTGCCACCGGGCAACTCCCCTGCGGCATCGATCGCGCCACCGGTATCATCCTCGTCGCGCCATCGGCCGATCGCGTCAAAATTCTCCAACCCGAAGCCGATCGGATCGAGCACCTTGTGACAGTTCGCGCAGGTCGTATTCGAAAGGTGCAGCTCGGTGCGTTGCCGCAGCGTCATGTTCGCGACTACTTTCTGATCCTGTTTTTCAAGAGCGGGAACGTTCGCCGGAGCGGGCGGCACCTCTTCCCCGAGAACCTGTTCGAGCACCCAGACGCCGCGGACGACGGGGCTGGTGCGATTGGGAAAAGACGTCGTCGCGAGAATGGCCGGCATTCCGAGAATGCCGCCACGGTTTCCGTCCTTCAGTGACACCTTTCGCATTTCGGGCCCACTGACTTCTTTCTCCATTCCGTAAAGCGTTGCGAGAGTCCCGTTGAGAAAGGTGTAATCGCTCTCAATAAAGCTGACGACGCTCTTGTTCTCCCGCATGATGCTTTCAAAAAACAACCGCGCTTCGTCATACATCGCCGCGCGCATTTCGCCCGTCATCTGCGGAAATTTGTCAGGATCAAAAGTCTTCGTTTCCAGCTCGTTGAGCCCGAGCCACTGCGCCCCGAACCCGTCGAAAAGCGCCCGTGAACGGGGGTCGGCAATGAGGCGTTTCACCTGAGATTTCAGCACTGCTGGTTCGTGGAGTTTTCCGCTCGCAGCCAGCCGGGTGAGCTCGGCATCCGGCACCGTCGACCACAGCAGATACGAAAGCCGTGAAGCCAGTTGGTAATCGTCGAGTGGAACGATTTTTTTGTCACCCGTCACTTCCTTTGCCGGAGTGATGAAAAGAAACTGGGGCGAAACGAGGACCGCTTTCACCATGAGCCCCAACGAATCGGAGTAGCCGAGCTGGTTTTCTCTCCCGAGGTCAAACACCTTCAGGAGCACCTCGACCTCATCATCGGAGGCGGGACGACGAAAGCTCCGCTCCGCCAGCGAGCGGGCAAATTGCTTTGCCTCATCGCGGAGATCGGCGCCCTCCGCCGGCTTTTCCTTTGCCAGCATGGCCTGCACTTCCGGCTGATCCACGACCTCATTGGCGATCTCAAGAAACTGTTCTGATTGCAGCGAGGAAAGGTTGTTCAAATAGCCCTGACCAAACACTTCATCCGGCAAATCAGCGGTCACTTCCGGGTCGACACCGAAGAGATCTTCGAGGGTGTTGCCATACTCCACTTTCGTGAGACGACGGATCACGTAGGGACCGGGATCTTTCGGACTGAGAAATTTGATCTTGTCGATCCACTCGAGAAACTGCTCGCGCTCCTCATCGGTGGGAATGGCATCTTCGTCATCGGGCGGCATGTCGAAGGCCTTCACACTCGCGACGGCCTGCTTCCAGTGCTTGCGGTAGACGGGGTTCCCGGGATTTTTCAACGCGACATCGAAATTGAGGCCCGACTTCTTTTTCTTACTCCCGTGGCATTGCGTGCAATACTTTTTCACAAACGGCCCGACACCGTCCTTGAACGACTTCTTCGCATCCGCCTGGAGAGCCTCAAATTCCGCGTCGCCATCCTGCGCTGCCAGGGGGTGGGCGGCAAAGCAGACTGCCAGTACCACAACGAGAAGGCCGGTTATTTCTATTCTGAATTGAGTCATTCGGGTGCAATCGCAAACCAAACAGGGTCAGGTCGATGATTCAACCCTGTTGAGTGATGCCATTCTCAGCTGTCATTTCAAATCCGGCAAGTGGCACAGGTCCGGTGATAATTTCATCTTTCCTTCAGTTGAATAAGAGTAACTTCGACCGAAATGAACTACCGAATTCCGCTCATTGTCGTCGTCACTGCAGCCACCCTGTTTAGCACTGTCAGGGCCGAAAACAAAGATCCCATTACCTTGTGGGCCGCTGCAGCCCCCTTCCCCGCCGCCGACAAGATCGAACTGATCGATCAATCACTCGTGAGTTATCAACAGGTTCACACCGCGGAGCAGCCCATGACTTTCGCGATCGGATCGGCCATTGTTCACTACAACGACATCTGGCGGGCCAGCTGGGCCGCGAATCCGGACGATGTTGTTGAAAATCAGGGAACTGAATTCGTAAGAGAAGCCATCTCCACTGACACCGGCAAAACCTGGTCTGCAAAACCACCCCTCGCCCCGCAGACAGAAGGCGAAACCTTTCACAGCCACGGCAGCTACCTCAACCACAGGGGAACGCTTTACTTTTTCGCTAAACTGGGACCATTCAACGGCCCTGCCAAAGCATTCAAACTGGAGGAGGACGGAACCACCTGGAAGGACCTCGGCATTGTCACGAAAGACAAAGCGACGTTCTGGCCAATGGACGAACCGCAACAGATGGCGAACGGACAATGGATCATGGGAGGACTCGGTGGCAAAACCGGCAAATTTCCCGCCGTCGCCGTCGCGAATGACGACGACATTCTCCAGTGGGAGGTCAGATTGCTGCCAAAAGGAGAAGGTTTCAGAGGCTTCGGCGAAACGACGGTGATCACGAAGGGAAATGAACTCCTCGCAATCGCCCGCAACGAGTCGATGAGGGCACCGATGGTGTCGACCTCCAGCGACGCAGGAAAAACCTGGGACGGCCCCAAAGTCGCCAATATCTCGATGATTCCGGCGAAGCCCTACGCGGGGCGACTCAGCGACGGGCGGCCCTACCTGATCATCAATATCGTCCCTGTGAAAAGTAAGATCGGTCGCTCACGCCTCTGCCTTCTCGTCGGTCAGCCCGACGGAATGACCTTTGACCGGGTGTGGTTGTTGCGTCCGAACGATCCTCCTGCAGCGCGATTCAGCGGCCGGGACCACAAGCCTCAATGGGCCTATCCTTACGCTCATGAGCACGGTGGCGCACTCCACATCGTACATCACAATGCGAAGGAGGACGTCGAGCTGATCGTGGTGCCCTTGAAGGCGCTGGAGTAAAGAAACGACTACTCCTCTTTCCGGCTCGGGGGAATCAGCGCCGGATCATACTGCGCCCCTTTGGAGACCTGAACGAGCGTCATTCGCACTTTTGTGGGAAAGTAGTGTTCAGGATCAGGCTTGAGATGGGCGTGATCTTTCCCTCCGCCGCCCCCTTTGAGCACCAGCGACATGTGATCGATCCCCTCTGTCCAGATGATGGAATCGTGGTTCCAGAACTCTGTCATTTTGACTTCTTTCTCGTAAACACCCACCTCGGTGTATTTCTGAGTGCTCGTGCAACCGTATCCGTTCTTTTGCCCTTTGTTAGGAATGTAGCAAACGCTCCATGTCGCGGGAAGTTTCCCCGCCGGTTTCTCAAGCACTTCGAGCCGCAGATGAATCGTCCCGTTGCGATAATCGACCGGGGCAGTCCAGTCTTTCGGCGTTGCCTCATTGAGCATTTCCTTCGAGACAAAGAAATGGGATTTCTTTTCGTCTGCTTCCGGTTTTGTCATCTCGAAGGTGACATCAAACAACACGAACTGATCGGCGTTCGCACCAATTGAAGTGCACAGCAAAAGGCAGGAGAGAAGGAGTCGCATCATCTTGGGAATCAGTTTCAAATCGCACTAACCTGACGCGTGATGACGGACTTTGTAAAGATTCGTATACTCCGTGCTTATGCTAAAATGCCGATTATGCGACGACTTCTCTTTTCTCTTATTACCCTGCTTTCGTCAACTGCCGCGGCACAATCGGACGCTCCCGTCTCGAAGATAGTTTTCGGCTCCTGCATCAAGCAGGAGCAACCCATCCCTCTTTTTGAAACCATTCTCGCCAGCCGCCCCGAAGTGGTGCTTTTCCTAGGGGACAACATCTATGCCGACACCGACGACATGGAGTTGATGCGTGAAAAATACAAGACCCTCGGTGAGAATCCCGGATTCAAAAAGCTATCCGAAAGCGCCACGATCCTCGCTACCTGGGATGACCATGACTACGGCATCAACGACGGCGGCGCGGAATTCCCCAAACGGAAAGAAGCGCAGAAGGAGTTCCTCGATTTCTGGAAAGACCCGGAAGACTCGGTGCGACGAAAGCGCGAGGGCGTTTACGGATCGGAGATCTTCGGTCCGGAGGGTCAGCGCGTTCAGATCATCCTCCTCGACACCCGCTATTTCCGAAGTCCGCTTCAAAAAGGCGCCAAGCGACTCGGGGGTTCCTACTACCCTGACAACAATCCCGAACTCACGATGCTGGGAGAGGAACAATGGAAATGGCTCGAAACCGAACTGAAGAAACCCGCCGAGATCCGGCTGATTGGTTCCGGTATCCAGATCGTTCCCGAAGCAGCAGGGCAGGAAACCTGGGCGAATCTCCCGCAGGAGCGTCAGAAACTGTTCGATCTCATTACGAAGACGAAGGCAAACGGCGTCATTCTTCTCAGTGGCGACCGGCACTGGGCTGAATTCTCGCGCGCGACCGAAGACACGCCCTACCCGATCTACGATTTCACCTCGAGCAGCTTCAATCAGGCACATCCCCGCGGCACGCCGACGAAAAATCGCTTCCGGATCTCAGATAACACCTACCACCGCGAGAATTTCGGCGAGATCAAAATCCAATGGGCGGGAGCGAACACACGAATCGAAGTCCGCGTCCGCGACCTCAAGGGCAACGCAAGAGTGAGTCACTCGATCCTACTGCCTGAGTTGTCCGCCCGATGAGGATACAGCGCCCCGCGGCTTACCCACGGGGAATCCCGGCCTTTTCAAAAGCCTCCACCATATTCCTGAAGCAGGTCTGAGTGGCTTTGACAGGATCGTAATCGGGATTATTGCGCCAGATCTGGCTGCTCACTTCGCAGCAGAAATCCCCGCGATAGCCGCCACCGTAGAACCGCTTGAGAACTTCGCTTTGATCCCAGGTCGCTGTTTCGCCGGGCAGGGCAAATCGCACCTTTCCCTCCACGATTTCCGCGTCTTTCACGGCAATGTAGTTCGTGACCGGAAGAGCGGTTTCGACCGTTTCAGCAATGGGCAATTCAGGTTCCCGCAGCGCGTAGTGACTGTAATCATATACCATTTTCAAGCGCCTCGGATTTCCCAGTTGATCAAGTAACCAGACGGCGTGCTCCGGCTTCGACATCGCGCTCCCCCGGTGCGGTTTGATGGAAAGGTATCCCTTTTGATCGGCTAGAACCTGGTTCCAGTTCGCAATGCGGTCACGGAAAAGAGTTTTCGAATCCTCCCAGACTTTGCCACCGAGAACGGTCTGGATGAGAGGCGGATTATCGGGCGAAAGTTCGCGGGCCAACTGGATGTATTGATTCAGGGTGGGAAGCTGAGCATAATGTTTGGCATCATCCGCCTCCGGTCGCAGATCCGCCATGAGAGCACACAAACGAAGCCCGGTTTCATCCAGTGCCGCACGGACTGCCTTCCGACTCTCCGCCGACTTCAATGCGCCCCCGGGATCTCCGGTCATGCCTGAGAAAACCGTAATTTCAATGCCGTCGAAACCTGTATTCCCTACGAGACGAATGGCATCCGGCAAAGGCATCGACTGCAATCCGTAGGTTCCAATGGCGAGGCCACAGGTGTTTTTCCCGGCGGCCAGCAATGAGCCACCGCCCACGCCCATCGTGCCCGCCATCAAGCTCGCATTCAGAAAACCTCTCCGTGAAACTGTCATGACAACATCTTGCAGAGAGAGGTCGATTCTGGCAACTTCAATGCCCTACCTGATCACGATGAACCGAGCATTGCTGTTTTCCCTTTTTCTTCTCTCCAGTCTGGTCGCGGCCACCGCCTCCGCCGACAGCCGCCCCAATGTGCTCTTTATCATCGCCGACGATCTCGGATACGAAGCGCTCGGGAGCTACGGAGGACAGGACTTTGATACCCCCCGTCTCGATGCCTTTGCCGCGCAGTCAACCCGGCTCACCCGTTGCTATGGCAGTGCCGTTTGCACGCCTTCCCGCATGAGCCTTTACACGGGCAACTATGTCATCAATCACGGTTACCGCAGCGTCCTGCCGGTGCACCAGGGAACGAAGCAATCGGTCGACTTTTCAAAACTGAAGACGCTTCCGGAGTCCTTTCGAAAAGCCGGCTACCGCACCGCGACGACCGGCAAGTGGCAACTCGCAGCACTGGAGCATCATCCGCATCATATTCGAAGCGGCGGTTTTGATTCGTGGTGCGTCTGGCAGATTTGGAAAGACGGTGCGAAAACGACGCGTTACGATAATCCCTGTTTCAATCAGGACGGAAAAATCCGGGACGACATCAGCGAGCGCTTCGGCCCCGACGTTCTCGGCGACTATGTCATCAACGAAATGAAGATCGGCGCCAAAACCGGTCAGCCTTTTTATATCCACCACAACATGCTGCTCCCCCACTGGCCGATCCTTCCGACACCGGACGACCGTGCCGGGGGAGATGATAAAGGCTCCCTCGCTTCGATGATTCACTACATGGACAAAAAAATCGGGGAACTCTTTGATGCACTGGATAAGCTCGAACTGACCGACAACACCTGGGTCATTTTCATCGGCGACAACGGCACCGATTCAACGAAACCCCGCTCAACGGATCAGGGAAAAGTGAACGGCGGGAAGCACCACCTCGTCGAAGGCGGAATCCATCTCCCTGCGATGATCCGCGGCCCCGGCATGACCTCCGCCGCCGTGTTCGATGACCTCGTCGATATCGCGGATTTTTATCCCACGATCTGTGAGCTCGCCAATGTGCCGTCCCCTGCCCCCGGGACGATTGACGGCGTCTCATGTGCTCCTCAATTGCGGGGCGAATCGACAGCACCGGCGCGGAACTTTGTGACCGCAGCCTATGGTGAGGATGACTGTATCTTCGACGGCGAGTGGCGCCTTCATCGTAAAGGTGACGTGCTCTGGGACTGCCGGAATCTTCCCCGGGAAATCGTGGTAAAAACCCCGACCAAAGAATCAAATGAAGCCCGGGCAAGGCTTTCAAAGATTCGCGATGCCATCAAGAGATAGCCGAAAGCCCCGACCCGCGCCCTTTTTAGATACGCAGATAAGGCCCCCCGAAAGTGGTACGCCTAAAGAAGTGCAAAATGCGACGCCTTTTCATAAAGTATTTGTATGCTCGCAAATACTCCCGTTTTTCGACTCACCCCTGTGAAAGTTCTAGCCCTCGCGGTTTTCCTTTTGGGTAGCAGCCTCTGTGCCAATGCAGAGGATCCGGTGATCGAATACCTGTTTGATGATTCTGAGGAAACCGGTCCACGTGCCCCGCAGTATCCGGAACACTCCGACACCAACACCGCCCGCAAGTTTGCCGGCGCCAAGGATGCGATTGCTGTCAAAAGCAGCGATGAATTGAATTTCGCGGTCGGCGATTCCATCACCATGGAGGCCTGGGTCAAAGTCGACAAAATCGGGAGCGGCCACATGCCTTATCTGATTGGAAAAGGGCGTCACGACGGAGGCACGAGCCAGAACTACGCGCTGCGACTCAAAGCCGACGAATCCGGCACCCGGATCGGATTTCTTTTCGCCAGTGAAGGCGTTGGCAACGATTCAGCCGATGCGCCCCCCCGTGATTGGCATCGCTGGTGGAGCAGCATGACACTTCCCGGCGGAGAATGGCACCACATCGCGATCGTATACACCTTCGGAGAAGCAGACAGCCTCCGCGCCTATATCGATGGCCGAAGCACCAAAGGAACCTGGGACATGGGCGGAAAAACCGAACTGGGCCCGGTTGCGGATGACTCCGACCTTGTCATTGGAACGGGCTACCAGCGCAGCGGCTCTCAGACATTCAACGGAGCCCTCGACAATGTTCGGATTTTCCGAAGCGCCCTGAGCGAGGAAGAGCTTCTTGATCGCTTCGACTTTACTCCCCCTCCTCCGCCTCTGACTCGTGAAATGCTGAAACCGGGTGAACTGCTCGTGCAAATCAGCGAAGTGGGAGTGGCTGACGAATTGGCCTGGCCACACTACCCTGAAGTGACGGAAACTTACCCGGCAACCGCTTTCGGATTCTTTGACTGGCCTCAAAAATACGTGGGAACCGGAGTCCGGGGCGCGCGCTCCAATCCCTCTCTTTTCCGCGCGGGAGCACTCGTAACTTTGCCGAAAGGAAAACACCGGCTGCTCCTTCGCGGCCGCGGTATGTCTCGTCTCTTTATTGACGGCGAACAAGTCGTCAGCACGCCCGCCTCCCGAATCGGCGGCGACAACAACCCGCTCACGCATCAGGATAACTATCTCGATCTCGGGCCCGACTTTCGTTTTGCCCCTCCGGGAAACAACGAGAAATGGGTCGAGTTTGAAAGCAAGGGCTCCGAACATTTCATCATTCTGGAATCCCTAATCGGAGGAGGCGGACGCCGCCCCGAGTTTGGTGAAACCGTCGTCGCGATCTCGCCGGAGGGCAGCGAATACTGGGAGATCCTCACCCCGGGCAAAGAAAAATTCGCCTATAGCGATAAAGGTTGGGCCGCATACGAAACCGGGCAACAAGCATGGCTCGATCAGGAGAATGCCCGTCGTCGTGAAGAGAAGCGAAGCGAACACGAAGCTTTCTGGTCGATGCGCCGAGAGGCTGCGAAAAAATGGATTGCCTCCACGGATCCCGTCACCGTTCCCAAGCTTCCCGAAGGACTTCCCGCCAACAATGAAGTGGATCACTTTATCGGCGCCAAAATCGAAACCGTTGCGGCCGCTTCAAAACCAACGGCAAAGGGAGGCGTGAGCTACTTTGACGAAGTCCAACCGCTCCTCGAGGCCAAATGCTACAGCTGTCACAAAGGCAGCAAGATCAAAGGCGGCCTGCGCCTCGACACTCTCGAGGCCGCTCTCGAAGGAGGAAAAAGCGACGGCCCGGCAATCACCCCCGGAGATGTCGGAGAGAGCTCGCTGATCTGGCGTATTCACCACGACGCCGAAGATGACATCATGCCTCCGAAAGGCGATCCACTCTCGAATGAGGAAATTGCCCTCCTCGAAAAATGGGTCGAAGAAGGCGCGAACTGGCCTCAGTTCAATGTCGATCATTTCGAGCCCACCCCGCTCGCCGACGATCTCACTTTTCTGAGAAGACTCGCCCTCGACACCGTGGGAGTGCCGCCGACGGAAGCTGAAATCGACCTGTTCCTCAGCGATCCCGAAGCAGAACGACGCCCCCTCGCGATTGAACGTTTTCTCAAAGACAACCGCTGGGCCGACAACTGGATGGGCTACTGGCAGGATGTTCTTGCGGAGAACCCGAACATCATCAACCCGACCCTCAACAACACCGGCCCGTTCCGCTGGTGGATTGAAGAATCACTGATCGACAACAAGCCGCTCGACCTTTTCGTGACCGAGCTCATTCGCATGGAAGGCAGTGACCGCCTCGGCGGACCTCGCGGATTCGGAACCGCTTCCGGCAACGATGTCCCCATGGCGGCAAAGGGAATTATCATCAGCGCTGCCTTTCTCGGAGTCGAAATGAAATGCGCCCGTTGTCACGACGCCCCCGGACACGAGTGGTTGCAGCAGGACCTCTTTGAGATCGCCGCGATGCTGAAGGAGGACCCGATCAAGCTCCCCATGTCTAGCAGTGTCCCGATGGAAAAGCTTGAAGAACGCGAGCGCAAACCACTCATCAAAGTCACCTTGAAGCCGGGAACGACCGTGAAACCGGCGTGGCCCTTTGAGCAATTTGTTAGTTCAGAAAACGCTATCGCATTGGCTCAGGATCAGGAGAGCCAGCGGGACGTTCTCGCAGCACTGATCACCGCTCCTGAAAACGAGCGCTTTGCTGAAGTGATGGCAAACCGCATCTGGCAGAGACTTATGGGTCGCGGCATCATCGCAACAGTTCACGATTGGGAAAACGGAAGTGCCTCCCATCCTGACCTTCTCAAATGGCTCGGACGTGAACTCGTTTCCTCCGGCTACGACACCAAAGCGCTCGCGAAAATCATCTTCAATTCACACGCCTATCAGCGCACCACCGATCCGTCACTGAAAGACGCGAGCCCACTCTACATCGCGCCGGCACCCCGTCGTTTGCAGGCCGAACAGATTGTCGACTCACTCTTCAGCGCCACCGGAAAACGCTTCGACCTCGGCGAGCTGTCACTCGATATCGACAGCGCGAGACCACTCACTCATTCCATCAGCCTAGGAAAGCCGGATCGCGCCTGGATGCTCGCCTCGACTTCCAATGAGCGGGACCGCCCCAGCCTTTCGCTGCCCAAAATCACCGCTGTTTCCAGCATCATGGAGACCTTCGGCTGGAGAGGGGCACGTCAGGACCCTATCAGTGTCAGAAGCACTGATGAAAACGTTCTCCAACCGGCGATCCTCGCCAACGGAACCATGGGCGTATGGCTCACCCGTCTGAGCGATGATCACGGCACGACCGCACTGGTGATGGAAGAGCAACCGGTCGAATCGCTCGTCAATCGTCTCTACCTGCGCCTCCTCACACGGAAGCCGACTCAGGCGGAGAAAGACAAGTATGTCAGCTACCTCTCCCCGGGCTACGAAGACAGAGTTATCCCCGAAGCCGACCGCGCGCAGCCCGCTGCCGGGAAGCGTGAACGCGAGCGCTACGTGAGCTGGTCGAACCACCTCGACCCCGGCGCGAACGAACTCGCCGTTGTCAAAGAAATGGCAGTCCGCGCCGGAGATCCCCACACCAATGCGCTTCGCGAAGATTGGCGCAACCGAATGGAAGACGTATTGTGGGCCATGCTCAATGCGCCGGAATGGATCTATACGCCATAGTAAAAAGGAGAAAGAAGAGAGTAGAAAGAATAGAGAATTTTTCAGAACGATCACGAACACGTAAACCCCATCAGACCTTTAACCTTTTACCTTTAACGGCGCGAAGCGCCCCCCACCCAATCATGAAATCCCGTCGTAATTTCCTCAAGCAAACCTCCCTCCTCGGAGCCGGAGCCGCGATGTCCTCCGGACTGGTGAATGCCTCGAATACGGTTCACATGCCAAAAGGCAAAGCCGAGCACTGCATCTTCATCTGGCTCGGTGGCGGCATGGCGCAGATCGATACCTTCGATCCAAAGGCCAAAGGCGACTCCAAAGCGAGCCCAAAAAAATCAGGTTCCGAGTACGACAAGATCGAGACCGCGGTTCCCGGCGTTGAATTCTGTGAACACCTTCCCAAGCTGGGTGCTCTCGCGGAAGAACTCACCGCAGTGAGAACCGTGAACCACAATGCGATCGACGAACACGGCATCGCGACCAATCTCGTTCACACCGGCCGCCCCACTTCAGGGAGTATCACCTACCCTTCAATTGGCTCCATTATCGCCTCACAAAAAGGCGCGGTGAACCCCGACGTTCCCGCCTACATGCTGATCGGCTACCCCAACGTGAGCCGCGGCCCCGGATTTCTCGGCACCAAAGGAAACTTTGTTTACCTGACCGATACCGAAAGCGGCCCCGCCGGCTTCACCCGTCCCGACAACGTTTCGAGTGACCGCGCCGCAAAACGACGTGCCCTCCTTGATCCTCTCATGGACCGGTCCGCCGAAGGTTCCGTTGTTTCCCGCTATCGCGATGCACAGGAAGAAGCTCTGCGTCTCGCCGGGCCGGACTTCATGAAGCACTTTGATCTCTCCGGAGAATCGGCTGATCTTCGCAACGACTACGGCGGCGAGTTCGGTCAGCGCTGCCTCCTCGCTCGCCGACTCGTTGAGTCCGGGGTGCGTTTCATCGAGGTCTCACACAACCTCAATTTCATGAACGGCAGCGGCTGGGATACACACAACGAAGGCCAGCAGAATCAGCATTTGCTCATCGAAGAGCTCGATACCGCGATGTCCGCTTTGATGCGTGATCTGAAAAAGAAAGGCATGCTCGACAAAACGCTCATCGCGATTGGCACCGAATTCGGACGTCCTGCCGGCTATGACGGTCGCGGCGGTCGCGGCCACCAGGGCAGCTGCTTCAGCCTCGTTCTCGCAGGCGGCGGATTGAATCACCAGGGAGCCTACGGGGTCACCGACGAGATGAGCAAAAAGATCGTCGAAAACCCCGTTCCACTCGCCGACTTTCACGCCACGATCCACGCCACCCTCGGAATCGATCCGTCCTACGAACTGACCGAAGGCAAACGTCCCGTTCCGATTACGGATGGCGGCAAGCCGATTGCGAAGCTGTTCTCGTAAGGAGGGATTTGGAGGAGAAAGGAGGGAGTAGAAAGTAGAGAGAATCTTGCGATGGGTTGTGGAAGCGGCGCACTTGATGTGCCCCTCTCGCAGCCACGTGATGTAGCACGGGATTGCATCTCGTGTTCTCTGCCTATCCGTGCGTTGTCCCGCGACGGGAGTCTCCGACAACGGGTTAAAAACCCATTCTACTTTTCGCTGCCCTCAGATCACTGCACTTCTCGAAGCAGCGGTTGAGACCGGCGCTCTTGAGGCACCTCTTTCGCAGCCACGCGATGTAGCACGGGATTGCATCCCGTGTTCTCTGCCTATCCGCTCACGCGATCCATATCAGCCCTGCTTCCCGCGAATCGCAGCCAGAACCGCGGCCACGACTTCCTCAATCCCCATGTGCGAGCTGTCGACGACGGTGGCGTCTTCAGGAATCACGAGAGGTGACGCCTTCCGGCTGGAATCCACTTTATCCCGCGCGAGAATTGAATCTTCGATCCCTTCAGCACGACGTCGCTGCTCGCGAACCTCAGGAGAGGCGTCGATGTAAAATTTGTAGGGTGTGTCCGGAAAGACCACTGATCCAATATCACGACCTTCCATGACAACGCTTGTGCGCGTTGCATAATCACGCTGCTCGGCAACCAGCCTCGCACGAACCTCGGGGACACAGGCAATCGCAGAGACATTCGAATTGACCCGCTCTTCGCTCAATTCCGAGCGACTCATTAATTTCCCATCAATTGATACGGTGCCTACGCGGTCACTTTCGCCCGATTCCAGTTTTGTTCTACCCAGCAGGGCAACGACGGCGTCCTGATCAGCGGGATCAATCTCATTTTCCAAAACCCACCAGGTAAAGGCCCGGTACATCGCACCGGAATTCACGAAAACAGCTCCCAGTTCAGCGGCGATTCGTTTCGCGACGGTGCTTTTTCCCGACGCGGCGGGGCCGTCAATGGCAATGATCATAGGTGCGTGGCTGCTCATATTGCGGGCACGGTGCCGTGTGACCTCTCATGAGGCAAAGAGTTTTGCCGGAAAAAATCAGTAATCGCCCTTTGAAACGCTCAGAAATCCCTTGCTCAGGGACTGCTACCTCACTATCGGTGAACTATGATTCTTGCTGACTCCGAAATCCTCGCCTCAATGGAGCGGGGCGAAATCGTTATCGAACCGTATGATCGTGCCTGTCTCGGGACGAACAGCTACGATGTTCATCTCAGCAAGCACCTCGCGACATACAAAAACCGCGTTCTCGATGCGAGAGAGCACAACGAAATCGAGCATTTCGAAATCCCCGAGGAAGGCTTTGTTCTCGAGCCGCAGATCAACTATCTCGGATCGACCGTTGAATACACCGAGAGCCACACCGCGGTTCCTTTTCTCGAAGGAAAATCCAGCGTCGGTCGCCTCGGCATGGACATCCACGCCACTGCAGGAAAAGGCGATGTGGGGTTCTGCAACTACTGGACCCTAGAGATCTCCGTGAAACAGCCTGTCCGCGTCTACGAAGGCATGCCTGTCGGTCAGCTCATTTACTTCCTCACACAGGGAGAAGTTCTGAATCCCTACAGCACCAAAGATTCCGCCAAATACAACGACCGCACTCCTCTCCCCGTCGAATCGATGATGTGGAAGAACAAGTTTTAGCGCCCGTCCGGAAGGAATTCTCCTTCCGCTACTTCTCCCCGGTAGCGGATTGAAACTCATTCCGCATCACTGCCCTTCCGCCCGGGGCTCTGGTCGGAAGGAATTCTCCTTCCGCTACTTCTCCTCAGTAGCGGATTGAAACTCATTCCGCTTCGCTGCCTATCCGCCCTCCACTCCACCCCAAACTCAACAGGGTCAGGTGCCCGACCCAACAGGGTTGAATGAATGACTCAAGAGGGTTAAATCCTCAAGCTGGCCTACTTGAAATAGCGCCTCAGAAGAGCCTGCTCGTCGGGCAGTAGATTCTCACGGGAAACGGCTTCCCCGCCCCTGCCGGCAGAAGAAATCGCGCCTCCCGTGGTGTTGCCGCTTTCGCCCTTGTCGATCTCATGCTCCGTCTCGCCGAGTCCCAGGGTTTCCCCCAGAGAAGCGCGTGACAAATCGAGATTCTCCACCTTCTCGACATTGGAGGTGTTGAGATCCTCTTTATCACCAAAGTAGAGCGGCGCATCCCCCCTGCCCCGATTGATAGCCCCGGAACCCGGCGACATTCCGAGCGCGAGTTTTTCCTCTTCCGAGAGCCCCTGAATAGAAGGGTCGTCTCCCATTTTCGGCAACCCTTCCATCGAGCCGAGGGCCTCCGAACTCTTCCCGAGTTGCTTTTGGAGAGACTCCAGCTGCTCCTTACTGAGCTGGTTCATTGATTCCTGCCCCAACTGAGACGGGTCAAGATTTTTGAGCTGCTTGAGCAACTCCTCGTCCGGCTTCATCCCGTTGGCTTCGAGGGACTCCAGTGCTTTATCGAACTCTTCGAGAAGCTTCTTCTTCGCGTCCTCCGAAAGCGCCGAGGCGAACGTTTCGAGTGCGGCGATGTCCCGCTCCAACGTCGCCATATCCGAAGCCATTTCCTGAATGTCTTTGCCGATGCTTTCCTGAAGGCTGTCAGTTGCCTCAAGACTCGCGTGGCTGAACCATTCATCCTCGGGTTGATCGCGCAGCTCTTCGATTTTGCCTTCCAACTCCTCGATGCCCTCTTCATCGATGACTTCCTCTTCTTCGAGCTTTGCGAGCCACTCCTCCATCTGCTCCCAGGCTCCCGGTTCGGCGACGACTTCAGGTTCCTTCGGGACCGAGGCAGGCAAAGGAGCCACCCACGCGGCAAACAAAATCAGGAGAGCAAAAAAGCCCGGTAAGAGCGTCGCGACAGGATTCCAGCGGAGTCCCATTTTTTCCCGCATCTCAGGCCCCGCTTCGGTGAAGGCAGGCCAGGGTGCCCGGCTATTGGCCGCGGAAATGAGCTGATTTCTCAGTTCGAGCCGGTCGTCGAGTCGCACCAGAGCCACCTCACTCGTGATAAAGCGACGACGACTCAGAGTCCAGGCAACGATCCCGAGAGCAACGAGAACCGCTCCGAGTATGATCAATGCAAGCTCCCACGAAACCGGCAACTGCCCGAAAGTCCGCCAACTGAGAACGAGCACGGAAAGTGCGACACAGATCGAGACGAGTAGGATATTGAAGCGATCCATCCACCATCCGGTGTTAAAACGGCGGGCGACTGAGGCTGCGCGGCTGCGCCACTTCTGCTCTGGTTCACACGTGGACATGCCGTAGGATACGCATCGGAGCGCGCCCATGCAAGAATGCAGTATCCTACTCTGTCGCCGGTTTCGGAACCGAGAAATGCATCAGAAGTGCCGCAATACAACCAATCGCGAGACAGCCCCACCAGACAGATTCGGTGTAGCTTTCATACAGGAGAAGGCCGAGCCCCGGAGCGACAGCCTGCCCGAGGTTCCACGTCAATCCGACCGCAGCGCTGTACCGCCCCCGCATCAGAGTCGGCGAAAGCGAAGCAACATACGCACCTGAGACGGGCATACTGATCATCTCGCCGAGCGTAAACGCCACCATCGCCACAGATATACCCACCCAGGTAAGCGCGAATCCGTTCAGCCAGATTCCAACTCCACAGAGGAGGAATCCCAGGGCGATGACGCGATTTGGGCTGCGACGTTGCGCAACCTGACTGATCGGGATTTCGAAAAGTGCGATGGCAACTCCGTTCGCCGCCATGAGCCACCCGTATACCGTCTTCTCATAGCCCAGGTCGGTAATAAGTCGCGCCACGCTGCTGCCCCACTGAAAAAAGGTCATCACCGCGAAAAGGTTCGCAAAAAAGAAGGTCAGGAAGGCCCGGTTTCCGAGCATGTCTTTGATTGCCTCCGACCAGCGACTTTTCGCTTTCGAGGTTTTCACCCCGTGAGGCAGCCACAGCAATGCAATCACCGCGAAGCACGCCGAAGTGATCGCATCCCCGACAAAGAGGATGCTGTAACTCTTTTCAGCGAGGAATCCGCCCGTCGCCATGCCGCAGGCAAACCCGAGGTTTACGGCCCAGCGCACCACTGCGAAGGCCGTGACCCGGCGCGATTCGGGAACCACATCGATGAGCAGTGAATTTGAAGCGGGGTGATACATCCCGTGCGTGATACCAACGAGAAATCCGGAAAGAAGGTAAGCCGGAAAGCTGTCCGCCTGCCACATCATGAGCATTGAAACAGCGCCGCCGAAGAGCGAGACCGCCATGGTGTTTTTTCTCCCGATCAGGTCGCTGAGACGCCCGCCGAGGATCATCGCACCGATCCCCCCGCACGCGAGGGCGGCAAAAACCCAGGCGATCTCACTGGTTTTGTATCCGGTGTCTTTTAGAAAGAGGGTCAGAAAGGGAATCACAAAGGTTCCGAAGCGGTGGATAAAAAGCCCCGCAAATAATACCCAGACGACGCGCGGAAGGGCACGCAACTGCTGGAGAAGCGTCTCTCTGGTTTGAGGTGTGAATTCGGGATTCATGGATACAAAAAACCCCGCAGAGCCGGATGGCTTGCAGGGTTCGCGAAAAAAATGACTGTTTACTAAAACTCTATCGCTATCCCCTGTTCACCATTCCAATACGAAACAGCCCAACCTGATACACCGGCATCAGGGCAACTGTAGGTTTGGAATGACAGAATACGGAGTTCATAACGAATCACTTACTCAAGATTGGACCAAAATGGAAACAAACAAGCGAAAGCTGAAATTTTAAGTCAGGTCAAAAAAAATGACGGTCACACCCGAATCGGCGCGCCGTCATCTCATCGGTTGGGGATTTAACTCCCCGGTGAATCACCTCAGCCTTCTTCGGTCGTTTCTTCGTCAGCCTTTTTCTCAGCTGTCTTTTTAGTTGCTGCCTTCTTTTTAGCGGCTGCTTTTTTAGTAGCGGTCTTCTTCTTAGCCGCTGCTTTTTTCGCAGGTGCCTTTTTTGCAGGCGCTTCTTCAGCTGCTACTGCGGCATCAGCTTCTTCCTCAGGAGCGGGCTCTTCCTTTTTAGGGGCAGCCTTTTTCTTAGTACCGGACTTTTTAGCCAAAGCGATATTAGCCTTCACAGCTTCCCTTTGGCGCTTAACATAACTTTTACGGCGTGCGCGTTTTTCGACTTTATTGTGCTGTTTACCCATAATACTGGCTCCGCTTGATGCGAGGGGCGAAAGTAAAGGGTAAAAACCTGCATCAGGCAAGCGGAAATACACGCCAAAGCCCGCCATTTTCAGCACATTTGACGCGCAATCACCTCAGAGGAGAACTCTTATCGAAAACGATAGCCAAACTCCCTCACTGTCTCGATAAATTCCCCGGGATGATCTTCGAGAATTCGACGCAAAGAAGTCACGAAACGATCAACACTGCGAAGGGTCACCTGAGCCCCGTAACCCCATACCTGATCCATAATCCGGTCACGTCGCAGAGCCTCGCCGCGGTGCTTCAGAAAGAACTCGAGTAGATCATACTCACGCGGTGATAACTTCACCGGTGCTCCGCTTTCATCTCTCAATTTACGGGCTCCGATATCCAATCTAAAACGACCAAAGACAAAATCATGCTCCGTGCCCGCTTCACCGGAGATTTCATTCGATCGGCGCAAAATCGCCTCAGCCCGCGCAAGAAGCACCCGAATGCTGAATGGTTTCGTGAGGTAATCATCCCCTCCCAGACCAAGCCCGAGCAGAATATCGGATTCCTCTCCTTTCGCTGTGAGAAAAATTACGGGCGTTTTAATTCCCTCCTGTCTGAGGTAGCGACACACTTCATAGCCGTTCGCGAGCGGCAGCATGATGTCGAGAATGATCAGATCGAAGCACCGCGCCATTGCCTCTTCAATGGCACGATTCCCATCCTCGACTCCGACGACAGAATACCCCCGCGCCGCAAAGTTGTCCGATACGACCCGGCGCAGGGTGGAGTCGTCTTCGACAATCAAAACAGTATACGGAGAGTTCATCATGAAACGATGGGAATGCGAACCAGGAAAAGAGCACCTATTCCGTCCGGTCCGCTTGAAACACGAATATCCCCTTTGAGAAGCCGGACGAGGAGCCGACAGATCGGCAACCCGAGGCCGACACCCCCACGGCCTCCCGTGAGCCGGACATCGCCACGGTAGAATCGACGAAAGACCGCACGCCGCTCCGACCGCGGAATTCCATCGCCCTGATCAGAGATTGAAATTTCGGCATAGCGATCCGACCTGACGATCTTCACGGTGAGAAGCGGAGGTTGCCCGCCATATTTAACTGCGTTCTCCAGCAGGTTACTCAAAACAATTTTCAGCGCGACAGGATCGGTTTGAACAATCGTGGAAGGCCCGCCTTCAAATGCCAACTCACCTGAAACGGAATCCAGCTGAGGTCGAATCAGTTTTACCTCCCCGGCAACAAGGGTGGACAAATCGACCGGTTCAAAGCGCACCGGCAGCTGCCCCTTTTCCAATCGACTGTGAAGCAGAAAGTGATCGGCGAGTTCCCCGATACGATCATTCTCCCTGTGAAGAAGCTCGTAGTATTCCGGCCGGGATTCTGCCGGAAGAGAGCCATCCTCAAGCGATTCCATAAGCACTTTCATCGCTGCCACCGGCGTTTTGATCTCGTGGGAAATGGTGGTGAGCAAATCCGATCGGATCTCATCAATGCGCAAACGCCGGTGCACCGTCAGCCACGCAGCGCCCGCAACAACGAGAACACCACTGAGAACCCAGAAAGCATGCCACCAGATTTCCCGTCTTTGTTCATCAGAGTGAACCAGAACATTGCCGGAGACCTTCAGACTGACACTCCATCCTTGATAAGCGCCTTCCTGAATCGTGTGAACCACCGCATTTTCACTGTCTTCGCCGACGTGCTCTGACAGTAAAATCTGATCACTTCTGCCAATCGCCACCAAAGCCGCCTCACCGAACACTCGAGTGAGATGATTGAGGAGGGCGTCAGGATCGGCCTCATTCCGGGTCAGGGAAAAACGCTCTGCGGTGAGCCCCAGTTGTTCACGATAAATCAGAGAAAGCCCCTCTTCGAGCATACTGCGATCCCGGAGCGAATTCTGCACCATCATCTGAACCATAAGTATCCCGGGGATTAAAGGCAGAAGAGCCAGCAAGACGATGAGCATTCTCACCTGCCGCTGACTCAACCACATTCCTGACTTCACAACAAAAGCGTATCAAAGTTCGGGGGCGAAGGGAAACAAATCATTACTCATCTGCCTCAAGTAATTCAATTCCCTCCCCCATGTAAGCGGTCTCGAGGGCATTCTCTTCGGGGTAACCTTCACGCGGAATGAAACGATCACCGTCGCGCTCACCTCGCAGGCGAATTGCCTCGGCACTCCCCCCGACATAGGCAACGATCGCTTTTCGCGCTTCCCAGCAACCTCCCTTTTGACCCACATCTTTCACGTAGTAGCCGGAACCGTTCGTGCCATCGACGACGAGGGGCCACCCGGTTCGGCTCGTATCGGTCAGCCCCGAGATATATGCATAATGGTTTTCGCCCGGTTGCAGAATATCGGAAGGCTCATCGAAGCGGTTATCAGCGCTCTTCCCGCGGGCGGAGCGGGTCTGAACGAAAATCTGCTCAGAGTCGATATAGTCGGGCAGAAGTGATCGGAAAGCATCATTCGATGAAGTAATATCTTCACCGTAGTCATTCTCGCCGGCGGGAAACATACCACCGTTATCAGCAGCACGGGCCCGCAAGCCCATCACGATACTGCGGGCGTCGGAGGTGGCTCGGGCCATCTGCCCACTCGTCATCGCCGTTTTTACGACGGGAAAAGTGACCGTGGCAAGGACAGCCATGATTGAAATGACCGTCATCAACTCAATGAGAGAAAAGGCGGAGGTTTTTCGAACAGGATTATGATTCATGATATATATGGGGTTCAATTTTGGTGAACGGATTTTCCGAACAGTTGTTTTACCCGCTGATCATGAGTTAAAAATGTTACCGGTTCGTTACCGCCAGGTTCCCGCCCCATGAAATCATCACCCGACCAGACGAATCCCTGGAAAACACACGAGACCCGTCTCGCCTACGAGAATCCGTGGATCAAAGTCACCGAGAGTGACGTCACCACTCCCGGAGGCACCCCCGGAATCTACGGCATCGTCCATTTCAAGAACCGGGCCATTGGTGTGATCCCCGTAGACTCCGACGGAAACACCTGGCTCGTAGGCCAGTTCCGCTATGCGCTCAACACCTACGAATGGGAGATTCCCGAAGGAGGATGCCCTGAAGGAGAGTCCTACCTCGACGCCGCGAAACGGGAACTTCAAGAGGAGACCGGAATTGTCGCTTCCGACTACGAGCTCCTCGCGGATAATATCGCCTTATCCAATTCCGTTTGCAATGAACGCGCCACAATCTACGTAGCGCGCGGCCTCACCTTCAGGAGAGCCGCCCCCGAAGACACCGAAGAACTCGCGGTGCGAAAACTGCCTCTTACTGAGGCAATCGCAATGGCCCTCGACGGCACCATCACCGATTCCATGTCTGTGATAGGACTTCTTAAAATGGCTATCGAAGACCGGCAAGTGCCAGCCCGCTAATTGTCATTCTCCGAATCAGCTTCTCCAGTCCAGGTTGGATCCATTGGGATGGCGGTCGGTATTGATCATTTGCTCCAATGCAACCGTATTCAAGCGACGACCGAATATGGAATCGACAGTGAGGGTCTCCGACTCTGAGTATGAGCTGTTGATCGCAGGAGCGAAGAAGGTTTCGAAATGGCCGGGAAGACCTGCATCCCACACCGGAGGACGCACCTCAACCCGGATGTAGTAATAGGAATTCCCCATTTCAAGATCGCCGAACTTGGCAATCCAACCACCGCTGAGATCGGCCACAACAGTCATGCTTCCACCCCTGAAGACCGACCCGTCAGGACCTATAATGGTCAGACTGACAACCGACCCCGGCTCCGCAGTTCCGGAATAAGTTGGCATCAGGAATAACAAAGGCGCACCACTATTCGGCTCATCAAAGCGCAACCTGCCCGACTCGGCAAACCTGAATCCTTCAAGAATTCCGGATCCTCCAATCCCGACGAAATCGCCAATCTTTCCTCCGGCCGCGCCGACAACACGAACTCTGATCTCCTCTTCCACCAAGCCGCCGTTACCATCATTCACGAGGTAAATGAACGTCTCAATGCCCACCTGTCCGGCAGCCAGTGACCGCGTCGTTTGGAGATTGCCATCCACGGTGTAGATGAATTCGCCATTCGAATTGATAGACAAGGTTCCGTAAAGACCATCGACCAGAGTCCCGGAGGCTCCTACCGCGCCACCTTGATTCACGGATCCATCGAACGGGGTGCCGTCGAACTTCACATTCGCCACTGAGAGCACATCATCCGGAGAGGTTCCGTTTTGATCGATATCTGAATCATTCCCGAGCGCATTTCCACCGGCTGTCTCGGAGCCGCCCTGCCCGCCTTCAAACACAGTAACAGTGTCAGGAACGGTATCCGGATCATCGTTGTCACCGGTTATTTTAATCCTCAATGTCGCGGTATCGGATCCTCCGCTGCCATCACTGAGACGATATTCGAAGCTGTCGTAAACCACTTCACCTTCCGCGAGAGATTGAACTGCCGGAGAATTGTTGGAAAGAGTGTAGACGTAGCTGCCGTCGGCATTCAAAACGAGTTGCCCGTATTCACCTGAAACAGGAGAACCGGCACTGCCGCCCACCGGAGCGACCGTCAAATCGCCAATCGCATTGTCGACATCTGTATCAACATTCACATTGGGATTCGGCACCACATTCGTATCAGGGTGATTATTCAACCCGTCATCATCAGTAATTACATTGCCGGTCGCAGTGAGGGTAACGTCTTCCTCCACCGCATTGGCGTTGTCTTCAGCGATAGGATTATCGTTCGTACCGTTCACTGTGATTGTGATTGTGGCGGTGTGAGTTCCACCCTGACCGTCATCAATCGTGTAAGTGAAGACTTCCGTCGGATTGTCCCCCGCATTGAGAGCATCCACCCGGGTATCATCAAGAGAGTAGGTAAAGGAACCATCCGAACTCATGACGAGATCGCCGTAAGTTCCGGTGATCGTCGAACCAACGCCGCCTGTCGCAGCAGTGGTTCCATAGACGATTCCTGTAACCTGAACGGAAGGAAACAGTGCGCCGGTATCGAGCCCATGATCCCCCACATTGTCATCATCGTCCACATCCGTGTCTTTCCCTCCCAATCCATTGGCACTGACACCGGTGATAACGTTTCCACTGACTGTGGCTGTCTCGCCGGTTGTGGCGCCCCCCGTTTCAGTGACGGTGTCCGTGTCTTCGTTTGCGACAGGAGCATCATTAGTCCCGCAAAGCGTCACGGTAAGCGTATTGGAGACAGAATCAGGTTCGGTTGCGATACTGACATAATCGAGAACGGCATCCTGATCAGCCCCACCCGTTCGAGTGGAAACCGCGAAGGTGTAACTGTCATCCCCGACAAATCCCGGAGTCGCTACATTCGTGAAAACCGCGGCACCATTCACACTCATGGAAATGCCATCCGCAGGATTCCAGGACACGATCACGTTGGCAGTGAAGGACTCTCCGCTGTTGAACAATGCCTGATCAATCCGGCCAATTATGGTACCATTGAGGCGGACCTGATAGCCCTGCTGATTGCCCGCGCTCGGGCCGTAAGTATCGATCACAAAGTTGAGCAATGGCGAACCTGAACCGCTCTCGCCGAACACGCCGCCTGCAGGAATATTCCCATAGCTGAACCCGATTCCATCAGCAGGCAAATCATTCCCCGCTTCTCCTGCGGCATCAGCAAAGGTAACCCCATAACTGGCTTCCCAGCCTAGAGAGCTGTTCGTCTGCGCCGGAATACGATAAACCGAATTGGTGTTGGTCTGATCATCAGCACTGAGCACAATTCCTCCGTCCCGGATCGTTCCAAGCGGGCCGGCCCCACTGGTGGAAACCCCTGCCGGAACCGTGCCGTCCGCGAGGTCATCGAAGTTAATCGTAAAACGCTCCTGCAACTGGCCGTCATCAATTGTGTAGGTAAACACTTCATCGACCTCATCCCCGACATCGAGCGCGTCCACCGCAGCCGCCTGCGCCGCACTGACACCCTGAGTGTAGGTGTAGGTTCCGTCAGCATTGACGACGAGATCCCCGTAGGTTCCTGAAATCGTCGTTCCCGCTGCCACGGTATTCCCGCCGAAAGAGACGGTCGTGACATTGACGGAAGTGTTATCTACGAATCCTGTCGCAAGATTGTCGTTGTCATCCACGTCGGTGTCATTGTCGAGCACGTTGCCGGTTGGATTCACAGCGGGAATGGCGTTCCCCACTCCGCCCGCTTCAACCGCTTTTGCGGTATCGGCAACAGCTACAGGAAGATCGTTCTTTCCAAATACAGTGACCGTCAAAGTCGCCGTATCAGTGGTCGCTGCAGTCGCCACCGTTGTTCCGGCAGCGGCAATGCTATTGAGCTGTCCCCATCCCCAACTGACTTCATCGTTGTCAAAGAAATGAAGCTGATATTCCGTCGCTGCAACTGGATTTCCAAGATCCGCAGCGGTCAGGTTGAAGGTCTCAACCCCTGAATCGTTCATCGTATCGTAGAAAACATAATCGTACTGCCCCGTGGCGACATTGAAAAGCGCCACGCCCTTTTGCCCGGTAGAATCGGAGTTACCGCCATTAAAAGCAATCACATCGCCCGGGGTTGCCGGAACAGCGGACCCGCTTTGATTGCCGGCGCCACCCACCAAATCGAAGGTCAGAACATTCGTACTGTCCAAAGTACTTCCGTCAAAAGTAAAAGTCGGTGAAGCAATCAGGAATGTCTCGTGATCATTATCCAGCTGGAAAGGACGATCACTGGGAGCTACCTGAGGAACGATCCCGTCGCCTCGATAGGCTTCATTTCCACTGAGCACCTGCCAACCCTCCGTTTCGCTGTTGAAAGTCCAGGAAGCCGCCGTCGCGGCATCATCTGAAACCGTGTAACTGAATACTTCATCCACCAGGTCCCCCTCATCGAGCAGGTCCAGCGCCGCAGCCTGCGCTGCACTCACGCCCTGGGTGTAGGTGTAAGTTCCATCGGCGTTGATCGTAAGATCCCCGTAGGTTCCATTGATGGTTTGCCCCGCATTCACCGTTGTTCCGCCCAAAGTGAATGTCGTGACCTGAACCGAAGTTCCAAGCACATCAGCAGCGTCGGCATCGACATCGTTGCTGAATACATTTCCGGAGGCATCCACTGCGGCATAATTGTTATTCGTCCCGCTGGCTTCGAACACTTCCACAGTGTCGTCGACCGCGTCAGGCGTGTCATTCGCCCCGTTAATGAATACGCGCAGCGTCGAGGTCGTCGAAGCACCGGAATCATCAGTCAGCGTGTAGGTAAACGTCTCAATTTCCTGATCAAGCGCATCAAGTTGGTCAGCCAGATCCTGATCAACGGTGTAGGTGTAGCTGCCGTCCGTATCGATTGAAAGGGTACCATACGCACCATCAATGAGCGTCGCACCGGTGACTGATCCCCCGGCGTTGGTGCTTCCCGCAAACGGAGTTCCACCAAAGGCGATGTTCGAAATCAACACATTGGTTCCCGGAGTGTCGTCGCCGTCTACGTCACTGTCCGCTGCGTTGTCGCTGATCACATTCCCTGTCGGATCAACTCCGGCCGTGCCATTTGCAATCCCACCCGCTTCCACCGCATTTGCGATGTCCGAGGTCGCGACAGGCGTATCGTTCGCTCCGGTGACTTTGATCACTAGATCGGCGGTATCGAACTGCCCCTTGTATCCATTCACGTCGAGGCTGACCAGTTTGGTCCAGCCCCAACCGCCTGAATCGTTATCGAAAAAGTGAAACTGATAAGTGCCACTGAGATCAATTCCATCAGCGATCAGATCAGCGCGCGTCACCGTAATTGTCTCGCTGTTTGCGCCGTTCGCGGAGTCAAAATAAGTGGTCTCATACTGGCCCGTATCCACATTGAACAAGGCGAGACCTTTCTGGCCCGCTAAATTGGTCCCGCCACCGAAGGCATTGATCACCTCGTTCGGATTGTCATAGATCTGACCCGCATTCCCCTGATCTCCGGCACCACCGTAGAATACCGCTTCGATCATAATTTCTCCGGGATCCGTGCCATTCTCAAACCGGACCTCCGGTGAAGAGGCAAGAAAGACCGGATGAGCATTCGGGTGGTCATCGTGCACATGAAGGCCGGTGGCCGTTCCGGCGGCGAGGCCATCACCACTACTGGTGGTGCCCGTGTAGGCAAACCCGTTTATCACCGTCCAATCCTTTGGATCGTTCTGCGCACCGCTGCCGGTAAAATCCCAACTTGCATCGCCGGTATCACGATCCGAAATGGTGTAGGAAAAAGTCTCAAATACCTCTTCACCCGGATCGAGAGAATCCGCCACCTCCTCATTGATGGTATAAGTGTAAGAGCCATCGCGATTGATCACGAGTGTTCCATACTGTCCGTCAATCGTTTGAGTCGCGCCCGCATTCAGATCTCCGCCTGTATTGGTGGAACCTGCAAAAGCCGTCCCTGAAAACTCGATATTGCTGACGGAAAGCGTATCACCGCTATCAACATCGGAGTCAGCCGTGGAGAATGTGGCAACCACAGACGGATCGAAGTTGGAAGTAGCATCAACAAGTCTGATTCCGGCAACCCCCGTGAGCGTCCCCGTCCCGGTAAAATCGCTTATGCTGAATGAGGTGAGACGGGTCGAAATATTAGGAACGCCATTGGTCACGTTCATCAATCCCAGCTGAGCGCCATACGAAGTATCAGAAATACTGAGTGTGAAATCCCCGATTGGATTCCCTGAAGCATCGAGCGGAACGACAGTAAGCGGATCCCCGGCCTGGCCCGAAATGTTGATCTCTCCCAAAAGAATCCCCTTGCTGTCTCCGGCATTGATCATCGACGCAAAGTTGAAATCAGTCTGCGCCATGTTCGTTCTACCGGTGCTGACTGAGAGTCCGGAAAGAGCCGCTGCATTATCTGCCGGTGTGCCTTCATTAACGGTACCGAAAAGAGAGCCCTGCCCTCCGCTTTGTCCCGCATAAACAGCGCCCTGCAAATCCGTATAAGTGACGCCGTCAACCGTGACCGAAATGAGTTCCTGCCCGTCGGTTTCCAGAGCGGAATCAAAACCGGGATTCGTCGTTCCCGTCGTCGGACGAGGTCCTGCCGCCAGCGGGTTGCTGATCACATTGCCGGTTGCAGTAGAGCCCGGAGTCCCGTTCGCAATACCGCCGGCCTCAACCGCTTCGTTCTCATCATCGTACGCGATTGGCGCATCATTTTCACCCGTAATCGTGATGACAATATCAGCCGTGTCCGTGTGGATACCGGTGACATTAGTGAAGCTGTTATCGATCGCATAGTTGTCGACAATACCGCCATTGCCAACAGTTCCGGCAACGCCGGTAGCGTTGTAACTGACGAGACCGATAGTGGTGATACTCGCACCCAGTTCGACAGAGCCCGAGGCCGTCGGTGCCGGTAATGAAGGGCTCGTCGTCAGAGGCGGATCCACCCAGACATCGATTACTTCGTTTCCGGCAGCATCAAAAGTCACGCGCCCGAGAACCAGGGCGGTCTGATTGAGGGTGAACTCGCCCGCGAAAGTGGTTCCACCAATCACGAGATCTTCGCCTTCGGCGGAAATGACCACCGCCGCGTTGGAAGGGATCCCCTCCGTCCCCACGGTGTTAAAGGAAATACCGCCAACGGAAGTGGCGAGAGGATTGTTGACGAGAAACGAAAACCAAACCTCTCCGTCGACCGCAGTGTTCAACGTGTTGATCGATTGACGTTCCTGCCCATAAGTTCCCTGCAACGCCGTGTTATTGGCACCGGTATCGGGGAGATTATAATTCGTGGAACTGAGGCTTCCACTGATGCCTCGCAAGGTGCTCGTTCCATTCCAGTTTCCGGAAAACCCGACACCCAGATTCGTTGTATTGTTAGGAAACACTCCAACTCCGATATCACCGAAGTTCATTGCCGCATCCGGCTGTGCCGTCGTTTCTCCACCGGCGATCGTGTAGGTGAAAGTTTCCGTCACCTGATCCGACGGAGTGAGATGATCGACCGACGCATCATCGAGGACATAATTGTATGTTCCGTCCGCTCCCATCGTGAGCGTTCCATACATACCGTCAATCACGGTCCCGTTGGTGCTGTCGGTTCCCGCAGCAACCGCACCGCCCTGATTCGCAGTCTGAAACGGCGTTCCGGCGAAACTGATCGCGGTCACCGGAACGTCTGTGCTCCCTACAACGTCATCCACATCGACATCATTCGTAGAAACGTTGCCGTCAATACCGGTCGCGCTTTCCCCGGTATCACCGAGTCCGGTTTCACGGATTTCAGCCGTATCATCAACCGCAACAGCGAGGTCATCGGTTCCGTTAATCGTCACCGTCAGGGTCGCTATGGCAGTTGCCCCCTCCCCGTCTTCAATGGTGTAGGTGAAGGCATCCATTGCCGTATCACCCGAATCCAGAGAATCCGTCGCAGCGGCATCCGGGGTGTAAGTGTAGCTGCCGTCAGCAGCGATTGAGAGCGTTCCGAAGGCCCCGTCGATGAGCGTATTCCCGCTCCCACTCACCGTTCCACCGGTGTTCGTAGCCTGGAAAGGCGTTCCGCCGAATGCAATATCACTGACAACAACCGATCCATCGCCCGCGGTCGGAGAATGATCACCGTCCGCATCCGTGTCGGCAACATCACCAGTTCCGGCACCGGTTCCACCCAATACGTTTCCAACAGCATTGCTGCCGGTTGCAGGATCATTGTTCACGCCACCGGTTTCGACGACAGTCGCGGTATCGTTATACGCAACCGGATTATCGTTGCTTCCCTCCGTCGTGATCGCCAGCGTCCCTTCCGGATTCCAAACGATTCCGGTGACATCAGCAAAGTCATTATCAACGGCAAAATTGTCAACGATCCCACCATTTCCAACGGTGCTGGCAGATCCGGTATTGTTATAGGTCAGGAGTCCCAAGGTGGTAATTCCCGTTCCGAACTCTGCAGTAGCTGAACCTGTTGGAAGCGGAAGTGTCGCATCCGTTGTCAGCGGCGGATCGACCCAGACATCGATGACCTCGTCACCATCCGCATTGAATCCGACGCGGCCGACAACCAGAGCGGTCTGCCCCAGTGTGAATTGATTCGCGATCACGGTTCCGGCTACATCAAGACTGGTTCCCTCAGCTGCGATAAAGGCGTCGCCGTTCGAAGGGATTCCGTCACCCACAGGGGTGTTGAAGGAAATGCCACCAACGGAAGTCGCGGTGGGATTATTCACGAGGAATGAAAACCAAACTTCACCAGCCAGTGGTGTTGCCAAAGCTCTCGTGGTCTGACGAGCCTGTCCGTAACGCCCCTGAAGTGCGGTGGTATTTCCCGTGTCGGGAACATTGTAATTGCTCGAACTGAGACTGCCTGCGGCTCCATAGATCGTACCTGTGCCTGCCCAGTTACCGGACAACCCGGTGCCGTCACTGGTACCGTTAACGTTTGAACCCGATGCGAGGGAGGCAAACTCCACAAACACATCCGGATTGGCTGTCACTGTTTCAGATGACCCGTCAGACACCGTATAGGTGAAATTCTCAAGGACGCTGTCGATTTCATCGAGCACGTCCGCATTGGCTTCATTCACCGTAAACGTGTATGAGCCGTCAGAGCCAATCACCAATTGTCCGTAATCTGAATCAATCGTCGCAGTGCCACCGTCAGGAACCACTTTAAGGGTGCCTTCGAAAGTAACCGTGGCAACCCAGATCGTATCACTGGTGTCGGCATCCGAGTCATTCGTCAGCACATTTCCTGTCGCAGTTGATCCCGCCGTTCCATTGGCAACGCCGCCACTTTCCGTAGCCGAGCCGGAGTCATCAGTTGTCACCGGACGGTCGTTCTCTCCGCTAATCGTCACCGTAACGGTCGCGTGGTCGTGACTCTGAAAACTGTTCCCCTGATCCAACGCTGAGAAGTAAATATCAGCAATTTCATCCGCACTCAGTTCGCGGCTCCAAATCGCAACATCGTCCAGATCACCGGTGAAATCACGAGCAGCACCTGCGAACGGATCACGACCAATTACGACATCAGCACCCACCCCTGTGTTCACCGTGGCGGTCCCGGCATCATAACTTAAAGTTTCCACTTTCCCGTCGACCCAGAGGCTGCCGCTGTTCAAGGCACCCCCTCCGTAGGTGAAGGCGACATGGTGCCAGTTGCCATCGTTCACAGCAGTTCCGCCAATGATCGCGCCGCCGTTGATCTCCACCCGGATTGCCCCGGCCTGGCCCTGGCCCACGTCACTTTGCACACGAAATACAAACTTCTCATGAGGGTTGGCAGTCGCGTTGACTCCATAGGATACGATCGCTTCGTTCGTGCCGATGGTTTTAATCCAGGCCGAAATGGTCCGGGCTCCATCTGCCGCGACTCCCGTGTAGTCAGTAAGCGTAACAGAATCCCCCGCTCCATCGAGAGTCAACATATCCCCCGCAACCGGAGAATTACCGGCGGCCACTGCGGCATCACCATCGAGAACTCCATCACGACCGTTACCGCTGAGATCGATCGCCGTTTGCGTTGTCCCTGTGGCACTCTCACCGAAAGCAAGGTGCGCTTCGAGTCCGTCAGTTAGAGCATTTTGGTCTGCCGTCGTATAGGTAAATGTATCCGTCGCCGTCTCCCCGGCGGCAAGCCTTTCGAATTGCCCGTTCGGATCGTAAGTGACTTGATTCGCCTCGTGGTGAGCTATGCGCACATTGTCGATCACAAAATCGTTTTCCGCACTGCCTGACGAAATTCCAAATGCACCGAACCGGGTATTCACGACTCCTGTGTTATCCGTAACGCTGCCCAGCGAAGTGCCATCCACAATCAACTCGATCGTAACACTGCCCGCCTCCGTTCGTGAGATAATCATCCGGGCCCGGTGCGGATCATTATTATTCAGGCTGAGAGCATTGATGCTGCCAAGATCTTCATTTCCACCACCGCCAAGGAAGGTTCCTCCAGTGACAAGATCTTTGACTACTGATCCGGACGAATTGGTGCCTGTACCACGCATAATGAAATACCCGGTATCAGCCGGGGCGGAGCTTCCATATTCATAGAGGCCGAATCGCAGTGCGTTTCCACTGTTTGCGACAGTCCCTTCAATCCGGAAATCGAACTCTGCGGTGAGCGATTCACCAACAGCCAGCTCGATCGTGGAGAAGTCAACTTTGCCCACGTCAAAAGTAGAGGGATTGGTAATACTCAGCGCACCATTCCGGTTGATACCCGCATCATCATTTACCAAAGCGATGGTTGCTGAACTCAACGTGCTCCACGCACCGTCTTCAGGATCGTCCGCATCATCGCCTGTTGTAGGCGCTGCCCCCGTGTCAAATGTATCTAACAATACCACCGTCTCAGTGGTACCGGCACCGCTTCCCGCCGCAACAGTCCCCGTCGCACCGGCATCATCAATGGCGACAACAATCTTGCTGTCGTTCGAATCCACATCGACATCGTTACCGAGAAGATTGATGTCAACGGAGGAACTCTCCGTCGTCATCGCGGTATCATCCGCAGCGGTAACAGCGTCATTCTCACCCTCAATCGTGACGGTCACAGTAGCCGTCGACGTACCGCCGGCACCATCATCGATTGTGTAATTGAACGTATCCGTTGCCGTTTCACCGAATGCCAAATCATCAAATACCCCGGTCGGCGGTGTGTAGGTTACAGATCCATCAGAATTCAAGACCACAGTTCCACCACTCGTCGAAGCAGCATCCACGCCCGTAATCATTACCGCAGGAGCGGTGCTGAGAGCGTTGAAATTCGATGTCACCTCCGCTGCGGAAAATGCCGTCCCGTAGAGGGCGAAGCGTGCCATCCTGCCATCAAATACTCCCGCAGTTAAACTGAGCGCAACGCTGCCGCCCGACTTGCCCAGTCCCGGAGTGTCTCCTCCCGACCAGTCATCAACATTGCCACCGCTGTTTAAAAGACCCGTTCCGTCGAGATCCGAAGTCGTCGTATCCGCATTCAACAGCACGTTGTTCACATAGAGGCGAAGCTCATCGCCATTGACACCATCCCGGAGATAAGTCACAACGACATGATTGAAGTCAGCTGTGCCCACAGCCCCGCTGACTTGTAGTGTCGTAAGGTCGGCATCCGGATCACTTCCGTCGATGGTCGCAATCACCGTTCCCGCTGTCGCATCATAAATGATCGACATTCCAGTGCCACCGCCGCCGGCCTCAAACAAAATCTGCTGACCGGTTCCTGAAGCATCTGGCTGGAAGACCAGTTCCCAGGAAGCATCGGTGTCCGTCGGATTTCCGGCGATACCGGATACATCCGGCAGCAAGCCGCCGTGACTGGTGCCATTGAAATCATAGGCTTTTGAAATGCCTGCAAATGTGCCGGAGCTGGCGGCTACCACCGGGGCGCCACTGAGATCGATATCAAAAGAACTACCGGCAGTGCCCGCGTTCTCCCATGGACTGTCCACCTGAAAAGTCGCATCATACTCAAGAAGCGCGGATGTCATCACCGGAAGATTATCATTCCCCGTAATCTGATTTTGCTCGAACGTCGTCGCATTGTCCTCCGCCGCTGTGACGACATCATTGATCGCATCACTGAGTCCGTGAATACGAATCGTAACTGTTGCCATCTCAGTTTGAGCCGTAGCCCCTGCCGAGATCTCGGCAGCACTGAGAACTTCCGTCACTTGATAGGTGAACGTATCAGTCGCCGTTTCCCCGCTGGTGAGATAATCGAAAACCCCGTTCGGATCATAGGTAAAAGTCCCCGTTGCATCATCGAGGGTCACCTTGGCACCGGACGCGAGCGTTACTTCGGTGCCAATCGCTTCGACGGTATTGCCGGTTCCGTCAGTAACAAGGTCGACAATCCCGGAGGCAGTAACCGTGTTTCCATCGAGATCGGTCCCAACGCTGACGGCTTTGAAATTCTGCAACGCATCCGCTTCGCTCAAGGCATCTCCGTAGAGGCGGAAGGAAGCAATCTCACCATTGTAATAGGTGTCAAACGCAGTCCCCGCACTGGCATCCTGAGTTGCCCCGGTATTTACTCCGCCAAAACGTCCGAGACCGGCAGCGTCGCCCCCATCCCAGTCACCGATGCCGGGTGCTGTAGCCTGTCCGACGCGAACGCCGTTTATAAACAACTCAACCGAATCCGTCGTGTTGTTCACCGACATCATGACCTGGAAAAACTCCGCAGTAGCTCCCGCTCCCAAAAGCCCCAGCGGGTCACTGTTGAGATCGTAAGTCAGCAGCGAAGTCCCGTTGCCTCCGCCCGGATTGATATTCACGACGAGGTCATCCCCCTGCAAGGTCATCCCGATTCCGGTTCCTCCGCCGGCTTCAAAAATCGTCGCGGTCTGCCCGAGAGCCGCAGGCTTGATCCAGGCTTCAAGAGTCACATCGCCATCCGTGTCGTTGATCGCACCAATGCCGTTCGGGCCGGTACCAACCATCGTCCCGAAACTCGACGTGCCGTTAAAACTCAGTGATTCTGTGATCCCCTGGTGAGAAGACCCGGGAGCCGTATTCAGTGAAACATCCGTCAGATTCCAGTCTCCCGGACTTCCGGCACTCCCGATGTTTTCCCACACGGCGGAGTCATTCGTAAAGTCCGACTGATTGCCGGCGGTGTATTCCAACTGAGCCCCTTCGACGACGCCATCATTGGTCAGAATTGTGTCCAAAGCCACGTTACCAGAAGCATTGGTTGCCGTGCTCGTAAAAGTCGCATTTTCAAACCCGCCTTCAACGAAATCGTCGTTCGCCACAGGAGTGTCATTGGCTCCATTCACAGTGATCGTAACCGTCGCAGTATCGGTCTGCCCGATACTCGACTGATAATTCTGAGAGACCTCAGCCTGTGTAAACAACTTGTCATTGTAGGCTCGGAATAGTGACGCCGTTCCATCGAGAGCGCCAAAGCTCAATCCGTAATTCACCCCTTGAATAACAGGACCAAACCCTGCGCCAAAACCACCCAGGTTGGCTCCCCCGGGAGCACCGAAACCTGCCGCATCGCCTCCGCCAAAAGTTGTGATATCCGCCGTCGACGTCGCAGATCCCACTTCAACACCGTTTACATACAGAGTCGCTGTCCCGTTACCCGCGAAATCCATCGTCGCGATGATGTGCAGGGGCTGCGCAATATCGGCAGGCATCAAGGTGTGAGTCACTCTCGCTGTCTGAGTGCCGCCGCTGTTTTGCGTCACACTGAAAATGAGATCCGCGCCGTTCAAGACAAGACCGACCCCGTTACCTCCACCTGACTCGAAAATAATTTCATTCCCCGTCAGATCAGTTGGCTGAACCACTGCTTCAAAGGTCGTGTCGGTGGTGCGCCCGAATGGACCCATCTCGCCCTGAGCCGCGGTTAATTCAAGAGCAGCCCCCGAAACCGGGGCCCCGCCATCAGTCACCGTGTATTCAAAAGTATCGGTAGTAGACTCACCGGCCTGCAACATTTGAAGCGCTCCGGAAACCGTGGGGTCGTAGGTGAACGTCCCATCCGTGTTCATGATCACAGCAGCCCCGTTTGCGCTGAAAGCATCACTGCTCGCAATCGAAAGCACATCGTTATTGGGATCCGAATCATTGTCCAAAACAGAACCGTAGGCCGGTGAACTGTTGAAAATTACATCCTCCGAGACCTCGTTCGGCGCCGTAAGCGTGTCATCAACAGCAACCGGAGGCTGACTCCCCAACGAATTGACCGTTATGGTCGTGTCATCAGCAATCGCTGCGGTGGTGTCCAGCGCATTGCCGGCCACATCCGTAATGACCGCTCCGCTAACGACTTCAAGCTGCAGAGTGCCACTGGAATTCGGAGTCACTTCGATCGAAAATACACCCGGTGCCGTTTCCGTGATGGCCCCGAAGGTAATCGCAGCTGTTCCTGCATTGCCAAAGTCCGCAGCCGTCACCGTTGAAGCATCAATATCTTCACTGAAGGTGACAGTGTAGGTAACAAGATTGCCCTCGGTCACCGGCCCGCCTGTCTGATCATCGACAATATCCACCGGTGCGAGCGTAGGAAGCACAAGCGCCCGCAGCACGCCGGCATTGGCTTCAAACACCGTGTCATTCTGCGTCGCGGCAGTGCTCGAAGTGGATCCGTGAGTGGTCTCGCCCTGGTCCACGCCTCCAATCGCGAACGCGGCAACAGTATCATCAAAGTCGTTCATATCGAGGCGCACCCCTCCATCGACGACATCCACCGTGGCGGTGTCGGCAATCTGATCAGAGGCACTGAACTTCACAAGGCCCGAGCCGGACACATTCAAATCCCCCGCAATCGCATTGCCTGAGGAATCCAAAGTCAGAGTTCCACCATTCACATTGGTGTCGCCCGTATAAGTATTTACCGCGGTGAGAACCAATTCGCCCGTGCTCTCTTTGCTGAGAGAACCCACACCGTCAATGAGGCTGTTTACGGTAAGCTGTATACTACCCGTACCGCCGTTTTCAGTCTCAATCCGGCTGTTCGTTCCCGTGACCGTAATCGTTCCGTTAATCGTGGAAGTCCTGAGAGTTGAATCGCCCCCCTGATTATTCAAGATTCGTCCGTCGTTCAGCGCAATATTTGCGGTTAAACCTTTACTCCGATAGAGAGCAAGCGTTCCATTCGCGTTAATCTCAACCTCGTTGTTAGTCACATTATTAAACCCGAAGCCGCCCGCCATTCCGTAGTCTCCGCCGTTGATTACGACTTTCGAGAAGTTAGGCTGACCACTGATTCCGATAAAGTTGTCTCCCACTTTCGTATACTGATGCGGGCCACCGGTATCACTACCGATTACCCGCACATCAAAGCGGGCCCCATCATTTCCAAGCGAAGCGTCGTCAGACAAAATAACGACTCCAAGCCCTCGATTTGTAAGACTTGAGCCGGAGTTAAAGATTGCGCCCTCATCGAGATTCGCAGCGATTCCGTTTCCGGCGATGGAAATCACTTCATCAATGAACTGACTCATAGCGATTCCCGGCAGCCCATTGAGATCGAGCGCGGCACCGGATTCCACAACTGTTCCGGGAGTGTCGGAGACAGTTCCCAATGCCCCGGTAGCAACCAACTGGTTCCCAAGAGCCTGAGCACTTCCCAGCTTTAATACGCCTTCTGAAACGGTGGTAACTCCGGTGTAGATATTGTCCAGGCCTGTTGAACCCAGAGTCAGGGTTCCTGTACCGACTTTGGTAATGCCTCCTGCTCCCGAGACCACTCCGGCGATGGTCTGATCATTGCCATCGCCGAGAGTCAAGGTGACCGGTGCCGTGTTGCCACCCAGGACAATCGTATCGGCTGGCCCCGTTTCCAGTGAGGTTACGGAGGTAGCCCCTTCAACGAAGACCAGATTGATGTTCTGAGGAAAAGTCGTCAGATCAATCGCTTCCGGATAGTTTCCGGCATTCACAACGATGGTGCCGTCTTTCGAGCTGTCGAGTGCGGCGATGGCTTCAGCAAAAGTATCGAAGGCATCGACGCCGACCCGGGCCGTATCATTCGCCGCGGTCTCCTGATCACCGTCAACGGGATCACCATTGCTCGCATCGGTAAAGCTCAAATCAACATAAACCGTCGTCGGTTGGAAGGCCCCGAGAACGATGTCGTTTGAATCAGTGTCACCCACATAGCTGAGAGAAAAGCGATGTCCGTTAATCGTAACAGTATCCCCTTCGACAAGGCTGCTGCCGGTAAAGGTTCCGGTGACCGTGTCGGAAAGATCATTGGAAACGATCGTGATATCCGCAGCTGACACGGTTGTGCCGCCGGTAATCAACATGGATGTGGCACCGAGCGAAACATCTCCATTCACAACCACTTGATCAAAATCGGTTCCGGCAGTCGTGACTCCGTTCACTTCGATATCGAGATCACCATTCAAAGTGAGATCGTTCGCGATCGTCAAAGTTCCCACACCGTTGGCACCGGGAGCGAGGATACCATCGTCGTCGATCGTAACCGGACCACCAGTCGTTCCGGTTCCGCCAAGCGTTGCTCCCGCGACGACCGTCACCGCGCCGGTTGCAGAGGAGTTATCACTGTTAATGAACAAAGTGCCGCTATTAACTGCGGTAACCCCGGTATAACTGCTGTTCCCTGACAATACCATTAATCCGCCACCGGCCTTGGCGATATTGCCCCCGTTACCGGTCAAGGGAACCGAAACCGTAAGGTCAACGGCGTCCGTCCCGTCATCGGCAATATCAAAGTTCAGGCGATTGCTCTGCAAGTTGGCGAAGCTTCCACTGAAAACGTCACCAGCTCCGCCGGTAGTCCTGATCGTATTGGCCTGGGACTGGAAGATAATATTACCCGACAAATCGATGACTCCACCGCCGGTTCCATCGTAGGTAAATGTTTTGCTGTTGAAAACAGGACGACGGCTATCCTCCGCAACAATCTCCAACCTCGATCCGTTGTTGATAGCAAAATCACCGCCACCCCATCCGAGGGCGTTACCTACTGCTCCCCCGTCATAGTGAAGTTCAAGCGTTCCCCCGTCGACTGATGTCAATCCGTTGTAACTGCTCTCAAACTCCACGCGCAGAGCACCGTCACCGCTCTTGGTCACGCTGCCGGTTCCCGAAATGCTCCCGGATATCGCGCTGCCCGGTCCCGCTGCATTCACGGTGAGCTCATTCGCTCCCAACGCAACAGCTCCCGAAATAAGCACTTCACCAACCGGAGCTTCACTTGCCTCCAACTCAACGTCACCGGTAAGCGTCACATCCCCGTTGAGTGCGATGGATCCGACCGTAGTGGTTAAATCCCCGGCAACAGAAATCGTATCAGCCGTGATCGTCACAGGCCCGGCAAATGTCATCCCACTCCCCAGCGTCACCGAATCCACTCCGGTATCCGTCGCTTCGTCACCGGTAAAAGCACTTTGCACAATCAACCCGCCGAACACACTGGATGTCGGAATTTTCTCTTCAAAAGACTGCACCGAATTGGTAATTAAATAATCCGTTCCATCAATGCTGATCGAGATCGCATCCGCAGAGTCGTTTTCAATATCGGTCACCACCAGATTCCCGCTACCGTCGACATATGCCGTCGTTTCATCCGGGGCGATCGTGAGAACAACGTCGTTTCCGTCACCACCAGCATAGGAGATTGTGTAACGAACCGTTCCCAGGAAAAGGTTGTCACCTTCAGCCAATCCGCTGAATGTCCCGCTAATCGCCTCCGCGGCATCATTATCGATCACCGTGATAGTGGTAGCGGTAGGGTCTGCCGCAACATCGAAAGTCAAGCCCCCCCCGAGCGTCACCTCTCCAGTTACATCGAGCGAATCAGTATTGGCGCCATCGACCGTGAAATCAAAGTCGCCCGTAATTGTCATATCGCCGGTGATGGTGAGCGTTCCCTCGTCATCACCACTGTTATCACCGGGCTGCAAATTGCCTCCGACACCCGCGTTTAAATTACCGTTCACCGTGCCGGCTCCCGTCAAATCCCCGGCATAGGCATAACCGCCACCGGTTCGAGCGGAAACATCAAAAGCAGCGCCATTCGCAACTTCGATTTCGCTACTGTTATCCAACTGCGTATCCCCTTCCAGTGAAAGCGTTCCACCCGAAATCGTGGTCTTGCCCGTATAGGAGTTTGCAATTCCACTGGTGTTGTTCAACAGCAACGCCCCCGCCCCGCTCTTGACGAGGCTGGTAGCGGAAGCTCCGTCTGTAATTCTTCCCTGAAACTCTTCGAGACCGGCCACCTGATTCACCGTGAGTATTCCTCCACCGGTAATCGTCTGATTGACACCGCCCGGGGCATCAAGAGATCCTCCGATCGTCTCGATCGAAGCCACCGTTTGATTGAAGCCATTCAAATCGAGAGTTCCCATCGCAGGGTTGGTATCTTGATTGTGCCCGAACTGAATCGCACTACTCGTCGGAATAAAGTCATTACCTCCGAGGAGGAGGTAGCCGCCGAAAGCGATTTTTGTGACGCCCCAGGTATTGCCACCAATGTTTAACTGAGAAGCATTGACGGGGTTGTTGACATTGCTCGTGAAATCAACACGGCCGGTCCCGATCGAAATAGGATTGGAATCAATAGTAAAGATTCCATTGAATGAAACATTTCGATTACCCGTGCTGACGATGCCACCGGAAATCGTCAAATTATTCCCCCGAAAATCAGAATTACCATTCAACGTAATTTCACCCGTGATGGTATTGTTGCCGGACAAATTACGAACGATCCCGTTGCCTCCACCGGCAAGCGTAATGTCCTCGGCAACCGTGATTCCGCCACTGAACTGCAGGGAGGTATTGGAACTGACAAAAGTCTCTCCTGTCGCGGCATCGCCAAGCCCCGTATCATGCGCAACGACGAGGGAGCCACCATTCACATTGGTATCCCCTTCGTAAGTGTTAGCACCGGATAACATAAGCGCACCCGTTCCTGCCTTGATCAACCCGCCTGTCCCGGAAATCACACCGGCAATCGTCCGTGATGCGGCATTATTCACCGTTAAGGTGGAGCTGCCTTCAATCGATAACGTGGAACCGGCTGCACTCGACAATTCGGTGATTTCCACCGCACCGGCTGAATCAGGCCCGGTAATCTCGAGTGTAAACCCGCTGGCCAGCGCCACGGTTTCCGAATAAGTCCCGCTGTTGACAATAACATTGCCACCGGCTGGATCGATCGCCGCCAATGCATCGGTGATAGTTGCAAACACATTGTATCCAAACCTTCCGGCCTGCGCTCCCGCTTCGCCGAGGTCAGCATCTGCAACATCATCGCCAACAGTGGAACCGGCAAGATCATCATCTACATAAACCACTGTCGGAACGGCTGCAAAAACCGCTTCACCGGTGATGGCAAACGTGTAGGGGGATTCATCAGGATCATTGCTCGACATGGAAATTGCCGCGTTCTTTGTTCCTGCCGTCGACGGATCAAACGTCACCGTAAAAGTCGTGCTGTTTCCTGCCGTGAGTGTCGTAACCGCGGGAACCGAATGGGTGAACGACGTCGTGTCACCGGTCAGGGTGACAGCCACCCCGGTCAAATCCTGAGTCCCCGTATTCTCGATTGTAAAGGTTCTGACAACCATATCGCCCAGAGTGAAGGCACTGCCGAAATCGGTGTGATCAGCAGCATCCGGTGTCGTATCTCCGTCCAGTATCGAAACACTGTTCCCCTCCACATTCGCATCCGGAGCGACAAGATCCAGCGAGGCCACATTTGTCCCTACCACAAGCTGGTATCCCGCCTCATCCGCAAGCGTTCCTGTAAGATCAACCGATGCAAAAGCATTACTGATTCCCGCAGTCGAAGTCACAAGGGGATAACTTGCCTCATCAGCCAATGCCGCTCCATCACCGACAATCAAATTGGCATCGGCGAGATCAAAGGCATCTACAAAGGTAATTTGCGAACTGCTTCCTGCGCCTGTCCCGTCGACATCGAGTTCAAAGTTCACAAGCCCTGCCCCGGTGCGATTGATTCCGGCACCGGTCGTGAAAGAAGCCGTCTGCCCCGATTCGATATCGAATGTGGCGTCACTTGCTCCCATCGTCATGATGATATTTTCCACCGCGAGATCGCCACCGGCGATGTTCCGAATCTCTCCACCGTCCAGGTTGAAATTGGCAACACCTGAATCCGTGCTGGAATCGCCGAGCTTAATCGTCGTCGCCTCAAGAACGGCACCGCCGCTCATCGTTAAGGTGCCGACCGTATTTGTCGGGTTAGTACTCGTTCCGGTCGCACCGGGATTGGCAAGAATCACAGTTGCTGCACTGACAGTTCCATCCTCCCAGATAAGCGCCCCCACTCCGCCACCGCTTGATGAGCTGTGCTGGCCAATGACAAGAGTGCTCAGGGTGGCATTGAACCTTCCACCGGTAAAATCCACATCACCGCTGTTGATCGCTGCCGTTCCGGCATCGTTATAGCCGACTCTCAAAACCGCGGCAGCGGAAGAGTTTCCAGCGAGATTAACAATACCTCCCGATTCAACCGTGGCCGTCCCCTTCGATTTACGGTTTCCGATTTCAATCGTGTCGATGAAAAGATTGTTCGTCATCGCTCCGAAAACGATCGAACTGGTCACCGCCGTATTTCCGTCATTGGGAGAATCCCCCACTTCGAGAGACGTCGCCGTGATCGTATTGGTGCCGAGATTGGAAAGCTGCAACGATCCTTGGGATCCGCCGCCGCCGGGACTGTCGGCCTGACCGATATCCACACGCACCACGTCGAAAGTCACTGAACTGGCATTGCTGAAATCAACTGACCCGATGCCATCCGGCCGGCCATCTCCCTGCATTCGACCTATACGAACGATATCAGTGGCGTCGCCACTACCCACTACAACAGCCCCGGCAGAAACCTCCAAAGAGGCAGTCCGCGTCGCCGTGCCCACTGGAGTTGAGTTGGCAACATCAAGCGTATTGGTAAGATCGAGCCCGTTGGCGATCGTCGCAGAGCCATCGAGAATGTCGAGTTCTGCAGCCGTTACCGAGCTGGCGAAAGTAATCGTATCGACGTCACGGGCAGTCAGAATTCCCACGCGCGTCGCGCTTCCCACAGCACCTGTCACGATAACACTGCCATCCCCTGCATCGAGGGTAAGATTGTTGCCGCCGTCAATGGTCGAGTCGAACCGAATAGTTGAATGGGAAGACGCCGTATCAATCGTCGAACTGCCGGTCAAAACCGCCGCTCCGCGAACACGAATCTCACCGCTTGCGGTAACAACCCCGTTGAAATTGGTCGTTTCAGCGTCAATATCGATGCCTCCTGTCACCGTCACCGTTTCAAGGGTCACGGAATCAGTTCCATTGGCCGTCTCAAAAAGAATGCCATCTGTAATCGCTGATCGGGCAACCAGCACGGTGCTCGTTCCGCTGCCGACACCTCCGGCCAGACTGCTGTTAATCGTAAGACCTCCCGTATCGACAATCTCGATATCGGTGCCGTTGTCCCGGATCGTAATCGCGTCGGCGGAATCAGAATTAATGTCGCGAATGATCAGCTGACCGCTCACAAAAAACACAGCGGTATCTTCGGCCATCGCAGCAAAAGGATCCGCATCAGTCGTGAAATTGAAGGTCGTCGTGTCGGCAATTCCCGCAAAGGCATTGGTGCCGTTTGTCAACGCGGTGGCATCGACGAGCACATGATAATCAGTCGATGGCAAGAGGTCATCCGCAGGATTCACCGTCACCACGTCTTCCACAATAGTTACCTGGCTCGCATCATTCACATCAATCACTATCGAAGCGCCACCGGCAGTGGGCACAAGCGTAATGTTTCCGGCTCCGGGTTCTACTGACTGATTCATCGTCAGCACAAGGTTGTCATAAATCGCAGCCGCAGGCGCATCATCTACGGGCGTCGTCGCGGTGATCGCAGGGACATCCACGACCAGATTAATTTTCCCGCTAATCCCCGTGTCGATGCGATATCCAGCAGGCACATTCACCCCGTTCAACGAATCGGCATTCGAGAGGCTCCCGGTGTAAGTAATAAGCGTGTATACTTCATCATCAGCACCGGCGAGCGCGCCCCCGCTCATATCGAGGAGCACCAAATCAGTTCGATCAAGATCAAGATCACCGTCAATCGCGAGGACATCATTCGTGTCGTTCGCGGCATCGATCCGCATTTCCAGTTTCGTTGTCGCACGAACCCCTTCAAAAGCGGCAGGCCCACCCGTGATGATCCCCCCTGAGATCAAATTATTGATTTGTGAGTCTGAACTGTTGGCTCCGAAAGTAACATCTCCCGTCACCGACAAAGTACCTACGCTGGTATTTCCCAATCCATCCTGACCGGGACGGATCGTCGTCAAAATCTGAGCATCAAGCCCTCCGCTCGTGACATCCAGATTTCCGATTCCCCCCATCAAACCATCCAGAATTTCGAATCCCCCGTCATTCTCGCGGTGGCTTCTCACGCTGACGCGGTTGGCATCAGTCGTGCCGTTTACATAAAGACCGTGCTGAGGTGCCGCGTTCGAATTGTTCGAAGAATAATTCCCCACGATAATCGTTCCTGTGTAGGAACCACCTGTGGTTTCATCCAGAATCCACGCACGCTCTGAATTGTAACGCCCGTAGAGAGTGATCGTTGAGGAACCGTTGATCGTCCCTGAAAAAGTAGCGCCTGCAAGCGGTCGTAACTGAAGCGTTCCCGAATTCAGATTCAAGTTACCTTCACCGGTCACCTGCCCGATGAGGTCACCGGCATTCACATTGAACGTGCCGCCTGACTGAACCTCAATCCGCGTACCGTCTGAGATGGTGTTGGCCAGCCCGAGATCAAGCACCGCTCCGGATGCAATGACCACATCCATTGTGTTACGGATTGCCCGGCCCTGACTTCCGGATCCGTTAACGATAGCGAGAGTGCCTTCATTCACGAGAACAGGACCTCCGCTGAACGTATTCCGCATGTCGGTGTTCGGAGCATCATTGGAATTGGGAAATCCTGTGATATCACCATAGGCATTGAGATCCCAGGTGCCTCCCCCTTCTTTCACAATCGATCCGACACCGATGATTCGCCCGGTCTGATTCCCCGCTGTTCCGGTCACGTCCAGCGTCAGGGTATTGCCATTGAGATCGGTCGTCCCGATGGAGTTGTCGACTGCGCCAAGACCGGCGTCATCGCCATCAAGGAGGAAAACATCACCACCGCTCAGCGTGATGTCGGCATTGAGAATTTTGTTTCCTGTCAGGGTGATGTCGCCGCCCCCTGTCGAAGTCACACTGGAATTAAGGTTGATCGTGTCGGCAGTAACCGAAACAAATCCGGCAACATTGGGATCGATGTTCAGATTCACCACGTCAGATTTCGTATCAGCGCCCATTCCGGATTCAATCCCCGTAAAGCTCGTTTGAATTGTAAAATTCGTTACGGCAACTTTAAGCACCTGAACCACGTCCGGAGATGTCTGAAGAACAGCTCCCGGCAATCCGGAATTATCAGTCCCCACTGCGATACTCCCACCGCCACTGGTGAAGAAATAATGAGTCGCATTTTCCGTGACCGTAATGGTGTCAGCAGAATCGGTCCCGACACCTTCATCGGTAATCACGAGATTTCCGCTCACATCCAGATTAACCTCCACTTCTGTAGGAGCCACTCCAACAAGAGTCAGCACCACATCAAAACTGTCTGCGCCACCTGCATAGCTGACTGAAAACTCATACCCTCCTGACACAAAATTGGTGGTTCCCGCTGAGAACTGACCGGTCACCACGGCTGACGAATTATCAATGATAACAAAAGTCTCACCGCCTGTCGGGACAAAGCCCGGATCAACAGTAATCGAGAGATTCGCGCTGCCCAGATCCACCGCACCGCTCGCAATAATTTGATCGGATGTCGATGCGTCGGTGATACGAACTTCCATCGTGCTCGCACTGTCAAGAGTGACAGCCCCTGCAGTCGTCAAAGTGCCTACGCCCGCATCTCCCGCGTGGATCGTTCCACCCGTGGAAACAATATCGGACTGAATCGTTCCGATACCGCCGAGTGTCCCGCCACTTTGCAGATCAACTGCCGCAGCAATGACACCGCCATTAACAAAGACAGATCCACCGGAAATCGCCAGCTCACCGCCGAAATCATTCACAGGGTTGGAGAGGATCAAAGTCCCGCCCCCCTGCTTATCCAATCCTCCGTTTTGAGCGGGCGTGCCGGTCACGGCCCCGGAGATTTCCAAAACCTCACCGGAATCCAATTCGATTCTCGGCAGTGGATCCGCTCCGGACACGTCATCCTCCTCAATCAGAACCGTCCCGCTTATCGTCGCGGATCCGGCAGATTCCATTCTAATCTGCTTCTGAGAATTGCTGTCGGTAAAACGAATGTCATTTGAAAGTGTCACACCGTCTCCGAGGACGAGCGCTGCATTGGTATCGTTAAGATAAACTTCTGCAGTCCCGATCGCAGCCGAATCCCGCACCACCATTTCACCGGGATCAGTCAAGGTAACGCGACCGGCAACGACATTGTCTCCGTTTCCGTTTGTGATAATCAGACGCGAAGAAGCATCGCCTCCCTGCACTTGAAACCCGGAAGCATCCGCATCCAGCGTTCCGGAAATCGTAAGGGTCGCCCCATTCTCCACTTCGAGGCGGTTTCGCGTTCCGGAAGAAGTCGTCTCGTTCAGTGTCACTGTCCCGGTCAGCTCGACATTCAAATCATTGAATACCTCAAGGGTCTTCTCATTCCCCGTAGCGGTCATCGTAAAATTATTGGCAAATGTGCCGTCCACATTGATTCGAACGCGGGATGCTGAATCAGTAAGTGTCACGTTGCCGGAACCGAGTGCATTCTCGTGATTGATGTAAAGCGTCGCATCACCGGGATTGCCATCGACAGTCCAGTTTCCGGTATAGCCCGCCTGAGCGCCTCCCGCCGAATTATCACCACTCACAAAAACGTGAGCATCGTTGCGAACCGTCGTATTTCCACTTCCGGTAATCTCGCCGTTTACCATGAAATTCGCATTCCCAAGGGTGACTCCGTCAAAGAAAAGGCCGCCGTCGGAATTGATATCCGAATCAATCGTTATCGTTCCGGTCCCGGAATGACGCATCACCCTGAAATCGGACAAATTGCTTCCGTCCCCTGATATGGTGACATCACCTGCTCCTAAATCAAAACTGAGGTCACCATTTCCCGCCACCGTCACCGTTCCACCGATCGTCACTCCGCTGTCATTCGCGGATCGGAAAGCGTAGCCATCAGGAAGATTCACATTGGCGCTCTCAACGACAAGATCACCATTGAGATCGAGATTTCCGCTCAAGGTCAAGGTATCACTGCCACCACCGCTGAGGAACTGGATTCCATTGGTAACCGAACTGATCGGAATGGCAACAGTGTTAGCATTGATCAAGGTTCCCGATGAAGCCTGCAGAACATTTGCCGGAGCTGCACTTGTGATAAAGTAGTCACTCACTCCAACCGAGAGGGTGATGTTGTCATCGCTGACGCCACCGTTGATATCAGAGATAATCAAAGCGCCACTGCCATCAACCACAATATCCGTCTCGGGTGTTGCCGCAGCAACCAGCGCTAGCTGCACATCATTTCCTGCATACGTGACCGTGTAGTCATTCCCGTCGAGGGTCACGGTTGATCCATCTGCCACATTCGCAAAAGTACCCGTCACGTTCGAAAGAATTGTGAATGCCGTGGTATTTGCAGGAACGTTAAGCACATTCAATTCGAGATTCAAACCCGTCACATCAACCGGCGAAGCACCGATCGTCAACTGTGGCGTTCCCGCAGTGCCATCAACATCCACGAGAATTCCTGAACCGGCCTGATAAGCACCGGCAGTGACCAGAGAGGCGATATCACCGGAACCACCGAAATTGGCCCCGGCGTTCACCGTGACCACCCCGCCTGCCGCGAGATTACTGCTTCCGTCAGTGACACGAAGCGTGCCCTCGCTGACAATCACGCTCGCCAACCCGTCGTTGCTCGTATGGGAAAGCACCACCGTGCCCGCCCCGGTTTTCACCACGTCGGCAATTGTTGCAGTACCGTTGTCATCTCTAATTCGCCCGTCGAGGAAAAGTGTTCCTCCCTGACCTGCGAAAAGTTCGAAAGTTCCCGTTGTTGCCAACGCGTCAATCTCAAGGTCGAACTGTCCTGACCAGGTCGCCGAGGAAGCTCCGTCCTGAAGACCAATCGCTTTTGCGTTGTTGCTGGTAACAATTCTCGTCAACGTCGTAATATTCACGCCGTCGCCGATCAACAAGCGTGCATCACCGGACACCATCAACTGCCCTTTGCTCTGAGCGCCCTCCTCTGCAATGATCACCGTCCCATCCGAGGCACGAAAGCGCTCAAGAGCACTGCTGTTCCCGGTATTGGCAAGCACCAGAGTCCCTCCGCCGGTCTTCTCCATCCACGCATTATCCACCCCGGAAGAAAGAAGCCCGGTCACCGTCACGGTGTTACTGGCCGTCGCAACATGCAGATTGGCGCGATTGGAAGCCGTTTCCAGAGTGATAATATCACCGGAATGAGTCTGTGTCGTAACCCCGTCCCACCGCAAGTATTTATCATTGTTAGTATTCCCCAGCGTAATCGTATTCGAAACATCAACCCCTTCGCCCACACGAAGCTCAGCACTGTTGTCATCCATCAAAACGCTACCGGTACCCAATGCGCCATTGGTCAGAACATAGATACGGGGACTACCCTGACCTCCCGTGATCGTCCAATCGCCGGAAAAGGTCCCGGTATTGTCGGCAGATAGCCGCACATTGGCGTCGCCTGTGACATTGATAGATCCCGTTCCCGTCAATGAACTGGTTGCCTCAAACCGGATATCTTCATCACTGTCGGAAGTGTCAAAGCCGGCACCATCGCTCAGTTGAGTGAATCCCTCCCCGGAAGTGATGGTGATTGCGTTGCCCTGAATATCGACCTTACCGCGAAATCGCAGAATATCGTTATTGTCCTCATTAATGATCAATCCGGTCTGACCGGTCGCAGCCGTTCCAAACTGCAGAGTCGACCCGGCAAGAAACTCATTGTGATCATTATTTCCGTCTTCAAGCATCGATACCTGTCCCCCGTCAGCGATTACGATCACACTAGGGCCATCCGGATCATGTCCGTCAGTGGCGAATTCAAGACCATCGAGAAGGATTTCACCATCAACGGTATCTTCGAAAGAAGTCGTTCCCCCCGAACCGTCAAGGACCAGAGAATCCGGCACTGTTTGGTCAACAGTTCCTTCAGTTACCGTATTGTTGTTGGACTGAGTGATCACCGCGAGATGTCTCCCCTCCAGGGAATTGGCGATAGCCCCATCGGCCTCGCCCCCGTTCAGTATCCGGCGCTCCCCCTCTTCAAAGACCCCATACATCGTTGATGTTTTCAGCCCGAGCTCATATTCATCCAGCAAACCGAGAATATGTCCCTGCTCGTGCATGATCACACTGAGCAAATCAACCCCGTCACGTGCCAACCCGTCAACGCCCCCCCCTGACGCAGCCCTCAACAATCCATCGATCTCCACAAACTCCTCATCCAGCCACTCCGTGTCATCCACGAACCATCCCCGGTTAGCGGCATCATAATCAAGAGAAATAGTATTGCCCTCAGCGGAGCCGATAACGGATCCCTCAAGATCTGAAACAACATAATTGATTCGCTCGAGAGCCTCGACCTGATCTTCAGTCAATCCTGACTTCTCCCACCTCGCTATTGCTTCATTAGCCAAGCGCTCCAAATCCTCATCCGAAAAACTTAACTCAAACTCTTCGTCAAGCGATGGATCACCAAGCCCGTCAAAATCGACATCGAAAACTTCCGACTCCTGAGCGACGACACTCTCATTTGCACTCCCGTCATCAGAGCCTTCAGGCTCAACAGGCACCGGCGTGCCGGAAAACAAGACTCGTGGCTCAAGCACCTCAGCAAAGAGAGGTCTATTATTCGCCTTGACTGCTTTTGTGTTCTTTTTAGATCGAGTTTCAAGCCATTCCCGGTAAGCGCGAGCCAACGAACGGGCAAAAAACCAACGCTTACGACGGGAGGATGTCGTATTCTTCATAATTCGGGGGAGGTAGGGGAGTAAGAGGGAAACGTAAGTCCTTTAGTTGCTGGAAGTGATTCGAGCAGGGACTTTTTCAGCTATTCTTATCAAATGTGACACCGCGATCAAGTGTGATTCCCAAAAAAATCACACTTTCAGCGAATTGGCACCACTGACTGTTGCTCCGAAACGACGAAATGTGACAAAAAGAGGGCAAAGTCGACCCAAAGTGTGTCCCCGGAGTAAGTTAAACTCTCAAAAAAGAATCAAACCAATACTCCGGGCACTCAACTAACCTGTCTTAAATCACGATTCTCCAGCTACCCCCAAATCGACATCGCGGAAGACTACTCGGGCATCCCGTTCGCTCGTCGCCAATCGGCATTCGAGCCATTCGGATGCGCATTGCCCTCAATTAACCCATCCAGAGCGATAGAGTTCAAGCGGCGTCCCATAACGGAATCGACTGTCAAGACATCCGTCTCGCTATGCGAACCGTTAATCGCCGGAGCAAAGAACACTTCAAAAGAACCTTTCGCGCCGGTGCTCCAGGCTGGAGCTGCCGTTTCCACCTTCACATAATAGAATGTATTTCCAATCTCCAGTCCGCTGAATTTCGCTATCCAAGCCCCGGAAAGGTCGGCGACCACGGTCAGCGATCCGCCCCGCAAAGTCGAACCGTCCGCTCCCATCACTGACAGGGTGATCACAGATCCCGGCGCCGCTGTGCCTGAATACGTTGGCATCAGCAAGAGCAATGGCTCGCCTGTTCCTCCGTCACCGGTGCCTCGTCTCTCCGCAAACCGGAACCCTTCAAGAATGCCCGATCCGCCTACTCCGAAGAATTCACCGATCTTGCCTCCGGTCGATCCTACGACCCGAACCACGATCTTCTCTTCGACGAAACCACCACTTCCATCACTCACCAGGTAGATGAAGGTTTCCACTCCGACGTCGCCTGTGTCCAGCGCACGGGTCGTAGGCAGACTACCGTCCACGGTGTAGACAAAGTTTCCGTCAGCATCGATGGAAAGCGTGCCATAGAGACCATCAACCAGCCTGACCGATCCGGGCACGACCGCACCACCGGCATTAGTCGATCCTCCAAACGGCGTTCCGTCAAAACGGGTATTCACCACTTTGAGCACGTCATCTTTGCCCTGCCCGTTGATATCAATATCCGTATCATTCGCGAGCGCATTTCCGCTCACCGTTTCCGAGCCACCCTGCGCGCCTTCGAACACGGTTACTACATCAGTGGCTAAAACCGGATCGTCGTTCGTGCCGGTAATTTTAATCGTCACGGTTTGCGTGTCCTCGCGCCCGTCGATATCGGTTACCCGGATCGTGTAGGTCAAAGTCAGGGTTTCCCCCAGAGCAAGGAAATCAAAAGTCGTCGTGTTGCTGTCAAAGACCCAGTCAATCGTACCAATGGTATCCGGGGCAAGGATGATTGGATTTGGACTCGTGAGACTGAACATCGCGAGGAAGTCGGCATTCGTGAGAACATCCGGCGTTCCCGCGACCCCCACGGCGGAATCCACCGCAGCACTTACAGTTCCGAGATCGTGTATCGTCAGCGTTCCCGAAACCGTCAATGGAGCGTCGGTCTCCGTGAGCTCCTCGCTGGCAGAATCAGTTCCAGTCACGATGATATCCGGCGCGAGATTGTCGTGTTCAATCCCCGTGAAATCGATGCGCTGCTGCCCGCCTCCGAAGGTGTAGCTTCCGGCGCCGGGTGTAGCCCCGGGAGTCGGATCAAAGTCGGCGTCGATCGCATCGACCAGGTTGAGAACATCCCCGGGCAAAGTCCCCGGACCATTCCCTTCAATATTCATCTCTGAAGTCGTGCCCGGCTTCACGTTAAAAGTGTCCACGTCATCCCCGCCTTCGATGAAGACTTCGTTTCCGGCGGTCACCGTTCCTGATAAATCGACCGTGCCACCTGCAGTATCAACAGGCCCCACTTGATCGACTTTAATTTCAATCTTTCCGCCGGCCGCTGCCAGTTCACCATCGGGATCGAGAATAAAATGATCACCCGCATTCAAAATGATATCCGCTCCGGAGGAAATATCGGAATCCCCCACCGTGATATCATCCGACGTGATCGCTATACCCCCTCCCAGCACGAGCGCTCCGTTCGTAGTCACGGTAACGCTGTCATTCATGCCGACAATAGAAGTGCCGGGATCTGTCGTATCAATATCGATCGCGGTGATTCCGACTCCGCTAATCGTCACGCTGTTCGCAGTGCGTGAAATAACCGTAACTCCGGTCGTGCCTATGACATCAGCGCCATCAAGCTCACTGATTGTGTAGGTGTTTGCACCCTCATTATAGACCACGGTGAGACTGTTGACTGAATCACTTCCAATATCAGTAATCTCAAGCGCACCTCCCGCAACCAGATCTATCTGAGTTTCGGCAGGTCCCGCGAAGAGAACCACATCGTTGCCGTCACCTCCTGCATAACTGATTACAAATTCCTGCCCTCCGACACTAACAGTAGCCCCTTCCGGGAGCCCGCTGAAAATACCCGTTACGGCGTCAGCGGTTCCGTCGTTGTCGATGATGACAAAAGTATCCCCCTGAGATGGAATAAACCCACCTAACAGCTCAAGAACGAGAGAGCTACCGGTCAAATCCAGTTTTCCGTCACTCGCGTCCGGATTGACGATTATCTGATCATGCCCACCGGCAGTGCCTGCCCCGTTTGTTCCGGCGAGTTGAATCTCGATTTCACCGCCACTGGCCGTGAAATCAGCTTTAATCGTCGTCGTATCAATCGCGTCGTCCGCTCCAATCTGAAACGTTCCGCCGCTTTGTTCGAACTCACGGTTCAGGGTGGTGTCTTCGGTTGTGAAATCAATGATGTTCACATCCTTAAGCGTCCCGTCGGTGAAGTTGAAGGTTTCCACGCCGCCACCTTCGACGATATTTCCACCCTGAAGGTCGAGAACGCCGCCGCCGAAATTGATCGTTCCGGTCGTATTCGCAGGGGTATTGGAATTTCCGCTCGCGCCGGGTGCAGCCAGAAGAATCGAATTGGCGGTTACCGTTCCCGTATCGAAACTCAAAGTGCCCTTTCCACTGCCGGCACCAGCATTGTGAAGACCCAATACGACTTCATCCAGAGTCGCGTCAAACGTTCCCGCTGACATGTCAAAAACAGCGACCGCATTGTTTCCTGTGTTGGCAGCATTGCTCCCCACAATCAAATCGGTCGCAGCATTTGCGTTGCCAACGAGAGTCAGGGTTCCTCCCGTATCAATCGTGACAGAAGCGTTCGTTTTTCTACCTCCGACAGTAAAGGTATCAACACTGACATTGTTAATCCAGCCACCAAATTCAATGTGGCTTTCCACCGTGTTGCCCCGCGCAGGCGAATCCCCCACCACAATACTCGTGGCAGTGATCGAATTAAGGCCCGCGTTGGAAAGATCAAGGTGCCCGCTGGCAGTTCCTTCCCCCCCCGATCCTGAAGTCATCGTCCCAAGCTCGACCAGGGCAACGTTAATCGTTACGGAGGAGGCTGCGGAAAAATCGACCGTTCCGGTAGTGGTGGAGCTGTTCGAAGCGTAGGTGGCATCCCGTGTTCCAATCGACACAGTCCCATCTCCATTTCCGATCGATACCGCTCCTCCCGTCACGGTTAAGGTCGCCGTAGCAGGCACCGGATCAGCATTCGTAACCGTAGCGACTCCTAATTGATCTGCAGTAAGCCCCGCCTCGAGAATTGCATCCCCTTTCAGGACCGTAAATTCATCCAGTGAAATACTTCCGCCAACCGCTCCGGTAACGTTCGCTGTTCCCGTTCCCGTATTGATAGAAAGATCAAAAGTTCCGTCAATGGTGCCGTTCACAGCGATGGCCCCGTTGACATCTTCGGTATCGAGCAACACATCAGCTGTCAAAGTGACGGCGCCATTCAATGTGATCGCATCAGCAACCACATTGGTACCCACATTGATTGTCTCCGCAGTGACCGTAACAGCTCCATCAAGATCGGCTTGAAGCCCGTTCAAGTTCACGGTATCTCCCGCTTCAAGTCCGGCGTTGGATGTATCCGGTCCGGTCGCATCGATCACAATCGAAGTGATACCCGTCGCGTCGATGGTCACACTGTTGGCGGTTCGGGAAATCACGTTCACACCGGATGTTGCAATCACATTCGCCAGGTCAGACTCACTGATCGTGTAGGTATTGGTACTGCCGTCATAGGTCACGGTGATATCGTTGACCGAATCTGTCGTGATATCACTAATGCTGAGAACGCCGTCTCTCAATCCCACCTGCGTTTCTGCTCCACCATAAAGGACGACGTCATTTCCATCACCGCCGATGTAGCTGATCACGAAAAGCTCACCGCCCGCAGCCGTAACAATAGAACCTTCTTCCTGATCACTGAAAGCTCCGATCACAGCGTCGGTTGCCGTATCATTATCAATGATCACATAGGTGTGTCCGGGAACGGGAGGAGTCGTCACGGTGACAGCAAGTGTCGGCCGGAGCAACTCAGCAACGGCTCGTCTAAAAAGGGTCTGTCCATCTGCGGATAGGCTACCCACATTATTGCCGAAAACTCCGGCAAGAAGAAGGCGGGCTCCCCCCGCTACACGACCATCGGCGCCGAGGGCATCCCCGGCATTCCAGCTCGCCGCCAGGATATGAGAACCGCCACCTCCTGTGGCAAGAATAGTTCCTCCACCAACCGCATCATTGGCAACCGCATCGTAATCATCAGCATAAATATCAGCAGGATTACTCAATCCGGCAAAAAGTGAATCGGCCCGCCCCGCAGCAGTAAGAGAGGTTTCGTTTCCTGCTGCAGCTGCCCCGCTAGCCAATCCTCCGGTATCAACCCAATCCCAACGACTGTTTCGTGCGAGGAAAGAGCTCAGGAGAATCGTCGGTGTTTCCAACTCTTCCCAAAAAGCCACTTCTGCTTCCCCACTGGCTAAATCGCCTCCACCATTCGAATAATTTCCGCTGTTCGTGTCTCGACTCACAATGACCAGATCAGCTGCCGCCAAAGCCTCCTGATCAGCAACAGAGAGAGAAATATAGCTACCTGTAGTCACATTGGCTCCAAACTGATTTACCAGAAAATCGATTGTATCCTGATCGCCACTGGAACTGTCTGTCACCAGAATCACATTCGGCCGGGCCGGAATCAATTCGACCGAACCGGTAACAACGAGTTGATCGTGATTTCCTGCCCCGTCGCCCGGCGCTATTCCATCAATATCCACGACATACTCACCGCCCCCGCCCAAATTCAGGTCGCCGGTAGCCAAATCACCCGGACCGGAAACACCCGGCGAAACCGTTCCGATTGATTCTACGTCCGCATCGGTTGCACCTGTTCCACCAAGTACAGCGCCTTCTGCGACGGTGTAGGTATCACCACCGGTATGAGTTCCGTTGACCAGCAGCGTCCCGGAGTTCACCCCGGTCGTGCCCGTGTAGGTATTGTCATCGGTCAGGGTCAAAGTTCCCGCACCTGACTTGGAGATCGATCCGGAAGTGCTTGCGCCATCGCTGATCTCTACATCAACAGTTAACCCGGCCCCTGCAGCAATATTAAAATCTCTGTTGGCTGCAGCCGCTGTGCTGGACAACTGAACTTCCACAGTTCCCGTGGTTCCACCACCGTCGTCGACAATTGTGGAAGTCGTTGTACCGCTGACGGTGACATCACCGTCCAGTATCAACCTGCTGCCGAGCGCACCCGCGCTACCAAACTTCAAATTCAGTCGACTGTTCTCCAGCGTCAGCCCCCCGCTACCCACAGTAACGGCACTCTGAAAACTTGAACTGTTGCCATAAACCGCAAAACTATTGGCCGCACCGAGCGTCGCAGCGGAAGCACTCATATCAACCAACGTCAGACTGCCAAACGAAGTACTGCTACCGCTGTTTCCGAGAAATACAGGATTGCCAGCTCCGCCGGTAAAGCTGCCGGCTCCGGTGACGTTTAAGTTCGAACTAAATCCAGTGTTAAAGGCTCCTCCATCCACCGTGAGGCTGGCGAATGTTTCGGTGACGGGAACACTTCCGGCGTTGGCACCGGTGCCATTGAACACACTGCCCGCACTCATACTGACCGCCGAAGTATCGACAATCTGATTATCCGCTCCGAAGGTCAGATTGCCCCCCGCAAGGTGAAGATTTCCACCAACGGCATTGGTGTTCGTCTTATCAAGATGCAGGATACCACTCGAAACGGTAGTAACTCCTGAGGCGGTGTTCTCGATAGTTCCCGACAAAATAAGGCGACCGACTCCTGTCTTGGTCAGCGCTCCCTGTGTAGCGCCATCAGCCACACCAGTACTCACAGTGAGATCAGCGCCGCCGCCTCCCACATTGAAGTTGTGCCCACCATTCAACTGGATCTCAGCAATGCCACTCGTTCCTCCTGCGGTGTCTTCTCTGATCGCCGAAGGCGAAGTTCCAACCGTCGTGACATCCCCTTCGAGGATCAATCGGCTTCCCAAAGTGCCGCCGCCTCCGCGACGGAGGTTCAAGTTGCTGTTATTGAGGGCCACCCCTCCGGCACCGACATGGAGTGTCGAGACAGTACTGGCGTGATTGCCATACATCGCGAAACTGTTCGCGGTCAGACCGCTGGTCGAGGTCATGTTCACCAACTCGAGGCTGCCGAATGAGAGCAGTTTCGTTCCACTGTTTCCAAGAACGAGGGTGTTGCCTGCGCCTCCGGTAAAGCTTCCCGCCCCCGTGATCGTCCAACTGCTTCCGCTCGTTGTATTGAAAATCCCTCCGGTAACAGTAAAGCTGCCAAAGATTTCCGTCACACTCGCCCCGTTATTCGATCCCGTTCCATTAAAGACACTTCCTGAATCGCTCATCGTTACCGCCGCGGTATCAACAATCTGATTGCTTCGTCCGAAGGTGATTTGCCCCCCGGTGGTAATGTCAAGGTTTCCTCCGATGGCATTGCCACCGCTATTGTTCAAGTGAAGGCGACCGGCACTCACGGTCGTGAGACCACTGTAGGTATTACCCACTGAACCAGCGAGATCGAGCCTGCCGACACCCTGCTTGGTCAAATTCCCTGTGCCGCTGACAGAACCGTTAATGCTGCTCGTTCCCGTGGAAACGTCAGCAGTCAGGGTGTGTGCTCCGAGATTGACAGAACCGTTAACGGTCAGTGTCGTCGCATCAAGTTCCACTGACGCCCCCAGAACAATCGCCCCGGTATAGGTCTGCGTCGTTCCAGTGATGTTGGTATTCAGATTGATTGTTTCGGCATTAATTTCAACCGCCCCTGCAAAAGTCAGCACACTGGAAATCGTAACTGAATCGGTTGCGCCACCCTCTGTCGGATTCGCCGTGTTGACATCAAGGCCGGCAGAAACAGCATCGACTCGAACGTGAATTTCACTCTCACTGATTCGATTCGCATCCGCAGCGGCAATCGGTGTCGTCAAAACCAGAGGCGTCGCGTTGATGTCCTTGATAACATAGTAGTTAGTGCCACCGATGTTCTCGATCGTTATCTGGATATTGTCAGCGGACTCGTTGTTGATATCGCTGATCACAAGGTTGCCGCTTCCATCGATTGAAACTTCAGTTTCCGCTTCACCATGAGCTGTGAGAACCACGTCGTTACCCGTCCCCCCCACATAACTGATGGTGTAGACGAGACCACCTGACGTGAAAGCGCTGCCCTCCGTCAATTCGACGAGCCCGCGCGCTTCATCGATGAACTGAAAGGTGCCGGTCACCGCGTCAACCCCGTCATTGTCAATGATGACAAAAGTAGAATTGACCGCCGGAACAAATCCGAAATTCAATTCCAGGGTTGCGTCAACGATACTGACAGTCCCCTCGACAACGACCTGATCATATCCCGAATCCGGCACAGATCCGTCCAGTGCCAAACTCAACACATCATCGCTCGCGAGATCAAGATTCCCGGAAACTCGCAAGGTTCCCAACCCGGACAATCCGGGAGCAACATCCCCGTTAAAAGTGACGGTTCCTCCTGTGATATCCGGAGTCGCTCCCCGGTCGAGAATCTCCCCGTTACCGGAGGTGAGCACGACATCACCTGATGTCAGAACACTGTTAACCGTGATATTGCCATCGGCAGAAAGAAATACATCACCGTCTCCCCCATCGACGGAAGAATTACCCGCCATGGTGAGAGCTCCCCCACTGGCTGCCAATTTGACGAAAGGAACGGCCGTAATCGTAATATCGTCCAGCGCAATATCGCTTCGATACCCGGGATCGACGCCCCCTCCCGCAGTGACCTGCCCCGCAATTCCATCAAAACGCACCACCACTTGAGAACTCCCGACGAAGGAATTGAGATCAACAGTGGCCTGATGCCATGTATTCCCCTGATTGGCCTCAACCGAAAACAACTCGCCCGACCAGGTCACTCCGCCATCTGTGCTGACAAAAACCTTCAGTGAGCCCATTTCCGGATCGACCCCCAACATGTGATAATAGAACTCAAGACTCGCGCTCTCCATTGCGCTCAAATCAAGAGTCGGAGAATGGAGTTGAGCCGTCGAACCGGTCAAGACATGGTCCGATGTCTCAATGTAGAGATATTTTCCGGAATTAGTTCCGGTGGTATGATCCGTTCCCGGTCCGGTGCTCCCGCTTGGAGTTCCACCTGCGTCCGGAGTCCAGTCAATCTCATCAGTTCCCTGAACATTTACCCAACCGTTACCCAAAGCGATGTTGGTTGCTCCCGCCCCGGTAGGCCCCTGAACAAAGGTCTCGAAATCTTCCTGCACCAATGTGCCTGAATTTAATCCTGTGATCGTTGAGCCATCGAGAATATTCAGATCATTCCCGGCACTCATGTTGATGCCGAGACCTGTGACCGTTGTGCCTGCGGCAATGGTAAGATCAATCGAGCTCGTAATATTTACACCCCCTCCGGCAGTCACGCCGATAGCGGCTCCTGTTTCACCAATTGTTAAACTACCGGTATTGGCAATAGCTACGCCGCCGCTGCCCCCACTCGCTTCCACATTGTTGACAACAGTATCCAACTGACTCCCCCCGCCGACTCCGCTGCCGGCAGTTGCGATGAGGATGTCAGCAGTCAAATCGGTTCCGGAATCGCCACCCTCGAGAATCGCCCCGCTCGTTGCCGTGGCTGTAATCGTCGATGTCGTCGATACACTCGACACCACAATATTGCCATCGGCAGACAAAGTCACATTTCCGCTTCCGGCATTGACCGTTGATCCATCAGCCATCGTGATTGCTCCGCCAATTCCGTTCTTATCACCATCAGCATCCGCGATGATATTGATCGTTGTGTTACTGACAGGGTCACCTGTGATACGGAAGTCATCAATCGAGATGTCACCGGCGTAACCGCTTCCGGCAACACCTTCGACGCGAAGGACAAAGTTCTCACTCCCTGCAAAACTGCTCAAATCCAGCGTCGCAAGATTCCACTGATTACCCTGAGAACCCGATTGGGTAAAGAGAACGGATGACCAGGTCACCCCGCCATCGGAACTGCCGTAGACATTGAACGTTCCCATCTCATTCCGACCGTTGTCGAACATATGATAGTAGAACTCTGCACTCGCGGTGGAATGTTCGCTGAGATCAATCACCGGAGAGTATAGCTGAGCGGTCGGCCGGGGTGAAGACGTTCCCCCTACACCACTCGATGTTTCGATATAGAGGTATTTGCCGTCAGCAGTCCCCGTCGTGTGATCGGTTCCGGAACTTGCGGCACCCCCGGGACCGGTATCAGGGCTTGGTGTACCGCCACTATCCGGAATCCAGTCAATTTCATCTGCCACGCTGGTCGTAACGTTTATCCACCCGGCACCAAGAGTCTGCTGAGGTCGTTGACCGCTCGTTGGCCCCTGCCCGAATTCCGTATCATTTTCGAAATCCTCAACCAGCAGATCCCCACTGTCAGCGAAGAAGCGGAAGTCATCCAATGATATATCGCCCTGATAGCCATCGCCGCGAACACCGGTGAGCCGCAATTGAAACGAACCTGCATTGTCGAACTGCGAAAGGTCAATTGTGGCCTTTTTCCATTCGTTCCCCTGTTCTCCCGAATAGACACGAAACTCTGTCCAGGTCGCGCCTCCGTCAGAACTTCCTTCCACGATCAGCTCACCGATGTTCTCCCCATACATGTGGTAGAAAAACTCCACCGACGTATTGGTCTCACCTGTGAAATCCAGCACGGGGGAAAGCAACCTCGCAAATTCCCCTTCTCCAGGTGACGACGTTTCCACATACAAATAGGTTCCTGTGGAGGTCCCGGTGGTATGATCCGAAGACGGACCGGTATGTCCACTTGGGGTGCCGCCTTTGTCGGAAACGAAATCTAACGTTTCAGGTTGGAGATTCACCCAGCCATTGTCCAGGGCGATTGTATTTAGAAAAGCAGTCGTGCTTCCCTGGGTAAAACCTTCAAAATTCTCAGAGAGCAGGACAACGTTACCCAACGCAGCAGCAGGTCCGGTAATCGACGTTCCCGAACTAATCGTCACATCGTTGTCGGCTATCAAATCGATCGCTCCACCGACGACGGTGACGTCATTCAAATTGAGGTCCGCACCGCTTTCCATAGTCAGGGTATGGGCACCGGAATTAACCTCCCCGCCGATATTGGCATCACCGGAAATGGTTTTCAGCGTGATCGATCCGTCCGCAGCAATGACAGAGGAAGTTGCGTCAATATCCAACTGGACAGCACTGCTGCTGTTACTGGTTCTTCCGGTGATTCGGATGTTACCACCCACTTCTCCCGAAGTCGATGTTCCCGTGGTTGATACGGTGGAATCCACGATCGCCACGGCGACTCCTGTGGTGGATCGACCCAACAGCTCGATCGCTCCGTATTCAGTGGTGAGGTCCCCTTCGATGAGAATTCCTTCCGTTGAACCTCCCGCAATACTGCTCATCTTAATTGTCCCGGCACCGGACGTCGAGATATCCGCCATGACATGAATGCCCGTACTGGTAGCGGTCAATGATACATGACCACCTCCTCCGACAATGCCGGCGACCACATCAATTTGTCTTCCATTGACTGAAAGATTATTTCCATCATTCATCACTACGCCTGCGAAAGTGATATTTCCTCCGTTCACCGAACGGTTACCGATAAGCGTTACGCCCTCATTAAAAGTAACGTTGTCGATGGTGTTGATGCTGCCGCCCAGCACCACCGATCCGTCCGCATTCGTGGTAAGAGACTGAAGGTTCAGGTTTACATTGCTGATAGTGCCTCCCACCGTGCCTCCAAACGTGGTGATACCGCCACCCGAAGTATTCACCTCAAGCGCACGCCGCGTTGAGCTAGAGTCAGATAAGAGTGTATCCGTAAATTCGACATTCGTCCCGTCGAGCGTCACGTTCGCTGTCAGCGTAACCGCCCCGTCGAACAGTTGCCCCCCGGTCGTAGTGACACTGCTCCCGAGATAAATCGTCTCCGCATGGATTTCCAAATCACCGGCAATCGATGCGGGAAGACTGGTCACGGTGACGACATCATCTACCGTCGCTGCGGTTGGATTCGCCGTGCCCACGATCACTCCACCGGTCACTGACGCTACCTTCACGTGAATTTCGTTGGCACCCACCTGATTCGCATCCGCAGCAGTCAGGCTTGTTGTCAGAACAAGTGGTGTCGTATTCGTATCTTTGATCACATAGTAATCATCACCTCCGATATTCTGCACCGAGATGTCGAGAAGGTCCGCTGATTCATTGTTAATATCACTGACCACGAGATTGCCCGAGCCATCAATTTCCACACTCGTTTCCGCGACACCGAGACTCTTCAAGACAACGTTGTTTCCTGACGCCGATCCATCTTCCGTGTTGTAGGTAATCTGGAAGACGTAGCGATCACCGAGGTAAGGCAATTCAAAGATATGCCCTTCCGGCAATCCCGTGAAAGTGCCGACAACAGCATCTGCAGTACCGTCGTTATCAACGATCACAAAATTCTGCCCCGCCGCTGCAGCAAAATTTAAAGTCAGGGCAAGCGTACTTCCCGTTAAGTTGAGAACTCCATTGTTGTCCCCGCTTAAGGTATCGGAAATCACGAGCTGATCATGACCGCTCGCAACACCGGCACCGGCGGTTCCATCCAGCTGAATTTGAATCTCTCCACCGCTGGCAGTGTAGTCGCCCCGGATCGTAGTATCATCGACCGCTCCGTCAGCACCAATCTGGAGGGTCCCTCCCTGCTGAGTGACGCTGAATCCGATGATTTCAACATCTTTCAACGTTCCATCGGTAAAGGTAAAGGTATCAGTCCCCCCGCCTTCAGTGAAAGTGCCGTCCTGAAGATCAAGAATGCCTCCGCCCAGCTGAAGAATACCGATCGTATTGGCATCATTCGAGGAGCTTCCTCCGTTTCTATCAGAATCTGCGAGAATAACGGAAGCAGCGGTAACGGTTCCGGCATTGTACCTGAGTTCTCCCTTTCCGCTGCCACTGCCACCGTAATGCAAGCCGATCAAAACCTCATCGAGCGTCGCATTGAATGTGCCTCCGTTAAGATTCAGCAAACTGATCTGAGGAGCAGTCCCGGTAGTGGAACCGGTGATAAAAGTATCGTTGTCACCGATTCGAAGATCGGCTTCAACATTTGCATTTCCGGTTAACGTGAACGTTCCACCCCCCACAATATCCACTGTGGCAGCACTCTTAAAATCACCGACGACGAAGGTGTCGACGTCAAAGGTATTCTCTGCTCCTCCAAGGTGAAGATAAGTTCTCACGCCCCCCTGGTTATCCGCCGATCGCGTATGTCCCAACCTGACGTTATCAGCAACGACCTCATTATCCCCCGCCGCAGACAGGGTCAAGGTGCCTGCTGCACTGCCGTAGGTCGATTGGCTCGCATGGTTGATGTAACCGGCCCAAACATCTGTCACATCAATATTCACCGAAGTCGCATTGGCAAAGTTCACCACCCCTGTTGTTGTACCGCTAGGCACAGCAACATCGCGGTATCCAATGAGAAGCTGACTCCCGCCATCTCCCACAGTTACGCTTCCACCATTCACGTTAAGAACCGCTGCCCCCCCGTTCTTTCCGACGAGGAGATCGTCCACTCCAAACCCACCGGCGTTAACCGTGAAACTTCCGTCTTCCAAATTAATGGCACTGCCGCCACCGCCGTCAGAGACGCCGCTGATTACCGTAAAGGAACCGCCAAGCTGATTGATCGTGCCGGTGGTATTAGCCGGATTATCTCCCGTCGACTGCGCCAGGGTAACGGAATCGGCATTGATCATTCCTGAATCGAAACTTAAAATTCCGTTTCCGTATCCAGGCCCGGAAATGTGTCTCCCGATGAGAAGATCATCGATCAATAAATCAATCGTCGAGGCACCGGCTAAGTCGACATGACTGGTTTGAGGAGTGGTACCGGTGCCCGCTGTATTGCGGCCGATATTCAGATCGGCCCCGTCAGTTCCGTTTGCGGCTCGTAAGGTCAGCGAACCACCGGCAATAATACTGACACTACCGGCGCTCTTGGCATCGCCCACTGTCCAGGTATTGACATTGATCGTGTTAGTTGACCCACCGAGAATCAAACCGCTGATGTTAGACTGGTTGCTACCCGAAGGGGTGAAACCCTGCTGGATGGTTGATGCGGTAATCGAATTGGCTCCGGCAGCAGACAGGAGCAGATCCCCTGTGCTGGCTCCGCTTCCCGCGGTGTCTGTGCCCAACAAAACACTCGCAACATTGATCGTTACGGTTGTAGCTCCACTTAAATTCACTACTCCGGTTGTTGTTCCATTGCCGGAAGTTCGGCGACCCACTTCGAGATCCCCATCTCCATCCCCGACAACTGCGGCGCCACCGCTAACCGTCAGATTAGCAGTTCCTGAATCCGAACCAACGCGCGCTGTATCGACCGACAGTCCACTTTGAAAATCAATCGTTCCCGTGTCGTCCAGCAGGAGATGACCGATGCCGCTCGCAGCCCCCCCGATCGTTCCGCTTCCTGATCCGGAAGTGAACGTCAAATCGTTTCCACCTCCTGTAATCGTCCCCGTAATACTGATCGCACCATTTGCATCAGAAGTATTTAAAACCACATTAGCAGAAAGAGTCACATCTCCATTCAAGGTAATCGCATCAGCTCTCACATTGCCCCCAACACTGATATTCTCGGCATTCACGATGACAGCCCCGTTGATATCCGCGGGCAAACTCGAAATCGTCACCGAATCGGCCTCCGTAGAGGCGGTCGGATTCGCTGTATTCACCACGACCGAAGTCACCAATGCGGCATCCACTCTCACGGTATGAGCATCAGGACGCCGGAATTGTCCGGAAGTCAGCCCAGTGGTTGTGAGCACCAGATTTGGATCGCTGATCACATACTCATCCGTCCCGCCGTCGTACGAAACTGTAATCGCATCAGCATTCTCTGTATTGATATCCGAAATCGTAAGAACACCTCCTGACAGACCCACATTAGTCTCGGCAACACCGGCAAAAAGAACGACATCGTTTCCGTTTCCACCGGCATAACTGATCGTGTAGGCTTCCCCATCGTCATCCATGACAGTGGAGCCTTCAGCAACATTCAAGAACGTCCCCATGACGACATCGCTACCGTCATTTGCGATCAGAGTAATCGTTGAACCGAAACCAACGTTATTGGATCCCGCAGTCAACTCATCCAGATCGAGAATAGAAGCGGCACCCAAAGTAACCGTCCCCGTCACATCCGTAAGATCAGCACTGATATCGCCGTTAATCTCGAAGGTGTATGTGCCGTTGATCGCGAGATTGTCCTGCACCGTGAGCGTGCCGATTCCACCAACACCGGGCGATAATCCGCCTCCCGTATTGACAAGAACGTCCGCATCCGTTGTCCCGGTTCCGCCGAGAACAGCACCGCTCGCTACCGTATAGGTAGCACCGCCCGTATGCGTTCCGTTAAGGAAGAGGCTGCCCGCAGATATCGTTGTGGCTCCGGCATAGGTGTTATTCGTTCCCGTAAGGGTCACTGCTTTAACTCCAATTTTGTTAAATCCGCCTGTGCCTTCAATATCTCCGCTAATCACAAGATCCCGGTGATAGATAGTACCTCCCTGATTCGCCCCAATACTGGCGACGCCGTTGAGAGTCACCGTTCCATTGAGTGTTGTTGCATAGCTCGCCGAGCTACTGGAAGTCATGATCGCCCCTCCCGCCAAAACTATGTCCACTTCGTGAGTTTGATTATTAGACCAGAAATCCAGATTGGCACCGCTCGAAACGCTTATCGTTCCCGTGCCATCGAAATCAGAGCTCCCCTCAAGTCTGAAAATTCCCTGAGTCGCATTTACCGAACCTGGATTGAGAATAGAAGTGTTAACCAGCGAAAACTCCCTCGTCCCCACTTTGGTCAAGGTGAAACCTCCCATGTCAAATGTCGACGTTCCCCCGGTATTCCGCATATCCCAGCGACTATCAGCACGGAAGGTAGCGTCGTCGGTTAGAGTAATTCTGCGGAAAGCGCTTGTTTGGCTACTTCCCGTATTGTTGATCGCCCCATTACCACCTGCACCCGTTCCCTGAACTTCGATCAACTCATTACCATTGGCTCCGGCACGGTTACCTGCGATGTCGAGCGTCCCACCATTAATCACCGTCTTGCCAACTTCGTCTCCAAGAGCGGAACTATTTCCCATCTTGAGAATTCCCGCAGTAATCGAAGTGTCTCCGCTATAGGTATTTGCTCCCGAAACAGTGAACGTTCCGTCGCCCACCTTGGTCAAACCACCCGCGCCGGAAATGATTCCGGCGAAAGTCGTATTCGTGTCGTCTTCTCCCGTCGTAAGCGTATTCGCTCCCAGAATAACCGAACCACCCGTGGCACCGCCACCCGCAAGCGAACCAATCGTTTCACTGTTTACCAGGTTGAGAGTCACACCGGCTGCATTCGCCAGAGTCAGAGCGTTGGTATCCGAGAGGGCGCTGCCCCCACTCAGGCTGAGAGTGCCTTCACTTACCAGAGTCGCGCCTGCAAAAGAATTCGCCCCCGAAAGAGTGAACGCTCCTGTTCCAATTTTGGTGAGGGAACCACTCCCGCTCATTGCGCCGGAGAAAACCGTGCTCGAATCATTGTTCCCCACTGAGAGAGCTACCGCAGCAGCGGAAGCGTTCTCCAAAACGAAATCATTGGAGCCTGTAAGACCACCAAACGTCGCCGCCGTCAACGTGCCGAAATCCAAAGTGCCTACGGTGGTGGTCCGGGTGTCAAAGGTCGCATTCTGCAATGCAAGACTGTTGTCGAGAATGAAGGTCCCCAAATCGATCATTTGCACCGTGCCGCTGAAGGTGTTGGCACCGCCAAACTCAATGGACCGCGCGGCATTGTTTCCATCGAGGACAATCGTTCCCGTTCCGGAAATCACGCTCTCAATATTCACATCACTCGTATTGGAGTTGAAACCGGCATTGCGAATCGTTGCCGTGCCACCATTCACGTTAATGGTGCCCAGATAAGTGTTGGCCGACGACGGAGTTCCATTGGAACCGTGACGCAGGACAGCACTTCCATTCATTGTGATATCGGCAGTGATGGTTCGGCCCGGGCTGTTGTTGTAGGCGTAGATCCCGAAGGAGGTTCCGTCCTTAAGGACGATCGAGCTGAGCGTTAAATCGTTCTGCTCAACGTAGGCGTTGCCGGCATTAATCACGAGAGTCCCTCCGGGACTGTTGACAGTCGAACGGAAGGCCAATGTCTCTCCACCGATCTTAGTCAGTGTATGCGAGCCAAAATTCACCACTCCACCAACATCCAGTCGCGCCGTGGCATTGATTGTGGCGTTGCCAGTCAAAGTGAGACCACTCACACCGACGCTTGCACCGATTATATTTCCGGTAGTGTTAATTAAAGCCCCCTGTCCCGCAGAACCGGAACCTTCAATGTGATAAACCCGTGCACTGCCGGTATTGGTAGATCCACTGAGAGCAGTCAAGTCGACCGTTGCTCCGCTTTCGACGGTGACGATGCCACTCGGCAACGCATCGTTCGCGCCCCATTTAAGGATGCCCGCTTTAACGAGAGTGGTGCCTGTCGCGGTACTGCCGGCACCGGAGAGAGTCAGTTGACCCGCTCCCTGTTTAACGAGACTGCCCGTTCCTGACAGAACTCCCGAGATCGTTTGATCAGCCCCATTTCCAAGGGTCAATGTCGAGCTGCCCTCGATGACGATAGACGTTCCTGCGGCGGCAGAAAGGCTCGATATGACTACCGTTCCAGCGGCATTCGGTCCTGTAACTTCAAGAATTTTCCCATCAACCAAATTGATCGATTCGTTGTAAGTCCCACCATTGACAATGATTGTCCCGCCACTGGCAACCGCAGCCAGCGCATCGGCAAGATTGTCGAAGGCATTGACATTAAAAATCGCGTTCTGATTTCCGGTTACGCCCAAATCGGCATCAGCAATAACCTGACCGCTGTTCTGCGTAAAACTGTCATCTACGTAAACAACTGTTGGCGTTGCGGCAGAAGCGAGGACGACATCATTCCCGTCCCCCCCGTTGTAGAAAATTCTCCACTTCTCCCCGTTGAAGGTGATCGTATCCCCGTCCGCCAGGGTACCTCCGTTGTCATCAGTTGCTCCCGTCAAGGTTGCAAAAATGCCGGTCACCGAATCGGTGTCATCGTTGGCGATTAAAGTGATAAAATCACCCGCAACGCCCGTTCCGGTAAACTGGTCGTCGAGCACCAACTCCGCCCCGCTGACATCAACGAGACCATTGACGATCACTTGATCATAATCCGTTCCCGCGATTGAAATATCCGCGATATCAAACTCGACCTCTTTAAGAGTCAAATTCCCCTCGAAAGTGAGAGCGCCCACAGTATCGCCGGGCGTTGCTCCGGGCTGAATCTCACCATCGGAAGTGACCGCTCCGCCTACCGTTCCACTTCCAGCCAGGGTCGCACCTGTGGCCACTGACACAGCACCGGTAGCCGCGGAATTATCACCATTCACAATGAGGCTGCCTGCATTCACCGCAGTGTCACCTGTGTAAGTGCTGTCGCCTGACAAAACCAGATTTCCACCCCCCGCCTTGATGATTCCGCCATTGGAAATCACCGCACTGATGGTCAGCTCCGCATCCGATCCAGTGGAGTCGTTGACCGTTATCGTGCGCGTCGCTCCGCCCAGGTCTAAGTTTCCTGAAATCTCACCACCCAATGTGTTATTGACAGTGCTATACGTAATATTTCCGTTGAGCGTCAACGTTCCCGTCCCTGTGGAAATGGTTCCGGCACTTGGGTCCCCTCCATTATTAAAGGTAATACCTGCTGTCGTCTGATCGAAATTGTTCAGATCCAGAGTAGCTCCCCTATCGTCATTCTGATCCAATCGGATAATCCTCGTGGGGTTCAAAATATTCGCGGCACCAAGCTTCACAGTCCCCCTGGAAACCGAAATTTCATTCCAACTGTAGGTTTGACCGGATCCTGAGGCACCCACCGTCCATGTTCCGTCGTCCGTCTTCAAGAGGCTGGAACCCGAGAGATTCAAACTTCCCTGCAAATGATTGGCGGCACTGTTGGATCCCCCTCGTAAAAACAAGGCTCCACCGGTCATCGTTCCCGTGACATCACCCGTGATTGTCATTCCACCGGCCCCATTTGAATTAAACTGAACCAAGTGGCCTGAACTCGAAACATCGATCGGTCCGGCGAGGGTGTGAACATGGGAACTGTTGGAATACAAGGTAACGCGTCCTGCATTCGAAGCATTCAGATTCAACGTTTCATTGATCGTAAGCGGCGCCGCCGAATCCAGATACAGGAAGGTGGAGGTAACGCCGTCGGCTCCGTTCACAATTGTTTTGCTCGTCCCGCCCGTCGCGCCCGTCGCGCCCAGCGCATTATTATGACCGACATACAAGCGCCCCTGATTCACGACCGTATTTCCGGAATAGGTGTTGTCTCCGCTCAATTTCAGATAACTCGTCCCCACTTTCGTTATGCCGCCGGTCCCTGAAACGACTCCTTTAATCTCGGTTAAGGCACTACCCGAGGTGCCCAGCGTCAAAGTCACACCAGTCGTATGATCTCCATCAAAGCCACCGAGGACAACAGCGTCGTCCACTCCGGTTGCGAGGGATCCAATTTGGGAGTCCCCCTCCACAAACTGCAGGGTGATATCGATATCAGTTCCTGCAGTCGTTAGATCCACCGCCTCCGCGCTGTAGTCACCGGAGTTAATGATGATCGTTCCGCTGTTCGTACCCAGCGCGGTGATGGCGTCATTGATCGTCGTGAACGCGGTTACGCCAACGACCGCCCCCTGTTGCGACGCTTTTTCATCATCACCATCGACGAGGGTTCCATTCGAAAATGCAGCAAACACAGGGTTCACGAAAATCGTCGTTGGCGCCGTGGCATCCGCGAGGACGACATCATTCCCGTCACCGCCGTTATAAAATATCTTATAAGTTTTGCTGCCCAACGTAATCGCAGCCCCATCGCTCAAAGCCGTAGGGACTCCATTGAGACTCGTGAATTCACCGGTGGTGGAATCAACATCGTCGTTGTCGATCAATATGATGAGCGCTTCGGTTGGTTGAGCACCGACCCGAACAACGAGGTTTCCGCCAATGGCAACAACTCCGTTGACGTCGATCAGGTCGTTTTCAGCTGCGTCGACATCAAACTCGAAATTTCCGTCGAGATTCAAATCGCCATCGATCGTGAGCGTGTCCTCATCTCCGACTCCGACACCGGGCGTAATCGTCCCCCCTGATTCAACCGTGACATTACCGATCAAGGTGCCGCCTTCACCTTCCAACGTGCCTGCGATTGCAATATCGTCCGCAGCATCGAAGACCTGATCACCATTCAGTCGCAACAATCCATCAACCCGCGAAAGCGTGCCTGTCAACTGGATGAATCCGGCACCCGCTGCTGTCAGCGAGACGCTGGCGTCCGCCCCGATCGTTACGATCCCGCCGGGCTCAGCCTGCTCGATATCGAGAACTGCATTCTGTCCTGCTGTGTTATCCACAATGTAGATTCCATCGGTAAGCACGTAACCGCTGGTCATGTCGCCGGCCACCTGATTGTAGGCCACGTCTTGAAAATTGCCGGCACTGGAGAGATCGGTGAGGCGCAACCTACCTTCGAAAACCTCCATCGTTCCCCCGTCGTTGTTGATCGTACCGGAATTCAGGTTGGTGCTGTAGAACTGAGCCATCTGGTCCTCAACTCCGAGGTTGGTTTTCCGAATGGTTCCCGTAGCTGAATTGGTCACGGTATAACCATCCATCAGCCGAATATCCTGAGCCCCCTCGAACTCTAACAATCCATTGTTAACAAAGTTGCCTGCACCGTTCGCGTAAAGGTTGTTTTCGCCCCCTGAAATCCGGTCGGAGAAAGTGCCGTTATTGATAAATGTCCCGATGCCCTCAAGGTTTCGAGTTCCTCCGTTCACCATCTCAAAAGTGCCGTCGTTGATCACTCCCGCTCCGGTTGTCGCGAGCCTGAACTTTCCAGTCCCGGTCCACTGCGCAGTCGCGCCCACATCGTTGCGAATCGATCCCGCCCCCGTCACTCCACTCTCCACCGTACCGGAAATGGTCAGGGATCCACCCGCCTCGTTCCGAATCGCATCGGTAGTTCCGGTCAGTGTGACCGTTCCACTTTGAAAATCGAGAGTTCCACCGGATTCGTTGCGAATTTCTCCACCCGTCAGTGTTTTTGCGCCACCCGCTGTGATGTTAAATGTGCCGCCACTCCGGTTGATCACTTCATCATCTGCATTGGTCAGTGTCAGGGTTCCTGCCGAATAATTGGCGACTCCACCGGATGCATTGATGATATCCCCACCGGTCACCGTGACATTTCCTTCGAGATTCAGGGTGTCGTTGTTGGTCAATGTGCCGTTCAATACCTTGGCACCGGTCGAGGTGATATCCATCACCCCATTGTTGATCAGCGAATGTCCATTGGTGGTAATATTAACGTCAACCCATTCAATACCAGCGCCCACAACGTCGAAGGTAAGTCCACCCGTGCCAACGGAGATGTCATGAGCGACTCCACTTTCCGGATCCGTTAACTTGAAAACGCCCCCGTTTTTCGATTCACCGGCAATGGTTCCACTCCAAGTGCCACCCAGACCGATATTCCCGCCATCAGCATTCCACACTGCGGTAGCGTCACTCGTGCCACTCGAACCAATATGAATCCGGGTCCCTGCCACCGTCGAACGAACTTCACTTCCAGCGAGAGCAAGAAACTTTCCGGCACCGAAAATAAAACTCGGATCCGTGCCCGTATCGATCGTCTTATTGACTAACCCATTGTTTCGGAAAGTGGCAGCGCTACCGCTCACGTTTATATCCCCTTCTTCGGTGAACACAAACTCTCCGTTATTTTGGAAAACGAGCAAACCCGACAGTTGCAGATTATCGCCTCCTCCTCCGTGAGCATGATTAAAGACACCGTTGTTAAGGAATGTTCCTGAACCGGTGATCGTTTTATGACCATCTGCCCCGGCTGTCCATGTTGTGGTACCATCATTGGTCAAGGTGGAAGACGCATCACTGATGTTAATAGAATAAGCCCCACCATTGAGGTTAAAATTGCCACCGGCATCGTTGATCACTGAAGCCGTGTTGGTGAGGGTCAAGCCAGCACCGTCGAAATCAACGACGCCGCCGGATTCGTTGGTCATCGTCGTTCCATTCACCGTCAACAGACCGCTCGTCAGATTAATTTCGCCTCCTGACTGATTCAGCAAAGTCGCGGAGTCCGTGAGAGTAACGCTGGAGCTCACGTTGATAGTGCCATTGTTAGCGTTGGTGATACTGCCTACGCTGCTGATCATCGACGATGTGCCGGAAATATTGAGTGTTCCTTCGTTTACGATGGCACCGCCCGGGCCACTGCCCCCTGAATCTCTCAGCTGAACATTGGCATTCCCGCTTCCGCCGGGATTGTTGATCGTCAAGATTCCACTCGAGGTATTCGTCAGGGTCACGTAGAGCCGCAGCTGATCGCTATCAATCGTAAACGTTCCGTTGTTGGTAATCCTGTTGTCGGCGTCATTGCCGGCAAAGATAGGCACACTCCCGTTTTCACCGGTTTCGAGAGCTCCATTATTGATGAACTCGGTTTTCCCGCTCAGCTTGAGACGACCGCCATTCACATCGAAGAGACTTCCTGCCGCATTGGTAACTCCACCGGAAACCGCCAATTCCAAGTGCTCAGAGCTACTGTTCACCAAGGTAGTATCCCCGTTGAATGTCAACGTCCCTGCTGTGAGTATTACCGTGGAGGCCCCCTGAGTCACATCCCCGTCAAAAGTCTGACTCCCGGTCCCGGTATTAATCGAACCATTCAGATTGATATCCGGTACATTCAAAACGAGATCCGCGTTGTTCGCTGTCAGATCAATATAATTCGAAACCGTCAGAACATCCCCCGCCTGCCCGTTGATCGTGATCGAACCGGTCGGAGCAGTGAAAACGGTCGATTCGAAGGTTGGCGGACCGTCTGTACTTTCCAGGGTGAAATTCCCGCCCGACTGGCTAAGCTGCGCATTGTCCGCTCCCGCAGGAAGGTTGAACACAAAATCCGTCGCAGTGCTGCCAGTCATGTCGACCGGCTCCAATCCTGTATAGGTGATGTCAGCGGTTCCATCGCCATCGATGTGGAGGTTACCGTCCGTGCCGTTCGTGTAGTTGTGCGTCACCGTGCCGAACGTGCCGCCGGTTACGATAAGGCTGTCGCCGGTAGCGGTAGCCTGCCCGCCACCGTTGAAGGTGATGTCGACATCCAACAGCTCGGGGTAAAGGCTGTAATCGATCGTCAGCGTATCGTCGCCCGCTCCGCCTGTCGTTTCGTCGCCATTGATTTCCAGATTGGCGACGGATGCAACCGCCCGCGCATCCAGAATGATCCCGTTTTGCAACACCTGTAAGGTACCTTCGACGATGCGAATTTCAAAGGCAGTGTCACCGTCCGTGCCGGTGTCATCCACTACAACCTTACCCGGATTGGCCGTGTCGATAAATGAAATCGTAACATCATTTCCGTCACCACCGAAATAGCTGATAAAAGCTTTGATGTCTCCGCTGGCCAAAGCTGTGATTTCGTCACCATCAGCCAATCCGGTAAACATCCCCGCGACCGCCCCTGTTCCCTGATTGTCTATCAAGGTGACCTGAGCCCCATCCGTGGCGGTAAATCCAGCCAACATCGATGGAACCAGAGAAACCCCGGCCAGATTAACCGCGCCGGTTACCACTATCGAATCGTTGCTTCCGCCGTCCAGCTCCATGGAAAACGTGCTGGTTCCGGAACTGAGAAGACCGCCCACAGTTAGAGTCCCGGCATTTCCACCTCCCCCGGGGATGATGGAACCTGCGCTGGCATCCACTGAGGCGCTTATCGCGCCGGTTCCACTGAGAATACCACCTGCCTGCACCGTGTAGGTTCCGCCGCCGGTATGAGATCCATTGAGCACAAAATTTGAACCGTCCTCAATCTTTGTCGTACTCGTATAACTATGCACTCCGGAGAAAACATGAGTGCCTTCTCGAGTAGTCAATCGACCGCCCGCCCCGGAAATAGTCCCGCTGAAATTGGATTCCCTGTCGAGAGACAAGTTACCCGCGCCCAGGTTTACACTCCCACTCCCGTGTAAACCACCAATCGCATCATACTTGCCATCGAAATCCAGAAGGCCACCGCTTTCGATCGTGAATCTCGACGTATTGATCACCACATTATTTACTGTGTATCGAAGAGTTGCCCCGGCTTTAATCGTCCAATCAGTTGATCGATACGCGTCTCCGCCGGGCCCACCGATTACGAGTGTGCCTTTGTCGACGACAGTCGCTCCACTCCACTGATGTCCCGCAGCGCTATTGAGGGTGAACGTGGCGGTGCCAAGCTTCGTGAGAGCCACCGATCCGGCTCCGTCCCTGATCGTACCTGAAAAGGTAAAGTCGCCGGCGGAAAACGGAGTGCCACCCACCGACAGCGTCGCGTCAGCTCCACCATTAGTGACGGTCCCGGCACCGGTAAGTTGATCAATGACCTCGGAAAATCCGTTTAAATCAAAAACACCTCCGGCGTCGATCGCGACATCGCCACCGTTGTAGAGACCGCGTTCCTCGCTGGCGAGCCGGACCGTTGCTCCGTTCTCGATGGTGAGTCCCTGATTGCCAATCGCATTTCCCCCTGTCTTCGCGAGAATGAGGAGACCGGCCTTCGCTGTCACGCCCACATTATTATTGTCGACACTGCCCTCCAGCCAAAGAGCCCCCGCCCCGTCTTTGACCAGGAAACCTTTTTCGACTGTTTGAAAGCTACTGGTTCCGGTGGTGTCTATCGTGAGCGTATTTCGAACAAACGGGGAATCGGCCCCCAGAATAAGGTCTCCCGTTACCGTGATATCGGCTCCCGTCAGCGCACGATTACCAGTGAGAGTGACATTTCCATTCAGCACAATGTTCTTTCGCGTGCCGGCGTCATCAGCCGTCAAATCTCCAGCCAGCGTAATATTCTCAGCGTTGATCGAGATGGCCCCTGCGACACTCACCGCCGCGTTCACATTCACGGTGTCACTACCACTATCACCGTTGATCGTAAGGCTCACGTCGAGATTTCCGAGCGATTCGATGTTTACAACATCATTTCCATCTCCCATTTCGATCACGATATCCGTCACTCCCGCTACCGCGCCTGAGATAACGAAAGCGCCGCCATTCAGCGAGTGTTCGAAATTACCCCCGTTAACCCGAATCGTGAGATTATCCGAAGCGGAGTCACTGGTGTAGGTAAGAGTCGTTCCGACCACCGAAGCAGAAGTCAGAGCACTGTGCCTGCCTTCGAGGCTCAATGCATCCGCACCATCCGCCTGCCCTTCAGCAAGTATCCGGCGCTCCCCCTCATCGAAGAAGCCATACATTGTCGAATCCCGCAAACCCAGCTCATACTCATCCAGCAAGCCGAGAATATGCCCCTGCTCATGCATGAGCACGCTGAGCATGTCTACCCCATCTTGAGCCAGGCCATCAATATCTTCGCCATTGATCGCACGCAGAATCCCGTCGATCTCCACAAATTCCTCGTCGAGCCACTCGGTGTCATCGACAAACCAGTCCCACCCGGCGGCATTGTAGTCCAGATAAACCGTATTCCCCTCGGCTGCTCCGATTGCGGATCCCTCCAGATCAGTCACCGCATAGGTAATATTCTCAAGCGCCTCGAGCTGTTCCTCCGTGAGTCCTGATTTCTCCCAGCGGGCCACCGCTTCCGCGGCCAGTCTTTCCAGATCTTCTTCCGTAAAATCAGCATCGATTCCCTCATCGAACGAAAACTCTTCGACCCCTGCAATACCCGCGTCGAGCAATTCAGCCGACTGAGCTGTTGCCGCCTGTTGCCCCTGCTCATCCTGACCTTCAACCTCCTCAACCGGAACAGGCGTTCCCGAAAACAAAACACGTGGCTCGAGCGCTTCCGCGAACAAAGGCCGGGCTTTCGCCTTGACAGGTTTTGCTGCGCCACGGACCCCGCTGCGGCTGTAATTTCGAGTGCGCTTTTCAAGCCATTCCTGATAGGCACGTGCCAGCGAACGGGCAAAAAACCAGCGCTTACGACGGTCGGATGTCGTTTTTTTCATAAACCTAGGGGAATTTTTATGGAATTAATCGAAATTGCTGGAAATTATTCAAGCAAAAACATTCTTGCCTACCATTATCAGAATTGAGGTCGCAAACAAGAGAGATTCGCAAGATCGGTATCTTTTACCTACTGGCAACGTCAAATATTGCCACGAAGTCGCTACTTCGTGACCCGGAGCACCCAAATAAGGTTCTGAATCTCAAGAACCCTCTGCTCTTACAAAGTACTTACTCCGGCATTCCGCTGGCTTTTCGCCAATCACTGTTGGAGCCCCCGGGGTGAGCACTGCCATTGATCAGGTTTTCCAGGGCAACTGAGTTCAATCGACGCCCCAAAATTGAGTCAACCGTCAATACGTCTGTCTCAGAATGTGATCCGTTGATAGCCGGTGCAAAGAAAACCTCAAATGAGCCTTTCACGCCGGTGCTCCAGGCAGGCGGCGTTGTCTCAACCTTCACAAAATAGTAGGAATTCCCGATTTCCAGCCCGCTGAACTTCGCGATCCACGCTCCGGAAAGATCTGCAACAACAGTCAAAGAACCACCGCGAAGCATTCCCCCGTCAGGCCCTATCACCGTCAATGTGATCACCGAACCGGGCTCTGCTGATCCAGAATAGGTAGGCATGAGCAACAGCAGAGGCCCGCCTTCTCCATCCCCTCCCCGGTCACGGGACTCCGCAAAGCGGAACCCTTCGAGGATTCCCGATCCGCCGATTCCGAAGAACTCGCCAATCTTGCCACCGGTCTTACCAACGACGCGAACTACGATCCGCTGCTCAACGAGTCCCCCGCTACCATCACTGACACGATAGATAAAGGTTTCGACACCAACATCCCCGTCGTCCAGCGCTCTCGTCTCCGGCAGGTTGCCATCGACGGTGTAGATAAAGTTACCTGCCGCATCGATCGAGAGCGAACCATAGAGTCCGTCCACCAATGTGCCGGATCCGGTAACAGCTCCTCCGGGGTTGCTTGAGCCCTGGAACGCTGTTCCATCGAACGCCACATTCACCACCGTGAGAAAGTCATCGATCCCCTGTCCGTTGATATCGACATCACTGTCGTTGGACAATGCGTTTCCTGCAGTGACTTCAGGGCCACCCTGCCCACCTTCATACACCGTCCCGGTATCAACGCCGAGGACTGGATCATCATTCGTTCCCGTAACCTTGATCGTCACGGTCTGGCTGTCAGCTCCGGTCGCTGGATCTGTCGCCGTGATCGTATAAGTCAGAGTCAGCGTTTCACCCAGGGCAAGGAAATCAAAGGTCGTCGCGTTGCTGTTGAAGAGCCATGCAATCGTTCCTCTCGTATCAGGTGCCGTAATGATAGGATTCGGACTCGTGAGGCTGAACATCGCGAGAAATTCGGCATTGCTCAAACCGTTGTCGCTGCCGGCTACGCCGACAACAGGCTCAATACCGGCGTCAACATTGCCGAGGTCCTCAACTGTGAGAGTCCCGTTTACACTGAGCGGCGAATCGGTTTCGATCAGATTTTCGCCGGCAGAGTCTCCGGCCTCGATTTCAATTTCAGGAGCCAGGTTGTCGAACTCAATTTCCTGGAAATCAATTCGCTGCTGGCCACCGCCGAAGGTATAGCTGCCCGCTCCGGGTGTAGCTCCCGGAGTGGGTTCAAAGTCGGTGCCAATCGCGTCTACAAGATTGATAACATCACCCGGCACGGTGGTCGGGTCGTTGCCGTCAATGTTCATCTCACTGCTGGTGCTTGGCTTGATGTTGAAGGTGTCCGCTTCCGCACCGCCTTCGATGAAGACCTCATTTCCGGCAGTAACATCGCCTAACAGATCCACCGTGCTTCCTTCCGCATCAACATCGCCAATCTGATCGACTCTGATATCAATCCGCCCACTGGCAGCACTGAGTTCACCGCCCGCTTCGAGGGTGAAATCGCCCCCCGCATTGATATCAATATCATCTCCAGCGGACTCAACGACGACATTGTCTCTGATTTCAACGTCGCCATTCTCACTGAGAATCCCGATAAGCCCCTCCGCCTCCAGATTGCCGGTGACTACATTGCCGTCACCGTCCACCTCAATGGTACCGCTTCCGGCATCCACCGATGAATTAACATCCATGCTCACCGAACCGCCATTATCGATATCATTTTTGTCAGCGCGCAGCGTTACAGCCCCGGACGTTGAAGTGATATCTCCATCAGCACCGATCACCAGATGGTCCGCAGACTCGACCGTGACGGCACCGGTTCCACTTGAAATCGGCCCGTTGATATCCGTACCGATCTGACCGGCTCCCGGATCGCCGACCGTGGATTCTCCGCAAATCTCAATATCTCCACTGCCGGTCACCGTAACAGCAGCATTCACACCGGCATCAATTTCGACACCGTCTTCACCAATACCTGTGATCGTCACATTCCCGTTAACCGAAGTGATATTTGTTCCGGCGCCGGTAATGAAGACTCCATCGTCATCATCTGCAAGCGTTGCGCCGCCGGCACCGGCAACGCCATTAATCGTGATCGTCGCTGTCCCGGTTGAAGCGATCGTGGAACCGTCACCAATGTAGACGCCGTCATTCTCGCCACCGCTTGTGCTTCCGCCTCCGCCGCCGGTTCCGGTGATCAAGATGGCTCCGTCAACCGAACGAATCAGAGCAGTCGCATCAGCAATCTCCACACCGCGGTTGGCATCATTATTGATCCCCTGAGTTCCACCTCCCTCTCCATCGAGGGTAACGGTCGCAGTACCGAGAGATTCAACAGTTCCCTCTACGACAATTCCCCTGTTGCTGTTCGTATTGTTCCGGTTCTGCTGAGATCCCCCCTGCCCCGTGATTAGGATATTACCGGTGGTCGATTCGATTCGGGTATCGACCGTAAGAAAAACACCCCTGTTCCCGCTGTTTGCATCACCGCCGGTTCCCGTCAGCGTAATCGACCCGGTCCCCGCACTGCGGATCACGGCGCCTGCCCCGTTGAGTTGAATCCCGTGATTGTTATTGGAGCCAGCTTCTGACTCACCGCCACCGGTTCCGGTAACAGTGATCGCTCCGGCTCCGGTTGTCTCAACCAGCCCTTGAAGTTCGACACCGTCATTTCCGGTGTCATCGCTCCCGCCGGCAGCCGCACCACCTGCTCCGCCACCACCGGTTCCATCAATGGTAATGTTTCCGCTGGTGCGAATCGTCGTATTGCCATGGGTAACAACCCCGCGATTGCTATCTCCATTTCCGGAACCGACTCCGTCAATGTCGATCGCTCCACTCGTCGAAATCAGGCTCGCATTGGTACGAATAAGAACACCGACCTTACCGTTCACATTACCATTGCCTCTTCCGTTAAGCGTAATATCTCCGCTCCCCGTCGTCACGGAAGCCCCGTTGCGAACGTCAATCCCCTGGCCTCCGCCATTGGCATCGTCCGCCACATTGGCATTTAAAGTCACTGCCCCGGCATCGGTAATGATGGCCGAGTCATCAAGCAGATCGATCTGCTGCTTCGCTTCGAAAGTCACTGTCCCCGCACCGGCACTGGTATCAATGATACTCGCAGTGCTCCCGTCTCCAAGAGTGATGTCATCTGCCGTGATCGAGATATCTCCATCAATCGCAAGAGCGCCGTTCGGGGTTAAAAGGGTCACACTGTCGTTGTTTTCGACGCCTGCTGTGGAGGTGTCAGGACCGGTTGTATTAATCGTAACTCCGGAAATACCTCCGGTGATGGCATTCGCATCGATAACGACAGTCTGAGCATTGGGACGTGTCACCTGTGCAGATGTCAGCCCTAAAGTGCTCAACACCAATGTTCCATCAGTTTCCACAATGGTGTAGGTGTTAGTCGCAGCATCGTAAGTAACCGTAATTGTGTCAACCGAGTCACTGGTGATATCCGTGATCTCAAGAACACCCCCGGCAGTCAATTCCACCTGAGTCTCAGGAGCCCCTGCAAAAAGGACCACGTCATTACCGTCCTCTCCTGCATAGGAGATCACATAGCTGTTACCGCCAGTCGTTACCACTGAACCTTCCAGCTGCCCCGTGAAGGTCGAAACGACGGCATCCTCCAGATCATTCTCGATTATAACAATGGTACTTCCGGTGACGAGGTTTGCAGCCGAAGCAATATTCAGAGTGGAGGAATCCAGATCCACTTCACCCGTCACATTCAAAAGGTCACCGTCAGTGACCGCATCGAGGTCGATCACGAAGGTTCCCGATCCCAGGTCAATTGAATCGGTGCTCAGGGTCTGAGTGCTATCCACTCCAGTCTCCCCCGGAGACACTGTTGCAGAATTGACGTTAATGTTGGCGTTGACATCACCTCCTCCGGAGATCTCATCACCCGCACTCATCGTGAGGTTGTTCGGCACTTCAAGGACACCTCCCACTCTCACAAGAGTGCTGTCTCCAATCTGAGCAAGCCCTGAATCGTTCAATGTCAGGGTATCCCCCGCATTGACGATGATATTGCCCTCAGTTTCAAAAGCGTCCGTTGCGACATCACCAAGAGTAAGATTGCCCGCCGTTTCAATGAGAGATCCGGCGGCGCCGAAAACTTCCCCCTCAAACGAACCGGCACCATTCACGGTCCCCCCGTTGTCGAGCTGCATGCCTGCCCCCCCGGGAGTAACGACAGCTCCGCCATTGGTGAAGGTGGTCGTGCCTCCGTTGGCAGTGATCAGTTTGTTGGCGCCGATCAGCGTTTTTGTGCTTCCGGCATTGATAATGAAGAGGCCTGCGTTGCTGAGACTGCCGCTCGTAACGTCGATCGAACTCGCATCCCAGAGAGCACCATCGCCGGATATATCGAAAGTCACCCCGGCAGCCCCGACAATGAAATTCGGACTGAAGGCACTGTTGCTCGTTCCCGTAATCTCGATATGAGTGCCACCTGCAGATGAACCGGTGAAAACGCCCTCCCACTGAGAACCGAGACGAATTTCGCCTCCATTTGAAGTCCAGGTTCCCGCTGCATCGGAGGTGTTACCGCCTGTTGACGCAATATGAAGGACACCCACGTTGGCCTGAACAGTTCCCCCTGCGAGGTTATGGAACGATCCCTGAGTTCCCGCGGCCCCCGGAGGATTTCCCGAGAATATTCCCGAAGTGCTGCCACCGTCGGTTCCCGGACCACCGGTTTTGATAAAAAGACCGGCATTCTCAAATCGAGCCGAACCCAGTATCTGAATGTCTCCCGCAGCCAGAATATCATAAGTTCCCGTTGCCGAGTTATGGAAAACCACGGTGCTGTTCAGCCCCAGATTATCACCACTCGCCCCTCCGTGATTGAAGTCGGCATTATTAGTAAATCTTCCGTTTCCGGTCAGGGTCACATTGGCATCGAGGAGGTAGTTTGTGGTACCGTCATTGATGATCTCCGTATTGAGCGTCAGTGAACGACTCCCCGCCGTCGGTGTGAGATCGAAGACTCCGGTGGCTTCATTGGTAAACGTTCCGGGCCCATTCAAAGTAAACCCACCCGTATCCACGAGGTTAACCGTTCCCGAGTTGGTCACCCCGCTGGTGCCATCAAGGGTGAGACTTCCATCTATCAGATTAATGGTCGACCCGGTAGCACTGGCGATATCAAATCCTCCAGTCAAGGTCTTCGCGGTATCGAGCTCAATATCAATAGTTCCATTGTTCGTCAGGTCGCCCGAAAGACTCAGGATACCATTTTCAAAATCAATATCTCCTGTCGCTGCGTTGATAACAGAGCCACCGCCCGTGATAGAATTGGTTCCCGCACCGATGATTCGGAGGTTCCCTTCATTGGTGAATGCGTTGCCTTGAGAAATGATCGTGGAGTCTCTCCATTCGACACCGTTCCCGCTGATATCAAAAGTGACACCCGCTGCGCCAATTACGAAATTCCCGTCTCCGACAGCGGCATTTCCGGGACTGGCCAGCTCGACCTGACTCGTTCCGGTAGCGGTCCCCGTGAAAGTACCGGTCCAGGCGGCTGCGGTAGAACTCGTTCCGCTTCCAATCCCCACGTCGCCACCAATCGCATTCCACTGCGCCGACACATCACTCGTTCCTCCTGTGTCAATACGCAGACGTCCCGCCGTCGCTCTCACCTCACCGCCGGCGAGGTTGTTAAAGGAGCCGCGGGCATCAAAAACGTAGCTGGGATCATTTCCGTCAGTCCCCGTCTTGACGAACAAACCCGAGTTATTGAAGACCGCCCCGTTATTCGACAGAGTCAAATCTCCACCGCCAGTGAGTTCATAGGTTCCCGCATTATTAAAGACAACAGCCCCGTTGAACCTCAGGTTGTCGTCCGTCGAGCCACTCGCCGTCTGGGTCCACAGTGCGTTATTGGTCACGGTGCCGGTTCCGGCGAAGTCGGTCACATCACCGCTCGCATGAAGAACGGCTCCATTGTTGATAAATTCACTGCCGTTAAGGAAAGTGAGTCTGCCTCCGGTGATATCAAAATTCCCACCCGCTGAGTTAGTTGCCCCTCCAGCAAGATCGAAACTTAGTTCCCCGCCCCCGAGATCAGTAGCTGCATTGAAAGTCGCACTGCCACCTGAGAGAGCACTCGTTCCGCCAAGCGTGACATTGCTTTCAAAGGAAATGGTCTCTGCGTTGACGGTAAGCGCACCCGGGAAAATGATCGCATCTGTCCCCGCACCGCCAATCGTGACGGAATCGACTGCTCCCGCATTGGCCGTATTCGCTGTTTGGATAACCACTCCTCCGGTAACGACCGACGCATCAATCCGCACGGTGTAGGCGTCGGGGCGACTGATTTGCGCGGAGGTCAAACCGGTAGTCGAGATCACCAAATTCGGATCATTAATCACATACTCATTGTTCCCGGCATCGAAGGTGAATGAAATCTGATCACCACTTTCATTGTTGATATCGGAGATGGTAAGAACCCCTCCGGTTAGATCAACGTTAGTCTCAGGAAGCCCCGCAAAGAGAACGACGTCGTTCCCGTCACCACCGACATAGGAAACAACGTAGCTGTTTCCACCTGTCGTAACGACAGAGCCTTCAGGCTGACCATTGAAAGTCGACACCACCGCGTCAGTGGCATCGTTCTCGATTATCACAATCGTGCTGCCGGTCACAAGGTTCGCAGCCGAATCGATATCCAAAGTAGCCGTATCGAGATCCACCTCGCCGGTGACGTTCAGAAGATCCCCGTCGGTGACACCGTCAAGGTCGACCACAAATGTTCCCGATCCGAGGCCAACTGAATCAGTGCTGAGGGTTTGAGTGATGTCGACTCCGGGTTCCCCCGGTGCCACCGCCCCGGAAGTGACATTGACATCACCTTCGAAGGTACCTCCTCCGTTCAATGTTCCGCCCCCGTCGACCTGCATCGTCGCAGCGCCGGGAGTCGTCACCGTCGCTCCGCTCGCGAGAGTGGTGATCGCTCCATTCCCCGTGATGAGAATGCCGTCTCCACTGAGCGTCCTGCTACTCCCGGAAACAATGTTCATGGTACCGAGGTTAGTCAGATTCCCGAGCGTGGTATCGATATCCTTGCCTGCCCAGACAACGCCATTGCCGCTGACATCGAAATTAAGACCGCCCGCCCCGACTTTCAGGTCATCGAGAATGGCTGAATTGGGCTCGTTCTCAATCCGGATCGCCCCGGCTCCGGAAGCCGTTCCCGTAATCGTTCCGCTGACAATTCCGGCCAACTCGATGTCGCCACCGTTCGCGTTCCAGGCACCGGCAGGGTCTGACGTAGTCTCTCCTACAGCGATGCGTATTTCCCCGATGTCAGACCTGACTACACCGGTTGAGCCCTGAACAAAAGTCCCTCCTGTGGAGCCAAAGGTGAAGACAAAAGAGGGATCGGTTCCGTTGCCCGTTTTGGAAAGCGTTCCGTTGTTCACGAAGGTGGCATTGCTCTCCATATCAATGTCGCCCTGGTGACGAAATTCGAAGGTCCCGTTGTTTTCAAAAGTAAGACTTCCGTCGAGGATCAGATTGTCATTTCCGCCTGTCCGATCGTGGTAGAAGAAACCATCATTAACGAAACTTCCAGCTCCTGTGATAGTCTTATGTCCATCTGCCGCTGCCTCCCACGTTGTGATGCCGGCATTGGTCAGGCTCGAAGTTCCATCAATATTGATGGTAAGAGCCCCCCCTGTGAGATCAAAATCACCGCCGGATTCATTGGTAACCGCAGCAGAATTAGTCAGCGTAAAATTGGCTCCTGCGAAATCAACCGTCCCGCCGGACAGGTTCGTGAAAGTGGTATCATTCACCGTCACGACTCCCGAGATCAGGTTCACGGTTCCGCCGGACTGATTCGTCACGGTGACGTTTTCTGCAAAAGTGACGCTGGCACCGGTAGAGTTGATGACACCTCCGTTGGCATTGACAATCGAACCCGCTTCGTCAAAACGAGCGGCATCCTCAGTAATATCGAAAGTACCGTTGTTAGTGATGATACCACCTGGACCGTTACCACCCGGAGCTTTGAAGGCAATCTCACTGTTGCCATTGGCATTGGCCATCGTAAGCGTTCCGTTGTTGATCAGCTCCATATAGAGTCTCAACTGCGCCCCATCATGAGTGAAAGTGCCGTTGTTGGTGAACGAGGAAACACCCCCACCGTCACCGTAAATCGCGACCGACGAGTTCAACCCGATTTGGAAATCACCGTCATTGGTGAACCCGGTTGCCCCGAGCAAACGCAGACGCCCGCCACTCAAATCGTAAAGTTGCCCCGTAGAGTTGGTTGCACCTGAAGACAAATTCATAACCATGTCCCGGCCCCGCTGATCAGTATTCCCGTTGAAAGTTGCACTTCCCCCAGTGAGGGTACTGGCAGCACCGAGGGAAATATCCCCGTCGAAAACGATCGTCTCCGCATTGACGGTCAAAGCGCCCGGGAAAACGATGGCATCCGCTCCGCCAATCGTGACGGAATCATTGCCGCCCGCATTGGTTGGGTTGGCTGTTTGGATAATGATCCCTCCGGTGACCTCAGTTGCTTTCACCCGCACTTCAAACGCATTGGGTCGCGATAACTGTGCCCCCGAAAGCCCCGTAGTCGAGATCACCAAATTGGGATCCTTGATCACATACTCGTTATTAGAGGCATCAAAAGTGAATGAAATCTGATCGTCACTTTCATTGTTGATATCAGAAATCGTGAGCACGCCACCGGTGAGATCCACATTGGTCTCCGGAAGCCCCGCGAAGAGAACGACATCATTCCCGTCATTTCCAATGTAACTGATGACATAACTGTCACCATCACCGTCCGTGACAACGGCACCTTCGGGCAGTCCCGTAAAAATTCCCGTGACCGCATCAGCACTTCCGTCATTCTCGATGAGTGTGATTGTCGTTCCTAACGCAACCGAGTCTTGTCCCGCAGTGACTTCCTCGATACTGAGAGCATTGCCGAGAGTTACCTCACCGACGACATGCAGGATATCATTAGAGGTATTGCCGTTCAATGTGAACTCAACCGTTCCACCACTCGTGACGAAATCCCCCTGGACGGTCATCTCATCCACTTCAGAACCGTCACCGATTTGCAAAGCCCCCCCCTGTTGCGTCAACGGAATCCCGAAATCATCGGCATCCCGGAGAGTTCCGCCTGTAAAATTGAAAGTTTCAGTTCCCGCCAAATCAACCACGTCGACATCGCTCATATCGAGGGTTCCACCTGCTAGATTGAAAGTGGAGTCACCCACGGTACCCGACGTGCCGCCTTCGCTCGCGAGATTCAATGCCGTCGTCACCGTAGTGGTTCCGCCATTCTGGTTGTAGACCGATGTCCCGGTCCCCATCTCGAGAGTAGCGAAGGTAATTGAACCTCCATTGATCGTGACCTCCCCGCGGCTCAAATTCGGCCGTGAGGTCGAACCCACACCATTGGGATTACTGATAGTCCCGTTATTCACGGTTGTGGTTCCAGCATCCATGATGAAGAACCCGTCACCCTGTCCATCATTATTTCCGTTCCCCCCGTAGTGATGTGCCAGGGTCAATTCATCGAGAGTTCCGTTAAAGGTCCCCCCCGACATATCAAACCGTCCGGTTGATCCTGTTCCTGTACCGCTTGCCGAGTTGTATCCGATCCGAAGATCCGCTTCAGCATTGCCATTCCCCGAGAGGTTTAGCGTCCCGCCGACAGCTATGTCAACGGTACCGCGACTCTTACGAACACCGACTTCAAAAAGATCGGCATTCACATTGTTTGTCATCGCCCCGAAAGTAAACGTGCTCGTCACACCCGTATTCCCCGGGCTGGGTGAATCCCCGACAGTAATCACATCAGCTGTCACAGTGTTAGTCCCGAGATTAGACAAATCCAGATTTCCCCGCGTTCCGGACCCGTCACTTCCTCCGATCTCTCCGAGAATGAGTTCATCGACATCGATGACGACAGTCGAAGCCGCTGTAAAATCGACTCCGCCAATGGCTACCGGCGCACCGGTGACGGCATGATAACCAATCAGCATATCAATTCCGCTAGCTGCGCCAACACCGATTCTGACATCGCCCCCTGACACCGTCAGATTGCCGGTATTCGTACCGTTTCCAATATCATCCGCGTCAGTGAAGCCAACGGTGAGCTGATCCACTTCGAGGCCGCCCGCAGTGACAGTGAAGCTGCCATTCTCAATGTTCAAAAAGCTGCCATTGTCACTGTCTTCTGAAACGCCGTTCGCAACCGTGAACGTTCCTCCGCGCTGATTGATCGTCGCGGAAGCATTCAGGTTACCAATACCCATTGCAACCGTATCAGCTGTGACCGTTCCCGCTTCAAAAGTAAGAATACCTTCACCAATTCCTGAGGCACCCACGGCATGCCCGCCCATCCTCAGATTGTTCAGAGTTGCAATGAAAGTGCCTCCGCTAAGATCCAGCGTTCCTCTCGAAACCGTCCCCGTATTACCGGTCACATTGATCCCGAGATTAAGATCAGCAGCGCCATTGGCATCTCCACTCAAGGTCAAAATCCCCCCGGTTTCAATCGTCACGACGGCCTGACCTTTGCGTCCCCCCAGCGTCAGGGTGTCGACATTCAAATTATTGGCGCCACCCCCGAGTCCTATACTGCTCACCCCTCCGTTACCACGTGACGGGGAGTCAGCGACGAGAAAGGTGGTTGCTGAAATTGTGTTGGTGCCCAGATCGGATAAATTCAAACTGCCGTTCGCTCCGCCCTCAAAATCGGAGGTCGACGTTATCGTCCCCATGCTCACGGTGGCAACATCGATCGTCACCCCGCTGGTGCCGGAGAAATCAACCGTCCCTGAAATCGCGGCACTGTTAGCCGTGTAGCTGGCGTTCCGTGTCGCGATGTTAACTTCGCCATCACCGTCTCCAATCGAAACGGCTCCAGCCGCAACCGTCAGGGAAGCCGTCGCAGGAAAAGGATCAGAGTCAGTGACAACGGCAACGCCGAGGCCATCGGCAGTGAGACCGGCCTGAAGGGTTGTGCTTCCCTTGAGAACCGTAAACGTCTCAAGAGTGGTAGTTCCCCCGACAGCGCCCGTTACCGTCGTAGTGCCCGATCCATTGTTGAGCGTTAGATCAAAGGTGCCATCGATCGTTCCATTCACACTGACCGCTCCATTCGCATCTTCGGTATCGAGCGAAGTATTACCGGTCAGAGTGATATCACCGTTCAAAGTAACAAAATCAGCAACGATATCGCCATCAAGATTAATTCCCTCAGAATTCACTTCAAGACCACCTTTTCCATTCCCGGCAAGATCGAGATCTTCAATTGTTACCACGTCGGTGTTTGTGTCGGTGCTGTTCGTCTCATTCGGTGTATTCACAATGACATTGCCTGTGAACCCTGCCGTTCCGTAGGCAACGAAAACACTGTTCGCATCAGGTCGAACCGACCCGACCGCACCAAGACGCCCACCGCTTGGTGTATTCGTCAGGGTCAACGCCGAATCGCTGACGAGAATTCCAAGTTGCCCGCCGACCATCGTTTCAACGATCGTAAGATTGTCAGCACTATCAGTATTGATATCTGTGATAACGAGATTTCCAGAAGCATCCAGTGACACTTCCGTCTCAGCCGGACCAGCCGAGATTAGAACCACATCGTTACCGGAATCATCATTCTGATCCGTTTCGGCATTGTAATCGTACTGAACTGTGAAGGTGTTCCCGTTCACATCGAAGACAAAACCGTCGGTTAAACTAATCGTACCGAAAGTGGGGTCATTGTAAGTCAGGACCCCGTTTACCAAATCGGTTCCGTCATTGTCGACGATCACAAAAATGTCACCGACCGCCGGAACAAAGGTACCGAGAGCTATTTCAAGCTGCGCGCTGCCAAGGGTTACCGTCCCCGTAACATCGAGTTGATCATACCCGGTGTTTTCCACCGCACTGTCGAGCTGAATCGAATAAATCGAAGTGCCGGTGAGCGTCAAATTACCTACCGCGAGGTCCTCAGTAAGATCTCCGGTTTCGAGACCGGGGTCGATGGTTCCACCGTTTAGATTCACCACCCCGGCAATCGTTCCTGTGCCTCCCAGAGTAGCGCCGGGATTGACCGTAACTGCCCCCGTCCCTGTTCCGGAACCGGAGGTGTTGGTCACTTCTAAGGTGCCGTCTCCGACCACGGTTCCCCCTTCATAAGTATTCCCGCCCTCCAGGGTCCATGTGCCATCGTCCACTTTCGTAACCGCAAAGCCGCGACTGTTCACGCTATCGTGAATAATTTGGCCTGTGATGAGACCGTCGCCATCGCCTTGAAGACTGATCGTTCGCGTTCCCGATCCCAGACTGATAACGTCACCGGAAAGAGTGAGAAGGCCTGCATCCGATTTCAAATTGTAGCCACTACCTCCCGCAACCACTTCCAGATTGCCTGAAACTTCATTATTCCCTCCCGCATTGAGAATGTGTGGAACTGTTTCTGCTGCCCCCTGTCTTCCACCTATTCGAACGTCCGGCTGAACTTCGATGTTGTTTTGCAGGGTGAGTGTTCCAGTCTCGCCGGCATTCCCTCCGGAAAGATAAATCTCGGATTCCGGTGCTCCATTCAACGTTATATCGACATGGGTAGTAAAAGTCCCCCCGGTCATCGTGATGGTTCCGCGATCCACAGCTCCGCCCGCAGTCGCCCCACCATCGAGGACATTGGCAAGCGAGAAACTCCCACCGGGTTCAACCGTGAATTCTCCGCCGGAGATCACGATATAGCTCTCAACATCGTTTGCGAAGTCACCGCTTCGCTCAGACATGTTGATACTGTTAACAGAGACGGTTCCGCGGTCCAGATAGAAACGCGCCTCGGCTCCACCGCCACCGTTTCTACTGCGAACCGCCATTTCGAGTTCATCAATGAGGAGATCCGCACTGTGCCCTCGAAGATCGAGTTCACCAATCACCGTTGCGCCGGTTCCGGCGGTCCGGTTGTTTCCAATCTGCAGATTGGCCCTGCTTGTCCCACCGGCAGCACCTCGCAGGGTAAAAGTTCCAGTTCCTGTGGCGATTGAAGCAAACTCAAGGGCGGCATTTCCTTTTCCACCTCCGACAAAGAGAAGATCCGTATTAAACGTGTTCGTTCCTTCCCCCAGATAGAGACGTCCATTCCCCGAATTATTTCCTATCGAATCACTAATCGCAATTTGATTCGCGGTGATCGTATTGACGGAAGCGGCACCTGTCGCCGTGGCAAGAGTCACCGTGGATATATTCTGAGAATCAGTAGCAACAAGGAATTGATCCACCGTCGCGATGAATGAGGACAAAGCCGAGAGGTCCACCGTAGTCCTATTATCAGGACGGTTCTGCTCAAAGGCAGGAACTCCAAGCATGACTGTAGCTGTCGCATCATCAATAACCATCGCGCCGCCACCCGAAACGATAAGATTCGTCGTTCTCGCAGGCTCCAGGAGCGACGGGTTGGCCACACCCACAATGAAGTCTCCAGTAACCGTGAGCGTGTTACCTGCATCAATTGTAATCGTATTTGCCGCAGCATTGTCACCGGGCACTTCCAGACTCGCGATGGTCTGATTAAATCCGTTGAGATCGAGGTGCGCTGTCGTCGTATTGGAAATTTCACCAAGGACCACATCCGTAGTTACCGGCAAAGCATTGTTCACCCCGAGAAGGAGGGTTCCTTCAGTAACAAAGGTATCGCCTGTGTAGGTAGAGACACCGCTCATTGTAAGCGTGCCACTTCCGTCTTTGATGATATCACCGGCTCCGCCATAAATGCCGGAAATGCCGACATTGAATCCCTGCGTATCAATCGTTATCGCATCGGTTCCGGTTCCAAAAAGGGTTGCATTGAGAGAGGAAGCCCAATCAGCCGTCGCGACAATCGTCCCTCCCATTCCCCCGAGGTTCACCACCGCCGGCGCTCCGTTCGTCGAATCAGTGTAGATCCCGCCACTCCCGATGTTGGCGATTCCCCCGAGGACTTCGAACGTCCCTTCCCCGTTAGCATTTGTCCGGCTGTTAACATCAACCCCACTGACATTGAGAATACCTCCGGTTTGGGTAAACTTCGCGGTCCCATCGGTCGCAGTACTGAGCTCAAATCCGTTTGTGATATTGAGCGTGCCCCCCGACAGTGTATAAGTGATATCTGACAAAGGATAGTGCCCGAGGCGAACACCGTTGCCTTCGCCTGCGCTGTCCGTTGTCGTAACAACACCACCTGACTGAGTGATCGTGCCTACAATTTCGTTAGAGGTCTGCCGGTTTCCCGCCAGAATCCAGGGTGTCGTAACCGTTCCTGATTCAATATTCAGAGCGGCTCTAACCGCCTGATCAGTTATACCTCCAACATCGCTACCGCGATTGGTGCCAACTACGATCCCCCCACTGGCGTTCACTGCCGCGTTGTCCGTAAACGTCAGCCCACCATTTCCGACGCGAACCCGCCCAAGAGCGTAGGAGCCGCCTGAAAGTTCAAGGGTTCCCGCGGCATCGAGATTTCCACGAATAAGGAGAGCGCCTCCACCGGAGATATTTCCTGTGAAAGTATGCGTCCCCGTAAGTTCATCAACGGTCAGGCCAGCTGTGTTATTGATAGTGAGATTCGTGATGTTCCCTCCACCCTCAAAGTGACCGATCACATCCGCCTTTCCGCCCATGTCGAAAGTGCCGTTGATAACGAGATCCGTGGAATTCGCGATCACATCGCTTTGGGTAAGCCGCAAAGTCGCTCCGGAATCAATCGTAACGTTCCCTTGAATGGCACCATCCACCGAAAAGCTACCGCCCACATTCAACTGTCCGGCCTGAACATGGGTCAATCCTGTATAGGTATTCGAATCAACCGCAGTTCCCGTGAGTGAAAAGGTTCCCACCCCCTGCTTGATGAGTTGACCGCTTCCTGAAATCCCACCAGTCGAGACACCCGCCATCCCTGTCACCGCCACCGTGAGATCGTTTGTGCCCATCGCCACAGTGCCATTGAGGAAAACGCCTTCCGCTTTCAATGTCACAGAAGCGCCCAGAGTTACTTCACCGTTGTATGTCTGATCCCCCTGCGTGGTAACGTTGGCATCCAGATTGATTGTCTCTGCATTAATGGTGACAGATCCGGCAATCGAAGCAGGCAAACTGCCAATCGTTACTGTGTCGACGATTGCATTGTCGAGATTCTCAGTAATCACTTCGATCGATGTCACAGCAGAAGCGAGGACTCGAACCGTATTTGCATCCGGACGCGTCACCTCTCCCGTCGTCAATCCTGACGTCGACAAAACAAAATTGGGATCCGTGATCACATAATGCGTTCCATCGAATGTTATAGAAATAGTGTCGGAAGCGCCTTCAGTGTTGATATCGGAAATCGTGAGAACTCCACCACTGAGCCCCACGTTGGTTTCCGCAGCACCGGCAAAGAGAACAACATCGTTTCCGGTGCCTCCCGAATAACTGATCGTGTATTCGTCTCCGTCATTGTCGGTCACCGTGGACCCCTCGGCCACTCCGAAGAATGTGCCCATCACCACTTCAGTCCCGTCATTGGCAATCAGGGTAATCGTTGAGCCCGAAGTGACTGACCCCATGCCCGCAGTCAACTCATTGAGATCAAGAATCGATGCGGCACCGAGAGTCACCGTTCCGGTCACATCGGTGAGGTCGGCACTGACATCTCCATTGATTTCAAATGCGTAGGTCCCATTGACCGCAAGATTGTCCTGCACCGTAAGAGTGCCGATTCCCCCAACACCCGGTGAGAGTCCCCCACCCGTATCAATGACAACATCGCCATCTGTGGTTCCGAATCCGCCGAGAACAGCGCCGCTGCGAACCGTGTAGGTATCCGCTCCGCTATGAGAACCGTTCAAAGAGAGTGTTCCGGCCGTAACTTCGGTCGTCCCGGAGTAGGTATTCGTACCCGACACGGTAAGAATTCCGCCATCGCTCTTCACGAGCGATCCCGCCCCGCTCACTGCGCTGGAGAGATTAATTGAAGCAGCAGGTCGCACACTGAACAGATTATTGAGACCGTTCAGAACAATCGTTCCTGCGATATTAAGAGCCGAAGTGTCATGATTCGTTCGAATCGTTCCCCCGTTCATTACTATATCCGCATTAAAACTGCGTCCTGACCAGGCAGCAAGCGTACCCGAAGACTCAATCGTGACCGTTCCTCTGACGTCATTAAGCGGTCCGTTCGATACTTCCACTCCATAGGTGCCGTTCTCGATTACAAGATTGGCAACGTTGACACTGCCATTCAGCCAAATATCACCCGAACCCACTTTGGAAAGTGTGAATCCACCACCGTTGTCGACAATTGAATTAACATCAAAACGATTCCCGGGATTTCCAATCGAAGCATCTGCAGCTAGAACGATGTCAATGTTCCCTTTATTCGACATTGCCGCACCGCCATTATAGATAGCGCCTCTGTCAGGATCACCGGGCAGTCCGTCGCCGCTGATCGTAAACGTCTCCGGAATCGTCCCCTGCAATCCGTTCAAATCAACAGCAGCGCCGTTTGCTACGACAGTACCTGCCACGGTACCTCCCAGAGAAGTCAGACTTCCCATCACAAGCAGTCCCTCACTCACTGTAGTCAGTCCAGTGTATGTGTTAGGAGCCCCGAGCGTCAACGTCCCGGTTCCCTCTTTCGTTAAAGCACCATCACCACTGACGACGCCGTCAAGATCCCCCTCAAAGCCATTGGTGTCGACCGTGCCGGTGATTCCCGCACCGAGGACAACATCCTGCGGAGCATTTGATATATTGCCGTCGAAACGGAGTGTGCCGTTGCTCTGAAAAATAATCTCATTACCTGCAGCACCCAATGCTCCGGCACTGGCAACCGCAATGGTTCCCAGCGCAGTGCGAAACAGGATATCTCCACTGAACGTATTCGCGGCATTGGTGAGGGCTAAAACCGCGTTGGGTTGAGGTCCCTCAAGCTCGATCCCGGTCGTTCCACTGACGATTCCATTAAAGGTAAGAACACGTGAACCGAAGAGATAGAAGTCCGTCGATCCCGAATCCTGCGAAAGCTCGACATCGCCATTTACCGTGAGATTTCCATTCGGAGTCGATGCTGCATTTTCCCCGAAGATGAAACGCCCCACCTCAACTTTCACATCAGCCGCAATCGTGCGATCACCTTCGGCGGTAACCCAGTGCTGGTTCCCGTTTGTCCCGAAAGCAACGGTATCCCCGACCGCACCGAAAGCCGTATCACTGGCAATGATCCAACGAGTATCATTCCCTGTCAGCAAAGTTGTTCCGGAGAGTCCGGCGTTGTCACCGGAAATGCGAACATGGGTTTGCGATGTCGGCGAACCGGCAAATTGAATATTCGTCCCCGAAATGTCAGCCGCCACGTTGATCGGAGTGACATAGTCAGCCCCCAGATTTCCGGGCAATCCCGTATCATCAAACTGAAGAACCGCTCCGGACGCGGTGAGGTTCAATACATTCCCGGCAGCCAGCGAGGCATTAAGTGTCACAGTCTCTGAATCGATCACCATATCACCACCAAAATCGAGTGGTGCGGTACCGGTGGAATCAACCAAGGTCACGGCATCGCCACCACCCAGAGAATCAAGCTGGAGACCATTTGTAACCAGCGTTTTTGCGATACGAATCGTGTTCCCGTCAACCCGCACCGCTCCTGCTGTGGAAGTGGTCAGCCCGAGATTCGGATCGGTAATGATGTAGTTCGTACCGTCATCAGTGATCGTAATATCATCGTCCGAAATCCCGCCGTTGATATCTGTGATGACCAGCTTGCCAGAGCCATCGATCTCAACACTGGTTTCAGCCGCGCCAAAACTTTCCAGCACCACGTTGTTGCCGGCAGCGCTGCCGTCTTCGGTATTGTAGTGAATTTGGAAGACGTATTCAACGCCGCCAAAACTGACGTTAAAGACATGGTCTTCAGGCATTCCCGAAAACGTTCCTGTCACGGGGTCTGCGGTTCCATCGTTATCGACGATTACAAAAACATCGCCGGCCACAGGAGCAAAACTCAAAGTCAAATCGAGAACAGAATCCGTCACCGCAACCGCTCCCGCGACCACGACCTGATCGTGCTCGCTACCGGGAGTCGTTCCGCCAATCACGAGGCTGAGGGTATCGTCACCGGCAAGAGCCAGATCACCATCGATACGCAGCGAGCCTACCCCTGAAAGGCCGGGGGCGACATTTCCATTGAAAGTGACGGTTCCACCGGTGAGATCCGGAGTGGCTCCCCGGTCAAGAACCTCCCCGTTGCCGGAAGTCAGTATAATATCACCTGTCGTCGTGATTTCATTCACCGTAATATCACCGTCAGCGGAAACAAACACATTGCCGTCCCCACCATCGACCTCAGAATTTTCGCCCATCGTAAGAGCCCCCCCGTTCGCCACTAACGTGACGAAAGGAACTCCACTTACCGTAATATCATCCAGAGCGATATCACTCCGATAACCGGGACTCGTAGTGGTGCTGACATCGCCGGCAATACCGTCAAACCGCAAGATAACCTGCGCATTCCCCACAAAGGCGCTGAGATCAACGATACCCTGATTCCAAACATTCCCCTGATCTCCCGAAACTGAAAACAATTCACCCGACCAGGTCAATCCACCGTCAGTGCTGGCAAAAACCTTCAATGACCCCATCTCCGGATCAACACCCGCCATATGATAGTAGAACTCAAGACTGGCGCTCTCCATTGCACTCAAATCAAAAGTCGGCGAGAGAAGTTCCGCAGTATCACCGGTTAATACATTATCGGAAGTCTCAATATAGAGATACTTACCTGAAGCAGTCCCCGTGGTATGATCCGTTCCATTGTTCTGTCCGCCACCCGGGCCTGTGCCACCGCTTGCAGTCCCGCCCGAATCAGGAGTCCAGTCAATCTCATCAGTACCCTGAACATTCACCCAACCATTGCCCAAAGCGATATTGGTCGCACCGGCTGCGGTAGAGCCTTGAACAAAAGTCTCAAAATTCTCCTGCAACAGCGCTGCTGAAGGCAATCCCGTAATCGTTGATCCATCCAGAACATTCAAATCATTACCGGCATTCATGTTGACGCCACGACCTGTGACGGTTGTGCTTGCGGCAACCGTAAGATCACCCGTGCTCGAAATGTTGACAGATCCGGCGCCACTCACACCGATTGCCGCCCCCGTCCCGCCAATCGTGAGACTACCGGTATTGGCAATCGCAACACCGCCACTGCCGCCACTCGCCTCCACATTACCGATAACCGTATCCAACTGATTCCCTCCCCCGACTCCGCTGCCGGCAGTTGCAATGAGAATGTTCGCTGTCAAATCCGTTCCGGAATCGCCGGCATCGAGAATCGATCCATTCGTGGCTGTAGCTGTAATCGTGGCCGTCGTCGATACGCTCGAGACCACGATGTTGCCATCAGCGGAAAGTGTCACATTTCCGTCAACAGCATCAACCGTCGACCCGTCCGCCATCGTGATCGCGCCTCCTGAACCGCCCCCGGTTCCATCAGCATCAGCGACAATCGAGATATGAGTTTTATCAAGGGAATCTCCGAGGACTCGAATATCGTCGATCGAAATGTCGCCCGCATAGCCCGTTCCGGCAACACCGTCGATGCGAAGCACGAAATTTTCGCTACCCGCGAAGCTGCTCAGATCGACAACCGCCTGACGCCACTCGTTGGCCTGACTTCCGGAGAGAGTGAAAACCGGCGAGGCCGACCAGGTGTAACCACCGTCCGAGCTGCCGTAGATTTCCAGATCGCCCATCTCATTACGACCATTGTCCCACATGTGGTAGTAGAACTCCACGCTCGCCGTTAACTGACCGCTCAGGTCGATCCGGGGCGAATAGAGCCGCGCGTGATTGGATGAGCTGGTCGAACCGATTCCGCTGGAGGTTTCGATGTAGAGATACCGCCCTTCGGCAGTTCCCCGCGTATGATCGGTCCCGTTGTTCTGTCCTCCGCCCGGGCCGGTGTCCGGACTGGCTGTGCCCCCAATATCCGGAGTCCAGTCGATTTCGTCAACGCCCGCAGTCGTCGCTCCCGCGCTGTGAACGTTGGACCATCCCGACGTGAACGTCTGCTGCGGACGGGCACCAGTGGTCGGCCCCTGCCCGAACTCCGCATCATTGTCGAAATTCTCGACAAGAAGGTCGCCGCTGTCTGCGTAAAACCGGAAATCGTCGAGCGAGATATCGCCCTGATACCCGTCGCCACGAACACCAGTCAGGCGTAGCTGGAATGCGCCGGATCCGTCGAACGAAGAGAGATCGATATCTGTCCGCTTCCATTCGTTCTTCTGCTCTCCTTCGATTACGAGGAGCAGCGACCAGGTCACGCCTCCATCGCTGCTACCTTCGACAATTAGCGAACCAATGTTCTCTCCGTACATATGGTGGTAAAACTCCACACTGGAATTCGTTTGTCCGGTCAAGTCGACGACCGGTGAGAGCAACTGGGCGAATTCGCCTTCCGCAGGAGACGAGGTTTCCACGTAGAGGAAAGTACCGCTACCGGTGGTGTGATCGCCGCTCGGCCCCGTGTTCCCGCTCGGAGTCCCTCCCTTGTCGGAAACAAAATCGAGGGTTTCGAACACGTCGTTGTCGTTCCTCCAGCCGTTGGCGAGGGAAATATTGATGGCCCCCGGAGACGTCGAGCCCTGCGGGAATCCTTCGAAATCTTCAGAAAGAAGAACCACTTTACCGGTGGTGACTGCGGGCCCCGTGATCGAAGTTCCCGAAGTAATGTTAACGTCGTTGTCCGCCAGCAGGTCAATCGCTCCGCCAACTACGGTAACGTCATTCAAATTAAGATCCGCGCCGCTTTCAAGAATCAGAGTATGAGCGCCGGAATTGATCTCGCCGCCAATATTGGCATTGCCGGAGATCGTCTTCAAAGCGATGGATCCATCTGCAGCAATCACAGAGGAGGTTGCGTCAATATCCAACTGGACAGCGCTGCTGCTCCCGTTGGTTCTTCCGGTGATCCGGATATTACCTCCCCCACCCGAAGTCGACACATTGGAATCCGAGAGCTGCACCCCAATCCCCGAAGTGGACCTCCCCGTCAATTCGATGGCTCCGAACTCGGCAGTCAAATCGCCCTCAAGCAGAATCCCGGGTGTTGAACCACTCGCAATACTGCTCATCCTGATCGTACCGGTACCCGACGTCACGATATCCTCCGCGACATAGATCCCTCGCGAAGAACTCGTCAGAGTGACGCTGCCTCCACCACCGGAAATCCCTCCCAAAACGTTAACTTCCTGACCGTTGACAGAGAGGTTATTCCCTCCATTCGTCACCGCTTCCATCAGAGTAATAGTATTCCCTGAGAGAGTTCGATTTCCGATAAGTGATATCTCGTCATTGTAAGTCTGACTACCACTGGTGGTCACGCTTCCTCCCAATACAACCGAGCCATCTGCATTCGTCGTCAACGACGACAAATCATAGACGCTACCGACATTGGCTCCAAATGTGGTGACACCATTACCGCTCGTATTCACCACGAGGGCACGCTTCGTCGTTTCATCATCGGAATTCAACAAACTCCCGAAGGAAATATCGCCCCCGTCAAGAGTTACATCTGAAGTCAGTATGACCTCACCATTATAAGTCTGATGACTCATCCCGGTATTGACGGAACCGTTCAAATTGATCGTCTCGACGTTCAAAGTAAGGCTGGTTCCATCAGCATCGGCTGTCGAAAGGTCGAGCGCTGTCGAAACGGTAAGAACATCACCGGCCTGACCGTTAATCGTGACCGAACCGGTAGGTGCGGCAAAAGTAGTCGACTCGAAAGTCGCCCCGTCCAATGTGAGGAAACCTCCCGCTTCACTCAATGTCGCGCTGTCAGCCGTTCCTGAGGGAAGATTGAAGACAAAGTCAGTCACCGTCCCGCTGTTGATCAGAACTGGCTCCAGCCCGCTATACTCCACCTCAATATCCCCGTCGGCATCCAGGTTGATCTCACCGCTACTGGCATCGATCATGGTATGAACCACCGTGCCAAAATTCACGTTCTCAAACGCGAGAGTGTCGCCGGAACCGTCTCCGCCATTGAATACAAGCTTCTGCCGGAGAGCGGTTCCATCCTGCCCTCCAAAATCAATCGTCACGACATCAACACCGTCAAGGGTGGCAATGTCGATTTCTGTCACCCCTCCAAGAGAGGAAAAAGGAATAAAAACCTCATAGGCATTGTTCTGGATTGCGCCATCAACTCCGCTCCCGATCGGCTTTGTGCCCGTCGTTTCCGTTAGGGTATACCCCATTGCCCCGATCGCCAGTTTGAGCCGATCATCAGTATCACTAGCTCCATTGGTGTCAGTAATTGCCAGTGCCCCGCCTGATACAGTGACGCTGGTCTCCACAGTCCCCGCCGCTATCAAACTGACGTCGTTCCCGTCTCCACCAAAATAGGAAATCGTGAAGACCTCCCCATTGATCGTCACGGCGGCGCCTTCAGCGAGATTGGCAAATGTTGCGGGTGTTCCGGCAACAGGGTCAGCAGTTCCATCATTGCTGATGATTACAATCTCAGTGCCTGAAACCGGTGCTGCGGCAAGAGTCGAACCGGATAAATCCAGTGTCGCGCCATCAATATCAACTGTGCCATTGACGACAACCCGGTCAAAATCAGTACCTGCGGTCACCGTGCCATTCAGATCGATCGCGAGGGTACTACCACTCGCAAGAGCCAAATTCCCGTTGATGGTCAACTGATCGGCAATGCCGTTTCCGCTGCCCGGAGAAAAATTCCCGCCAGCCACCGTGACGTTTGCAGTCACAATCCCGCCCCCGGTTAAATAACTGTTGGCGGCAATATTAACCAGCCCTGCGGGTCCACCATTCCCGATTTCCCCGTCAAGCTGGAGTGTCCCGGCATTAACACTGGTCGTTCCCATGTAGGTATTCGTGCCGGAAAGGACTTGAGTCCCTGTTCCCTCCTTTATCAGCGAACCGCCCCCGCTGAGGACACCGCCAAAGCTGCCGTTGGAATCGGTGACTCCCAGCGTCAGATCCGCTCCTGAAAGGAGAATGCTCCCCGCCCCGTTTAGGGCGTCAAATGCCTCATCCTCCCTAAGATCAAAAACACCCCCTGTATTCACCAGCACATCTGCAGACCGGTAAATCTGATCGCCGCCTGTTCCGGCGACGACGACAGTGCCACCGCTATTGACCGTCAGTGAAGTCGCAGCGCCTCCGATCGCGTGAACTCCCGAACTGCTCTCTTTTGCCAAAGTCAATGTTCCGGCATTCACCGTCGCGGTGAGACCTGCATTGTCGGCACTGCCGGCAAGAACAAGGTTACCGTTTCCTGCCTTAGTGATAGAGCCGTTTGTAACCTTCGCGTTAATCTGAAAATCAATGGCCTGCCCACCGTCATCGATACTGAAACTGCGAGCCGATCCACCGAGGTTGAGATTACCATTGATCTCACTGGTGGCGTTGACAACACCAGGCGCACCGTAGTACATCAGGGCACCGGTCAGAGTCAAAGTTCCAGTCCCGGTTTCGATCGTTCCTTTTCCACCGGCTACAATGGGGGCACTGGTATCATTGTAACGTATCTGAATATTGGACGCCGTCTGACTTGTGTTATTGAGATCAAAAGTCGCACTGTTGTGATCGTTCTGCCCCAGGTAAACCGTCCCTGTCGGAATGATATCCGAAAGCCCCATGCGCAGTGTTCCCACAGAAATCTGCGTCCCGTTAACCCAGCTATACGTTCCTCCAGCAGCACCAATTGTCCACGTCCCGGTATCAGTCTTCGAAAGACGATGCCCGGTAAGATTCAAACTCCCGGCAATGTGATTCTGCACGTTAGTTGAACTGCCACGCACATAAAACTGCGAACCACCGGACATCGCGCCGGTAATATCGCCGGTGATTTTAACCGCTCCGGAACTGTGTGAAAAGAACTGAACGATGTTCGAGTGACTCGACACATCAATCGGACCGGTAAAGGTATGCACCGCCGTGCTGCTTACATCGAGGGATGCGCGGCCATCTGTATTTCCTTTGAACTCAAGTGTTTCCGCAATTGTCAGCGCTGTCGACGTCCTGATCTGAAGCCTTGCTCCACTGGAACCATCAGCACCGTTAATGATCGTCTTGCCTCCGGCTCCGGTTGCTCCGAGAGCATTGGAGTGCGCGATCTGAAGAATGCCGCGATTCACTGTCGTTGTCCCGGCGTAGGTATTGTCTCCGCTCAAAGTCAGAGTATGCACTGAAGAGGCCCCTTCCTTTACAAGGTTTCCATCGCCCGAGATCACTCCGTCAATATCTCCGGTTTCAACAACCAGGGTGGACCCACCTTCGATCACAATGAAGGACGAGGAGTCACCGGAGAGACTCTGAATCTCCACGGTGCCCGGGCTGTCGAGTCCGGTGATTTCAAGCATACGACCACCGGTGATGTTGACGGTTTCGTCGTAGTCACCTGCGTTGACAACAATCGTTCCGGTCGCACTGACAGCAGCCAGCGCATCAGCCAATGTCGCAAAAGCATTGATTCCGAAAACAGCATCCTGATTCCCGGTCGTCCCTGAATCCGCATCTGCAACAATCTGCCCATTGTTAACCCCACTCGCCCAGGCATCATCCACATAGACTGTGGTCGGAGTGGTCGCATTGACCAGCACAACATCATTTCCGTCACCGCCCTGGTAGAAAATCTTGTAAGTTTCACCACCGAGGGTAATTACACTCCCTTCAGCGTATCCGCTGAAAATTCCCGAAACAGCTTCTACCGCATCGTTATCAACGATCTTAAAGAGCGACGCCGTCGGATTCGTGATCACATTGAAACTGATATCCCCACCGAGGGTCACCGTTCCCGTCACAGCAAGGCTGTCCGCATTTGCCCCGTCTATGTCCAATTCAAAGTTCCCGCTCAGATTCACGGTGTTCGTTCCGGACGGGTCGGTGTCATCTCCTGACACGTTAAGAGTCCCCACTCCGTTCACTCCCGCAGAAACGCTTCCGGTCCCTGTTGTGCTGACTGATTTTCCACTCGCCAGTGTGATCGAGCCAACACCGGATAAGGTAGCACCGGATGCCACTGAATAACTATCACCACCGGCATGAGTGCCATCCATTTGCAAAGTGCCGTTCGATACTGTCGTCGTCCCGGCGTAGGTATTGGATCCGCTCAACGTCAGAATTTCAGTCCCGATTTTGCGAATGCTCCCGGCCCCGCTGATATCACCTGAAAGAACCAGGTTCGAAATACTGCTCTCTGAACCGGTGTCAGTATGGATCGTCGCGGTGCCCCCCACGAGGATGACATCTCCGGCAATCGTAGGAGAAACAACCCCACCGAGGAAGGTGTCTGCTTTTAACGTACTGCCATTCTCAAGGACAAGACCAACATCGTGAGATATCGGAGTCGCGCCATTCCCAACACTCTTATTCAAGAGCAAGGTGGCACCCGAGCGAACTGTGATCGCTCCACTACCGTCGAAATCAGTTGTCGCTTCCAAGACTAAAGTCCCATTCTTGATATCAACGCTTCCCGGGTTGGTAATTACGAGATTCTTCAGGTAAAAGCTACTGGAGCCAATCTTGGTTAGGGTATTTCCACCCATATCCATGGTTCCTGAAATATCCCAGCGCGTCGTATCGCTGCTGATCGTGGCGTCGTCGGTGAGTGTTATTCTTCGGAAAGCAGCAGTTTGCTGTCCGCCCGAATTCATCAGCGCTCCCTGACCGCCAAAGCCGGCCCCTTCGATTTCCACCAGTTCGTTACTGGTATTGCCACCTTTGAAACCCGCGATATCGAGTGTTGCTCCATTCTCAACCACGGTTTTACCCGTTTCATCACCCAGCGCGGAATTGTTGCCTAGTTTGAGAACACCGTCGGAGATCGTGGTTGTCCCCGCGTAGGTGTTTGCCCCGGAAAGGGTCAGTGTTCCTTCTCCGGTTTTGGTAAGCCCCACTGTCCCCGCAAGCACCGAGTTAATCGTCGAATCTGCGTCGGCTTCGATCGCACCATTCACCGCTCCGGCCAGCGTAATTGTTCCACCGCTTAATGTCGTTGCGGTTTTAAAGTGTATCGCTCCAACCGTGACATTTCCGGTCACATTAATCGTGCCGGCGCCGTCGAAGATAACTTCCTGAAGCTCACCGGTCGCGGGAGTTGCTCCCAAACCGAGAGCGTAGGCGTTCCAATCCAGCTGACTGGACACTATGACCTGCCCTAATGTATTGGCATGACTGAAGTGCCTACCCTCCAAACTCAACGCCACAGCTCCATCAGCCTGCCCTTCCGCAAGTATCCGCCGCTCGCCTTCTTCAAAGATTCCATACATCGATGAGTCCCGCAGCCCCAGCTCATACTCATCAAGCAATCCGAGGATATGCCCCTGTTCGTGCATGAGCACGCTGAGCATGTCGATTCCGTCACCGGCCAAGCCATCGATATCAGCACCACTCGCAGCACGAAGGAGCCCGTCAATTTTCACAAACTCTTCATCCAGCCACTCGGTATCATCAATGAACCAGTCATAACCCGCACCATCATCGTCGATATAAATCGAATTTCCTTCCGCATACGCCAGAGCAGATCCCTCCAAATCTGTCACTACGTAACTGATCTGCTCTAGCGCCTCGATCTGCTTCGCTGACAGCCCGGATTTCTCCCACCGTGCCACCGCCTCATTGGCCAATCGCTCAAGATCTTCCTCCGAAAAATCCGTCTCTGCGCCATCCTCGATGGAAAAGCCCCCCAGCTTCTCCATGTCCGATTCCATCAGTTCGGATGTTTGAGCGGCAATTACCTGCTGCGAATCCACATTCTGCTCTTCTGCCTGTTCCACCGGTACAGGCACCCCTGAAAAAAGAACCCTGGGCTCAAGAGCTTCGGCAAAGAGCGGTCTGGATTTCGCCTTGACAGCATTTGTCCTGCTGCGGGAGCCGTTTCGGGTGCGCTTTTCGAGCCATTCCTGATAAGCGCGAGCCATGGAACGCGCAAAAAACCAGCGCCGACGACGAGAAGAAGTCGTTTGCTTCATATTTAGGGGGAGTATTTTATGAAAAATAACAAAACACCTGAATATTATTCAAGATATTTTATTTAATGGGGTAATACTTATCAAATACGACACAACAATCAAGAATGAATCGCAGATCCAAGCAGCGCCTGTAACCAGGCCCACCACTCCATATTGCCTTTCCGGGTGAAATTGTGACATCCCCCCGGACGCTGAATGAATCAACCCCGGCTTCGGTTTGCCCAATTCGGAAAAAACGCGGCGTCTTTGTTCAAAGATAATTTACTGCGGCATCCCGTTGGCTTTCCTCCAATCAGCATTCGAGCCGTTGGGATGAGCGTTCGTTTCGATCATTTGATCAAAGGCCACCGAGCTCAGGCGACGACCCAGAATCGAGTCCACCGTCAAGACATC
>JAYWLB010000114.1:0-336 GCA_035967665.1 Verrucomicrobiales bacterium BCK34
CGGAGCGGCCCAACGTCATCGCCGTGCCCACGAACCCGGGGACGACCGCGAAGACCTACGTCCTCTCCCTCACCAACGACGGCACGGTCCAGCTCACCGAGGGGAGCACCGCGCCCGAGGGGGGGCTGGGCCTGGCCCGCATCACCGTGCCCGCGGGAGACACGGGGACGACCGTCGCCGGGACGATCACCGACATCCGCACCCTAGCCGCCCCCAGCACCTTCTTTCCCCCGGTCCTCCCGGATGTGACCGTGGCCCTGCCCTACCCCATGCCCGACACCGACTATCACGTCCTCCTTCACGTGGAGAGCGCCTCGGACATGGGGCGGGTGGCCC
>JAYWLB010000115.1:0-7476 GCA_035967665.1 Verrucomicrobiales bacterium BCK34
GAACGAGTTTCGTTCCTCTACGGGTAGAGGAAGGGGGATTCCTTCCATGGGGACGGCTCTCTTACCGGAGAGAGGAGGCGATTCTCACCGTCTCCTCAGGCGACGCAGAAAAAGTCGTGGCCTTCCCGGAATCCGGCGGGGAGGAGGTCGCCCCGGACCTTTTCTCTCGCTGCGGGCTGCCCGATGGCACTGAGCGCGACTGCTTTGTTTTTGAAGTCGGGGTAGGTCTCCGTGCCCAGCACGGGGATCCCGTGAATGCAGTTCCCGATCTGCCGTTTGTTGACTTCGATGAAGGCATGGATCTTTACCTTTTTCGCCCCTATCAAGCGGGCGAATTCTTTCCCGACCGGTCCCGCTCCGCAGATGAATACGCCGAGGTCTCTTACTTTTTCGATTTGGCTCAGGTAGTGGGCTTTCGCGCTCTGGAATTGCGAGAGTTCGTAGCGCGCGAGAGTGCGGGTGCTGCGTTGCTCGAAATCATACCAATCGAGTAAAACCTCGTCGACTTTGCCGATGGAATACCCTTTCTGGAGGAGGCGCAACCAGAAGTCGTAGTCTTCGGCCCAGGCGGGATCCCGGTAGCCACCGGTTTCGACGAGGACCTCGCGTCGAATCATCGCTGTCGGGTTCGGGATGGGGCTGTCGACGAAGCGTTCGCGGAGGATTGCTTCGGGCGTTTTCATTGAATTGATCCACTCGTTGTATCGCCGGTAGCCGTCGTCGGGTGGAGCGGGGGAGCCGTCCGGGGCCTGCTTTACGATGCGGACGAGTGAGCCGCAGGCGGCGATCGCATGATTGTGCTCAAGAAAGGCGAGTTGCTTCTCAATTCGATCAGGGTAGGCGACGTCATCGCCGTCCATCCGCGCCACGAAGTCGCCCGTCCCCATTTCCCAGGCGAGATTGGCGGCTTCGACGAAGGTTCCTTTTCCCTCGAAGTGTCGGATTCGTGAATCCTCAGCTGCCGCCTTCCTGATTAGCGATGCGGTGTCGTCACTTGAGCCGTGATCGACGATGATGATCTCCAGATCGTCGATTGACTGCTTCTGAAGGCTCCCGAGCGCTGCCTGAAAAGTCGCTCCCGCATTTCTCACGGGAAGAGCAATCGAGACGAGAGGGCGTTTCATGGGGATACAAAAAAGGCCCCGGGGAAACCGGAGCCTTCTTTAAATTGAATTGCGAGGGAAGCTTGAGTTTAGCTCTCGCTGCTTCCTTCAGCAGCGGCAGCACCCTCGGCTGCATCGCCTTCAGCAGCTTCGCCTTCGGCAGCACCTTCACCGCCACCGCCCTGAGAGGCTGCGGCACGTGTTTGAGCAAGAACGGCTACGAGAACGTCGCCACCCATTTTGGTGGAAACACCATCGAGGAAGTTGAGGTCACTGACTTTCAGGGTGTCACCAATTTCAAGTCCTTCGACATTGTTGATGATCGCCTCTGGAAGGTCACCGGGACGACAGAAAATTTCAATCTCGTGGATGGTCTGCTCGAGAAGGCCACCGGATTTCACGCCGATAGGCTCTCCGTGAAGTTCGATTGGAACCGTTGCGCTGATGGACTCATTCTCGTTAACTGCGCGGAAATCGACGTGGATCAGTGAACCGCTGAGTGGGTCACGCTGAATGTCCTGAACGATCGCGAGCTTTGTTTTTTCCGCGGCACCTTCGATTTCGAGGTTAACGAGGAAGTTGTGACTTGCCTGCTTACGGGCAAGATCGAAGAACGATTTCGAGTTGAGCTGAATCATATACTCCCGCTGGCTTGATCCGTAGATCACACCTGGGACGATTCCTTCGCGACGAAGACGCTTTGACGCTGAAGTTCCTTGAACTTCACGCTTTTCGGCTTGGAGCGTTACTTGTTTAGACATTTTTCCGGTCTGTTTGAGATTAATTCAGGCCGAATAATGGCCTTCTCATGTGAGGGCGCGAAATTTAGTCGATCCTTACGAGATGTCAAAGAGAGATGTTACTGACTCTTTAAGATGTATTCTGCGGATCGCCTCGCCGAGCAGCTCCGCGACGCTGAGAGTTTTGACTTTTTCCCCTGTGGCATACGGGGTGCTGTTCGTCGAAATGAGTTCATCGATAGCTGATTCGGCGATACGCTGTCTGCCCTGATCGTTTAAAACGGCGTGGGAAACGCCGGCGTAGATGCGCTTGGCACCGCGTTCTTTCAGCAATTTGGCGGCGGAGGTGAGAGTTCCCGCGGTTTCGGAAATATCGTCGACAAGAAATACGTCGCGGCCTTCGACTTCACCAATCAGGCTGATTGCCTCCACCTCGGTGGCGCTGACCCGGTTCTTCGCAACGATCGCGAGAGGGGTTCCGAGTGTCTTCGAATAGGCGTGAGCCATTTTCATGCCGCCGACATCGGGGGAAACAACCACGAGATTGTCTGAAACTCCCTGATCCCTGAGGTATTTGATGAGAACGGGCATCGCGTAGAGGTGGTCCACAGGAATATCGAAAAAGCCCTGAATCTGGCCGGCGTGGAGATCCATCGTGAGGACTCTCGTAACGCCTGCGGCGGTGAGGAGATTGGCGACAAGTTTCGCGGTGATAGGAACGCGCGGCTGGTCTTTTCTGTCCTGTCTCGCATAGCCGAAAAAGGGAATCACGGCATTGATGGTTTCGGCACTGGCCCGTTTCGCCGCGTCCACCATGATGAGCAGCTCCATCAGGTTCTGGTTGGTGGGAGGGCAGGTTGGCTGAACGATAAAAATGTCCCGACCACGGATATTCTCGTTAATTTTAACGAATGTTTCTCCATCCGGAAACTGTTTCACGGTGGCATCGGACCGCCGCACCCCAAGGTATGCGGCGATTTCATCTGCCAGCGCCGGGTGTGCTGAACCACTTAGAATTCGGAAATCGAGGACCATGGATTCATCCTCGCGAAATCATCGGAAAACGCCAGTGAAATATACACCTCTTTCGCCGGTTTCTGCGAGTTGGAGGCGGCAAAAGCTCATAAGGGCATTGAAGATTACGAACTCAGGGCGACCTCACCGACCTCCGGTTCGCGGATTTTATCCAGAAATTGCCGCAGGGTATCGATCTCGAACGGCTTCGTGATGACATCGGTCATTCCTGAAGCGAGACACTTTTCCTGATCCTCTTCAAAGGCCATTCCGGTCATTGCCAAAATGGGGACAGAGGCGTTCTCGTGATTGAGGGCGCGAATCTGTCGTGCCGCTTCATGACCATCCATGACCGGCATATTGATGGCCATGCAGATGAGGTCAAATAACACAGGCCCGTCGGCAATGTCGACGGCTTCTTTGCCGTTTCTCGCCGTGGTTACGTTGCAACCAAGCTTCTGGAAGGTGAGTGAAGCCACCTTGATATTGACGGGGTTGTCCTCCGCTATGAGCACTCGAAATGACTGTCGATCGGCGCTGTCAACGAGGGGCTCGATCATGCGTTTCACGGTGACCAGATCGCGGGTTTCCTCAATGTCCTCCACCGGCGCAGTGTAGTCGATCGTGAAAAGAAAGGTTGTCCCGCCGCTTTGGTTTCTTTCAAACCAGACCCGGCCTCCCATCAGTTCGATTAGATTTTGTGAAATCGCGAGGCCAAGGCCGGTGCCTTGATAATGGGTCTCAGGATTCGACTCAAGCTGGCGAAACGGGGTGAAAAGATCTTTTCCCTCGTGCTCGGCGATACCGATACCCGTGTCTTCCACGGCAAAAAGCAGCTGTGTCCGGTTGGATTTGGTGATGCCCTGGACCTTGACCTGGACTTCACCTTTCGGGGTGAATTTCACGGCGTTGCTCACGAGATTTGCGAGGATCTGTTTGAGGCGCAGGTCGTCGGCTTCGAAAAAGTCAGGGAGGTCGTGATCAATCGTCGCGCTGAGCATGACGCCCTTTTCATCAGCTGTCGGCTTGTAGACCGAAAGCACATCCCGGAGAACTTTTTCGAGCTCGAACTTCCGGGGGCGCAGTTTCAGTTCATTCGAGTTGAGTTTGGCGTAGTCGAGAACGTCATTCAGAATCGCGAGCAGTGACTCGCTTGAGCTGTGGATCGTATCGAGATAGTCTCTCTGGACGCTGTCCAGGTCAGTATCGAGGAGCAGGTTGAGGACACCGAAGATTCCGTTCATCGGAGTGCGAACCTCGTGGCTCATGTTTGCGAGGAAGCGTTCTTTCTCTTCCGCGATTTTCTTAACTTCAGCGTTCAGCTTTTCCAGTTCCTCCTGCTTTTCAGCCATCGAGGAAGCCATCGTGCGAACGAAGGCAATGACCGGATACTCTCCGTTTCTGACGGCGGGAATTCTCTTGGTGTGAGATGGATATTTGATCACAAATTCTGAAACGACCTTTTCAAGCTGCTTGAGAATTTCCTGAGATTCCTGCCCGCGGGGGAGAGGGATCGGCTTTGGCTTCATCTGCGCAGGCAGATGATGAGCGGTCGGTGCGGCGGAAACGGTTGTTTCTCCTTCCGGAAGAGGGGAGCCTTCCCTGAGGTGCTGAGAATCCATTTATGATAATTTACATAATTATCATAACTAATCAAGGTGTAAGTTTAAAGCATCAGGAAGAGTCGATGCCCCCTCTTATCGGGCTAATTACCTCGTAATCAGTGTGTCCCCGCCCTATTTTCCCGTGATTACTTCAGCGATGTTGATGAGATTTTTGAGAACGTCTTTTGCGAGCGGGTCAATCGGGAGCACTTTTCCGCCAATTGCCTCTGCGAGAGCTTCTGCGCTCGATGTATCAAACTGGGGCTGAACAAAAATAACCGATACCTCATCCTTCTTCGCTTGTTCGATAAGGCTTACGAGTGCCTTCGGTTCCGGGCTGCGCCCATTGATCTCAACCGGCTTCTGGATCAGCCCGTAAGCATTGGCAAAGTAGCCGAAGGCCCCGTGGTAGACGTAAAAGGTTTCGCCGCGAAATGGTCCGAGCGCGGTTACGAGTTCCTTGTCAGTTGAGGTGATCTCGAAAATCAGCTGGAGAGTTCTTTCATCGATTTTTTCTTTTGCCTCGTCTGAGTCCGCTAACTCTCTAAGCGCAGATGAAACGATGCCGGCCTGCTCGATCAGGTGCGCGGGGGAGAGCCAGACATGAGGATCAAGGCCGCTGTGATCGTGCCCGCTGTGATCGTCCTCATGAGCGTGGTCGTGGTCGTCGTGGTCATGGCTGTGATCGTCTTCATGAGCGTGGTCGTGGTCGTCGTGATCATGACTGTGATCGTCTTCATGAGCGTGGTCGTGGCTGTGATCACCGTGATCATGACTGTGGTCGTGAGAAGGGTGATCGCAGGAGCCGTCAACGGTTTCAAGGCCTTCGAGCAGGTTGACCACGCGGGGGGCGTATTTACTCTCTTCGAGTTTTTCCAAAAGCGCTCTTTCAAACGGCAGCTCGGCAGTGAAATAAAGTTGGGAGGCGGAGAGATTGACGACATCCTTCGGCGTCGGGGTAAAGGTGTGAGGATCGGAGCCTTCCGAAGCCAGAGTTTGAACGTCGAAAATATCTCCTCCGATCGACTCTGCGAGGAAGGCATACGGCGCCACGGGGACGAAAACGGTCGGCTTCCCGGTGACGGGGGCTGGAACGCTCGCTGTTTTTTCGCAGGATGTAATGAATACGGCGAAGAGAAGCGTCAGAAAGACGGGGATGAGGTGAAATTGGCGCATGGATTCGAAATGCAAATTAATTGCAAAAATCGTCTTAACCCTTTGGAAAGTCAAGAGATAGGGAGGTGATTGCTCTTTATAAAATGTGCTGCCCTATCGGGACCAGAAGCTTCAGGATAAAGTACATTCGGCCCCGTTTGCGTCTCTGCTGCCGGATTGACATCTTTGCCTCAGCAACGTTCTTTCCTGATGCGTGGAAGTTTCCTTATCCTTACCCTGATTGCATTCGCTTCACCTCTGTTCGGAGCTGAGAAGAAGCCGAATATCGTGCTTTTGCTTTCAGATGATCAGTCCTGGACCGACTACGGTTTTATGGGGCACGAGCACATCGAAACACCCCATCTCGACAAGCTCTCGAAAAGGAGTGCTGTCTTCCGTCGCGGATACGTTCCCACGGCGCTTTGCCGGCCATCGCTCATGACCCTCGCAACGGGGCTCTACACGCATCAGCACATGGTCAGCGGGAACGATCCTTCACCTGTTTTGACAGAGGGGAAAAAGGCGGGGCCTGAATACGACGCTCTCCGGAGTAAGATGATTTCCTACGTGGACCGCCAGCCGACGATTGCTCACTTGCTTGGCGACAGTGGCTACCTCAGCCACCAGTCAGGCAAATGGTGGGAAGGCAGCTACCAGCGCGGTGGATTCACTGAAGGGATGACACGTGGATTCCCGGAGCCCGGCGGCCGTCACGGTGACGATGGGCTCAAGATCGGACGGGAGGGAATGAAGCCCGTCTTCGATTTCATCGATCACTCCGTGGAGGAGGAGAAGCCGTTCTACATCTGGTATGCACCGTTTCTTCCCCACACCCCTCACAATCCGCCAAAGGAGCTTTTCGAAAAGTATCAGAAGATGGTCGATTCCCCCTTCGTGGCGAGATATTACGCGATGTGTGAGTGGTTTGATCAGACCTGCGGACAGCTCATCGATTACGTCGATGAAAAGGGCGAAACGAACAACACGCTCTTCGTCTATCTTTCTGACAACGGCTGGATCCAGAGTGAGAAAAGCGGGAAATACGCACCGAGATCCAAGCAGTCGCCGAACGAGGGCGGAACGCGTCAGCCGATCATGTATAGCTGGCCCGGAGTGATCGAGCCCGGTGATCGTGGTGATCAACTCGCCTCAAGTATCGATATCGTTCCGACAATGTTGAGCGCTGCGGGAGCGGACATTCCTGACTACATGCCCGGAATCGATCTGATGGCCTCTCTGAAAAGCGGCGAGCCAACGCCCCGCGAGAAAGTCCTCGGGGAAGGGTTTGCGCACGATATTGCGAATGTCGAAAAGCCGGAGGATTCGCTTCTGTATCGCTGGATCGTTAAAGACCAGTGGAAACTCCTGCTCACCTACGACGGTGCGGTGAATCGTTACGCCTCAACGCACCCGAGAACCGAGAAGCGCCCGCAGCTATATGACCTCAAGGCTGATCCCGCCGAAGAAAAGAATCTGGCCTCAGAGAATCCCGGGGTCGTGAAAGAACTCGCCAAAGAAATCAGCGACTGGTGGCCTGTGAAAGAGCGAAAAGTGCTCGAAACCTGGGAATAAGCGAAGGACTTAACAGGGTTGAGTCGATGACCTGACCCTGTTCGATTCCGTGTAAGTCGGGTAGGGCGAATCGTCCCTGATGAGCCGCGTGGTCCTCTGGTTTGCCGAAATCACCACCTGGTTTTGCAGCGAAGCGGCAGGGCGTGGATCGCATCGTATCGAACGCGGCGGCTCGACGGGGACGTCTCTCCCCACCTTCTCTCAAACGTGTTCCTATGGTTGTGCGGGAATGCGTCAGACCCTGTTCGATTTCGTGTAAGTCGGGTAGGGCGAATCGTCCCTGATGAG
>JAYWLB010000116.1:0-29260 GCA_035967665.1 Verrucomicrobiales bacterium BCK34
AAAGTGAGAAAGTGAGAAAGCCCGCCAAGGTGGTGCCTAATCTGACGCTCCATCCGGCCAATCAAACAGGGTAAGGTCGATGACCTGACCCTGTTGAATGCACCTTGGCGCACCGGGAAAGCTCATTTCCTGCTCCGAAAAGACCGTGTGACATACGATCCGACAGAATCAGTTAATTTTAATATATTTATAAAATTGAATTTAAAATTTAAATAATTTTGCTGTGCCCGTGGGTTGCAATGCTGGTGAGTCTCTCTTCAAAGCGTTGGACGACACCCCCGACCTGCTCCATAACCTTTGAATGTGCTGAACTGGCAGCCGCAGAAGTCCCGGTAACGGAGGTGCTGGTTCTCCATGGGGATAAACGCAGGGTGGCTATCGGAAGCTCGAGGAGCCAGGGCGTGGTTACCCGCCTGCAGAAATATTCGGGGGTTTAGCCACGCCCTCGCGACCTGCGTCGTAACGAAATTCCCCTTGAACTGATGCCTCTATCAGCCAAGCGCGTACTCGAAAGAGCTATAATTTCGGGCAAATTAGAGATTTACATATTATCAAGGCTTCTTAAGTATTCAGGTGATAACTGTTCATTTGGTAGCGCCGGGCGCTTTTGTTTGGTGATGCCGACACACTTGTCTAACCACTCAATCTATGCGCCATGATCTCAACGACCCCACCTGCCCCGCCACGTTCTAACAATCCTCTCAAACACTTCTTCTTCTGGCTTTCGGGCGCCGGAGCTGACACACTTGAGCAATGCCCCGGCTGGGAACAGCGGAAATACGTCGCCTTCGGAGCGACGGTTCTCGTGCCGACTGTCTTTGCCTTTATCGCCTGCGCCTACGCGCTTTCGACCCTGACAGACAACTGGAAGATCATCATTCCGGTAGCGACGGCCTGGGGGCTCATCATCATGACGATCGACCGCTCCTTGCTTTCGATCTACCGGTCCTATCAGAAGTTCCACCGCAAAGTGGCTCAGTTCTTTCTCCGTATTCTCGTTGCAGCGCTCATGGGCGTTACGATCTCCCACCCGCTCACCCTGCTGCTCTTCAGCGACACGATTACCAGTGTGATTGAGAGTGACAGACAGGAGGAAATCGAAGAGGTCCGCCTCGCCGCGAATGAGGACAAGGCCGGTGTCGAAACGAAGGTCACTGCTCTCGAAGGCCAAATTGCGGAACAGCGTCAGAAGTTCGAAGAGACCTTTTCAGCTGAATTCCTCGTGGAAGATACCTCCGTCGGCGTAGCGGATCCCCTTTCCGAGCTGGACGCTGAGCTACGGGCCCAAATGGATGGGCGCATCGATGCTGAGACAGCGGTTTATCGTCAGAAGATCGAAGCGATTGATACCGAGTTTGCCGAGATGCAGACCAAATACGCAGAACTGCAGGTGGAGCTGGATAGCTGGCAGACCCAGTTTGAGCTTGAGGTGAATGGACAGCGCAGTGGCATCGTCGGCCTCGGGCCACGTGCGAAGAGCATTCGCGATGATCAACTCGCCTGGCGTCGCGAGGAGGCTAAGCGCATTGCAGGAGCGCTTGAGTATTTGACGGCGCAAAATACGGATCTCGCTGCCCGCGTCAAAGAGACCGAGGAGGGAATCAAAGCTGAGTTCGTCGGAATCGCAGCGGCCAAGGCCGAGCGCATCAAAGAGGAGCGTGCCCGCGTCGCGGATCTGAAGCGCCAGGTGCAGCAATCACAGGCCGATCAGTTTGTCGAGCAGCAGAACACGATCCGGACGACAATTACCGCTCAGATCGACACCCGTCTGGGTGAACTGGAACGTCTCCAGTCTGAGATCGCCGCCATCAGCACTCAGGAACAGGAGCGCATTGCCGGTATCACTGCTGAGCCCCGCCGTGACATTCTTACACAGACACTCGCTTTGCACCGTCTTTTTGAAGATGCCGCTGAAGGTGGAAAGTTCGCTTTGATCGCCTACTGCATCCTCGCGGGTCTTTTCATGCTGATCGATACGATCCCGCTGGTAGTGAAGTTCTTCTCACAGCCCGGCCCCTACGACTCTCTCGTGGATTGCGAAGAAGTTCGTTTTGCACGTGAGCGCGAGGCATGGCTCAAGAGTTTCCACGCCTACATGGATAATCTCTCCGATGGTCGCCTTCTTCACCTCACCCAGAACAAGCCGCTCGAGAATGCCATGATTGAAGGGATTGGCAGTTCACGGGCCGCGAAGGAGTTCGTCGAAAACCTGATCGATCTCGAATCATCCTTTGATGAGCGCATCGAGCAGGAGAAAGCAAAGCTGGCGGCAGGTGCCAATGCACGAAGCGAGCAGCGCGCCCGTCAGCTGGAACGCTTTGCGGAAACCTTCTACGAGGATCTCAACGGCAAGATGGAGTCTTTCTTCGATCAGGACGCCGCGAAACGAGCGGCGCGTGGGGTGGCTTGAAGGCTGTGGGAATCGTGCTCGTAAATTTGGATACTGCTACGGAACCGCTGCATGTGGGTATAATGGTGCTTCATTCCTGTTGTTAGATAATTTTCTCTGAGCACGTGTTTGTGTCATTTGGCGTAATTCTCCAGAATTGTAGTTTTCCGAGCAACGATTTCCTAGTGTAGTGTTAGAGGATAGATGAACGAGTATTTCCATTTTACTAAGAAGCAGCGAATTGATAAAGCAGTTCACACTTTGACAGGTCTACTGCGCGGCGTCGCAATTGATGATCAACTGAATGCTGCTGAAATTTCAGAGATTCTCAATTGGGCGAATGAACACAGAGATTTGGTAGCTCGCCATCCTTTTAGCGAGTTGATCCCAGCATTGGATAAGATGATGGAGGATGGCGTAATTGATCCGGAAGAACAGGAAGATCTACTGTGGCTCTGTAAGAATCTAACTCCGGAAAGTAATTATTTTAATGAGATTACCCACGACATTCAGCAGTTGCATGGGATTCTACATGGAATATTGGCTGATGATATTATATCAACTGAGGAAGCGAGGAGACTCAAGGAGTGGATAGATGATAACGAACAGATGAAGGGGACTTACCCTTATGATGAGCTTGACTCGCTTCTACTGGACGTTTTGAAAGATGGTAGGATTGATTCAGAGGAGGAATCATTACTAAAGGCGTTTTTTGAGGACTTTTTCTCTTATTCATTCGCCAAACGGATCCACACGGAGATAGATAGAGTAAAATCGAAGACGACGAAACTATCGACTCTGCCCGGTGTATGTTCAAATTGCCCCGAAATCGAATTTCAGGGCAGGACTTTTACATTTACAGGCCAATCAATCAAAGGTCGGAGAGCGAATTTGGTTGATTCTATTTCAAAATTGGGAGGTCTCTTTTCATCCGAAGTTACTCAGAAAACAGAATTTCTCGTAATAGGAGCTGCCGGCAATCCCTGCTGGGCATTTTCATGTTACGGGCGAAAAGTGGAGAAAGCAGTGGAATATAGAAAGGCTGGTAAACCAATCGTAATTGTGCACGAGAATGACTTTTGGGATGCGGTCGAAGATTACGTCTAGGCCCACAATTCAAAAAAAGATAGACTTCGATAATTTCGGACACATTACCTTTTCTGAGGATTCGTGAAGGCACCTTCGTTGATCCGGACATCGGGCGGGTAGCCGTCGATGAGAAGGACTTCGATGATGTCGAAGCGGAAAAGGATTTCGGGATCGTTCAGCTCGTTGAGCCAGGCATTGCCACCTCTGATGATGAGGCGCTGCTTGGCTTTATCGACGGCGCGGGCGGGCTCTCCGAATTCGCCCCGGGTGCGGGTTTTAACCTCGCCGAAGACGAGTACCTTTCCATCGCGGTAAACAATATCGACCTCCCCGGTTCCATTTTCAGGACGGTAGTTACGGTAGAGGACTTTCCGGCCGGAACGCCACAGTGCTTTTCCTGCAAGGCGCTCGCCGGTCGAACCGACGAAATGGTTCCATTCCGCCTGAGTCATGGAATCGCGATCCGGTAGTTCCACGCAATGATCGAGTTCCCGATCAAAGAGCCGATGCCAGGCCTGGACGAAAGGTCTCACCCTGCAGCTGCCTCCGCCAGCGCGACCGGGGCAAAACTGCGACGGTGAATCGGACAGGGCCCCAGCTTCATGAGAGCCTCCCGATGGGCGGCGGTCCCATATCCCTTATGACGGGCAAAGCCGTAGCCGGGATACTCTTTATCGTATTCGATCATAAGCCTGTCCCTCTCCACTTTTGCGATGATGCTCGCGGCGGCGATCGAAAGACTGAGAGAATCCCCCTTCACGAGCGCTCTGTGCTTCCCGGTAAAATGCTTAATCGGTTTGCCATCGATGAGAGCAATCTTCGGTCGCGGCTTGAGCTGCTCGAATGAGAGTCGCATCGCGAGATAGGTGGCCTGGAGGATGTTGATCTCGTCGATTTTCTCTGCACTGATGAGGGTGGAGGCCCACCGGATCCGCTTATCGTTCGTGAGCTCCTCATACAAAAGCTCTCGCTTACTCTCGCTGAGCTGCTTGGAGTCATTTAATACGCTGTGAGTATAATCAGCTGGAAGGACGACAGCAGCCGCTGAAACCGGTCCCGCAAGCGGTCCACGCCCGGCCTCATCGATTCCGGCGATCGTGGAATAGCCTTCCTCGCGAAGTTGGCTCTCGTAAAACAGGTCAGGCATACCACCGGTCTGAGATGACAATTCTTAACTCCCGATTCCCGGAGGATCAGTGCTGATTCACGAAGTCGATCATCTGGCGGAAACGTCCCGCCATTCCCCGCTTCTTCGAACAAATCAACCGCGGCAGGTCGGCGAGGTGAGGTTCGTCTTTTTCCGCTGGGAGGGCACCGCTGGTGTGATACTCCCCTTCTTCGATGAGATCGGCGTAATTGTTGTTCAGCCCACCGAGAAGCTCGGGAGTGACTTCGTGTTGCAAACGCATCACGAGCCGTTTCCCGACATAGCGGTAGCTGTGGAAGTTCTTGTAAAAGTTCGTGATTTCCTCAACGGCTTCGTCGAGATCGGTCGTGATTTTGAAGAGATAGAAGTCCTCTTCGGAAATCAAACCGAGTCGAAAAAGGTGCTCTTTCACGAACTGCATCCACATTTTCCAGTAGGTTCCCCCTTTCGCGTCGAGGAGAACGATGGGCACGACCTGCGCTTTCCCTGTCTGTATCAGAGTGAGAACTTCGAAAAGCTCATCCATGGTCCCGAAACCACCGGGAAAGGCGGCAATGGCGTCGCTCTCCTTCACAAAAGCGAGTTTGCGGGTGAAGAAGTAATTGAAATTGATGAGCTTTTCGTCGCCGTCGATTGTGGGGTTTGCGCCCTGTTCGAAAGGCAGTTTGATGTTGAGTCCAAAGCTCCCGTCACGGCCGGAGCCCTCTTGTGCAGCTTCCATGATTCCGGGACCGGCACCGGTGATCGACATGAAGCCGGCCTCCCTCATCTTCTCGGCGAAGCGAACAGCGGCTTTAAATTCCGGCTCGTCCGGCTTCGTTCTCGCGCTTCCGAAGATCGATAGTTTGCGTTCATCCACGTAGGGCCCGAATACGTTACTGGCACTGCGCATTTCCTTGAGGGATCGGCTGTATAGCTTCAGATCGCCCTCGTTGAGGCAATCTCTTCCCATTTTGAGGGCGGTGACGATCAATTCCTGAACGATCTTGTTGGAAGCACCGCAGGCCCAGTCGTCGACAAGCACCTTGATTCGCTCATCGATAATCTGATCCCCGGTGGAGCCTTTGTCTTCATGGAGGCCGAAAATGCCTCCTCCTGTAAAATCTCTGGGGTCTTTGCGAAGGTGGGCGCGTTTATCCATATAGTGTTAAGGCTAGAGGAATATGGGGAAATCCTCAATACCCCTTTTAGGGAGTTGAAATAAAAACCGTGATTTTTTCCTTTCATATAGGGTTAAAATCATGCTTATTCCCCGCCCCATGTCTATCCCACTCGACGACGTTCGTATCGATTCAATCCGCCAGCTCATTGCCCCCACCATCCTGATGGAAGAGGTGGCTCTTTCGGAGGCTGCTGCGGCTACCGTGACGGCGGCCCGCAACGAGTGCGCTGATATTCTTTCCGGCTCTGATGACCGTGTCCTCGCGGTGGTGGGTCCCTGCTCGATTCATGATACCAAGGCGGCATTGGAATATGCTGAGCGTCTGGCAGAACTGAGCAAAGAGGTCTCAGACGATGTCCTTCTTGTCATGCGTGTTTACTTTGAAAAGCCGCGCACCACGGTTGGTTGGAAGGGATTGATCAACGATCCTCATCTCGATAATTCCTACGACATCAACGAAGGCCTCACCACGGCCCGCAAGTTGCTTCTCGACCTTGCTGAAATGGGAGTTTCTGCAGGAACTGAGTTTCTCGATACGATCAGCCCGCAGTTTTATGCAGACCTCATTGCCTGGGGCGCAATCGGTGCCCGCACCACCGAATGCCAGCTGCACCGCGAGCTTGCCTCAGGTCTCAGCATGCCGGTTGGATTCAAAAACGGAACAATGGGCAATTGCCAGATCGCGATTGATGCGATTCAGGCAGCGCAGCAACCGCACCGTTTTCTTTCTGTCACTAAATCAGGCGACAGCGCGATTGTGGCGACCAAGGGTAACAAGGATTGCCACATCATCCTTCGCGGTGGTAAGACCGGACCAAACTACGACAGGGAAAGTGTCGCATCGGTCCGCAAATCTCTAGAAGCGAAGAATCTTGAGCCGGCGATCATGATTGACTGCAGTCACGCGAACAGCGGGAAAGATTATCGCAATCAGCCGGGTGTCTGTGCTGAGATTGGTGCTCAAATCGCGACCGGTGACAGTTCCATCCGCGCGGTGATGATTGAGAGTCATCTCGAAGAAGGCGCTCAAAAGATTTCCGACGAGATGAAATACGGCCAAAGCGTGACCGATTCCTGTGTGAGCTGGGATACGACCGTCGAGATGGTCAAGCAGCTCGCCAGCGATGTTAAGAAGCGCCGCGCGACGTTTCTTGCCTAGGGCGTTCTGACAACGCGGGACTCTCTTCGTATAAACGTCAGTTCGTGACGAAATAGAGGATCGTGGCGGTGGCACCTTTGGATTTCTCATTATCTGAGGCGGCGGTCCTGATCGCAACCTGATGGTAGGCGTTGTTGAGATCGTCGGCGAGAATGACGGAACGCGGGTAATTCAATCCCCCGCTGTAACTGTGGTAAAGTTCGACCTTCTTCCACTCGCCGTTGTCGATGCTGACTTCGAGGGCGCCGGCGTCGGGGCCGGCAAGGACAAAGGCTCCCAGCATTTTGCCGGCAAAACTGTGATAGAGATGGTCGCCGGCAGACTCCGATCGAATTGTTTTGTACTTCTCGTAGTTGCTTCTCACTTGTCCCATCGGGAGGAGTTCTTTGCTCACCCGGGCGTGCTTCCATCCTCCAAGCCAGTTGAATGCTTCGGGATCGACGATCTTCATATCCGCGTAGGAGCCCTCATCGAGAGGATCCGGCAATGCGACGGTCTGCGGGGTCTCTCCTGAGATTGTTTCATCGATGACCGAGGTAATGAGATCACTCGCGAACCGGTAGCCTTCCTGATTCGGGTGGGTTCCTCCGTAGTTTTCGTCCCAGGTCATTTTTCCTGCAGCAATTTCATTGGCAAGCCCCTGCCCCACATCGACAATGGGAAGGCCATAATGCCGTGCCACTTCCTTGTGAGCCGCAACACTGACGGTCTCTTTTCCCTCCTGAACATTCTTGAGAATCCCGGGATTCACATACTGAACCGAAATTATGCTGCCAGTCGGATTCTCACGGTAATACTGCCGCACGATCCCTTCGAGTCCGCGGATCGCGGTCTTGCGGTCGTGCCCCGCATCCTGATCATCATTGACCGCGAATTCGAGAACCAGCAAATCAACCTGTCCCTGACTGAGGACGTCCCGATCGACACGCCCCGCTCCGCTGAGTGAGCAGGTTGAGGAGAGCCCCGCGTTGGTAAAGGTGAACTCGACCTTCGGCCATTCCTTTACGAGCCAGTCGGCCACCATCTTACTGTGCCCCTTTATATTCTCGGTAATAGAGCCGCCGAGAAAGGCCACGTGGGCCTTTCCTTCTTTCTCCATTTGAGCGATGAAATTGGAAACCCCGCTTTTTCCCATTTCGATGACCGGAGCATCGAGAGGTTCCGCATGCGTAACGCCTGCGAAGAGGGCTGATGATAAAATGGCGCTAAAAAGTGCTCTCATGAGTTGAATTCATATTATTAAAACGGCAAGACTGTGAGGATGAAATTCTTTTCCGCCCTCATTGCGTCATTACTGTTGATTTTGTCGCCTCTTCAGGCGGAGAAAAAGCCGCCAAATTTGCTCGTGATCATGGTGGATGACCTTGGCTACGGGGATCTATCTCTTTATGGCGCACCGGATCTGAAATCACCTAACATTGATGCCCTGATGAACGCGGGGATGAGGTTTGATTCTTTCTACGCCAACTGTCCGGTTTGCTCGCCGACGCGAGCCTCTTTCATCACAGGGCTCTATCCTGACATGGCGGGTGTTCCCGGTGTGATTCGAACTCCTTTGCCGGGACGTCCAACGAGCTGGGGCAACCTCCGCAACGATGTCGTGACTCTGCCATCGCATCTCAAAACGGCCGGTTACGACACCGCCCTGATCGGCAAGTGGCATCTCGGCATTGAAGAGCCGGACCGCCCCACCGATCATGGATTCGATTTCTTCCACGGTTTCCTCGGCGACATGATGGATGACTACTACAAACACCTCAGGCACGGGAAACACTATATGAGGCGGAACGAACTCCCGATTCATCCCAAGGGGCATGCCACAGATATCTTTACGGACTGGGCAGTCGATTATCTAGAGGCACGCAAAGATACCGAAGACCCGTTCTTTCTCTTTCTCGCCTACAACGCCCCTCACACTCCGATACAACCTCCGGCTGACTGGTTGGAGAAAGTGAAAGCGAGAGAGGATGGAATCACCGGGCAACGGGCCGCACTGGTCGCTTTGATCGAACACCTCGATGCGGGAGTCGGACGGGTCGTTGAGTCACTGAAAGCAGAGGGACTCTGGGAGGATACCGTCGTGGTTTTCACAAGTGACAATGGTGGCCAATCCAGCGTCGGGGCCCGCAATAGTCCCTGGCACGGTGGCAAGCAGGAGATGTGGGAGGGCGGGATTCGTGTGGGAACGTCAGTGAGCTGGCCCGGCGTGATTGAACCGGGAGCGGTGAACAAAGACCATATCTCCCTGACGATGGATCTTTACCCGACCCTGGCTGAGATCGCGGGTGTTCCGGTGAAGCACGATTTGGACGGGCGCAGTTTTCTTCCGGTTTTGAAAGGAGAGCTATTTGAGGAAATGCCCCGCTCCGTCTTCTGGGTGCGCCTTGAAGGAAACGCCAAATATGGAGGCATCCCCTATCACGCCGTCAGAAAGGGCGACTGGAAGCTGTTGCGGAATACGCCCTTTGAGCCCTACCAGTTATACAATATCAAGAATGATGCAGGCGAGTTAAGGGAGGTTCCAAAGAATGTTGCACCGAAGCGGTATGACGAGCTCTTCAATGCCCTGATGATGCACGTCAATCGTGCAGGGCAGATCCCCTGGCAGCGCGAGAACCCCTGATTCACTGAACGATGTCACGTCGAACCGCGATAGATCTGGATCTGATCGAATACGGGCGCTCGGTTCTGGGAGCGCCTCTCTTGTGGCTTCCTTCGCGGGAGAAATGCAACCTGCTCATCGTCGCCGGCATCCATGGCGAGGAGCCTGAAACGACCGTGACTCTTTCCCGTGCGGTGCGCTCCTGTGAATCTTCGGAACTTGCCCCTGACATCGGCATCGTTTTCTGTGCGAACCCTGACGGCATCACTCTGGGAACACGGGGCAACGCGAACGGAGTCGATTTGAATCGCAATTTTCCGGCCCGAAACTGGCAAAGCGATCCAACGAGCTGTCGCTGGCACGCCGATGAGGATGAAACCCTCCCTATCGGAACCGGCCCTGCCGCCAGTTCCGAGCCGGAATCAAAAGCTCTCCTCGCTCTTCTCGAAACCGCCGATCCCAATCAGGTCTTGACCCTCCATGGCCCCCTTGCCTGCGTCGACGATCCGGATCACTCACCCCTCGCACGGTGGATCGCGGATCAGACAGGACTTCCGCTGGTCGGGGGGATTGGCTATGAAACGCCCGGTTCCATGGGGACATGGGCAGCGGAGCGGAACCTCACGTGGATTACCTGGGAATTTCCACCTCACGGGATTGAACCTCTCAGTAAATCATACGTGCCGATATTGGAATCGATTATTAACGGGGCAACGCCCTGAAACCATTCTTCCGCTCCGGGGTTTTTCGAGTCAGCGGTGTAACTTCCAGCGAGCGCCCTCCGTCTTTCCGGCTTGTATGAAAACAGTCACCTCCTCCATCCTGATCTGTCTGTGTTCTCTCCCCCTTCAAGGTGAGGATGTGACTTACCACCGCGACATCGCCCCTATCATTCATGCCAACTGCATGAGCTGTCACCGCCCCGGGGAAAGTGCCCCTTTTCCTCTCACGAACTATGAGGAGGTTTCACGCAAAGCGAAGACGATCGCGAGAGTGGTCGATGATCGTTATATGCCACCCTGGCACGCGAACCACGAAGTGACCGCGTTTCAGGATGTGCGGAGACTCTCCGATGATGAGGTTGCTCTGATAGGCCGCTGGGTCGACGAGGGAAAGGCCGAGGGCGATCCGGCAGACAGTCCTGAGCCGCCCTCTTATACCGAAGGGTGGCAGCTCGGAGAGCCTGACATGATCGTGACAATGGCAATGCCCTATGACGTGCCGGCAGACGGCCCTGACATTTATCGCAATTTCGTTCTCCCACTCGATTTGGATGAGGATAAATGGGTCAAGGCTATCGAGCTTCGTCCTTCAGCGCGTTCAGTGGTGCATCATTCGCTCTACTTTCTCGATGACAGCGGCACAGCGAGGAAGCTCGACGGGCAGGATGGAAAACCGGGGTTTCGCGGAATGTCCTTTCGAAAGAGCGGTTCGCTGGGTGGCTATGTTCCCGGCGTCAGCGCAAAAAAGCTCCCCGGAGACCTCGCCCGCCCGCTCCCGAAAGGATCGGATCTTGTCCTCTCGACTCACTTTCATCCATCGGGCAAAGCCGAAGTTGAGCAAACGACGGTGGGGATTTACTTCGCTGATCAGGCGCCGGCCCGTCAGCTTCAGGAAGTTCAGGTGCCACCGGGATTTGGTCGGGGCATGGGAATTGATATTCCGGCGGGTGAGACCAACTACGTCGTCGAGGACTCTTTCAAACTTCCGGTCGATGTCGAAGCCATCAGCGTGAGCGGTCACGCCCATTACATTTGCGAGACAATGCGGATGACAGCGAGTCTCCCTGACGGAACCGAGAAGATCCTGCTCGATATACCTGACTGGGATCTCGACTGGCAGGACACCTATTATTTCGCGTCACCGACATTTCTCCCCGCGGGAACAGTGTTGACCTCAGTGATCACTTATGACAACTCCAGTGCGAATCCTGACAACCCGCACACACCTCCGCAAAGGATTAAATGGGGGCGTGAATCGACCGATGAAATGGGAAGTATCACTTTGATCGGGGTTCCTGTCGAAGCGGATGACTACACAAGTCTCAATCGCTCCACTCAGGTGCAAAAGGCCAAAATTTTTGCCCAGTTAGGCAAGGAGCTCAAGAACACGCGGGTTCTTGACCGACTCCCTGTGATTATCCGCGCTTTAGATAAGAATCAGGATGGCTCACTTCAGGAGGAGGAGCTTCCGGCGCGACTGCGGGGAGCCCTGCTCTTGCGACTGGATGGGGATGAGAACAAAGTCCTCGATCCCTCAGAGATTCAAACTTTGAAGGACTGGCTCGAGAGTATGAAGTCCGACAACAACGCATGAAGCAGCTTTTTATCATCGTCGCCTTCTTCGCTACAGCCGGCTTCCTTTTGGCTGATACTGAGGAAAAGGCAGGAGCAGAAGTCTGGTTTTTCGTGGCGACTGATTGCCCGATTGCGAACCATTACGCGCCCGAAATCAATCGTATTTTCACGGAATACAGTGAGCGGGGTATTTCCTTTTCACTGATCTATCCTGACGCAGCGCTAACAAAGGATGAAGTCGCCGAACACAGGCGGGAGTATGCGTTAAAAGTGGACGGCAGAGTGGATCTTGATCATGCATTTGTCGAAAAGGCGGGGGTGACAACAACCCCTGAAGTCGCCGTTTTCGACCGTGAAGGGAGTCTTATTTATCGGGGCATGATTGATGATCTCTTTTCGGAATTCGGCGACCGTCGGCGGGTCGCTTCAAAGCGATATCTGCGTGATGTTCTCGATCAGTATCTCGCCGACAAATCGGTCCAGTTCACTGAAACAGATCCAGTTGGCTGTCTTATTGAATCGATCAAATAATCTCTCTTTAGCTTCCTGACTTTGTTCTTTTCTGCTAAAAAGCCTCACCCGTGGGTTATGCAAAAACAAAGTCTCGTTGAATCAGTTCTCGACAATCTGCCTGTCGCGGTCTTCGCGAAAGACGCGACGGACGATTTTAAATTTGTTCTCTGGAACAAGAAGCAGGAGGAGATCACCAGCCTGCGGGCGGTAAAGGCACTGGGCAACGACGACTACGATCTCTTCTCTGAAGAATCAGCCAATTACTTTCGAAGTGTCGACAAGGCCGTCCTCAAGCGGGGTAAACTTCTCAAGGTGCCAGAGGAGATCATTGATACAAAACACCGCGGCGAGGTACACCTTCGGACCGTAAAATTGCCGGTGAAAGACGAGAAGACAGGCCACGATCTCGTCGTGGGCATCAGTGAGGATATCACCGAGCAGGTTCAATCGTTGCGGCAGCTCGAACATCTGAATAAAAACCTCGTCAAGACTAACAAAGAGCTCGCCGACACCCAGATGCAGCTGATTCAGGCGGAGAAACTGGAATCAATCGGCCGACTCGCTGCCGGCGTTGCTCACGAGGTGAAGAATCCGCTCGCGATGATTCTACTCGGAGTTGATTACCTCTCCCGGGGGATCGATCCGGATGATGGCAATGTCGAAATGATCCTGACTCAAATGCGTGAAGCGGTTGAGCGTGCTGACCGGATCGTCCGCGGACTCGTGGATTTCTCCTCACAGCGGGCGTTGAGTCGCGAACCCGTGAAGTTGGATCTTGTCATCGAGGAAGTGTTGCTTCTGGTCCGTCATGAACTGACGCGGACTTCCACTAACGTTGTTATTGATATCGAGGACGACCTTCCCCACGTCTTTCTGGACCTCTCGAAATTTGAACAGGTGATGATCAATCTGGTGATCAACGCGGTTCATGCGATGCACGACACCCCCAAAGGAGAACTCCTGATTAAGGGACGATCGGAGCGGATAAAGGATGTAATCAAGAATCAGGGCGCCCGGAAATTTGAGGTGTTTCGCGAAGGTGACCGCGTCGTCATTCTCGACATTATCGACAACGGGACCGGTATCGAAAAAGGTGATGTGAGCAGACTTTTCGATCCTTTTTTCACCACCAAGGCGACGGGACACGGGACCGGTCTGGGATTGTCGGTTGCCAAAAAGATTGTCGCTCTTCACGGCGGCAATCTAACACTCGAGAACCGTGAGGACGGGAAAGGAGCGAGAGCCCGCCTTATCCTTCCTACCGAAATTGATACAGGCAAGGTCTCACTGGTTCCGAAACTGTTGAAAGAGATTGACACCTGATCCTCCGTTTTGACACAATGTAGTGCAGATTTCAGGCAACCAAGACTAACAACTATGGCAAATAAAGTTCTTCTCGTAGATGATGAAGCAGGGTTCACCCAGCTTCTAAAAATGAACCTGGAAAAATCAGGCGGATACGAGGTGATGATCGAGAATGACTCGACTCAGGCCCTGGCTACCGCGTTGAGTTTTCGGCCGGATGCGATCGTTTTGGACGTGGTGATGCCCGGAATGGACGGCGGAGACGTCCAGGCGCAGTTGCAGCAAAGTCCGCGACTTTCAAAGGTCCCTGTGGTTATGCTCACAGCACTGGTCGACTCAGCGGAACTCTCCGAAGGTGCTGTCGCTCAAGCAGGGACAACAACCGTTCTGCCCAAGCCTGTTGACTTGAATCTCCTCCTTCGAGTTCTCGAAGAGGTCTTGCCTGAAGGTTAGGAAACCGGGACTTCGTCAATTTATCTATGAAGATATTTTGACAACCCTAACTATCCTGTCCACACTCTGTTTCAAAGCGACGCCAACTGCGTTAATTTGCGCGGTCCGTGTCACTATGAAACGGTATGAACGAGACCTCCTTCTCCTCCGCAAGCACCAGTGTTAACGTCACAGACGCCACCGGTGAGAATCCGACCACACAAGCCGGGCATGTTTTTGACTCCAGCGGAGGCTATTATGGGAATGGCCTGCGAGCGCCCTCTGCGACCGGGAAGAACTTCGTCCTCGATACGAACGTCCTCCTTCACGACCCGGATTGCTTGAACCGTTTCCGGGACAACCACATTTGTATTCTCCTCGAAGTATTGTGTGAGTTGGATCGCTTCAAGGGAGAGCAGTCAGAGCGCGGCGCGAACGCCAGATCCGTTCACCGTCGTCTTGCCGAGCAGTTTTCAGGGAACCCTGATCTTGCTACCGTTGGTATCCCGACCTCCGAAGGTGGCTCCGTCAGGCTCGTTCCCGGTCAGCCGGAGACAGCCTACGAACAGGAATCGATTCGGGAAATGCTCGCTGCCTTCCGCGGACAGGAGAATGCGGACAATCGGATTCTCGTGAGCACTCAGTTGATTTCCGAGTGTAATCAAAGTCAGACGATCCTGGTGACAAAGGATCTCAACCTGCAGTTGAAAGCACACGCTATTGGTATGGCCTGTGAGGACTATCAAAACGACAAGGTCGACAGCAAACAACTGGGGCAGTCCTCCCCCGTCATCATCGATCTTAAGCCCAGTGATCTGCAGCGTTTCGCGAGTACCTCCACTCTGGAAATGCCGCCACACGTGAAGAAGATTAACCCTAACGAATACGTTCTGTTAAAAGCGGGTGAAAAGCGGACTATGCCCGCCCGAATGGGAGCTGACGGTCTTTTTCATAAACTTATGATTCCGGATCAAATCCGGATCCATAAAGGCACCGCCCTGAGACCTCTCAACCTGGGGCAGCAATGCTTCCTCGATGCGCTTCTCAATCCTGAAGTCACACTCGTGACCTGCTATGGGCAGGCCGGAACAGGTAAGACCCTCCTCGCGGTTGCAGCGGCCCTGCACGCGACCTTCGGTGGAGAATACAACGGTGTTACCGTTAGCCGTCCAGTCATCCCACTGGGAGACACTTTGGGATTTCTTCCCGGCTCTCTTGAGGAGAAACTCGATCCGTGGTTGAAGCCGGTTTTTGACGCGCTCGAATTTCTTCTTACACCCGATCAAAGCCAGAACGCGCGCAAAAAGCAACCGCGCCAGCGCAAAGGTGACAGCAACCCGATGTTAAACGCCGGGGGTAAAAAGGTCTATGATCCCCTTATCGAATCAGGGCTCATCGAAGTCGAAGCGCTCTGCTACATCCGTGGTCGATCCATTCCGAACCGTTATTTTATTCTCGATGAAGCGCAGCAGCTCACCCCGCTGGAGGCAAAGACAATCGTAACGAGAATGGCGAAGGGATCGAAGCTGGTCCTCGTCGGAGATCCCGCTCAGATTGACAATCCCTACGTGGATCGCCTCAGTAATGGACTTGTTTACACGCGTGACCGTCTCAGGAGCGAAGCCTGCACCTCCCATGTCACGCTCGAACGCGGCGAACGCAGCGTTCTCGCTGAAGCGGCCGCCAATAAAATGTAAGAGACCTTTTCGAAAGGACATTTTCTGTGGGCAATTCCGGATGTCTCGGGCTACTATCCTCACGTAGATGGCTCGAGAGTATACAGTGCGGCGTGTTCCAAAGCAGGCGAAGTCGAATATCGACTACGCGGCGGAACTGAATGATAAACAGTTCGCAGCGGTGACAGCGCCTCCGGGTCCCTCGCTCGTGATCGCAGGCGCAGGAAGCGGCAAGACGCGAACACTGACCTACCGGGTCGCCTACCTCCTCGACAACGGGATTCGCCCCGCGAACATTCTTTTGCTCACCTTCACGAACAAGGCGGCGCGGGAGATGCTGGATCGTGTCGAGGAACTGGTGCCCTACGATACCCGTGATCTCTGGGGCGGAACCTTCCACTCCATTGGAAACAGGATACTGCGCCGCCATGCCGAGTTACTCGGGTGGCAGCGAAACTTTTCTATCATGGATCGGGAGGACCAGAAAGAGCTTTTGAACGCCGTTATCGGGGAGTGCAAGGTCGATACGAAGGCGAGTCGTTTTCCGAAGCCTGATGTGATTGCCGACATTTTCAGTCTCGCAAATAACATGGGGATGGAAATCAGCGAGATCCTTCATACCCGGTATCCCTATTTTGCCCATCATGCCGAGGTCATTACTGAAATGCTCGAGGCCTATGAGTTCAAGAAGCAGGAGACAAATTCGATGGACTTCGACGATCTCCTCGAAAAGCCGTTGCGCCTCTTCCAGGAAAATGAAGCCGTCCGAAAACAGTATCAGAGCCAGTTTGAATGGGTCCTCGTCGACGAGTATCAGGACACCAATGCCCTTCAGGCCGAGCTGATCGACATCTTCGGCTTTCCGCAGAAGAATGTCATGGTCGTGGGAGACGATGCTCAGTCGATCTATTCGTGGCGCGGGGCCGATTTCCGGAATATTCTGGATTTTCCGGACCGCTACGAGGGAGCGAAAAAATACGTCATTGAGACGAATTACCGATCGGTTCCCGAGATCCTGAGCCTCGCCAATGCGGCGATCGCACCAAACACGAAGCAGTTTCGTAAAGATCTGGCCCCCTTTCGCCCTGATCGTCAGGAACTGCCTGCTCTCGCTCCACTGCAGGATCCAAATACCCAGGCTGCTTTTGTGGCTCAGCGGATCCTCGAACTCCGAGATGAAGGCATCGAATTGAATGAAATTGCAGTTCTCTACCGCGCCCATTTTCACGCGATGGAGATTCAGCTGGAGCTGACCAATCGCGGGATTCCCTTTGTGATCACGAGCGGACTTCGTTTCTTTGAGCAGGCTCATATCAAAGATGTCGCCGCTTTCATGAAGTTTGTGAGCAACCGGCGCGACGAGGTCGCTTTCAAACGGATCACAAAGATGCTTCCCGGTGTGGGAGCCAAAACAGCCGACAATCTGTGGCTGAAATGGTTGGATTCACCCGGCACTGACGAGGCACCGGTGCTCTCCTATTCTGAAATCCTACTCGAATTCAAAGTGCCGGCGAAGGGGAAGACCGCCTGGGAGCAAATGGCCTATACCCTCGATGAACTCGTCGACGCGGAAGGGAAGCCGAAGCCACCCAGCCCCATGATGCCCTCCATCATGGGCGGCGTTTACGAGGATTACATGCGTTCGAAGTTCACGAATTTTGATTCACGAAAGCAGGATTTACAGCAGCTTGAGCGATACGCGGAAAAGTTCGAAAACATCGATGAATTTCTCAGTCAGCTCAGCCTTCTTGCCGGGCAGGATACGCTTGGAGCGACTCAGGAGGAGCCCGATGCCGAAGCTGTCTGTCTGAGTTCTGTGCATCAGGCGAAGGGCCTCGAATGGCGTGCCGTCTTTGTCGTCTGGCTCGCCGAAGGGAAATTTCCCAATAGTCGCGTCATCGACGAAGACAGCGAGGATCAAAGTGGACTCGAGGAAGAGCGACGACTCTTCTACGTCGCGGTGACGCGGGCGAGGGATGAACTCTACCTGACTTACCCCCTGCTCTGGCACGGGGCTTTTGACGGCGAGGTCCTGCAGCGCCCTTCGCGGTTTATCGAGGATATCCCGACAGAGCTCGTCGAGGAGTGGAATGTCGGTGCGGCCTGGTAAGCGGCTTTCGGCTATCTCAGAAAGAGCTGCGCCTTATCCCACTCGCGACTTGAAGGCTTCAGGACGGTGACCCGAACCTTATAGCTTGGAAGGAAATCGAGTGCGGGTTCCTTCCGCCCCTGAAAATACTGCTCAAACTCCCCCTGCCCGGTATGGCGCCAGGTCGTGGGTCTCACCGTCTTAGCTGCGAGAGTGGAACCGGAGTCACTTACGATCTCAACGCGAATGACGGAGTCTTCGAATGGAGTGTTTAAGATCAATTCACTTCCGTTCGCGCGAGTCGTGAAAAATCGAATTTTGAAGGGATACTGACGTTCTTCGAGTCCGGAAACCCTGAATTCATGTGTGCCAGTGGTGCCGATAGGAAAGACGGGGAGTTTTGTGGTTCGCAGTTGACCACTCCCCCGGGTCATCGCATCGCCGCGTGGGGAGATGGATTGAGAGCAGGCTGTGAAGAAGAGGCTGGAAAGAAGAAGGGTTAATACGCTGACTCGAAGCATTGGCGAAAGTAGTTCATCAATACCTGCCGCTTCAACTGATTTGATGTGTCAGTTAAGCCACCGCTGAAGGCATTGCGTATCACTGCAACGCGGCTTCTTTTCCCTTGGCGCAGAGCAAATTGGATCGCTAGAATTCATCCATGATTAGCAGGTGTCTTTCCGCATTTTTCGTGATCCCTTTTCTCGGCCTGACGGTTGGTGCTGCCGAATTTTCAGACATTCCCACGGAACCTACTGCCGGGGATGTGATGTTAGATGCCTATTTCGCCCAGGAAACACGCCGGGTCGAGGCGAGAACAAACGCTCTTGTTTCGAGTCCCGAAAACTGGCCGGCAAAGCAGGCCGGGTTGCGGAGGGAGCTCTTCGAGATGCTCGGACTACAGCCACTACCGGCGCGTTCACCGTTAAAGGATGAGGTGACCGGTTCGACGACACGGGACGGCGTTATCGTCGAGAATATCGTCTTCCAGTCCCGTCCCGGTCTCTATGTCACTGCCAATTTCTATAGACCTGAGAAACAGGAAGGTCCCCTTCCCTCGATCCTCTACCTTTGTGGTCATGGCGGAGTCAAGATCGACGGGGTGAGCTATGGAAATAAAGTTCATTACCAGCACCATGGGACCTGGTTTGCTAAACACGGATACACCTGTCTGACCCTCGACACCCTGCAGCTTGGCGAAATCGAAGGACATCACCATGGAACGCACAGGCTCGATCGCTGGTGGTGGAACTCGCGCGGGTATACCTCCGCCGGGGTGGAAGCCTGGAATTCTATCCGTGCGCTAGACTACATGGAAACCCGCGAAGAGGTAGACGCTGAGCGCATTGGTGCAACGGGACGCTCAGGAGGCGGTGCCTACACCTACTGGATTTCCGCACTTGATGAACGGATCAAAGTCTCTGCTCCTGTTGCCGGAATCACCTCGATGAAGAATCACGTTGTCGACGGGTGCATTGAGGGACATTGCGATTGCATGTTCATGGTGAATACCTACCGCTGGGATTTTCCGCTTTTAACATCATTAATTGCACCGCGTCCCCTTCTCATTCTCAACACCGACGACGACCGCATCTTCCCTCTCAACGGTGTCGTGAATGTCTTTAACAAGACCCGAAAAGTCTACGAAGCTCTCGACGCGAAAGAAAAGCTCGGTCTTGCGATCTATCAGGGCGGTCACAAAGACACCCAACCACTGAGGGTTTCCGCCTTTCACTGGTTCGACCGCCATCTCAAAGGTGTCAGCATCGATGAAGAGCTCGGCAGCGCGGGCGCCCGTCCGATATTTGAACCTCAGGAACTCAAGGTTCTCGACAGTATTCCGGAAAACGAGCGAAACACCTTCATCGATGACTACTTCACCCGCCGTGTCCCGCGTTCCCCTAAAGTCGCGGAGACTCCGGATGACTGGGCAGCCGAACGGGGGCTCATCCTCACGAGGCTGAAATCGCGAACCTTTCGCGGGTGGCCAACAGGGGCGACCGATTCAAAGCTCTCTGAAGAGTACCGTTCGCGGAAGGACGGTATTGATTTCGTTCGCTACAGCTTCGAGTCTCAGCCCGCCGTGCGCCTTCCTATGTATCTCGTTACGCCAGAAGATACACCACTGGAGGACCTCGACCTTGTCGTTCTCAATGTTCTCGACGGTGAAAGCTGGAATGACTTCCTCGCCAGCCCCGGTGCTGCTTTTCCCGAAGCATTTCCCGGCACTACCCTACCCGACCTGAACGAGGACGCCTATGACGCCGAGTTAAAAATGCACAAGGCCCAAAAATGGGGAATGCTCTACCTCGCTCCACGGGGAATCGGGCCGACCGCGTGGACGTCTGATCCGAAAGAATCCATTCACATACGGAGACGTTTCGCGCTGCTGGGAACCACAATCGATGCAATGAGAATCTGGGATATCCGGCGCGCGGTGCAGACTCTTCGTGAGTTGGATGGAGGAAACACACCGGACCTCTGGATGCAATCCCGGGGAATCATGGCCGGAAATACGCTCTACGCAGCCCTGTTTGAACCGGCGATCACCCGGCTTGATCTCCATAATCTGAGTGGCAGTCACCGCGACGGTCCGGAGCTGCTCAACGTGCTTCGTTTCGCTGATGTTCCCCAGATTGCCGCGATGGTCGCGGAAAAAAGTAAGCTGCGCCTATACTCGGACAGCGCCGCCGACTGGGACTTTGTGGTCAAGACAGGAGCGATGATGCAACTCCCTGAAGAGCAAATCCAGATTCGTAAACCGGCAACCGATTAAAGGACTGCAGAGAGCTGGTTTCGTCGATTGACCATCCCGTCTTTTGCGCCACCTTCATGGCGATGAAAGTGCGCACGCGTTTTGCCCCGTCCCCAACCGGTTTCCTTCACATTGGAGGAGCCAGAACTGCCTTGTACAACTGGCTTTATGCCCGCCACCACGGAGGTAGCTTCGTCCTCCGGGTTGAAGATACCGACGCTGAGCGCAGCACAGCGGAATCGATGGAGGTGATCCTCGACGGGCTTCGCTGGCTTGGTCTCGAGTGGGATGAGGGTCCCGGAGTCGGCGGTGACTTCGGCCCCTACAATCAGAGCGAAAGGGGCTCCATTTATGACCGCTATCTCGCAAAACTTGAAGCGGGTGGGCATCTCTATGAAGACGAAGGGGCTATTCGTTTCCGGGTCCCTGACAAAACCTTTACGGTTCAGGATCAGATTTGCGGCGAGGTTTCCACGAATTTGAAGGAACAGGGATCGACGCGGTATGATGCGGAGGCGAAAAAGGAAGTCCCTGCAAATCCTGACATCGTTATCAAACGCCCCAATGGCGGATACATATTTCACTTTGTAAACGTGGTCGACGATATTGAAATGGGAATCACCCATGTGATCCGTGGAGAAGATCATCTGTCAAACACACCAAAACACCTCGCGCTTTATGAAGCGCTGGGCGCGGCGCCTCCGGTCTTTGCCCATATCCCGCTCAATCTGAATCCCAACGGGACGAAAATGAGCAAGAGAGACCAGGGAGCCTTGATTCACGAATATCAGAATGACGGTTTCATTGCCGATGCGGTGAACAATTACATGGCGCTTCTGGGCTGGTCAGGAAAAGACGATCAGGAAATTTTCACACTGGCCGAACTCAAGGAACGTTTCGAGCTGGCTGGAGTCAACAAGTCGAATTCAAAGTTCGATTATGTGAAATGCTGCTGGGTAAACGGAGAGCACCTCAAATCCCTCTCCCCCGAAGACCTCCGGACTCATGCCGCTCCCTTTCTCGAAGCTGCGGGAATTCCGGCTGAAGATTCACGTCTTGCGGCCGCCCTCGAGCTCGCGAGAGAACGGGCCCAGCTGCTCAGCGAAATCCCCGGGGTGATTGCTACAATTTTTGCCACTGAGGTTTCCTATGACGCGGAGTCGGTTGAGAAAGTAGTGAGCCGCGAAGGAATGAAAGAGGTTCTCGCCGCCTTAACGGAAGGAATGAGTTCAGTCGAAAACTGGAACGAAGCGGATATCAAATCAGGTATTGCCGGCGCAGCCACCGGAATTGGTGCCAAGATGGGAGCGTTGATGTTCCCCTGTCGTGTTGCCTCAATGGGCAGCACCAGCGGCGCTGATCTCGTTCCCGTCCTTGAGCTACTGGGCAAAGAGGAGACCGTAAAGCGGCTCGAATCCTTTACCGCAAAGTATCTTTAAAAGGCACAGGGCACTGAAACAGACAGCGGCTTCCGGCGCCGCACTACCTCCAAATGACGGAATGCGGAGCCTTGTGAAAAATTGATCAAAATCAGAGATTTCCGGCCCCAATTCCTTCAACAACGCCCTTGCTTTCCTTACGAGGCTGGATATGATCTCCACTCTGCTCAAGTGAGGCCGGTGTGGCGGAATTGGTAGACGCGCGCGATTCAAAATCGCGTTCCTTCGGGAGTGCGGGTTCGATTCCCGCCGCCGGTACTTGAACAGCTTCAAACAGGAGATCAGCGATTACGCTGCTCCTGCCGGATTCGGATGAGATCCTTCATGACATGGCCGAGTCCTCCCTGCCACTCACTGGTACCGAAGGCATCGTGGAGCGTTTTGTAGATCGCATAGAGTTCTTCGTATACAGCGCTGTTCTCAGGAATCGGTGAATAGGTTTTCTCACGCACCTGGCAGCAGTTGCTCTGAACCTCACCAATGCTTACGCTTCCCCCGCAGGCTGCGCCAAAAATGGCGGCACCGAGTGCACAGGTCTGATCGCTTGCCGCAACTTTAAGCGGTCGTTGCAGGATGTCGGAATACATTTGCATGAGTGCTTCATTCTTCACTGAAAGCCCGCCTGTATTCACCACCTCCTTAATCTTGACTCCATACTCTTCCATCCGGTTGATGATCGTGAGGGCCCCGAAGGCTGTCGCTTCAATCAAGGCACGATAGATCTCATGAGCCTCGGTATGCAGGGTCTGTCCCAGAATCATTCCGGTTAGCCTCACGTCGGTTAGGATGGTCCGGTTTCCATTGTTCCAGTCGAGAGCCATCAACCCGCTTTCGCCGGGTTTCATTTCGCTGAGACGGCGTCCCATCTCGATAAACTTCTCATCGTTGGTGGCGCCATAGGAATCCGGAACGAGGTGATTGACGAACCAGAGGAAAATATCGCCAACCGCAGATTGACCGGCTTCAATACCGTAATGATTGGGAAGGACGGAGCCATCGGCGATACCGCAAACGCCCGGTAACTCCCCGAGTTCAGCATCGGCCGGAAGAACAGTGACATCGCAGGTGCTGGTGCCCAGAATCTTCACGAGCGTGCCGGCTTTCACACCTGAACCAACCGCACCCATGTGGGCGTCAAAGGCACCTACCGCGACGGGGAGCCCTTCTCTCAGCCCCAGCTTTCCGGCCCACTCTGCGGTGAGTTCACCCGCCTTGACCTGAGAATCAACGGCATCGCTGTAGAGTCTGCTGCGAAGCTCACCGAGAGCCGGATCAAGCGCGTTGAGAAATTCCTCATCCGGGAGCCCTCCCCAGTTGTCGGAATACATCGCTTTATGTCCCGCCGCGCAGACACTGCGTTTGATACGGTCGGGCCTCTCATTTCCTGTAAAAACACCGGGGAGCCAGTCGCAGTGCTCAACCCACGAGTCCGCGGCATTGAAAACGGTTTCGTCTACTTTCTTACATTGCCAGATTTTACTCCACCACCACTCGCTGGAATAGGTTCCCCCGCATTTCTCGAGATACTCCGGCCGCATCTTCCCGGCCATCGCAGTAATGTCAGCGGCGGCCTCAAAAGCGGTATGGTCTTTCCAAAGCCAGACGTGGGCATTGAGATTGTCGGCGAACTCCGCTTTGAGAGCCAATGGGGTTCCTTCGGCGTCGACAGGAATGATGGTGCTGCCGGTGGTATCGACTCCAAGTCCGATGATCTCATCCGGATTAAAATCGGGGTTCGATTCTTTAGCCTGGGCGATTGCCCCGGTAATGATCGTGACGGCTCCATCGAGATAGTCCTGCGGATTCTGACGGGCCAGGTTGGGATCACCCGGGTCGGTAAGAATCCCCTGATGGCCTGATGGATAGGGAAACACGACGGAACCAAGTTCCTCGCCGGTATCGATATTTACGAGTAGAGAGCGGCAGGAATTTGTGCCGTAGTCCAGTCCGATTGCGTAGCGATTCATCGCAAAGCTATAGCGGAAGGGGAAATCGATTTCAATCCTTCTCTTCTCGCGGGAATAAGGGAAAATTCGCAGTGAGATTCAATCTATCTGGTTGAAAGGCGCTACGTTCGCATCTTCACTCCTCTTGAACATGGAAATTCTTCTCGCAGACATTCCGGAAGACGGTCTACACATTGACGGTTCTTTCTCTAAAGCCATCTTCGATCTCAGTGAAGATGACAGCATTCGTCCAGTGAGTGATGTCTTTTACGACGCCGATGTCTATAAGTTTGAAGATGCGGTAGTGTTCTCCGGCCGCCTTCAGGGTAAGTTTCAGCTCCAGTGCGCCCGTTGCCTCGAGTATTTCGATTTCGATGCGGATTTTGATTGGTCATCAGACCTCGATTTGGAAAAGAAGCAGTACAGCTTCGACCTCAAGGAGATTGTCCGGGAGGACTTTCTTCTCGAACTACCCTCCAGCCCGATGTGTGATGAAATGGTAGAGGGCAAAGTCTGTGAGAAAGCAGCGCTGATAGACAGCATCGCAGCCTCCGATGAACCGGAAGACGAGGACACCGGCGATGGTCGCGATGTCTGGGGCGCTCTTGATGATTTCGGTAAGGACAACTGAGGTTAACAGAGGCTAAAGCCGCCTTCGCGGTATTGCGTTGCAATCCATTTTCGGAATAGTCTCCAGCGATGACTATTTCCCGAAAATCATTTCTAATTGCGCTCGCTCTCGTTCCTGCATTGTCTCTGAACAGTATCCAGGCAGGAGAATCCCTCACGACCACCTACAGCGCCAAAGACCTTTCCGGATGGAAAGTTCCTGACAACAATATCTGGTGGATTGCCGAGGATGGCATCCTCAAGGTTCGCAGCGGTCCTGAGCAAAAGGGCTCCGTTCTCTGGTCTGAAAAAGAATTCACGGATTTCACGGTTGAGTTGGATTTCAAATTCATCAGTGGAACGATCGATTCAGGCGTTCATATCCGGAATATGGATCAAATCCAGATTGGTATTTCCGGCTCTTTGAAGCGCGACATGACCGCTTCGCCCTACATTCCGGGCAAAGGGTATCCGGTCGAAGCCGAAGGCGTCGCTGAGCTGCTCAAGCAAGACGACTGGAATCACATGCGCGTCGAAGTCTCCGGAAAAGAATACGTTTGTTACCTCAATGGTAAAAAAGTCATGTCCTACACTTCTGACACAGCGATTGAAAAGGGTCCCATCGGGCTTCAGCTTCACGCCGGAAAAGACATGTCGATCGACTTCAGGAATATCAAAGTCGAGGAGAAAGCGAAGTAAGCCCTTCCCTGTTATCCCACCGAAGCGGGTGCAGCCTTAATGGCTCGCCCGGTCCTTACGAATGATGGCCTCGATTTTTGCGGGGTCCATCATCACTGCGGTTGACTTGGGCTTCATCTTCACGATCACCCCGAGGCGCATCGTGCTGAGCACCCCGCAAATTCTCCCTTTCTGATCGATGAGAGGAGAGCCGCTGTCCCCTTTGATCATGGGAAGCGTCGTAACAACCTTGGTAAAATCGCTGTTTCCTTCGTAGCCGGGAATCTCCTGATTTTCGAGGAAAAGCCCCCCGCCCTTTTCGTGCATCCAACCGCCCGCAAAGAGGACACTTTCCTTTGTCAAAGGTGTGCGACGGTATTTCAAGTGGCGTGGCGTCGCGAGATCCGCTTTCACGATCGCAAAGTCTGATTTCTCGTCTTTGTAGACGACCCGGATAGGAGCGTATTCGATGTAGGTCTTGCTCCGGTTCGAAGTGGCATAGAGCACATACGAATCTTTGTGAGCAAGCACGTGAGAGGCGGTAAGGAAGTAACCGTCAGACGATATCGCGCCGCAGGAGCCAAACCCTGAGCCACCTTTTGCGATGGGAACGGAAAAACCCAGCTCAAGAACGCCCTCGCTGCTGTCGCGGCTTGTTGCCATCTTCTTACGGAAATCTTCGTCGATGTATTGGCCGCTGACAATGAGTCCGGAATGCAGCGTCAGGAAATCCGGAGCGGAAAATCCCTTGTCGGTTCGATCTTTAAGTTCCGGTAGGGAAACCGGAGCATCGATTCCGAGAGAATCATACTTGTTCAAAGAGCGTCTCTGATCCCAGTGCGTATTCGCCGGGAGCATGACACAGGAAGAGAACATCAATGCCATCGCAGGTGATGCCAGTGCTGCGATACGAATCATGCGAAGCTGAGATCTTTTAGCAAACATTCGGATAGAAAAGCGATTCAGTAGCAGAGGTCGGCAGTTCACATCGCTGCTCGATCCCGAGTCAGAATATAACGCAGTTTCGACCCCCTACCACTATCAGATACGATGAATATGAAGGAATCTTGCGTATTCTCTGGATAATTCTCAAAATTCATGCCCGCAGGCTGGACACGACTAAAGTTTATCGTCGTATTTCTCGTTGTGGAGCCTCTTGGCCTGAGCAATCCAGTTGTCGCGATAGATACGATCTTTGAACGCGGTCAAGAGCTTGGCAAATTCTTCACAGGATGGCTGCGTCCAGACGCCGACCTGCTTGAAGCGATAAACGCCGATGCCATTCAATTTCCCCTCGAGAACTTTTCCGACGCCCTTGATTTTCTTGAGGTCATCCACGTCTGCCGGCTTTTCTGCGTAGAGAATTCCGTAGACGGAGTCCTGCTTCACAGTGCCCGATGCGAGTTCCGTTGCAAAAGTGCTTGCAGCTTCCTCCTCGGACGCGGCTTTAAACGTTTCGACGTCTTCGCCTGCGCAATCGAACTCCTTAGCCTGGGGAATCCAGCGATCGCGCTCGATTCGGTTTTTGAAGCAGTTCAAACGATTCGAAAATTCACTGACGTTGTGATCAGACCAGGCCGCCATCTGCTTGTAACAGAATACCCCATACTCGTTCAGCTTCCCGCTGAGAACCGGTCCGACTCCTTTGATCGCAGTGAGGTCATCCTCATGGGAGGCCTTCGCCCCATCGGCGTATACAATCCCAAGATCAGCATCGTTCCTGACTTCCTCACCGGAAAAGTCCGCCTTAATCAGCGCGGCGTGATCCACTTTCGCGGGAGCTTCGAAAGCTGCGCCAAATGCAGGGTCATTGGGATCGACGTCCTTCAGATCGATTCCCGCGGCGAGAGCATTGGCTTTCCAGGGAAGATCCGTAAAATCGACGTCGGATTCAGAGCTTCCGAATTCAGAACTGAAACTGACAATGTCAGAACGATTCCAGTCGGCAATCTGCTCATAACTCGTGATCCCCCTCCCGTTGAGCGCGGCAATCGTCGCGGCGCCGAGCCCCAGCTTCGAGAGATCGTCCCCTTTACTTCCGGTCGCTTCAGAAGTCGCTGAAACCTCCGCCGCATTCTCTGTTTCCGCCTTTGATTCAACTTTTTCTGCCTTTGGTGAGGGCTTCGAAGCCTCCGCTTCCCTCTCCTTGGTGTCTAATTTCTTTGTATCTAACTTTGAAGTCTCTGCTTCGGCTGATCCCTCCTCCGAACCATTCCCCAGGCCCAGCCAGAGAATCAGCCAGATCAAAGCTGCAATCGCAGTTCCCAGTCCCAGGATCAGAAAGAGAGTGTTCCACCTTTCATTTTGATCGGCGATTTCGGCAAGGAAGAGCGTATCTTGCATCATAATAGTCAATTAAGGAGTGTTTAGGTTTTCGTCTGAATCGACTCGCGCATCAAGCCAATTTCGTGTGAATTTTATTTTCCGCCCAGAGTTGCTCCCGTATTGATTCAATACAGGCCCTGGCGTTTGGATAGGAATTCGGATCCAACTCAGGAAGATTGTCGTCAAATCTCGCCCGCCACAGTTGAATGAGTCGCCGAAGCTGATGCTCACGGGTTACTGAGAAATGGTGGCCGGCAAGTAGTGCCGCCATTGCCGGAGGATCGCTGTTGACCGAGTCGAGCGCCTTGATCGAATCCGAATACGCGTTCAACCACGGCTCAAGCGTGGCAAGGGCATTCACGCACATTGTCGAGACAGACTCTTTGGTGATCGCGCTGATGGAGTGCCCTGGATCATCCGAGACGACCTTAATGCTCTGACACAGTTCCAGGGTCTGACACTTAATTGCAGTGGAATAGAACCCTGAGGCCTCCATTTCCACGAGGACCTCATTTCCGGGATAAACCTCACAAGGTTGATCAACGGTCAAAACCGCCTTTCGCTGAGGGCTGAGTTTCCGGTCCCAGAGACAGGGCGGAAAGTGAGAGCGCCCCGTCGCTGAGTCACTGATTTTGGATGCGAGAAAAACCTCACCGAAATCGTCACCACCGGATCCGGCGATTCCAAAATTGAGCCACCCCCAGGTAGCGCCATCATCCGCGGTAAGCCCGGCAAGATATCCGGTTGCTGCCGCTGCATTGACCTTTCCCGGACCGGAGATAACAAGGTCGTGCTTTCCGCATTTGGACCGGTAAACAGGAAAAAGAGCGGAAGCTCCCTGATCCAGGTTCATTGCGAACTTTTCAATTACAGCCTTTGCCTCCGGCCGTAAAGCCACCACCCAGTGAATATGTGCTGATCCCGATATCATCCTACTTTTTCAATCCAAATCCAAATCCTACCAAAGCGGCTCCCGCGGAGGGCAGTGAACCTTTGAGAAATGTCTTTACCGACTCAAACTGGGCCATCGCCCAGACACCGGTAGACTCGGCAACGCCGTAGTAGTCCTGCCAGAAAGGATCAACAATCCCTTTGTGCTGGAGAAACCACAGCGCACTCCCGACCACGACAATGAGTGTCACCATCGTTCTGACGAAGGCCCTCGCAAGAGAACCGAGAATCATGGCGATTCCAAAACTGAGCCCCAGTTCCATCACCGCACTGCCCCAGCTGCGGGCTTTGATCCGCTCGGTGAGATCCTTCAGACCAAGCGATTTCTCCTCCTGGCGGGGGCTCCCCCATTCCACATTCCTCATGATGGGCTCATCGCTGACTCTGGTGTGATCGTCAAAGCGCTTCGAATCTGTATTGTTGCCTTTGAAAGCAAAACCGCCCGCAGCAATCAGCGTCGCTACAACCAGCAAGACCCGCTTCCTGCCAGCAAACAATTCGAAGATTTTTTTAACCGCTTCTGCTCCTGCCATCACCGTAATGAATCGTGGCTTCACGGCTTGAGGTCAACCAGAGTGAATGCGCTTCTTTTTTTGTGACTTTTGCGGCTCGCAGGCTCTCTGCATTTGTGGCCCCCGGTTTAAAACCCCTCCACTACTAGAGAAAAAAACGGCCCCGTGCAAAATACGGGACCGTT
>JAYWLB010000117.1:0-648 GCA_035967665.1 Verrucomicrobiales bacterium BCK34
CGGACCCGCATGCCGGGTGGTGTGGGGGGAGCGGGTTCAATCCCCGTTTCTACCCGATTCTGCCTTGGTGGTCTCATGAGTGACCGAGGCGCAGGATCAATGCGTCAACTGCGCTGGGAAATTCCTTCTCTGTGCATTTGATGATGTCCGACTGACGATCACCATTCGGTCGATCAAGATTCCAGAAGCTCAACCCAAAGAGGCGATTCCGAAAATCCCAAGTAATCCCAACGCAAGCATGCCCCTCCTGCTCCGAATAGCTTGGAGCCGTGGTGACCTGGAAATGGGCAAGGGATGTAAACGCGAATAGCTCGGCAGCGTAATCCTGGGAGCGTAGATGCTCGATGGCGGAAACCATCGGCATCCAATCCTCATCGCGTTCGTGGCGGCCTTCGTGAAATTCGCGATAGAAATCGAGGTGCCCCGGATGTGTTAGCGTCGCCCACATAGTCTGGAGTTGGAGCGGCGGTTCATTTTTTGGCAGAACGTGGAAGGCCTGGCACCCGCTACTGGGAGCGCCCCTCCGATTCTTGTTTAGGTTTCTTCTCACCCTCCGGCTTCGACTGCGGAGCGGTAGCGGGTTGCTCAGCGCCGTCTTGTGTACGCCCAGCATGGGCTGAAACCAAAAGGGGTTCAAGTCCCCTGTTT
>JAYWLB010000118.1:0-482 GCA_035967665.1 Verrucomicrobiales bacterium BCK34
CCCCGAGGCCCGCTGGAAGCCCTACTGAGGCCCTTGGTAGGCTAGGCCCTGTGGCCTAGGCCGCCATGCCCCCGGGCGAGAACCCGGGGGCTTTCCTTTTGCGAAAGGGCTCACGCCCTCCCTGGCGCGGGCCTCCTGCCGCTTCCGGTACGCCACCACCTCCTCCGGGTGGGCGAGGGTGTAGGCCAGCACGGCGTAGACGTCCGCCAGGCGCAGGCTGGGGAAGGCCAAGACCATCTCCTCCGGGGAGAGGCCCCGCTCGTAGGCCTCCAGGATGTCCTCCAGGAAGACCTGGGTGCCCTCCACCTGGAGGCTGGAGGTCGCCCGCCTCGTTCCGCGCCAGAGGAACCCGCAGGGTCATGGCCATACCTCCTCCGGGGATAGGAGGGTTTGGGCCTTGAGGTTCAGCCACACGCTTTCCACTCGGGGTACCCGCCGCCTGGCCGCCCCTTGTCCCTGCATACCGCTTTCTCGGGTGCGTC
>JAYWLB010000119.1:0-346 GCA_035967665.1 Verrucomicrobiales bacterium BCK34
ATCAAACCCCTCGAAATACATTCCGTAAGGATTGAATCCCGTGAATAATCCCTCATTCTCGCGCTGCCAGTCACTTTGCGCCTTATCTTCAGAGACGAGGCCGAGGAATTCCGCAAGGGTGAAGGGCAGGCCATTTCCACCAGTCCCCCCAGCACTCCCACTTCCTCCAGTTCCTCCGCCGCTGCTTCCGCCGCCGGTATCGCCGCCACCGCCCGGTGGAACCACGACAGGATCCGTCAATTCGATCGAATTGTAATTAAAGGCGAAGCGGGCCGCATTCACAGGTGCAGGGCCTGAGTCCAGGCTATTGGTATGCTCGCCCGGTGTCGAAGGCTGAACGCCTGTG
>JAYWLB010000123.1:0-134777 GCA_035967665.1 Verrucomicrobiales bacterium BCK34
TGCATCGACTCCTGCATCGACTCCTGCACCGGCCGCTTCTGCGCCGGTGATTACGGTCCCCACTGCTATTCCAACCCTTGAAGAGGTGGCGGTCCTGACCGATGCGCCAAATGTTCCGCCACCAATCACGCGTAACGAGCCGGCCAAGGTCATCGTGAATCTTGAGGTGACCGAGGTGGTCAAAGAAATCGCTGAAGGGGTTAATTACACTTTCTGGACTTTTGGCGGCAGTGTTCCCGGTAAGTTCATCCGCGTCCGGCAGAATGACTACGTCGAGTTTCATCTCGCGAATCACCCGGATTCGAAGATGCCTCACAACATCGACCTTCATGCCGTTACCGGCCCCGGAGGTGGCGCGGCCTCATCATTTACGGCTCCGGGACACGAGTCGGTCTTCTCTTTTACGGCGATGAATGCCGGACTCTACGTTTATCACTGCGCAACCGCCCCCGTAGGGATGCACATTGCGAACGGAATGTATGGCCTCATTCTGGTTGAGCCGGAAGGTGGGCTTTCGCCGGTGGACAAAGAGTTCTACGTCATGCAGGGCGACTTCTACACCAAAGGTAAATACGGAGAGGCGGGGCTTCAGCCTTTCAGTATGGAGAAGGCTCTTGCCGAAAATCCTGACTACGTGATTTTCAACGGTTCGGTCGGGGCGCTTTCAGGCGACAATGCGATGAACGCTGATTTGGGCGAAACCGTTCGTCTCTTTGTTGGTAATGGTGGTCCCAATCTGATCTCCTCATTTCATGTTATTGGAGAAATTTTTGACGCCGTTTATCAGGAGGGCGGGAGTGTCGCCAACCACAATGTCCAGACCACTCTCGTTCCTGCAGGGGGTGCCACGATAGCCGAGTTCAAGCTGGAAACGGCGGGCACCTACATTCTTGTCGATCACTCCATCTTCCGTGCCTTCAACAAAGGTGCTCTCGGAATGCTCAAAGCGGGTGGTGAGGAAAACAAGCTGGTCTACTCCGGCAAGATCGATGATCGGATCTACCATCCGGAAGGCGGAGCCATTCAGACCATTCCCCAAACAGGCGCGCCTGCTCCCGCAGCTGCCAATAAGGAAGAGCGAATCGTTGCCGGTAAAATTGTTTATTCGCAGGTGTGTCTCGCCTGTCACCAGGCAAACGGAGAGGGAATTCCGATGGCTTTCCCGCCACTCGCGAAATCTGACTATCTCAACGCCGACGCAAACCGCGCCATTGGAACTGTCATTCATGGGATGACGGGGAAAGTGAAGGTGAACGGGGAGGAGTACAATTCCATCATGCCGCAGTTGGGGCTCTCTGATGAGCAAATCGCCAATGTCTTGACCTATGTTTACAGCAGCTGGGAAAACAACGGCACTGAAGTGACACCGGCGATGGTTGCCGAAGCCCGTAAGCAGGGGCCACCTCCGACGGCAGCACCTGCGAACGGTGAAGAGGCACCTCATTAAGCACCTCATTAATATTGTCTCCGTGGGAGAAGCGGGGCGGTGGTTGCCGCCCCGGATTTTTCTGATTAAATTTGGACGAGCTTATCGAATTCTTTTTCGAAATCAGATCACTATGAAACCGCTCTCCCTCGCCGTCCTGATTGCGATCGCGTTCCCTTTTGGGAGTGGGTTCGCCGCAGAGGATGCCGGTGGCGATATGGTTCTCATCCCGGCGGGTGCCTACACTCCGTTGTTTGTCAAAGATGCGGAACCCATTCAGGTTGCCGCCTTCTACCTCGACAGGACGCCGGTGACTAATGCCCAGTTTCTGGACTTTGTTCGAAGTCATCCCAAATGGCGGCGCACCCAGGTGAAGCGTCTCTTTGCCGACGGCAACTACCTCAAGCATTGGAAAGGGGATCTCGACCTCGGGCCGGATGCCGAAAAGATCGGACCGACTCCTGTCACTAATGTTTCCTGGTTCGCCGCCCGTGCCTACCTCAAGGAGCAGGGTAAAAGGCTCCCGACGACGGATGAGTGGGAGTTGGCAGGGAGTTCTGACGAGACCCGGGCCGATGCCACCGCCGATGAGGCGTTTCACCGTCGCATCCTCGAATGGTATGCCTCTCCCAACCCGGAGAAGTTTCCCGTCGCCTCCACATTCCCCGAAAACTATTACGGAGTGAAGGCGCTGCACGGTCTTGTCTGGGAATGGGTGCGCGATTTTAACAATGCCACAGTGACCGGTGAATCCCGGGGTGACAGCACGCTGGAGCGCAATCTCTACTGCGCCGGCGGTGCCCTTGGTGCGACTGATCCGTCCAATTACGCAGCCTTCATGCGCTACGCCTTTCGTTCTTCGCTCGGAGGAAATTACACAGTCGCGAATCTCGGTTTTCGAGGCGCGAAATCAGTCATCCCCTAAAAGAAAAAATATGAAATCAGCGTTCTTAATTTTCACTCTGACGCTTTTCGGGCACCTCGCATTGGCAGGGGATCCGGCAGCCGCGACGACACTTCCAGCGGGGGAGCCTGCGGCCCGTGACGGGTCAGTTTATGAGCTGGATTCCGATTGGCTGGATCAGAATAACAAGAAGCTGAAGCTGGCCGACCTCGGTGATAAAGTCCGGGTTGTTGTGATGGGATACACCAGTTGTCAGTATGCCTGTCCCCGGCTTATCGCCGATCTTATCGCGATCGAAAAGGGAATTGAAGGCAAGGAGTTCGCCGCTGAAGTTGGCTATTCCTTCATCTCGATTGATCCCGAAAACGACACCCCTGAGAAGCTCAAGAAGCTGGAGGGGCAATACAAGTTCACTCCCGGTCACTGGAGAATTCTGACAGGGGACGAAGACGGGGTTCTCGAACTCGCTGTCGCGCTCGGAATGAAGTATCGCAAAACCACTTCGATGGATTTCGCTCACTCTAACATTATCACAGTTCTGCGTTGCGACGGCACGATAGCTCACCAGCAGGTCGGACTCGAAACTGAAAAAGCAAAGACCTACGCAGCGATCAGTGCTGCGGTGAAGGCTAAGTGATCATCCGGCAATGAGCACCGATGCTCATTGCCGATTTCACAGGCCTAGGCAAAGAGATCCAGAACCGGAGCGCCTTTGTGGGCCACGGTGAAGGGACGCTTGCTGGGGCTGTAGAGAATCTGATCCAGGGGCAGGCCCATCGCGTAGGCAATCGTGGCATTGAAGTCGGGAATCTTGACGGCGTTCTCGATAACGTTTTCACCGCCTTCGTCGGTTTTACCGTATTTAATTCCGCCTTTGAAGCCGCCGCCAACGAGGACTGAGCTGAACGCTTTCGGGAAGTGATCACGACCGGCGTTCTGGTTGATGCGCGGGGTCCGTCCGAATTCCGTAGTCAGCACGACAACGGTGTCTTCCAGTTTTCCGCGACGCTCAAGATCGTCGAGCAATGCGCTCATGCCCTGATCGAGAATGCTGCATTTTTCAGGCGCTTCGACAAACACGTTGTTGTGCATGTCCCAGCCACCGTAGCTCACTTCCACGGCGCGAACGTCGTGTTCGATGAGTCGGCGGGCGAGAAGGCAGCCCTGACCAAACGAGTTGTCGCCGTAGCGCTCGCGGGTCATCTCGTCTTCCTGCTTGAGGTCGAATGCCTGCAAATCTTTGCTCTGCATGATGCGAACGGCGTCGTCATACATTTGGGTGTAAGCGCGCACTTCCTTCACGTTGTAGCGCTCGTGAAAGTCGGTGTCGAATTTTCCGGCGAGCTCGAGACGGTGATCGAAGGTCTCCTGATTCACGCCGCGCAGTTTGGAGTTCTTCAGGCCGGAGGCGGGATCGTTGATCGCGAGCGGCTCGAATTCAGGCTCGAAGAATCCACCTCCGCCATTGATGCGGCTGTTTCCTCCTACAAACACAGAACCGGGAAGATTCGGATTCATGCGGCCTTTATACTTCAGGGCCCAGGCTCCGATTCCGGGGTGGCGGATCGTGGCGCGCTGATCGTAGCTGGTGTGCATCAGGTAGTTGCCCTGATCGTGTGCGCCCGCAGTGGACGTCAGCGAATTGACGATTGTGAGTTTTTCTCCATGCTTCGCGAGCGAGGGGAGATACTCGGAAATTTTGAGTCCGTCGACGTTGGTATTGATCGTCCTGGTTTGCCCTTGATTCTCGTGACCCGGTTTGGTGTCAAAGGTATCGAGATGAGTCATCCCACCCGCCATGTAGAGGTAGATGATGTGTTTCGCAGCTCCGGCGCGCTCGGGAAGCCCAAGGTTCGGTCCGAGAGCGGCATGGGACCGGCTCGTGAGTCCGAGAGCACCGACCCCGAGGAAAGACTTGGCAGTTCCTTCCATGAAGCGGCGGCGGCTCCATTCATCTGATTTGAATGCTGATTTCATAGGGATAGTAGCGGTGGGTTGACGGTTGGGGGCTTAAGCCGTTTGAGGGGGAGACGATTGAGAGTTTAAGCTGGATAAAGAAATTACTGAACAAAAATGAACTGGCGGGTGTTGAGCAGTGCCCAGACGATTCCTTCGTAGGCGCTTTCCCCGTTGGTTTCGAGCTCGTTCATCGCGATAGCCATTTCCTTTTCGGTTGGTTCGCGGGTGAGCATCGCCTGGAAGATCATATTAATTTTTTCCCTGGGCTCTCCGGCTTTGTGGATCCGGTTTCCGAAGACGGCGAATTCATTGGTGAGTGCTTCGACGATGGTTCCGTTAAGGAGATTCAAAGCCTGTGGAACTGAGGCGTGTTGAGCGGCATTCTCGATCACCTCGCGATCTGATTGGCCGAATTCGCGGAGGAAGTGACCACGACGGGCGGGGGATTCCAGCTCAGAAGCTCTTGCCATTTGTGAAACCAGTGAGGTGTAAACGCTGTAGTCGGATTTCTTCTGTCTCAGCCAGTTTTTCTCGAGGGTCGATTGCTGTCGGTTCCAGGCTTTCAGCTGGGCTCGGTCGAGGCCTTCGGGTGGTGCCTCTTTCTTGAATTTCGGCATCTCCGGCTTCGGCAGCTTCGTGAGAACGGCGTTCTCGACATTTCCCCCTGCCATCATTTCGCCATCCTGCATGCTGAGCGACATCTCGCTCATTCCCATGGCGAGGAGAAGCTCTCCTTCTTCCACTTTTTCACCGACATTTTTGTAGCCGATATCCGAAATGATGTTGCGGGTTTCGCGGCGGAGCTCACCGAGTTCTTTGTTGAGGGCCCGGTAGCGGTCTTCCTCCTCCGCTTCGCGGGCGGCATACATTTTTTCGCGGATTTTCTCCTCTTTCGGCTTCACGCTTTCGTAGGCTTTGGCGACGTCCTTCACCATTTGGATATAGCTTTCCTCATCGCGCTCTTCGAGTGCGGAGTAGATGCGTTTCACCTTCTCTACGGAAGAGAGCTGACTCTTAAGTCTTGGGCGGTAGCCATCCGCTTCGGGGAGAGCGAGTGCTACGATGGAGTCCCAGATTTGCTCAGCGGTCATGCGACGAAGCACCGGTCCTTGAAAGTAGTAAGGCATTCCCATGACGAGCTCTTCGGAATTGGCACCCCGCTGATAGGTTTTGGTATTGTAGAGAATTTCAAGATAGGCGCGCATGTCATAGTCGAGATTGCGCATCAGTTCTTCGAGATAGGTGAGGAGCTCGGGATTTGAGACCGGGGTCTGCTCAGTCAATTCGTCGACCGGCTCAAAGACACCGTGGCCGAAGGCGTGTTTCCAGAGGCGGTTCGCGATCACTCGCGTGAAAGTGGGATTCTCCGGGGAGGTCATCCACGCCGCGTATGCATCGATGGTGGAGTCATCGATATTATCCAAATCGATCTCCGCTCCGAACATCGTTGCCGGTTTGACGGGATCGTTCGGCTTGGCGTCGTCATACTGATAGTCGTGGGGGAGTTTGAGCGTCTTCGTCGTCTCGCTGGTCTGGACGTATCGAAGCGGGTTGTAGAGATCGTTCAACGCGTTCCGCATCTGGCGACTGTCATGGTTGTAGGATTCAAAAGCTTCTACGGAACGCTTCGCTGCGGCGCGAAATTGCTTATCGGTCATTTCATAGCGATCCAGATACCTCTGATACTTCTTAGGATCTGAAGTGTATCGCTCCAAAGTCGCCATATTTGTGATCATCGGAAAGCCCTCTCTTCCCACTGCTTTCTGATGGTATTCCGTCCGCTCCTCTTTCTGGAATTCAGCGATCGCTTTCCGGTTCGGGGAGTCATAGCGACGGGCATCCATTCCGTAGGAGAAGGCAGCCATGTGAAAGTAGTCCATCTGCGTCCAGACATCGAATGGGTGATTGTGACACTGGGCGCACTCAAGTCGTGTGCCGAGGAAAACCCGAACGGTGTTCGACATGTTGTCGAGTGGCATGCCGCGATCGCGAATGTAGTAACCGACCGCGCCGTTTTCCCAGACTTTTCCGCGGGCGGAGACGAGATCAAAAACCATCTCATCGTAGGGCTTGTTTTCGGCGATTGCCGTCTTGAGCCAAAGCTGGTAGGCCGCTTCCGCCTGAGGTGCGCCGGTGCCGAGACTGTCGTTGATTCTCAGAATGTCGGCCCAGAAATTATACTCGTGGCTGACGTGGCCTTCACTCTCGAGGAGGTCGCGAATGAGTTGCTGACGTTTCCGCTCGTAAGTGGATCCGTGAAAATTTTCCGCTTCTTCAATCGTCGGGATTCTTCCGGCGATGTCGAGGTAGGCGCGACGGATGAAGGTTTCGTCGTTGATTGCCTCGTTTGCTTCAATCTTGTTTTCCTTCAGCTTCCCGGCCACGAACTCATCGATTTTCGCGGCGGCATCCTTGATCGAAATGCCGTGAACCGACTCGTCAATATTGTCTTTTGCGGCGAGTTGCAGAGCTGGAGCAAAGAGCGAAAAGAGGGCGGTGAAAAGAACGGGAATTTTCATAAAACAGCGCGGGTTCATGAAATTATACCCTGAGCGCTGCTTTTTGTTGCGTACATTACTGCCCTCAATTACGCCAACCCACTTAGCCCAAGAGAGCCATGGGATGTGAGACCCCGCCGGGATAAAGGCGAATGCTTTGAGGGTGCTGAAGGAATTCGATTAGAATTCGAGGCAGATCGGTGCTGGGACGTTCGCGATGTTCCCGCTGAAGAGGAGACCGCCTGATTCCTGATCGACAGCGAAAACCGAAAGCGTGTTTGAGTATCGTCCTGCGGCGATGAGCCATTTCCCATCGGGGCTGAGATTGAAATTTCTCGGCCAGCTCCCGCGGATCGCCTCCCGTTCGATGAAGGAAAGTTCACCGGTCTCAGGATCGACCGCGAAGGCAGTGATGGAGTCGTGACCACGGTTGGAAGCGTAGACAAATCTGCCCGAAGGGTGAACCCGGATTTCCGCCGCTTTGTTGGGGATCTCTTTCAACTCTTCGGGCAGGGTTTCGATGGTCTGCAACGCAGTCATCGTTCCCGCGTCCACGTCGTAATCGAAGACGGTCACAGAGAGTAGCATTTCGTTGAGAAGATAAATTTTCGTGCCGTCTTTGCCGAATTTCATGTGGCGGGGACCTCCTCCGGGAACCGCGATGCCGGCACCGTGAGCGGCAATTGTTTTTGCTGCGTGGTCGATTTTATAAATGAAGACTTTGTCCGCCCCAAGATCGGGAATGAAGAGAAAGCGGTTGTCGGGGCTGACGCCGCTCCAGTGCGGGTGCGGTGATTTCTGGCGCGACTCGTCGGGGCCGCTTCCGGTGTGTTTGATGAGAGCGGTTTGCGCGCCAATACTTCCGTCGTCTTTGATCGCATAAGCCGCTACCGAGCCGCCTCCGTACTGGGCGGAGAAAAGTATTTTCCCTTCGTTGTCGAGAGAGAGGTGCGCGGCACCGCCGTCACCCGTGGGCACCGTATTGAGTAACTCGAGCGATTCGTCATCATTGACGCGGAAGGCGGCAACACTGCCTTTATCGACGCCGCAGGCAGCATAGAGGAGCGTCTTATCTTCGTTGAGAGCAAGAAAACCGGGGCTCGCGATCTCAGCGGCAAGAACCGGATCGCTCAGCTTACCGTTCTCCGTATTCAGAGACGTTTTGTAAATGCCTTCCGCGCCTTTGCCGCCCGTCCCAATCCAGATGGTCTGTGCGGAAGCGGAAGTGATGCTGCCAATCGCAGCTAATAAAATGAGGATAAAACGGGACATGATGATTTTTTTGCTAAACCGCTGATGGGCGCTAATGGAACGCTGACCAGGGCTTCTGAATTTCTACTCTCTACTCTCTACTCATACTCCCATTTCATGATCCAGGGATCCTGCATCTCTTTTTGGAAGCTTTTCATTTTCTCCTGATACTCGATGAGCACCTCACGGTATTCGGGATCGGAGGCGAGGTTTTTCGCTTCGTAGGGATCTTCGGCGATGTTGAAAAGTTCGAACTCAGGGCGGTGAATGTATTCACCAACCGACTTCTGGCCGTAGGGGGCATCGAGTGATTCCTGAAACTGGGCTTGAAAGCTGCTCGCTGCCCAGAGATCTGATGCAAAGGGGTAGGGAAGCTCGTGAGCGATGTTCCAGATCAACTTGTATTTTTTGTCCCGGACGACACGCATCGGGTAATACATCTGAATTTCGTGAAAGGTGTGGGAGGCGAAGGCGGTGTCCCAGTGTTCGGCATCGGGTTTGCCGAGAATCGAGAGCCAGGACTTACCGTGATATTGCGTGAGGTTCGGGCCGAGGCTGTCTCTCTGCACTTCAGGAAAGTCCTTCCAGAATTTTTTGGAAGCGACGAATTTCTTCGGCGCATTTTTTTCGGCATCAAGTCCGCCCGCAAAGTCGAGCAGGCTCGGGGTGATGTCGATGTGGCTGATGAGAGCTTCACTCTCGACACCGCGATTTTCTTCGTAGGGATTTCTGACAACGAAAGGCACTTTGAGGCCGCCTTCGTAAACGGTGGTTTTGCCCCCGGCAAAAGCCATTCCGTGGTCGGCGGTGAAGACAATGAGTGTTTTGTCGTAAAGGTCCGCCTCTTTCAGGATTTTCACCAATCTGGCAACGCCCTGATCGACGCGGGAGATGCTCTGGTAATACTGGACCAGTTCCTCGCGGGTGTCGGCAGTGTCGGGAAGAAAATGGGGGATCGGGATATCCGCAGGATCGTAGAAAACCTCTTCCACACCGGGGTAGGCTTCTTTGTTGGGAAGGTTGCCGAATAGATTGGGCTTCAGTTTCCGCTCGGAGGTGCGATCGAGGCCGCCGCCGCGGTGAGGATCGGAGGTGCCGAAGTAGAGAAAGAACGGCTTATCCGACTCGGCGGTGATGAAGTCTTTTGACTTCTCAGCCATCTCGACCGCGTTGCGCCCGTTCGCCTTCATGTAGTTTTCGAAACGATAAACCTGCTCCGGCGCGACGTGATACTTGCCTACGTGACCGGTGCGGTAGCCCGTATTCGCCATGACACGCGGCAGCGCCAGGCTGACGACCGAATGGTAGGACGAAAATTTGTGATACGAGTGCTGGTGTCCGTATTGACCGTTGCGGTGATTGTGAAGTCCTGACATCACCACAGAGCGGCTTGCCGAGCAACTTGCGGTCGTGGCGAAGGCATTGTGAAAAACGGTCCCGTCGGCGGCGATCGCATCGATCGCCGGAGTCTTCGCGATCGGGTCGCCATAGCATCCGAGGGTGGGTGACTCATCATCTGTGATGATAAAAATCACGTTCTTTTCCGCAGCGCTGGCGGAAAAAGTTAGGGCGGCGAAAAGAAAGGCGAAAAGGGATCTCATAAACTCCGCCAAAGGTGATGATATTCCCGTCCATGGTCAAGGCTGGGAATACGTGAAATGTGTAACGGGCGGCGGCGTTGTCGAAGGGGCGCAGAAAGGTTGGTCAACTGTTAGCTTTCCCGTGGGAATCTGTAATCTATCGGCGCGTAGCGGAATTTGCGAAAAATTCCGCAGGGTAGGCTCACGTCCGCCGTCCGAATTTGCGATCCAGCTCGGCGTAGGTGATTTGAATCAGGGTCGGCCTTCCGTGCGGACAGCAGTAGGGCATGTCGCAGTCGAGGGTGTCCTCGAGGAGTTTTTGTAGCTCGCGATTGTGAAGTGGATCGTTCGCTTTTACGGCGTGGCGGCACACGGTGGTGGCGATCATATCTTCCCCGAGGCGGAGCGCTGACATTTTGTCGCTCGCCGCGCGAATCTCGTTAATGACATCATCGAGAAAGGTCTGCGGGTCGTCGCTTTTGAGAAAGTTGGGGAGCGAGTCAATTTTAAGAGTGCTGCCTCCGAATGGTTCCGCCGAGAGCCCTAATTTGTCGAGAGTATCGAGGTTTTTGCAGATCAGGTCAAAATCGCGCGGGGGGAGATCGACCATGATGGGGGTGAGAAGTCGCTGGCTGGGAACGCCTTCCGTTTCCATGCGCCGTTTCATTTCTTCGAAAAGAACCCGCTCGTGAGCGGCGTGCTGATCCATGAGGACGAGGCCCTCTTTGCTTTCGAGGAGGACGTAGAGTTTCCCGATGACGCCGATCAGTTTGTAGTCTGATGCTTTCGGCTTTTCGTCGGCATCGTGGGCTTCAAGGTCGCGGTCAACAGGGTTAGGTGTCGGACTCAACCCTGTTGGGTCTTGCGGTGCGTTCGCGGCTTGACCCTCCCCGGTGGTTGTCTCAACCCTCTTGGGCGGCGCTTCAGCGGAGGTGGCTTCAGATTCGAAGCGCTTTCTTTCAGCGGTCGTGAATAGTTCCGGTTTGGGCTCCTCCGGTGCGGGATCGGAAGCGGTTCGACCGAGGTCTCCCCAGTCGGACCGGAGAGAACGCTGCTCGTTTTCAGGGATCAGATTTTCCTGAACGACGATGGGATCGGCGGGCCTGAACTTGTCGGTTCCGGTGAGGCCGACGCCGGAGACGGGGCGCGTCATGCGCTCGCGGAGGGTGCTTTGGACCGCGCCGACAATGGCATCCTGAACCCCGAATCCGTCGTGAAAACGCACCTCGCGCTTCGCGGGGTGGACGTTGACGTCGACGGCGGTGGGATCGGTTTCGATGAAGAGAAAGGTTACCGGGAACTGCCCCTTCATGAGCGCGGTGTGGTAGCCTTCGCGGAGGGCGCGCGTGATGATTGCGGCCTCGACGGGGCGTCCGTTGAGAAAGCTGAGTTGCTGCTTCCGGTCGCTGCGTCCCATTCCCGGAGGGCCGATGAAACCTTTTACGCGAACGCCTTTGTGCTCGTGTGGTTCGATTTCGAGGAGACGTCCCGCGAGATCGTTTCCGACGAGTCCTCCGATGCGTTCACGCAGACTTGTCGTTGCCGGAAGCTGAAAGGCGAGACGGTCGTTGCGGACCAGTGAAAAGCGGATCTTTTCGTGTGCGATCGCCTGGGTTTTGATGGTTTGCTCGAGATGCGAGTATTCGGTGTTCTCGGTGCGCAGAAATTTCCGGCGGGCGGGGAGGTTGTAGAAAAGCGAACGTGCTTCGATCTGGGTGCCGGGGGATTCCCCGCAGTCCTTCACACTGATGATTTTGCCGCCGTGAATGATGACTTCGGTTCCGGTGAGGGCGTCGGGCTCCCGGGTCGTGAGACGGAATTTGGAAACACTCGCGATGCTGGGAATCGCTTCGCCGCGAAAACCGAGGGTGTAGATCGCGGCAAGATCCTCTTTCGTGCGAATTTTGGAGGTCGCGTTCCGCTCGAGGCACATGAGCGCGTCGTCGCGATTCATGCCGCAACCGTCGTCAGTGACGCGGATCAGGGCGATGCCTCCACGCTGGACGCGGACTTCAATATTCGAGGCGCCGGCGTCGATACTGTTTTCCACGAGCTCTTTGACAACAGAGGCGGGGCGTTCGACCACTTCGCCGGCGGCGACCTGGCTGGCGAGGGCTTCGGGGAGGAGTTTGATTTTTCCCATGACAATGCGGAGAGACAACTGAGGACGACGGGACGTCAAAAGCAACTCGAAATCGTTTGGGAATCTCAATCCCTGCCCGTATATTGAGGTCAGAAACGTAGAATTTATTATGATTCAAGTGACAGACTCCGCAGCGACGCATCTCCTTTCGCTCCTTCAGGAAAAGGGTTTTTCCCCCGAAGAGGCCGGTTTACGCCTCTTTGTGGAAAAGGGGGGCTGCGCAGGGATGCAATATGCGATGAAGGTCGGGGAAGGGGAACCGGGGGATGCCGTCGTCGAAAAGAACGGGGCGCGTGTCTTTGTCGATCAGGGAAGTCGTGAGTATCTCGATCATTGTCAGCTCGACTACGTGGATTCACTGAACGATTCCGGCTTTAAAATTGAGAATCCCAACGCGGCGCGGAGCTGCGGTTGCGGAACGTCATTTGAGCCGGCGAAAGCGGATGCCGAGCCCGAATACGATCCTGCGACGATGGACGGGGAAGTTTGCGGCAACTAGCTTTTAATCTGATTCATGGACACCGTTTCAGAAGGAACCCCGTTTTCGAGGGCGGCCCGCGAGGAGGATGACGGTCGCTATGCGGGCGGGAATGTGATTCTCTGGATCGCGGCGATTGCGGTTCTGATCGGATTGAATTTCGCGTCGTGGTCTTTTTGTATGTGGGTTTTCGGTCAGCCGGAGCATCCCATGAATTACCGTCTCCTCACGAAGCTGGAGAAGCTGGATCCGATTGCGGGCGTTTCTCCGGTCTCTGCACCTCGCGGTAAATTTTACTCGGCGAAGGACCTCTATGCTCAGGTCTATCCCTTCAACAAAACGCAGCTCGCTGCCTACAACGGGATTTTGAAGCGTTACTATCTCAAGAATTATCTGGAGAGAAGTGATGTGACTTATCTTTCCGGTGAGTTCCGGGTCATTTCGGTCCAGAAGATGGGTGAGGATGATGTCTACACTTCGGGCCTCGTGATTCGCGGGCAATCGACGACCTTTCCCGATGCGATTCTCGATCTCGCTCTTCCGACTGAGGAGGTTCCGGAGAAGTTCGCTCTCGCGCCCGGACAGATCATCAGGGTCGAGGAATCGGCGATGTGCGCGGCGGTTTTGAACGTCGACCGGCTTCAGGACTCGACGATGATTTTCACAGCGGTTCCTTTGATTTCAAAAACTTCCGGTGCGAATCCTGTGCCGATGGAGCATCACTTTGCCGAAGGCGCAGTGATCAAAATCAGTCCTCCTGAGCATATCCAGATCGAACCCGAGCGCTGGCCGATCAGCAGAGATGAGGAGGATGTCGAGGTGAAGCCCGTCTCCTTGTCTGAGACTCCGGCTGAAGAGGCGGAAGCTGAGGGTGAGGAAAAGCCGGCTGAGTAGAGCGGGGCTTCCGGGAGTTCTGCGGTCCTTTCAGGAGTGGTTTCAGAGTGGGGGAGTGTCACTGAGTCAGGCTGCTCTTCGGGAGTTAAGGCTGCGCTTCACACCACGCTAATTCCTATTGAGCGCCGGTCTCCCCGCTGCGCGCTACGTGCGTTGCGCACCCATCTATTTCGGACCTTCGTTCCTAGCACTCGGGATCGAGGCTTTTGGGGGCTTTGAAGTTGGGGAATTTGGTCGTGAGCTCCTGATTGAGTTGCTCCGCTTTCTCCTGATTACCGAGCGAGCGATAGGCGTTCACGGTTTTCAGCAGCGCCTTTGGAGTGACTTCGGGGTCCATGAAAATCTGGCTGACGATGAGATATTCCTTCAGGCCCTGCTCGAGATCGCCCTTGGCAGCGGCGATATCACCGAGGAGCAAGCGTGCTTCGGCATTGGTGCGGCCTTCTTTCTGGGAGCGGAGACTTTCCTGTGCGCTTTGACGGGCTGCGTCGAAATCACGCAGGCAGTATTGGGCTTTGCCGCGTTCGAGGTAAGCGGATGCGCGTTCGCTGGGTTTCTCAGTCTGGAGGAGGTACTGGTCGAAGGCGTTGATCGCCTCCCGGTGCTTTTTCAGCTCCATTCGGGATTCAGCGAGGAGGCGCCAGATCGATGCCGAGGTTTGCTTGGGCTTTTCGGTGTCGGCGATCGCGGTGAGAAAATACTCGGCGTCTTTGTAGTTCTTTTCCGCGGCGAGTTTCCTCCCGAGATATTCGATGATTTGCGGCGGCAGCACGGAGCGCTTCTCACCTTTCGCCGGAGCCGGTTTCTCGAGGTAGCGCTTCGTTTCCGTTGCCAGGGCGGGGACGTCTTCGAGTTGGTAGAGAGCGATGACCATGCGCAGGGTCGCCCTGTCGTCGTAGTCGGGATCGATCTCCCGTGCTTTCTTCAGCTCGGGGACGGATGCTTTGTAGTCTTCGAGGTCAAACTTGCCAACGCCGATCCAGTAGTGAGCTTCACCGGCTCCGTCCGTTTTCGGGAATTTCGCGAGAAGCGCTTCGTAGGCGGCGATCATCTCGGGAATCTTACGGTCATGAGCGAGAATGAGAGCGATCTGCTGCATCGCGAACTCCGTTTCGGGAGCATCGGGGAAACGTTTTGCGAGATCCTGATAATCGCCGAGCGCGAACTGGTGGTCTTCCTGAGCCTGATAGGCCATAGCGCGTTTCGCGAGGGCGGACGATGCCAGTTTGCTGTTTGGATAGCGCTGGATAAAACGGGACAGTGTCAGGATTCCGTCCTGACGGTTATTGGATTCAATTTCTGACCAGCCCTGTTTGTAGAGGCGGGCCTCGAGGTATTTCTCGTCGATCTTGTCGGCTCGCACTTTCTTGTAGGCTGTCGCCGCGTCGGTGTAGTGCTTGATCGCGAATTCAGATCCGGGTCCGCTCGCGGAGGTGTCGGCCTGATTGAAATGCCACTCCGCTTTCATGAGGTAGGCCATGTCGATAAATGAGCTCTCGGGATCGACCTTGCGTTGTTTCTCCGCAAAGCGACCTGCGAACTCGGGAAGAAGGTTATCGCCGGTCTGATGGAGGATTTGAAGCTTCCGGTAGCCGGCCTCGATGCCTTCCTTCTGATCAGAGAATTTACCCTCAACAATGGAGTAAAGTCTCAACGCTGATTCGAGGTCGCCGAGGATGCGGTAGGAGTGACCGACGATGAGAAGGAGTTTGGCTCGTGATTCGTTGGGTGTGTTGTAGGCTCCGGTATTATAAAGACCGACCACTTTCTGGTAATCTTCAGCGGTGAAAGCGTTAAAGATCGCACCGACTTGAGCGAGTGATTTCCACGGGCTCGTGTCCGAAAAGCGGAGCGCCTGATTGAGGAGCTTTTCGCTTTGTTCCACCTCGCCCACTTCCGAGGCGAGGAGGCCTCCGCGCACGATTGCCTCTTCTTTGATTTCTTTGGTCGAAGCGGTTTCGGAGAGAGTGATGAATTTTTCGAGCGCTTTTTCGGTTTCGCCGAGGTCGAAGGAGAGTCTCGCGGTTTCGAGGAGGCATCGCTCATAGAAAGGATTTTTTTCCTGAGGGGCTCCCTCCAGCACGAGATTGAATTCGGCGAGTGCCTCTTTGTTCTGTCGTGTCAGCTGGAGTGAGCGGGCGTAGTAGTAGCGAGCCTGAAGTTTGGCTTCGGGAGCGGTGAGCTCGTCCCGCGCGATCTTGAAATAGGTCAGTGCGTTTTCAAAATCGCCCGCATTGTAGCGCAGCACCGCGAGGCGATAGGCACCGGAACCGACAAAGGCTCCTTTTTTGTAGGTTTTAATGAGGAAATTGAACGAGGTAACGGCATCGTCTTCCTGACCGGCCTTGAGGTAGCATTCGCCGAGGCGGAACCAGGCAATCTGCAGATTCGGGCTTTGAGGCTGCTCCTGGATGAAGATCTGGTATTGCTGCGCGGCGAGGGCGAATTTATCGCGCCCGTAGAGCATGTCGGCGTAGGAGAGGACGTCTTCGACTTTTGCTTTCTCAGGCACCGGCTGTGCGACAGGCTGAGCCACTTGTTGCGCTGAGAGGGGGAGGGCGGCGCAAAATATCAGAATAGCAGCGAAGCCTCCGGCCACTTCTCCGGTGAAGTGTTGCCGTCCGAAGGTGTTTTTCAAAAAGGTCATATATCCGAAGGGCGAAGCGGGGAACTGATTATGCGTCAGGTTTGGTCGTGGCAAAGGCCACATTCCAGATTCCCGCTTTTTTGATCTCGTCGAGAACGTTGATGATCGCCTGAAAATCAGCCTCGGATGCACCGCGGAGAATCACTGCCTGATCGGGATAGGCGTCCGAAATCGCTTTGAGTTTGGAGAGAAGTTCCTCCCGGCTGACATTTCTGCCGTTGAGGATAATGTCGCCGTCGGCGCGGACATTGACGATGATCTCACCCTGCTGGCGGTCCATGTTCTCCGCCTCCTCAGCGGCGGGAACGGAAATGTCCATGTCCCGCTCGAACCGGGCGAACTGCCAGGTCACGATGAAAAAGATGAGAAGCTGAAACACGACGTCAATCATCGGAGCCAGTTCCAACTCGGCGCTTTGCTGAACAGATGTGTCGCGAAATTTCATGGTGTGTCAGGAACTTGCCGGAAGCTGAATTATTCGTTTTCGTTCTCGCGTCTTGCTGAGGCGCGATAGTTGGCGCGCTTATACTGGGCGGCGAGCAGGGCCATGATGTGGGTCATCGCAGCTTCGAGCTCGGCAATGAGTTTCTGAACTTTTCCGCGAAAAATCGAGTAAAAGATGAGGGCGGGGAGACTGATAATGAGTCCGGCCGCAGTCGTCACCAGTGCCTGGGCAACGCCGGGGGCGAGCTCCATGTGCTGAACGCCGGAGGATTTTCCGATGCTTTCGAAGGCTTTAATCATTCCAACCACGGTTCCGAGAAGGCCGACCATGGGGGCAATTCGCCCGATATCATTGAGGTAGCTGATACGGTTGTTGAGGATACTGGCCTGACGGGTTCCCTCCGCTTCGGTCACTTCGCGAACCTCATCGAAGCTCGCTGTCGGGTTCTTCGTCGCAAAGTCGAGTGTCTTGTAGACGATGCGCGCGATGCACTCGTTTTCACGATTACACACAGCGATGAGTCCGAGGTAGTCCTGCTTCCGGATCAGAGCATCGGCCGCGTTCATGAATTTGTCGCTCACGACAGTGCCCTGGCGGATTGTGAAAATGTAGAAAATGATAAGCAGCACGGCGACGAACGAGAGCAGCGCCAGCGGGATCATGATGAAGGGGCCGCCCTCCACCAGTGAATCAAGAATGGTCTGGGCGGTGTTGGCGGCGGCCTCTGCTGCTTCGGCGCTCAAATCAGTCGATTCCGATGCAGGAGGGGCGGGCTGCGCATTGTCCTGAGCAGTGAGGGTGACGACTACGGCTGAGACGCTGAGTAGCAATATGAGGAATAAACGGGTCTTCATCCTGATGGAAAACGAGTGGTGCTGTATGTGACTAACGAGAAACCCTCCTGATTAGAGTGCCTTCTCCCACCACGACTCGTGGCGTCGAGAGCTTACTCTCTCCAAGGGGCGTTGCAAATGATCGGTCACGAAATTCCCTCCGATATTGCTCTAATTAATGCCTTTGAAATGTAAACTTATGTTAAATATGAAAATTATCACAATTTAAGTATTTGTGTTGAAGGGATGTATTAATTCGGGTAGATTGATAAAAAACATAAAAAACATAAAAACCGTAAGAGAATTACAGGTTTTCCGTTTTCCTTTTATACGAATGAATCAATTTGGAGCAGGCCCCACGCAACCCTCGTCATCAGAGACGTTGTTTCCGGGATTCCCGACGCTGGATCTGAATCGCCTTATCAAGGTGGTGAAGCAACGGCTCTGGCTTGCTATGTTGATCGCGGCTGTGTTCGTCGGCATTGCGATCACATATGTGACACTCGCGCCGAAAATCTACCGGTCTTCGGCGGTTATTTACGTTGATCCGAAGAATGATGGTGCCGTGTTCAAGGGGATTAAGGGCGCCAGTTCCTCCAATTGGGATACCCTGGACGCACTGAAGTCGATGGCCGGAGCGATCACGAACGGAACCATGATTCTGCGGGTGGTTGATAAACTTGAGCTCAAAGACGACCCGACTTTCCTGAAGCCGAAAGAGGGAGGATACAACGACGCGGAGATTGTGACTTTAGTGGGGCAGAACGTTCACGCGGATTTGCGCCGGGGCACGCGCCTCATCGATGTCATGGTGAAAGACAAGTCACCGGAGCGGGCTAAATTAATGGCCGAAGCCTTCATTTCGGAATTTCAAACCCTGATGCGGGAACAGAACGTGGATTCGTCTTCAAAATCCCGAAAGGTTCTCGAAGAGGAGGCTGCGGAGCAGTTGGTCCGTGTCCAGGAGGCGGAAGAGGAGTTGCAGGCGTTTCGGATCGCTAATTCTGATGTCTCGTTCGCTGAGGATAAAAATCACAGTTCTCAAAAGCTGCTCGATCTCGATAAGTTGCTCAGCACGGCGGAGAACGAGGTCATCATGCGGAAATCGGAGTATGAGCAGTTTGCGGCCCTACCCGAAGATGACATCGAAGGCGTCCTTGGGATTGGCACCTACGGAAGCCAGGATCACATTCAAAAATTCATTCTCGCGCGGAACCAGAAGCGTGCGGAATTCGCGAGTATCAAGACTCAGTATGAGCCGGGACATCCCAAGTATCAGCAGTGCAAGACTGACCTCGCCGGCCTCGAAGAGCAGGTCAAGGTAGTCGCTGAAACGGTAGGGGAAACGATCAAAAAAGGTTATGCCAGAGCTGTTGAGAGCGAGGAACGTCTCGTCGAAACAGTGCGGGAACAGAAGCTTGAGCTGATCAAAGTCGACGGCGTGAAGCAGCAGTATCGCGCTTTACAGCGAAAAGTGGAGGCGGCCTACGCGACTTATGATCGCCTTCTCGACCGGATCAACGACACGGACGTCAGTGACGGCGTCGACGAAACCGTGATTCGCGTTTTCTCCGAGCCGCTCGTGCCGGCCAAACCGATTTCCCCCAAGAAAAAGCTCACCGTGACGATCGCCGGGGTATTCGGCTCGATGTGCGGAATGGCTGTTGTTCTCGGGATCGGATTGCTCGATCGCACCATGAACAGTCGCCAGCAGGTCGAATCGACTCTGGGTCTTTCGGTTCTCGCAGAGGTGCCGCAGGCGTTTGATAAAAACTGGGATCTCAAAGATTCACTTCTCGTGACCAGCGAACCGAACTCGCTCGTGAGTGAAAGTTTTCGTGCGTTGCGAACTTCGCTGTCTTCCTACACGCCCCGCAGCGTCATGGTCACGAGTGCCTCTCCGGGAGAGGGGAAAAGTTTCTGCGCTTCGAATCTGGCGCTTCTCCAGGCGAACATGGGATACCGGACTTTGCTCGTGGATGCTGATTTCTGTAAGCCGCGTATGGCCGAACTTTTCATCGACCCGATGAGAGGGCCCGCTGCGGAGGGAGCACTCACTTCTCAGAATCTTTGTCAGCCCACCTCCTATCCGAATCTGTTTCTGCTCTCGTGTGGACGCTTCACTTCGAATACGGGGGAACCCATGAACGGTGAGATTTTCGCCCAAATGTTGCAGGATGCCTACAACGCGTTCGATTGCGTCATCATCGATACCTCGCCGATCAATGTGGTCAGCGATGCATTGACTTATTCGCGACACGCCGATGCGGTGGTTCTCGTGGTGCGATCAGGTAAGACGAAAACGGATGAAGCACGGCACGCGATGAGAGAGTTGCAGCGGATGCGCGCCTCGCTCGCGGGATGCGTTCTCAATGGTTCATCGAACTCCAACAGTGATCAGGCTGCCTATGTTGAGGGCACGTCGAGATCAAAAGCCACCGTTCAGCTGGGGCACAGCCCGGCTTCTTCACTCTAATTCAAATCACTTCAGTCAGGGGATGTTTAGACATCTGATCTTATAATTTTAATACGCACAGCAATGAGTATTGTAGATTCCGGAAAAATGGGAGCGAGCACGATGCCGATTCGGCAGACTGCTGAGACTTCCCGTGCCCGTTATCACAGGCTTGTGGCCGGTGCATTTGTTGCAGACTTTGTCGCTATTACGCTCGCTCTGACGCTGGCTCTCTGGCTGCGATTTGAGACCAAGCTCTCACAATTCGGTGTCGCCTATTCGGGTGAATTCTCCGCCTTCGATTATCTCCAGCATATTGCGGTGGGGGCGGTCCTGATGATGATGATTCTGGGCAACTTCCGCTTCTACACGCGGGCGAATCTTCTCTCCTACACGAACTCGCTCCGTATCATTTTCAAAGCGTCGTTTATCTGGCTGCTTTCCTACCTGGCGCTCACCCTCATTTTTAAATTCTACCCGCCGATCTCACGGGTTTATTGTGGATTGGGGCTCGCTTTGATACTGGCGATTCTTCCGGTATGGCGGGGGATTCTCTGGCGGGTTATCAGTGCTGATACGAACGCTCAGAGCCTGAGACAGCGGGCGCTCGTGGTTGGGTGGAACGAAGATTTCGCCCACGCGGTTGAGAAGTTTTCCAACGCTTCGGATCGTCCTTTTGAAATCGTAGGTGTGATTCCACCGCCGGAAGGGGATTTTAAAACGCCGGTCCCGGATGAAATGCCGGTTATGGGGAGCTACGATTCACTGGAGGCATTGCTTCAGTTGCGTGTTTGTCAGGTCGTCGTCGTTGCTGACGACGCGCTTCGCTCAGGAAACCTCATGCACATCGCCGCGATTTGCGAAAAAGAGATGGTTGAGTTCAAGCTCGTTCCGACCTGTTTTCAGGTTTTGCTCAGCGGTCTTCACCTCGAGTCGGTGGGCGGAATCCCCATTCTCGGTATCTCGCGACTGCCTCTGCATTCGACTTTAAATCGCTATATCAAGCGTTGCATTGATATCTTCGGTGCCCTTGTTGGTCTGGCTTTGTCAGGACCGATTATTGCGGTTTTTGGTTTTCTCATACACAGGGAGAGTCCCGGTTCGATTTTCTATCGTCAGCGCCGCCTCGGAGCGAACGGTCAAGTTTTCGATATGATCAAGCTTCGCAGCATGAAGCTCGATGCAGAGACGAACGGAGTCGGCTGGACCGTGAAAGATGATCCGCGCTGCCTTCGTGTCGGAGCCTTCATGCGAAAGTGGAATATTGATGAGATTCCCCAGTTCTGGAACGTGCTAAAAGGGGATATGAGTCTGGTCGGTCCGCGTCCCGAGCGTCCCGAATTGATCCTCCAGTTTAAGGAGGAAATTCCGCACTACAACGCACGTCACAACATCAAACCGGGGATCACGGGGTGGGCGCAGGTGAACGGGCTTCGCGGTGATACGTCTCTCTCCGACCGGGTTCAGTTTGACCTTCACTACATCGAGAACTGGAATGTCATTCTCGATTTTCAGATCATGTTCCTAACCTTCGTAAAGAGGGAGGGTGCCTGCTAATCGCAATGAAGTGGCTCGAGAAAGCGACCTCGAATGAACAGGTGGAGCTGGATGCGCCGGCTTCGCCTTCCCTGATGCTCTTCAGGATTCTCTTTGTGGGATTCCTTTTCTCGTTTGTTTTTGACTACAAGAGCCCGGATTTGGGATTCGGTGATGCCGCCACCGGTGGATCGATCTTTCAGTATGCTTTTCTCGGGCTTGCCATGCTCACCGGTGGTCTCGCCACAGTGCTGGGAGCGAAAGGGCTCCTCGTGCGGCCGGGCGTCTACATGGTGCTGTTCTGGTGGGGCTATGTCGTAATGGCCCTCGCGGTTGCCTTTTTCTGGGGGAATGAAACCGGTCGGATTCTGCGTCTTGCGATCCCGTTGATTCTCGTGGGCTTTGCGATCAACACGACTCTGATTGTCGCTGCCAATGGAATGCGTCCCGGCGAAGTGGTGCGGTGGTTTCTGTTCGCCGGACTGGTCAACGTCACCTGGCGGTTTTTCTTCGGCGCTCTCTTTTCCGGGATTCCGCTTTCCTCGATCCGGATGGAAGTGTTGAGCCCGTCGATGCGTTTCCTTTTTGCCTGGGTAGGGTGCGCCTTTCTGCTGAGGAGAAAATTCACCTGGTGGAGTCTCGTCATTTTCGGGCTGCCTCTCGCGGTTGCTGCAATCTCGATCACGCGAAGCATGGCTCTGCCCATCGTCGTTTCTTTCATCACCGCAGGGTTCTGCCTTGTCCTCGCGATGATGTGGAAAATGTATGATCTCAGCTTTCCTCTCAAAAAGATCGGGCCGCTCATAGCGATGGGATTTGCGATGATCTTTGTGATCGTCGGAGTCGCACTTGCCCAGCCGAACCTTGTCGACCGGTGGACTCAGCGACTCACTGACAACAAGGGCGAGTCCGGCGCCGTCACCGAGGATCTCTCCACCCTGATGCGGAAAGCCGAAGCAAAATCGATGTGGGATATCCTCGCGAAAGAGCCTCACAGTTTCATCTACGGGCGCGGGCTGGGCGCTTCTTACTACTGGGATGAATCCTATTTTCCTGAACTGTTTCTCGTTTATCCGGCTGACCGTCATCAGTTCCCCGATGAAATCTACAGCGCCGGGCACAGTATCTGGACCTACACGCTTTTCTCGACCGGATGGATTGGCGTTGGATTCACTTTGTTTGCCTTTTTTATTCCCATGGGGATGAGTTTGCACTCCGCCTATTTGAATTCCAAAACGGTGATGGGGCCGCGGGCGTGGGATTCATTTCTCATCTTTCTGCCTTTTGTCGCGATGTGGGCAACCCTTAGCGAGAGCATCACCCGGAATCCGTTTGATGAGCGTTTTACGGGCGTGCTCTTCGGCTTCATGATTGCCCTACCGCAATTTTTCTACAACCGGGCCGTATACCTCCGTTACCGCGAGGCTGCCGGTGAGGCGTCCACTCAGATTGTGATCGATGAGGATATACTGGATGACCTGATGGCAGATGACGACGCGATGCAACCCGGCCGCACCCGGCCGCCTGCGGGAAGCGGGCATCACCTCGTCGGCTGCAGTTACGAATTCCGGGAGCCCCCCGGCGAGCCTCCGGCGCGCAATCCGATGGGTTAAATGATGAGCGTCGCGATTCTACTACTGTCGATTCTGTTTCTTGTGTGCGTCGGTCTTCTCGGTCATACTTACGCGGTTTATCCGGCCCTGCTGAGCCTACTCGCGAAGGGAAAGAAGCTTCCCGAGGCCGGGTTTTGCGATGACGCTGATTTGCCGGAGGTCGCCGTGCTCATGGCGGTTTACAACGAAGAGGCCGTCCTCAAGAAAACGCTTCAATCGATTCTCGAAACCAATTACCCCGTTGAGAAGGTGAGCGTTTGGATCGGCTCCGATGGATCGACGGACCGCAGTCACGAAATCATCGAATCGTTCCGAAAGGATCATCCTCACCTGCGTTTGAAAATCTTTGCCGGTCGAAACGGGAAGATTCGCATCATCAACCAGTTGGCAAAAGAGGCCGCGGGCGAATTTCAAAATCCTGACACGGCTCTATTTTTTCTTTGCGACGCGAATGTCGCCTGGACTCCGAAGCTGATCCACCAGCTCTCTCGCCACTTTTCGCGGGAGGAGATCGGCTTCGTGGGGGCGAGCGTCAAAGACGAGACGCGGGATCGTGATGGAATCGGCGATGAGGAAGAGGCCTATGTCGGGCGGGAAAATCTCATCAAATTTCAGGAAGGGGTTCTCTGGGGACAGGTCATCGGAGCATTCGGCGCCTGCTATGCGATGCGGGCGAACCTCTTCGAATCCGTGCCGGAAAACTACATCGTCGATGATTATTATCTGACCGTGGGCTGCCTCGCTAAAGGCAAAAAAGGGATCGTCGATCTCGAGGCAGTTTGCTACGAAGCGGTCTCCTCTGACATCAGCGAAGAGTTTCGGCGCAAGCGTCGCATCGCGACCGGGAACTTTCAGAATCGACGTCACTTTCAGAATTATTTCCAACCATGGGGCGGGGGATTTGCCGCCTGGTTTGCTTTCTGGTCTCACAAGGGGCTGAGGTGGTATGGGCCCTTCCTTCTTGCGGGAGCTTTTCTTTCGAGTCTCGCTCTCACGGTTCTTGCGCCTTTATTTGCGATATTGCCTGCCGGATTTCTAATCACATTTGCCGTTGCCGGTTTTGATAAATGGCAGAGTCAAAAGATCGACGGAAAACACGTGAAGATTTTCCGGTTCATCCGATACTTCTACGCAATGAATGCAGCTCTTTTTCTCGGATGGATTGCCTACGCAAAAGGTGTCCAGAACAGCGTCTGGGAGCCTACACGGCGTGAAGGCGCTCGGCGTGAAGATGCTCGGCGTGAAGGTTCCGGAAATGACGAGTCGTTGAGTCCCGTCGAGTTATGAGCCAAAAACGCAGCATTCTCGTGTCTCATCCCTGGATGGGGAGGGGTGGTTCCGAGGCCACTGCGATGTGGACACTTGAGGCGCTTCAGGATGACTACGACTTAACCTTTGTTACCGCTTCCCCTTTGGATTTGCAGGAACTGAACGGCGCATACGGCAGTCATGTTGATCCTGAGAAGGTGAACGTCATCAAGGCCCCGGTGATTCCGACGGTGGATGGTCCCTTGAAGCTGGTCCTCTGGCAGAATCGCTATTTTGAAAAATTTTGCAACCGCATCGCCGGTGATTACGACCTCTGTCTGAGCGCCTATAATCCGGTCTTTTTTGGAAAGCCGGGGATTCAGCTGCTCGGTGATTTCAGTTTCAGTGAGGAAATGCGGAAGCGACTCTACATCTACGGTGAGTCGAATTTTAAACACAAGGAATCACTCGTCCGGAAGGTCTACCTCGCGATCGGCAATCTCTTCGGAGTGAAGCGACCTCCTCTCAGGGAACGGGGCGACCTCGTTCTCTCAAACTCACAGTGGTGTGTGGATCAGTTAGGGCGATATTTTGATATTGAGAATTCCACTGTAATTTACCCTCCGGTGATTCTGCCCGAGGCTGAACTCGAGACGGAGCGTGATCCTCTCGGATTTGTCTGTCTCGGGAGGGTGGTACCGGAGAAAGAGATCGAGCGAATCATTCGCATCCTCGCGGCACTGCGGGAGAAGGGATATCCAGCGACTCTCAAGCTGATCGGCAACCTCGACGACTCGGAATACAGTCGGCATCTCGCACGGGTGCTGGAGCGTCACGGGGATTGGATTGAGCCGGTCGGCTTCCTGGAATTGGAGGAAAAACAGAGAATCCTTTCGGAGCAAACCTTCGCGATTCACGCCTGCCGGATCGAGGCCTTTGGAATAGCGGTCGCGGAGATGGCCTCGATGGGTTGCGTTCCCCTGGTCCCTGCGACGGGAGGCGCTGTGGAGATTGTTCCCCATCCCGTGCTTCAATACGAGACCGACGAGGAAGCCGTCGCCAAATTAATCGACCTGATTGAGCATCCCGGGAAAGTGGAGTCACTGCGGGGCGAGTTGCTCGCCCGCGTCGGGCAGTTTGGTCCCGGCGTCTTCATGAAAGAGTTGCGGGAACATGTGCTGGATTTTGCTGCATCCAGCTGTTGATTGTGCTCGATATGGGTTTCGCCACAAAAGTTGCACATCGTCTTTCCGACCCGGTGTTTTATCAGAAGCGTTCTCGCCAGCTGCTGAGAATGTTTCGACAGTTCAGGGACTCGCCTTTGGTGATCAGTCAGGACGATGTCAAGAGTGTAGGAAAAGCACTCGTTGTCATCGCGCATCCTGATGATGAGACTTTTTGTTCGGGGATGATCTGCGCCTTGAAGGCGAATGGAGCGGAAGTCACCGTGATTTGCATGACCCGTGGAGAGGGCGGGCCGACCGGTGGGGTGAAGCGCGAGGATCTGGGTAGAGTTCGTGAAAAAGAAATGATGGCCGCCTGTGATGCTCTCAAGGTTGATCGTCTCGTCTTTCTCGATCATGTGGACCCGATCGGCGGAGTCTACAGAGTCTTTGCCCCGGACGTCAGTGTGGAGCAACTCGCTGATGAAATCCGGCCGTATTTTTCGGAAGTCGATCTTGTGATTTCACACGGAAGCAGCGGGGAATACTGGCACGCGGCGCATCTGCTCGCGCACTCCGCCGTGCGCAAAGTGCTCGGAGAAGACGGTGCCGAAGCCCCTCTCTGGATTACTTTTCTGGCCCGCGACGGGAAGCACCTCTTACCTCATCTCATCAACGAAGATGACGAGGCGGCTCTTCGCATAGATGCCTCTGGATTTCATGCAGAGCGACTTGCCGCTCTCGATTGTCATGTGACGCAGAGGAGCCTTTTCCGGCGGTTTGCGGGAGGGGAAACGGATGACTTCGTGCAATGCACGTCCCGGGAATCGTATTGCCTCCAGGCGGGCAGCATTGACGCGCTTACAGATCGCGAAAGCGACTGATAAAAGCGAAGGCGAGGGGAATCATCGCGGCGACTCCGGAGGCAAAATCCCGGAAGGCAATGCTCATGGGCTGACTCGCCGCCGAAGTCAGCATCGCGAGGCAGGTCAGAACTGCAGATCCGAGAACGAAGACGCCGAGCGGGGAAATGCGACGGTGGATTCGATCGGTGTGCATTGAATCCCGGAGCCGGTCAAAATACTGATACGCGATTGCCGCCACAAGAATCGTACTGAGCGGCGCATACTCAATGAAAGCGTCAATCGAGATGACCGAATTGTAGACGCCGTGAGCAAAGACGACGGCAATGAATGCGATGAGAAATTCCTCCATCCCGTGACCTTTCCGCTGAATCATCCGGGCGAGGTAGAAGCCGGCGACACCGGTGAGGGCGAAGTGGAGCGGGTTCGCGGTGAGGAGTCGAATCCAGCTGACGAGTGAGTCGCCCGGGCTGCGCTGGAAGTAGCCGATGTTCTCATTTACCGCAAAACCAAGCCCGACCATGCCGGCCAGGATAAGTGCTTCGACCGGTTCATTTCTTTTTCGAAGCCACCCTATCAGTGGAATAAAACAGAGCAGCTTGACCGTTTCCTCCCGCAGGGCGACACCGGCGAGGAAGTAAAGAAACTGCGAAATATCGGTGTCGGTCCGGGACCAGGTGAAACCCCGGATGTCTTCCTGAATCACTACCGCGAAAAGTGTCAGGGTCGCGCTCAAAACGCCGAGGAGGAACGCGAGGCAGCTCATCACAATTCGCTCGCGCGACGGGACCCAGAAGCTGTTCAGTATCAGGCCCCAGATCAGGGCGGTAAACAACGCAGGGATCAGATAGGGTGAAATCCAGGAACTCGCATCCGATTGCAGAATCGCGAGGCCGAGCTGCGGGTAATCGCGGAGATAGCTGTAGTAATCGATGCGCGCTTCCGGAGCGAGTGCATTTTTGAATTTGGGATCCCCGAGAAGTTCCCGCAGGAGGGGCGCGTCCTCATTGTAGTGCGCCAGCGCGATTGCTGATCGGAGCGAGTAATTGGAATGGTTGTCCTTGTCCGTCGCGGCAAGGTAGTATTCCAGCGCTCTGTCATGATCCTCTTTCTGGATGAAAAGATCGCCGATGAACTCGTCCCGCCATTTCAAATCGGCGGGCAGTCCCTCAAGCTTCTGGATGAAAGTGTCAGGGGACTCCGAACTGAGACCCTGCATCCAGAGCTGAATCGACTCCGTGTTATCCGACGCCTCCGTTGCCTTGAGCTGTCCCGAAATCACATCGAGATGGGCGCTCCGGTCCCAGTCCTCTTTGAGATAAAGGCAGTTGAGTTCGTTTTCACCCGTCAGGAAGGGGACGCCGAAGCGGATGAATGAAATCAACTGCTCCTCCGTCACCTGCAGTTGCACCCCGTTTCCAATCTCCGCGGCACGCTTCGACTGAGAATAGAAAAAATGCGAGGTCACAAACGAGATCACGACCGCGACTGCGACGATGATGAGCGAGCCGCGGATGAGAAAACTCCGATCACGGGACCGGGCCGCCAGTTGGCGCTGGAGAGAATCTGAAATCATAGAGGGAGGCGGCGCGTCGACGGTTTCATAGCCGCGGAATCGTATGGCATTTTCAGGACCTCCACAAGGGTTGCCTTGTTCGGCTAAACTTCTTATCGTTCCTGTCATGCATAAGTTACCAGCACCTCTTTTTCTCGCCGCTGCGTTCGCTGTCACCGCACTTCAGGTGGTCGCCGACGAACCCCGTATCTCTCTAACACCGATCTACTCACACCTCGAGTTTGAGCGACCGCTTTCCCTCCAGATCCCCGATGATGGAACGAATCGCCGCTTTCTTGTTGAGCAGACCGGCAAAATCAAACTCCTTTCAGCAGACGAAAAAGCAGGGGAGGCCAGCGTCTTTTTCGACGTCACTGACCGAATGGGCGTCGAAAAGGATTTCGAGGAGGGCCTTCTCGGGATGGTTTTTCACCCCGATTTCAAAAACAACGGCCGTTTTTTTCTCACCTATTCGAAGCAGGGGCCGAAACGCCTCGTTCTTTCCGAGTTTCAGGTTTCCGGGGATGACCCGAACAAGGCCGACCCCGCGAGCGAGCGTGTTCTCATCGAGGTTCAGCAACCCGAGTGGAATCACAATTCCGGCAATATCCTCTTCGATCCGAAAGACGGGTTGCTCTATTTGACGGTCGGTGACGGTGGAATGAAAAACGGGGTTTACATGCTCTCCCAAAAGCTCACCCGCTGGAACGGCAAGGTCCTGCGTATCGATGTGGACGGGCGCACCGGAGACCTCCCATACGGAATCCCTGAGGACAATCCCTTCATTAATGATCCCATTGCCTGCCCCGAAATCTGGGCGCTGGGCCTGCGGAATCCATGGGGCAGTGCGATTGACCCCGAGACGGGGCTCTTCTTTCTCGCCGACGTTGGACAGGATCTTTACGAAGAAATCAACATCATCAAAAAGGCAGGCAACTACGGCTGGGAATATCGTGAGGGAAATGCCGCGTTTCCTCTCCGCGCTGCCATGATGGCACCTCTCGGAAAGAAGCCGGACGTCCCCGCTGACCTCGTTCTTGAAGAGCCGATTCACCAGTATGACCGCGCCGACGGCCTCAGCATCACCGGGGGCTTTGTCTACCGGGGGAAAGCGATTCCGGCGCTCGCGGGGCACTTTTTATACGGAGACTGGCGCTTCGGCAATCTCTGGGCGCTGCATTACGATGCGGACTCGAAGAAAATGGATGCGAATCACCACATTGAAAAGCCCGCTGATCTATCCGCGCCAACGGTTCAGCCGACCGGATTCTATCCCGACGAGAATGGCGAGGCCATCGTTCTCGGGTGGAAGGGGAATATTTTCCGGATCACTCCGGCGCAGTAGCGGATTTTCTCCTGCACTCGCTGAACCACAGCCCGACCACACCGAGGAGGGCGATCACGGCGCCGAAGAATTCGCGGGTCAGTTCGACTCGCGGGTCTTCCGCCGACATGCTGACCTGTGTCATCGTGAAATCTTCCTCGCCGAAGAGATTCTGAATCAATCCGGGGCCGGTCGTCGCCATTTCGACCAAACAGGCGAGAACGGCAACGATCAGAATCCAGCGGGGAATACGCTTGAAAAGCGAAACAACGAAAAGAATCGCGATCAAACCGTAGAACAGCAGCCAGAGGGCGGCGTCGAGGCTCGAGGGATTGTGGTAGATTTCGGGGTCGATGTCATTGCGCTGAAACCAGGCAAAGAGCCCGAATAGGATCGCGCAAATGACGTGGAGAGTGATCTTGGTGGGGCCGGCTTTCATCAGTTCAGTCAAGCTTGGCTGGAAACTGAAAACTTGAAACTGAAAACTCCCATAATTTTCGCTTGTCAAAGCTCAGAATCTGCGCACATTGCCGTCCGCTTCAGCCATTCGGTTGAACAAGTGGAAAACGCACCCGTAGCTCAACTGGATAGAGCGCTTGACTACGGATCAGGAGGTTTGGGGTTCGAATCCCTACGGGTGTGCCACTGCTTGTTTACAGCGACCTACCCCCGATCGGGGCAGGGTATTTCAATTTCCACTCAGACCAACGCGGTGAGTGGACTCCATCAAGCCCCGAACGTTCCCCAAGGCGAAGCCGCGGCCATCGCCTGCAAAATACGCACCGGCGCTGCCACGCCTCTCAACTGTCGAGTTCTTCGGAGACGAACATTTCCGCAACCGCGCGCGCCGCGATCTCTTCGTCTTCGCCGGAGGCTTCCAGTTCCAGGACTGAACCCGCTGTAGCGCAGAGCGCAATCACACTGATGATGCTGCGAAGATCTGCGATACTGTCATCATATTTCAAGGTGATGACAGACTTGAATCTCTGAGCCGTTTTCACGAGGGTGGCGGCAGGCCGGAGGTGCAATCCTTCTTCCCATGGAACGGTTACTTTGGAGCGCTTCATGTTTTAAAAACGATCCGTAGAAACGGCCCATAGAATTTTTTGTGGCACAAAAGGGAACCGGGCGAAGCCGGTGGCCCATATTTACAGGAGCAGCAGGCCACGGGGGAAACCGGAGAGTCAAAACTGCCCTGTCTCGAGGAGCACGAGGGTGCAGGCCTCTTCCGCTGAAATGCCCGCCTCTTCCAACTCTTTTACGAGGAGAGCCGACTCCGTTCCGGGGTTGAAGATGACCCGTCGCGGTTTCAGCGCGATGATCTCGGCGACAAGAGGCTCCGAAATCTTCGGGTTCACATAGAGTGTCACCGTATCGATCTGACCCCTCACTGAGGGAAGATCCGGCATCACCGTCACTCCCTCAATATCGCCGAGAGCGGGGTGAACGGGAACCGGCTCATGACCGTATTTTCGCAGGGTGGCAAAAGCCTTGTAGGCATAGCGATCAGGGCGGTTACTCGCACCGAGGATGACGACTCTCTCTGATTTTCCGTTCATTTTCGAATGATGCGCCGCGGAGGGGGAGTTGTCCAATCTCATCATGATTCAGATCACTCCCGGTAGGGAAATGTGCTATCGTTTGAGCATGGGGTGGGTCTTATTTTTCGATGGCGATTGTGCCTTCTGTTCCGCCGGGGTTCGACGGGCGATGAGGTTTGACAGGCAGCGTCGTCTCAAGTTTTCCCCCTTGCAGGGGAAGCTGGCAGCAGAGAAAGGATTCACGGAATTCTCGGATGAGGCCACCGGAACCATGGTGCTGATGAGAGAAGAAGATGGTCGGGTTTTTCTGCGCAGCGACGCCGCGATCCAGCTCGCGCGGGTATTCGGCGGGCCCTGGCTGATTTTTCTCCCTGCTTTCCTGATTCCCCGATTCATTCGCGACGCCGCCTACAAATGGGTTGCCCGGAACCGGTATCTCTTCTCGAAGAAAAAGGATTTCTGCGTCCTCCCCGATCCCGAATTCGAGGCGCGGGTGATCGAGTGAGGCGGGAGTCGAGGGGGAAAGAAATCCTCACGGATTCCTCTACTTTCGGAGTCTGTAGAGAAACTGCGTGAGCATTTCTCCGCAGTGGCCGGGGAATTTTGCATCGTTTCCGCTGCCTCGCAAAAGTGGTCAGATTGCCGCAATCCCGGCACCGCCGGGCCCTTCAGACGAAATCCCAACGGGCATCGAAGCCTGCCAAAGCCACCGGGAAGGTGTGAAATCCTGACAAACGCGCTGAGAGGCACCGACTAATTGTCTCTATTTAGCATCACTGACACAAAACCGGGGTTTTAGGTTCCCTATTCATGTTTCATTCATGTTTACAACCTTACCTTTGTCCTCAATGCGAGTTTTGTATGTAGAAGATGCTTTTCCGCTTCGCGATACGGTGGCGCTGGCTTTGCGCAAGTCGGGGTTTGCGGTGGATGCCGCGGAAGACGGCTCGGAGGGTTTGTTTTTATTCGAGAATTATCAGTATGATGTCGCGGTCCTCGACGTGATGCTCCCGAAGTTTGACGGACTCGCATTGATGAAGGAAATCCGAAGGGCAGAGCGCTACACGCCGGTGCTTTTGTTGACAGCAAAGGGTGAGCTGGAGGATCGAGTCGCCGGTTTGGATTCCGGGGCGGATGATTACATGGTGAAGCCGTTTGCGCTGGATGAGCTGATTTCCCGGATTCGGGCTTTGAGCCGTCGCGGGTTTAAAAATCCGTCGAGCGTGCTTCGGGTCAGTGATCTCGAAGTGGATACGTCCGCGAAAACGGTGAGGCGGGCCGGAGTAGCGGTGAAGCTCAGTGCTCATGAGCTTGCGGTCCTGGAAATACTGATGCGCAAGGCGGGGACGGTTGTTTCCCGGTCCGTGATTGATCAGCATTTTTACGAAAACTCCGGGTTACCGATGAGTAATGTCATCGATGTGGTGATCTGTTCGATTCGTAAGAAAATTTCGCTAAACCGCAGCAAGCCGGAGATGATTCATACGAGGCGTGGATTGGGGTATGTCCTGCAAGCTGAGCAATGAAATCGATCGAAAGTCACATCGTCCGGCGGCTCCTTTTCGGGCAGGGGATTTTATGGACGATTGCGGCGTTCTCGGTGTGGTACTCGCAGCGAGAGCGACTTTACTCCGAATTTGATAACAATCAGAAGTTCGTGTCGGCGGCCCTGCGTTTTCACATTCGCAATTCAACTCTCGAAGGCGAGGTCAGGAATCGTTGGCCGCGCTTTTTGACGGGAGACGAGGGGTGGCATTTTCAGTCCTGGGATGAGGAGCAGAATGTTCAGGTGAAATCGGAGGGCCTTGGCGAGGCGGAGTTTTCCTATGCAGACTTTGAGAGAGCCTGGTCTAACAAAGATAAAACGGCTGAATATGTGAAGTTCAATCTGAAGGGACCTGACGGTGAACCGTTGCGGGGAGTCGCCACCGTCGCCCGCTCATTTAGAAACGGGCAGTTTCGCCGGAGTTCGAGCAGGGCCAGGGATGTGCTGGTGACCCGTTCACGGAGGGAGCTGGATGCAAATCTGCTCTGGCTGGCTGTTTTTGTTTTCGGGACAGGAGTGGGGGCTTCGCTCGCGACGGCGAAGTTGGTGAAGCACGCGGTAAGGCAGGGGCTTTTTTCGCTGAGGCAAATGAGCGAGAAAGCGCAGGCGATTGACGTTTCCAATCTCGACGTGCGGTTTGAAGAGAGTGATTTGCCGATTGAGCTGCAACCTATTTCGAGGCGGCTCAACGATCTGCTGCGGAGAATCGAATCGGGGTTCATTCGCGAGCGGCGGTTCAGTTCGGATCTCGCTCATGAAATACGAACTCCTATCACAGGGCTTAAATCGGCGGCGGAGTTGCTTTTGAAGTGGCCTGAGGAGACCACTTTGGAAAGGCATGAACAGATTCTGGAGATGGCCAATCAAATGGAAGGCATCATTGAAAGCCTCCTTATGCTTGCCAGTTGGGAGTCGGGTACATCCCCGGGTTCCCGGAACGAACGCATAGAAGTCGGCGAAGTCGTCAAACAGTGCTGGGAAAACGAGAGTGCTCTCGCAGCGAAGAGAAATCTGGAATACTCCTGTTCCCTTTCGGATTCACTGGAGATCGACGCGGATTCAAACTTGTTTCGACTGATTGTCGCGAATTTGATTTCAAATGCTGTCAGTTACGCTGACGAGAACAGTGTGGTCCGGGTGGCGAATACGGACGGGCTTCATCCCGTGCTGACGATTTCAAATTCGATCAGGCAATTCGATGAGTCTGAAATTGCCAACCTGACGAAGCGATTCTGGAGGGCTGATAAATCCCGAAGCGACAGCATACACTGCGGGTTGGGCCTCTCGATTGTGGAAGCTTGTGCCACGCGTATGGGGTGGAATCTGAAGATTGATTATGAGACGAACGATTCCGTTCTAACTGTTTCCATCGGACCAGTGCAAGCGGGCGATTGATTGAGAAAAGTTCGGGGCATTCATCTTACATTCATCTAAATGTTTTATCCTCGGGGTATGAAGAGTACTTCCCTGTTTGGAGCAATCGCGATTTTGCTGATCGCAATGATGAATTGGGGGGTATTACCGGTTCATGCTCAGAGTGGGGGTCTTCGCTTTGAGACTGCCGGCGTTGAGGAGGCTCATTCACCGCTGAGGCTCGATACGGGGGGACCTACCATCGATATGTTCTGTGGACGAACCTTTGCCACGCGCGAGATGGCCTACAGTGTGCTCGCCTTCAGGAAACACAACGCGCCCCGTCCCGGAGCTCTTGCCCCTGATTTCAGGCTGTTGACGGCTGATGGGGACAGGGTCGTGAGCTTGTCTGAATTGGCTTCTACCAGGCCGGTTGTCCTTATACTCTCCAGTTGGGGGTGTGATATTTTCCGTGAGTCGCTGAGTGGATTGCAGGAGTTACACTCCCGCTATGCCAAACAGGCACATTTTGTAATGGTGTATTGCCGCGAAGTTCATCCGCTCGATGGTTTTGCGGGAAACCTGGGCCGGGTCAATGATGCAAAGACAATTGAAGAGCGAATGCTCCATGCGCGTCGCTGTCGTGAACAGCTCCGATTGCCTTTTCTGATGCTCGTCGACACGATGATGGATTCTGTGGCTACGCGGTGGGCAGCCTTGCCGGTCCGCACTTTCGTTATCGATACGGATGGAAAGGTAGGCTTTGCCAGCGCTCAGGGACCCTGGGGGTATCGCCCTTACCGCGGATTCCAACATGGAAGCGGTGAAATCACAGAGCATGATCGCGAATTCAGCCCCGGAACTTTGGAGGAGTTCCTCGAGAAACGATTTCCGGAAGAAGAAGGCTCGAATATCACTTCGAATCTATCGGATTAATGCCGAATTGATCGGGGGGCGCCCGGGAGCGCAAAGGCCCCCGGGCAATAAAGTCATGCCCCGCAATGGGTATGGATTGGCGGCATCCTGCTGCCACGCAGCGCAGAAGCAGGCCTGGTTTCAAGAAGGAGACGAGAGCCCTGCTGTTCAGTCTCCGAGGGGAATCGAGAAAAGGGTGAAGCGAAGCTCGGACGGGGCGTTCTCTTCGATACCGTCTTCGATGACGATCTCCGTGCCATTGTCGTCCGATTCACCAACGTAGGTGCTTTCAACACTGATGCGTTGCATCAGGAACTTGATGGCCTCGTCGTCGTCGATTTCCCCGTCTTTGTCTTTATCGACGAGATTGAATTTTCCGTTCCGGTCAGGATTTTTCCTGTTCGCCGCTTTCCATTCCTCTTCGGAAATGCTCCCGTTCAAGTCGAGGTCGTAAATTTTCAGCTGTTCGTGATGGTCTTTTAAAGCCAGATCACGCGGGGAAAGCTCCTTTTCTTTCTTTTTGTCAGACTCAGCCTGATTGGCCTCCTCGACAACCTTCTCCGTCTTCGGGGAAACTTCCGTTGCGGAAATGATCGACTTTTCCTGAGCCTCGAGCGCTTTCTCAATTTTACCGCGTACGTCCTCTTCAGGTTGTTCTTCGGAGGTGGCGCCTGTGACGCTGAGCGCTATTGCAATTGAAGCTGTGGCGATTTCCTTGAGGAGTTTGACTGGTATCATCATACTCAAGGTTACGCTTCCCGAGCCGGCGGGAGCTGAGAATTGCCTGTTTTATGATGATGGCAGCAGAATAGCCGCCAGCTTCGGGGAAAAAAGAGCGGCAAGTCCGTGAATAACGCCTGACATTCACGCGGAAACAGGTCACCTGTCCCCGCGTGAATGCCTGTTAAACGTTAGATCTTTTTAACGAATTCGGACTTCAGGTTCATTTGACCAATCCCGTCGACTTTGCAGGCGATGTTGTGACCATCGTTGCTTTCGACGAGACGGATGTTTTTGACTTTCGTGCCGACTTTCAGGGTCGAGGACGTGCCTTTCACCTTGAGGTCTTTGGTGAGCTGTACGTTGTCGCCGCTTTCAAGGACATTGCCATGGGCGTCTTTGATAGCATTGGGATCTTCGGGCTCACCGGCTGCGTCTTCAGCTCCGGGTGTCCATTCATGGCCACAATCCGGGCAATTCAGAAGTGTGCCGTCGCTATAGGCAAACTCGGAATCGCATTTCGGGCAGTTGGGAATATCACTCATAAAGGCGCCTTACTTAGAGCCTGAAGGGACGTGATGCACGGAATTTCACCTCTTTTTAACCAATTTTGGCGCGTCCTGTTCCTGCGATCACGGCAAATGGTTTTGCCGCAATCTGCAGATAACCGGCTTCCGCTGCAACGGTAGTGATGTTTTGTGAGAGTGAGATCTCACCTTCGACCGTGAGCGGAACCGCACCGGCAACGGTGTTAACGGGGTGGAGTCGCACGATCAAAAAGCGCTCCTCTCCGTTTTCGGCGAAGATGAGATGGACAAGCTGCTTTTCGTCATCCCACTCCGCCCTCAGCGCCTCCGAGGTGAGGGTACCTGTCTTCCGCCATTCTTTCCTGAGGGTGATGAGATCTTTATACCAGCTCAGGGTTTCCTGATTTCCATTGTTGGCTGCCCCTATTTTCGATTTTAAAAAGGCATCGGGAGAAGTGGGGGAGGGGCCGGCTTCCCAGTTGTGTTGAGGGTGATCGGATTCCCGCCCCCGCTCGACGGCACGGCGAAGATGAGCGTCCTCGAAATCAACGAAGAAGTAGAAAGGGGAGTCGCAGGCGAACTCTTCACCCATGAAAAGCATCGGGGTTGAGGGCATCAGGATCAGGAGTGCCGCTGCGGCGCGGTGAGCCGGATGACTCGTGATTTGATGGAGACGGAGCCCTGCGGGGTGATTTCCGATAAAGTCGTGATTCTGGATCGAAGCGACGAGCGGTTCCCTCGCAACGGTTCCGGGGAACTCGTTCGGGCAGTGTCGTCCCGGTGGGCTTGTCAGGGTTCCGTGAAACGCATACCCCCGGCTGAGAATGAGGCTGAGGTCTGAACCGGGGCGATACTCGCGGGAGGCCATGTGTTCACCGGGTTTCAGCTGAGCAAAGTGCGCGTGGAGAAACTCATCGCACCAGAGGCTATCAAAGGCGCTACCGCCTTCTTCGATCCCGGTGATCAATTCGGGGTCGTAGACATTGGTTTCCCCGATGAGGTGAAGAGGGCGCCCAAGTCGGGTTTCAAGAGCCCTGACACGTGCCCCTATTTCGCTGACGATGTGAGGGGATGATGTGTCTTTGATGAAGTGAGTCGCATCGACCCGGAGACCATCGAAGCCGAAGTCTTCAATCCAGTAGCGGACATTTTCGAGGATGAACTCGCGCAGGGGGCCTGCCTTTTTTCCGTCGTAGTTCGGTGCATCGCCCCATGGGGTGGAGTGCTTTTTCGAGAGATAGCCGCCGTAGGCAAAGAGGTAGTTCCCCTCGGGGCCGAAGTGATTGTAAACGACATCAAGGATCACCGCGATCCCACGTCTATGGGCCGCATCGATCAGGGCTATGAGATCTTCGGGGCGGCCGTAGGCGTTGGCGGGGGCGAAAAGATTCACGCCGTCGTAGCCCCAGTTCCAGTTGCCTGCGGCTTGTGCGACGGGGAGAAGTTCGAGCGCGGTGATTCCCAGATCGACAAGTTCGTCGAGTCGCTCGATCGCTGCGAGAGCGGTGCCGTCATCGGTGAAGGTGCCGAGGTGGAGTTCGTAGATGATGAGGTCGCTGCCTTCGATCCCTTTCCAATTCGTGCAGGAGCGTTCGATCCCGCTGAGGTCAATGAGTTCTGAATTTTTATGAACGCCATCGGGTTGAAAGCGGCTCGCCGGATCGGGATAGGAGGGGCCGTCGTCGATTTGAAATCCGTATCGCATTCCCGCAGCGGCTTCGGTCCGGATGGAAAAGAAACCGGAATTTTCCACGGGGTGCATTGCATGGCTCGAGTGATCCAATTGTAATGTCAGGTTTTTTGCTTTCGGGGCAAAAACGCGGAATTCGACAAGATTGGGAGCAATGAATGAAGGGCCGATTCGTTCGGGCATCTCAGAGGGTAGCCCGAAATCGGGATACTGCGACAATGGGATTGCCGGGAGTTCGTCAAGAGGGAGCGGGGCAGCCCTTCAGAACACTGCTTTCAGATTTGATCTCATCTGCCGGCGATACCTCGCGGGAGTGAAGCCCATTCGGGTGCGGAACTGCGAGGTGAAGGCGCTTTGATCGCAGTAGCCCAGATCAAGGGCGATGTCTGAAATGCTCGCGTCGGTATTCTGAAGCAGTTTGCAGGCGGACTGAACACGACTTCTTCCGAGGAACTGCTTGGGTGTGAGCCCGGTGTCCTCTTTGAAACGGCGATCAAAGTGTCGATGTGAGAGCCCTAACTCTTTGGCGAGACGTGCCAGTGATTCGATTTCCCCCGGGCGCTCCAACATCAGCTGAACCGCTTTTGCGACGGCCCGGTCTGGCGAGCGAAGCGACCTCGCCTGATCGTATCTTTGGACTGTCCCCATGATTCCGACGGTATCGCCGTTGACTCCGATGACTGGCATTTTGTTGGTAATGAACCAGTCGGGTAGACCCTGGCGACTGAGAAACAGCTCAACCATTCGCGGCATGCTTTCTCCTGTTTCGAGAACCTTCCGGTCGTCTTCCCGGAATTTCGTCGCCAGTGGTTTCGGAAACAGCTCCAGATCGTTTTTTCCGATAATCTCCGCCTCCTCCGTAAAACCGAGCCGCTCATAGAAAAAGCGATTCGCGAACACGATTTGAAAGTCCCTGTTTTTGAGAAAGAAAGCGACGCGATCGAGATTGTCAAAGAGGGCGGGGAATCCGGCATGACCTCCGATTTCACGAATCAGAGCGCGTTGCAGGGGGCTGGAAGTGGAGCACGGCATTTTGGCCAGATTTTAATAAATCAAGGCCAGCGCTCTCAAGACGCAATCCATTAAATGCGCCATCCTTTCAAGATGTCTAATTCGATTGAAAATCCCCGCGTTGCCATTGTCGGCCTTGGCTTTGGAGCTGAGTTTATTCCCATCTATCAACGTCACCCAAATGCAGAGCTGGTCGCGATCTGTCAGCGCAATGCTGAAACCTTGAACGGGATTGGCGACAAGTTCGGAATTGAAAAGCGCTACACGGATTATACCGAGTTGCTCGCGGATCCGGAGATCGATGCGGTTCATATCAATACTCCTATTCCCGATCACGCCGAACACACTCTCGCGGCACTTCGAGCCGGAAAGCACGTCGCCTGCACCGTGCCCATGGCTACGAGTGAAGCGGATTGCAAAGCGATCGTGGATCTTTGTGCGGAAACGGGTCTCAGTTATATGATGATGGAGACAGTTGTCTACGCGCGTGAGTTTCTGTTTATGAAAGAGCTCTACGACAACGGTGAGCTCGGAAAGCTTCAGTTTCTAAAAGCGAGTCACCAGCAGGATATGGAGGGGTGGCCCGGCTACTGGCCCGGTCTCCCGCCGATGCACTACGCGACACATTGCGTGGGCCCGGTTCTTGGTCTTGCCCGGGATGAGGCTGAGTATGTGAGCTGTTTTCCAAGCGGAACAATCAGCGAGGAAATGCACGAATGTTATGGCTCTCCCTACGCCGTCGAGACGACCCACATCAAGTTCGCGAATAGTGATCTCAGCGCGCAGGTGTATCGTTCATTGTTCGATGTGGCGCGTCAGTATCGGGAGAGTTTTGAGGTATACGGAACCAAAAAAGGAGTCGAGTGGCCGCTCATTGAGGGGGAGCCGCTCGTGGTGCACACCGCGAAGAAACCGGAGCCTGAAATTCCCGGGAAGGTCGAATGCCCGGACTATGGGCACCTTCTCCCGGAGGAGATTGCGCCATTCACGACCGGGGGCGTCTATGGCGGGGAGGAAGGAGAGGATCATCTCAGCTTCACCCAGGGCGCCGGACATGGCGGGTCGCATCCGCACCTCGTTCATCAGTTTGTCGAGTTGCTGCGGGGGAACGGTGAGGGATATCCCAATGCGGTCCAGTCTGCGAACATCACTCTGACCGGAATCCTGTCCCACGAAAGCGCTCAGAAAGGTGGCGAGATCGTGCGATTGCCGGAGTGGAGTCTTACGCCGAGTCGCTAAGGGATGGAGCGCTTCGCGCTGTGCAAAGTGAAAGGTAAAAGGTGAAAAGTCGGGTGGGCTTCGCAAGTGATGCCTTCCGGTCATCTCCCGGAGTGGGAGTTCCGCAATCCACACTACTGCCGTTGTCTAACTGATTTAACCCTGTTGAATGCTCGACTTAACAGGGTCCAATTGCGAAAAATACAATGAGTCATACAGCCTCCTTTTCTTTGCACAAAGCCCCCTCGTCACCATGAAATACCTCATCCTCTTTTTCCTGACCTTTACATGTCTCACTGGCAGTACTGCCTCCGAACGCCCGAATGTCATTCTTGTCTTCATCGACGACATGGGGTGGGGGGATTTTTCCTGCTTTGGCAACGACGATGCGATGACGCCGAATATCGACACACTGGCTCAAGAGGGAATCCGGTTCGAGCAGTTTTATGTGAACTCCCCGATCTGTTCGCCTTCACGCACTGCGATTTCAACGGGACAGTATCCGCAGCGATGGAAGATCACTTCGTTCCTGAACAATCGCCGGAACAACGAAGAGCGCGGCATGGCTCAGTGGTTGGATCCCGGGGCACCGATGCTGGCTCGTTCACTTCAGGAAGCCGGTTATGCGACAGGGCATTTTGGGAAATGGCACATGGGTGGACAGCGCGACGTGAATGACGCGCCTCCGATTACCGATTACGGTTTTGACGAGTCGCTCACGAACTTTGAAGGGATGGGGCCGAAGTTGTTGCCTCTCACGATGAAGCCGGGTGACACAGAGCCGGGTAGGATCTGGGAGCAGGCGGAAATTCTCGGTGAAGGATTTCGCTGGATGCAGCGTTCGGAGATCACGGGCGGGTTCGTCGATGAGGCGCTTCCGTTCATTGATAAAGCGGTTGCGGCAGAGAAGCCGTTCTACATCAACCTCTGGCCCGATGATGTTCATGGTCCGTGGTGGCCGTCGGTCGCGAACTGGGGCGACGGATCGAAACGTCGACTTTATCTCTCGGTGCTCGAGGAAATGGATCATCAGCTCGGGAAGCTCTTCAAACGTGTTGCCGATGACGAGGCCCTGAGAGATAACACTCTGATTCTGGTGTGTTCCGACAACGGCCCCGAGCCGGGGGCGGGAGAGGCTGGGCCGTTTCGCGGTTACAAAACGCATCTTTACGAAGGGGGGATTCGCTCTTCACTGGTGGCATGGGGACCCGGCTTGTTGAAGAAGTCGAATCACCTTGATAAAGATTCGGTCTTTTCCGCGATCGATCTCGTTCCGACGCTTTTAACCCTGACAAACACCCCGTTTCAGGAGGGCGTTTTGTTCGACGGGGAAAGTCTTCCCGGCACGATTCTGGGGGAGGGCGGTTCACGCAAGGCACCGATTTTCTTCCGGCGTCCTCCCGATCGCAATTCATTTTACGATGTAGAGAATTTGCCGGATCTCGCGGTGAGAGCGGGGAAGTGGAAGCTTCTTTGTGAATACGATGGCGGTGGCGCGGAGCTTTATGATATGGAGTCGGACCGCGGGGAGACGAACAATGTAGCGGAGATGAATCCTGTTGTAGTAGAGGAGCTGTTATTCCAGCTCATCGACTGGAACGAAGAGATGCCGGCTGACAACGGGGAGAATTATGTGCCCGCGCCGAAAAAGAAAAAGGCGAAGGGGAAGAAGTAGATTCAGCCACAAATGGAATCATGAAAATCTCTGTAGCCGCCGCTGTTGTTTCCGTCTCTCTCTCGACGCTTTGCGCACAGGGTTCAGCATGGGAGCATCGGGTTCTTGTCCCTGAGTTTTTTGCCGAAGGAGCCGGAGTCGGTGATATCAACGGCGATGGGAAAGTCGACATTGCATACGGTCCATTCTGGCTGGAGGGACCGAAGTTTGAGCAGAGGCATCGCTTTGCACCCGGCGATTCGTTCGATGGCGGACGGGGTTACTCCGATAACTTTTTCAGCTTTGTCAGGGATTTTAATGGAGACGGGAAAAACGATATACTCGTTTTCGGTTTTCCCGGAAAGGCAGCTCGTCTCTATATCAATGGCGAGTCGGAAAACTGGGCCATGGTGGAGATCGCTGATCAGGTCGCAAACGAATCTCCTCACCTGGTCGATTTAATTCCCGGAGGACTTCCTGAGATCGTATGCGCCCGTGACAAAGCCTATGGTTATTTTGCAGCCGGTGAGGTTGCTACGGAACCGTGGGTTTGGCATTCGGTTTCTGCTGCGAATGAAGCGGCAACACCGTTCGGTCACGGTCTCGGGGTTGGCGATGTGAACGGAGACGGGCGCGATGATCTCGTCGAAAAAATGTTCTGGTATGAGCAGCCTGCGGAAGCTGGCAAAGGGCCCTGGAAGAAGCACAAATGGGCAATGCTTCCCTATGGAGGGGGCGGGGCGCAGATCCTGATTGATGATCTCGACGGCGACAAGGACAACGACATTATCACTTCCCTGAATGCGCATGGTTACGGCCTCGCCTGGTTCGAGCAAACGGAGCCGGGAAAATTCGCGCGGCATGACATCATGGGGACGAGCTCGACGGAGAACGCACATGGAGTCGCCTTCAGTCAGCTCCACGCTATGGCTTTAGCTGATGTCGATGGGGACGGGCGGAAAGACTTTGTCACGGGGAAGCGCTATTTCGCCCACCAGGGGAAGGATCCCGGAGGTTTGCAGGAGCCGGTTCTCTATTGGTTTCAGAATACGGCTACCGGGGAGGGTATCGAATTTGTCCCCCATTTCGTTGATAATGATTCGGGTGTCGGAGTGGAGGTGAATGTAACTGACATTAATGGTGACCAAAAGCCTGACATTGTTACGAGCAGTAAAAAGGGGCTCATGGTTCACACGCAGACTTCCAGTGTTTCTGATCTCGCAGTCGATCGGTGGAAGGCGCCGGAGGGTAGACCCCAGGACGGATACGGAAGCGGCCTGGATGCAGCGGCCGCTCTCAAGCGAATCGAGGTTCCTGAAGGATTTACTGTCGACCTCGTTGCCGCCGAGCCGGAGGTGACCCAGCCCATTGCAATGACCTTTGATTCCCGCGGTCGGATTTGGGTGATCGAGGGGCACACCTATCCGCAGAAAGCTCCGGAAGGGGAGGGTAGGGATCGGATTTTGATTTTCGAAGATTCTGACGGGGACGGAAGTTTTGATAAGAGGAAGGTTTTTGCAGAAGGCATCAATCTCGCCAGCGGTATCGAAGTGGGGTTCGGCGGAGTCTACGTCGGAGCGGCACCTCAGCTTTTGTTCTTTCCTGACAATGATCAAAATGATGTGCCGGACGGGGAACCGGAAGTGCTGCTCGACGGTTGGGGATTTGAAGATACGCACGAGACGTTGAACGCTTTTACCTGGGGGCCGGATGGGTGGCTCTACGGATGCCATGGGGTCTTCACTCATTCGAAGGTCGGCAGGCCCGGAACTCCCGCAGAGGAGCGCATCCCGATTAATGCCGGCGTGTGGCGCTTTCATCCGGTGAGTAAGCAGTTCGAAGTGTTTGCTCACGGTTCAAGTAATCCGTGGGGCGTGGATTTTAATGAATATGGGGACTGGTTTATCAGTGCCTGTGTGATTCCTCATTTTTATCATCTCAGTCATGGCGGGCGCTATCAGCGGCAGGCAGGACAGCATTTCGATCCTTTTAGTTTTGATGATATCAAGACGATCGCAGACCACGCTCACTACACGGGCAGTCTCAGGGATCATGCCTTCTGGGGTGCCAACAGTAAGGAGCGTCGCCCGTCTCCCAATGACACGTCAGCCCTCGGCGGAGGACACGCTCATTGCGGTCTTGCGATTTATCAGGCCGATGAATTTCCCGCCTCGTTCCGCGGGGAGCCGTTCTTTCACAATCTCCACGGACATCGAATAGTGCGTGAGCGATTGGAGTGCGACGGGTCCGGTTATGTCGCAAAACACCGGCCTGATTTCGTCCTGACAAACAATCACGATTTCGTGGGAGTGGGAATGATGCAGGGGCCGGACGGGGCGATTTATTTTTCCGACTGGGTCGATACACAAACGTGTCATCATAGGGATGTTGAGATTTGGGACAGAGCAAATGGCCGTATCTTCCGGGTAAGATACGGTGATGCGAAATCGACGGTTCTGAATCTTCCCGACCTTTCAGATGGTGAGTTGGTAGCGACTCTGAAACATAGCAATGCCTTTCAAGCGAGGCAGGCCCAACGACTGCTTCAGGAGCGCGCCGCGGCGGGAGTTTTGAAAAGCGAAGTGGTTGAAGAGGCGCTCGATGACTTTGATTCTGAGTTTTCGTCGAACACGGCGCTGCGGCTCAGGGCATTGTGGACTCGTCATGTCACAGGCCTTCTAACTGGCGCACGAGTGATGGCTTCGCTGAGTGACTCAAATGAATACATTCGAGCCTGGGCGGTGCAGTTGGCGACACCGGATGAAGTTCTTTTGAAGCGATTTTCCGAAATGGCTCAATCGGAGGAATCGCTCATTGTGCGGCGTTATCTCGCGTCCAGGCTGCAGCGACTTCCTCTCAATCAGCGTTGGGATATCGTGGAAGGTTTGATTCGCGATGGGCGAAGCAAACACGACCGGAATATTCCGCTGCTGTGTTGGTATGGAATTTCCCCGCTCGTCGAGGCCGATCCTGAGAAGGCCCTGCAATTGGTCTCCAAAACCGATTGGCCTCAATTGAAAGACTTTATGACGCGGCGTGCCGCCGTCTTTCCTGAAGGGCGTGATGCTCTCATGCATTCGCTTTCCCAAGCGGATGAAAAAGAGTTTTTCGACCGGACGAAATTGTTACTGGAATCGCTCTCTCAGCTCCCTCCGGTTGAAATGCCGACGGGATGGGCTGAGGTGAAAGAGCGTGCCGGTCAGTTCAGTGGCGGTCATGGCCGGAGCATGAGTATTGCGCGGCTCGGGGCGCGCTTCGGCGATCCGGCATTTTTTCCGGAGTGGAGGAAGGTGGTTTCCAATCCGGATGCAGGTCCACCGCAGCGCATCGAAGCGCTGGAATTACTGACCATCGGAAAAGATCCCGAATTGGGAACGATCGCACGGGCGAGTTTGGAAAGTCCGTTTCTGCGACCCGCTGCGATTGCTGCGCTCCGTCGTCATCCCGGAGAGGAGACAGCCAAAGCGCTTGTCGATGTAATCGATCAGCTTTCTCTGAAGATGCGAAACGAAGCGATCAATCTTCTCGCTTCCCGGCCGGATATGGCGCAGGTGCTGCTCGTTGCGGTGGATCAGAAAAAAGTGGAGCCGGCCCTGATTTCCCCGGTCCTCCTGGATCAGTTCGAGCGATTCAATGATGAGACGATCAATGTTCTCATCGACCGGAACTGGGTGCGTGGCGGAGACGGAGTCGACCTGGCTGAACTCACTGCAGCGATTGGAGAATGGAAAGGGAAGCTGAATTCGAAAGTGATGGCAAGGGCGGACGCCTCACGCGGGCGACAGGTTTACACCGCAACCTGCGGGACCTGCCATCAGCTCTTCGGGGAGGGGATCGCATTGGGGCCGGACTTGACGGGATCGAACCGCGCTGATCTCGCCTATGTCCTCGAAAATGTTCTCGCCCCGAGTGCTGTCGTGGGGAAGGCATATATGCTTAACATTTTCTCAATGAAGGACGGCTCGACTATCAGTGGAATGGTCAAAGCGGAAACGCCGGAATTTATCACCGTTGCGATGCCGGGCGGAACGCAGACTGATGTGAGCGTGAAAGAGATCGAGGAGCGGCAGCAGCTGGCTCAATCGCTCATGCCACCCGGGCTTTTCGAAGCGATGCCTTTGGAGCAGGTTGCTGATTTGGTTAAGTATCTGGGGAGTCCGAATCAGGTGTCTCTTTCCGGCACGGGCAAAGGCAAAGAGGATTTGGGTAACAGTGATGTGCCGCCGCCGGGAGAAGGAGTTACCCGGATTGAGGCCGAATCACTGGTCGGAAAATCTAAACCCGGAGGAGGGCAGGTGCGCACGCAGATGATGTCGGGGTTCGGTCCCTCGTGGTCGGGCAACGGGCACTTGTGGTGGACGGGTGGAACTCCGGGGAACATTCTCACATTGAAACTCGAGGGCATTGCGCCGGGGACACACGACGTCGACCTCTTCACGACCGCGGCCCACGATTATGCGACGATCAAAGTTGCGATCAATGGGCAACTTCAGGAGGCCGATCTCTATTCGGAGAAGGTTGAACCTGGGAAGACGCTCCACTTCAAGGGCGTGAACGTCAGTCCGGGGGAACCCCTGCAGATCGACATCCACATCACCGGTATGAACGAAGTGGCGACGCCGCGATACATGGTTGGTCTCGATCGTATCGAATTAAAGAAGCACAACTGAGATCCCGATTTCGAGCCGGGCACAAAAAAATCCGACCCCGGCTTTCACCGGAATCGGATTGTTTGAAAATTCAGTTTCCTGAAAGAGAGGGATTACCCTTTGCTCTCTTCCTCGAAAAGCTCGAACGCTTCAGCAGGCTTGAGGTTGTCGTGAACAACACCGGCAACGGCTTTGATCATCGCGAGTGGGAACTCGGACTGGAAAACGTTACGTCCCATGTCGACACCGGCGGCGCCACACTGGATCGCGTTGTAAGCGAGCTCGAGAGCTTCAAGCTCAGGAAGCTTTTTGCCACCGGCGATAACAACAGGAACCGGTGTGCAAGCCACCACGTTCTCGAACCCTTCGGTGTAATAGGTCTTCACGATGCTGGCACCGTTCTCAGCGCAGACGCGTGAAGCGAGGCTGAAGTAGCGTGCGTCACGCGCCATGTCTTTACCAACAGCGGTAACACCCATGACAGGGATGCTGTACTTGTTACCGATGTCAACGAGACGGCTGAAGTTTGCGATCGTGGTCGCTTCAGTGGCCGCGTCTCCCACAGAGATCATCGCCGCCATCGCAGCAGGGTTGAGGCTGATGGCCTCTTCTTCGCCGAGAAGAACGTTGTGGTTCATTTCGGTGAGGATCGTTGTGCCCGTGTCGGTGCGAAGACAGATCGGCTTCGTGTTCTCAGGGGAAATGCTGGAGCGGATCGATCCGCGGCAACCCATGAGGCAGTCAGCGTGCTCAGCGAGAGGGTCGATATTGATGTCGATGCGCTCAAGACCTGAAGTTGGTCCCATGAGGAAACCGTGGTCAAAAGCGAGCATCACAGTGCGCCCGGACTTGCGATTGAAAATGCGGGCCATGCGGTTTTTGATGCCCCAGTCCGTGTTGTTGAGTCCTTTGAGGTAAAACTTGCTGGTGTCAGCAGGTGTGTTGAGTCCGAAGTTGTCTCCGTCTCTGATGTCGTCTAAATCAGCCATTTTATTGTCTTAGTTAGGATTTTTAGGTGTTTTTGAAATCGATCGGTCCCGGGTGAAACATGAAACCGCCCGCTGGATCATATCCAAACTGGGCCATACTGCACGTCGAAAACCGATGATTTTTGCGGGCTGTATCGGATGAGGACAGGAAAATATAGGGAGTGGAGAGGAAAGCGTGGCATTTGCGGGGATTTGCACGATCCGGTGATTAGTTTTCTTTTGAAACTCGCTCATTTCTGATTCTCTCCAGCTATGCAATTGCCACTTTTTCCGCGGAATCTACTCCTGATTGTTTCGTGCCTGATCGCATTGAATGCGACTTTTTCAGCGGCCACCGCTGAGGAACCGCTACCGAACATTCTCATGATCTGTATCGATGATCTGAATGACTGGGTGGGGTGTCTCGATGGCCATCCGGAAACGAGAACGCCTCACATTGATGCGCTTGCCGAACAGGGACGCCTCTTCACGAATGCGCATTGCGCGGTGACCGTCTGTTCCCCCTCCCGCATCAGTATTATGTCGGGGTTGTTTGCCTCGTCGCACGGGAGTTATGAATTGGGCCCTGCATACGAGGACATCGAAAGGCTCGACGACGTTCCGACATTGCCGCGCTGGTTCAAGGATCGCGGCTACACAACGATGGTGGGAGGCAAGGTGTTGCATCATGATTTCGGAGGCCGGTTGAAGGACGATATTGATATCAATATCTCAAAGCGAAAAGGAGGTCCCCGTCCGAAGAAGATGATGAACTGGCCCGGTGGCAAAGCCTGGGACTGGGGCGAATTTCCCCCGACCGACGACGAGATGTATGATTATCAACTCGCCGGAAAAGCAGCCGAGGTCCTTTCCGAAAAGCAGGAGAAGCCGTTCTTTCTTTCGGTGGGATTTTTCAGACCTCATGTTCCCATGTTCGCTCCGCCGAAGTGGTTCGATTTGTTTGATGAAGGGACGATCACTCTTCCCGGTGCGGCGGTTGAAGACATGGCGGATATCCCCCGGAACTTTCAATACAAGATGGGCGTCGCTCCGACTTTCGCTGAGATCAAGGCAGGTGGCAAATGGAACAGCATGGTCGAGGCCTACCTCGCCAATACCGCTTTTGTTGATCATTGCGTCGGCACAGTCATGGAGGGGTTGAATCGCGGGCCGAACCGTGACAACACTCTCGTGGTTCTCTGGAGCGACCATGGCTTTCACCTCGGGGAGAAGCAGCACATTGCGAAACGAACCCTCTGGGAGGAATCGACCCGGGTGCCTCTGATTTTCGCAGGGCGTGGGATATCGAAAGGGAAGCGATGCGCTGAACCCGTCAGCCTCGTCGATCTTTACCCGACCCTGATCGAGTGGTGTGGTTTGGAGAAAAACGAAAAGCTGGAAGGGGTCAGTCTCGTTCCTCAATTGAAAGAGGCTGATGCTGTGCGGGAGGTGCCGGCAGTTTCAGCGAGCTATTTCGGGAATTACGCGGTTCGCTCGCGTGACTGGCGTTACATTCGATATGCAGATGGAGCGGAGGAGCTTTACGATCACCGTGTTGATCCGGATGAGCAGGTCAATCTCGCCAATGCGCCGGCCAGTGCCGAAGTGAAAGCGGATCTCTATCGATGGATTCCGAAGGATCCTGCGCCGGAAGTAAAACCTCTCGCGACGCGGGAGCAGGTGCGTGCCGGAGTGATCGCTCCCTAGACCGGTTTCAGGGAGCGGGTCGTTCTGCGTCTGCGGGGATTTCATCCCGAAGCAATTTCCCACCAGCTCCGACGAGCCGCAGATAGTAGTCAGAGGGAAGGCCCTCGATATCGAGAAAGGAAACCCCTTCGCCGACAGGAACGTTGTTGGTGCACTTGAAAATCGCAGTGCCTTCGTCGACCTCGTCGAACATCGCGACGTAGATCATTTCGCAGCCGATCGATTTCGCGGCGACGATTTGCGACCAGAGAAACTCTCCTTTGAGGCGCGGAATTTTGTTCATTTCATCGCCGTGCAAATTGAACCAGCTGAAGCCGGGGAAGACGACGGGGAGAAAATCGATTCCGCGTTCCTGACACCAGCTTAGATCATGGCGGGCGACCCGGTCGGAGAGTTCCCGCGCTTGCTTAGGGGTTTGGTAGCGCCCCACCGCCCAGGGGCTGATGACATCGGCGAGAGCAAGAATGTTGAGACGCTCGGGGGCTTCTGTCGAATCCCTGCCTCCGTCCCGCCACCAGAAGGGGACTCCCACCATGACGGCGCATCCGTCCGCTTTGAGAAATTCGATCAGTTCGCGGCATTCTGCGAGGGTGTAATCTCTGTTGTCGTTAAAGCCGACTCCCCAGATCGAAACGAGCGGCTTCCCTTCGTGGTGAAGATAGCCGGTGTCGGAGGTGATCTTCCGTGCTTTCAGCTTGAGCCAGTCATCTTTGACGTTGGTGGTTTCCCCCTTTTTGATTCCGGAGAGATCATACATCACCGCGTAGGTCCGCCCCGATTCTCGAGCTCCTTCACGGACGTGGGAAAGCACCGCATCTTTGTGATCGGTTTGAGCGTTCCCTTTCAGTCCATTGGCAAAACGCTGGAGGAATGCGCCGTCGATCCCGTATTCCTGCATCCACTGGAAATGACGCAACACCGTCTTTCGGTTGTAGGAACTGAAAACGTTTGCGGTCGAGCCGTCAGCGAGTTGAAAGCCGGTGGCAAAAAGTTCGTCGGCATCGAGTTCTGAGACGTCGGGCCAGAGATCGACGGTGACATTTCCCGGTCCGAACCTCTCCCGTCCGTGACGGGCCCAGTGAGTCCATCCGAGTTCGGCTCCGTCGCCTTCGCAGTTGAACCACCCCTGGTAACCACACATGATTTTCCCGGTCAGGGTCGAGGCATCAACAGCGGGGGTATCAGCTCCGAAAGAAAATCCGGAGCCGGAAAGAAGTGTCGCGAAAACGAGGAGGAACGATTTGATGATCGGGATGGGCATCGGGTGATTTGCGATCTGACAGGGTTGAGTGGGACACTCAACCCTGTTGAATGACGGATTAATCCTTCACGGTCTGTTCCAGTCCGAGCTGATCGAGGATTGCCTGAGGCGGGCCGTTGAAGACACCGCTCGGCGTGTTTCCCACGTAGCCGATGGCAGCCCAGCCCTGAGGCGTGCTGTAGTAGCCGCCCATGCAGATTCCCGAGAACCGGTGGAAAAAGTTGGCCCCTTTCGCCAGTGCAGGGGTTTTCGGCTTCTCGGCGCAAAGGTCGTCGCAGATCGCGGTTTGCTGCTCTCCGGTGAGATCACTGAAATCCTTCCCGAAGCGTGCCTTCGATTCTTCGTCAATCCACTTCAATCCCGGGATGATGATCTTGCGGTCATTTTTCTGGTGAGGGTAGGGCGCGCTGACCCATTCGTCGATGAAATCGACGAGCTGAAGTTCGCTCGCGGCGGGGCCAAGGTCATCGGCGGGAAGAATGATATCGGCAAGGGCGGTGGCTGTTTTATGTTCTGCCTCTGTCAGGGTGAGATCCCAGAAATCGCCGGGCGCGTAGGTTGCCGCGAGGTTGGGATCAGTTCCGTATCCGTTCGTGTTGGCGGGAGACTGCGCCAATCCCGGAAAAGCGGAGAGATCGACAGCGGCGGCAGCTGCGAACCATTGAAGCACTTTCCTGCGGGGGAGTCGGGTTCCGGTGTTTTGAATGTTCATAAGAGTGGCAGGTTAGAGGTTTCCTTTGCGGGCTTCTTCGATGATGTGATCAGCGGCCCGCCACGCGAGCGCCATGATGGTTAAGGTCGGGTTTTTGTCAGCGTTGGAAGGGAAGGGCGATCCGTCGCAGAGGAAGAGGTTGTCTACATCCCAGGTTTGGTTCCATTCGTTGACAACGGATTTTGCGGGATCGGCACCCATGAGAGCACCCCCGACTTCGTGGATGATTTCGCCTCCTTTGAGAATGGATTTGGACCCCGGCTTGTTGGGATTGGGAAGGGCTGTGCCGCCCATCGCCTCGATCATCTCGGTGAACTTGTTCTGGGCATGGTTTGCCATGTTGAGCTCGTGATCGCTCCATTTCCAGTGCCACTTCATTACAGGAATGCCCCACTTGTCTTTTACCTCGGGGTCGAGTTCCGCGAACGAGTTTTCGTTGGGGATCATTTCACCGCGGCAGGCGAGCCCGATGAAAGAACCGTAGTAGCGGCGTGCCTCCTCTTTGAGCTTTTTGCCATAGAGGCCTTTCGTGTAATTGCCGGGCACGGGGCTGGTCCCTTTCGGCATGGAACGGGTTCCGCCGATTTCGATGTGGTAGCCGCGGGCGAAATCCATTTGGCCGGCTTTCTGCGCACCGTATTCCCACCACGGGCTGTAAAAGTGGCTTCCGCCGGCGCCGTCGTCGTTGTGGGGATCGATGTTTTCCAGCGCCGGGATTTGACCGCGCAGGTTCGAACCGACCGTGTCCATGATGTATTTTCCGACGAGTCCGCTGGAGTTGGCGATACCTTCACCGCCCTGTGAGTTGAGAAGAATCCGGACCGTTTCCCCGCTGCTTGCGGCGAGGACGACGGCCTTCCCTTTGACGCGTTCCTCTTTTCCTGTGGTTTTGTCGATGAAGAGAATTCCCCTGGCTTTTCCGTCTTTGCCGAGAATCACTTCGCGGGCATGGGCGTTGGGAATGATGTCGAGATTCCCCGTCGCCAGCGCCGGGGGAAGGTGGACCGTGGTGCTCTGGTAGTTGGCTTTGATGCTGCAACCGCGACCGCAGGGCGTGGCCCAGAAGCAGGGGGCGCGCTGGATCATGGAATCGGCGACGATCTTCTGTGCCTTTTTGTTACCGGGGTGAAGCTTTGCCGCGAGCTTCTTCCCGTCGAGTGCTTTGGTCAGGACCGCGCGGTGAATCGGAATCACCGGAACGCCGATTTTCTTTCCCGCTTTCTGCGTGATGAGGTCCCCGACGCGGCCTTTCGGCGGCGGTTGAAGGACTCCCTCGGGAGAGTTCGGTGTGTTTTCGAGTCCTTCGTTGGAGCCGTAGACACCGATCAGTCTCTCCACCCGTGTGTAGTAGGGCTCCACAGTTTCGTAGGAAACGGGCCAGTCAAATCCGAGTCCGTCGCGGCTGTAGGGTTTGAAATCGTAGGGGCCGTTCCGGAGTGAGATGCGCCCCCAGTGGTTGGTGCGTCCTCCCAGCATGCGGGCACGCCACCATTTGAACTGCTCTTCGGGCTTATCGCTCGCCTGGGTGTAGGGTTCGTTCGGGACGTCCCAGCCGCCGTCGATCGTGGCATCGTAGAATCCGAAGTCTTTGTCCGGCGTTCCCGCTCCGCCGAGCGGGGCCTGGTCGCCCCGCTGGAACATGGGCGTTTCGGTGGTGGGATCGTAAGAGCGACCCGCCTCCAGCATGACACATTTGAGTCCGGCGAGCGTGAGCGTGTAGGCCATCTGGCCGCCGCCGGCACCGGACCCGACGATGACGACATCGTATTCGGACTGGGCTTCTGAAACAGGAATGGTAGGCATGATAGGATTTTTAAGAGAGGGTTTTCAGTTCGGGGCAATGACGTCGATCTCGCCGAAAAAAGTGTGGCGGGGTCTCAATCCGTCGGGCATGGGGGTGGGCACCACTTCGAAGAGGAGGTAGCGAAATTTGCCGATCGATTCACGCCCCGAGAAGATCGAGCAGGCCTGCTGCGGGGGGCGGTCCGGTTCATTTTTGACGCGGAAAAAAGCATCGGTGTTGACGCGGGCGATTCGGGTCCATGCCCCGCTGTCTTCCGTGGTGGGGAGTGTCTCAGGGCGCTCGCTTCCTCCGCCCCAAAGCGTGAAGCGTTGCACGGCACGACGGCGCAGGTCCGGGTCTTCCCAGTTGCGGTGCCAGGAGTAGGTGTTGATTTTCGCGACGGGAACCTCCCGGCCGAGATCGATCAAAAAGAGGCCGTTGGCGCCATCCTGGAAGAAGACGGATTCGGCGGGGCTGTCTTCGGTGGACTGTCCTTTTCCATTGATGAGAAGTTCAAGCGGACCGCTTTTTTCCGAGGGGTGATTCTTTTTGTCATTCGCGTCAGACGGCCACCACTCGACTTTGGCATGATTTTGTCTGGCATCAGCGAAGTCATCATCAGCCGGTGGCGGAATCGTCGGGAAGCGGAAGTCTCCGGTTTCTTCACCCTGTTCAATGCGAACGACCACGGGAATTTCTCCCGGCTCAATCCCGAAGCCGCTCCCGGTTCGGAGCCGTTGTTTTTCCATGCCGGGGACGGCGACATCAACTGCACCGGAATTGACGTGGAGCTGGCTCGAGCCGTCGGGACTCGCCGTGGTAAGAAATTCAGTGCCCTGATCAACAAAATCGCCGGAATGCGTCTGGATCGTAAAGCCCTTGGATTCCTCGTTGTCGGCGAGGGAGTAGGCTTCCCCGTAGGAGAGAAAACCGCTCTTGGCTGATTTGATCTCAAAGAGCGCCGGTCCGTGCAGGCGGGTGAGGGCTCCTGATGAAAATTCGATTTCCACATCGCCCGAGGCAAGCTCGAGGCGGCTCCCTTTGGCGAGACGACTTCCTTCGGGATGTGAGGTCGAAAGCCAGCGCAGGTCGTCGGAAGTCTTTCCAATTATGGCGACTGTTGATCCCCTGAGGAGGGTGCTGCTGAGAAAATAGGCTCCGGTTGCGAGGAGGCAGACGAGTCCGAGCATCCCGAAGGTGGAAAAGAGATTGATGCCGGTTGCGGCGCGTGTTGATGCCCCGCCCGGCGCGAGGGTGTCCTCCTGAAGCGCTTCTTCGAGCGCAGCATCGAGGCTGAGGTAGCTGAGAAATGCCTTCCGGAATTCGGGATCACCGGCGAGCTCGCTTTCAAGCGCCGTCACTTCATCTTCCGATGCGATGCCGTCTGCGTAGCGTTGAACGAGTTGCCAATGCGGGCTGGATTCGTTCAATTTCATGAGGTGGCGCGCTCCTTTCCCAGGTAGCGTTCGGTGCAGGAAACCAGTTTCATCCGCAGCCGGTGCAGCACTTTGTAGAGCGACATCGCGGTGCGATTCATTTCCGCCGCGAGTTGATCGATCCGGGTCTCGCCGTCGTAGGCGCGTCGCATCAGTTGCTCGCGGTCCCCCGGCAGTTTTTTGAGGCAGAATTCGAGCGCACGGCGCTGATGTTCCGATTCGTGGGAGCGCAACTCTGCCTCTTCGGCGAGCAGGCTGGAGAAGTCATCACTGAAAAGGTGTTTGTCCCGCGCTTTGTCGCGTCGCCACGCGAGCACTTCAAAACGGGCGACACTGAAGGACCAGGGGCGGAAATTGTCGGTCGAGTCGAGCTCTTCAAACTTCCGCCAGAGAACGATCGCCACTTCCTGCATGACGTCGGATGCGTCGTGGCGGGTCGGAACGAGAGACCTGACAAAGCCACGCAAAGCCGGTTCATGCGTCGCATAGAGACGCAGAAAGGAATCGTGTTTGGATGAATCGAAGTCTCTCACACGGGAATACTCCGGATATTGACCCCGTTTGCCGATGTTTTTTCTTAAAAATCTCCGAAGCTCTCCGCCAATGAACGCGATTGAATGCTTTCGTTATCAGGCGAGAACGTCTTTGATGACGTGGCCGTGCACGTTGGTGAGGCGTCGTTCGAGTCCGTTGTGGTAGTAGCTGAGCCGTTCGTGATCGAGTCCCATGAGATGCAGGATCGTGGCATTGAAGTCGTAGACTTCGACGGGGTCCGCGGCGGTTTTGAATCCGAACTCATCGCTCTGTCCGTAGCTGAATCCCTTTTTGACTCCGGCTCCGGCGAGGAAGCAGGTGAAGGCCTCAGGATTGTGATCGCGCCCGGTTCCGTTGCCCTGAAGGAACGGCATACGGCCGAACTCGGTTGCCCAGACGATGAGGGTGTCTTCGAGAAGACCGCGACGTTTCATGTCGTGGATCAATGCGGCGGTTGGCTGGTCCATGATCTCAGCCTGCATCGCGTGGGTTTCGGCAATGTCAGAGTGGGAGTCCCAGTTGGTAATTCCGTTGCCACCGGAGGGATCGCTTCCGTTGAAAAGTTGAACGACGCGAACGCCTTTCTCAATAAGCCTGCGGGCGAGAATGCAGTTTTTGGCATACTCGCGTTTCAAAGGTGTGCCCGTGTCGGTGCCATACTCTTTGTGGATGGATTCCGGTTCGCCGGCGAGATCCATCATGTCAGGGACCGACATTTGCATTTCACCTGCCAACTCGTAGCTCGCGATGCGTGCCGCGAGGTCGGCGTCATTCGGATACTTTTCGAGATGATTGGCATTGAGGTGTTTGAGAAGATCGACGGTGTTTCTGTCGTCGAGAGCCGAAAAGCGGTCGGGCCGTTGAAGGTTCGCGGGGGGATTCTTCGCGTTGAAATCGGTTCCCTGAAACGCAGCGGGGAGAAAGCCGTTACCGAAATTGTTTTTCCCGGAGCGGGCAAGGCCGCGCGGATCGTTGATCGCAACGAAGGCGGGCAGCTCTTTGCAGGCTGAACCGAGGGCGTAGGTCGCCCAGGCACCGAATGAAGGAAAGCCCTCCATCGTGAAGCCGGTGTTCATGAAGTTTTCCCCCTGGGGGTGTGCACTTGTCTGGGTGTGCAGCGAGTGGATAAAGCAGAAATCGTCGGCGAGGTTGGCGAGGTTCGGAACCAGGTCCGAAATCATTTTTCCGCTTTCTCCGCGTGGTTTGAAATCCCAGAACGGTTTCGCAATGTTTCCGGTGGGGCCTTCGAAGGTGACGGCGGGCATTCCCGGTGGTTTTTGTCCGTGGAACTTATAGAGATCCGGTTTGTAGTCGAAGGTGTCGACATGACTCACCGCTCCGGGGCAGTAAATCACGAGAACCTGTTTCGCCGCCGCGTCAAAATGAGCGGGGCGGGGGCTGTAGGGATCTTTCGGATTGATCAGCGGGCGGATCGGCTGCTTTCCGCTGAACGCCGTCGGGTCATCCTCAGCAGAGAGGAGTGATGCGAGGCCCAGCCCGCCGAGGGCGGCTCCGGTGTTCTTCAGGAAATGGCGGCGATCCAACAGTTGCCGACCCTTGAGGGAAACATTTTCAGCTTCGTTCATGACTTGTAGAAAAAATGGGGGTTAAGGCAGGAAGGCGAATTCATTTGAGTTGATCAGGCTGCGGCAGACGATTTCGAGGCCGTTGCTTTCGGCGATGGATAGACACGCCTGACGTTCGTCCTCTCTGGGGAGACGTTTGAGAAGGAGTTGAAAACACCGGTCAACGGCAGCCGCGGGTTCACGGTCCGCTTCTCCCAGTGCTCTTTCGGCAATGAACGCTGACTGTTCGACGACAAAGGGGCTGTTCATGAGATTGAGGGCCTGCAGTGGGGTTGTGGAAACGGGGCGTTTGGCCCTGACTTGACCACAATCAGGGAAGTCGAATGCAGTGAAAATCTGATCGTCGACGCGTCGCATCCGTTCCTGATAGATCATGCGACGCCAGGTGTCGGTGCCGTGATTGTCGACCACCTCCCATTGCGCATAGGTCTTTTTCACGTTGTGGATGCGGAAGCTTCTGCCTCCGATGGTGTCGTTGAGTTTTCCTGACGCCTGCAGAATGCCATCGCGAATCACTTCCGCTTCGACACGCTGTGGCGGGTATCGCCAGAGAAGTGCGGCTCCTGCGTCAATGTTTTCGCTTTCTTCGTTCGGGGTGTTGGATCGGCGAAAGGCTTCGGTCATCACCATTTCGCGGATCATGGTTTTCACTGACCAGTCTTCGGCGACAAATTCACTGGCGAGCCAATCAAGCAGTTCCGGATGCGATGGCGGTGCTCCGGCGAGGCCGAAGTCACTCGAGGTCGGAACAATTCCCGATCCGAAGAGATGGTGCCAGACCCGGTTCATCATGACCCGTGAGGTGAGCGGATGGTCCGGTTGCGTGAGCCATTCAGCATACTTGAGCCGTCGATCTGCTTCGGGCGTCCCGTTATCCAGTTCGAGGTCTCCGTCCATCACTTCAAATCCGGCGGGGACGACTTCGTCACGGGGATTTTCCGGGCTTCCGCGGTGAAGCACGTAGGTTGTATCGGGGCGCTCGAAACTTCCGACGAAGGCGTGCTGAGGCCCTTCTTCACCAAGTGCATAAATGAGTTCGTTGAGCTTTTTCGCCGACGCCTTCAGCTGAGCGTTCTTTGCGATGGTTTCGCGGTAGGTTTTAGTGTTGGCGATTTCCTCCCACTCTCCTGATTCTGTTTGCGTCAGGATCCGGTAGCCGGGAAGAGCGCCCGCTTTCTTATCGAGGTAATCGGTTTCGAAATAGTATTCGCGGTTGCTCGAGAATCGGAAGCGGCTCGCTGTCTCTTCATTTTTGAAACGGATTTCAACGAAGGGTTTGTCCTTGCTGTCTTTCGGTGCACGGGACTTCCAGATCATGGTTCCGAATTTACCGTCGTTGGCCCGCTCGGGCGGACTCCCCGGGTCGAGCATGGTTTCATCGCCTGCGAGTGTGGTTCCGTGGGAGGCGAGAGCGATATTCTCGTTGCTGAACCGTGAGGGGTAAACCTGCAGCTCATCAATGAAAACAGATGGTTTGTCGAACTCAACCCGGAGCGCTTTGGTTTTGGTTTCGGGGAAATGCATTTGCACGAATCCGCCGAAATCCTCTTCCCAGTAGCCGATTTCCTTTTCGAGAAGATTGCGTTCGCTTCCCATTTGTTTCCGAAGCTCTTTAGCCCGCACCACCCTCGGGTGTTTTTCGTTGAACTCCGGATAGCGTCCTCCAAACTCAACACCCTGGAAAACGGCGGTGAGGGAGTAATAATCCTGAATCGAAATGGGATCGAATTTATGGTTGTGGCAGCGGGCGCAACTGACGGTCACTCCCAGCATGGAGGCGCCGATCGTCTGCATGATTTCGTCGACCCGGTCGGCGCGTGCCTGTCGAATCGCTGTGGGTTCGCGGCCGACCGTCGCAGCGGGGACATGAGGCCCCGCGACGAGAAATCCGGTGGCTTCACCGACACCGAGTTGGTCTCCGGCGAGTTGCTCGGTGATGAACCGGTCGTAGGGAATGTCTTCGTTGAAAGCACGAATAACATAGTCCCGGTAGATCCAGGCGTTTTTGCGATAGAGGTTGGCCTCGGAGCCGTTCGTTTCCGCCCAGCGGATCACATCGAGCCAGTGTTGCGCCCAGCGCTCTCCGAAGTGCGGGGAGGCGAGGAGCTCATCGACCAGTTCCGCGTAGACGGTATCGGGATCGGCGGGGTAGGCGTCGACGAATTGCTTAACCCTGTCAGGTTGCGGAGGTAACCCTGTTAGAATAACAGAGACCCGGCGAATCAGGGAGCGTGGATCAGCCGCCGCATTGGCTTCAAGCCCTGACTCTTTGAGTTTCCTGTTGAGGAAGTAATCAATCGCGTTCGCTTCGCTTTCAGGAACGTCGGGGCGGATCACCGGTTGGAAAGACCAGTGATCGGTTTCCACCTTGTGCTCGGTATTCATTTGCCCGGGCCACTCGGCGCCTGCGTTCACCCACTCTTCGAGCAGCTTGATCTGTTCTTTGCTCAGCGGGTCGCCTTCCGGGGGCATCGCCATTTCCTCGTCGAGGTGGGTGACGACCTCCATGAGATAACTTCCCTCCCAGTCTCCGGGAACGATCGTCGCGATTCCGGTGTCTCCCCCCTTCAGCATGAGGGCACGCTGGTCGAGCCGCAGGCCGGATTTTTCTTTGTCGGGGCCGTGACAGTCGATGCAGCTTTCTTCAAAGATCGGAGCAATGTCTTTCACGTAGTCGACCGCGGAGGCATCGCGGTTGCCCGATGATAGGAGAAGGGTAATCGCAAAAGCGAATCGAATGAGGTCGTTAGAAGTCATCATAGTAACACTGTCACCCGTGGAAAAACCTAACCGGATTTTGTGAGTTTTTTTGAAAAGGAATCGGCGGCAGATCAGCGCCCAACCCTGCTGTTCTCGAACAGCTCTGCGATCTCAGCCTCACTGAGAGCTTGCTGAAAAATGGCAAATTCGTCTATACGGCCATTGAGGTTCCGGATCGCCCAGGTGGGGTCTTCACTGAAGGGGAGACCCCAGTTTCCGACTTCGCCGTTTCCGATGCGGAGCTGCTTAATCAGGTACTCCTTCTCGATGGTTTGGCTGTGGATTTTCTCGCCATTCACGAAGTGTGAGACACGGGCGTTTGCCGGGTCAAAAATCGAAGCGAGATGAATCCACTGGCCACTCATGGAGCGATCCCACATCGGCGGGGAAAAATAGACGCGATGAAAACCTCTGCCATTTTTCGCTCTCGGATTCGGCCGGCTGTCGTCCACCATCACGGAGAGCATCATCTGGCCTTCTTCATTGATCTGCCAGTGCGGTTCACCAGTCTCGTATCCGTCTCCGAGAAAGAGGCCGCTGTATTGGCGGTCGAGGCTGTCGATTCGCACCCAGGCTGAAAAAGTGAATGCTTCGAATTCGCCGGGGATATTGACCCTGACACGGGCACCGGGACGGCGGAACTCGAGAGCTGATTTTAATCCCGGCCAGCGACCATCGACCGGTTCGGCGAGAACGATTGCTCCATCGTGGTTCTCGATGGAGCCCGTCGTAAGATCGGGAACCAGGCCTCCTTTTTGATCAAAGGTGTAGTAGGCGATGAGTCGCGGATCCCGGCTCAGTCGGTCACGATGCTTCGTCCAGCGTTCGAAATCGTCACGGTTCAACCGGGATGCTTCTGATTTGAAAACACTCGTATTCGGAATGTCTGCCTGACCTGTTTGGAGAGGGGATTCGCTTTCGCTGCGTGGAAGTTTCCATGCCGATCCGCTTTCCACGAGTCGCTTCTCACCGTCGCGGTGTTTAAATTCGATCTCGCCTTCGAAGACTTCGACGTGCGCTTCTTCACCGCTCACTTCGAGACCGAACTCGGTTCCAAGATCGACAATCTCGGTGGAGGGGGCGTGAAGTTTGAATCCCCGCGCTGCAGGGGGAACACGCATGCGAACACGTCCCTCGAAGCAGGTGGCCTCCCACGCGGACGTCAGTGCGATTTCCGCAGGGCCGGCGACAATCATGGTGGCCCCCGAGAAGAACTGGATTTCGGCAGTGCCGGATGCGAGGTGAAATGACTCTTTCGAAAGGGTATCGCCGGCACGTCTTGGAGAGCTTCCCGCTTTCCAGACCGGGGAGGATAAATTTCCGATCACGGCGAATCCCTCAGCGGAGGCTTCTTTCTGTTCGCCTGTAATAGTGGTCTCGCCGGGGACGAGCCAGTACATAAATGCGAGTCCGGAGAAAAAGGCAAGCGCGGCGGCAACGGCGAGGGGTTTCAGGAGCGATGTCGGGGAATTCGCTGCTAAGGGGCGTTCCTCCCTGAGCCATGCGTTGGTTGCGGAATCTTCGGCTTCCGCGCCTCCCGGATTCGCGAGGAGATGACTGTCCATCGCGAGGTAGCGGCGAAAGACGGCGCGAAAAGCGGGATCCGAAGCGACCCGGTCCTCCATTGTTTCGAAATCCGCCCCGGAAAGAGTGCCGTTGACGTAGGATTCGATCCACCCCTGCTCCTCGCCGGTGAGGTCTTCAAAGCGTGTTTGATGTGGTTTCATGCCTGTCCTCCTTCCGTGGAAAGTTGCAGCGTTTTTGCCTCGATGCACTTCATGAGATTTCGGCGGATGCGGTTTAGTCGCATGTAAAAGGCTTCCGGGCTTGAGCCTGCTTCGGCGGCAAGGTCTTTCACTTTGACTCCCGGCGTGTAGGCCAGTTCGACCAGTTTCCGCTGGCCTTCGGGCAACTGACTGAGGCAGTGTTCGAGGGCTTCCTCTTCGAGGTTCTGCTGATCGATCTCTTCGAGGCTTTCATCAGCGATGAGTGAAAGAATGTCCTCTCTGAAAACGTGGCGGTCGCGCGCCATTTTCCGCCGGTAGGCGAGGGCTTCAAAACGGGCGATAACGCAGGCCCATTTCATGAAATGAGTATCGGGATCGTATTGGTCGAATTTTTTCCAAATCACGATAGCGGTCTGCTGCAACACCTCGTCCGTATCGGTGTGGGTAGGCAACATCGAGCGCAGGAACCGACGGAGATCGGGTTCGTGATGCGTGAAACGACGAACAAATAATTCGTAGTGTGAGTCGTCTTCAGTTGAATGGGCCATGCGGATGGAAGTGATACCTTATCACGATAATACTTCCGCCGGCATTGGAACCTAACGCCGCGAAGAGGGGATTTTGGCTAAAAAGGCATCCTGATCAGCTGCCGCGCCCGTAAGTGGCCGTGCCGGGAGAGGAATTCACCTTCTCGTCTCGCCGTTGCTTTTTGAAAACGTCCGCTCATCAAACTGGTCCCCGTTTTTGAGCTTCAGAATGAGTGCGGAGGCATTTTCAACACGTGACGTTGATCCGATGGTTTCGATGACTTTACCGCTCGCAGTTCTGAGGACAAAGAGATAGCCGTCGTATTTCTGGCCATGCGTGTAGCCGCTTTTGTCATATTCAAATTTTACCAGATTGCCTTCGAGTTTGATCGATTCAGCTTCCGGTATCGTGATGTCTTTGAATTCCTTCCGTTCCATGACGATACCTTCATTTTTCTCATACAGGTATTTACCAAGGACGATCAGGGTGCCGCTCGCTTTGTTGATATTGAAGGCCCGCTCGTCATTCTCGATGAAGATTTCAAATTTAAACTCTCCGACTCTATCTTCATAAGCATTTTGCTCACGGCGGTCCCGCTTATTGGAATTGATTTTGATATCGACCTTCGGGATTCGATTCTTTCTCTCATTCTCCGCCCATTTTTTCAGAAAGGTCTGATCCGCTTTGGTGAGTCGATCGAGAGGGACTGTGAAATTGCTGCCGCCCCGTTCGAGGACAACCGCGTCCGGCGTAACTTTGAGGACTTGTGCCTCAATTTTCTTTCCGTCGGTTGAAGTGAACTCCCGACCCCGGGCAGAAGAGGGAGAGCCCAGGGCATATCCAACAGTTATCAGTAAAATAAATACGTTTAACTGCGGCTTCAAAGAGTTCGTGTTTCTCCTCATAGAATCATCCTATGGAAGAAAACAGGATTGGGAAGTAATATTTCTAAATGTCTATTTCCGGAATACCTACATTTTAGCAATGTCAGTGTTTGCTAGGAGGCGACAAGTGATGCCAGTACTTTACGGGTTCCTGAAAAAGTGCGCCGGCCGTGCATGGCCACGTAGTTATCGACGAGGGCGATGTCGCCGTCCTGCCATGGCACATCAAAAGTGAGAGCTTCGGCGATGTCGGCCGCTTTCATAGCGTCTTCGGCGTCGAGTGGCGAACCGTCCCCGAAAGTGATGGCCTTGGATGGATCGTTCCGGCTGTCTTTCCAGCCTTTGAACGCGGCAATGAGTTGATTGAAAAAGGATTTCCTTCCGTCACCAAGTTCACGAACTGCCATGAGAACCGGAGTGGTAGCGCGAAGACATCCATCGTCGAGCCATTCCCAGGTGTAGTTCAACTCTTTCATGCGGGCCTCCGCCTCCTCCTGAGTTTTGACGCTGAAGGTGCTCTGCCAACTGCGCCCCATCCCTGAGGCAGCATCATCGAGAGATGGCATTACGGTCGAGTAGAGAAGTCCTTTCTCTTCGCAGTTTTTTGAGAACTCGGGAAGTTCTTCGTAAAGCTTTTCCATGAGGACGTCGGAACGGCAAAGCGGGGTTGCTCCACCTTCTTCGGCTGCTTTCTCGCAGAAGAAGAGAAGTTTGCTAGGGTAGATGGGGGTCTGTGCCATCTCATGGTGGAGAAAAATAGTGACCTCCGGCGGGGCCTCATTGGCAGTAAAAACCCGCTCGGTGCGATTGGTGCGCACGGCATTGGAGAGCGAATCTTTATACTCAAAGTTCGGTAGATCGAGTGCCCGGATGAAGGCGTCAAAATCGAGGTCGGTTTTCGTAGGGAAGTTGCGAAAAAGGACGCTTCCGTGCTTCGCAGCCTTCGCGTCAAGGTCGGCCCTGTTTTCGTGCACCCAGGCGAGAGCCTCTTCGAGAGACGCATCGGATGACTTGTTTTCAAGAATCAGTGGGAAGCAATCCCCGTCGTAATTCTGCTGAGATTCGATTTTAAGGTCTTCGACCTGGAGTGTGGCTGCTTTCATGAGGGATTTTGATTTCGTAATGAATCATCAGCGAAACAGGAAATAATGTCCATGCGCAAAAAACGGATAAATAATTGTTAAAGAACGACAGGCGGTTCATGATGGGAAATGTCTTCCAACAAGCTCTACCGGGTAGCTGTGATCATGGACGGTCGGGTCGAATACGAGCGTGAGGTGCTCAGGGGGATTCGCGAATACTCAACAGAGAGGGGGGAATGGCTCATTCGACTGGAGCCTCCCCGCGATGATACCGCAGAATTCCTCCAGGAGTGGAAGCCGGACGGGGTGCTTTATCAATCGGCCGGGCTGAGCCGGGGAGCTCTGCGTGCTGTGAAGCGGTTCGCAGAGAAGGCGATTCATGTTTCCGATGGCGGTGCGGCACGGGGGCGGAGTTCTTTTGTGGGAATGGACAACGTGGAAATCGGTTCGATGGCCGCTGATTATCTGGAGGGGCTCGGAAGGAATTGTTTTGCCTTCATCGGGGTGAAGGATGCCGGGTTTTCGGAGCGGAGGGGGAAAGCTTTTGCTTCAAGGCTGGCGAGTAGTAGCGAGGTGACAAGGTCACACCTTCTCAAGGGATGGCATTCGCGGCGACAGGAGGAAATGGAGGTTGCCGAATTCCTGCGGGAACTTCCCGGGCCGTGTGCTTTGTTCGCGACGCATGACGAGTGTGCGCTCTGGCTGTCGACTCTCTGTCGGAGCATGGGAATTCGAATTCCCGAAGACATCGCGATACTGGGAGTGGACAATGATGAGCTGATTTGCGAGCTCGCGTGGCCTACGATTTCGAGTATCGCGGTCCCTTCGCGGCGGGTGGGATTTGAAGCATCGCAGCTTCTCGATGCAGTCCTCAGAGGAGAGGTCGACCATTCAGGATCAAGGCTACTCAGTCCTGCCGGGATTGTGACGCGAGACTCAACCCGCTCACCCGAAACTTCCGACGAATGCGTGAACCGCGCGATTCGATTTATGAGAGATCATCTTTCAAAAAACATCAATGCCGGAGATGTCGCGAAAGGCGTCGGTGTGAGCCGCAGACTTCTCGAACGGAAGTTCAAAGTTGCTATGGAGCGCTCACCGTTGGCGGTGTTGCAAACCCTTCGGATTGAGCGGGCGAAAGCCCTTCTCGCGGATCCGGATCTGACGCTGGCCGCTGTCGCGGATCAATGCGGTTGTTCCGATGCTTCGCAGTTGATCGTTCGATTCCGAAGGGAAACGGGTATGACCCCGGGAGAGTTTCGGCGCTCTTCCGGTGAGAGGTAGGGCGGGACATTTGGTCACGGCCGCCTGCTTAAGAGGGTTCGCTAGATGCGAAAGAAATCCTCACGGATTCCTCTACACGTTCTGCTGTAGAGAAACTGCGTGAGCATTTCTCGTCAGAGCCTAACTGAATTAGAATTCTGAGGGTCAGGGAAGTGTGAGAGGATCGCCTGTCTTCTTGCGCCAGGCTTCCAGTTTGTCTTTCAATTCTTCGAATCGCTTCCGGTGAGCTGGCTCGTTCGAATCCGCCAGATTTGTCAGCTCGAGTGGATCCTTATTGAGGTCGAAAAGTTGCCAGTGCTCAATCTGAGGATAGCGAATCAGTTTCCACCCGTCGGCGTCGCGGACCATCCGCTGAGTATCGGTGAAGTAGCCGAAGATGTCATCGTGGTGAGAGGTGGTTTCCCCCTTGAGCACAGAGGCGAAGCTTTTCGCGGTGACAGTGGAGGGAATTGCGGCTCCGGCAAGATCGCAGGTCGTGGGATAGAGTTCGCGCAGGTATACCTGCGCGTCGCTGGAAGTGTTCGCGGGAATCCCGGGGCCGGCGATGATGAGAGGGACGTTGATAGTGTGCTCGTATTGATTTTGTTTGCCCCGCAGTCCGTGCGAGCCGCATCCCATCCCGTGATCGCTTGCGAAGATGATGATCGTGTTCTCATCCTGCCCTGTCTTTTTCAGTGCAGTGAGAATGCGCCCAATCTGAGCGTCCATGTCATCAATCACGGAGTAGTAAACGCGGAGCAAATCACGGACCGCCGTTTCGGTGCGCGGCCACGCGAGGAGCTCTTCGTCGCGCCCGTCGAAGTTTCCGTGATCGAAAGGGTGCGCCGGCATAAAGTTCCCGGGGATCTCCATGTCAGCCTCAGAGTATTTATCTTCGAGGCCGGGGGGAATGAAGAGAGGGTCGTGAGGGGCGGTGAAGTTGACATGACAAAACCACGGCTTTTTGTGATCCTGCTCGATAACGGAGATAGCGGCGTCGGCAAATTTTGAGCTGATGTCAGGGGTGACTCCGACCCCCAGTTCCGGATACTTGATCTTGCCGTCGGCATTTTGAAATATCCAGCCGCGGTAGCCGGTTACAGGAAAGCCTTTCCAATCGGTCTGACCCTCTTTCCAGTATTTCGAGCCGCCGCCGGAAAAGAGCCCGGCGACCTTTTCGTATCCTGTGTCGAGGGGGCGTCCGCTTGTGTGCCACTTTCCGACGTAGGAAGTCTCATAACCTGCTTTCTGAAGGGTTGCCGCCCAGTAGCTGTTGTCGGGCTCCAGCTTGTTGCCCCGGAAACCCTTGATCCCATTTTCCCAGCCGTGGCGTCCTGTCAGAATTTCGGCGCGGCTCACGACGCAGATGGGATTCGAGCAGGTTGCCTGTGTGAAGCTCGTGCCCTCCGCAACGAGCCGATCAATGTTAGGCGTATCGATGCGGCTGTTTCCGAATGCCGAGATAGCATCGGGGCGCATGTCGTCAGCGAGGAGAAAGAGAATGTTCGGGCGCGACTCCGCCGTCTCTGCGTCACTGCAAAACAGGGACAGGAAGAGGCCTGCGAGGGCGGAGAGATTGAGCGGGAGTCGTTTCGCCATTCTATTTCAGTTTCCAGTTTTCATCGAAGAATCCTGCCGCCACGATCTTTCCGGGATAGCGGGCGTTGGGTGCCTCGTCGAGGTTGATCACAGCCCAGTCGGGGAGTTTGGGCGTCTGACGGGCGTTGTTGAGATAGTCGTATTCCCGGTAGGTGAATCCGCTGTTGAGAACCACGTAGCGATTCGGATTCTCCGGGTCGGGGTAGATCATGGCGAGGATGTGGTTTTTCGCGTCGAAGGTTTGATCGCCCACGGTGATCGCTTTCTCATCCCACTTGATGGGAAGGCCGGGGAGGAGGGCGGCGATTTCAGAGTTGCTCGCAGGATCGCCCCAGAGAATTTGGTTTTGATTATTCTCCTCCGCCGAAGTTTCCGCTCCCGATTTTCTGATCTGCGCTTCGCCACGGAAGTGTTTTCTCCAGTGCGTTTTCGCGCGGGAAAGTTCAGCAGTGGTCCAGGCTGCGACGGCGTGGTGCGAGGACCCGGCGTCGGGCTCTACAAAGACGAAAGGCTCCATGAAGGCATCATCGATCGGACCGTGAAGACCGTGCCGTTTTGTTAGGGTTGTTGGTGGCGCAGCGGGTGATGCGACGGACTCCCAATCAGTGAGCAGCTTTCTCTCACCGGGAAGCGTCGGGTTCGACACCCACGAATTTTTGTCATTTTTGGTAAAGGACGCTTCCCAGGAACGGTCCGATTTGGGGCGGTGCAGACGCAGTTCGATTCCATCGACGGTCACGACCGGTTCAGAAGTGAGATCGAAGGGCCATTGGCCACTTTCAAAAATGAGGGAAAAGGCTTCAACACCGTTTGTCTTCACTTCGATTCCGTGAGGCGGGACGAGTTTCGCTTCGAGACGGCTTTCCTCCCAGTGTTCAGTGATGCTGTCCACTCTCGCCCAGTGCATTCGGTTGTAGCGGAGGGTGTAGGTCACGAAACGCAGCGATGAGGGAATCTTAGCGGTCTGATTTGAGACGATTCCGGAAAGTCGGGATTCGATCTCCGTGAGCGAATCGGGATGGAATTTGTGTGCGGTGTCAGGGCCGATGATATGGAGCATCTCAAAACCTTCCTCCCCGGCTGCTTTCACCATCATGTCGGAGGCCTGCTTTTGTTTGTCGATTTCACCGCTGTAGGCAATCGTCGCAGTGTTAGTTAAATTAGCAGCCCAGTGGGTTGCGTCATACCAACGCCACAGTTTTTCCTCCCATTTGAAAGGGGTGAGCGTCTCGCCCTGAAACGTCTTGAGGAAATCCGGTGTTTCTGAAAACCCTGCGCCGGGCTGGACCGCGGCCCAGTTGCCTGCGTGATGAACACCGAACTGCCAGCAGGCTGCACCGCCCATCGAGAAGCCACGCACGAGAATCCGATCGGGATCGAACCGGTAATCACGGGCAGCATGGCGATAGGCTTCGAACATATCGACTTCTCCCGCAAATTTATTGGCGTTGGAGTAGCGGGCGTAGGGGTGCAGGACGATGGTGTTGTCAGGACTGATTTTTCCGCCTCTGCCTGAATGACGCTGTTGGAGAAAAGAAACTTCACTGAGCGTTTCACCGCGGCCGTGAAACCAGAAATCCAGTCGTATCGGGTTTGGGCTGTCGAAATTATACGTGGATGGAATTTCCAGACCATAAGGTTGGACCGAACCATCAATTTCGGAGCGGTAGCCGCGGAAAATATTGCCGGTTTCCCGGGTCCAGGGAGCTTTGCCTTCGGCGAGATGTTTCGCCCGCTCTTCTCCCATTTTCAGAAGCTCACTCGCAAAGTCAATTTCACCGGGTTTGAAAAACTCGCCGTATTCGAGTGCATCGTGCACTGCTTTGTAACAGACCTCGGCATCCGGCAGGTAGTTGGTGACGGTTGGGGAAGGTTTCAGCGCGTCGAGCTGAGCGCGAAGTTTTTTTAACCCGGCCTCAAGCGATTGAATTTTTTCGGCAGGAACTTCTATCCCGGCCGGTGGAATCGGGCGGACGTTGTCTGACTGGTTGTCAGCGGGGCCATCTCCCCGGGCGGGGGCGGAGAGGAGGCCTAACATCAGAAAAGTAGAGAGAGCAGTTCGCATCATGATTGAGTGCGAAACCATGCCAAAGGGTCAGCCCTCAACCAAGGTGAATTGGTAGCGGGATTGCGTTTCCGGCGCGACTCACGCGGTGTGGGGAAGCGTAGCGGAATGAGGCTCATTCCGGAGGACGTCGGAAGTGTGCGGAGGGTGGTAGAACGATTTCGGAATCGGTTCGATTCCGCTACGGGTGGGAACTCAGTTCTCCCACGGTTCCATCCAGTGGAGGTTGCTCCACCAATCAGTGTCGTTCGGTGATGCCGCACCCGGGGTGGTTCGTCCCGAAGAGGTGATCCGCGTCAGTTCGGTGAGAAGCTTTTCTGCAATGCCGGGGTGCGAGTCAATGACGTTGGACTTTTCGCCGGGGTCGTCTGCGAGATTGTAAAGTTCACGCTTGTCCTTCTTGTTCCGTGATTCCATGACCAGTTTCCAGTCGCCATCCCGGATCGCAAAGCGACCACTGACCCCGTGGTGGATAATCGGACTGCTCGTCTGGTTTTCGGCGTCGCCGGTAAGTGCGGGGAGAAGACTGACACTGTCCTCTCCGGCGTTGGCGGGAAGTTCGGTCTCGAGAATCCCGGCAACGGTCGCAAGGAGATCGCCCTGAGTGACCGGCTTGCTCCATGTGCTTCCTGCAGCAACTCTGGCAGGCCAACGAACAAAGTAGGGAACGCGGTGGCCTCCCTCGTAGATGGAGCGTTTCCCTTCGCGGTAAATCCCGTTGCTGGAGTGGTCGTATCGTTTCTTCCGCTCCGGCCAGGTCGTTTCGGGTCCGTTGTCGCTGGAGAAGAATACGAGGGTGTTTTCAGCGAGATCGTTCTCATCGAGAAAGTCGAGAATGCGACCGATATGCCAGTCGGTTTCCATCATGAAATCTCCATAGGCGCCGGCACCGCTTTTCCCGCGAAACTGCTCGATCGGGATGACAGGTTTGTGGGGCGAGGTGTAGGGAAGGTAGATGAAAAACGGCTTCTCTGAATCGCGCTTCTTGAGCCAGCCTAGCGTTTCGTCGGTGAAGCGGGTCAGGCACTCGCTGTCGACGAAGTCGGGCGCGACTTCGATGGGGCCTCTGAAGTTTCCTTCGTTATTGGGCTGGGAGAACTGGGCGGGAGGGCCGTCGTAGGGCGGCATGATCCGGTAATCGCTGATCGCGAGCTGGTTGGGCTTTTTGGCGGTGAACAGGGTTGGCGGAACTTTGGCATGACGTCCCTCAAACCACGCGAGGATTCCGAAATTCAGTGAAGCGGGGATACCGAAGAAGTATTCGAATCCTTTGTCGAGCGGCATGTCCTGAATTGGTTTGCTCCAGTCCCGTGAACCCCGTTCCCCGTAAAAATCCATCCCGAGATGCCACTTTCCGATCATAGCGGTTTCGTATCCATGTTGTCGTGTAAGGGAGGCGAGAGTCATCCGGTCGCCTTCAATCAGGCACGGGGTTTCTGATCCGAAGACGCCTGATTTGAGACGGGTTCGCCAGGAGTAGCGCCCTGTCAGGAGCATGTAGCGGCTCGGAGTGCAGACGGTGTCACCGGAGTGCCCGTCAGTGAAAGTCATTCCTTCCGCCGCAAGTCTATCAATCGCGGGTGTTTGAAATTTTGATTCCGGATTGAGGCAGGAGACATCGCCGTATCCCTGATCGTCGGTGTAAATAACGAGGATATTGGGTTTTTCCGCCGCACTGAGATTTGCAGCACAGAAAGCGAGGAGAAGTGTCAGGGACAGGGTCTTCATGGGAGAGAGGATAAATCCCGGTTAGTCTCGAAGGGGTGCCGCCGCTTTGATATTTCCTTTGCGGGAAACTCCGGTCGGTTTTTCGGGGTCAAAGTCAGGGTTTGCGGAAGGCATTTGTGCACCGATGGATTTTCTCCAGTTGGCGAGTTCAAAATAGAGTTCTTTTGTTTTATCCAAATAGGTCCGGGCGAGATCGTTGTTTTCGTGGATGTCGCTGGAGAGATCGTAGAGCTCGATTTTGTTCTGTCCGATCACTTCGATCAGTTTCCAGTTCCCCGAGCGAATTGCGCTGTAGGGTTGAGCACCCATGGAATGGTAATGCGGGTAGTGCCAGAAAAGGCTCTTCCGTTCGAGCTTGGCTTTGGGATCTTTCAGAAGAGGAATGAGGGAGTGTCCGTCGAGCACGCCTGTGACTGCTTCGGGAAGTGGTTTTCCGATCGCCTCGAAAATGGTCGGGAGAATGTCCATCGTGATCGCCGGTTCGTGGCAAAGCGCACCGGAGGCTCCGTCGCCGGGTAGATCAATGATCAGGGGAACACGAACTCCGCCTTCGTAGATTCCACCCTTGCCCTGACGAAGAGGAGAGTTGTCGGTCGCGGCGGGTTTGAGCCCTCCGTTGTCCGAGGTGAAAATGATAAGTGTATCGTCGCGGTGACCGGTCTCCTCAAGCTTGGCGATGACCTTGCCGACGGCCTCGTCAACGCTCTCGACCATCGCGGCGTATTTGACGTTGTTGTGTTTCACGTCAGGATTTGCCTTCAGCTTCGCTTCGTATTTGGATACGAGGTCGGGACGCCCCATCAGCGGGGTGTGCACGTTGTAGAACGAGAAGTTGATGAGGAAAGGTTTCTTCTCTTCACTGAATTGATCGATCAGCGATACGGCTTCGTCGGCAAGACGGTCGGTCAGGTATTCGCCTTCCCGGTCCTTGTCGTCCCCGGGCAGGGTTTCAAAAATCGAATTCTTCTTTTTTGTTTCGAGATCTTTGCCTTTTCCGTAGGGCCAGAAGTAGCTCGGCGGCGCGCCTTTTTCACAGCCGCCGATGTTGTAATCAAAACCGTGCGGTTGCGGGTAGAAGTCAGGGTCAGGTGAATCTTCTCCACCGGTGGTGTAACCGTCGCGGTGCGAGAGATGCCATTTGCCCAGATGAGCACTCACATAGCCGTGTTCCTTCAGCAGTTCGGGGATCGTGAGATGTTCGTGTTCGAGTGCCCGGGTCCACTCGGGAATGGTCAGCGGGGTGTTTACGAAGGGATGCCCGGGGATGAAATCGGTGACGTGGAGGCGGGCGGGGGACTGTCCCGTCATGAGAGCTGCGCGGCTCGGCGAGCAGACGGTGCAGGCCGCATAACCGCTAGTGAAGCGAACGCCCGCTTTTGAAAGTGCGTCGATGTTAGGCGTTTCGTAAAAGTCGCTGCCGGTGCAGGCGAGGTCGGTCCATCCCATGTCATCGACAAAGAAGATGACGATGTTATCGGCGGCCTTGCTTGAGGTTGTTGATAACAGGCTGAGCGAGGCGGTGAGGATAGCGAATAGGAAAAGCTTCATAGCTGACAATTTGAATCGGAAAAGGGAAACAGGGTTGAGTCCGTGATTGGACCCTGTCCGGTTTGTTTTAACAGGGTTAGATCGAGGAGCCAACCCTATTCAGACCAGAGCCAGCGAAGCATTTCGGGCAGCATCACGGCGGCGTGCCGGCTTCCGTGAAAGCCATCGCCCCACCAGTAGCGGTAATCGTAGTCTGAGAACTTCAGCGCGGTCTCCATTTGCTTGTTGGCGAGGGGCCAGCTTCCGAACTGATTGTCGACGTCGTTGTGTTCTCCCAGCAGTGCCGCGCGGATCGGTTTGCGTTCCGTTTTACGAATCAGTGAAGGGTAAACATTCGCTCCGCGGATATCGGTGAAGGTGCCGACCCAGCCCAGCACTTTACCAAAGCGATCCGGTCTTTCCCAAGCGGCTGTCCAGGCCGCAGCACAGCCGCTCGACCCGCCCGCAATCGCCCGGTCGGATGGCTTGTCGCTCAGGTTGAGGTCGTGTTCCTTCGTTACGAAGGGGATGATCTCTTCGAGGAGGAAGGTGACGTAGTCAGGGCCGAGTCCGTCGTATTCGAGGCTGCGGTTCCTCGGCTTTCCTCCGGCGGGCTGGTCTTTGAGGCGACCGGGATTGATGAAGATGCCAATCGTTACCGGCATCTCTCCCGAGGCGATGAGATGATCGAATACAGTGGGGGCGCGAAGTCCTCCGGTGAGGTCGCGATCGGCGTGGCGGAGCCCATCCTGAAAGACGAGGAGCGAGGCGGGCTTGCTTCCGTCGTATTGTTTCGGGATGTAGACCACGAATTCTCTTTCCGTGTTCGGGAAAATTTTGGAGTCCTTCCAACTGTGCTTGTGCAGCGCACCTTCGGGGATGCCTTCTTTTCGGAAGACTTCGGGAGGGGCGGGGTAATATTCAATTTTGACCTGACCGTTGCCCAGGACTTTACCGGAGGCGGTTTTCAGTTCGTAGGTGAAGTCCTGAATATTGCCGACGTCTTTAGCGAGCGCGTAAAGTCCATCGTCGTTGAGGCGGGTCAGTTCGCCGATAGTCGTTCCGTCATTCTTCACTGCTGAAACCGGTTCGTCCGAAATGACTCCAAGGAGCAGGGTGGTTTCCTCGATCCATTTCTGCTTACCGGTCTTGAGTCCTTTTTCTCCCCAGCTCGCTTTGATCTTTTTCGCAGCGAGTTCGTTGTCCTTTCCGATGAGTTGGCTCAGCTCAATCGCAGGCGGTGGAGTCCATTTCTTTTCCTGAGCGAAAACAGGTAAAGCGAGCGACAACAGAATGAGAGCCGGGAGAAATTTCATTGGGGAATTAGAGCCGATAATGAGGTCGCTGGAAACCAATCAATTCGGACTGATTGCGGGATGCGCCGTCGTTTCTGAAACAAGGGTGCGAAAAAAATCGCACTTTTTAGATTGACCTTTGATCGCCAACCTGCGAAAAAAGTCGCATGTCGAAGAAGAAAGCAGGTATTGAAGACTCTTCCCTGAGTCGACGGGAACGGGAGGTCATGGAGGTGCTCTTTCGAAAGGAGAATGCGACGGCCCGTGATGTCTGGAGCGCTCTGGGTGAGTCCCGGACCTATTCGACGGTGAGGAAGCAACTCAGTATTCTTGAAGAGAAAGGTCATGTGACCCATCGGGTTAAGGGAGCGACCTTCCTATACTCGCCGCGAGTCGAGCGTGAGGTGGCCGGGACTTCGGCGCTCAGTCGTCTCGTTGATACCTTTTTCCAGGGATCGGTCGCCGGTGCTGTTTCGAGTTTGCTGGGGGATACGGGAGAGAAAGTTTCCACGGAAGAGCTCGAGCGAATCTCCAGTATGATTGAGGAAGCCCGTAAAAGCAGGGAGGAGGAGTCCTCATGATAGGTTCGAACGCCCTGTGGGTTCTCGCCGAATTTCTCGGGAAATCAGCCCTTCTTATCGCGTTGGGGATTGGTTTTGTGCAGGTTTTTGCAAAGCTCGCCCCTGAGGTGAAGCACACCCTTCTACTTCGTGTCTTTGCGGTCGGACTGATGATTCCATTGCTTTGGTTGTTGCTCCCGCGCTGGGGAGTGATTCCGGCAGTTGGCGATACGGCTGAAGAGGAGGTGATTTCAATCGGAACCGGGGAGGTTTTCACAGAAGCTCCGGCTCTGGTGCTTTCGAGTGAGGCGCTGCCTGTTGCTCAGGTCGGGAGTCTCCCTCAACCGGGGTGGGCTGAGTTGGTTTTCGCAGTATGGTGTTTGGGATTGATCGCGTTTTTCTGGCGATCCCTGATTGCCGCACGATTTTTGAGAAGGCTTGAGAAAGAAGCCCGCCCCGCAGCTGGAAATGTCGGGCGGAAGTTTATTGAGTTGCGAGCCGGGATCTGTCCCCGAAGCAATGTTTTGCTGCTCGCATCGTCGGAGGTTCAGTCGGCCTTCACCTGGGGAATCTTTCGTCCTCGAATTGTCATGCCTGAGGCCGTCTCTGCGTGGCCTGAGATCGATATGGAAATGGTTTTGATGCACGAGCTTGAGCATGTCCGTCGAAGGGATGCCCTCGCCGTTTGTATTTCCCGAATTTTCCTCGCCCTGAACTGGGTGAACCCTCTGGCCTGGATCGCGGTTCGAAAAACGGTTCAACTGAGAGAGGAAGCCTGTGACAGTCGCGTTTTACGATCGGGGTATCCCGGTCAGAACTATGCGGAGATGTTGTTCCGTCAGGCTTCGTCTCTTGCCTCACCTCTTTGGCGAACCTCGGCAACCGCGGTCGCAGAAACCGGAACCATTGAAAAACGAATAAAAATGATACTGAACCCCGAAACTGAATCTGATAGCGGGAGGGAAGGCCCTTCTTTTGCGAATAAAGTGCTGCCCTCAGCGATGATGCTGATTCTCCTTATTATTGGAATGGCTGGGTGGGCGGAAGGGGCTAAAGAACTCTCGAGGGATGCTGAGACCAAAGAAAAGTTGGAGGCCACCATTCTTCCGAAGGTTGAGTTCAGTGACACGCCGCTTTCGGACGCGCTGAGATTTCTCCAGCAAAGGAGTGTTGAAATTGATCCCGAGAGAAAGGGTGTTGTTATTCTCGATACACGGAAGCGGGGGGAGAATTTTCATGATACCCGGATCACGTTGAAGTTGAGCAATGTGCCGATGATGGAGGTGCTTCGTTATACGACGTCACTGGCTCAACTGAGCTTCTCTATCAGGGATGGAGCGGTTGTCGTTGAGAAGGTTAAGCCCGATCCGATGAGGCAGAGTCCTTCGTTGGGTGTGAATGAAAAGAAATTGAAGGAAATCATGATTCCTGCCGTTGAATTCAATGAAACGCCATTGAAGGATGCTCTCGCTTTTCTTCAAATGAGGTCGGTCGAACTCGATATGGCGACGAAGGATCCCGCTGAGAAAGGGGTGAATGTGATTTTCGATCCAGAGGGCGGAGATACTGATGCCCTCATTACGATGAGGCTAAGGAACGTGCCTATTGGCTATGCGTTTTTTTACGTGGCGGAGTTGGCTCGTGCGGGCATGAACATCGAGGAACATGCAGTGAGGATATTCTTTCCGAAAGACGGTGAAAAAGGAAACTTTAATCCGCTTGTTCGGGAGGACGATAAGGAGAATTTAAAGGCGCTTCAGGCGAAGTTGGATGAGATCGTTGTTCCATCTCTTGAGTTCAGCAATACTCCTCTGTCTGATGCATTGAGTTTTATTCAGCAGCGATCAGTCGAGCTCGATACTGCAACGGGGGAGCAAGGGACCAAGGGCATCAATATCATTCTCAATAGCAGTCGGGAGATCGATGACGTTCGCATTTCTCTCAAGCTCACCAACGTTCCGTTGCGTGACGTTTTGAAATATACTGCGACATCCGCTGGAGGTTCCCTTCAAATTGCTGCCAGAGGAGTTACCGTAAGTATTCCTGAAGAGTAGGGAGTCTGCGTGATCTGGCGATTCTAAGGAAGTATTGCTTTGCCTTCGGATTGCTCAAAGATGTTGGCCGCAAGCTTGAGTCTACCTCTGCACGGATCACCGATGTGTGCACTCACATACTGAAACCAGAAAATGGATGCCTTCCTTGCTCCATGGAATTCAGACCAGGGGATGAAAAGGAGGGGGTGGGCGAATTTAAAGAGCAGACCCGGTTGAATAAATAGACCGGATTCGTTGGTCGTGCAGGTGAGGACGCCTCTGTAGGAAACGAGTCCGACCATGCCTTGAACCCCTGTCCAGGTTTTTCCGGATGGCGTTTCCTCACTCCGGTAGTATTTCGCGAGACGATTCCAGCCGCTCACGTGGCTGTTGATCCACATGATGAAACACCAGAAGCAGGGAAAGATAATGAAGAACGCAAGGGGGATGAGAATGATGGCCCAGACGGGCATATCTGCGGGTGCGATCTCTTCGTTCATTTTTGTTCAGGTTAGACCAAAAATGTTTTCAGGTAAAACAGATCTCTATCAATCTGAGCCCCGTCTCTGAAAGCGAAGCCCACTTTTGAAATCTCGAACGAACCGCCCTAGGCCAGAATGTCTTTTACGACGTGGCCGTGAACATCGGTGAGGCGGAAATGCCTGCCCTGATACTGATAGGTAAGTCGCTCGTGGTCGATTCCCAGAAGGTGCAGCATCGTCGCGTGGAAGTCGTGCACATGGACACCGCCCTCGACGACGTTGTAGCCGTATTCATCGGTCCGACCGTGGGTGTAGCCGCCCTTGACGCCGCCGCCTGCCATCCACATCGAGAAGCAACGGGGGTGATGGTCACGTCCAAAACTGTCTGCGTTGAACTTGCCCTGACAGTAATTGGTTCGGCCGAATTCCCCGCCCCAGACGACGAGGGTGTCATCGAGGAGACCGCGTTGTTTCAGGTCGGTGATGAGGGCTGCAGAGGGCTGATCGGTTTCTTTACACTGACGTTTGATCCCGCTCGGGACGCCACCGTGGTGATCCCAGCCCTGGTGGTAGAGTTGGATGAACTGAACGCCCTGCTCGGCGAGTCGGCGCGCGAGAAGGCAGTTGGCGGCGAAAGTTCCGGGGGTTCTTGCATCCTCTCCGTATAGTTCGAAAGTGGCGTCGGACTCGGTTGTTAAATCGGTCACTTCGGGGATTGAGGTCTGCATGCGGAATCCCATCTCGTATTGGGCGATACGGGTTTCGAGGGCGTCGTCTCCGTTTTTTGCAAGCTGGTGTTGATGCAGTGCCTCGAGATGATCCAGCATTTTGCGTCGCGACTTTTGATCGAGGCCTTTGGGATTATTCAGGTAGAGAACGGCATCTTTGTCAGGGCGGAAGCGAACCCCGTCGTGCTTGCCGGGAAGGAATCCGCTCCCCCAGAGACGGCTCACGAGAGGCTGACCCTTTTTGTCTTTTGTCACGAGAACGACAAAGGACGGCAGGTTTTCATTCAATGACCCGAGTCCATATGACATCCACGATCCGATGCTGGGGCGTCCCGCGAGCTGGGAGCCACTTTGCATGAAGGTGACTCCGGGGCCGTGGTTGATCGCTTCGGTGTACATCGAGTTTACTACGGTGATGTCGTCGGCGATTTTGGCTGTGTAGGGCAGTTGGTCGCACATCCAGGTGCCGGCCTGCCCGTGTTGCTTGAATTCAAAGGGAGAGCCCACGAGGGGGAGGCTCGCCTGATTGCCTGACATTCCGGTAAGACGCTGTCCTTTCCGGACTGAATCGGGGAGCTCTTTGCCCTGTTCCTCGCGAAGCTTCGGCTTGTAGTCGAGGAGGTCCATTTGCGAGGGGCCGCCGGCCTGAAAGAGAAAAATGACCCGCTTCGCTTTGGGTGCTCCTGAGAGAAAGGCGGGAGTTTGGTTCGATGGCTGTGCGGCTCCTATCAGTTGAGTGAGTGCCGCGCTTCCAAGGCCGCCACCAAATGATGCGAGAGCGGATCGCCGGCTCATGCCGAATGGTGAATCAAATCCGGTGCAGGGTGAGTGTTGCATAGTTTGGTGGGGTTAGCGTTTTGTGATGCACTCGTCGAAATTCATCAGTGTCGTCACGAGGGTTGTCGTTGCGGCAATGTTCGCGGTTTGCCCGTCGGCGGGAGGGGAGCTGTTTCCGGCAGCGATGAGTTGCTGCGCAGCAGGGATGTCCGATTCGAAATGGGATTTTTGCTCAGTGAAGAGATCTGTCAGGATTTTGTATTCGGTCTCGTCCGGCTCGCGGGTTGTGAGACTCTGGAAGGCTTCGATGATGATCCCGTTTTGATCTTCGCCGTGTTTGGCAACGAGGTTCGTGGCAAGGTGGCGGGCCGCTTCCACGAATTGCGGCGAGTTCAGCATGACGAGCCCCTGCAGCGGGGTGTCGGTCTTTTCAAGTCTTACCCGGCAGACATCGCGTTTGGAGGCGTTGAGGGTTGTCATGAGCGGAGCCGGTGCGGTCTGTTTCCAATAGGTGTAGAGGCTCCTCCGGTAGAGGTCGTCGCCCGTTCCGATTTTGGAGGGCTTGAACGACACTTCGATGTCATAGGGTTTCACGGACGGACCACCTGTTTTTTCTGCGAGCAGCCCGCTGACTGCGAGAGCGTTGTCGCGAATCATTTCGGCGGAGAGGCGCGGCGCGGGGAATCGGTAGAGGAGTGTGTTCGTCGGGTCCTGAGTCACGAGTTCGCCTGAGCGGATTTCAGACTCCTGCCGGTAAGTCGCTGAAAGAACGATTTGTCTGAGGAGGCCCCGCACATCCCATCCGTGTTCCATGAAGTCGCGGGCGAGCCAGTCGAGTAGTTCGGGGTGGGAGGGGATTTTGCCCTGGCTCCCGAAATCTTCGCTGGTGGAAACGAGTCCGCGTCCGAAGAGCATCTGCCAGTAGCGATTCACGGTGACACGGGCGGTGAGTGGATTGTTGTCAGCGACGGTCCATCTGGCGAGGTCAAGCCGGTTCTTATCGGCCTTGTCAGGGCCTGGAGGGAGAAAGTGAGGTGTATCCGGTGAGACAGGCTCTCCCCGATTCGAATAGAGTCCGCGGTCCAGTAAATAGTTTTGTCTGGGTGTTTCGCTCTCCTGCATCACCATGATTTCGGGAATCTTTTTGACGAGTTCGGATCGGTTCTTTCGGTGTTTTGAGAGAGTGTCTTTTACTGCGACGGACTCATTGTTTTCCGAACTGATGTAGAACTCAATGTCCGGAGAGAAAGTGGTTTTATTGGCGGCGATGGCATCGGCTTCAGCAGGGCTCAATTGGTGATCGAACACTTTGAATTCATCGACGATTCCGTTCTTGAATCCGTTGTCGCGCATGCGCTGGCCGATCACGATGGTATCACTCCCGCCACCGGTAATCTCACGGGTGAGCTTATCGCGGACGACTTCGGTTTCGATCCCGGCTCCATCGACGTAAAGTTTCAGGCCTTCCGCTTCGCTCGATCCGTCGTAGGTCATCGAAATGTGGATCCATTCGCCGGGTGTGATTGGCTCCAGGGCTCGAACGCGTATGGCATTTCCGGGGTAAAAGTGGATCAGAGCGGCGCTCAGTTTTCCTTCTTCGAGGAGAAGTTCGTAGCCGCGGCTCGCTGCATCTGTCCATGCTTTCGACCGGCTGAAAATCACCGCGCGCTCTTTGATATCAGGTGTCTTCACCCAGAAACTGACGGAGAACTCATCGTCGCGGGTGAAATTTCCGACGGGAAGAGTGATCGCATCGTCGCCGCTGAGTTTGACGGCCTTTCCGAACCTGCCTTCGACAGTCGTATTTTTGGCCGGTGAGGTAGCGGGCTTGTCAGGATCGGATGCGTTCGGAAAGCTGTCTTTTTCGCGGGTGTCGAAGGAGAAAGCCGCAATGGGTTTTCTGACTTCGATGGCCGGGTTGGCCTCCGCCCAGGCCGTGAATTCCGCTTTCGCGGTGGTGGCGATCTTTTTCAGTGACGCTTTGGATTCGGCGATGCTTTCCTCGAGGGAGGCCAGCATTTCGGATTGTTTTTTGTCCGGCAGCCAAAGGGTCGGAGTCGGAACCGCCGGAGTAAAATAGGAGTAGAGGCCGGCTTCGTCGATGTTCGAGAAGAACGCCGATAGTTGGTAGTAGTCTTTGGCTGTGGTGGGGTCGTATTTGTGATCGTGGCAGCGGCAACATTCCATCGTGAGGCCGAGGAAGGCGGTGCCGTAGGTGTGAAGGCGGTCCGAAACGTATTCGATGCGGAACTCTTCGGGAACACTTCCGCCTTCGACTTTCTGCGGATGGAGCCGGTTGAAGGTAGTCGCGAGGATTTGATCTCTCGTCGGGTTGGGAAGGAGGTCACCCGCGAGCTGCCAGGTGATGAAATCGTCGTAGGGGAGATTGTTTTTGAACGATTGAATGACCCAGTCCCGCCACTGCCAGACGGTGCGATCACGATCGACCTGGAATCCGTAGGAGTCCGAGTAGCGGGCGACGTCCATCCACTCAGCGGTCATGCGTTCCGCGTAGCTGTCACGGGTGAAAAGCCCGTCCACGATTTTTTCGTAGGCGTTGGGGGATTGGTCGGCGAGAAATGCTTCGAGCTCGTCCACCGTCGGGGGCAAACCGGTGAGATCGAACGTGACGCGGCGGAGCCATTTCTCCCGTGTCGTTTCTTTGGATGGAACAAAGCCCTCTTCGTTGAGTTTTTTTCGAATGAAGGCGTCGATGGGACTGCCCGGTTCGTCTGAATTCAGTCTTGGAACGGGGATCGATTCCGGAACAGGAACGAAGGCCCAGTGGTCGGCGTATTTTGCGCCTTCCTCAATCCATTGATCCAGAGTCGCGATCTCCCGGGCTGTGAGCTGCATCTTGGCCTTGGGGGGAGGCATAATGTCAGAGGGATCATTTGAGTGAATTCTCCAGTGAGTCTCGCTTTTTTTGAGATCGCCGGGGACGACTCCGAAGTAATCACCGAGATCAGCGGTGGCGTGTTCCAGCGTGTCGATGCGGAACTCTGATTTCTGGTTCGTTGCGTCAGGGCCGTGGCATTTGAAGCATTTGTCCGAAAGGATAGGGCGAACGTCGCGATTAAAATCGATTTCCCTGCCATTCACGTTCAGGGAGCCAAAGAGAATTGCTATGGTGATATATAAACGCATATTGCTGGATTGAGAGCTTTGCTGTCAGTTGGCAGGGGAAAACGTAGCGGAATGGGATGATCTCACGAAGAAATATAAATCGATGAATCGCGCGATCACGGCGTTTTCAGAGTCGATGGCTCGTCTTGCCACGATGATTCGTGGGGTCGTTGTCGATAAAGAGGCTCTTCAAAGGCCCTTGAAACTGTGCGATTTATCGAAATGTCGCGGGACCTGCTGTCACGATGGCGTCTACCTGAATTCGGAGGAGGCCAATGTTGTCAGGTCGCTCGCAGGCGAGTCGCGGAAGGAGTTCGAGGCGCTTGGACTCGACTTGCCTGATCAAGTCGTCGTATACGGGCGCTGGCGGGATGTGACCTCGGGGCCGAAGACAGCAACCCGCCCGGAGCCGATGCACGAGACGGTTCCGGACTACCCTGAACACTTCGCTGACACGAACTGTGTTTTCTTAATGCCGGATGCCCGGTGTGGGTTGCAGGCGCTTGCGGTAAATCGCGGTCTCCATCCCTGGTTTTACAAGCCGTCAACCTGCTGGCTGCATCCTTTGAGCATCGTCAGTGGACCGGATGGGCGGAAAAGACTGACGCTCTACAGCAACGAAAACGATCCGCAACGCTTCGATGATTACGACGGATTCGTTCCCAAAACGCACTGCGGCAGAACTTGCGCCGGAGGGGAGCCTGCTTTCAAGGTCCTTGCAGGAGAGATCGGGATGCTTGGAGAGATCGGGGGGAGGGACTTGCTGGGGGAATGTGACTGAGAAAGAAGAGGATTGCGGGAAGGCCACGATGAGTTTATTTCGCGGTCTTTCCAGTATCCTTCGCGGCGACTTTGGTGCATCACCGCAACGATTTTAATATCCTCTTCTCTAATCCGATATATGATTTGAAACGGGAAGCGACCAGTTGTGATCTTCCGATAAGGTGGCTCAAACTCACGTGGGAGTTGTGGATTTTTAATTAGTTTAAGAACCGCCGCTTCGATGGAGGCGATAAATTCCTCCTCTATTCCCGGTTGATTCCTGAAGTAGTAGTCAACGCCTTCGTCGATGTCATCCTCTGTGTCAGGATGCCAAATGACATTCATGTCTCTTCGCCGGTATGACGCTTCTCGTCGAGTCGCTGTCGAACACGTCTGAATAATTCATCGCTCCCGATTCCTTCAACTGTCCCGTCCTCCATTTCCCGGGAACGACGGTCAAGCATCGCGCGCGTCTCGGGATCGAGTGGTAAATCTCTTTCGAGTTCTGCTTTGATTAACTCGAATTCAGCCCATGGGATTTGAGCGGCAACAGGTTTACCTTCAGAGTCGGTCAAGATCTGATGCGTGATCGTCATGACACTATTGTCGCACATCAAATCTCCCTCTTCCAGCGCGTTTATGCGGCCTGCTGAAAGGTATCTCCACTACTCAGCAGGCTGAATGACATCGTCCGATGGTGCCGGTTCCATTTCCAGCCCCATCTTCTTCGCGCGGGTCTTCCAGAGGTTGCGTGCAAACTCCTGCATGTCCTCGCGGGTATCCGCTTCGTCGACAATCTCCAGTCCCAACAGTGTCTCGACGACGTCTTCCATCGTGACGAGTCCCCCCATGCCGCCGTATTCGTCGAGGACGATGGCGACGTGGTGGCGGTTCGCAACGAGGTGTTGGAATGCGTCGGTGAGTTTCGTGATCTGCGGCATTGCTGCGATTTCGCGGGCCAGTTCTTTCAGGGTGACGTCGAACCGGTCCTGGGCAGCGGCGAGGAGAATGTCGTGTTTGAGAACAAACCCTTTAATGTCGTCCCGGTTTTCGCTGTAGATCGGGATGCGGGAAAAAGGTGAACTGTTGTGGCGATCCAGATAGAGCTGAACGGTGGTTTCCTCGGGTAGAGCGAAGACCACGACCCGCGGCGTCATGACCTCTTTTACGGAGATTTCGCCGAGTGTTAGAAGGTTTTCGAGAATGCGGGATTCGTCTTCGTGCAGCTTTCCCTGTCGCGAGCCTACTTCCGCCATGACCCGGAGTTCCTCCCGGGAGAATGCGGCTTCCCCGTGATGACCTTTGCTGAACAGTTCGATGAACCAGACAACCGGGGTCATGATCTTTGCCAATATAGTAAGACAAAAGCTGACCCAGGGGGCCCAGGTGCGCCAGTGACGCGCGCCGAGGTTTTTCGGAATGATTTCTGAAAGAATCAAAATCGCAAAAGTCATCAGTGCCCCGGCGATGGCATCCCATTTTCCGCCGCCCAGCGCAGTTACCTGTGACGCCACACCCATGGCACCAACGGTGTGTGCGATTGTGTTGAGTGTTAGAATCGAAGTGAGTGGTCTCCCGATGTGGTTTTTGAGCTCCTCGAGGCGCAAGCCCACCTTGGGACGCTTGTTCTTGAGGTTGGCCACGTAGGGGTTGGTGACACTGAGGATGACTGCCTCCCAGACAGAGCAGAAAAACGAGACCCCTATCGCGAGAACAAAATAGACGATGAGGAGGGTCAGTGAACCGGTTGCGTTAGGATCAATTTTTCCGGAGGCAACCGCCGCGACGTAAGTGTGGAACATGGTTGGGGAATTGTGCGGTCAAAGTGGGACTCCTTCAAGTCGAAACCTTGTATGATACGAGTGGCGTGATTGTTGCTTTATTCCGCACGAAATTGCTTGGCGGAGGTATTAACAACGTCCAAGCTTGTCTTCGAAATGAGCTTCATTATTGGTTTAATAGTCGGAGGAATTGTCTGGTTCTTCGTTCGCTGCGTTTTTACGGGGTTCTATACCGTTGAGCAGAATGAGAGAGCTGTGGTCACCACTTTGGGCCGGGCGCAGCGGGTTAAGGGCAAAACATCATTGGATCTTCCGATTTCGGAGCATCTCACTGACGACCACAAATCGAGATACAATTTCCCTCTCGTGCGCGTCAAACAGCCGGGTGGGCCCTACGTGAAAATGCCCTGGCAGAAGGTGCACAAAGTGAGTGTCGCGATCGAGACTGCCAGTATTGCCTACGATCCCGAGGATTCCACAGTCAACAATGGAGGGACCGTGCTGGAAGCGGTGACGAAAGATCAGCTCAACATCGACGTGACCGGTCAGCTTCGCTACAAGGTTTCCGAGCAGAATCTCTACGCCTATATATTCGGCGTAAAACATCCAGTGACACATATTATGGGGTATTTTGTGTCGATTCTCCGTGAGCGGATTGCGAATTTTGAAGCTCCGAAAGAGTCGGCGCTTCCGCTCGGTGATTTGGAAGAGGCCTTAATTGAAGGCGATACAGTGCCGCTTGAGGGAATTTCGATTAACGATCTCCGGAAAAATCTGAACGATCTCAATACGCAGATGGATTCGGAATGTCTCAGTTCCGCGGCCCGCTACGGGATTGAATTGGACGCTTCGTTGATCACGGGAATTGATCCGCCGAATGAAATTGAGTCGGCTCTCGCGGCGATTAACACGGCGCACAACGAAGTTTCGGCAGATATCAGCCTGGCCCAGGCCGGGGCGGATCAGAAGATCGAGCAGTCAAAGAGGGCCGTGGAGATTCAGACAATGCGGGTTCAGGCCGAGGTCGAGCCGCTTTTGCGAGTCGCCGATGAGCTCAAAGCTCTCAAAGCAAACGGAGGTTCCAAGGCACTCGTTTCCTACCTGCGAAATGTGAAGTTACAGCTATACCGGCGCGCCGGAAAAATTATTGAAGAGAAAGGAGGGTCCAACTCATGAGCTTTTTGACAGGATTTATTACTGCATTTTTCGGGCTTCTCGTAGGCCTTCCTATCCTCATTGGTATTATGAAATACCTGTGCTGGTTCACGACGATCAATGAATGTCGTTGCAAGGTTTTCGTGCTTTTCGGCAAAGTGATCGGTGTGATCCAGGAGCCGGGCCTTCATCTCACGCCGCTGAAACTGGGGATCAAGGTGCTGTTGGTGCCTTTTTTCGGAAAAGTCTACACGCTCGATATGCGCCTTGATCAGCGTTATCTTCGAAGTCGCGCCGTGAATTCAGAAGAGGGGACGCCTGTTGGAATCGGGGTCTGGTATGAAATGCGGGTGAGCGATCCGGTGGCGTTTCTCTTTGAGAATACCGATCCTGAAGGGTCGCTTCAGGCAAACGTCACGAACACCACGGTGCGCTGCCTCAGCAATATGCCGCTTGATGACATGATGCAGAACCGTCACACCATGAGCCGCGAGGTGCGGGCAGAGGTGTCGCCGAAGTCTGAGAACTGGGGGTATTCACTCGGTTCTGTATATATTCGAAAAGTGCATTTCCGGGATCATGAGATGATCCACCAGATCGAGCAGAAAGTGGTGAACCGCCTTACCCAGGTGACCTCCGCGATTCGTCAGGCGGGTGATAACCAGACCGATATTATTGAATCGAGGGCCGAAAGAGAGGCTTCGATTGAAAATGCGAAGGCCAACGCGGTGAGACCGCGCCTTGTCGGTGAAGCACTTTCCAAAGTGGGTGAAGATCCCGAGGTGGTGGACACGCTTTTCAGTGTTCTCGAGACTCAGGAAATCCTCGCCGGTAACAGTGAGATTGTGATGGTCCCTGAAGGCTCGGCTGCTTCGATTCTTACAGCGCTTGAAGCCGAGAGCGGGGCGACACGTCGACCACCTCCAATTTCCTCCTGAGCGGCTTGACATCGGGGCGGACTCATCGATTTTTGGATCCCAAAAATTGAATTGAGACCCTATGTCAAAGACCCACACACCAGAAAAGAGAGAGTTCCAGGCTGAAGTCAGCCAGGTGCTCGATATCGTCATCAATTCCCTTTATACGGACAAGGAGATCTTTGTCCGCGAATTGGTTTCGAATGCTTCCGATGCGCTGGAGAAAATGCGCCACACTCAGCTGACTGAGAGCGATGTTCATCAGCCTGATCTTCCCCTTGAAATTCAGATCGAGTCCGACGCGGAAACGAAGACTGTGACGATCATCGATCACGGTCTCGGCATGACTCGCGACGAGCTTCACGAGAACATCGGAACGATCGCTCACTCCGGTTCAAAGGCGTTTGTGAAAGCGCTCGAAGAAAATCAGCAGAAAGAGAGTGCCCTCATCGGTCAGTTCGGAGTCGGTTTCTACTCGGCATTTATGGTCGCTGACGAAGTGACTGTATATTCCCGCAGCTGGCGCGAAGGCGAGCCTTCACTCGTTTGGAAGAGCGACGGCAAAACCGGATACGAGATCGAGGAGTCCGAGGAGGAGCTCGACCGCGGTTGTAAGATCGTCCTCAAGCTTCGTGAAGACTGCGAAGAATTCGCGGATGAGGGGCGCGTGAAGTCCATCCTTGAGAACTATTCCGCATTTGTCTCATTCCCCATCATGATCGGGGAGGATCGCGTCAATACGATTGAGGCAATCTGGCGGAAGAAGAAGGCTGATGTCACTGATGAGCAGTATAATGAGTTCTACAAGTTCTCCGCCAAGGCGTTCGACGAGCCTCGTTACCGCATGCATTTCAGCTCCGAGATGCCGATCGAGATCAATGCGCTTCTTTTCGTTCCGACTGAGAATACGGAGCTTTTCGGAATGGGCCAAATGGAGCCCGGCGTATCGCTTTACTGCAAAAACGTCCTCATCGATGACAAGCCGGAAGGGCTCCTTCCCGAGTGGTTGCGTTTCATTCGCGGTGTCATCGACAGCGCAGATATCCCTCTTAACATCAGCCGTGAGTCGATGCAGGACAGCAGTCTTGTGCGGAAGCTCAACCGGGTCGTCACGAAGCGGTTTCTCAAGTTTCTCGCCGGTGAGGTGAAAAGCGATGCTGACAAGTATAAGGAGTTTTACGCCAAGTTCGGGCGTTTCCTCAAGGAGGGGATTGTCGTCGATTATGATCATCGCGAGGCTCTTACCAAATTGCTTCGTTTCGAGAGCTCCATGACCGAAGCGGGTGAGCAGACTGGATTTGAGGATTACCTGACCCGGGCGAAAGACGGTCAGGAGAAGATTTACTATCTCAGCGGGTCTGATCGCGCTTCGATCGAGGCCGGCCCTTATCTCGAAGCCCTCAAGTCACGTGGTCTTGAGGTGATCTACTTCACCGATCACATCGACGAATACCTCTTGCAGCACCTTCGTGAATTCGACGGAAAAGGACTGGTTTCCGCTGCGAGTTCTGAACTCGAACTTGATGATGACGCCGCTTCCGAGCCGGAAGGCGAATTGCTTCCCGAAGCTGATTTGGAAGCTCTCAGCGCTTATCTGAAAGAGGAACTTGCTGAATCCGTCGAGGAAGTCACCGCAGGGAAACGTCTCGTCAGCAGCCCTGCTGCCGTCTTGACCTCTGATTCCGGAATGACGGCTCAGATGCGTCAGATGATGCAGGCGATGAACCCGGAGGAAGCTCTTCCCGGTGTTAAAGTGAATCTGGAGATCAATCCGAGACACTCACTGATTCACCAGCTCTCCGGAATCCGTGAGTCGAATCCCGAGTTGGCAAAACTGGTAGCGAGCCAGCTTCTCGACAACGCGCTTCTAAGCGCCGGAATGCTCGATGACCGTGCCAACCTCGTTAACCGTGGTTTCACGCTCATGGAAGAGGCCATGAAAAAATCTTCTGAATAGTGCATTTTTTTCGCAACCGGACACAGAGCGTTGGGGTTTGATGCAACTGGAAGCAATTCCTTAACTTAAAAAACAACTCCAACGTATCTATGAAAAAAATTCTTTTGTATTCAGTCACTATTCTTGCAGGTCTTTCACTCGGTCTCGTTCAGGCAGACGACGAAAAAGGCGGTAAAGGAAAAGGTGAAAAAGGAAAAGGCGGCGATCCGGCCAAGCGTGCCGAGATGATGATCAAGAAACTCGACAAAGATGGCAACGGAACCGTTTCCAAAGAAGAGTTTGCCGCCGGTCCTATGGCTGAGCGTTTCAAAGACAAAGAGGGTGCTCTTGACAAAATGTTCGCTGGTCGTGACACCAACAGCGACGGTGAACTCGACGCTGCTGAGCTTGCTGCTCCACCAAAAGGTGGCAAAGGCGGCAAAGGTAAGCCTGAAGGCAAAGGAAAAGGTAAGAAAGGCGAAGGAAAAGACAAGAAAGCTGAATAAGCTCTCTTTAAGTCCAACCAATTAACAGAAAACCCGTTTCCGGTCCGTCCGGGAACGGGTTTTTCTTTTGCCGGTAGTCGTCTCCGCGAACCCTCCGGTGCCTCCTGTTTAAGCCAATGCCAGGAGGATGGTATGAATTGAATGCGCTGATTGATCCCGGTAGTGACCGCCGAAAAGGTGATCGTGATTGAGGAGGTGATAGAGATTGTAGATTGTGTGGAGGAGGGGATCCGGCGCGGGGTGAATGCTCCGGTAGGCTTTGTAGAAAGAGTCATCGAACCCGCCGAAGAGTGTCGTGAAGGCGATATCGACCTCTCTATCTCCGAAGTAGGGTGCAGGATCGAAAACAACGGGAAATCCCTCATCCGTGTCACTGGCGTTGCCTCCCCATAGATCGCCGTGAACAAGTGCGGGCGAAATGTCGAGGCCCGTAAGGTAGGAGCGGACGGCATCCGTCAGTTCGGCTGCTTCCGGGAACGGATTTCCTGCTGCTGCGGCCAAACGAAACTGATGCCCGAGGCGATGCTCCGTAAAGAAATCGGACCAGGAATCCGTCCACGGGTTGGGTTGCGGTGTCGCACCGATGTAATTGTCGAAATCGCATCCGAACTGCCCGGATGGCGGTTTTGTCTGGTGTAATTCGGCCAGTTTAAGCCCCAGCTCTGCCTGATTGCCCGGCCGGAACGGTCTGAGTGGGAGCGCTTCTAGGACGAGAACCGCCCGGCTGTCAAAGACGCCGGCTACGAGCGGTTTCGGCACGCGAATCGTTTTTGAGTCACGCAGCAGCTCAAGGCCTCGTTTCTCTTTGGTAAACTGGTCAACCGCTCCGGCTCGACCCAGCTTCAGAAAGAAAGTTTCTCCGTCTCGAGTGTCAGCAAGAATTGCCTCGTGGATGCAGCCTCCGCCGACAGCGCGTGTCGAGTCGGGATTCAGGCTGAGCCCTGAGGCGGCTTCTATCTCGCGGAACGGTCCGGGGAGACTCATTCGATCTCCCCGTTGCGAACTTGCTTGAGGAGATTGGCACAGCCATCCTCAAGCAGCTCGATCACATAATCAAAGCCCTCCGGTCCACCGTAGTAGGGGTCCGGAACCTCGGTTTCGTCGTGCGCGGTGCAGAAATCACAGAACAGTTTCAGCTTAGCTGTCGGAGTGGGGCAACCCGACATGACATCGATCAGATCATCGTAGTTGCTTTGATCCATCGCGAGAATGAGATCAAATGCGGCAAAGTCAGCCGGTTTCACCTGGCGGGCCTGACCTTTCATCGTGAACCCTTTTTTCTGAGCTGCCGCAGTCATTCGGGAATCAGGTGATTTCCCAATGTGCCAACCGGCGGTTCCGGCCGAATCGATCTCGAATTCGCCGGTCGCATTCTCCTGAGTCACAAGGTGGCGCATCACGTTTTCAGCCGAGGGCGAGCGGCAAATATTGCCGAGACAGACGAAAAGAATGCGAAATGGGGAATTCATAGCCGTTCGCTTATGAGACATGGAAAAGATCTCGAAATCAATCGCGGCCTCGAAAATGCCGTGATTTTTTTACCGTCGCGCTTGGCAAGAGGCGGGCAACTCTTCATCATCTGATTTGCGCCGGTCGCCTTGAAAGCTTCCGCGTGCCAAATTTGAGATGATGAATCCTATCGACCGCCGAAAATTCGTTCAAAATGCTGTTGGAACCGCCGCCTTTGCGGGTGCCTCGATCGCTCCCTGGGTAAAGGCACAATCCAAGTCGGGAAAGAAATACCGCACAGCCCTGATCGGGGCGGGATGGTGGGGGATGAACATTCTCACCGTCGCGATTGAGGATGGTCAATGTGACGTCGTCGCGCTTTGTGATGTCGATGCGGATGCCCTTGAGATTTCGGCTGACGAAGTGGACGGGATTACCGGGAAGATTCCCAACACCTACCGGGACTACCGCGAGATGTTGGAAAAGGAGGAGATCGAAATCGTGATCATTTCGACGCCGGACCACTGGCATGCTCTTCAGGCGATCGCCTGTATCGAAGCGGGGGCTCATGTTTTTGTCGAAAAGCCCACCGGTCACACCATTCAGGAAAGCCGCGCTATGGTAAACGCGGCGAGGGCGGGGGATCGTGTCGTTCAGGTCGGGATGCATCGGCGCATCGGGCCGCATCATGTCAGCGGGATTAAATTTCTCAAGGAGGGCAATGCCGGCGAGATTGGAATGGTTCGGGCCTTTGCTCACAGTGGCGGCGGGGCTGAAAAGCCGACTCCGAATGATCCGGTTCCCGAACACATCGACTGGGATCTCTACTGCGGTCCGGCCCCGTTGCGGCCTTTCAACAAACGGATTCACCCCGGTGGTTTTCGCAATTTTCTCGATTTCGCCAACGGGACTCTCGGCGACTGGGGAGTGCACTGGCTCGATCAGATTCTCTGGTGGTCGGATGAAAAGCACCCGAAGCGGATTTATTCCACGGGGGGACGACCGATTAAAGGTGAAGCTGTTTTGAATGAGGCTGAGCAAACCACCGATGCCCCGGATCATCAGGTCGCGACCTACGAGTTTGAGAATTTCACGGCGGTCTGGGAACACCGGCGCTTTGGAGGAAACGAGGCGGAGAAATCCAAAGTCGGCTGTTATTTTTACGGCACCAAAGGGACCTTTCACATGGGGTGGCGTGACGGCTGGACCTTTTACCCGTCAAACGGCGGTGAGGTGATTCACGAGGATCCTCAGTTTGATAATGAAAAAGACGGCCACAATGTCCCGCCGCTGTGGCGTGACTTTATTGAATCCATCGAAGAAAAACGCCTTCCGGTAGCCGATGCCGAGATCGGGCATCTCGCCACAAATATGAGCTTGTTAGGGATGATCAGTCTCAAAGTGGGACGGAGCATCGAGTGGGATGGTGAAACTGAAACAATCGCGAATGACCCTGAAGCCAGTGCCCTTTTGAGGCGTGACTACCGCGCACCGTGGGACTATCCTCAGATCGGTTAAACGATCACTTAACAGGGTTTAGTGATCGACGTGACAGGGTTGAGTCAGTGCCCTGACCCTGTTCTGTCCCGGACCTGAGAGGGTTACTTTTTGAAAGACGACATGATTAAGAAAATACATTACTTCCTCATTGCCACGGTGCTCTTCAGCCCGATGCTTCGCGCCGCTGAACTTCCGAATATTCTCTGGATCACTTCGGAAGACAACGGTCCCCACCTGGGTTGCTACGGAGATGAATATGCGGTGACGCCCAACCTTGATGCGCTTGCGGAACGCGGGTTGCGCTATACCCGGGCGAGTTCGAATGCCCCGGTGTGTGCACCTGCCCGAACCACTGTAATTTCCGGGGTTTTCCCTCCCGCGACCGGTTCCGAGCACATGCGCTCTGAGACTTCGCTTCCGGATGCGATGAAGATGTTTCCCGTTTATCTCCGCGAGCTGGGGTATTACACGACCAATGCAGCGAAGGAGGATTATAACCTCGTGACCACGGGGCAGGTCTGGGACGAGAGCAGCGGGAAGGCGCATTGGAAAAATCGCGAAGAGGGACAGCCCTTCTTTGCGGTCTTCAATGAAACTGTTTCACACGAGTCCAAGATTCGAAATCCGATTGAGGACGAGCTGCGCATTCATGATCCTGCCAAAGCGAGAATTCCGGCCTATCATCCCGATACTCCGGAGGTGAGAAAAGACTGGGCGCAGTACTACGACCGGATTACGCAGATGGATGCGAGTCTCGGGGCACGGCTTCAGGAAATCGAAGACGCGGGTCTCGCCGACAACACCATCGTGATATACTGGGGCGACCACGGATCGGGAATGCCGAGGAATAAGCGCTGGCCTTACAATTCCGGCCTCCACGTTCCGTTCATTGCTCATTTTCCCGCGAAGTGGAAAGACCTCGCTCCCGATGAGTATGAGGCGGGAGGTACGAGCGACCGCATGATCGGTTTCATCGACCTCGCTCCGACGATGCTGAGTCTTGTCGGTCTCGAGCCGAAGCCCTGGATGCAGGGGCACGCTTTTGCCGGCCAGTTTGAAACGGAGACGCCTGAATACAGTTATGGATTTCGCGGGAGAATGGATGAGCGGGTCGACCTCGTTCGCACCGTCCTCGGAAAGCGCTACGTTTATATCCGTCAGTACATGCCGCATCGCATTTACGGGCAGTACATCGATTACATGTTTCAAACGCCGACGACCCGTGTCTGGCACGAGATGTATGAGGCGGGCAAGCTGAATGAGGCGCAGTCCCATTTCTGGGAAGAGAAGCCGGCGGAGGAGCTCTACGATCTTGAGACCGATCCTGACGAAGTGAACAACCTTGCCGGCTCTGCTGAACACGGGGAGGTGCTGGCTAAAATGCGAAAGGCCCATCAGGATTGGGAAAAGGAAATCCGCGATGTTGGATTTCTCCCCGAGGCCGAGGTTCATGCGAGAAGCGAAGGCCGTACGCCTTTTGAAATGGGGCACGATCCTGATAAATATGATTTCGACGCTGTTTTTGCAGCTGCGCAGTTAGCCTCTTCTAAAAAGGCGGAAGACCTTCCCGCTATTCTGGATCTCCTCAAGAGCGACGATTCGGGTGTGCGATATTGGGGTGCGACGGGTTTGTTGATTCACAAAGAGGCAGGGTTCAAATCGGGGCGCGAAGCGCTTCATGCCGCGCTTGGGGATGAGTGCGCCAGCGTTGCGATCGTGGCGGCGGAAAGCCTGGGACGCTTCGGCGATGGCGATGATCAGAAAGAAGCTGTTGCGACGCTCATGAGTCATGCCAATCAGGCGACGGGGAATGTCTATGAAGCGATTTTGGCACTGAATGCGATCGACTATTTGGACGAAGCGGCTGCTTCCGGGGCGGAGGGCATTCTTGCGCTTCCTGCGAAGCCCGCACCGGGGACTCCGAAACGAATCAGCGGTTATGTCGGAAGTGTCTTGAAGAAACTTCGGGCTGATTTCGGGAAGTGAAGTGGTTATGCACCCGTTTCCGTGAGCGAAATCCGGCGGCGGGTAATGATGCGAAAGATGAGGTAGCAGAAAAGACCGAGTGGACCGAAGAAGAGTATCGGAGGGATAAAGAAAAGGCGCACGGGTAGACCGTGGCGGCCCTTGCAAGTGTCCTGCGCTACCCAGCGTCCGATCCAAAGGTCGGACAGGATCATGTGATTCCACGAGCCGACAAACCCCGGTTTTGAGGAAAGGAATGCGTGCATGGACTCGAACTCCGGTTTTGCAATCAATGGAAATAATTCGCTGATGACCGGCAGGGTCAAAGCGACAAACAGGGCGCTCAGGAGAATCAGGAAAATGTCGACTGCCAGCATTGCTGATCGCTTCATCGGGAAGAAGATGATCAAGAGCCAAAACGGGCCGGGTGAGAAAGACAGGAGTTGAAACAGTTTTTCCATACAGGAATTGAAATCAAATTTTATATAGATTTCAAGAGCTTCGGAGAGGTCTCGTAGTGCATTTGCCAATGGAGTGTGCTGGTCTTTTCAAAATGAAAAAAGTTGTATGCCGCTATTGTATAGAATGGAGATGAGTGGCCTATTCCGGAAACCAGTTTTTTGACCATGAGCTTTTCCTCTTCAGATTCCGGTGCGCTGGAAAAATTCCTCGAGAAGATTCTTGAGCAGCGGGAGGGCGTGGATATGGAGCTCGATTCCGCGGCGCTTCGCTCGCTCGCAGAGAAATACGGGCTTGATGGAGACGCCTATGACCAGCTTGTTCGCGAGGCGGAGGATCATCGCGCCCGGGGCTTTCTGTTTTTTGAGCACGGGAACTGGGATGATGCCATTACTGAATTGGATCAGGCCTATGTGATTTTGCCTCATGACAATGAGTTGGGTTTCGTTTTAGGAAAGGCGCACGCCCGGGAGTTCAAGGAGAGGCGTGCTGATTCCGACCGGTTGGCCGCTGAGAAGTATTTTCGGCAATGCCTTAAACGGGATTCTTCTCATGCTGAGGCTGTTCGGGAACTGACCGAACTGGAGAGACTGGCTGATGAGTTTGCGCGTTCCTCCGGTGGAACGAAGCCTGTATTGATCGCCGTGGTGATCGTGTTTGCGATTGGCGGACTCTATTTCTTTCTCGCTCCCGAAAAGGAGTCGACGCCCCCTCCGAAAGAAGTCGTCAATGCCCCCGAAGAAAAGCAGGTCAAAGAAGATGAGGCCCAGGCGGCTCCAAGAGGGCCGGTCGCGATCCCCGTTGAATTTCCCGTCGCCGGGATTGGTGATGACTTTTCGTTTGATGCACGCTCATCAGTGCTGACCCGCTACGATGGAAAATACAGCTATGAACTGCTCGCTACCATTTTGGCGGGACCGGTTACAATCAGCGAGATGCGGGCAAAGCTGGAGTTGCTGGGGGAGGATGAAACGGTCTTCGCAGAACACGAATTCGATATTCTCGCCTCACACCGGTCAGCGGTCCTTGCCGGCGACAGTATCCCGTTTCGGGTCCTTATCTTTAAACCGGAGTCGGCTCCGGATATTGTGGAAGCCCGACTTACCATGAAGCTGTTCGATCACAGGCCGTTTCCCGGCGAGGCGGAAGCGGGTAAATTGCTGGAACTCACAGGATCGGGCGTGGCGCTGCCGCCGGATTACGGCTTTGAATTGCGCGAGCGGAATGCCCTGCGATCAAAGGGGGGGCTGAGCGATGAGGGAATGGCCCATCTCAAACTTATCCTCACTCTGGAGAACACGGGGAAACGGCAGATTGGACTGCTGAAGTTCAAAGCTTCGGTCAGCGGGGAGGATGGGGAAGTGATTCCTCTGGGCTATAACAGTATCACGAAACATTTCAGCAGCCGTATCAAGGCAGGTGAAATCAGTGCGGTGAATAATGTGCAGCCTCCGTTGCTTCCCGGTGAGCGCCGTGTCATTGAGGCGTCGATCTATATGCCTGATACTTCGCCGGGAGATGTTGCCGGGTACCGGTTGGAGCTGCTTGGGATTGAGTAGCGAGTCGGCCACTGCGGCAGCCACGTTTTGGCAAACGCGGCTACGGTCGAGGCGCCTGTAGCCGCGTTTGCAAAAACGTGGCTGGCATGTTCTGAGCTTGATTCGATCGGGGGACGTCGAATAAGGTGAATGCCATGGAGCATCGTCATCTTCCGCGTCTTGATGACTCCGCCTACGAGGGGATGGCGCAGGTTCATTGGACCTTCACGATCAAAGGCCGCAAAACGGGGTGGTTGGACGAATTATTCTATCTTCAATTTCGGGAACTGTTGCTTCACTCCCTCGGGCGGTATGGAGCGGTGTGTCCCGCTTTTTGTCTGATGCCGGATCATGCCCATCTCATGATTATGGGTATTAGTGAGCAATGTCGACAGAGGGTTTTAGTGCGCCATTTGCGGAAACAGACGAATTTTCTATTGAAGGAGAAGGACTGTGAGTGGCAAAAGCAGCCATTCGATCACGTACTCCGGGAAAAAGATCGGAGCACTGACGCGTTTGAAAAGATCGTGGGATACGTAAATGAAAATCCTGTCCGGGCCGGGTATGTGGAAGGCTGGAGGGATTGGCCATACTTTGGTTGTATGGTCCCTGGTTACCCTGAACTCGATCTGCGGAGTGACGATTTTTGGGATCGTTTTTGGCGGATTTATTACCGGTAGCGTGCGCCGGCCACGTTTTGGCAAACGCGGCTACGGTCGAGGCGCTTGTAGCCGCGTTCCCGCGAACGTGGCTGGTAGGTCTGAATGCCCCGTTTTGGCAAACTCGGCTAGTTTGATATGCGTTGATATCAATCCCGCTTGGGGAATGTGGCGAGATACTTCTTCTTGAGCTCTTCGATCTTTTTGGCCTGCTCGGCGAGGACTTGCTCCTGGCGCTTGCGCTCGGCTTCGGCTTCGGCGAGCTCTTTCGCTGCCTGCTTTTCGGCTTCGGTCCGCTCGGCGATCAGCTTGGGCGTTTCGCGTGCGACTTTTGATGCCATATCGACCGTCGTTTTGGTTTTGTCGGCCTCCTGATAAGTCGTTGCAAGAAACTGCTCCAGTTCAATGAGCCTCTGTTTGAGGTTGTCCACTTCGGCGTTGATTTCGTCGGGAGTCTTGTAGGAAAGGGTCTGCGCGGCAACGATTTCAATTTTCTCCTCTTCTTCGACCATTCCGTCTTCAACGGTGTCCTTGAATGCGGGTTCGATTGTGGTGTTGGATGCGAGAGTCAGTGGATCCTGTGAAGGTTGCTTTTGAATGGCTTCCTCCCGGAGTTCCGCTACAGCCCGGCTTGCGACGAGTTTGAGAGCCCGCTCGAGAACGCTGGAGGATTTCTCCTTCAACTGCATTGTTCCATCGACCACGGTCTTTTGCGCAGAGGCGAGAGTCGATTCCGCTTCGGTTCGTGCTTTCGTGGCTTCGCTTACTTCCTGCTTGGCAACAACCTCACCCTCTTTCATGTCCTCGAGATCGAATTTCATGTCATCGAGGTTCTCGCTCTCTTTCCGGGCGGTGAGATTGATAGCGGCTGCCTGCCACTTCTGTTTGAGAAACTTGGTGTTCTCGAGTTCAGCTTTGGCGAGCTCGATCGATTTTTTCGTGTCTGCCTCTTTTTTGATGACTGCTGCGACAGCGGCTTTCGCTCCGTCACGGGCTTTCGTGGAAGCGGCAACGGCAGCTTCCGATTTCTTCATCTCGGCCGTGGCTGCGGCGAGCTGTGTTTTCGAATCGGCGAGCTGCTTCTGCTTGGCGGCGAGGCCATCGGCGGCCGCTTTGGCTGCGGCTTGTTCCGCTGCGAGCTTTGTTTTCAGGGTGTTGGTATTTGCCACTGCGGCAGCCAGTGAGGCGTTTGCCTTGTCGAGCGCGACTTTGTGATCGTTGCGCGCTTTTTCATTCTGCTGAAAAGCGGTCGTTTTAGCGGTCAGATTGGTCTTGGCTTGAGCCACTCGTGCGGCCCCGGCGGCAGCGGCATCTCGAAGAGGTTTGAGTGCCGCGTCGGCCCTGGCGAGTTCTGTGGTTTTATTGGCCTGATCCTGTTTCAGGGTGCCGAGGGCTGCGTTTGCGGCGGCGAGTTTCGCTCCAATTTGAGCCTGAAGATCGGCGGCCTTTTTCTGATTGGCCTGAACGGCGGCGAGGGCTGTTTGAGATTTCTGAAGGGCTCCCTGAGCGTTGCGTTCTTTTGCAGCCGCCGCCATTTGCGCGTCCACGAGGTTCATCGGTGGTGTTTTGCCATCCTTCGAGGCTTCAACGAGCGCCGCGTCCGCCTTCTCGCGGGCTGCTTTTGCGGTATTCAGCGCTCCCTGAGCGGCGGCGATGGCCTTGTTCGTATTGTCTAACTGGGCTTTCGCGTCAGCGACAGCTTTGGTTGCCGCCTGGGCTTGAGCATTTATGTCGGTTGCTTCCTTATTTTTTGCTGCGAGAGCTGCGTCTGCTCCCTGCTTTGCTTTGGCGGCATTTGCCTGAGCAGCGGCGAGGGCGTCGAGTTGCTTTTTCTGAGCCTCGTCGAGGGCCGGTTTGGCGGCTTCCACTTTGGCGGCGTTGAGCTCATTGGTAGCGGTGAGAAGCGCTGCTTCTTTCGCTTTCAGTTCGCCGGTGAGTTTAGCCACGAGGTCCTGCGGCGCTTTTACCGCTGCTGTGGCGGCGTTCAGGGCGTCCGTAGTTGCTTTGACTGCGGCATTTTTCGCGGCGACGTCCTTGCCGGCCTGGTCGACCTGGGGTGTCAGCGCCTTGATCTGTGCGTCGAGTTTCGTGACAGAGGCTTTGTGGGTGTTGAAAGCAGTTGTGATCTCGCTAAGCGCTTTGTTCGCTGCTGCTTCGCTCTCGCGGGCTTTTGCCAGTTCTGTCGAGATCGCTTTGACGCCTTCCTCCATCTTCGGAAGTGAGGTTGTTAACTCGGTGAGTCGTTTCTCGGAGTATGAGAGTTGAACGTCGATTGTTGGAGGATTGGGATCGATCGTGGCGATCTCGGCTCCGGTTTCCACGTTCCAAACCTTGATGTTACCGTGCCAGTCACCAGTGAAGATGCGTTTGCTGTCATGGCTGAAGGCCACGCTGAGCACGATATCGTCTGAAGCATTGATCGTACGGATCGCCTTCCCGTCGCCCTGCCAAATTTTCGCGGTTTTGTCCCGTCCCACGGTGGCGATATTCCCGTTGGGGGCGTAGGCGAGGGCGAGGGTGCCTCCTTTATGGGCCTCCCACTTTTTGATCTGCTTGCCCTCGTTCATTTCCCAGAGCATGACCTGTCCGTCCTCACTGCATGAAGCGAGAACGTTGCCATCGGGACGCCACGCGAGGTCGGTGACGCCTAACGTGTGACCTTTGAGAGTGTAGAATTCGTAACCGGTGGCGGCTTCCCATACATAGAGGCCTCCGTTGCGGCCGCCGGTGGCGAAAATGACTCCATCGGGACTGTAGCCGGCGGTCAGCATCCAGTCAGAGTGTTTCTTGATGCTGTTGAGTTGCTCCCCGGCAACGGTGTCCCACAATTTGATATTGCGTCCGGGGCCACCCATAATGGCGGTTTTCAGGTCAGGCGAAACATCGGCTCCGAGAACAATGTCATATTCTTTTCCGGCTTCGATGATCCGTTCACCCGTTTTAAGGTCCCACGCGACGACGTTTCCTGATTTACCCGCTCTGCCACCTCCGCATGAGAGGTAGGCTCCGTTCGGGCTGAAATTGAGTGTTTGCGGGAATCCTTCAGGGTAAGGGAGAACACCGAGCAAATCGAAATCCTCTGAGTGATAGAGAAGAATCTGTTTCTGACCGGCCACTGCCACGATGGGGGCCCAGGGGCTGTGAGCCATTGCCGGAACGGCATTGGGGCGGGGGGCGACGACCTCCGGCTGCAGAATAAGGTGCTCCGGCATCGCGGGAGGGCCTTCGGGTTTTCCGGTCGAGGTGATCGAGTTGAGGTCGACCTTCGGCTTGTCCGATTTCCGCGCTTTGCTTGATTTCGTCTCAAGAAGTCCACCTGCGACCCAGTCCGCGATCACTTTGAGTTCCTTCTCCGTAGCGGCGGTGCCTTTTGGCGGCATGAAGGGTTCCTCTTTATGGGCCGTCAGCGTATAGATTCGTGATGAATTGGCGTCTTGAGAGACAACGATGTCTCCGCCTGAACCGCCATTGAGTGTTGCTGAAAAGGAGGAGAGGTCGAGGCCGCCCTTGGATTCATCGGGGTTGTGGCAGTTGACGCACTTGTTTTCGAGGATGGGAAGAACATCATCGACGAAGGTGACTTTCTTGGCCTCATCAGCTCCGTTGAGATGCGGGGAGCAGGTCAAAACGGTAAGAATCAGCAGCGTATGATAGGAAGTCTTCATAGGTAGGTAGAGGCCTGAGGGGGCTTTTAGGCACCGATCACTCGCGAGACGCGAAGGTCCATTTGAGTTGCAACGGCTCATTACTATACGACATTCGCAGTACGATGTCTCTCTCAAATCCATGGCGAGAACGCGCGTTTCGAATTGGCCCTTATGGGGGGAGTAGCCCTGCTGGAATGCGCTTCTCTACGTAAAGACGCCCCTTGAGAATAGAGGGCTGGACCTTTCTGTAAGATATTGCTTAAACCTCAATTAACCCTTCCAACATTATGAACGGATGCTCAAACTTCTTTAACTCAGGACTCGCGAATCGACGGGAATTCATGCAAGTCGGTTTTGCCGCTGGTATCGGGCTTTCATTGCCGGAGATGCTCAAAGTGCAGGCGCGTGGGCAGGCCAAGTTCTACGAATCAAAGGAGGGTGTCGCCAAGTCCCTGATTCATATTTATCTTCCCGGTGGAATGGCTCACCAGGAAACATTTGATCCGAAGCCTTATGCTCCTTCCGAGTACCGCGGGCCATTCAAGGCGATCAACACCAATGTCGACGGGATTCAGTTCAGTGAGAACATGAAGAATCTTGCGAAGGTTGCCGATAAGATGACGGTGATTCGCTCGATGACTCACGGTGAGGCGGCTCATGAGCGCGGAACTCACAACATGTTTACCGGATACCGCCCCAGCCCCGCGATTAATTTCCCGAGTTTTGGATCAGTGATTTCACACGAGTTTGGACCACGGAAGAATCTTCCTCCATACGTTTGTGTTCCAAACGTTCCCAATGAGTATGCCGGAACCGGTTACCTGAGTTCCATGTATGGTGCGTTCTCCGTTGGCAGTGACCCTGCGTCGGACAAGGCATTCAAGGTTCGTGATCTGACCCTTCCGGGTGGTGTTGACATGGCCCGTTTCGATCGCCGCCGCACCATGCTTGAGGCCGTCGACAGTCATTTCCGTAACATGGAAAAAGCGGACTCAATCGATGCTATGGATTCCTTCTACGAGAAGGCCTACAGCCTCGTTGGTTCGGCTGAAGCGCGCGATGCGTTCGATCTCACAAAAGAGGACGACAAGATGAAGGACCGCTACGGTAAAAATACCGCCGGTATGCGCATGCTCCTTTCCCGTCGTCTTGTCGAGTCAGGCGTGCGTCTTGTCACGATGACTTACGGATCCTGGGATGCTCACGATAAGATTAAGGACAGCATCGCCCGTCAGGTGCCTGATTTTGACAAAGCTCTCGCGACTCTGCTCACCGATCTTGATGAGCGCGGTTTGCTTGATTCCACTTTGGTGATGGTTTCCTCCGAATTTGGACGGACACCTAAGATCAACAAGACCGATGGCCGAGACCACTGGCCACGTGTTTTCTCCACGATGCTCGCAGGTGGCGGTATCAAGCGGGGAATGGCTTACGGAACTTCTGATTCACTCGGTGCAGAGCCGGACCAGAACCCAGTCGACGTCCAGTCGTTCGCCAAGACGGTATACGCCCAGCTCGGTATCAATGCCGACAAGGAGCTAATCGCCCCCGGGCCGCGTCCTATGGAAATCGTTGATGGCGGAAGCGTTATCGATGCAATCATTGATAAGGCGTCCGCTTAATTTTACTTCTTTCTTTTATCCCCATCATGAAACGTGTTCTGACTCATCAGGGTGCGGGTTCTTCGGTATGGATCAAGCAGGTGCTGGCAGCTTTTGGGCTGGCGGCACTTCTTGTATCGGCATCGGGATCCTACGCCGCTTCGCCTGACCTAAGCTCAACTCTCCCTCGTGGAGGACAACGCGGCTCTGAAGTTCGTGTTACCTTTCTGGGTAACCAGCTGACTGATGCCGAGGAGATTCTTTTTCATTATGAAGGGATCACCGCGAAGGATCTTAAGGTGGTCGATGCGAAGAAAGTGGAGGCAACTTTGGTAATTGCTCCCGATTGTCGAATTGGAGAGCATCACGTTCGGATCCGCTGCAAAAGCGGGATCAGTTACGCCCGTAATTTCTGGGTTTCTCAGTTCCCCAATGTGAATGAAGTCGAGCCGAATGATGATTTTGCGGCGCCTCAGAAAATCGATTTGAATGTAACGATTGAGGGCGAAGCCAAGCCGGAGGAAACGGATTACTATCTCGTTTCAGCTAAAAAGGGTCAGCGTATCTCGGTTGAGATCGAAGGTCTGCGAATCAACAATATTACGAATAATATCGCGATTGACCCCTTCGTTTCGATTTTGGATAAAGATCGCTTCGAACTCGCTTCTGCGGATGGTTCCGCATTGCTGAAGCAGGAATCGGTTCTTTCTGTAATCGTGCCTGAAGACGGTGAATACACCGTTGAAGTAAGGGATTCGGCCTACCAGGGGCGCGGGCGCTACCGTGCTCATATCGGCACCTTTCCTCGGCCCACTGCAATTTATCCTGCCGGCGGGAAAGCGGGGGAGGAGCAGGAGTTTACTCTGATTGGAGATAAGAAAGGCTCGTATAAAGTGAAGGAAAAGCTTCCTGCTAAAGCGGATGTGATGGATCACGGCATTTTCGCCGCTCATGAAGGATTGTTTCCACCATCCCCGAATCTGGTTCGAATCAGTGAGTTCGGAAACGCGCTCGAAGCAGAACCGAATAATTCTTATAAAGAAGCGACTGCTGTTGGTGCTCTTCCTGTGGCGATGAACGGGATTCTTGAGACCGAAGGAGACGAGGATTATTTCATGTTCACTGCGAAGAAAGGGGAGGATTTCCGCTTTCAGGTATATGCCAACCGCATTGGTTCACCGGTTGATCCCGTTCTCACAATTTACGATGCGAAGATGAAATCACTTGGCAGCAGCGATGATGCCGACGGAACCAAGGACAGTCGGGTCGATTTTAAATGTGGTGCTGACGGTGAGTATTTTGTCCGGGTAAAAGACATGCTCTCGCGTGGTGGTGCTGATTTTGTTTATCGAATCGAGCCCGAGAAATCTGTTCCGTCTATCACGGTGACAATGCCGGAGATGTTGCGACGCAATTTGCAGTATCGGAAACAGTTCAATGTGCCTCGCGGGGGTTACTATGCGATGACAGTGAACACGGCCCGCAAAGGTGTATCCGGTGATTTGGTGTTTGAGCTGCCGGCGCTTCCAAAAGGAGTGACCTGGGAGGCCGGGACGATCGACAAGTCGGTTAGCCAGTTTCCAATTTTGCTGAAAGCAGCGCCCGATGCGCCGATTGCAGGCGGGATGTACACGCTTAATGCAAAGACCGTTGATACGAAAAATCCGGTTTCGGGAACCTTCGTGCAGCCTCTCGATTTTGTTCGCGGTCCGCAGAACGGGGTGGAGTATTACACCCGATACGTTGACCAGCTTCCAATCGCAGTGGTAGAAGAACTTCCATATTCTGTGACCATTGACCAGCCTAAGGTCCCCATCGTTCGCGATGGAACAATGAAGCTCAAAGTGCGCGCTCATCGGAAAGACGGTTACGACAAAAAGATCACGGTGCGCTTCCTCTGGAAGCCACCCGGTATCACCACTCCGGCGACGATGACCTTCAACGAGAAGGACACCGAACTCGAGTATGAGGTGAATGCCAATGCCACTGCGGCGCTCAATACATGGAATGTCAATGTTCTCGCAGAGTCCTCAGGTCCTACCGGAGTGACGATGACGGCTTCTCCCTTTATTCAGCTTACTGTAGAGGAGCCGTTTGTCGGGATGAAGCTCAGTATGGCCACCGCGAAACAGGGCGAAACATCCTCTATCGTTGCTGATGTCGAGCATTTGCGCGACTTTGATGGCGAGGCGGATGTGCAGATTTTCGGCCTTCCGGCGCATTCGACCACTTCTGTGCTGAAGCTCAAGAAGGGGCTCGAGAATCTCAATTTCCCTGTAGCGACAACGGAAAAGACGCCTGTTGGACAGCACAAGAACCTCTTTTGCACCGTAGTCGTAATGAAGAATGGCGAGCCTATTTCACAACGCGTGGGAATGGGAGGCGTTTTCCGTGTCGATCCGAAGCCCAAAGAGGTTAAGGCCGCACCTGCCGAGGCCAAGCCCAAGGTCGTCGCAAAAGTCGAAAAGAAGGAGAAGCCGCTTTCCCGTCTCGAACAGCTTCGGCTTGAGGCGAAGAAAGAAGCAGCCGCTCCTTAATTGTTGAACATCATTTTCTATCCGCTTGTCGAATCCGTTATCCCCATGAAAACATTGCTTACATCCCTCACTCTTTCGCTGTTTCTCGCAGCGCCCGTCATTTCGTCGGGAGCTGAGAAGATTGATTTCGCGAAAGATATTAGACCGATTCTCGAGTTCAATTGCGTGTCCTGTCACAATGCCGATGAGGCGAAGGCGGAGCTGCGATTTGATACGGCGGCAGAATTTTTCAAAGGTGGCGAAGGCGGGCAATCTCTTGTAAAAGGGAAACCGGATGAGTCGCTCATGATCGAGCTTGTTTCTCTTCCACACGATGATTCCGATGTGATGCCACCCAAGGGGCGTCCCCTGCACGATCACGAGATCGCCAAGTTGCGTCAGTGGATTTCAGAGGGTGCTGCCTGGCCTGAGGATCTTTTGCTCGTTGCGAAAGACGAGGACGATTTCAAAGGGGCAGAACCTCTTCCTGACAACGGCAAGAAAATGGTGAAGCTCGAAGTGTTCCCTCCCGATGTCATTCTTGAGAAGAAGCGCGACTCGCAGTCCATGGTTGTGATGGCCACCTACGACGACGATACCACTTTGGATGTCACGAAGAATGCGACTTTCACGTTTGCTGATCCATCACTGGTTAAGTTGAAAACACGGAGCCATTTCACTCCCGTTAAAGACGGTCAGACTGAATTGACAGTGAAGGTCGCGTCCATGTCTGCGAAAGCACCTGTTACAGTGAAGGAGGCGGCGGTGGATCGTCCGATCAGCTTTCATCTCGATGTCATGCCTGTGTTCATGAGCAACGGGTGTAACACCGGTGCCTGTCATGGCTCCGCCCGGGGGCAGGATGGTTTCATGCTTTCGCTTTTCGGTTATGATCCTGATGGTGACCATTTCCGCCTCACCCGTGAGATGGCCGGTTTCCGAATCAATCTGGGTATTCCGGAGGAATCGCTTCTCGTTGAGAAGTCCATTGAAGCGGTTCCGCATACAGGCGGAAAGCTCATGGAGAAAGGCAGCCACGGATACAATACGATGGTGGAGTGGGTCGCAAACGGAGCGAAAAATGATAAACCCGAGGAAACTCCTTCGGTTACTGATTTGACGATTTACCCTCCAAAACTCGTTCTTGAAGGAGCCGGGGCCACTCAGCAACTCACGGTTCGGGCTAAATACTCAGATGGTCACGATCGTGATGTCACCCATCTCGTGGTTTTCATCACTAACAATGAGCCAACTGCGGCTGTTGACAGGGAAGGGAAAGTCACTGCCGGAAAACGCGGTGAGGCATTCATCATGGCCCGGTTTGAAACCAAGACTGTTGGGATTCAAACCATCGTGATCCCGGAAGGGCTTGAATACACGAGGCCGAAGATGAAGGAGAACAATTACATCGACAGCCTCGTTCATGATAAGCTTCACAAACTTCGGATTCTGCCTTCGGGAGACTGCACCGATGAAGATTTTCTCCGTCGTGCCTACATCGACGTTGTTGGCCAGCTGCCGACTGTGGAAGAGTATCGTGCATACACGGCTGATAAAGATCCTAATAAAAGAGCGAAGGTGGTTGATCAGTTACTTGACCGGAAAGAGTTCACCGAAATGTGGGTGATGAAGTGGTCTGAGCTGCTTCAGATTCGCTCCAATAACAACATTGCTCAGGGGATTTCCTACAAGTCCGCCTTGCTTTACAACGGGTGGCTGCGCGATCAAATCGCGGCGAACCGTCCTTTCGATGAGATTGTAAAAAGCATCATCGCTTCAGAAGGGGGAACCTTTGCGACGCCTCCGACGAACTTCTATCAGATCGAGCGTGATCCGTTGAAGCTCTCTGAGAACGTTGCCCAGGTATTCATGGGTATGCGACTCCAATGTGCTCAGTGTCACAATCACCCCTTTGATCGCTGGACAATGAATGATTACTACTCATGGGCCGCCTTTTTCGCCCAGGTAGGACGCAAGGAGGGCGTTGATCAGCGCGAACAGATTATCTACAACCGGGGAAGTGGTGAAGTTAAGCACCTCGTGGGAGGACGTAACATGCCTCCTAAATTCCTCGGTGGAGATATGCCGGATGTAGCAGGAAAAGATCGCCGCAGAGTCCTCGCGGACTGGTTGGCTTCTCCGGACAATCCCTATTTTGCACGCAACATCGTGAACATTGTCTGGTCACACTTCATGGGCGTGGGAATCATCGATCCTGTTGATGATGTGCGAGTCAGCAATCCTGCCTCGAATCCCGAGTTGCTCACGGCACTGGCGGACAAATTTCAGGGCGAATACAATTACGACTTCCGTCAGCTCGTTCGCGATATCTGTAACTCGGCAACCTATCAGCGGACCACGCAGGCCAATCCTTCAAACGAGGATGACCTGAAGAATTTTGCGAAGGCGAGAGTTCGTCGTCAGCGTGCCGAGGTCATGCTTGATACGATCACTCAGGTGACCGATACGAAGAACAAGTTCAAGGGGCTTCCACTGGGATCCCGCGCCGTGCAGATTGCGGATGGTCAAACCACTGACTATTTCCTTACGACCTTCGGCCGGGCAACGCGGGAGACCGTCTGCTCATGCGAGGTGACGATGGATCCAAGTCTTTCTCAGGCCCTGCACCTTCTCAACGGGGTGACGGTGACGGATAAGATTGAAAAAGGTGGAGCGGTCAAAGCAATGCTCGCAGAAGGGAAGACACCTGAGCAGATCATTGAAGAAATCTACATTCGCAGCTTCTCGCGCGTTCCTACGAAGGAGGAAATGACTCAGTTGATGAGTCAAGTCAAAGCGGTTGGTGATGACGCCAAGCAGAAGGAACTCGTTCTCAACGATGTATTCTGGGCGGTCCTGAATTCGAAAGAATACATGTTCAACCACTGATCGTTCGATCGTAGCGAAAGTTACTATTTTGAAGGCAGGTTCGGCTCCACAGTGAGAAGAACCTGCCTTTTTACTTTTCGGCGTTAAGCTTTTTGATGACTCCTCAACTTCTATGGCTGCTTAAAAGCGTTGGTTGCGGGCTGGCGGGAGGAATCCTTGCGCTTCTTGTCGTCGGGATTTGGCTGTTGAACAAGAAACCGGATCTCAGCATTTGGCATACCGCGAAGCTTGATGAGGAGTTTACTCGAAGGAGCGAAGTTTCCAGTTTTGAAGCGTATCTGAAGCAGGAGGAGCGCCTCTTTGCACAGCTGGAGGAAAAGATTTACGACAAGATCGGGAAGGATGACGAAATCTGGATCAATCGCTATTTTCGAGAAAGCGCCTCACATCCCGGGCGTTGGGACCGGAATTGGAACCGGAGTTTTGAACTGGTGCAGGAGAAGCCGGTCGCGGGAGTGCTTTTGATTCACGGGCTAACCGATTCGCCCTACAGCATGCGACCTGTTGCGGAAGCGTTGCATGCGCGAGGTGCCTACGTCCTAGCTTTGCGGATTCCCGGGCACGGCACGGCACCATCAGCTCTTGCCGGAGTCAAATGGCAGGACATGGAGGCTGCGGTGGCGCTTGCGGCCCGGCACGTCGCTGAAAAAGCGCCGGGCGTTCCTTTTCAGCTGGTCGGGTATTCCAATGGGGGCGCTTTGGCGGTGAGATATGCGATCAACTCGCTCAACGGGCACGAACAACCGCGAGCCACTTCGATGGTATTGATCTCTCCTGAAATGGGAGTGGCGAAAGTGGCCGGTTACGCGAAATGGCAGGAGAGGTTCGGCAGGGTCCTCGGGTTAAAGAAGCTGCGATGGCACAGTGTCGCGGTTGAATACGATCCTTTCAAATACAGTTCCTTTCCCGTCAACGGGGGGATTCTTGCTCATGAGCTGACCCGGGTTAACCGGACCGGGATGGCGCGTCTCGAAAAGGCGGGAAAGCTTTCCGGTTTCCCTCCGACGATTGCATTTCAGTCAGCAGTGGATGCAACGGTGGCGGCACCGGATCTGGTGCGGGATTTTTTCTATCATCTTCCGCCGGGCGGTCACGAGCTGGTGGTTTACGATCTCAATCGAATCGCCGGGGTGGAGCCGCTGCTCACGAATGATCCCAAAGCGCAAATCGGGCCGATTGTCGAATCATCCCGCCGCAAGTTCACCGTCTCTGTGCTCACCAATGAAGCGGCGGATCGGGAGGATGTTGTCGAGCTGACCTGGAAGCCCGGTGAGGCGGAGTCGGAGAAAGAGGAGACGGGATTGAGTTGGCCCGGAGGGCTCTATTCGCTATCTCACGTTGCTCTGCCTTTTCCCGCTGATGATTCTGTATACGGTGACGGTGAAAATCAGGTGAGTTCGATCGAGGGAATGAATATCGGAGGGGCTGCTCTCAAAGGGGAGAAAGGGGCCATTAAAATCCCCGCCGCGGATATACTCCGATTGCGTTGGAATCCTTTCTACTCCTATCAGGAGAGCCGCATCCTCGAGCATTTAGGTCTTAAAGCCCCGTAATTCTTACCAGGGCGCCTCGATGAGGCCCTCCTCCTTCAGTGCCTTGCGAAACGCGGCGGGAACCTCACGGGAGGTTAATTCAACGAGAGACTGAACCCGTTCGGGACGGCTTGTGCTCACGGCAATGGACTGCACTGCGTCGGGCGAGATCGCAAACTGACAGGCTGCCCGGGCGGGCTCGATTTCAAATTCCTGACAGAGGGCATGAAATTTTCTCCTCCACGAGAAAAGGTCAGGATCGCTTTCTTCGGTGACTTTTCGATAGTCGAAGAAGTCGCCGCCGGTCACGAAGCCACCGTGGTAGACCGCTGAATTGATCACCGCAATGCCTTCGCTGTGCAGCTGGTTCATGAAGTCGCGGAGGGCAGGGGGATGCCTCATGATGGTGTAGGAATTCGCAATCATGACCCAATCGAGGGCGATGCCCTCTCCGTGGAGCATCTGAATGGTCCTCCAGTCTTTCGCCCCGACGCCGATTGCCTGAGCATGACCTGCCTCCTTCAGTTCAGCGAGAGCTTTGTAGCCGTCTTTGATGTGCGCGAGTCGTTCGGCCCGCTGATCTGCTGTTATTGCAGCCTCGAGGTATTCGTCAGGGTCGTGGACTGACAGCATTTGGGCACGATACTCGCCGAGTAGTTCATTGCCCTGTTCAAAGCATTCCATAATGCCCTCGTAGCTGATCGACTGCGTCGCGTCATTTTCGATACCAATCCAGGCACCGGGTTCGAAGGTGGGTTCTTTCGTAGTCAGAGGAATTCTCTTCCAACCCAGTTTGTTGCTGATGACAATCGAGTCAGGATCGACTTGAAGGGCACGCAGGTGGTTCGCCATCGATTCGAGAGCGAGACCTGCTCCGTATTTTCCTGCGGAATCGACGAAGACCGGCTTGCTCTGGTGACGGAACCATTCCGCGATGATGGCTTTCTTCGTAGACTCTTCGACGGCCGCGTAGAGATTTCCAAGGGTGCTTGTCCCGAAGATGATGCGAGGCCATTCCCCGGCCGGAGGTATCGCACTCATGACGGGGTGACTCCTTTGGTCAAAATGAGATTTCCGTATTTGGCTGTGTCTCCTGTCATGACGACGGCGAAGGCGCCGGCAGCCTGTTCATAAAACGCAAATCGTTCGAGTCGGGCGATTGGAGCCGTTTCCGGTGCGTGTTTTTTGACGACCTTAGCGAAAGCGCCTTCAACATCGGGATCGAGTTCATCTCCTTCCACCGGTGCCATCATCAAGAGCGGTGCGGCTGTGTAGCTATCGAGTTCAAAGAGCGGCAGGATTGCATCGAGGAGGTCCGCAATGAGAAGCCCATCTGCGCGGAGGCAGCGCGGGTTGCTTGATTCTCCGGGGAAATGCGCGTCCGCGAGAACGATCTGGTCACCGTGTCCCATGCGGGCGAGAATGCTTAATAATTCCGGTGAAATGAGTGGGGAAATTCCTTTTAGCATGTGATCAAAAGGGCAGGGATTGCGTATCAATTAAAAAGGGGGTCTTCGTGGGTAAAGTGTTATCATTCGGCGATGATGAAGCAATCTTTTACCCTGTTTTTCCTGTCCTTACTACTTATTGGAATCGTTCAGGCGGAGCCGAAAAAGAAGGCGGTTCACCCGTCGATGGTGCCAATCGAGGAAGTGGAAGGTCTTCCCAGGGTCCTCTTGATCGGCGATTCAATTTCAATGGGCTACACCGTGCCGGTGAGAAAGCTTCTCGAAGGAAAAGCCAATCTGCTTCGGATTCCGGCAAACGGTGGCCCGACGTCTAGAGGTCTGGCCGGTATCGACAAGTGGCTTGGAGACGGGAAGTGGGATTTGATTCACTTCAATTGGGGGATTCACGATCTTCGGCACATGGATGATGGGAAATGTCAGGTTGAGGCCGAAGCTTACGAGGCAAATCTTCGCAAATTGGTGGCCCGGCTTGAGGAAACCGGTGCCACCCTGATTTGGGCCACAATCACACCGATTCCTGACCCTCCTCTCATTCCGGAGCGCACCTTCGGTGAGGTAAGTGCCTACAACTCGATTGCCGCGCGGGTCATGAAAGAGAATGGCATCGCCATAAATGATTTAAACGCCTGGATGCTTCCCCGCTTCGCTGAATTGCACAACAAGCAGGATCTCCACTACGGGGACGAAGGCTACCAATTCCTTGCTGAAAAAGTGGCGGCGGAGATTGAGAAAGCGCTGCCCGCGGCGAAGTGAAAATCACAAAGCCACAAAAAAGCCTGCCGGATCGAAGTCGCGGCAGGCTCTTTTTTTAAGACTGGTTAGAAAAACGAATTATTCGACTGTGATCGTGATTTTCTCCGACACGAGAGGTGGATCGTGAGGAATGTGAGCGTGATCGCCGAGGACTAGCTGGAGAGTGTGTTCGCCGGGCTCAAGTTCAAGTGTTACTTCGGTTTGTCCGCCACCAAAGTGGAGGCGCTTCTCGTCCATTGGAAAGGGAAGCTTAAGATCGGGAAGTTCCGAATCGATCAGGAGGTGGTGGTGGCCGGTAGGCTTGTCAGGGCCGAGGTAAACTCCGGCAGGAGCCACGCCCATACCTTTGAGGCCAAAGCGCACCGTGACTTTTTTCCCGACGGTCTTTCCGTCTTTCGGGGCGATGATATAGAGCTTTGCTTTTTCAGGGCGGGGGATCGGGCTCATCGGGATGACGAGCGCATCGTCTTTCTTAGCGGCATCGTGGCCGTGTTCTTCCTTTTTCTCTTCTGCCTGTGCTCCCGGAATAGCGAGCATTGCGAGGGCGGCTAGAAAGATCGGGGCGGATTTGAGTAACTGGATTTTCATAGGTATTTTTGATTTCAAATGGCAAACTGTAAGACTCTAATGGGTTAAGAATGCTCAATTTAATTCCGTGTTGCAAGCATTCGCCATAGAAGACTTTTTTTCGATGACTTTATTTCGCTACTTGATCTTTTTTACGGCCCTTCATTTCTGTTTAGGTGGCTTCTTTGTCAGGTCAGAGGACTGGCCGGGATTCAGAGGCGTCAACGGATCGGGCCTGAGCAGTGGGGGCCGTATCCCGGATCGATTTGATGAATCGACGGAGCTTTGGAACGTTTCTATCCCCGGAACCGGACATGGTTCCCCGGTCGTATTTGGCGAACATGTGTATCTTCTGAGCGCTGTGCCTGCGGTTGAGCCTGTGGAGGGACTCTCTTCGGAAAAGGGTAAGAAGGGTGGTAAGCAAAAGGGCAATAATGCGGCAGCCTACCAGTGGCGGGCGATCTGTCTCGATCGGGAGACGGGTGCTAAGGTGTGGGAGAAGGATTTCAAACAGCAGCGTTTCAAGGGGCACCGCTTTAACAGTGCCGCCTCGTCGACGGCTGCAGCTGATGAGGATCAGGTCGTCTTTGCGTGGGGAACCGCGGCACAGCTGACGGTCGTTTCATTGAGTCACAGTGGTGAATTGCAATGGGAGAAAGACCTCGGACCTGTCGTCGGTGGTCATGGCTTTGGAGGCAGTCCGGTTCTGCTCGGGGATTTGGTAGCGCTGAATAATGATCAGGAAAAGCGAAATGGGAACCTCCTTGCACTCAATGCCGTAAGTGGGGAGGTGGCCTGGACCGTGGAAAGGCACAGTGAACGGATTTCCTATTCTGTTCCCTGCGTCTATTCGGTCGATGGCAAGGAAGTGCTCGTCTTTGTGAACTGGCAGCATGGCTTTACCGCGATCGATCCCGCGGATGGTGCCGTGATCGCCGAGAAATCAGTTTTCAATCTCGATACCAACGAGCGGGCCATCAGTTCCCCGGTCGTAGCGAGTGGACTTGTCATTGGAACCTGCGGGTTTACTGCGAATCCGAAGCATTGCGTGGCGATGCGCCTGAAAAATGGACAATGGGAGGAAGTGTGGCGGGTGGAACGAAACGTGCCCCATATCCCCTCGGTGATGCCGGTGGGGGAGCGGACCTATTTGATTGATGACGCCGGTATCGCGACCTGCCTCGATACCCTGACCGGTAAAGAACAATGGCGGGCGAGGGTCCCCGGGATCGAAGGTTCCATTTTCGGTTCACCAGTCAGTGATGGTGAGAAAATCCTCTTTCTCGATGAGAGCGGAAACGCACATCTTCTCGCAGTGTCAGGAGAGTTTAAGCCACTTGGGGCGAGTCCGCTTGGAGAGCTTTGCCGCTCGACTCCTGCACTGGCCGACGGCGTCGTCTACATCCGCACCGCGAGCAGGGTGCGGGCGTACGGGAAGTAGTTCAACGCTTCTCCTGACAGCGCTCCATCAGCTCGTCCCGCTGGGGCGGTAGCTTTCCGCTTACTTCAAGGATACAGCGATGAGGATCGACGCCGGGCTCGATGATCCCGAGTTCTCCGGCGAGCTGTTTTTCAAAGTGGAGGACCGCTCTTGTGTTCGCGTCGTTTTCCTCGAGGTAGTTGAGCCCGCGGTCGAGGAGGTCGGCGAGCTCGGGCAGGGGCGTGCCCGGTTCCGCGATCTGTTCGATCAGTTTGATAAAGTAGGAGGCAGCGAGGGTTCTGAGGTAGTTCACTCTCAGCCCGAGACGTGGTCTTTCGATACTGAGATCTTTGAGAATATGGAGATCGCCTTTCCGCGCCGGGTGAATTTCCACTTCGCACAGATAGAAGAGGTCCAGCTTGCCTCTGAAGGGGCTCTTGGGACGGCGGGCTCCTTTCGCGACTGTTTTGATGATTCCGTTCTCGTGCGTGCACCAGTGCACGATCAGGCTCGTCTCGGTGAGAGGGGATCGTCGAATCAATGTGCCTCGTGCTTTCAGGTGCGAAAATTTGTTTTCTATCTGTAATCGATAATTTGAATTTATTCCAATCCTGTGAGAAAACTAAGGCCCCTATGAAAGAGGAACTGCAAGCCATCGATATTGACTCCTTAAAGGCACGGCTCTCCGAGCTGCGCCGGTATCTTTGACTTCGTAAAACTCGAAAAAGAATTGGAGGCCTTCGAGGCCGAGATGAGCGCTCCCGGCTTCTGGGACGATCAGGCGAAAGCTCAGGCAAAAATGGGCGAGGTGTCAGTCTTGAAAAACAAGATCATTCCCATGCGTGAACTCGCATCGAAGATCGATGACTTTGAGGTTCTTCTCGAAATGGTTCAGGAGGAACCGGATCCTGCTTCTATCGAAGAAGTAAAGAGCGAGCACGAAGTGATCAATGGACTGCTTGATAAAGTCGAGCTCCAGACGCTGCTCAGCGGTCCTCATGATTCCGAGAGTGCTTTCCTGACAATTCATGCCGGCGCGGGCGGAACCGAGGCCTGTGACTGGGCTGATATGCTCGTGCGGATGTATCAGCGGTGGGGGCAGCAGAATGGATACACCGTCGCCATGGTCGATCTTCAAGAGGGAGAGGAAGTCGGCATTCGCGGTGCAACCCTTCAATTTGTTGGAGAGAATGCCTACGGTTACCTCAATTGCGAGCGCGGGGTGCATCGACTCGTCCGTATTTCCCCCTTCGACTCTCAGGCGCGACGTCACACCTCGTTCGCGAGTATTGACGTGGTTCCTGATTTGAAAGAGGAACCGGAACTTGAGATCGATGAGAAAGACATCGAGATCAAAACGGCGCGAAGCGGCGGTAAAGGCGGTCAGAACGTGAACAAGGTCGAGACCGCAGTTCATTTGACTCACTTCCCCTCGGGCATCCAGATTCGATGCACCGTGGAGCGGAGTCAGCACAAGAACCGTCAGGTGGCGATGAAGTTGCTGAAAACCAAACTGCTTCAGATCGAAGAGGACAAAAAGCGTTCCGAAATGGAGCGTCAGTATGGTGAAAAAGGCGAGATCGGTTTTGGAAGTCAGATTCGATCCTATGTTTTTCAACCCTACCAAATGGTCAAAGATCATCGCACTGGTTGTGAGACGGGGAATATTCAGGCGGTCATGGATGGGGATCTTGAGGACTTCATTGAGGCAAAGCTTCGGGGGCTCGTCGCCGGCGAGGACAACAGCGAACTTTAAGCGGGAAGCAGGTTGGAATGAAGTATTTCACCACCTTCCTCGCCTGCTTGTTTTTCGCCTCGTCATTGCCTGCTCAGACTCCGATTGAAAAGACGAAGTCAGATCTCGTTCCGATCACTTCGGGGATCGTCGATCAGCGTGATTTTGCGGATTCGGTCAACGGGTGCGGACCGGCCTCGATTCTGAATATGCTGAAATTCAGCCGCGGGGACTACCTGAACGCTTATCTGAAAGTTCTCGGATCCGATGAAGGCGTGAAAATGCGTTTCCTTGTCGATCGCTATTTCAAAAACCGGAAATCAGTCACTTTTCCGGCCGCGAAACGATGGATGCCCAGCGGGATTCAGAGTGCGGATCTATACACCGGTCTCAACGAATTTCTGAAAGACGAGGGGATTCCTGAACTGAGCGGCACCTATCTGGACATTAAAGAGGGCGAGACGGAGGCGAATCACATCGTTCGCTGCCACGACCTCATTTCCGCTTCGATTCGCTCGGGGGTGATGCCCATACTGAGTTTGCGATCCTACATTGTGAAGCGACGCGAAGGGAATGATTTTGAGCCTCGCTGGGAGGCTGCGGTTCATCACTATGTGGTCGTTACCTCGGTGACACGGCCGCCATCCGATACCGGATTCGAAGTCGCTGTTCTTGAGCCCTGGCGCGGAAAGAAGACGACGATTTACATTCACCGTGAGGCCAGTGGGCAGGCGTTCCGGGCCCTCAAGGGGATTGAGGAAAACGGACAGTGGCTCGGAGGAAAGCCGTTTCTTCAAGTGATAGCTCACGATTTGCCATCGCTGAGACCGCGGGATCGGGAGTGGTCTGATCGCTTTCTCATCGTCGCAAATTTCCTGATCGGGGAGTTTTAGACCTCCCGGTGGCGAGCGATAAGGAGGGCGGGGCGCTGCATCCCTGCCGGAATGGTTCGGGCCTCCGCAAATGCGTTGAATCCGACTGTCTTTTTCCGGAAACTTTTTGCTGTGAAAGTGGTTTAACCTCCGTGAGGATATCCATCTAATGGCAGGTAGAACAACGATAGCCCCCGATAGGAAGCACGGTTGGGTGCTTTATTCGGGAAAGAGCGAACTGGCTCAGGGAGACGACCCGGCGGTCCTTGCGGGTCGGCGGGGTGACGTTGTCATGGCTTACCCGGTATCGAGCCTTTCGACTTTTCTCGTAACCCTGCCCTCTGTGGAGAGTTCACTTCTTGAGAGCATGGTATTTGCTCAGGTGGAAAAGCGGGGATTGGCGGGAAAACTGTCAGGAGAAACCTTGTTCGATTTTGAGAAGATCGATCACAGTGGTGAGGGCGACCTTTATCAGGTTACTGTGGTCATCGAAATGCCGGAAGGGCTGGCTTTGAAAAGTGCGATAGGGTTTACCAGTTCCGCCGCGGTACAGGATGTCAGCACCCGGCCGGTTGCCCGGATCTGGAAGGAGTTGGGGCGCTATGTTCTCGCGATCTACCGGGAGGGACGTCCCATGCACGCCCAGGTTTTGAGCAGCAGGCCCGTGCTCGGGAATGCGCTCGCCGGGGAGGTGAATCTTTCCCTGATGGGCTTGCAGGGCGAGCCCGGGCTGGCGAGTGCTTTTCCGGAAACCCTCGAAGTCGCGCTCGACGGCAATGAAGCGGAGGGCTTCGCCGCGTTTTCAGATGCCGTTTCCCTGCCGGTTGAAAAGGTGACTCATTCGATTCGTGACCGGGTCACTTCCCGCCTCAGGTTGACACCTGCAAGTGTCATCAGGGCGCGTCGGAAGAGCCGGAATACGGTGAAGACTTTGATCGGCCTTGCGGTTGGATTGATGATCTATCTCGTGGTCGGCGCCTGGTTTTGGAAGAAGGCGAAGACCACGCAGCAGGAAGTGACCTCACTTGAGCGTCAGGTTGAAATATTGCGGCCCGACGTGGAGCGGATCGAGCTCTCGGAACAGAAGTGGAAGCTGCTCGAACCTGCCTTTGATAAGAATTTTTTCCCGATGATCCAGCTGAACCGCATCACTTCAGCGCTTCCGGGGAGTGGCGTCGTCGTTCGGGAGTTTAAGACCAACGGCCGCAGTATCCGTTTGCGTGGCCAGGCGAGGGATGTGCAGCTCGCGAATCGCCTCGTCGAGGATCTCAGGGCGATGGACGGGTTTTCGGCTTACGAATGGAGCATGCCGAATCCGAAAGTGGAGAAGAACAACACCGCCACGTTTGAAATAGAAGGAAAGCCGAAAAATGCGCAGCCTGAACAGTAGAGAAAAATGGCTCCTTGGAGCTTGTTTCGGTGTGATCCTGATCGTCGCGACGGGGTTTGTGTCGCGTTCTGTCCTCAAGGTTCTCAGTGGCAGCGAATCGACGATTCGGACGCTGAAGAACGAACTCGCGGATCAGGAGATGTGGATTGAGGAGATGCCTAAAATCGAGGCCCGTGAAAAGTGGCTCGCCGAGAAGATGCCAACGCTGAGTGGGGCTTCGATCGGGAAATTGCAGGGTGATTTGCTCCAGACGCTTCAGGATGATATTTTTGACCGGAAGCTCAAAATCGAGCAGCAGAGTCTTCAGGATGTGGCAATGGAGACCTTTTATACCGAGGTCGCGGTTCGGTTGATTGTGCGGGGAGAGGAAAAGGTCATGCTGGAGTGGCTCACGACCCTGCAGAGTCCTGAGAAATTTCAGGTGATTAAAGCCATCGAATTAAAACCGGACACCAAGTCCAAAGAGGTCGAGCCGCAGTCTATCTGTCAGATCACGATCGCGAGGTGGTATCTTCCTGATAGTGGCGAACAGATGACTGAAGCGTCGAGCGGCACTGAGGAGAATCCGGCGTCAGAGAGCTAATTTTGTGATTCAACAGGGTATGATGAAGCATTCAACAGGGTTAAGTCTGCCGTTTTTCTCTCTTCTTATCTTAAGCGGGGCAGCGGTCGCGCAGGTGCCGGAGGGAATTTTGCCTGCTTCTCTTGAAGAGGGGGATTTTAATTCGGTAAGGGACGCGAGTCCTTTCACGCGGGTTCTCAGTATCTCCGAAACCTATGCCCTTCGCGGTGTTGCTGAACTTGGAGCGATCCAGTATGCAACCCTCTACAACCGGGAGAAAAAGGAGACGATCCTGGTTTCTCCTGAGGGTGGGCAGATTCAGTCGGACGATCCCGGAATCAAGTTGGTGCAGATCGTTCCCGCGCGATCACTCGACGGAGTGGCTGCGAAAATTTCATTCGCCGGAGAAGAGGTGGAACTGAAATACGATACGGAACAAATTGCTCCGACCCCGGCTCAAGGTTCGTCAGATGGACGTCGTGACGGAGACAGGCGCGGGGGGGATGATGGGCGGCACAAGGGGCCTTCGAAGGAGGATATCGACCGGTTTCGGGCTTTGCCTGAAGAGAAGCAGAAGAAGCTCCGCGAGTACATTGGTCACGTCATGAAGTCGTATCCGGAGATGTCGAGGAGCGAAAAAGGGAATCTTATCCGCGGAGCGATGATCAAGCTCACTGACGGACGCGATATCGACATGCCTGGCGGAGACGGCGGCGGCAGATCAGGTGGTGATTCCTCCTCGAAAGGGAAGGGGCGGTGATTATTGTTTCACGAGCCTGACCGCGCTGATATCCATCATGCGGGGCTGAACCTTTTCACCGGCGGCAATGACGATTGAGTAGATTTTGTCTGCCTCAAGAGTCACGGTGCCATCGAGTCGGACAGTTTCGAAAACTTCGAGGCTGTCGGTTTTCTTCGAAGTCCCATTGAGCGTTTTACCCGCCAGATAGACGACGAATTCGCTCGAGGATTCTCTGATCGTCGCCTGATCGACTTCAACCAGGTAGTCGCCCGGTTCGGAAATCTTGAACAACCACGAGAACCAGGTCTCGGATGAAGTCCAGTCCGTCAGTGCCGAGAGGAACGAGTTGATAGCGACGCGCTTGTCGCCATGGACGCGGGCCTTGTTGCCTTTGAGCTCTTCGCCGGGTTTGATAACGGGAGCACTTGCAAGAACCTTTTTTATGGTCCCGATGGCAGGCTTGGCGTAAGGCGCTGTTTTTGGATTGGTTGCCGCTTTCTCTATCGAAGCAAGGGCTTCGGGGCTGGGAGATTCAATGAGTGCGCTGAGGAGGCGGCGTATGTCGTTCGGATTCTGGATCGTTGTGAGCGCTTTGTCCCAGTAGGGCTTGAGCTCCTCAGGTTTCTCAGGCCCCGGAAGTGTCGCAAGACGGATGTAAGCTCTTTCGGCGGCGCTCCGGAGACCGTCATCCTCCGTTGTCTGAATAATTTCATCGACCTGCGGGAGCACTGTGCGGTCCTGCCAGCTGAGGTAGGCGATCATTGCGTCCCTCTGATATTCGGAATCGTTCTTCTTGTTGTAGATTGCGCTGAGTCTTGTCAGCGTCTTCTCGCCGCCCATGACACCGAGGATACGGAAGAGGCTCTTTCGTTCGTTGCCGCTCGTTGTCGAGACTTTGGTCAGGAGGGTGTCGAGGACGGGGCCGGGATTGTCGCTCTTCTGGAGAACCGCGAGAACGGTGTCTTCGAAAGCCTGCCTAACTTCGCGGCTGTGATCGCCGCTCAAAGCTCCGAGAATCTCTTCCACATTGCTCATGTCGGCGAGCCCCTGAAGGGCTGAGAGATATTGGAGTCGCTGATTGTCTTTGCCGGACGATTTGAAAGCGAGGATGATTTCCGGAACGGCAGGGGTGTAATCCCGCTCCGAGAGGGCTTTTGCCAACTGAACACGGACCCGGCTGTTCTCGGTTGCCTTCATCGCCTCGAAGATCTTCTCGGAAATACCGTTGCCTTCGAGATTCTGTATGACTTTGAAGGCATCGCCGCGAAGTGAGGCTGAACTCTTTCCACTCTCCAGAAAGGCGACAGCTATTTCGATGTCTGTGCCCTCGCCGGAAGGAATTTCTGCGGAAGAGAGTTCGATAATACGATCTTCATTCGCTTTCGCCTTTGCCTTGGACATGGCGATCAGACCGGCGCTACCGAGGAGAAGGGTTGCGCTGCAGGCGAGGATGATCCATTTCGTCTTCGGATTGGCCGCCGGCGTCGGAGTTCGCTTCACATTTGACCGGTTTGTCCGGCTGATCGCACCGGTGTGAGAGCCCGTCGTTTTGAGTCGTCCTGTCCGCGCACCGAGGTTGGCAGTGGTGGCACCGACGATCAATGACGGCGGAGCTGCTGCCTGGTTGGCAGAGGTCACAATGCGCACAGATCCTGTTTTGACAGCGGAAACTTCTTCCACAGGAAGCGCTTCAACCGGGACCGCGCCCGGCGGTTCGGGATTTCTCGGCCATCGTTTCAGCGCCTCGCGTGCGTCCTTGGGGCGGTGATCGATGTCGCGATTAATGAGCCACATGACCCACTGACAGATCGATGGCGAAAGATCGGGACGAACCTGATCGAGCGGAAAAACTTTGTGCTGGAGGTGCGCGTTCATGACCTGAGGCGCGGTCTCTCCATTGAACGGATACTGTGCGGTAAGGGCGTTGTAGTAGACGCAGCCCATCTGATAAAGGTCTGTTCGCGAATCAAGTTGGCCTCTCTCGAACTGCTCAGGAGCCATGAAGAAAATGGATCCCATGACCGATTCGTCCTGATCCATCGTCTGCACAGACGGGGATTTGCTGAACTTGGCGAGGCCGAAGTCGAGGATTTTGGTCTGAAATTTTCCGGAAGCCTGCCAGATCACCATGATATTGGTCGGCTTGATATCCCGGTGAATGACGTTATTTGCAGCCGCGGCGATGAGCGCTTCCATCGTCTGGTAGACCACTTCGGTGAAGTCATCCTGGGTGAGGACTCCCCGCTCAATGGTCTCATCGAGGGTTTCCCCTTTGAGCAGCTCCATGACGACGAAACCGCCCTCTTCATCCTGCCCTACATCGAAGACAGTGATGATGTTAGGATGGTTGAGGCTCGATAGTGTCTGGGCCTCTGCGATGAGCTTTTCAGCCGCGTCTTTGACCTCCTCTTCGGTCGCCTGACCGGCCGCAAGAACCCGTTTAATAGCCACTTCCCGCTGGAGCTGCGTGTCGAGAGCCTTATAGACCGCACCGAGGCCGCCTTTGCCGATCTGCTCGAGGATTTGGTAGCGGTTGCTCATATAAAGTATGAAGGCAGCGCGTGACCACGCAGCTCAGTGAAATTATAAGTGTAATCACGGTGGTGCAAGAAAATAACCAGAACAAAGTGCATCTCGTTTCACCTAATGTGAAAAGGATTTGGCACCGTCAGGGGACTGAGGAATGGTGGAAGGGTAAATATGGATCGTGAAACATTGGCTGACACACTCGAGGAGATAGCGTTGCTGCTGGAATTAAAAGGAGAGAATCCGTTCAAGATTCGAGCTTATCGAACGGGGGCTGAAACGGTCCGCCAGTTTTCAGGCGATATCGTTAAGCAGGCGGAGGAGAACGACTTGAAGGGCATCAAAGGGGTTGGAGATGCTTTGCAGCAGAAATTGCACGAGCTCGCTTCAACCGGGAAACTGGAATATCACGAAAACCTGAGAGCGGAATTCCCCGAAACGCTGTTCGAATTGTTCAATATTCAGGGATTGGGCCCGAAGAAGATCAAGGCGCTCTATGACAAACTCTCGGTCGATTCGGTGGCAAAACTCAAAGAGGTCTGCGAGTCGGGGGCAATCTCCGAACTGGCCGGCTTCGGGAAAAAGACCGCGGATAAGATTCTCGAAGCGATCGAATTTCGTGAGTCGAACGCGGATCGCTTTCGTTTAGGCGATGTGGTCACTCCGGTGGAGGAAATTCTGAATGCGCTCAAGCAGCATCCTGCCTGTTCCCGCGCTGAGGCGGCCGGAAGCTATCGAAGGTCGAAAGAAACGGTGCACGACGTCGATTTTCTCGTCGCAACAAAGGATCCCGAGGCAATTATCGAGCACTTTGTTTCTCAGGACTGGGTTGAACGGGTCATCGTAAAGGGGGCAACGAAAGCGAGCATCAACCTCGATAATGGTTTGCAGTGCGACCTCCGTGCGGTCTCCAACGATGAATTTGCCTGTGCTCTCGCCTATTTTACGGGGAGCAAGGAGCACAATGTGGTGATGCGGGGACGCGCCAATGCGCGGGGATACACTCTCAACGAGTACCGCCTCGCGGCGAAAGAGGGGAGTGGCAACGATGAGCCTCCTGTTTTTCACAGTGAAGAGGAAATTTATGAGTTTCTCGGGCTCGATTTTGTTGAACCTGAGTTGCGCGAGAATACCGGTGAAGTTGAAGCGGCTGAAGAAGGCGGGCTTCCCGTATTGGTGAAGACGGAGAATCTGCGAGGGACTTTCCACAATCACACCACGGCCAGTGACGGGCAGAACACGCTTGCCGAAATGGCCGAGGCAGCGATGGAGCTCGGCCTCCAGTATCTCGGGATTGCGGATCACTCAAAGAGTTCGTTTCAGGCCAATGGGCTTGATGAGAAGCGTCTTCGGAGTCAAATCGATGAGATTGCCGAGCTTAACAAAGGCTTCTCGGCGCGCGGTGAGCACTTCCGGCTTCTTGCGGGGAGCGAGGTTGATATTTTGAAAGACGGAACGTTGGATTTTGATGATGATCTTCTCGGCGAGCTCGACTATGTCGTCGCCAGTGTTCACAATGCGATGACGCTCTCCGAGTCTGCGATGACGGATCGCATCATCAAAGCGGTCTCGAATCCGGCGGTGACGATGTTAGGGCACCTTTCAGGGCGGCTTCTCCTCAAGCGGGAGCCCTATGCAGTGAATGTCCCCGCAGTGATAGAGGCCTGCGCGGAAACGAACACGATCATCGAACTGAACTGCAATCCCTGGCGTCTCGACATGGACTGGAGATGGTGGAAGCTCGCGACTGAGAAGGGGGTGAAATGTGCGATCAACCCGGATGCGCACCGGACCGCTCATCTCGATTTTCTCTGGTTCGGTGTCCGTCTCGCCCGGAAGGGGTGGCTGACCCGTGACAATGTAATCAACACACTCGACCTCTCCGAGATCGAGATGCTGCTCAATCTGGATCCTGTTTAAAAAATCTCCAGCGCGCTGCCGGTAATGTGGGCGGTGGAGCCGAAAACGAGTGGTTCGTTTTCTTTGACATGACCCGAAGACAAACCGCGCAGGACCGGAAACGGGCTGTTCCCAAAGTGCTCGTTGAGGACATCGTCGAGAGAAACCTGATCGGGGCCGGGATCGCCCTCGGTAAAGGTTCCGATGATCAACCCGCGGATCCGGTCAAACCAACCGGATTGCTTCAGGGTCGTCAGCATCCTGTCAATGCGATAAGGTCTTTCGCCGACATCCTCGATGAAGAGAATTGCGTCGTCGAGAAGAGGGGCGTAGGGAGTACCGTTGAGTGCGCAGAGGACAGCAAGATTGCCACCGCAGAGCCGGCCTTCCGCATGCGTCGCCGATGTGCAGTTAAATCGTTCTAACTGATGCACACGCATTTCTCCGGGAGACTCGAGGCAGCTCGTCCATCGTTCGCGAATTGAGGGGCTCGAATTGCCCAGGGCTGCAACCATGGGAGCGTGCATCGAACGCACTCCGGCTGCGGCCCAGCGGGTGTGGAGCGCTGATATGTCGCTGAACCCGACGATCATCTTGTTTGCGGACTGGATCGCGGACAATTCCAAACCGGGGAGAAGGCGGGTCGTTCCAAAGCCTCCGCGGGCACAGAGAATCGCGTCGACCTTATCATCGTTGATCGCGCCGGTGAGTTCGCAGAGGCGTCTCTCATCTGTTCCCGCGAGATAGCCCGATTTCGAAAAAATATCTGAACTGAAAGTCAGGTCGTAGCGTTGTTCAAGCCATTCCACTCCTTTGCGAAAAGCCTCCTCGTCGAAAGGGCCTGCAGGAGCAACAATCGCGAGAGTTGAACCTTCTGAAACGCTGCGGGGAAGGGGTAAACTCATGTGTCTACGGATGGCCGAAACGAATTGTATCAGAAAAACGGGAATGGCCTGATGCAGACCATTCCCGCTCGTAAAGAAATCTACGGCAGTCTCTTATTCTTCGACTGGCGTGATCATTCCGTAATCCCCGTCATCACGACGATAGATCACGGCGAGCTTGTCGGACTTGGCGTCGTGGTAGACGATGAACGGTTTTTCGTTCATTTCCATATCCATGATCGCTTCATCTGAAAAGAGGTGTTTGACCCTGTATTTTTCCTTGTGGATCAGGACGGGCTCGTGGTCGTCCTCTGTTTCATCCGGGAGCTCGGCTGTAAAGATTGCCTCTTCGAGTTGGCGCATTTCCTTCTGCCTTTTTGGCCGGTGAGACTTCAGCATTCGCGTCTTGTGCTTGCGCATCCGGCGCGCAATTTTGGACATCGTCTCATCGATTGACGCATACATGTCGGCTGTCGTGGTATCTGCTTCGATTACGATGTGATTGGCGCAAAAGAGGATCACCTCAGCGATATGTCGATCACCCTCAACATTGAGGATCACCTTGGCTTCGATGATTTTCGGGTAATCCAAATGCAAACCGGCTACTTTCTTCTGAGCGTGGTCGCGCATGGCATCTGTGACAGAAACGTGGCGACCGGTGACAGTGATAGGCAGATTGACGTTGGTTACTTGCATAGTTCAGTTTGTTTTTTGAGGTTGCTGGCTTTTCCAGCTCAGTGATACTCTAGCAGGAAGGGTGCCTTATTGACAAGGATCGATTCAAATTCAATGCGCCAACTTTTTTTATAACAAAGCCAGAAAAATATCGTTTCCAATCCCTACATTGTAAACCGGTCGCCGAGGTAGAGTTCGCGACTGACAGGATCATTAATGAGGAAATCTCTGGTCCCTTCACGGAGCACTTTCCCTTCGTAAATAAGGTAGGCACGGTCGACCAGTTCCAGAGTTTGGCGGGCGTTGTGATCGGTAATGAGAATGGCAAGGCCGGAATCGCGAAGATCGGCGACGATGCTCTGGATTTCGTTGACCGCGATAGGGTCAACGCCGGAAAACGGTTCATCCAACATGACCAGCGACGGCTGTGTCACGAGAGAGCGGGCGATGGTGACCCGTCGCTTCTCCCCTCCTGAGCAGGTCAGGGCAATATTCTTCCGAATGTGGGTGATGCTGAATCGTTCGAGGAGCTCGTTGCACCGCTCTATCTTCTCTTTGCGGGAAATATCGAGGGTCTCCATCACCGCCATGATATTCTGCTCGACGGTGAGTTTTCTGAAAATGGATTCCTCCTGGGGCAGGTAGCCCATTCCGAGACGGGCCCGCTTGTACATCGGCATTTTCGTGACATCGGTTCCGTTGAACATCACTGTCCCGTCGTTGGGGGGGACGAGGCCAACCATCATGTAGAAGCTGGTTGTCTTTCCGGCGCCGTTCGGTCCGAGGAGGCCGACGATTTCGCCAGGTTTGACGTTGATCGCGACACCGTTGACGACGGTCCGGCCATCGTAGATTTTGACGAGGCCTTTCGTATCGAGGAGAGGTTCGGCGGAAAAGGTTCGTTCTGCAGGGGCTTGCCCGGGCTCAGAGACCGGAGGCGTTTCTCCGGTGACCGTCGCTGCCGGAGAGGCCGCAGCGGCGGGTGCCGCTGAAGTAGCCGCTGAGGGCGCTTTTGCTTCGGGTTCCTGTGTTTGCTTCTGAGGCTCCACAGGCGGGGCGGCGGTCTCTTTTCTTACGGGGGGCAGTTCAGCCGGCAATTCTTCCTCAAGGGCTACCGGTGCCGCCTTCCGCTTCTTGATCAGAGAGGCGAGAGTCTTCCTGGGAGGCGCGGGCGCTTCGCTTTTCTCTTCAAAAGCAACGAATTCGCTTTCAAGAAAATCGGCTGCTGCCGCATCGTCGTAAACGATGAAGTCCTCGTCGACCACTTCAGGTTCGGCCGGTTTCGGTTTCGAGGGAGGTGCAGGCGGCACTTCGTCCAATGGATGAGGCTCGACATCAGCGGGGGGGCGCAGCTTTACGGGCACCGCGACCTCCACCTCGGCTTTGGCTCTTGGCTCGGGGGGAAGTTGAGGCGGGACGCCCGGCTTCGGCGATGGCTTCGCATCGTTCGTTACAGGGAGTTCCTCCGAATAGCCACTTTTCTTCACCTTCGGCTGCTTACCGAAGAGTTCTGCAATTTCGTCGCGGTCGTCAGAATAGCTCATAGCGTGGGACAGATACGGGTGGCGGTAAAATGCGATCAGGGTAATCCGCCTATTCCGATGCCGCCTCCGAGACCCTTTGTTTTGTCCGGGCCTTTGATGGGAATGCTGATGTGGCTCCTGTTGTTGGACCCTTTGATTTCGTAGAGTCCGTTGCCTCTCATGATGATCTGGGCGTCTGCTGCGTCGGTTTTAACGAAGGCTTCGCCATCCTGAATATAGGGGGGGCCGCCCGAGAGGATCATGTCTTTGGTGATGGCATCGTAGTCGGCGCGGCGTCCCAGTGCTATCTGGGTCTTCCCTTCGGGCGTGATCCGGCGAATCTCGACCATCCCGCCTGAAGCGACGGCGCGTTTGAAGTTCTCTGTTTTCTCACCGGTTTTCGGGTTTTCTGATTGGGCGCCCATTCCCGGGTTCGTGTAGATCTCAAGTTTATCGCACTTGATTTCAAATCCGGGGTGATTCACGAAGACATCGCCACGAAAAGTCAGGAGGCCGTTGGCATCGTCGAGGATCGACTCACGGGCGAGGATTTCCATGTTCCCTTCGGCGCTGTTGCCGAGTTTTCCGCCGCCGGCCTTGGTGTTGTATTTCGGTGCCAAAGGTTGCGGCGCGGGGATTTCGTCGGGGTTGAGCGATGGTGAATCGGGAATCTGAGGCGTTGTCGCGCCAAGTCCGGCGACTTCAGTGACACTGGTCTCCTGGACCACTGTCGTCGATTCCTGGGGGACTGGCGGCGTGTCACCTGCAACGGGAATCGCGATGGGGCGAGCTACGATGCCCCCGTTTCCGGGAGCAGGTCTGGTAGCGGGGACCTCATTTTCGGATGGCGGGGGTTTGGGCAGCATGCTGGTGATCGAGGAGATCGCCCGGTCAGCGGCCGGTTCACTCTCAATCTCCCGTGCGACGGATTCGACCTGACTCGTGTCGATTTCTTTGGCAATCGACTCAATCTGCCCGGTGTCGATCTCTTTGGCCATCGACTCGATTTTTTCAGTATCGATCTTGTCCCTGTTTTCATTGAAGGCGCGAGTGACTGAGCGAACCATTTCCTCGGGATCGAGGTCAGCTTCAGCGAGGGCGGCTTCGGGATCCTTCTTCGCTTTTCGGAATGCCGACTTAAAGCGGGGATCTGAGAAAACGGAGGAGGCCTCTTTTTTCAACGCTTCGGTATCCTGTGCCTTCACAGCCTCCGGGACGATGGGCAGTCCGAGAGAAAGGGTGATGAGAAAGATGGAATATTTCATTTTAGGATGGGATCAGATTATCCGTTGTGAAGGTTATTTTCCGCCGGGTACGGCGAGGCCCATTTGGGAGGTGAAGTCTTTGGCGTCGGGGATGATGACCCGGACATTGCCTTCCATTCGGCTGAGCCTTGTTTGGGTTTCAAAGGTCATTTTGTCGCCGGTCATGGTGAATTTTTCCTGCTCGATCTTCGAGGGTGTTTTCGAAACGAGTTGTTGAGTGACGAGATCGAAGACCGCTTCGTCCATGCTGATGTAGGTCTCAGGTTCACCTTCGTCATTGTAGATGGAGATGACAAGATTGGTGAGGTCGAGGTATTGTTCGTCGACCCGGACCACGGTTACGGCCCGCATCACCGACTTGAGCCGGTCATCAGTGTAGGAGGGAATCGCGACTCCTTTGAAAACCCGCCCGATAGGGAAAAGTTTCGTCAACTCCGGCGGGAGCATGCTCTGCACGAGGGAACCGGGAACGGGCTCGTTGGCCATGGCAATGCTGCACAGGAGGATGCCTGCAGCAAAAAGACTTCGGATCGGGGCCGAACGATGGAGGGGGCTTAGCATTAAAGAAATATCAGGATTTGAACGTTCTCACCAGTTCGTAGAGCGCTTTGAGCTCTGAAAGAACGGTTCCCAGTTTCTCGAGAGGAACCTGGTTGGGACCATCGCTGAGGGCTTCAGCCGGATTGGGATGGGTTTCCATGAAGACCCCGTCACAACCGGCGGCAACTGCTGATCGCGCGAGGACAGGAGCGAGGACGCCGTCGCCTCCGCTGGAGGTGCCGTCGCCGCCGGGGCGCTGCACCGAATGGGTCGCATCGAAAACGACACGGCATCCCAACTCTTTCATCCAGGGTATTGATCTCATATCAGCAACGAGGTTGTTGTATCCGAAGCTGGTTCCTCTTTCGGTCAGAAAGAAATTCTCAGATCCAAAGGCCTTCAGTTTATCCGCTATGTTCTTAACGTCCCAGGGGGCGAGAAATTGGCCTTTTTTGACATTTACGACCCTTCCGGTGACCGCTGCGGCTTCGATGAGATCTGTCTGACGGCAGAGAAAGGCGGGGATTTGAAGGACATCGATGAATTCGGCTGCGATCTTAATTTCTTCGACGGAATGGACATCGGTGGTCACAGGGACGCCTATTTCAGCACCGGTCTTCTGCAGGAGTCGGCACCCCTTTTCGCAGTCCATCCCGCGAAATGAGGACACAGAACTTCGATTTGCTTTGTCGTAGCTGGCTTTGAAGACAAAATCGACACCGGCGCTGTCGGCGATCTCCCTGATCTTCGGGGCTGTTTCAGCGATAAATGATTCAGATTCAATCACGCAGGGCCCGAGAAAAAAGAGCGGGCGCTCGCCCCCGAGGCTTAGTTTTCCTATTTTAATCTCTTTCATTCCGGTCCGGCTATACCCGTTAGGCTACTGCCATGAGAGGAAAGTATCAACTGATAGGGCTGCGATTGAAGAATATCAGCAAGGGTAAATAAATCGCCTGTGTGGAAAAAACGCCCTCAATTGAATGTTAATTGTCTGGACGTCCAGAATCGTCTGGATAGACTGTCGCGATCCCGATTTTTAAAAGTTCGGTACAGCTCTTGATGGAGGAAAAGGAAAATCAGAATCCGGCGGTGAATCATTGCCCTGAGTGCAAGCAGGCGCTGGATGTCTCGCTCCTCTCGCCGTATTCCAAGATCAAATGCACTCATTGTGGCGAGTCGATCAGGGTGAGGACTTCGATGGGGCAGTATGATATTACAGGGCTCCTCGGGGAAGGTGGGATGAGCCAGGTTTTCCGTGCTTCGGATCGGCATCTCGGCCGGGAGGTTGCTCTCAAGGTGCTCCATCAGGCATTGAGCCGTGACGCAAACTTGACCGCGATGTTTGAGCGGGAGGCCAAGTTAACTGCCCTGATTATTCATCCGAATGTGGTCAAGGTATATGCGGTGGGGCAGGATCAGGGATACTTCTTTATCGCTATGGAGCTCGTCGATGCCACGGGCGTCGAAAAAGTGATCGAGGAAAAGGGGGCCATAGGGGAAGCTGAGGTCTTGAGGATTGCCCACGATGTCACAAACGGGCTGCGGGCTGCGTATGACGAGCATTTGATTCACCGTGACATCAAGCCCGGGAATATGCTCGTGACGGAGGACGGGACCACCAAGCTCGTTGACTTCGGCCTCGCCGTGCAACAGGGCGGAGTCGATGAGTCGGAGGATTTGTGGGCGACGCCGTTCTATGTGCCTCCGGAAAAGCTCGACGGGGAGCCGGACACCTATCTCGGTGACATCTACAGCCTGGGCGCGACGCTTTACCACGCTCTCGCCGGGGTGCCTCCTTTTGAGGCCAATACCTCGTCGCTGGAGGAACTGAAAGAGATCAAAAAGCAGTCGGTGAACCTCAAGGCGGTTGCTCCGGGGGTGTCGAAGGCAACGATCAAACTGATCGAGGCGATGATGGCTTATTCGCCTCAGCAGCGCCCCCAGTCATACGAGGAGTTGCTCAAGCGAATCGATCGGATTCTGTTGCACGAGTTCGGGCGCAGCAGCCGATATAAAACCACTCAGAAGAGCAAAATACCGGTTCTCGCCGGGATCGCCGGTGGGTTGATGATTTTTGTCGTGATTTTGTTCTTGATGATCCCCAAAGAGGAAGTGATGGAAAATCCCTCTTTAGGTATCGTCGGGGGGGAACGGGTTATTGACGCGAGTGAGAACTCGAATGCCGAGCAATTTCTGAAAGCACGGGAGCATTTTTCCACGGGACGATTTCGCCAGGCGGGTAAATCCTTCGATGACCTCGCCAAAGCCACCAACCTCTCGCCCTCCACGCGGATGTGGACCGGCTTCTTTCGGGGGACGATCGCTCTCCTCGAAGGTCGGGAAGCGGACTCGAGGGAGGCTTTTCTGGAGGTTCAGAAGAATTTTTCCAGCGCTTCAGAGGATTCCCCGGAAGTGACGACCTTTCTCGGTAAAATCTCCTCGAATCTATTGGAACCGTTTCCCTTTTTGAAATCCGATGTTGAGTTCGGGACTTCGTCGTTCGATGCCGTCGGGTGGCTCCTCGCGGGATTGAAAAATTGGCAATGCGGCGAATTTGAATCAGGCATTGAGTATCTTAAGAAATTTGAATCGTGCAGTATGCCGTCCCAGTATGCCTGGAAAGACTCATTGACGGCGCCTCTCAAGGCTTATTACGCCGATTTTTCCGGATTGAAATCGCTGCCCAATCCTGTCCGGAAGGGATCAACAATGAACCCTTCTAAAATGAGGGCCGCGTTGAAAGAGGCGGCTGGAACCGCGCAGTCACCCGGTAGATTTCCTGCATTGATTCAAGAACGACTCGACCGGGTTGATGAAATTCAGAAGCTGGTGGCAGAGGAGAAGGCAGCTTCTGCAGCCGCAGCAGAGACTGTCGTTGAGGTCTCGCCCGGTGGCTCCAAATCTGATTCGGAACCCGAAATGGCTTCCGCGGATGAGGCTGCTGCGCAATCGGAGCTGGATGAATTAAGAGCGCTTTATGCATCATTCGCGCCGTACAGCGAAACGCTTCTCTTTACCGGGGCCGTGGCTCAGTTGGAAGCTCTTGAGTTCGAGTCTGCTTCGGGGGCACAGCTTCAAGCGGCTCTGATCGAAGTTTACACAGAGGCGGGGGCATTCATACAGATGCTTGCGAATTTGCTGGAGGCGGGGAACTACAAGGGAAAAATTTTGAGACGTGAAGGAGTCCCGCTGAATGCGGCGATCACCGCGGCAAACACCTCCACATTCACCGTCGATCTGGGATTTGGGCCGAATGAAGTGGAGGTAGAAAGTTTTGACCCCGCCTGGATGATCGCGTCGGCTGTGGAATTGCAGGGGGATCTAAGCCCTGAAAACATGAGTAACTGGCAAACAATTGTGGCCTTCGCTATTGCGACAAATCAGGGGGCATTGGCGATGGCTTCCGGCGAAGAGCTGGCGGCTGTTTCCCCGGAATTCTCTGCCAAATGGACAGCGCTTGCGAAACTGCTTCCCTAGGTTGTTTTTGAGTGGCTACGCTCAAGATTCGTAGTTACAAAATTGAACGCCCGTTGTAGTGGGCGGTCTAGATCTACCGGGCTTATCAGTCCCCATCAAAAATCCTGCTATGAGCGATAAAGACGACGACAATACGCCCTTTCCTGATCCCGATGAAATTTCGAGAAAACTTTCGGAGTTTTTAAAGTCAAATTTCGGCGATCAGGTTTCTTTTTCATCAATGCCGGATGGAATGAATCCATTCGCCAATGCCCCGGAGAGTTCGGGAGAGACTCACGATGTGAAATCGGAGGACCCTGTCGATGTCTTCGATTTTGACCTGCTTCCCCGCGATATCAAAAAGCATCTTGATCGATTTGTGATTCGTCAGGATGAAGCCAAAAAGGCTCTTTCGATAGCCGTCTGTGATCACTACAATCACGCCAAGTATCTGAGACGTCTCGAGCAGGAGAGCCCGGAGGAGGCCGGGAGAATCGAGTTCGCGAAGCAGAATGTTATTGTCGTGGGGCCCACCGGAGTCGGGAAAACCTATCTCGTGAAACATATCGCCGAGTTGATCGGAGTTCCCTTCGTGAAAGCGGATGCGACCAAATTTTCCGAGACCGGGTATGTCGGAGCCGACGTTGATGATCTCGTCCGGGAACTGGTGAGAAAAGCGGACGGGGATGTTTCCCTCGCTGAGTACGGGATCGTTTACATTGATGAGATCGATAAGATTGCGACCGCTTCCAACTCCTCCGGCAGGGATGTCAGTGGAAGGGGAGTGCAGACGACTCTGCTCAAGTTAATGGAGGAGACCGAGGTCCCGGTTCGCAACCCTCAGGATATGCAGTCTCAAATGCAGGCAATGTTTGAGATGAGCAAAGGCGGTAAATCGGGGAAAGATTCGATCAATACCCGGCACATTCTCTTCATCGTCAGTGGCGCCTTTTCGGGGCTTGAGAAGATTGTCGAGAAGCGTGTCCGTCAGGGGGCGATAGGTTTCTCGGCTGATAGCAGTACAGGAATTCAGGAGACCCTCCTTGAGGAGTTGGTTGAGACCCGTGATTTCATCGACTTTGGATTTGAGGCCGAATTTATAGGCCGGCTTCCGGTTCGGGTGGTTTGTGATCATCTCGATGCGGATGATCTCTTCAACATTATGAAAAACTCCGAGGGGAGTCTGATTCGCCAGTATGAGCGCGAGTTCGAGGCCTTTGGAATACGGGCGCAGTTTTCGGATGATGCCTTGCAGGAGATAGCGCGTGCTGCCGAAAAAGAGAAGACCGGAGCGAGGGGGCTCATGACGGTTTGTGAGCGGCTTCTCAGAAATTTCAAATTTGAACTGCCGGGAACCTCAATCACTGAGCTGTCAGTGAGCGGAGATCTCGTGAAAGATCCTGTGGCGACGCTGGAAACGATCCTGTCAGAAGCCGGCCCTGTCGGGGACGGGCGGGTCATCGCTGAAATCGCGGCTTTCCGGAGGAAATTCGAGGAAAGTCACGGTGTGCGACTTACTATCCGGAACGACGCTGCCGTTCGGATAGCAACGTTGTCGGAAGTGAAGAATCAAAGCATTCTTCAAGTGTGCGAAGAGCTTTTCCGTGACTTTCAGTTCGGTCTTAACCTGATTCGTAAGAATACGGGGCAGGATACCTTTGTGATCACAGAAGAGGCCGTGGAAAATCCTGACAAATATCTCAGCAGCCTGGTCGTTGCGAGTTACCGGAGCGACGATGACTCCGGGTCGCGATCCGGCGATGAGCCGGATCAGAAGTCACAGTGAAGCGGCTCAGGCGTTTTCCTGAGTGGATGCATTGCTTCGTTTCACGACCCATTTGAGTTCTGAAGCGAGGCGATCTGCTGTGTAAGGCTTGGGAAGGATGCCTGCAAAGCCGTGTTCAAGCGCTGCCGAACGGGCGTTCTGCTCAAGGTAGCCGCTGCTCACGATGACTTGTGCGTCTGCGTCCAGCTGCTTGATGGCGATGGTTGCCTCAAGTCCTGACATTCCGCCGGGAAGGGCAAGATCCATGACAACAACTGAGTATCGATTTCCTTCCTCTATTGCCTGTTTTGTCAGTTCGGCGGCTTCTTCACCGCTGGAGGCGCAGGTAAATTCGTAACCTAGTTTATCAACGATCGCGCCAGCCAACATCTGCATCGCTCTCTCGTCATCGACGATGAGGACTCGCGGGGTTGGTTCTGCCGTTGCTGGCGCGGTTTCCGGGGCTGTTTCTGTGGCGTTCATAGAGATGATTGTCGGGATTAAAATGCGGTGTAGCTGACTTTTTTAATTTCGTCCAGAGTCGTGTTTCCTGCAAGGACATGAGTTAAACCTTCCTGATAAAGTGTCTGGAATCCGGATTTCAGAGCCGCTTTCTTAAGTTCAGTTTGAGTGGCTTTGACTTCAATGAGATCTGCAATCTCAGAGTTGATTTCCGCCATCTCCATCAGGGCTACCCTGCCTGAATACCCGGTTCCCGCGCACTCCTGGCAACCCGCTGCAGTGAAAAGGGTCGTATCGGCATTCGCATGGCGGATGCCCTGGCGTGCAAAGAGTTCGAGCATCTTCGGATTCGGTTTCGAAGGTCGTTTGCAATAGTTGCAGAGGCGGCGAACAAGTCGCTGAGCCTGAGACATCGCAAGGGAGTCACCGACGAGATGCGGCTCGACACCCATTGACAGAAGACGTGAAACGGCTCTTAGCGAATCATTCGCGTGTAAGGTTGTCAGGACGAGGTGGCCTGTTAGAGATGCGTTGATCGCGGAAGTCGCGGTTTCCTGATCACGGCACTCACCGATTAGAATAACATCCGGATCTGAACGCAGGAGGGCACGAAGTCCATTGCTGAATGTCAGGCCGTGAGTCGGGTCGGTCTGCGTCTGATTGATTCCCTCGATTTCGTATTCGATAGGGTCCTCAATTGTGTGAATGTTAATGCCCTCGTCGTTCACGCTGTTAATGAGAGCGTAGAGCGTAGTTGTTTTACCGGACCCGGTTGGTCCTGTAATGAGGATGAGGCCCTGGTCACGGCTCATGACCCGCTTCACGATCATACCCTGACGTTTTGAGAAATTGAGCTCGGAAAGTTCCTTCAGTCCATCCTGCTTGTCGAGGAAACGCATGATGATCTTCTGCATTTCGCTGCGGCAGGGAACCGCGGCAACACGAACGTCAACACGACGCGTGCCGATTGCGAGGGCAATCCGGCCGTCGAGTGCCTCCTGCCGGGTTTGGCTCATGTTAGCGTAGTTTTTGATCAGCGCGATGAAGCGCTGCATCATCTCCTCGGGAGCGGTGTAGATGGTCCGGAGCTTGCCGTCAATGCGGGCACGAAATCGCGCTACATTGTAATATTTCTCGAGGTGAAGGTCAGATGCCCGGTTTGTGATCGCAGTGTAAAATACCCAGTGCATCAACTCTTCCGCAGTGTGATTCACATTCTGAGGATTGATCAATGCGATGTCATCCGGCATGATTTCGACGAGCCCCTCTGCGTTCGAAACGGTGAGCTGTGAACGTTCGATTTCGACGCCAGCCTGGGCAACGCCTGAAGAGCCGGTTCTGCTGATCAGTGCTTTGATCGCCTTCAGGTCAGCGATGACGGGAATAAATTCAACCGGGTCATTTCCCTGGGAAAGCCATTCGTCCTCGAGTGCAAAATTGTCCTCGGAAGTTGAAAGGAGGTAGACCCGGTGTTCTCCGGCGTAGACCGGATAAACCTCGTGTTTTTCCAGCATGCCGTGGGAAACGATGTCCTGCTTGGGCACTTCCTCGGGGTTGAAGCACAGCATTGAAGGGCCGCAACTGAGGTATTGGAGAGCAACGCCCAGCGAAGGGATAATCGCGTTGAAACCTTCCTGGTCAACATAGCCGTGTTTGTCTACAGCCTCTGCGTATAGCATCGAGAATCGCTCATTCTCTTCTTCGGTGTAGGGATAGTTTTCCAGCAACCAGCGAAAGGCGGCATCGAGATCATTGTTCGCAAGATTCGGTGCCACCATTTGGGTCAGTTTCCCCTCTGACGGGAGAGGGGTATTCGAAAGCCGCATCACGAGATCGCGACGAATTTTCTCATATTGCTCCTCGGAGATTACAACCCGAACAGCAAGGCAGGAGGGAACTCCCCACATATCCTCGGACTTTGGCTCGTGGTGGGCAAAAATAGGCAGTGGGCCCAGCGTCGAAACGGGTAACCACGGGTTTTCGGAGCGGGGGTTGCGTCCCAGCCGGCGAATCAGGTTTTCCGCCTCCACCGAGCAGGTATCCCGGGCAAGCTTTACCGGGAGCAAGCCAAACTGGACGGCCATTCCCTCCAGTGAGATCAGCCCTGAAAAGGCTGCTCCGAATTTTGCCATATCCTTTGAACCGGGGGCGCTGCCGGTATCGAGATCTGTTGGCGATCCCTTAATAAGTGGGCTGTTTATTCCGAGTGAAGACATTGGGGAGACGTGGGATAGAAGGAAGAAAGAGATTGAAGGGTGTTAGTTTGCTCCGGCGGGTTTGAAATCGGTTGGGAAAGCATAGCCCGTTCCGACGTCACTTGCGTCCAGTGCCAGTTTGAGGCCGGTCCCTGCTTCTCCGGGCTCGAGGAGGCGCCATGAAGACCCCGTCCACTCCGCGCGGTAGTCTTCATCGCTCGAAGATGTCGCGGGACTCCAGTTGGGGGTCATAAAAGGGCCGCCCGGATTCAACTCACCCGTCGTGCCGGGATCTCGCCACTGCAGTGTTCTCAGGATGTAGAGTTCATCGCTCGCCTGGGTCGGGTTGGCGGTATAGATGAGATCCCACTGGGAATGACTGAATTTTTTGGTCGCTCCATTCAGGGTCTCAACGAGATTTGAAGCGATCGTTTGGCTCGAGCCGCTGACTACCCGATGATAGGCAGGGACGGCCAGGGACGAGAGAATGCCGAGGACTGCGACGGTAGTGATGACTTCGACCAGCGAGATACCTGCAGAGGATGGTTGCGTGTTGAGCTTCATCTGAAAGTAGGATTGTGAATTCTAGTAGGGAACCGGCTTGTTGGCATAATCAAGCAGGGTTGATTTTGTCAGCGCGTTCAAGTTCGCCGGAAGAGTAATCGTGAACCCGTTGGGTGAAAATTCGGCGATCGTAGCCGGTGCAAAGGAGAGATAGGGGAGGAGCTTTGCATAGCGGCCCTGGTTGTTAAGGGTTCCCCAGTTCGCGGCAACCGCATCCTTTCCGTTGGCCTGAATGTAAGAGACGATGGCCATGTTGGCCGCCTCGGCTCTGGAAATGGCCAGATTGGTCTCGGAATCCTCTTTAATTGCGACAATGTTAGGAATCGCGAGGAAGGCGATGATTCCGATGATGCCCACAGCGGCGAGCACTTCAACCAGTGAGAATCCGCGGGGTTTGGATTGTATCTTTCTCATCATTTTGGCGTGGTAGGAATGGGGATTAGTCCAGTGAGACTTTAGGGTAGGAGCCTGCCAGCCACGGGCTGAGTGTCAGATGCTGGCTCGTTTTCTTCAGCGCGGCACTTTGGATTTTATTGTTGTCCGAAGTGTTGTCCTTGAAATGCTGATAGGTGGAGTCGTCGAGATACCTTTTGATCTCGTCGAGCTTGTCTTCGCCGGTGGTTTTGGCGTTGTACTCCGTTCTCGCGTCGTAAAGACTGGTTCTGGAGGATTTCTCCGCTACCCAGGCGTTGACGGCGTTTTGGACGGCGGCCTGTTGCTGACGGGCAACAACACGTCTGCTGTCCTGTGCCGCGTTTGAGAAAGAGGAAATGACCAGTGCTGACATGATCCCTATCACGGCAATAACGATAAGCATTTCCACCATGGTGAATCCATTGCTCTGTCGGTTTGCGGTGTTAGCTTTCATTTCAAAACTGGTGATTCAAAATAGTAGAAGAGGAGAGGGGCGT
>JAYWLB010000124.1:0-111493 GCA_035967665.1 Verrucomicrobiales bacterium BCK34
AGGAATTCTCCTTCCTCTACCCGTAGAGGAACGAAACTCGTTCCCACTGCACAGCCCGTGCCCCTACTCTCAACTTATCCCCATGGAAGGAATTCTCCTTCCTCCACCCGTAGAGGAACGAAACCCGTTCCCACTGCACAGCCCGCGCCCTCCTCTCAACGTATCCCCATGGAAGGAATTCTCCTTCCTCTACCCGTAGAGGAACGAAACTCGTTCCCACTGCACAGCCCGCGCCGCTCCTCTCAACCGTCCCCGTGGAGGGAATCCTCCTTCCTCTACCTCCTCTCAAGTCACTCAAAGAACCCAATTCAGTCGTTTTAACCTCGTAGAGTTAGGTTAAACTACCGCCCCGATCCGATCTCCAGACACGACATCAAAATGACTCAGTTCCGCCCCTGCATTGACCTTCACGAAGGCCGCGTCAAACAAATCGTGGGTGGCACCCTCGATTCTGAATCATCGGGACTGAAAACCAATTTTATAAGCGACAAACCGTCCGCCTGGTTCGCCGAACTCTACGCCGAAAACAAACTCGGCGGCGGTCATGTCATCAAACTGGGCCCCGGAAACGACGAGGCGGCCGAATCCGCCCTCGCAAGCTATCCCGGAGGACTTCAGATCGGAGGCGGAATCAACGCCACCAACGCCGCGCAGTGGCTCGGAAAAGGAGCTTCCCACGTCATTGCGACCTCGACCCTCTTCGACTCCGATGGACACTTTCAGGAAAAGGCGCTCGCGGATCTCGTCGCCGCGGCCGGAAAAGAAAGGCTCGTCATCGATCTCAGTTGCCGTCGTTCCGCCAACGGGTGGACCGTGGCGATGAACCGCTGGCAGACCCTGACCGATCTCGAAGTCACCCACGAAGTGCTCGACCACCTCTGCGCTCACTGCGACGAGTTCCTCATTCACGCCGCCGATGTCGAAGGAAAATGCGAAGGCATTGACACTGAACTGGTCACCTACCTCGGCGCCTGGGGAAAATGCCCGATTACCTACGCCGGCGGCGCGGCCAGCCTCGCCGATTTGGAGAAAGTCGCCGCCCTCAGCAACGAGACCATCGACCTGACGATCGGGAGCGCACTCGACATTTTCGGCGGCTCCGGCGCCACCTTCGACGATTGCGTGGCATTTAACCGCCGCTAATCGGACTGGTATCTCTCTCACTTCGTAATATCTTCCGACTCCGTAGACAAAACCCACCCATCCCGCCGCTATTTACATGATGATTCGACTCTCATTTCTCACCCTGCTGTTTGCCTGTTTCCTTCACCCCGCCGTTTCGAAGGAAATGCCGGGAACCGATGCGATTCCACTGCCGCACGAAACCTCCGATATCCCCCATGACAAGGCCGTGACCTGGGGTCTTCTCGAGAACGGGCTCCGCTATGCGATTCTCCCGAACGAAGAGCCACCGAACCGGGTCAGCATGCGCCTCTTCGTCGATGCCGGCTCCCTCATGGAGGCCGACAATCAACAGGGACTCGCCCACTTTCTCGAACACATGGCTTTCAACGGAACGACCAATTTCCCTGCCGGTGAAATGGTTGAATACTTCCAGCGCCTCGGAATGGGATTCGGCAATCACACGAACGCTCACACCACCTTCAACGAAACCGTCTACAAACTCGAGCTCCCCAATTCAGAAGCGGAGATGCTTGACGAAGGGATGAAACTGATCCGCGACTACGCCGACGGAATGCTCCTCCTTCCCGATGAAATCGACGACGAGCGGGGAGTGATTCTCAGCGAGAAACGCGACCGCGACTCCGTCAGTTGGAGAACCTTTGTGGACCAGATGAAGTTCGCTTTCCCGAAAATTCGCGTGAGCAGCCGCATGCCCATCGGCACCGAGGAAGTCATCAGCAATGCGCCGCGCGAGCGTTTCGTCGAATTCTACGAGAACTGGTATACCGCCAACCGGATGGCGGTCATCGTTGTCGGGGATGTGGAAACAGCCAACATTGAAGCTCTCATTAAAAAGTATTTCGGAGACATGCCGAAACGCGAGCGGCGCCCCACTCCCGAGATGGGGGAACTCGCCTCACGCGGCTTCGCGACGAATTACCACTACGAACAGGAAGCGGGCGAGACCTCCGTTTCCATCGAAGCCCTCACCCCGCGGATCGACCCTCCGGACAATTCCGCCCGCCGCTTGCAGGACCTCCAACTCATGATCGCAAGCCAGATCATCAATCGTCGTCTTGACCGAATCGCCAAACAGGAAGATTCCCCCATCAGCTCGGGAAGCATGCACGCCGGCGACTTTTTCGACCTCGGCTTTTCTCTTTACAGTTCCATTGATGCGGACTGCAAACCGGAGAACTGGGAGAAATCCATCGCTCTCATCGAGCAGGAACTCCGCAAGGCTCTCGAATTCGGATTCACTGCCGGTGAGTTTAAAGAAGTGACCGCCAACATCATGCAGATGTACGAAGACGCAGCGAAGCAAATGGGCACACGTCAATCAAGAGACCTCGCGAACCAGCTCGCGAGCCGACTCGGGCAACGCCGCATTTTCACGAGCCCTGCCGATGATCTCCCGCGAATCACAGAAACCCTGAAATCGATCACCCCGGAAAGCTGTCAGGCCGAACTGAAGGCTCTCTGGTCAAATGCCAACGAAACCCTTGTCTTCCTTTCAGGCAATGCCGAGGTGGAAAATGCCGAAGCTGCGATCGAAGCAGCCTACAAGGAAAGTCTCAACGCGGAGGTCTCACCTCCGGAAGACAAGGAGATCGACCAATTCGCCTACAGCGATCTTCCCGAGCCCGGTAAGATCAAGGATCGCAAGGAAGTGGAGGACCTCGAAGTCACTCAGATTCACTTTGAAAACAATGTCCGCGCCAACCTGAAAGTAACCGATTACGAAGACGAGTCGATCTATGTGAAAGCCCGTATCGGCGCAGGACTCATCACCGAACCGACCCCGGGTCTCTCCTTTTTCCTCGACAGCGTCTTCTCAGGGGGCGGCCTCGAGGCTCACAGTCAGGATGATCTGCAGCAGCTCCTTGCCGGGGAATCGGTTGGCGTGGCTTTCAGCGTCGACGACGACGCCTTCACCCTTTCAGGACAGACCACACCTGACGACCTCAGCAAGCAGCTCGAACTGATGCGGGCCTACATCACCAACCCCGGATTCCGCGAAGAGGCGGTTACCGAATTCAAACGCGGCCTTGATTACCTCTATCAGCAACTCGAGAGAACTCCCGGCGGTTTCGCTCAGGATGAAGTCGCCCGCTTTCTCCATTCCGGAGATGACCGCTTTGGATTTCCGGATCGAGCCGTCGTCGAGGCACTCACGATTGATCAGGCGAAAGAATGGCTTATGCCCGACCTTTCCGAAGGCTACCTTGAAATCAGCATCGTAGGGGATTTCGACAAAGAGGAGGCGATCGCCAAACTTGCCGCCACCTTCGGCAACCTGAAAGATCGCGCTGAAACAAAGCCTGCTTACACAGAGGAACGCAAAGTCGCCTTCCCGGCCGGCACGACCAAAGAATTCCTCTTCGAGTCCGAAATTCCGAAGGCAATGGCGGTCGCTCACTGGCCCACCATCTCGATCTACGACATCAAGAAAACGCGTCGCATCGGGATGCTCGGAGCGGTTCTCGATGACCGGCTTCGTGTCAAAATCCGCGAAGAACTCGGTGACGCCTACAGCCCTTTTGCTCACAACTTCCCCAGCGATACCTGGACCGACTACGGCTATCTCTTTGCCTCCGTCACGATCGATCCCTCACAAACCGGTCCCGTGACCGAAGTGATCACCGAAATCGCCGGGACCCTCGCGAAAGGCGATGCGATCACCGCAGACGAGCTTGAGAGAGCGAAGAAGCCCCAGGTAACCTCGATCGAGGAAATGAGGAGAACGAACCGCTACTGGCTCAGCTCCGTTCTCGAAGCCAGCCAGGAATACCCCGAGCGCCTCAACTGGTCACGCAGCTTCGTCGACGACTACAAGAACATCACCGTCGAAGAAGTGAACGCCCTCGCTAAAGAATTCCTGCAGAGCGACAAACAAGTCTCCGTGGCGATCAAGCCGAAGAGCGAGTAGGGAGGAATTCGCAGGAGAGGTTTCCGCGAAACGCCGGTTCAGCGCGTCTGAACCGGCGGCAAGAGGTTGGCGAAGATGCCTCTTTCTTTCACAGAAGGTCGCTGTAGCGATCAATCGTGATTGAGCCGCACTCAGCTTCATTGAAACCGGTATTAAAAAACCGGCGATGCGGGCAACGGAAGAGAGATAAACCGATCGCCATCCCCCCACACACTATCCTGTTGACACGTCCTTTCAGTGACTAGTGGTTCACGACGCTTGCTCCTCAAGCAGGAGCATCCAAGTCCTTGTATAGGAGACTGCCGGGAATTCTATCATGGGCATACTGGCGCAGTCCTGCTTCGTCACCCATATCGATCAGCTCAATCAGCTCTCCAATATCGACGGGAGCTCCTGTAACCTGGTCGTCATTCTTCTTAACGACCCATATGCGGTCGTGGTCAGTCCGCTCGACACCTTCATCATCGGTTAAAAGCTCTTCGTATTCCTTTTCACCGGGTTTAAGCCCTACGTATTCAACCTTTATGTCTACATCCGGAACAAAGCCGGATAATTCAATCATACGACGGGCAAGCGAATCGATCTTCACCGGTTCCCCCATCTCCAGCACACAAATGCGCCGATCACTCGTCACCGCACTTGCAGCGATCACGAGTTCTACCGCTTCCGGAATTGTCATGAAATAGCGTGTCACCTTCTTCGTCGTCACCGTGACAGGACCACCTTTCGCAATTTGCTTTTCAAAGATAGGAATAACACTGCCGCTGCTACCGAGAACATTCCCGAATCGAACCGACTTGAAACGGGTCTTTCCTATGGGTCGCTCCATAATCACTCTTTCAGCGAGCCGCTTGCTCGCCCCCATCAAACTCGTCGGCCGAACCGCTTTGTCTGTTGAAACGAGAACAAAATCCTCGACTCCCCACTCCTCAGCTTCAGAAGCGACCGCCTGAGTTCCCAACACATTGTTCTGAAAGCAGGCGATAACATTCTTCTCCATCAAATGAACATGCTTGTAGGCCGCTGCGTGATAAAGAACATTGACCCCATTTGTAATCCTCAACGCGGAACTAACTTGCTGACAGCGCCTTACATCCCCCGTTACGGCAAATAGCCGCACTCCAGCCGCCTCTGCTATCGGTGCAATCTCACGCTCGATCTCGAACAGCAAATACTCGCTCGCCTCGAACATCGTCAATGAGGCCGGCTTCAACGAAACAATTTGGCGACAAATCTCCGAACCGATGCTTCCACCAGCTCCGGTGACCATGATTTTCCGCCCCGCAATTGTAGACTTTACCGCAGCCATATCGATCTCGTGCGAAGCGCGGTGCAACAAATCAGAAATCGATACTTTTCTTATCTGTTCGACGCTCACCTTTCCAGAGGCAAGATCCTCCATCGATGGAATAACCCGATAATCACATTTTAATTCATCTTCAGCCAAAGCGTCCACCACCATTCTAATCGTAGTCGGTGAATTCATTGGGGGTAAAAAGAGTATGCTTGAGACCCGGTTCTCACGAACAATAGTGGAGAGATCCTGCTCAGGACTGTAAATTCTAACGCCTCTGATCTGCTGCCCACGATGTTTCGCATTATTGCTCACGAGTCCCACGACCGGCCCTATCCCGTCGGAATGCACCATTAAATTCCGCATCAAGGCATCCGCATGATCGGGACTCCCCATGAGGAGGACGCCATCACCCGCCACCCCGGAGCGTCGTTGTATGCGATGTTCGCGGAACAAACGAATCAAGCCCCTCCACCCGACCTCCCAGAATAGAAACAACACCGCTGTGACGATCAAGGTCGACCGCGGAAACCCTTCGAAGGTCCGCCCGTTTCCGAAGTATACAAAAACGATAGCGAGACAACTACCCAACACGATCGCCAGAGCCGTGATAAAGCAGTCTCGGAGAGTGAAAAAGCGCCAGAGCCCCCGGTACAAACGGAAAATGAGAATCGCGAGGAAAAAACCCAGCACGATCCAGCCAACCTGCTCTCGAAACACGCCCTTGGACCCCGGCGGCACATCAAAATCGAAGCGCAGTTGAATCGCCAGAAAGAAAGAAAGAACCATTCCGGCTATATGGAAAAAGAACGCCAAATTTCTACGAAACCAGACGCTTTCCTTTACAAACTGGAGGTTTAAGAACATTGAGCAAAACTAGAGGTCGTCATCAAAAGAAATCAATCCGATAAAATCAGCAGGAGCTGCGCTGGAAAAATAACTCAGACCGTTCCAAGCGAGAGGATAATTTTTGCGATCCGTTCCACATCCTCTTCCTCCAATTGAGTGCCTGAAGGCAGGCAGAGTCCCCGTTCAAACAGCCCTTCTGCAATACCACCCCCGGCGACCTTGGATCCAGCAAAACAAGGCTGCAGATGCATCGGCTTCCAAGCCGGACGGGATTCAATATTGGCATCTTCCAGCGCTGAGCGAACTTGTTCACTCCCGCACCCGAACGTTTCAGGATCAATCGTTACGGTGGTTAACCAACGAGTCGAAACGCCCTTAGGGTTTTCGGGCATAAATTGGATGCCGGGAGCTCCCCCCAGCCGTTCCTCGTACCATTCGAAAACCTTGCGCTTCTTAGCAACCTTATCCGATAACGTCTCCAACTGTCCGAGGCCAATGGCGGCGAGGACATTACTCATTCGGTAGTTATAGCCCACCTCTTCATGCTCAAAGTGAGGAACATCCACTCGGGCCTGTGTCGACAAATGCCGGGCCCGGGCAATCAACTGCGCATTTTCAGACGCGAGAATCCCTCCCCCACCGGTAGTAATAATTTTATTCCCGTTGAACGAAAAGACAGCGGCATCGCTTCCTCTTCCCGCCGCTCGACCGTTGTAGCGCGCGCCCAAAGATTCTGCCGAATCAACGACGAGGGCTACCTCGTAACGGTCACACACATCCCTAAGAACATCGAGATCACAGGACTGTCCGTAGAGATCGGTCGGTACCACCGCTTTGACGGGACGCCCGGCGGCTCGCAACGTCTTCAGCTGCGCCTCCAAAAGCTTCGGATCCATATTCCAGGTAGCCTCATCGCAATCGATAAAAATCGGCTCCGCGCCCATAAAATGAATCGGACTGACGCTGCCGATGAAAGTAAAGGTCGACGCCAACACGATATCACCACTTTTCACGCCCACTCCCTCGAGGGCGAGATGCATCGCCGCGGTTCCGCTACTGACTGCCACCGCGTGAGGAAAACCGGTCAGTTCGCAGAACAAGGCTTCGAAGGCGGCAAGTTGCGGTCCTGCCGGAGCGATAAAATTGCTCGCGAATGCTGCTGCGACGTAAGCTTCCTCCCTCCCGCTCATGTGCGGAGGCGAAAGATAAATCCTCGCTGGTTTAGACATCTTCAGCCTCCTCCCGGGTTCTCATAATTCTCGCCGGAACCCCGCAGACCACGGCATTGTCCGGCACATCGCGATTCACGAAGCTGTGAGCTCCGACGACTGCGTTCTCACCAACCGTCACCCCCGGCATGATCGTGCTGTGCGTGCCTATCCTCGCATTTCGCTTCAATATGACCGGCCCGGTTTTGTCATCAATCGTCGAAACACTGTAGACGGAACAGTGAGACCCAATCTGCACAAGCTCGCCAATGTGAACCCCGTGCTGGGCATTGATGTAGGTAAAAGCACCGATGTCGGATCGCATTCCCAAGCTCAGTCCCTCGGGATATTGAACCACCCAGTTGTACTTCGTAGGCACACCGTGGAGGATCTCCGGCGGGGTCCAGTCTTCGAATCGATCTCTCATCCTTTAACAATGTCCTTCGCAGCCGTATTGTCGTCATTTTTTTCCGGCTTACCGCCGGTCGACGCTGACACCTCCCCGTCCTCAGCCCCGGTGAATTTCGACATCGTCGCCTCGCCCTTTGCGTTGACTCCGCGACGGAATAAAACCACTTGTATGGTTTGAAGGAGAATCTTCAAATCCAGAGCGAAGGACTGGTTTTCGACATACCACACATCCATCTCGAAGCGCTCCTCCCAACTAAGGGTATTGCGACCATTCACCTGTGCCCAACCGGTCAATCCGGGGCGCACCTCGTGGCGACGGGCCTGACGCTCACTGTAAAGGGGTAAATACTCCTCCAGCAAGGGACGGGGTCCGACCAGACTCATGTCCCCCTTGAGAACATTCCACAATTCCGGCAGTTCATCGAGACTGGTACTGCGCAGGAAGGAACCGAAGCGGGTCAATCTTCTCTCATCACTCAACGATTCTCCCTTTTCGTCGCGAGCCTCCCTCATCGTGCGAAACTTCATCATACGAAAGATCTTCCCGTTTAAGCCCGGACGGTCTTGACAGAAAATGACGGGGCGTCCGTGAAAAACTCTAACCAGTAACGCCGTTAAGAGAATTAGAGGGGACAAGAGGACAAGACCGGTCAGAGCCAGGGTAAAATCAAAGATACTTTTCATTGTAGGTTCATTCGGAACAGATCGAAACAGCTAACGGATTTCTAAACGTTGGCCACCAACTGGCAAGGAGAGAAATAGTTTCTTCCGAATGGTGAGATGGGAAATGATCAATCACAAATAATCTACCGCCGTAATGATTTGAATTTCGGAAGTGCCCATGTGCTCGACAAGAACCCTCCACTTTTTCGATCCCTTCCCAAGAAGCCAACGGCGCATCCACTGCTTCGATTCCCCCTCGGTGACGACGACCTCGCCAAACAGAAAGCGAGGCAATTCCGCCCCGTCTTCCTCAATCCATATCCGCACCATTCCGCGACCTTTCAATTCCAGACGCACACCGCATTCCCCTTCACCTCTCCGCCACGGTGACTCGAGGAATACCGAAGCATCGCGATGAAAAAGCCCGCCTATCATGCCACCCCGTGAGACTTCTCCAAGAGTGAGCGAAGTTTCTCCGGTCGACACCCCTGCCAAAGCTTTTCGTCCCCCAATGACTAAATTCGCCCGTCGTTTCCAATCGCCCGCAAGTTCATCATCGGCGCTTGATACCAACGTTTCTTTCCTCTCTTTCCTCAGGCGATACACCTGACTCCCTCCAGAGGAAAACACCAATTCGGAGAGCGATGGATCTCCGACCAGCTCCAGAAGGACACTGTTATAGAATGGAGGCAGCCCATAGGGAGGAAGATGGATCAAACTGATATTGTGCTCAAGCAACCATCCTAACGCGTCATTCGGATCTTCCGTTTCGTAGAACGAAATCATCTCTGGATCCAAATAACTGAGCATCCTTCGTCGAGAGTAATACATGTCCGAGGGTTTCATGGTAAAAACCACTTCGTCCTCAGCTGTTTCGTCGCGCAGGTAATCAATCGCTTCGTATTCAGGTCGGCTGAGCAGCTTGAGGTCATGAGACTGCAGCAATTCTGAGATTCCGATTCGGCTGCTGGAAAAACGGTACCAGGCCAAAGCGCCAAGTTGAAAGGTCCATCCTATCAATAGGAGCAAGATCACACCCCGATAAACGATTGCCCCCTTTGCCCTGGCAAGAGAGAACAAGCCAAATCCAGCCAGAAGAGCCACCGCCGGCAACAGCCCTAGGATATATCTCTCGTTTTTTATAATCAAATCCACCCTCAGCAAAATCGAAAGCAAAACTCCCATATGGTACATCAGGAGAAATAGAACGCAGATAACAGGCAGCTCTTTTTGCCTGTCTTTTAAAATCCGCACCCCATATCGCTTCGCTCCGAGCAGCAAAACAGAGACACCAATAATCATGAACCAAAAGGAAAGCCCGAAAGCCTCGGGTGAACTCCAGCCTTTGAACAGCCCATATTGAATCTTGGCTATGGTTTGATCCAACCCTCTGGCGTATTGAAAATAATCATCCCACGCCAAAAGTTGGAGCGCAAATACAGCGGGGTTATCTGAAACCGGAGAACCAAACAAAAATACATTTCTCAAATAGGGAGCTAAGGCAACGATACCGACCCCGAGACCGAAACCAAGAAACTCTCTCCACACCAATCTGCGCCTCACAACCTGCTGACAAGCCATCACGACGAAACACATCGGAACAAACAGAATCGCCTGAGAATGTGTCCACAAGGCGCCCCCTGCCATCAAACCGAGAAGGATTCCTCTCAATCGCGCACCTTCGCGAACTCCTGCAAGAACGGCTAAAATGAGCAAAAAACCCAGCACGGGCAAACTGTCGATCAAGCCCGAGTCGGCTCCCAGAAAAAACAGAGGTGTCGAAAGCAGAACCACAGCTGCAATGACTCCCTCCATTCGACTGCGCAGGCATCCCAGACAATACGTTAAATAGGCAGCCGATAAGGCAACCCAGGGTCCCACCAAGCGCATCAATCCCGGGCTATCAGCATGTCCCTGTATCACGTTGCCGAGATAGATCAGAGCCACGTACAACGGCGGATGGGTCCACGGACCATAAAACCCGGCATCATTCAAGTCCGGTTTGATCACCGGATAGCTCAAGAGATCTCCTGTTTCATAAAGTATTCGTCCCACCGTCGCATACTCCAGAGCATCATTCTGTGTCAGTGGATAAAACATCGCTCCGTATACGAGCACCCCGCCCCAGAGTCCCCACAATCCCATGAGCAAATAGAACGCCTGACCAGGTTTTTCCCGGCAGATTCGACTTTCAAAACCAACCGTTTTGATTTTAGAGACAACAACTATCACCAACAAGAGGGCGACCACGATAACGGCATGAATCGCATGTGAGGCTCCCCGAAAGACAGCGAGTGCCGCTACCGTCGCCAATCCGGAGAGAAACGGTGCTAATGCAATGCCCACACCCAAAGGAACACCTGCAGCCCGGCTTCTTATCGACCAGGGAAAATGTCTCGACAACGCGGTCCCTGCCATGATCGACAAAAGGATTAGGATCCCCCAACCAATAAAGCCAGCTATAGAGACATTAATCATACTTTATTTAAATGGAAAATGGCGTTTCACGGATTCAAACACCACGCTCTTCTCGCTCCAATTCGACTAGGTCGCGGCGCTTCTTCCTTCACTTGCAGCGAACCCGATTGGCCAAAAGATCCCAGCCTATCATTCGCCGGGAAAGAAAAAACAGAAACAACATCCCCATGACGTATCCGGCTACGGTTCCCAAAGCGGCCCCCTCAATCCCTATGATTGGGACCAACCACAGGTTCACCAATACGTTACCTCCCGCTACCGCCATATTTTGGAAGGTCTGATACGCGGGGTGCCCTGAAACCAAAAGAAGATTATCTAAGGGGACATAAGCAGAAATAAGAGTCAGCCCAACGAGAAGAATCACGAGAGCCCCAATCCCCTCTTGCAGTCCTCTGTCAGGTACAATCCAGTAGGCCAGCACCAGAAAAACCGCAAACACCAGAAGCGCCAAAATCAAAGTCACCCCGTAGGCGTAGCGACGTGACTTGGACAGGAGGGATCTGCCAAGCTCCCATTTCTTATCCCGCACCACTTCAACCAGAATCGGGTTGAAGTTGATTCGAACCATCGCCAGTACGTGGTAAAGCCCGTCCACGAGCATGGCTCCGAAACTGTAAATCCCGACCAAACGCTCGTCTACCAGTACCCCTAGCAGCAAGACATCCAACCGGGAGTTCATTTCCACAAACATCCCAGAAAGCAGGCTTTTCCCTCCAAAGCTCAGATGAGACTTGATCCACGAAAAGCACGATCGAAAAAGGCGAAGTTCCCCTGCCACCGCTAAGTATATCAGCGCTCCGCTCGCCGTCGCTAACTCCGCCGCTGCGAATGCGAGAGTGGAATAATAAAAGGGCAGGTTGGAAATTGATACTCCTGCAACAAAAGCCATCACGAGGAGATAGCGTGAAGCTTGCAGAATGGCGAAAGCCCGCATCCTCCTCAGCCCGTTGATATAGGCGACTAAAATTTTGTTGAGAGGGAAGACAATGAGACCAAATGATGCCCATCGAATCGCTTTGCCAGTTTCCTCACTCGAGAATAATTCGCCGAGAAGGGGGGACAAAAAATACACCCCAGCGAAGGCAATGCCTCCCTGAAGCACCGAAAGAAGAAGGGCCGTCCCCGCCATCGCTCCCCGGGTTTCCGGATCGGAGGAATAATAAGCCGCATGACGTAAGACCGAATAGTTGACTCCGAAAGCAGCCACCTGAGAACTGACGATGTAGACGGCATACGCGAGATTGAAAATTCCCAGGGAGGCAGCGTCCCTCGTCCACGCCACAATCAGGTTAATAAGTACACCACTGATCGCTAAGACAAAAAAGCTTCCGATAGTCCAGGCGATCCCCTCTGACAGCCCTCCCGAAAGCACCGAGCTTCGCAGTTTTAGAAAATAACGCGTCATCTACTCAGGTTTCGAGGTCGGCCAAGCGGCGCACATCTATAACTCTTTCCCTTACCCGCGTAACGTTCCGAAGCACCTCGCCACCTCGCCACCTCGAACCCGGCGAATCTCCAGACCGAAGTCCCCGGGCTATTCTCTCTCTGGAATTGCCTCAAAGACGTTGATCTCGACCTTCGAAAACTCCGAGCTCGCAGCATCAGATATCAGTTGGAGATACTCAGCTTCTTTCTCCACGTAAATCAGAGATCTGAACTCGTGAACGCCTTCCACGCCAACTCCCTCCCACACCATCTGAGTGGTAATAAGATCAAGATTCGCATCAAACGTATTCGCCGTCAGCCGGACTCTCTTTGGTCCTCTAAGATTGCCTTCTACCACGAGAATCAATCCTTCATTCATGCCCCCCTCTCTTAATACAGCCATATCATAGTAGTGATATACCCTCTTGCGAAATTTGCGGTAATCCTCGATCGCCTTGCGAGCCTCCTGGGGGAGATGTAATTTAACTGAATCAACATGCTCCTTCACATTGAGCCCCCAACGCCTTATCTGCTCGCTAATCTTGAACACACTTTTTTTCGCTGGTTTCTGTTCAGCTATTCTCCGAACCACGAGTTCCTCTGATAGCTCCGCAATAGGAACCTCCGATAGCCCGATTCTAACAGGCATCACTCGAAACAGCCGCCACCCTCCACCAGTAGCTACCGGCCTGACTATCGAAGTATCACCGAGAAATTCTCTAATCTTCGAGCGTCTAATTGTAACCGGCAAATGATGCGGGACGGCGATCAAGGCAATCCCGCTCTTTTGCAAATACTGATGAAACTGCTCTGAATCCGAAATACCATAAAGATCCACAAGTGTGGGATCAATGTGCCTGATCCACTTGCACCCGCCGTAAAATCCGATATTCGACTGCTGGAACGTTAGCACCTTTCCCGACGCAAGATTCTGCGACCTCAATTCACTGTATATTTCTCCAAGACCATCGTTTGAAGGGAATTCCAGTTTCTCAGTTCCCCGGACAATTGCACCAAAATTACGCCATACTAACCAAGAGGCAACCTGATGCGACATGCTGAGAAGCAGCCACAGAGAGATTGCCATTATGAAAGTTAATTTAAGAAAAAACTTTACCATGTATCAGATCGATGAGCCTCCCTCCCATAAGCGCAAACAAAGGGCAGGGAGTGGCCAGATATCGCACGTTCTTAATGGGAAGTTGTAAATCAAGATAACTGAAAACTCCCCAGGAAAAAATCCAGACACAACAAATCACGGCGACCACCAATTCTTCTTGGATCGGTAGGAAAGGTGAGATTCGTTTTTTCACAGCATGTCCGAGAAGGATGATAATCCCTCCCAAGCCACACAGATACGTTAGTCCAAACAACTTGAGATCGAAGAACGGACGAAAACCACCGTTAACAAACCGTCCCTGCAATGTATCGATTTCTCTGGCAATTGCCGTATCGCGCTCGTATTCAAATTCTTCCAGCTCAAGGACGGGCTCGTAATCCGCAAGTAACACTCCGTCCCGCGAAAAATTAAGGCCGAACTGAATTCCTCCAATGACACAGGCGATGACAGCTACCAAAGCCAAAACGCCCCATTTTTTTCGATCCTTAATTGCCCGGATCACTCCGAATACTAAAATCCAAACAAGTAGAACGGCTGGCAGTGCCAAAATCCCAATTGAATGAGTAAACATGGCCATGCCAGTAACCACTCCAGAGAAAGCAGTCGCCGCTGTGCGGCTGTACCTTCCTGAGGCAAATGGAAAAACAACTGCTGAAAAATAGAAAAAGAACCGCTGGGGATCGGTATGAACCGAAAAAACAGTTACGAGGACAATCGGGCAGCCGATCAGACAAAACACCGCATACGCAGCAGAGCGTGCACTTCCCACGTGGATTCCCAACAGATAAAGCGTCACACACAAACCCAGCAGGTAAAAGATTTCAAGAAGGCGCTCAAGCAACATCAGCCCCTCCGGTTGCCAAATTTTGCACCACACCAAAATGGCGTGAAAACCGGGAGGATGGGAAGCGTTGACGTAAAGCCCCTCATCGGTGGTCACAGCGAGGGGATAGTTTTCGTAACTGCCGCTCTTTGCGATCTCATTTGCGACCAGTTGATACTCCATCGGGTCATTCGCATGGTAGCCAATCGTTAAGGTGAAAAAAGCGGTTCCCGCAATGCCCGCAAAAATCAGGCCGCGAATCCACCGATTTGGCAACTTACCTTTCACCAACGAAACTATTTCCCCGAGAATACCAAGGCCTCTTCGCAAACCTCCCGTCGCCCCGAGTGCAATCGTCAGTCCTATGGGAATGATGGCGTAGCACCACAGCGAAAGCCCCGGTAGAACCAGCATCTCCAACCACGTCAACCATGCGATCAAAAGCGGATAGGAAAAAAACGCAATACTCAGGCTCAACCCCGACAAGGCATCCACTGGCTCCTCTTTCACAACTTTAGCAACGCTGCCCATGAGCACCAACGGGCCGAGGACGAAAGTGAGTAAAAATCCAGTTAAAGCAATAATCATTGGAAACACAAGGCGACTAAAACCGAATACCATTCAACCGCCTGACCCACACACGAAGCATAATGACGGAAAGCACCCACGAAATCGCCGTAGCAGCGGCTGCACCGATCAGGCCGAAAACGGGGATAAGGAGAACATTCAAAATGATATTTGCTAACACACCAATCCCAACCAATACCGAGTTTCTAAACGCGCTACCTGTTTGCAACAATACCTGAGAGAAGGGGATGTATCCACTGATCAATGCCAGCCCACCGGCGAGAATTGCAAACGGAACCCATCCCTCTGTAAAGGCGGCATCCCCGCCGATAGTTTTTGCCACAACGGGATAGAGTAAGACCGCCACTCCACACATCGGCACCCCTGCCGCATAGCCATAAAACCGCCCCTTGCAAATAAATTGCTCCAACGTCATTTTACTCCCGCTCGCCCACTCCCGGGAAATAATGGGATTCACATTTGATCGGAGAACCACAGCTACCTGATAGAGACCTTCGGCAAGCAAGGCAGAAAAGCTGTATATCCCCAAAGAATAATCGGTAACAAACATTCCCAAGATCAGGATATCAACACGCGTATTCAGCTCAGCGAGTAGTCCTCCGGGAAGCGCTCTAAGCCCGAAGTTCCAGTGGCGCTTCACTCCGTCTCCAGCCCCTCTGCTCCAGAACGGAGTTTTCAGAACGAACGCACCTCCAATAGCAATCAAAGCGGCAAAAATCTCTCCTCCGAGAAAAACAAGAGGCAGATATTCTCTGTCGATACCGGAGACCAGTATCAGAACAAAACTTACCGCAATCCCCAAAGCCCGGGCCATCAAAGCAACGGCATACAACCGCATGGCCCTCATGCCATTGAAACATCCGAGCAGAGCCTTATTGAAAGCGAACAGCGTCACGCTGGGAGCAGCCACCTCCATTCCCCGTCTGACCCCCTCTACCGGTACCACCGATTCGACCAGAAAGCTCAGCCCATAAAAGAGAATTCCGAAGAGAAATGCCGGCAGCAGGACCGCCCGCATGCCACTTCGCATTACCTCCAATTGGCGTTCCCGGTGCTCGACTTCCCCGACGTGCTTGACGAGAGAAAGGTGAATACCGAAAGCGGCCAATTGCGACGCGATGATGTAAGCAGCGAACACCCAGTTAAAAGACCCAAGTACTTCCGGGCCGAAGAAACGAGCAACACCGAAATTGAGGCAAAGACCCACCGAAGCGGATACGCCAAAAGCGATCAGGTTCCAGATGACCCCTGACGCCAGTTTATTCGTTTCTCTTACCATCCGCTTTACCGCTACCGCAGGATCCCCAAAGCTGGAACCACAATGCCTCCAAGTTCCTTATGCGCAGTCAACCCGACAAACGCTGACATCTAACTTCCTTACTTAGACAGGGAATTCATCTCAATCCTTCCACTGGCTGGGTGCGATGAATAGCATCCACAACATCGGCGAAATTGAGCCCTACGGTTTCACAATACCACCGCATCGATTCAAACCTCACCGTGTTCTCCGCCGCAACGGAAGCCAATGCCTCCTCTCTGCTTATCATCCCCTCACGGATTTGATTACTCCGGAAGGTTTCATGCTCCGTAAATCCGGCCAGCACGTAGTAGATGTAATTGTAGAACGCGGCGGTTCCGTCGCCAATACGCCACGTCGTCGTCGTGTCCTCAGCAATTTCCCAGTCGTATTCCTCCAACAATACTTTCTCAATCTGCTGCTCGTCCCAAACCAAATAATCGAACATGTTGAGATAATCATGAGAGATCATGTAATAACTCATGAAGGCGTGCATCGAATCCCAAACCGAGCTATTGATGTATGACGGGTTGCGAAGGAAGTTTTTGGCGTAATGCATTATCATCTGCATTTTCGCCGATTTCGAAAGCGAGTACGTGTGATCCTGCTCAAATGCAGGTGCGATCCCACAGAATCCCGTCTTAAAGTTCGTCGTCTCGAGCATGTTCTCACAAAGAACGACGAGATCCGCGTTAAATTTTTTGGCAAGCCAGTTCGCGTAGTAAAAATACTGCTTATCTCCTGCCATAAACAGAGGGACTGTCCCCAGATCGGGGGTCTTCAACCATGCCGCTACATTCTTACGAATATTCGACCGCTTCCGACGGATATCGGCGGAGATCACTATGTGTTCAACTCCCAGCTTACCGCACATCCGAGCCTGATTACGCCGACCCAGGTCGGTGATCATGCCCCAATCATAGGTGTAAGCGACCGGTCTCATCCCGAGTTCCTGAGTGAAGACATGCAGACCATAGCAACTATCACGTCCCCCGCTGAAAGTCATGATCCCATCGGCCTGACCTCCTCCACCTTCCCGCGAACCTAACTTCTCTTTCAGCGCATCAAATCCAAGAGGATTGATTTTCTGATAGTGATTACAGAAATTACACACCCCTGCATCATCGAAACGGATAAAAGGAAACGACGACGGCAAAATACAACGGGTGCAGCGTTTGAGCGATGCCACCTTTTTTTCCGTTTCTGAAAACCGCTTTAGCAGCGAACTCTGAATCGCCGGAAAATCCAAATCGGGCAGCTTGACACTGAATGCGGAAGGCAACACAGCGCCCTCAAGAGAGACTTCTTCAATCGCCGCTGATCCGGCATTATCAAGAGTGAAGGAATCTTTGCCAATCACTCCCGTTTTCAACTCGCCATCGCTCAAACCGCACGTCAGCCAATGATTGCTTTCCAACTTCTGTATTGAGTCGGCGCCCAACGGAAGCCCACCAAAATCCTTGATGCTCGATTTCTTGAGAAACTCTTCCAGAATGAGAAACTCTGAAGCAAACACGAAAATCCCGGATTCCTTGTCGTGAAGAAAGTAGAGCGAGCCGCAATTCGTTGCCAGAAGCATCGTCTCAGCCCCGCCAAACAGGCAGGCAATAGAAAACGTTCCCTGCATTTCCCCGGCAAAAGCGCTCAACCTGGCCGATGGATCAAGCCCGTAAGCTTCCGACTCCAGATAATGGGGAATGATCTCTGAATCCACCTCAAGCGTTGGCGAGCTGTCGCTCTTTTCCCAAAGCTGATCAATATTCGTGATGATCCCGTTGTGTACACAAACGGTCCTTTCTCCGATGACTGGCTGATTGTTTTTCTCCACCAATTCGGAGCCGTTGGTCACCAACCGAGAATGCCCAATCAAACTGTAACCACCGGACTTCCCACTACTCTCCGCAAAATGCGACATCGACTCGTTGACCACACGGTCGAATTCTTTCCGCTTCACCAAATCAGAAGCGGGTAGGAACGAACGCAGTACAACCGATCTACCGGCGCTACGAACAGCAACACCTGAAGCTTCTTTCCCGCGCGTTTCAGAACAAAGAAAAAGATGCTTAACTGCACCCGCTGCTGAATCAGATGAAAAGCCTTTCGAAGAGCCCTTCGCACCAACCGTTAATCCTAGAATTCCACACATCTTTTTGTCGTCTTACTTAAGGTGTTTATTTCTCTCCATGTCGAAAAACATGGCGAACATGATAAAGAGATTCCCCATCCCGAAGCAGAACAAGACGATTAGAAGGGTTAATTCCGGCACCGTCCCCGAATCAACCCAGAGCATCACCAGACGCACCAAAAATCCAAGCGAGGCAATCAAAGAAATAATTCCCGAAAAATAGAAAAATACTAGTGGGTGGGTATCACGGATGAGATATTTTTCCTTCATCCTCCAGAAAAACAACCTTACCAATAGCGAGCCAATCGTAAATATGACGCGGCGAACCTTAATGTCACTCTTTTCTCCCTGACCGTAGACCGGTTCGATCGGGACGTCACGCACCGAAAAATCGTAAACATTGAGCTTCACCAACAGATCATTGGGCTGGCCATAACGCTTATACATTTTATCCCAGTTTATCGTTTGAAGCGCCCTCAAACTGATCGCCGTATACCCAGTCTGAGAATCGGCTACATGCCAATAGCCGGAAGCAATCTTTGTCAGTAAAGAAAGCATCGAATTTCCAAAAAAGCGGATTTTTGGAATTTTCTCGAACGACTTGCGAGTTCTTAACCGATCCCCCTTCGAATAGTCGACTTCTCCTGAAGCTACAGGCTCGATAATCGGCTCTAAGTCCCCCGGATGCATCTGCCCATCTCCTGCCATCACCACGGTCACGTCAATTTCGTTGTCCCGCGCCCACTTATAGCCCGTTGCAATGGCACCACCGACTCCCTGGTTCTCTTCGTGAGGAATAAGGACTACCCGGGAGTGCTCTTTCTGATAACCTACCACGACTTCGCAAGTGGAATCTTTGCTTTGATCGTCGACAATTATGATCTTGTCGACGATGGCCGGCATCGTCTCGATGACTTTTCCGATCTGAGTTTCTTCGTTGTAGCATGGGACTACGACGCAGAGTGATTTTTCTTGATACATAATAAAAAATTTCGATTCCCCTGTTTGAAGCATGCGGTGAGCGCAACTTACGACTTAAAGGCACACTCGTTCAATTTCCACCATTTTTATCAAGAGAGGGTTAACCAATGAGTGACAAAAATCGCCCTTTTACTCCGCTGAGAGATTCCCTGGGAGTCGAATCTCCAAAATTTCGCATTACCTTGCACGATCAGCAGACGGGTCACCTCAGATCACCAATTAAGCTGACTCGTTCGAGGTCTCATACAAGCAGTTAGGGGCATTTTTCCAGCTTAGTAATCGCCCCATATTCTTTCCCGAGAGCCGGTTTTGTAAGACACTGAAATTGGAGAACTTTGTCGCAAGCCCCCCCTTTTTTACAAAGCACAATACCGGACCATCTATAATTCTCTCAACTATTCTTCTAATTCGAGATTCAGGCATGCCCACGCGAAATTAGACACTTCCCAGGGAGAATTAATTCGAACATATGCTCGAGATGCTGCATCATGCAAACTAGGAAACCTGCCAGACTCTGATAGCAATCTCAAAAGAAATGGATAGACTTTACCTTGCTCCACGCATCGAGAAATCGAATCCAAAAATCTAGACTCAACGGCAACCTCCCCTGCCAAGTGAGCAGTCAATACCGAGGAACAATCGATCGTCTTGAACGAGATCCAGGCTAAGATATGATCCCCAGGATATACCGGCTTATTGACCGATATGCCCTCATTTATCCCCCAACCTTTCCAGGCTTGCCCCCACCAATAGGGCCAATCGCCTGAGAGTGGCAACTCCCCATCAGAGGAGTTATTTCGTATGAACATGCTAATAACATCCCTGGCTGTTCTCAGATTTACTTCGGGAACAGCATATCCATTTAATTGCGCCTCAAATACGGCTTTTGCCCACTCATTTTGATGATTGTAAGGAACATTCAACCCATCAAAGTAAAAAGCGTTTCCCTTTGGCCATTTCAAGTGGGCTTCGCCTACCATTGCCCACTCGTCGACCTTGTCTGCCTGTTCGGAAATCTCTTCAAAATGGTCTTGCAACACCATCATCGAAGATACAAATGAGGACTCATTTTGCAGGAAGACTGAATCATTGACTTCGTTTCTGTATCGATGAAACAATGATGCTAGCCGTGAGGTTTGCACAGCGAACAATCCTGCCTCACGTCCCACCGTGAAAGCACGAGTAGCGTAGCCCCATTCACTCTCCAGCAATCGATCCAACAGATAGAACTCCAAATCGAGTCTCTCAATAATTTCACCATAAAGAGGATAGAAAAGATCATATATCCTATCATCCCTGTTCGCCAGATATACTATATCCAGCAACCCATTCAAATAATAGATTTGTGACCAGGCCACTCTACCTTCAATATTACTACTCCCTAAATTTAGTAATCCACTAGACTTCGCCGCTGTAAAATCACGGACAAACATCGCCCTCAGTTGTTCAACACTATTAGCAGAACGCCAAGTTAATTCACCTTTATGATTCAAATTGAGTCCCCACGGGACACCAGCCTGAAACTCTTTTTCAAGGAAAGCGCCACTCGTCAAATTAACAATTCGGTAGCCGCCTAACTCCGAATCAGCATCAATACTACAAAGAGCAGACCAATCACCGTTACTCAATCGAACTACCTCAAGAATTCTCCAGCAATCTTCGGCCAATTCAAATGCTCTAATCGCACCATCTCGGCCAATTTTTGTGGCCACCCTCCCTGAAAACACAAACAACCCATCTGCCTCTGATTCAAGAATCATGCGCGGAATCATCTCGTATGTTTTTCCTGCGGGATCGTCTACAGAGGGCAACCTCAATCGCCCCGGCGACGCGACTATCGCAGAACCCGACAAAGAATAACGATGCAGAAAATTACCTCCTTCCACATTGTCAAAAAAGACAACACAAAGGTCGTTCTCATGCATCACCGCTTCACGAAACAAAAATTGCCGATTATCACCAGTTTCAACCTTGTGCAATTGCCTGTACCCTACCGTTCTAGTTAACTCTCCAAAATATATCGTGCCCGCGAAAATACTTTTGGTAACAACCAACGCCCGCCCGCCTGGTAGTGAGATAAGTTTCAATATCACACTCGGCACCTCAAGGACATTCCACCCACTATCGACAAACCTAAGACGCGTGGCCATTTTTTCCGCACAAAACTCGACTTCGATATCTTCATGTTGATACCCAGTCAATGGGATCGGTCGAAATGATTCCGGATCAAAATTCGAAGTTACTGCGGACAACGATTCTAACCGCTCTTGTGCCAGTGAAAACTTTCTTTCTGTTTGAGCAGCCGGCAACACCTTCTCCTCAACTTCACGACCAATATTGGTGGCACAAATGTTAGCATTGCCACACTGCCGATAAATCAACCCCGCCCCGAGCAATATAAGCATTGAAAGAATCACACTAATAGCAAAAGTAACTTTTGATCTATATTTTAGAAATTTCATAAAATTACTTCTCGCAACACTCAAGCGAATCATATCTAAAACCTACTTAAACAGATAGTAAGATAGACCACTAAGCATATAATTCTCGTATTCCCCAATAATCATACGCCCACTTGAATTCGTTTTGGGCATCCCGCGAACCGATTGATTCGGATATTTAGTATACCCACCTTCTTTTGTCTTATACAAGCTTGCAAACCGGACTAAGTCCAACAATGCCGGGGGAGGGGCGTCTAACTGAGAAGCAAATGATAAAGCCATTCCCAGTCCATATGAGCGTGCAGGCAACTTAATATCTTCTCGAAACCTTGGCCACCCTAACAAATAATTAGTTTCTCGCGATCGGAACTGCCCCAAGTGAGAAATCACGCGTTCGAGGTCTATTTGCGAAGAATACTTCCCGTCATTTTCAACATAAACCTTCAATCCACTCATAATATAAACAGCATGAGCGACGTCATTCGGAATATGATCCTCTTGAAGTGAATAGCCCCAATACCAACCTCCATCCGTGTCACTTTTACGATGTTCAATTAGCGCCAGAATCGTTTTATCAGCTTCATTTTGCAACCGTTTGACAATCTTCTCGCTTTCAACATAATTGGAAAATCGCTGCATTTGTCCGGCAAGATATGCAGCGGGATTGAATACATCATAAAAGCGATCAGCCTCCTCCAAAGAGTAGGGAAACATACCACTAGGTGACAAAACTTTGTCATCGAGATAAGGCATTAGGCTCGCTAAGACCACTTCATCAATTTTGTCGGTAGGCGCTGCCAAATCCAGCCCCCTCCAATCTAAGAGCGCGTCGATCACAATAGCCGTCGAGATCGTATACTCTGCATTCGCAGGATTCTCAGAACCATCCCCAAACGCATCCCATGAAAGAGGCACTCCCCATCCGATCACTGAATCCCCGTCCTGATCTGAATTTTCGATCAACCACCGACCGGAAGGTTCAATCAAATAGGGAAGATCCGGCATTGCACCAACCCTTTTTCGATTTAACTCCCCTTTCAGCACCATTGCATACCCCTTTGCAATATGCTCTTCCCGGTGATCGCCATAATCAACTTTCCCATGTCCCGGAAAATCTGGATCAAGCATCCTGTGCAGAGCACGATAATCCTTGTCGTTCAAGCTGCCATCAGGTGCCTCATTCGGATTCCAATACAGAAATCCAGCCACAATTGCACAAATTACACAAGAAAATAGAAATAGTTTCATTACACCGTTGTTATACTAGTCAGAAAAGACCGTTTGATAATTCACCGTTAAGTTCAAAATCAAGCACCTATCATTCATCGATATTCATTTTCTTTGATAACCTATTTACATAGTTCACCTTCTATAAAACGACTTTGAGTCATACTTATCAAAGCCAAACAAAATTGAGGGCGCTCTGCCTAATCAACCTTAACACCGCTCCAACACCTCAACGACATCGAGGCCGTTCTGCCCGTCCGCGATCGGGGTGCCCCCACTCTCGCAGCATTCAATAAAGTGCTCTAACTCCAATTGAAGCGGCTGAGCAGCTCCCTCAAAGATGACTTGCTCACCTTCATCCCGGTTCACAAGTCCTTCTCTTACAATGCCCTTGTCGTGAAAGATCACTTTCTGATTCAGCTCATCATAAACGAGGATTCCTTTCTCCCCGGTGACGATGAGTTCGCGCTCAACGCGCGGCCATAGCCACGAATTGTGGAGGTTCGCCACGACAGCGCCCTGCTTTCCTTCTTCGCCAAACGTGAGGTGGAGGTGCGCATCATCATCAATTCCTTCAGTGATCGCGGAGTGCCCTGTGTATTGCACTTCATCAGGCGCGGTGCCGACAAGGTAGAGTAACACCGCGACATCGTGAACACCGAAGGACCAGAGAACGTTTTCCACAGCCCGCGCGCGTCCCAGTTTAGAACGGCGCTGTGTGAGCGTGTAAACCTGACCGAGTTTCCCAGTGTCGAGAAATTCTTTCACAAACTGAATCGCAGGTTGGAAGAGGAGGAGGTGTCCGACCATGAGGACAGCATCCAGCTCTTTCGCCTTTTCAACAAGGAGTCGTGAATCGTCAGAGGTGAGCGTCATCGGTTTTTCGACGAGGACGTTCAACCCGGCTTCCATGCATTGCACACCGATCGCTGCGTGCGTATGCGCCGGAGTCGCAATGACCGCGCCTACGATGCCCTTTTCTTTCGCGTCCTCGAGAAAAACGGAGATATCAGAAAAGACCGGTGTTTCCGGATGATTTTCCTCTACTGCGGCGCGGAGCGGGTCGCTCATCTCAACGACGGCTCCCAGTTCGCCCATTCCGGCAAGGGTATTGACGTGGTTCTTCCCCCACATCCCGGCTCCAATCACTGCAATTCGTTTTGCCATCTCTCTTACAGGTTAGGCTTTCCAAAAGCTCTTCGCGGTCACGCCTGCTTTTTCAAAAGCATTTCGCGTATCAATGATGATTTCAATATTGTCGGCGAGTAACTGATAATCCACATCGGGATGATCTGTCGAGACAATGGCAGCATCGAACTTTGAAAGGGATTCAGCATCCCACGTAATCGATCTGGCCCCGGTCCACTCAGCATGCTCACGCGTCGGACTGACCTCGGGAATGTACGGATCATAATACGAAACTTCGCCGCCTTGATTCTTAATGAGATCAAGAAGTTGAAACGAAGGTGATTCGCGCATGTCGTCGACCCCCGCTTTATACGCCAATCCGACCACCAGTATTTTGCTGTTTCGAACGGGTTTCGCAACGGAGTTCAGAGCCTCGCCGAGTCGGGTGATCACATACTCGGGCATGCTGTTATTGATCTCACCGGCAAGCTCAATAAAGCGGGTATGCTTCCCGAATTCACGAGCCTTCCATGTCAAGTAGAATGGGTCGATCGGAATACAGTGACCGCCGAGGCCGGGCCCCGGGTAAAAAGGCATGTATCCAAATGGCTTTGTTGCAGCAGCATCAATGACATCCCAGACATCGATTTCCATTCGATCGAAAATAACCTTCAACTCATTCACCATCGCGATATTCACAGAACGAAAAATGTTCTCTGTGAGCTTCGCAGCTTCAGCAACACGGCAGGAAGCCACGGGAACAATCGAGTCGATTGCTTTCCTGTAAACTTCGAGAGCGCGATCGCGACACGTGTCAGTGAGACCGCCCACGAGTTTCGGAATTGCCTCTACCGAAGTCTTGTTTCCCGGGTCTTCACGCTCAGGGGAATAGGCGAGATAAAAATCCACTCCGGCGGTCATTCCTGAGCCCTTTTCAAGTGCTTCACGAAGCTCACCATCGGTCGTGCCTGGATAAGTCGTGGATTCAAGGGTAACCAGCGTCCCTTTCGAGAGATGAGGCGCGATTCCCTCCGCCGTGGCAATCACGTATGAGAGATCCGGCTCGCGCTGCTTCGAAAGCGGCGTGGGAACACAAATTAGGATAGCGTCGACTCCGTTGACAGAAGAAAAATCAGTCGTCGGCTCAAAATGCCCCGAACTGACCATTTCATTAATTTCCTCAGCTGGAATGTGTTTAATGTATGTCTGACCAGCCTTAAGCGTATCGACTTTCTTCTTATCAACATCAAGCCCAATGACATCGATGCCCCCACGAACAAACTGTCGGGCGAGCGGTAGACCGACATATCCAAGTCCGGCAATTGCAATTTTCATTTTGATAGTTCGTTGTTTAATTCTTCAATTTCAGCCACGAAAGGCAGCGGCAACCTGATTCTGCTCTTCCTCGGTCAGGTAGGGGCTCATAGGGAGAGAAAGACACTGCTCAGCAACTTTCTCCGTCACTGGGAAGTCTCCCTTTTTATATCCCAACCCGGCAAAGACCGGCTGGAGGTGCAACGGCACCGCATAGTAGGGAACACTGGGAACGTCATGCGCGGAAAGCCGCTCTTGAATCTCATCACGGTTTTCGCAGAGGACGGTATACTGTGCCCAAACACTCGTATTCCCCTCTCCGACCTCCGGACAACTGACGCCATCGATCCCCTCAAGAAGCTCGGTGTAGCGAGCGCCCACCTTTTGACGAAGCGCCACTTCCTCCGGAAAAATCTCCAGCTTAGGCATGATTATGGCAGCCTGCATCGTATCGAGGCGCCCATTCAATCCCAACACAGGATGATGGTGCTTTCGCTCCTGACCGTGAACACGAATCTGACGCATTTTTGCAGCCAATTCATCGTCATCAGTGAAGAGGCAGCCCCCGTCGCCGTATCCACCCAGAGGCTTGGACGGAAAGAAAGAGGTACTTCCAATGGTAGAGAGACTGCAGGACAGCTTTCCATGATGCGTTGCGCCGAAACTCTGGGCGGCATCTTCGATCACCGGCAAATTGCCGTTTCTCGCTGCAATTCCATTGATAGCTGTCATGTCAGCAGTTTGGCCGTATATCCCCACCGGCATAATCGCCTTAGTATTCTCCGTGATTGCCGCTTCAACTTTCGCCGGGTCGATGTTCCAGGTATCCGGCTGGACATCAACAAACACCGTCGTCGCGCCGAGAACACCAATCACCTCCGCAGTGGAAATCCAGGTATAAGGCGTCGTAATCACCTCATCTCCCGGACCTATACCCAGCGCCATCAGAGCAATCATCAGTGAGTCTGTACCGGAAGAAACACCGATAGAATGTTTAACGCCGAGGTATTCATTCAGAGCACCCTCCAATTCTTCCACTTCCGGCCCCATAATGAAGCGGCCGTGATCAAGCACTGTCGAAATCCGCGCATCAATTTGACTGCGAAGGCGATCCTTCTGAGTTTTCAGGTCAATAAATTCCATATCCGTATATTAAAAAATCAATCGGTTTGTTTTTTGTAGTCGTCGTATCCCTGCTCCCCGGTGGCGAGATGAGTGGGGAGAGGCGCCTCCTCATCGAGATCCAAACAAGTGACGACACCATCCAGTAACTGATAGCGAAAACCTGATTCAGGGCAAACGGCTTTCCCTTCCAAAAATTCGAGAATGTGACCATGTCGACTCATCCAGCCTTTCAGCCGCCCCGGAACACCCAATACAAATCCATAATCAGGCACATCCTTTGCCACTACCGCTCCGGCAGCCACAAATGAGTATCGCCCCAGAGCAATTCCGCAGACAATGGTTGCATTGGCTCCAACTGTCGCCCCCCTTCGGATTACCGTTTTCTCATAAAGCCCTCTTCGAACCACCTGAGACCGAGGGTTGGTGACGTTGGTAAGAACGCAAGACGGCCCGAGAAAGACATCATCCTCGATCTCAGTTCCCGTATAGATAGCGACGTTATTCTGCACCTTGACGTTCCTTCCGATATTTACTCCACCGGCAACCATCGTATTTTGACCGAAAGAACAATCACTACCAATAACAGCATCATCACAGATGTGTGCAAAGTGCCAAATTTTGGTACCTGAGCCAATCTTGGCCCCGCCATCAATCACGGCAGTTTCATGAGAGAAATAATTAGTACTCATTTTCAACTGATTATCAAAAAGCTCCCCCGGGAACTCTATACATCTTCTTAACACTCAATCTAGCGCAATTCCAAGGCCTATTCGAATAGCGAGCTCTCACGTCTACCGCACCTGCCACTCACCATCGAGACTCTGCCCGCGTCCAATTGAGTAGATTTCAAAACCGACTTCCCTTGCCGCATCGGCATCGAGGATATTCCGCCCGTCAAAAAGGCAGGCCGGCTTGAGCATGCTGTCGAAAATCTCCTGATAATTGAGTGAAGCAAATTCGTCCCATTCGGTAAGGACCGCGAGCGCGTGCGCGGATTCAGCCGCCCCCATCGGGTTCGCGACTTTCACGATTTCACCGTTTTCGGCGCGGGCCGCGGCGTCGTCGATCCCGACGCCTTCAAGATCCCGGATGATCTGATCGAGCGAAACCTGAGGGTCGTAGATCGCGAGGTGAGCGCGCTCGATGAGGAGATCACGACAGACCGAAATCGCTGCCGATTCCCGGGTATCGTTGGTATTTTTCTTAAAGGCGAAGCCGAGAATCCCGATTTTCTTCTCCGCGACGGTGTTGAAAAGGGTCGCGATGATTTTCTGAGCGAATCGACCTTTCTGCCAGTTGTTCAGCTCGATGACGCTTTTCCAGTAGTTCGCGACCTCGGGGAGACCGAAGTAGTCGCAAAGATAGGTGAGATTGAGAATATCCTTCTGAAAACAGGAACCTCCAAATCCCACAGATGCCTTGAGGAACTTGGGGCCGATCCGACTGTCGGTCCCGACGGCACGGGCCACTTCGTTGACATCCGCTCCGGTTTCTTCACAGAGCGCCGAGATCGAATTGATCGACGAAACCCGCTGCGCGAGGAAGGCATTCGCTGTCAGCTTGGATAGCTCGGAAGACCAGAGATTCGTCGTGAGAATCTTTTCGCGCGGCACCCAGTTGGCGTAGATGGACACAAGTGTCTCGACAGCCTTTGCATCCTCGCCGCCAATGAGGACCCGGTCAGGGTTGCTCAAATCAGCGACAGCCGTTCCCTCGGCGAGGAACTCGGGATTCGAAAGCACTTTGACCCGGTCCCCTTTTCCAACGCCCCGGAGGACGCTGTTGATCATCGCTGCGGTCCGGATCGGAACGGTCGATTTCTCGACGACAATGATGTCTTTCTCGACGACTTCCGCAATCTGTCGCGCGCATCGCTCGACCCATTTGAGATCGGCGGCCTGTCCCGCCCCGGCTCCGTAGGTTTTCGTGGGCGTGTTTACCGAGATAAAAATAATATCCGCTTCCCGAATTGCCGTATCCACATCGGTGCTGAAGTAGAGGTTGCGCCCTCTTGCCTCGGCAACGACCTCGTCGAGTTGCGGCTCGAATACCGGCAGTTTCGACAAATCCGGATCGTTCCAGGCCGCAATCCGCGCTTCATTCACATCCACAACCGTGACCTCGATGTCAGGGCACTTGTTGGCAATCATTGCCATGGTTGGACCGCCGACGTATCCGGCGCCTATACAGGTAATTTTCATGACGAAAAATCTAAATAATGGATTCGAAATACTGAATCGTCTTTTCCAGCCCCTCTTTTAAAGCAACGCCGGGCTCCCAGCCAAGCTCACGGCGGGCCAGCGAGATATCGGGGCGCCGCTGCTGAGGATCATCCTGCGGGAGAGGCTTGTGAACGATTTCCGACTTACTCCCCGTGATCGCGAGCACGTTCTCCGCGAGCTCAAGCATCGTAATCTCGTTAGGATTGCCTGCATTGACGGGTCCGGTGATGCCCTCTTTCTCCATGAGCAATTCAAAGCTCCGGATCAAGTCGCTGACGTAGCAAAAAGAGCGCGTCTGCTGCCCTTCTCCGAAAATCGTAAGTGGCTCTCCGCGAAGGGCCTGACAGATAAAATTGGAAACGACGCGACCGTCACCGGGGCTCATGCGCGGTCCGTAGGTATTGAAAATGCGGATAACGCGGATATCGACATTATTCGAGCGATGGTAGTCGAAAAACAGGGTCTCCGCGCAGCGCTTGCCTTCGTCGTAACAACTTCGAATCCCGATCGGGTTCACATTCCCCCAGTAGGACTCGACCTGCGGGTGGTTTCCTTCGGTGGGATCGCCGTACACTTCCGAGGTCGAAGCCTGAAAGACTCTCGCGCCGGTCCGCTTCGCAAGCCCCAGCACATTGATCGCCCCGCTCACCGATGTTTTAATCGTCTTGATGGGGTTGTGCTGGTAGTGAACCGGTGAAGCCGGACACGCCAAATTGTAGATCCGATCCACCTCCACCTTGAAAGGGTCAATCACATCCCAGCGCATCAGCTCGAAATTGGGATTGCCAATGAGGTGAGCGATATTGCTTTTATGCCCGGTGAAGAAATTGTCGAGGCAGATCACCTCGTGACCTTTCGCGATAAGCGAATCGCAGAGATGTGAGCCTAAAAAGCCGGCTCCTCCTGTAACTAGTGTACGCATCTCAAATTCTTTTGTAAAACGTGTCTCACCTCCTTCCTTTCCAAAGGAGAAGTGAATTTAGACTAATGAGAGCAATGAATTACCGAATCGCCCCCAAAGCAGCACTTAAAGACACGCTACCGCCATTGGATTTCCCGTAAAACGCGAAAAATCCGTCGATCGTGGCTTGTGCTCAACAGCCCCTTTTCCTCATGGAATATCAGGGTCATATTGCTGGAAGCTTTACGCCATTTCGCATTTCGATCAAACTAAAACAAGGAACAATTAGAAGCGCTAAGATCTCACCCCTACTCCTTTAGCCAGGCAATTACGTTGACCTGTCACAAAACCTCAAATTACTCACACAAAGAGACAGCGACCACCGAACAGAATCTCAGCAGAATTAAAAACTACCTCCACACCCCGCCCCTCCGAACCCCGCATCCCAAAGAGGGTCAGGTCGTGGATTCAACCCTGTTCAATCCACGAGATCACGCAAATTCGGTGCTGTGAAATGCAGACGAAGTCGCTATGGTTTCCGAATTATGCGCTCTCTTTTCCTCGCGATTCTCGCGGCACCTTTTCTCATCATCGCAGACGACTTCGTTTTTGAACCCAACTACGATGAGTCAAAAATCCCCGCCTACACCCTCCCCGACGTTCTCGAGGGCGTGAAATCCGCCTCCGACTGGCCGGAAAAGCGGTCGAAATGGTATTCTCTGATCGCCCGCGAAATGTTCGGCGAGACGACAGAGGCGATGCGCACGACAAAAGCGACCATGACTCCCGCTGCTCCTGACAAAGAGATTCTCGGGGGCAAAGGCATTTTGAAGCAAATCACGGTGAAGCTCGCGGGAGCGGACATCAACGTGGCGCTTTTTCTCCCGAAGAGCGCGGCCGAAAAACCGGTTCCGGTTTTCCTCGGCTACAATTTCGCCGGCAACCACGCCGTTTTCGATGATCCGGACATCATCCTCCCTTCCAGCTGGATGATGAAAAGGAAGGACCGCATCGCCAATGAAGAAGATCGCGGAGCGAGCGCAAGCCGCTGGTCCGTCGAGCGCATCATCGACGGCGGCTTCGGGCTTGTGACCGCCTATTACGGCGACGTCGATCCGGATTTTCACGATGAGTTTGCGAACGGCGTTCACGCGGAACTCGGCCAGCCGGAGAAACACGAAGCGGCTTCGATCGCGACCTGGTCCTGGGCGCTGAGCCGCATTCTCGACGTTCTCACCGATTCGATTCCCGAAGTCGACGGGGAAAAAGTCGCCGTGATGGGCCATTCCAGGCTCGGAAAAACCTCTCTCTGGGCGGGCGCATCGGATGAGCGGTTCGCACTCGTGATTTCAAACAACTCAGGCTGTGGAGGCGCCGCCCTTTCGCGCCGGGCCATCGGTGAAACGGTTTGGAGAATCACCGATTCATTCCCGCATTGGTTCTGTGGCAATTTCCTGCGCTACGCAAACAAGGAAGGCGAGATGCCCTTTGATAACCACACTCTTCTCGCTCTCATCGCCCCCCGCCCCCTCTACGTCGCGAGCGCTGAAGAGGACATCTGGGCCGACCCCAAAGGGGAATTTCTCTCCTGCCTCCACGCCTCGCCCGTCTACAAACTCCTCGGAACGGAAGGACTTCCCGCGACGGAAATGCCGGCGGTCAATTCACCGGTGCAGGGACAAATCGGTTACCACATGCGCTCTGGCAAACACAACGTGACGGACTATGATTGGGAGCAGTATATGAAATTTGCCACGACTCACCTCGTTCCCTGATTGACCCCATGAAGTCTGCGCTCACTCCGGCGTTCCTCCTATCCCTGCTGACTCTTTCCGCCTACGCCGCAGAGAAGCCGGGTGCCGCCATGCCCGAAGCGCATTTCGCGGTTTTCGAAAAATACTGTCTCGAGTGTCACGATTCACTCACCGAGGAAGGCGGGGTTAATCTCGACGACCTCTCCTTCAAGATCGACTCGGTCGCATCGGCGGAGCTCTGGCAAAAAGTTCTCAACTCTCTGAATTCCGGCGATATGCCCCCGGAGGACGAGCCGCAACTTTCCGACGAAGAGAAGACAGTGTTCCTCGACGATCTTTCGCATGAGCTGGTCGAGGCCCGGGAAATCCTCAGCGACTCGGGGGGAATGATTACGATGCGCCGACTCAATCGCCGCGAGTATGAAAACACAATCCACGACCTCCTCGGAGTTGAGATCGATGCCGAAGATTTGCCGGCGGACACCAATTCCGATGGATTCGATACGACGGGGGCATCACTCTTTTTCTCGAGCGATCAGTTCGAGCAGTATCTCAAACTCGCTCACAGCGCTTTAGACAAAACGCTACTCCTCTCAAAAGAGCCCCCGCGGGTCATGAGATTCGAACGGGAATCGGAACCTTCGGTTAATCAGTTCTTTGAAAAGCAGGCGGCCAAGCTCAAAAGAAACTTTGATCAGGCACAGGAATGGCGTGCCGCAGCACAGGAGAAAACACCGAAAGATTTCGGGTTCATCGACGAAAACGATGTCGCCTTTCACGAGCGGCTCTACAATCAGCAGTATCCCACTTACCGCCAATATCTGGACCGCCCCGAATCAAAAACCGGGATCCTTCTCTATCGGCTTTTTAACGGAGCGGTTCTCGACACCGTTAACATATCCCCGAAATGGCCCGCAGGAGAGTATACCCTGAAAGTTCGCGTCGCGGCACTTAAGGGAGCGCCTTCACATGAGCGCTTTCTCGAATACGGAGTCAAAACAGCCAACGGGAGAGCCGGCGAGCTCGATTTACGGGGCTGCGTCGAAGTCACCGGGACAATGGACAATCCCCAGACTCTCGAGATCCCCGTGACGGTTGAGCAATCAGGAAGCAGGAGCTTCGGACTGCGCCAGCGGCAACACAACAATCGCGATGCAGCACGGGCGTATTTCCTCAGATCCCAGGTTCAAAACAAGGTCGGCCCGCCACCGGCTCTTTGGATCGACCGGATTGAGATTTCGGGACCGCATTTCGAAACGTGGCCGCCCCGCGGTGTCGCCGACCTCTTTTTCAAAGGGCGGGAGTGGTGGAAGCAACCGGATGAAGACGCCTACGCCCGGGAGATCATCGAACGTTTCGCGACAAGGGCCTTCCGGATCAAGGAGCCCTCCCCCGCCTATCTCGAAAAACTTTACGAACTCTACTCGAAGGAAAAATCCGGCGGAAAGAAACTCCACGAAGCGATTCGTGAACCGCTCGCAACGATCCTTGCCTCTCCCGGATTCCTCTACCTGATCGAACCGGTTCCGGGTCAGTCAAAACGTGAACTGACCGATCTCGAGCTCGCAGTGAGACTTTCCTATTTCCTGTGGAGCGCACCTCCTGACAAAACACTATATGAGGTGGCACGGGCGGGTGAATTGAACCATCCCGCCAAACTGGCAGAGCAAACTAACCGAATGCTAAGAGACCCGCGAAGCGATGCCTTCATTTCCAGTTTCGCCCACCAATGGCTGCACATGGAACGCCTCGACTTTTTCCAGTTCGACTTCCGTCAGTTCCCTGAATTTGATGACAGTGTCAAGGCGGCGGCCCGGCGGGAGGTCTACGAAACGATACGCTCAGTCATCAACGAGCAGCGCCCCCTGGGGGATTTGCTGAAAGCGGATCATGTCGTGGTTAACAACCTCCTCGCGAATTACTACGGCCTTGAAGGAGTCGAGGGAGACGCGTTTCAAAAAGTATCTCTCCCCGCAGATTCCCCGCGCGGCGGATTGCTCGGAATGGCGGCAACGATGGCGATGGGATCCGACGGCAACCGCTCATCCCCCGTGGAGCGAGGTGCCTGGGTGATGCGCAAGCTGCTCGACGATCCGCCACCACCCGCTCCGGCCAACGTTCCCCAGCTGAGCCGCCTCGAGGGACAACTGCTCTCCCCGCGCGAGCTGCAGAACGCGCACATGGAGGAAGCCCAGTGCGCGCAGTGCCACCGCAAGATCGATCCGATCGGCTACGGTCTCGAAAACTTCGACGCCGCGGGGAAATGGCGTGAAACGATGATTTTGACGCAGGCAGGCCGGAAAAAGAAAAATGCGAAGCGGAAAATGGTCATCGATATCGACGCCCATGGCCAGCTCCCCGGTGGCGCTACCTTCGAAGATTTCGCAGGCCTGCGTGACTCGATCGCCAATCAAAGGAGCGCTTTTGAGCGGGGCTTCACCGAAGCGCTCATCGAATATGCCCTCGGCCGTCCCTACGGTTTTTCCGATGAAAGTTTGCGCGAAAAATTACTGAAACGCGCTCGCGCCAAAGACGGTGAAATGCGCGAATTTATTTTAGCTCTCGTTCAATCCAAACCCTTCAGAACGAAAAAATGAAATCGAATCCCATCCCCAACCGGAGAACCTTTCTGCAAAGCAGCTCAGCTCTGATCGCGCTGCCCTTTCTGGAGTCTTTCGGATTTCGATGCTTTGCTTCAGCCGCCACTCCGGTAGCACCGCCGAAACGTCTCGTCTTTCTCGGCATGGGTTTCGGAGTGACCCGCGATTCCTGGTTTCCGGATCTGAAAACAACCGGCGCTGATTACGAACTGACACCGGGACTGTCCCCGCTTGCGCGGCACAAAGACGACATCACTGTGATTCAGAATCTCGCGAACCAGTTCAACAACGAAGCGCACTGGGGGAGTACCTTCTGGCTCACGGGAGCGAACCGATACGCCGAGCCGGGACAGAGTTTTCGCAACAGCATTTCCGTCGATCAGGTCGCGGCGGAAACTCTGGGAAAAGAAACGCGTTTTTCTTCAATCCAACTCGGCTACCGGGGCGGTGACAATTCAGGGCACGGCCCCGGACTTTCACTTTCCTGGAACCGCCAGGGCAAACCCGTCGCAGCGCTCAATACGCCCGTGACCGCATTCCACCGGCTCTTTTCCGATGATTCGACACCGCTCGGAGAACGGCAGGCGGCCCTGCTGCAGCGACGCAGCGTCCTCGATACGGTCCTCGAAGATGCAAAGTCGACCCGCAAGGGGCTTTCGAAGGCCGACACGGACAAGCTGGACGAATACTTTCAATCGATCCGCGAGATCGAGACGCGGCTTTCGAAGGAAGAGGAATGGCTCGATGTCCCGAAACGGAAACCTTCGCAGCCTTTGAAAGAACCGGGCGAAGGGCTCGAAGGAGTCGAGGAAATGAAAGTGATGTATGATCTCATCCTCGCGGCGATGGAAGTGGATGCCTCGCGGGTTTTCTCTTACCGCCAGCCACTCGACACGATGATTCGCAGCATGGGATCGACGATTACGGCTCACAACATGAGTCACTACAGCGACGGTCCGCGCAAAGACGTCTCAGAGCAGCGCGACGCAAAACAGTCGGAGCTTTTCGCTCACTTCATTGACGGAATGAAGTCGATTCAGGAAGCCGACGGGACTTCGCTTTTCGACAACACGACATTGACTCTGGGAACGAATATCAATTCGATTCACTACCTCAACAACTGCCCCACGCTGGTGACCGGTGGCGGTTCAGGGATTAAACACGGGCGCCATCTCGTGATGAAAGATCCCAAAACCCCGCTCTGCAATTTGTGGCTCAGCCTCCTCAACGGTTCCGGCATCGAGACCGAATCCCACGGGGATTCGACCGGAATCATAGACGAACTTTTTGCCTGAGTTAACGAGCCAGAAAAATATCCGAATCGTCGGAATCCTCGACCCCGCCTCTTCCGAGAAGCCGGTCGTAGAGGCGATGACGCTTCGTATCCGGCTTGAGTGTGATCGACAGAAAATTCGTGCGCTCGCGCTCAATCTCACCTGACGCCGGAATACCGGTACCCATTTCCGAGCACGTTGAGAGACCGTCTTCACGGTGCCAACGTTCGATACAGCGAATGAAGAGATTCGCGGCCGGCTCAAAACGAGCGTGTTCTTCAGCTTCCGCGCGAAGATACTCGTGCCAAACACCATTCATTGCAAAACCGCAGCTGACCGCGAGGATTTCCCCCTCATTGCTGAGGCTGGCTAACTGCATCCCGAGATCGCAATCCTTGGAGGCTTCTCCTAGCGCGCTGAAGAGCTGAAAATCAAGTTCCGGGAGGTCAGCGCCCTCCGCTTTGCAGCGTGCAAAAAACTCGAATGCATTCGCGAGATCATTGACCCGCAATTCACAGCCCCGCAAAACGGTGAGCCGGTCCATCGGGAATTTCTGGTTAAAAAACGCCCCCGCCTGCCGGAGACGAATTTCTCCGGTTTCACTGAGAGATTCGAGATAGCTCTCACTTCCCCCTTCCAGATGGAAGGAATCACTCCCACCCGCGTCGCGGGCGATGCAGGTCCAACCCTCTTCGTCCTCGACGAGCCTGCGGACGGCATCGTGAATGAGGCTCTCCTCCCGAACCGATCGAAAGTGAAATTTGTAACCGTTGCGATACTCCCTCACCCAGGTTCCGGCACGGGCTACGAGTTCCGCGGCAGCAGCCCGATCCTCGGCAACCATGTCGTTGTAGGGACTGATTTCATCGGCAGCGAGATGCAATTTTGCGCCGATACGGTAGCAGGGCAGAATAGCGACAATCCCCTGCCTGCCCGTCAGCGTGAAAACGAGCATTTCATCGATCCACTCATTCCAGTGATGAAAAAACGCCTGAACCCATCCGAACGTTTGGTAGGGAGATGCATCGGACTGCATCAGTTGGTTCCAGGAATGCTCGATGCGATCCATCGCACCCATGTCTGAAATGACTTTCAAATGCATTGGAACTTCCGCAGAAGGACGCATCGAACCGAATTCGGGCGCGTGATGAAGGCTGGAGTGAGGGCGGCGCGCGAGAACAGGATTTTTTTGATCCGTCCCCTCAAGGTTAAGGTTTTTCTGCATCGGTTCAGTGTGTTCCGCGGTCTCCCAATCCTCAATGATCGCGGTATTCACCGCCACAAAGATATGAAAGATCCATTATTTTATGGAAATTATAATTTACTGAGCAATTTTGCGCAAGCAGCAAATTTCCGGGAGCGGAGGAAACAAAGATTCCGGCGGCGGAAAAGCAGTCCTCAAGGAAGCTTCAAAGGTCCCTCCAAAGCCGGCGAATTCACCGGGCCGGGGTCATTTCCGGCATCCGGTTCGACGACGAGGCTGATGAGCTGATCCCCAACGGAAGGGGGCGTTGACTCCGGGGTCACCACTTTGAGCCCGCCTGAGGAAGTAATACGGAAAAGTATCGTTGCGGATTCCCCGTAGACGTCTTCAAAGGACTTTAAGGTAAATGCCTCGTTCAAGGCGGTGCGCTTCACGACAGCACCGGATTTTTCACGCTTATCAAACTCTGCAGCGGTCAAAGAGTTGTTACCGATAAGGCGACCGTTGTATTCCGTGGACGAGGACTTCCGCTCTGATTCTTCGACGTCTTCCGGCTTGATCTGAAAGACATGCGAAATTCCCAGGGTGTGACCGAGACTGACACAGGCCAGCGTGTTTACCTGATCATTTGCGGTCGCGGCAACCATGCTGCCGATGCCGACGAGATCGAGTTCCTCTGCCGCAAAATCCGATAGCACATTCGCATTGACCGCCGGCACCCCCGCCATTCGGGCTTCAGCGGTCGCCGCGTAGTTGGTATCCATCATGAGAACGCGAAAGCCCGCCTCCTGAATCACAGAAGCGGCTTCGATCGACCATTTTTTGATACCGATAAAAAGCACGCCCTGAGGATTCTTCGTCGCCAGCCCGAGTTTCCTCGCCACAAATCCCGCAAGCAAACCGTAGAAAGCAACCGTTCCCACGATGACTGCATACACCACCGGAACGATGCGGGCAGCCTCCTCAGCATAATCAGAATGCTGCGCCGCGAGATCGAGGGCGAATACAGAGGAAACCGCTGCTGCCACGATTCCCCGTGGAGCCATCATGGAGAGAAAAACCTTCTCCTTAAAAGTGACATTTTTCAGTCCCAGGGTGCTGATAAACACCGATGCGGGGCGAATCACAACAATCAAAGCAGCAAGAAAGAGCAGAGCCTCTTTCCACACGAGCTTGAAATCATCGACCCCGATTCTCCCGCCGAGAACGATAAAGAGACAGGAAATGAGCACTGTCCTGAGCACCTCTTTGAACTCGACGACATGCCGAATCTTCGCCCGGTGCTGATTCGCGAGACCAATCCCGATGATCGTCACCGTGAGCAATCCCGACTCGTGTTGAATCCAGTTCGAGACCGTAAACAGCGCGAGCCCGACCGTCAGCACGACAACGCTTTGCAGAAAGTCCGGAACCCAGTGTTTACTGAGAGCAAACGACAACGCCCAGGCTGCGAGATAACCGAGACCAACGCCCACGAGGAGCGTTTTCCCGATACCGAGAGCGACCCCGGCCCAGCCCATCTGACCGTGCCCATGACCGAAGAAGACCCCGAAAACGAGGACCGCGAGAATGGCTCCGACCGGATCGATCACGATCCCCTCCCATTTCAAAATCGAATTCACAGATCGGCGCGGCTTGATCGTCTTTAGAATAGGTCCGATCACGGTCGGGCCGGTGACAACAACGAGAGCAGCTACCAACACCGCAACCGGCCAGCTAAACCCGGCGAGGTAGTGCGCCGCGACCGAAGAAAGCCCCCACGAGACCATCGAACCGGGACCCACGAGACGGAAAACGGCAGGACCGGCCTCTTTCAATTCTGAAAAGCGCAGCGTTAACCCTCCTTCCAGCAGAATGATCGCAACCGACAGGGAAACGAGGGCAAAGAGCGTTTCCACCTCGATGATCTGAGTTTGATCATAAAGCATTCCCGCTCCGAATCCGAATGCGAGGAGGAGAAGAATCGAGGGAAGCTTCAGTTTCCAGGCAAGCCATTGAGCACTGATCCCGAGTGCGAGCACTGACGTAAAATAAAAGAGGCGTTCGTCCATTTGGAGGGGAGGTGGGGGTAAGGTCTACAAAATCAAATTTATGATCAGGACTAACGGGGAAACAACTCTCTACACTGGCATGAATTGCGGTTCAATGAGAAGATACGTCATGCAACCTCCTTTGGTATCAGTGAAAATGGCAATCATCCCTGCCTGCCTCTTGTTTCTTTTTCACTGTCCAGCGACCGGGCAGAATCAAGCCACCCCCGTCGTTGCTGAATCGACAGAAGCCGCCCCGCCGGAAAAGGAGAACGTGCCGGAGGAACCTTCGGACGCTGAAAAGTCAGTCGATGCACTCTCCTCAGTTCTTGAATCGATCAAGACCAACCAGAACCGAATCAAGGAACTCAACAGCGCTCTCGCCAAAGCGCCCGAAGTGGAAAAGGAAGCGATAAACAAACAGATCCGTGATCTCACCGCCGTTAAAACTGAGCTGAAATCAGACTTTGAAGCGATCGCCACGGGCATCGACACGACCGAGTATGATCAATCGACCGAAGAAACCTTTGTGCTCGGGGATGAACTCGACAGCATTCTCGAACCCATCATTGCCGAGTTAAAAGATCTCACCGAGAAGCCCCGCGAAATCGAAGCTCTGCGAAGCGATCTCGCCAGCTGGCAAAAACGACTCACCACCACTGAAACAGCGCTCGTCAACTTGAGCGGTATCCCTTCAAACACAGAGGGAGAGCTCCGGACCAATCTCGCTGAAACCCGGCAAAAATGGACCGAGCGGAAAAACCAGGCCGAAAACCGGATTCAGGCGATCACTTATCAGCTCGAGCAGGCCGAACGAAACAAGCCTTCATTCCTCACCACGATCAGCGAAGGCTTTCGGGGATTCTTTCGCAGCCGCGGACAGAACTTCCTCCTTTGCTTCGTTGTCTTTTTCCTGACCTATTTTCTGTTCCGCTTTCTACACCAGCGACTCGACCGGCTCGCGCCCTGGCGCAGGAAAGGAAAACGCCCCTTCTACATTCGCCTCATCGATGTGGGGCTGAACGTCTTTTCACTGATCGGAGCGGTCATCGCATCTCTCATCGTCCTCTATGCGACCGGCGACTGGGTCCTCATGGGTCTCGCGATCATCATTCTCGTCGGCGTTATTCTCGCCGCGAAAAACAGTCTCCCGAAATTCTACGACCACGCGCGAATCCTCCTCAATCTCGGGGAAGTGCGCGAGGGGGAAAGAGTGATTGTAAACGGGCTGCCATGGCGGGTCGAACGGTTGAGTTTTTATTCAATATTAATCAACGATCATCTCCGCGGAGGACTCCTCAGATTGCCGGTTCGAGCCCTCGCCGATTGTATCTCAAGGCCCATCAGCGAAGAGGGCGAAATGTGGTTTCCCTGCCACGAAGGGGATTGGGTCGAGCTCCCCGACGAAGGACGCGGACGCGTCATCGCGCAAACGCCTGAATACGTTCAACTCGTAAAACTCGGCGGGGCGAAGATTACCATCCCCACCACTGATTTCCTCGCGAAAGCCCCGAAGAACCTTTCCCAGAATTTCCGAATCAAATCGACTTTCGGAATTGATTACAAACATCAAGCCGACTGCACCGGCAAAATCCCCGAGATCCTCTGGGCGTATATCACCAAAGGAATCTACACGCTACTCGAAGACAATGATTCCCTGCTCAGCCTGAAAGTGGAATTCGCCAGCGCCGGTGCCTCCTCTCTCGACTACGAGATCATCGCTGACTTTGACGGAATCCACGCACCCAGATACGAAGCACTCAGCCGTGCCATGCAACGACTCGCGGTTGAGTGCTGCAATGAAAACGGCTGGGAGATTCCCTTCACTCAGATCACTTTGCACAACGCTTACCCCGGAGCCGATGAGCCGGAAGAAACAGAGCTGCCCACCCGGCCAAAACTTCCGTGATCCTTTCCCGACACGGACATGATCGACTAAAATTATCCGAATTTTCACACGAAGAGGCAGTTCGATAACGTTGACTTTCGTATCCAGAACCCTACACTTCCCCCCTCCTCAATAGCGGTCCGCTGTGGCCCCAACGGGGAATTTTTACAGAATTTATATGAAAGCCCTCAATCCTTTCTTTTTCCGCTCAACATTGATCGTGAGCCTGCTTCTAGCCGCAAACACCGCATCTGTTTTGGCCCAGACGACATCCGCTCCCGCTCCCGGCCCGAGACTCGCCCCTGCGACTGAAACACCTGTCCTCGTTCCGGGCCCTATCACCCCGCCGACAGCCCCTTCAGCGGATGTTACGATTCCCGAATCACAGCAGGCGGACATCTCTGAAATCGACTTCGATGCCATCGTGCGGGTCGAAGTGGACACGAAACAGCCAAACTTCCGCGTCCCATGGAATATCGGCGGAATGGGAAGCGGCAACGGAACCGGCTTTCTCATTGGACCGAACCGCTTCCTCACCAACGCACACGTCGTCAGCAACAGCCGCCTCATCTACATCAAGAAAGTGAGCGACCCGAAACCATACAAAGCCCGCGTCGTCAATGTCGCTCACGATTGCGACCTCGCCCTTCTCGAACTGGAGTCGGATACTGAGTTTGACTCCGCTTTCAAAGATCTCACCCCTCTTTATATAGGAGGACTTCCAAAACTGAACACCACCGTCGTTGCCGTTGGATACCCCATCGGTGGTGAGCGGATCTCGGTAACGCGGGGCGTTGTCTCACGAATCGACTTCCGGGCCTACAGCCACTCAAGCGTCGACAATCACCTCGCGATCCAGGTCGATGCCGCAATCAACCCCGGAAACTCCGGTGGACCCGTCCTGCAAAACAACCAGGTCGTCGGCGTTGCCTTCCAGGGCTACTCCGGCTCCGTCGCGCAGAATACCGGCTACATGATTCCCGTTCCGGTGATTGAACGGTTTCTCAAAGATGTCGAGGACGGCAGCTACGATCACTACGTCGATATCGCAACGAGCCTTCTCAACATTCTCAACCCCGCCCAGCGACGCGCTCTCGGACTCCCCAATGACGGCATCGGCGTGATGGTCGCAGTCGCAGACGCTTCCGGTTCCGCCGGGGGCATCCTTGAAACCAAAGACGTCCTTCTTTCGATCGATGGACACCCGATCGCTTCCGACGGCTTTATCGAAATCGAAGGCGAGCGCGTTGACCTCAACGAAGTCATCGAGCGCAAATTTGCCGGGGACACCGTCGACCTTGAAATCTGGAGAGACGGCAGCCGCAAGGAGATCGTCCTCGAACTCAAGCGCTTCATCCCCTACCTCATTCAGGCGAGCCAGTATGACAAGCTCCCTAACTTTGTCCTCTACGCCGGGCTCCAGTTTCAACCACTGGATCGCAACATGATGGCGGCCCACTCGGTCACAGACCTCGAGACCCGCTATTTTTACAACTACTACAGCCAGGACGAACTCTACCGCGAGCGACCCCAGGTCATCGCCCTAACCGAAGTGCTCCCCGACACCACTAACACACACCTTCAGCCATACGTGCACAAGGTCGTGGACGAGATCAACGGTAAGAAGATCCGCCTCCTCCAGGATGTCTTCGACGCATTCCACGGCGATTTTCACGAAGAAGGTCACGAGGACTACCACGTCGTCCGCCTCATCGGCGAAGGGCGCCCCCTCGTTCTGAAGCGCAAAGAATCCGCAATCGCCCACGAGCGGGTCAAAGCGAAATACAACGTTGGCTTCGACCATTTCATTGAGGAACCCGAAATCCTTCAGCTCAAGGATCTCTTCGACGAGGACGGCGAAGAAATTAATCCGGAAAAGGAAGAAGAGGAAACACCGGCTGCCGAAGTCGAAGAGGAAAAGAAAGCCGCCTGATCCAATCGTCAAAATTATCCGGCACCCCAATTAACGTCACTACCATTTTTGCCATGTCTTTTACCAAAATCCTTCTCGTAACGGTTTTCTGCTTCGGTCTCAGCGCCCCTTCCCTGAGCGCACAGGATTCGTCCCCGGAAAACTCCATCGTTCGCGTCAACGCGACGCTCCAGAGCTACAGCTTCCTCCGCCCCTGGGAAAAAGGAGCGCCAACCCCGAGACGCGGACTCGGAGCTCTTCTGAGCGACAATCGCGTCCTCATCACTGCTGAAATGTGCGTCAACTCGACCTTCCTCGAACTGGAGCACCCCTCAAGCGGCGCACGGGTTCCCGCAAAAATCGCGGGAATGGACTACGAAGCCAATCTCGCCGTTCTCGAGCCGGCCAATTCCGACACCGACGTCTTCAAAGGACTCACCCCGCTCGAACTGGGAAGCTCGACCAAGGCAGGAGACAAACTCGATGTCTGGCAGATTGAGGACAACGGGGACGGCGTCTCCACCGAAGTCGAAGTGCTGCGCGTTACCGTCGGCCGCTACTTCATTCCCGACTCCGTTTTCATGATGTATCAGGTCAAAGGCTCGCTTCAGTCTCGCGTCAACAGCTTCACCCTGCCTGTCATCAAAGGAGGCAAACTTGCCGGAATGCTCCTCAGCTACTCATCGAAAGAACAAACCGCGAACATTCTTCCAACCCCTATCATCGAGAAATTTCTCGCCGACCTCGAAGACGGCGATTACAAAGGATTTCCCAATCTCGGAATCAGCTTCTCGCAGACACTTGACGAGACACTGCGCGACTTTGTCGGAATCAAAGGCAAAGACGGCGGCATTTTCGTGAGAAACATTGCCAAAGAAGGTTCCGCCGACAAGGCGGGCATCAAAAAGGGAGACGTCATTCTCTCGATTGATGGCCACCCCATTGATTCACGCGGCAACTACGAACACGCCGAATACGGAAAGCTCAGCTTTTCCCATATCGTGAGAGGAGACGCCCAGACCGGTGACGTCGTCAAAGTCGAAGTGATTCGCGACGGCGAGCCCATGAGCATTGACGTCGAGCTCGCCAGGAAACTGCCCGAAAACTACCTCATCGATCCCTACATGTTTGACCGGGGGCCGAAATACCTCATTTTCGGTGGTCTCATCTTTCAGGAACTCACCCTTCCGTATCTTCAGAGCTGGGGCGATGAATGGCCCAACCGGGCCCCGTTCAAACTCGTCCACGCGAACGCCAATCCGGAGCCGTTTGAAGAGGAGGGCCGCGAAAAGCTCGTCTTCCTCAGCAATGTCCTCAAGACCCCAAGCACCCTCGGCTATGAAAGCATCAACTCAGCGATCATCACGGATGTGAACGGGCAAACCGTCAAAAACATCAAGGATCTCGCGAGAGCGATTTCAACCCCGCCAGCAGACGGGATTCACGTGATCGAGTTCAGCGATTTCCCGAAAATTATCTACGTCGATGACCGCGCCTCCAAAGTGGTGAACCAGCAACTTACCAACTACGGCATCGGACAGCTCCAGAGGCTCGAATAATCTCTGAAAACTCATTGCATAAGTCTCGTTGACAATTCGATCTCCGCTTTTATTGTTCCGGCCCTCCCATCATGGTTGCGCCGATTGATAATCAAGCGGCATTTGTAGAGACAAAAGACCCGGGGGAACAGACAATTTACATTCGGAACGATGAAACGGACCTATCAACCATCCAAGCGCACACGTAAAAATCAGCACGGTTTTCGCGTACGTATGTCAACCAAAGCAGGACGCGATCTCATCAAGCGTCGCCGCCAAAAGGGACGTAAGCGCCTTGTACCTAAAGGTGCTGAGCTTCAGTACAAGCGCCACACGGTTCAGCACAACACTAAGTAGTCGTTTCCTCTTCCCCTTTTCCGGGAAGGAAATGCCTGTCGGTGCTGTTGCCAGCCAATTCTGGTGCACTCACCGGTTCCGGGGCCATGAAGATCCCCCGCACACGAAGAATTCGATCACGGTCGGAGTTTCTTCGTGTCCGTAAGGAAGGAAAATCGATACGCGGAAAGTTCCTCGTTCTCGGTTTTCTCGCGGACAGCACCCTGAGCGAACCGTTCAAGCTGGGACTCATCACCACGAAAAAGATCGGCGGTGCCGTCGTTCGCAACCGGGTGAGACGTCGCATACGCGGGATCATTCATCGTACCGGCGAACGCATCCGCCCCGGTTTCCGACTTGTCGTCATCGCACGCTTTCGTGCCGCGGAAGCGACTTCGGAACAATTGGAGAAAGAGTGGAAATGGATGCTCCACCAATCCGGCTTAATGCAAACTGCGACTGACTGAAGAAAGTGAAAGCGATCCTCATATTTCTCGTTCGCATCTACCAGGTGGTGATTTCCACACCGCTTCACTTTATTTGCGGCCCCTTCAGCGGCTGCCGCTTCACCCCCCAGTGTTCCCAGTATTTCATCGACGCCGTTACGGTGAACGGCGCACTCAAAGGGTCCTGGCAGGGCTTTTGTAGAATTTTACGATGCAACCCCTGGGGAGGTCTCGGCCATGATCCGCCTCCGGGTTGGGAAGAATATGTGGCGGAACACCCGGAAGCCGCTTATGTAGGCCGCCGGAAGTGCGATATTCCGCACTCAGACAATTTAAAACCTTAGACTTAGAAAGACACCATTGCTGTGAAAAACATGGATCGAACATCCTGGATTGGGGCACTTGTTTGCCTCGGATTGCTTTTCGGATGGGGCTGGTGGAGCTCCAAAGAGGCAGTCAAACAAGCCGAAGAACGCGCTCGTCTCGCAGAGATCGAAGCCGCCAAAGCTCCTCCGGCGCAAGACCCCAAGAGCGCCGGATCTGCTCCCGCCGCTGCGACAGGCGCGGCCGGAACCGCTGCAACGGCACCGGAAGAGGAAGCCAAAGAATCCGTTCTTGAGAATGACGGCGTCAAACTCCATCTCACGACACGCGGGGCGGGAATTCGCGTCGCCGAGCTGCGCGATCACAAACGCTTTTTCGAAGGCGATGAAAACATCACGATCAACCGCACCGCCTCAAACGGAGTCGCTGTTCTCTCCGAAGGCCCCGGGCTCTTCGACTCAACCAACTGGGAATTTGTCTCGCAGGACGCCACCTCGGCAACCTACAAAACGACCACTCCTGCAGGGTTTGAACTGACAAAGACATTCACCCTCCCCACCGGCACTGAGTACGATTCGCACGAAGTCCTCATGGAGCTGACAGTGAAGAATGCAGCAAAAACACCGCTGAACTTCGCGAACAACTACCTCTACACCGGGTCAGCGGCACCACTGCACCTCAATGAAATGTCCATGCAGATCGGGATGTACTGGATGGATAAAAGCGGTGAGTTTGACTACGAAACCGTCGACCACTTCGGTCGCGAGAAGAAGACTCTCGGCATCTTTGGAAAAGGCCTCATTCCCTCGGACTCCTTCGGGGTCGAGCAACTCGACTGGGCCGGAGTAAACGATCAGTTTTTCACGACGATGATCCGCGCCGAGGAGCCCTACGCCACGAAACTCTGGGCGAGTCGCTTCCCCGTTGTCGTCGAAGACGATGAAGCTGCCTCCGTCAAAAAACGCATGTTCGCCGCCGAAATGGGAGTGGGACTTCCCGATCTCTCGCTGAATCCCGGCGACCAGAAAACTCTGAGCTACAGCATCTACCTCGGACCCAAAGAATTCTCCCGCCTCAAGGGCCTCGGAGACCAGCGCGAACGGGTCATGCACTACGACGCGATTCCGATTTTCGGCTTCCTCTTCGGCTGGGCTATCAAGCCGCTCGCGTCCTGGCTCATCATGGGGCTCGTCGCACTCAACGGCCTCGTTGGAAACTACGGTATCGCCATCATCATCATCACGATTCTGATCCGCCTTCTCATCTGGCCGGTCTACGCCAAATCGGCTCGCAGCATGAAACGGATGTCCAAGCTGACGCCGTTGATGAAGGAAATTAAGGAGAAGTATGAGGACGATCCTCAGAAAATGAACCAGGAGACCATGAAGCTGTATCAGACCTACGGCATCAATCCCCTCGGCGGCTGTCTCCCCATGTTCATTCAGCTTCCCGTTTTCCTCGCCTTCTACCGCATGCTGTGGAGCGCCGTGGAACTGCGACACGAATCATTCCTCTGGGTCGATGACCTCTCCATGCCCGACTATCTCTTCACGATTCCGGGCCTCGACATCCCGTTCAACCTCCTTCCCATCCTCATGGGACTGACGAGTTTCATTCAGATCGCAATCACCCCTAAAACCGGTGATAAGACACAGCAGATGATCTTCATGTTCATGCCGATCATCTTCCTCGTGATCTGTTACAACTTCGCAGCAGCACTCGCTCTCTACTGGACCACTTCGAACGCCTTCTCCATCCTCCAGACCTGGCTGATGAACAAAATGCCTGAGCCGGAATTGAAAAAGAAAGCAACCTCAGGCAAAAAAGGGTTCATGGCGAGAATGCAGGAGCAGGCTGAAGCCGCTCAAAAAGCAAAAGCAGCAGGAGGCTCACCCGGCCCCGGCGGAGCGAAAAGCCGCACGAAAATGCCCGGAGAAAAAGGCGACCGCCACACCAAAGGCAAAAAGAAACGCCGTTAATCCGATTTTACCTTACCGACTCGATTCACGATGGACCATTTTGACACCGCACAGGAAATTCTCGACGCCATGCTGGGATACCTCGGCTTTGCCGCCAAGGTTGACCTCGATCGTGAATCCGGCACATTGAATGTGACCTGCGCAGAGGGCAAACTGCTCATCGGACACAACGGTGCGCGCCTCGATGAGATTCAATATCTCGTAAACCGGGTCCTCCAGGATCGCGTTCCCGAGGCGCCGAAGGTGAAAGTCGATATCGACAGCTACGTCGCCTCCCGGGATTATCGTCTCATCGAAGACGCCGAATCCGCAGCCGCCGGCGTCATCGCCAGCGGAACTCCCGCGAAACTGGAGCCAATGAACTCCTATCAGCGACGCCTCGTCCACCACCATTTCAAGGAACATCCTGAAATCAAGACGTGGAGCCCCGGCGATTCCGCCCGACTCAAACGAATCACGCTTTCTTTGAAAAATGCGTCAAAAACGACCTCAGAAGGCTGAAGGAGCGTTAATTGTTTTACAAAATAGTTGATTTTTTTAATAACAGCGCTATGCGCAAGGGCTTGTTGTTCGTTTAATTTAAACAACAAGCCGTTTTCACCCGAAAATCCCATCCGGAAACCGCTACCCATGTCAGAAGAAGGCTCGAACATCGTTGACTTCCCCGGCACGGAAAAACCAAAATCCTCTGGATACCAATCGGGAACAGGCTCCATCAATATGAGAAGTGACTTAGTCGTAGAGGCATCAAAAGTAATTCCTGAACCACCGGTTCTTATCAATCTTGTTTCCAGCCGCGTTAAGCAGCTGAATCTGGGACGGACGCCGCTCGTCGAGACCGATCACCGCATGGGTGCCGCTGACATCGCCCTCACCGAAATCATCGAAGGCAAAATCAGCGTCGACGAAAAAGAAGACTAGAGTTCGCAGGAACCCGGTTTTCAGCTCCTCGTGGCTCCGCCACACACCTTCCGATACGGATCATTGCGTCCGTGCCGAACCTTTTTCTTTTTCCTGCTCTCAATCTTCAGCCTTCGGTGCGGAAGTCAGGAAAAAGGAAAAAGAGTGCTTTAACTGCCGTCATCTCATGACGATTGTAAAAGCATGTCTCTCTTCAGCCTCAGTTCCGACTACTCCCCCCAGGGCGATCAGGAGCAGGCCATTGCCAAACTCACGAAGTCTCTGCGCGCCGGCAACAATCACCAGACGCTCCTTGGTGTAACCGGTTCAGGAAAGACGTTCACGGTCGCGAATGTGATCCAGAACATCGAGAAGCCGACATTAATCATGTCGCACAACAAGACGCTCGCGGCACAGCTCTACAGCGAATTTAAAAGCTTCTTTCCCGACAACGCGGTCGAGTATTTCGTCTCCTACTTCGACTACTTCCAGCCCGAAGCCTACATCCCCCGCACCGACACCTACATCGAGAAGGATTCCTCGATCAACGACGAAATCGAACGGCTCCGCCTCTCCGCGATGAGCTCCCTCCTCACGCGGAAAGATGTCATCGTCGTCTCCAGCGTTTCCTGCATCTACGGTCTCGGTTCTCCCGACGACTACAAAAACATGATGATTCCCGTCCGCGTCGGACAGCTCATCGACCGGGATGATTTTCTCAAAAGCCTCGTCGGTATACTCTACGAACGAAACGACATCGAGTTCACCCGCGGCCACTTCCGCGTCCGCGGGGACGTCGTCGAGGTCTACCCCGCCTACCTCGATAACGAGGCGATCCGGGTGGAGTTCTTCGGCGACGAGATCGATCGCATCTCCGCCTTCAATCCCCTCACCGGCACGGCACGGTCTCAACTCAACGAGATCACTTTTTATCCGGCGAAGCAGTTCGTGACCCCGAAGGACAAAATGGCAAAAGCCATCGTCGCAATCCGGAAGGAACTCAAAGAACAGGTCGAGAAATTCGAGGCCAACCAGCAGTATCTCGAAGCGCAGCGGATCAAGCAGCGCACCGAATACGACATCGAAATGATGCAGGAAATGGGTTTCTGTCAGGGCATCGAAAACTATTCCCGCCATCTCACCGGACGACCTCCCGGAGAAAAGCCAGGAACCCTGCTCGACTTTTTCCCCGACGATTTCCTCACTGTGATCGATGAGTCACACGTCAGCATTCCGCAGATTGGCGGGATGTATGAAGGCGACCGCTCGCGAAAGACCACCCTCGTTGACTTCGGCTTCCGCCTCCCCAGTGCCCTCGACAACCGGCCCCTCAAATTCGACGAATACATGAAGGCGACCGGTCAGCGCCTTTACGTCAGCGCGACACCGGCGAAGTTCGAGATCAAAAATTCCACCGCAGGCCGCAAGGGCTACCTGCCCCATAAACGGAAAGTGATCGGCGAACCGGAACTGGTTCCCGAAAGGCTCCCCCGCATCTCCGGAAGCCAGCAGCCCGTCGACAAATTCGATCCCGGAAAAAAGGGAGTCGACCTCATCGTCGAACAGATTATCCGCCCGACCGGGCTGATCGATCCCGTCATCACCCTGCGCCCGCTCAAAGGCCAGATTGACGAGACAATCGAACTCTGCCAGCAGCGCATTGAAAAAGGTGAGCGCGTCCTCGTCACGACCCTCACCAAGCGCACCGCCGAAGACCTCACCGACTACATGAGGAATATCGGACTGAAAGTGCGCTACATCCACGCCGACGTCGATGCGATCGAACGGGTCGAGATCCTGAGAAGCCTTCGCGCCGCTGAATTTGATATTCTCATTGGGATCAACCTCCTCAGGGAAGGCCTCGACCTCCCTGAAGTCAGTCTTGTCTGCATCCTCGATGCGGATAAAGAAGGCTTTTTGCGGAGCGAGACCAGCCTCATCCAGACCGCCGGACGCGCCGCCCGACACATCAACGGCGAAGCGGTCCTCTTTGCCGACAACGTCACCGATTCAATCCAGAGCCTACTCAGCATCACCGAATACCGCCGTCGCATTCAGTCCGAGCACAACGAGAAACACGGCATCATTCCCCACACCGTTACCCGCGGCGATCAGGAAACCCTGCGGATGTACACCAACGGCAAAGCGGTTGAAGATTCGCTCGTTGCCGAGTCCGGAGATGACGTCGACACCCTTGCCGTGATCCGCGAGCTCGAGGAGGAAATGCAGGAAGCCGCCACCAAACTCGAATTCGAGCGAGCCGCCCTCATTCGCGACCAGATCAACAAATTGAAAAAGGATTCCGGTGAAAAGCCGCTTTCCATCAAGCGGAAGAAGATCTCGTATTGATTGAGGAAAAACGAATTCCCTCATTCCCTCACGAAACCCAACAGGGTCAGGTCAATGACTCAACCCTGTTAAGCCTGAAAAGAAGGTGGTCCTTTTCCGGCCCTTCTGGCAAAATCGCCCGGTAATGAAAGCCCTGATCCCCCTCGTGATCGTCATCAGCTGTGCGCTGATCCCTGCAGAAACTCCCGCCGGGACGGTCGAAATTACTGCCTCGCAGGACGGCTACGAAATCGTTCACCTCCCTTCAAAGCGACCACCTGCAGAGCCGGAGGCAAAGGACGAACCCGCAGCGCCCCTCGAGCCACCTTACTGTGACCCGGCAGAACCTGAGCCGACCGTGTGGCACTCCATCATTTGCAAGTCTTCTCAAAACGCGATTTCCGTATCCACAGCCTACCGCCAGAACGGCATCGGAATTATCGAATGGGAGCCGCACCGAACTGACGATCAGCAATGGCGAATCGCCCGGCACAAAGACGGTTGGTTTCATCTCATCGCGAGACATTCGGGGAAAGCCCTCGCCATTCGGGACGGGAAAACCACGGAGAACGCCGATGCGATTCAATGGGAAATCCTAGATGAAGACTCGCAGCTCTGGAAATTCGAATTCGATGAAGACGGATTTGCCCGCCTCAAAAACAAGAGCAGCGGCCTTTATCTCGCGACTTATTCGAAAGGAGGAAACCACGGCCGCAACCTCCTTCAGAAAACGAAGGCGGACACCGACGATCAAAAGTGGCTCATTCAGATCGTCGACCTTGTCGAGTAGTCAGGTTATCCGTTCAGGGCGATCCAGCCCACCCACATGAGACCGAGGTCGATGATCATGTGACTGATCCACGCCCCGAGCAAACTGCCGTAGCGGTGATAAATAAGACTCCAGACAGCGCCCCCGATTCCCACGCAGGCACCAAGCACCAGCGCCCAGCCCACGGGGAAAAACTGCGTCAGAATCACAACATGGTGAGCCGCAAATCCCACCGCCGCCCAGAAACAGGCCCACGGGACTGAAATCAACCTGCGCAGCTGCCCGAAAACAAACCATCTCCAGAAAAACTCCTCGAGCGCGGCATGGGCAAAAGAGATAAAAAGCGCGAACCAGAGATAGTGCTCCGCGACACCGAGGCCCCGGATTCGCTCCGAGATGCGGGCGCTGTTCTCCGTAACCAGGTAGGAGAAAGGACTCTCTTTCACCAGCCAGACCAGCAGAGAAAACACCACCGCTCCAAAGGCAAACCCCGCCACCGACGACGGGAGGTGGCGCTTTTCCCGAACTCTCTCAATCAGAGGCTCTTTGAGCCAGAGGCAGACCGCGAGGAAAGGCCAGATGAGGAGGAAAACTTTGATCCCCGAATAAAACGAGTTTCCGAGGATCGTTCCGGGGAACAGGACAAAGTAGAAAAACGATGCCGCAAGGGGGAGGCACATCGCAGGCACAACGAGAAACCAGCGTTTCGCGTTTCGATCGGGGGTAGCGGTTGTATCAATCACCCGTCCAGTTTCACCGCTTCGACGCGTCTCTCAAATCACTATTTCCAATCTTGTTATTGATGAAATCGATGTCAAAATGAAGGCTGCTTATTTTTAATTAAGAATCCTTAAATAACCTCACTGAATACATGGCTATCGTAGCAACCAACTTGAAACGCGGACAATGCATCAGCTACAAAGGCGAACTCGGACTCGTCCTCGGATTGGAGCACCGCACGCCCGGTAAAGGAAACGCGTTGATCATGGCCACGATCCGGTCTTTCAACTCCGGCAAAACCAAAGACATTCGTTTCGCCTCCAGCGACAAGGTCGACATCGTTCAGTCGGACCGTCAGAAGCTCGAATTCAGCTACGCCGACCAGATGGGGTATCACTTCATGGATACGGAGACCTACGACACGATCACGTTCCAGGAAGAATTTGTCGAAGACAGCAAAGACCTTCTCATCGATGCGATTGAAGTGGAAGTGCTCTTCGTCGATGGAAAAGCGGTCACGATCGAACTGCCTGCGAGCATCGAGCTCGAGGTCACCGAATCCGCCCCCGGAGTCAAAGGCGACACCGCAACGGCAGCGACCAAAGAAGCGGTTCTCGAAACCGGTCTCCGCGTTCAGGTGCCTCTCTTCATCGGCCCCGGCGACAAGATCAAAGTCAGCAGCGTTGACAAGAAATACGTAGGTCGGGCCTGAGGCTCCGGCCTGAGCTTCGCTCCTTAATTTTCCAGCGAAGACAAGCTGTGCCGGCGAAACGGAAAAGAATACGGAACAAGCGCACGCGAAAGCGGCGCCCCGTTCCCCGTCAGGGCCTTTCCGCCTTTGTTCCGGCAAAAACAAGAACCCGCTCGACCGGGTTTGACCAGTCGACCCTGATCTTTTTCAAGTTCTGGATCGGTATTCTCCTGCTCCCTTTCTGCTGGGTGCTCATCGAGACCTTTCTCGTTCTTCTCACCGCCGACACCTTCGGCGGCGACTACTGGCGCTCGAAGGAGTTTCTCTTCTTCGGCGTCGGCTGTTTCCTCTGGCTGGCCCTTTTCTACGGGTTCCGGACCCGCTTCATGATGTGGTGCTACGTCGCGGGGCACGAGCTCACCCACGCGCTCTTTGTCCTGATCTGTCAGGGGAAAGTCACCAAGATCCACATCTCCGCTGAGGGCGGCCACGTCCTCACGAACCGGAATAATTTCCTCATCTCGCTTTCCCCGTATTTCTTCCCCTTTTACACCGCCGTCGTTATTCTCCTCTGGGCCTTGATGGAGTGGACGCTCAAAGAGATCATGCAGCCGGATACCGTCTGGCTCTACGGGCTCATCGGGGTGAGCTGGATGTTTCACCTCACCTTCACGATCTGGATGATCCGCCGCGAACAGCCGGATCTCGATCAAAACGGACGACTCTTCTCCTTCGTCATCATCTTCATCGCCAACATTCTCCTGATCTGCACGATGCTGATCATCGCCTCCCCCACCGCGACTTTTGAAGGATTCGGCATCTCACTGCTGGAGAATACGAGAACGCTCTTCACGCGATTCATCGAATCAGCGCGGGAGGTTTACGGTTTTCTTTCGTAGGAGGCAAGAGGCTGGAAGCATTCAAGTGCGACCACGCGGGAGACATCTATTGAGGCTGCAGGGCTTCCGCTTCTTCCGGCTCACCATCTGCGCTCTCCGTCAGATCCGAAAGCAATTCATACGCCTCCTGATACCTCAGCGAATCGGCGAGCGAATCGAGGACGTAGCGTTTTGCTTTCTCTTTGTCCGTTCCTGCAAGAAGTCGGGCGAGTCTGAACCTCACCTCCGATGGATTGGCAGGATCGAGAGCGAGCGACTTTTCAAAGGCACCGACTGCCGCACCAGCTGCACTGAGCCCTTCGTGAGCACACCCCTGGCAATAATGGGTTCGCTCAATGAACGGATTGATCGCGAGGCTTCGTTCGGAGTTGGTGAGAACACCGTTCCAATCACTCGCGTCAAACTTCGTTTCGATGAGTCGGTTGTAGGCCGTTAAAGCTTCGGCGGAAAGACTCGCGACCTTCTCGAGCACAGCGACCTCACCGGCAGAATCCCCTTTTTCGCGGAGCGCCCGGGCCTTCATCGCATAGCCGTTGCCCGAACCGGCGAATTCAGGAAGCAACGCGATGAGTTGATCAGCCGCCTCAATCGCTGCGTCCCATTGCCCTTCTTTCAATAGATTACCGGTGTGGATTTGCAGGCCCCAGAGATTCTTCGGGTTCTTTTTCACAAAAGCGGCCACGGCAAGTCCACTCAGGGGATTCACCTCCTCTGCGGTCGGCTCCGACCAGTCAACACCGTTTCCATAATTGGTCGCGAGATCCAGAACCATGGCAGCGAAATTGCTCTCCAGTTCCTCGAGCTTCGTCGTGTTCCGCTCGATCGCTTCATTGATGAGAACACCGCCGGCGAGGTCCGTGAGAATCCCGCGGAGCGCTTCTTCACCGAAATTCTTCACGATGTAATCAACCACCAACATCGACTGGTAATAGGCGAACATGACGTATTCGGCATTCTTCGGACTGAAAAACGCCTGACTCATATTCCCGATCGGAGTGAGGGCCTCCTCTTCGAGAATCATCTCCCGGTAGCGCGGCGACATCCTCTGCCCCCAGTTGGACTGGCGCTGCATTTCCTCGTAAACCGAAATCCCTTCACTGAGCCAGCGCGGCATCTTGTTTTTTGTCGCCGTGAGAGTGACGACGTGACAATACTCGTGCCAGAGCGTTGCCTCCCAGTTGTTTTTGCCGGCGGTAAGACTTCCGGGACTGTTCATCGTCACGACGGATCCAAAACAAACGCCGAGCAACCCTTCGCCGCCAAGAGCCCCGAATGATCGAACCGCAAAATCCTGCTGGTTCGGGTAAAACTCAATCAGAGTCGGCTCATCGATTGAGAGTCCGTATTTTTCAGTGAGAACTCTTTTCGCATCTGTCAGCAGGGAAACCACCTTATCGCCATAGATCGGAGCCTCTTCCGGCGGGAGCCGAATAATGAAATCATCCGTCTTCACTGACGCAAAACTGTCGATCTCCTTTTGAAGCACTTCCAGGTTGTAGGCGAGAACGTTGTATTCGTCCGCTGCTCCCACTTCTTTCGCGAGCGGCCAGGCTTTCCCGACCTCTCCGAGTCTCAGATAATCGAGCGCGAGCTGGAGCTTGGCAGGGAGATATCCGGGATCAAATTCGAGGGCACGCTTCTGGGCTTCAGCCCCCTCCGCGTAGCGATACTTTTTCGAAAGGACCCGACCGATGACGTGATCGATCTCCGGATTATTCTTCCAGACCGAAAGCGCCTTTTCGCGTGCGACGTCAAATTCACCGCTGTTCGGCTCGACCAGTTCAGCCAGAATCGCACTGTAAGTCCACGCGAGCGGATGCCGTGGATTCATCGCCAGAACGACCTGAAGCCGGCGCACCGCTTCTTCGTAGTTTTCGTAAATGATCGCATATTCAGCTTCGAGAAGAAGGGCTCCGTAATGTCGCGGAGAAATCTCGAGAAGCTCTTCAAGATACTTCCCGCCAATCTGACGACTCGTCGGGAAATAGGAACGCGCCAATCCAAAAAGCGTATCGGTGCGATCAGGATCGAGCTTTAAGGCGGCTTCGAAGGCCTTCGCCGCTTTCCCAAAATCGTCTTTATCCAATGCGAGATAGCCGGTGTACAGATGCGCTTCGAGAACGCCCTCAGGCGCTTCACGTCCTTTGAATTTGGTATCTTTGGCAGGACCGTAATATTTATCGATCACCAAATCGGGATCCCCGCCGAGGACGACTGCGGCCCGCCCCAGAAAGACGAGGTCGAGCGGAGTCCGCTCACGCGTGGGAACCGCCTGCGCCGCCTTGTTAATCCCCATGAGGATCCGGTCCGCATCTTCAGCATGTCCCGTTTCTTTAAAGAACTGATGCGCTTCCAGCAATGCACCGAGGGCATCGGGAAACAGTTCCGTCGTCGTCCTCGCTTCCTCCAGCGCCTCTTCATACCGGCCCAGAGCCTTGAGCGCCTGAAACCGGAGCGTGCGCCATTCCCAGGAGGGCTGCCCCCGCTGCAGCGAGTAATCACAAATCTGAACAATAATATCGTAGCGCCCCGCCCGGAAAATCTCACGAGCCTTGGGGAGATTATCCTCATCGTAATAGCGTTTGTAGTCCGCTTGCCCGAAGACAGAACCGCTCAAGCTGATCAGCAGAATGATGAGAGAGAAAACGCGCCACATACAGGACTACTGAAGCGGATAAACCCCGTGCGGTAAAGCCCGCGTTCAGGCATCGCTTTCGTGACGGGTCGTTGTGCCACGAAAAGAAAGAGGAGATTCAGCTCTCATGACTGGACGGGAAAAGATAGGGATAAAGTTAAAGAAAAAGGATTTCTCGAAGAACTGACGGGCTTTGAGCCACGTTTTGGCAGAAGCGGTTACTTGACGACATCGTCGAAGGCACACACCCCGTCCCAGGGGCGGCCCCGTTCCAGAAAGGGCTGCACATCGACGGCATAGATATCGCCATCGACCGCGCGAATGTAATTCCTCGGGTGCGCATCCTGAGCAAGAACGCCGTCCGCCCCGCGGAGGAAGCTCACCGTTTCCCCGTCCCTCGTGAATCCGAGACCGCTCATGAACTCACAGACCGCTTCCATCGTCGGTACCCCCTCCATCGGATCGGGAAGAATGTAGCGCTGGGACGTGACAATACTCGGGCCGTCGGGGCGCTCCCAGATTCCTTCAAAACGGACATCATCGCCGAAGACAAGATTGGAAAGGCGCAACCGTCTCAAATACCCGAACGGCGTCGAATAGCCGGAAGGGCCGAATCCGGCGAAACCGGCAAAAGTGGACTTCCAGAATCGATCCTCGTGGGGATCGTGGAAAATTTCGTGCTCCATGCCGCCTTTCCCGTAATCGAGAGAGGGCAAATCAGCACGGGTCAGGAGACAGTCACGTTCCCTTGCGAACGACGTGAGATTTCGGAACTGGGTGCTGAGGGCTCGCTCCCAGGCTTCAGCCGGATTCCGTGGTGGTGAAACATCTGCCACTCTGCCGCCTGCTTCACGAGATCCCGATCCGCCTGCGATAGAGGCTGTTTCTGCTTCATCAAGCTCCATAACCGCTTCGCTTCGGAGCGGGAAATGGGCTTTGGATCTGCCGTGGAGTCGCTCATCTGCTAGAAAGTAGAGTAATTATTGAGCATTTCAAGAATTAAGGATCCTTCAACAAAAATACAGCTCGGGGAAGGGCCTGATCTCATCGCAACTCCTCCACCTCTCACCTTGCAAATGTCCCCTGCGGGGGCTTTGATCTATTCAACCATTTGGTCCATTTGAACGACGACACTACAGAAGCAGAGGAACCTGAAATTCCTGATAACGAGACGCCCCCGGAAACGGACGTTTCAGAGGAAATCACAAGCTCTGATGAAAACGGTTCAGAGGCATCGGGGAACGACGACACCTCCTCCGATGACGACTCATTTTCCGGCGACGACAACGAATCCTCCTATAAAGTGGAACTCGATATCTTCGAGGGCCCCATGGACCTCCTTCTCTACCTCATCAAAAGGGACGAGATCGATATTTACGACATTCCGATCGAAGCGATCACGAAGCAGTACATGGCCTACCTCGAAACGTTCAAAATGTTGAACATCGGCCTCGCCGGTGAGTTCCTCGTCATGGCCGCGAACCTCTGCTACATCAAGAGCCGCATGATGCTGCCAAAGCACGTGCAGCCGCCGGAGGAAGATGCTGACGAAGAGGATCCACGCTGGGATCTGATTAAACAGCTCATTGAATACAAAAAATTCAAGGAGGCCGCGCGTCAGCTCGCAGAAAAGGAATCGAAGCAGCAGAACCACTTTTCCCACAAGCCCGACAAAATCAAAAGCGTTGAGGGAGAAGAGCGCCCTCTTTCCGACGACGTCAGCGTTTTTGATCTGATCCGCGCTTTCCAGAGCATCCTCGACCGCTTTCAGGATGACAGCCTCGGCGAGATCGTCGATGATCAGTTCACTGTGAGCGACAAAATCGCCTTCATCCTCGATAAGGTGGAACCGGGAGGAACCATCAAGTTCGTCGATCTTTTCACCGGAGCCGCGAGCAAAAATGAATTGATCGTCACCTTCCTCGCCGTTCTCGAACTCATGAAGCTCAATTATTTCAAAGTGGTTCAAAAAATTGTCCTCGGGGAAATCCAGATGAGACGAAACGAATTTTAATCGAGGCCGCCTACCGGATAAGAATCCACTTTAATTCCTCCAAATTCAGCGCAGCTTACGAGCCCCTCCCGCCACCTCTCCAACGAGACCTAAATGGAACTGATTCACATCGTCGAGGCCTTGATTTATGCCGCTCCTGAACCTGTATCTTCCGCTGAAATAGCGAAAGCGGTTCGGCGCGCCGCAGAAGACTCTGCCATCCCCGAAGCTCAGGAGTGGGAAACGATCAACGCATCCAACATCGAAGTTGTCATCGCTGAACTCGATGAAAAACTGGTGCAGAACGGAAGCGCGATTCAGTTGAGCGAAGGGGCCAACGGCTGGCGGTTTGTGACGCGGGAAATCTACGCCGACTGGATTCGGGCGCTTCTTCCCGAGATGCGGCCGGAAAAACTGAGCGCCGCCGCTCTCGAAACAATCGCGCTGATTGCCTATCGCCAGCCGATCACGAAGGCAGACATAGAAGCAGTCCGCGGAGTCTCCGTCGACGGACAGATTCAAAAACTGATCGATCGCCGCCTCATTCGTATCGGTGGGCGGGCCGATCTCCCCGGTCGCCCCATGCTCTACGAAACAACCGAAGAGTTCATGACCCACTTCGGGATTAAAGAACTGGACGACCTTCCCAACGCCTCCGAATTGCGTATCGTGGAATTGCCCACCGCTGAAGAGGAGCCGGCTGCAGAAGAAACCACTCCCGCCGAAGACGCTGAAGCGGAAGCCGGGGACATAGACGACAATGCAGCGCGAATCGCCGCGCTCGAAGCCGAAGAGGATTTAATCGAAGAAGAATCATCCGACGAAAGCAACGAATCAGAGGAGAATGAATCTTCTGAAGACGAAGCTGAGGAAACCGATCAGCCCGCCAACTGACCCACCATTTTTATGAGCCTCGAAGAACAGCGCATCAAAATCGACGCCATCGATACCGACATCATCCGACTCCTCAATGAGCGGGCCGACGTTGTCCATGAAATCGGTGAAATCAAAAAGCAGAACGGACTGGAAATTTACGCACCCGAGCGCGAGGAGAAATTGCTCCGCAGCCTCTGCAAAAAAGGAGAGGGAGGGCGTCTTCCCGATGACTCGATTCGTGCGATCTACCGCGAGATCATGTCCGCTGCCCTCGCGCTCGAAGAGGACCTCAAAATAGCCTACCTCGGCCCTGCGGGGACCTGGACGCATCAGGCCGCAATCGGCAAATTCGGTCACAGCGTGAAATACCTTCCCCAGCCCAGCTTCGGGGATGTCTTCAATCAGGTTGAGAGACGCATCGCCGACTACGGGGTCGTTCCGATCGAAAATTCAACGGAGGGAGCGGTCACCCACACCCTCGATCTTTTCGCGGACTCGCCTCTCAAAATCTACGGGCAGGTCATGCTCTCAATTGAGAACAATCTCATGGCGAACTGCCCTCGTGAAGAGATCCAGCAGATCTACAGCCACCCGCAGATCATCGCCCAATGTCGTGGCTGGCTGGCCAAGAATTTCAACGAGATTCAGCCGATCGAGAAATCGAGTTCCGCCGCGGCTGCAGAGATCGCCGCGAAGGAGCCCAACTCAGCAGTCCTCGGAGGTTCGCTTCTTTCCGAACTCTACAACATCAACCTGCTCGAGCGTTCCATTCAGGACATCGCGAACAACACGACGCGCTTCCTTGTCATCAGCCATAAGACCTGCCCTCCGACCGGCAATGACCGCACTTCGGTCATGTTCTCCGTTCGCGACGAGCCCGGCTCCCTCCACCGCGCCCTCGAACCGTTCGAGAAACTTTCGATCAACATGTCGAAAATCGAAAGCCGTCCCTCGAAACGCCGCGCGTGGGAATATTACTTCTTCGTCGATATCGCGGGGCACTGCGAAGAGCCCGAGCTCGCCAATGCCATCGAAGAGGTCGGCAAAAACTGCTCTTTCGTGAAGACTCTGGGAAGCTACCCTGCCTAGCGGGCCCCGGGTTCCTCACCCAATAGAGGCAGAGCCCTTCCCTGCCTCGCGCTTTCGTATGCAGTGTCGACAATCTGTTGACCGATCCGGGAGGTTTCGACACTGAGCGGGCCCTCCACCGGAATGCCCTCCCCGATGCAGTGGAGAAAATACTCTACCGGATTCCGGAAAGGGGCACTCAACGCGGGCGCCTCGACACGGCGGCCCTCAGGCGAAGCGGAATCCTGAAGCGTCACAAACGATTCGTAGTCGTAACTGGAAATCGTCCCCATCGAACCTTTCACCACGAAACCGCACTTCGGCTGCGGCTGATGGGTCCACGGGTCGGAAAAAGTGCCCCACCTTGTTTCAAATTTTGAAAGCCCTCCCGCGTAACGGGCCACCGTGACGCTGTGCTCATCGACTTCGAGACCGTTGCCCTCACGGTCCCACATCGCCATGACTTCGACGGGCTTTTGACCTCCGTTGAACCAGGTCCCCAACGTCGTCCCGTAGCCCAGATAATCCTGCATGCTGCCGCCGCCTTCCGACTCGCGATAAAACCAGCTCGCCTCCTTGGCTTCGTCGGTTGGTTCCTGCTCGATCTTATCAGCTCCGTGCCAGAGCGGTCCCCGATTGCCGTCGTAGAAATGCACTTCGCAGACGTCTCCGATCGCGCCTGACGAGATCAGTTCATGGCATTTCACATGCGCAGGCACCCACGCGAGCGGCCAGTTGATCGCGAGATTCCGCCCTGATTTCTCCATCGCAGCAATCATGCGATCCGCTTCGGCGAGCGAGGCCGCAAAAGGCTTTTCCACGAGCACATGAACCCCGAACGGAGCCACTTTTTCAACCCACTCAGCATGCCTCGCTGCGGCAGGGCAGAGAATCACGAGATCCGGCTTCGTCGTCTTCAGGCAATCTTCATGATCCGTGAAAACCTGATCGCTCCGCAGCGAAAAATTCCGCGTCGCATCGAGCATGCGATCCGGGTCCTCATCGCAAATTCCGACGAGGTCGACCTGAGGGTGATCGTGCGCGAGGCGCAGGAGATCCCCCATGTGAAAATGGTCAAAATTGATCCCCGCAACTTTCCAGCGTTTCATCCCGAAGGTGGTGACCCGTTTCAACCAAATCAAACAGGGTTAGGTCATGCACCTAACCCTCTTGAGCCTGGAACTCTAGATGTCCTCGAGATCGTCTTCGGTGACTTTCGTTTTGTCCCAGAACCCGGCGAAGAAAATCACCGCAATGATGCCGGCAAGGAGCGCAGGGAAAAGCCAGAAACCTTTCCACTGCTCCATCGCCGTTGAGACGAGACCTGGATCGATAGACTCAGGCATGTTGAAGGAAAAGAGTTTTGCCAGCTTGTCTCCGAAGGACAAATCGACCTCAGGACGTGCCGCACTGATCGCCTCGTCGAGCGGGCCATAACCCGGAACTGCCGCGAATTTCGCCCCCGCAACCTTGAACCCGAAAAACATACCAAGCCCCTGCGTGACGAAAACCAGCAAGCTCTGAGCCTGCCCACTCACCGCCTTGGGCGCCACCTTGTCGGTGTACATAAAGCCCGTTACGAAGAAGAAATCGTAGCAGATTCCGTGAAGCGCGATACCTGCGAACATCATCCACGCAACCTGGTCCGGCGCACCGAAGGCGAAAAGCAAATACCGGACCACCCACGCGAGCATCCCCACGAGGATCATCCATTTCACGCCCAGCTTTCGAAAGAAGAACGGAATCAGGAGCATGAAGACGATCTCCGACATCTGACCAATTGTCATCGTCGACGCCGCTTCTTCAAAACCGGTGTTGGCGAGGAAATTGGAAGTGTAGGCGTAGTAATAAGCGAGGGGGATACAAATCAGCCCCGAACAGATGATGAAAACGAGGAAGCCGGGCTTTGCGAGCAGCTTCCACGCATCGACCATGAGAAGCGCGCGCATATTGATCGGCTCGCCTTTCGCCGGAGGCGGTGTGTGAGGAAGGAAAAACGCCATGACACCGAGAAGGAGTGAACTCACCCCGGCGAGCTTGAAAATCTCGAGGCTGGAGGTCCAACCGAGGAAACCGACGACGAGCCCGGCTGCGATCCAGCCGATCGTCCCCCAAACGCGCACTTTCGGAAACTGAAGCCGCTCGAGGTTGGCAAAAGTGATCGTATTCCCCAGACCGAGCGTCGGCATGTAGCAGAGCATGTGAGCGATCAGGTAAAAGACAACCTTGTCGGCATTGCCGGCCGCACCGGCATCGGCAGCCATAAACATAAAGACTCCGCCGAGCAGGAAGAGCACACCGAAGACGACCTGAGAGGGGAAAAACCGGTCGGCGATAACCCCTAAAAAGAGCGGGGCAATAATCGCACCCCAGGGGGCCGATTCGTAGGCGTCACCGATTACAGCACCCAACTCATCCGCGCCCAGCACTTGCCCGAACGTGGCACCCAGCGCCTGACCGAGCGTCGCGAACCACGCCCCCCAGGTGAAAAACTGAAGGAACATCATGATGCTCAATATCGGCATCGCGGATTTCGGTTTGGTTTCTGCCATAGCAATCAAATAGTGAAGATCCCTGATGTTGTCCAAAACCAGACCACTGCGCAACCGCGAAATGTGGCGGGATCACCGATCCACCTTTAAATACCGAAATGCTCCCTCACCATTTCGCGCAACATGACCGGATCGAGCGCCGGCCCAATGCATACGAGCGATGGTGAAGCCTTCGAAAAGAGATCGCCCCTAAACGGCTCACCGATGGGATCGCGACCGGTTCGTTCAAAGATCCAGCGGTAACCGGGCGCTTCGCTGAGTTTTACAAGAGCCTTGGCTCGCAGCACTTCCGGGGGCAGCGACTCGAGAAAACGAACCATTTGAGCACTCCTGTAGCGGCCCGGCAGGGGGATCTGACACCCTGTAAAACGATGGGATAGCGCATGTTCATGATCATGAACATGCTCCCCTCCGGATTCCCCCACCCTCCATGAAGAATCTTCTCTTCCTCTCAACGGCTGCATCGCGGCGGCCTTGAGCTCTCCGGCGAGCCGCGGGGCGTCGATTCGGGTAGCGTAACGATTCGTCTCCTCGACCGATTGAACGATGGCATCCATTTCTTCATCCGTGAGCCCCTCCCCGTGCGTGAGGATCCAATGAGTCGCGGTCTCAACCTGCCGGATTTCAAGGGCGTCGAACTCTTTTCGTTTTCGCCAGTGCCGCGCATCAATCACCGCGACCTGCCACCGCGGCAGGAACGGCATCTCTTTCTCCATCACCGTAAAAGCCTCGAGGATCGGAAGCGGATCAGCCGTGCCGTTCAGCTCAATAAAAAGTGCATCGCCCCTCCCCGTCTGAGCGGCGAGACAGAGATTTTTGAGTTCATCGAGACTGTCGCAGCAGGCACAACTCGCCGCGAGCGGAAAGACAGAGGCCTCCGATTGCGGCAGAGTCGAGGCATCAATTTCAGCGTTCTCAAAATCATTCAATATGACATCCGCAGCCAGATCCAAGCGTTTGTATTCATCAAGAAGAGCTCGCAGCAGAGTCGTCTTACCAGCCCCTAAAAAGCCGGTAATAAAGAGGAGAGGCTTAGACATTAAAATGGCCATTTTCTGAATTTCAGAAGAAACGAGGCGGGCTGACGCCACGGGAGCGACGCCGTAAAACGGGACAGCGGAAATGCCAGTAAGGCCCGACGTCACTTAACGCAAGTGTTTTGCATTAAATAAAGTCCATGCCTTCCGAAAATCGACGAACCGGGCCTCGCGCCTTCCTCTACCTGTAGCGGAACGAGAATCGTTCCGACTTCACTGCCCATCCGCCGATCATCCTCACGAATAATCGCGCGTCCCGAAAATCGACGAGCCAACCCGCACGAGGGTAGCGCCCTCTTCAACCGCGACTTTGGCATCGTGGCTCATTCCCATGGAGAGATGGGGCAATGCCAGCCCGTGCTCGCTCGCGAGTTCATCGCGCAGCGCCCGCAACGCAGCGAAAGCGGGGCGGACCGCTTCAGGATCGGGATCGAACTTCGGAACCGTCATGAGCCCTTCGACCTTCAAATGCGGAAGAGCCTTAATTTCGGCAAACGACTCACGAAGCGAAGCCGCCGTGAATCCGAACTTGGCTTCGTCGTCGGATATATTCACCTGCAACAAAATCGGGCAGTCAATCTCCAACTCCCCGGCGATGCGTGAAATCTGTCCCGCAAGCGCCAACGAATCAACACTGTGAATCATTGCGCAATGCGGAAGCACCTTACGGATCTTGTTCTTCTGGAGATGCCCGATGAGATGCCATTCGATGTCGCGAGGCAGAACCGGGGCCTTTTCGAGAATTTCCTGAACCTTGTTTTCCCCGAAAATACGCTGACCGGCGTCGTAAGCTTCCCGCACATCCTCCGCTGGCCAGGTTTTGCTCACCGCGACGAGGGTTGCAGGCGAAGTGGCCGCCTGCACCGTTTTCAAATTTTCAGCAATACTCATTTTTCAGGAAGGTTCTCAATCCCTTTACGATCCATACGCACAATCCGCCACTCCTCAAGAATTTCGCCTCCAACCTGCTGATAGAGATCGATCGCGTTTTGATTCCAATCGAGGACACACCACTCATAACGACCGGCACCCCGCTCCTGAGCCATTTTGCCGAGCGCCTTGAGAAGGCTTTTTCCCACCCCCTGATGGCGGAAAGCCTCCTTTACATAGAGGTCTTCGAGCCAGATTCCGGCCTTTCCGATAAAGGTGGAGAAGGTCGAAAAGAAAATCGCATAGCCAATGAGGCCCTCTTCCCGCTCTGCAACGAGGGCCTCCGCCACCGGAACAGGCCCGAAAAGCGACTTTTGGTAGTCCTCCTCCGTGGCAACGAGCTGATCCGTCAAATCCTCGAATTCGGCCAATTCTGCGACCATTTTCAAAATTCCGGAGACATCTTCGGGCTTTGCCTGTCGTATTTTTACTCTTTTAGTTAAATTTTCACTCATTGGCTTGTTTTAGCATCCCATCTTGGCACAACGAATGCGTCACTATAATAGCGTCGGAAGGCCATTGGCCAACCGGCAAAAGGGTTGAAACCAAAACGTCGGCCCGGTTGACATATGTTCTTTAGCAGGTTTTACGGGGGTTTTTCCTGCAACAGTCAATCGGGCCGATTGTTCCCGACCGAAAGATCCCCTCGACACCGACTTCGGCTCACCTATCATAGCCCTATTTCGCTACCGTAAACGCGCAAAGACGCTGTTTGCGACGCCTTCATTTCGCATCGAAGTTCACAGTAATGACGGTCCCTAAGGCCAGCCTCCTCCCTCTTCTTCTCGTGTCGATTTCGGCAACGAGCGCGGTTTATTGTGCCGATACGAATCCTGGATTCGAACCGGCTCAAATTGAATTTTTCGAGAAAGAAATCCGACCGGTTCTGGCGGACAATTGCTTCAAATGTCACTCCGGCACCAAAGCAAAAGTCGGTTTGGAACTGAACCATCGCGGCGGGTGGCTCTCGGGAAGTGATTACCGGAAAGTAGTCGACCTCGAGAATCCGGCGCAGAGTGTCTTAATCAAAGCGATCTCTCATGCCGCTGAGAAAAACATCGTGGCGATGCCGGAGAAAGGCGACAAGCTCCCCGACGAAACGATCGCCAAAATCACGGAATGGATCGCGATGGGGCTGCCCTGGCCGGAGCATGAAGAATCCGACCATAAAGATCCATCAGAACACTGGTCTTTCCAGCCGGTGAAGAAGCAGGAGCTCCCCGAGGGTGCAGGTCATCCCATCGACTATTTTTTGAATCAGGCGAGAGAAAAAGCCGGTGTCGTCGCCGCAGAAAAAGCGGATCGGGAAACGCTCTACCGCCGCGCCCATTTCGATCTACTCGGGCTCCCTCCCAAATTTGAGGATTTAAGGAAATTCGTCGAAGATCCCCGCCCCGATTCCGATGCCTGGTCTGCACTCGTGGACGATTTGATGGCATCCCCTCACTACGGGGAAAGATGGGCCCGGCAGTGGATGGACGTAGCCCGCTACTCGGATACGATCGGCTACGAAGGCGCAGGTCGCGAACGCCGCTTCATCTACAGCTATGCCTACCGCAACTGGCTCATCAAGTCATTCAACGACGACCTTCCCTACGACAAGTTTGTGCTCTATCAACTTGCCGGGGAACAGCTCGTCGACTGGGATTCCCCTGAAAAGGCGCATCTCGCAGCGCTTGGTTTTCTTTCCCTGAGTAAGAACGGGAAAACCGAAATCATCATCGATGACAGAATCGATACGACCTTCCGGGGAATGATGGCCCTGACCGTTTCCTGCGCCCGCTGTCACGATCACAAATTCGATCCTATCTCCACCTCGGAATACTACGGCGTCTACGGCGTCTTCATGAACTCTTTCAAAGAGGAACGCCCCGTAATTGGCGAACCGAAGAGCGGGCCGGAATACGATAAGTATCTGAAAGAGAGAGCGGAGAAGCAGAAAGTGATCGACGATTTTCTCGCCCCCAAACTCGCGAAGATCGAAAAAGAGAAACCCGAACTGATGGGACGCCGTGAGCAACTCATCAAAATGCTCAGTCGCGAAGACCGCCGCGAGCTCGCAAAAAAACAGGGTGTCTTCGACAAGTTCGTCGCAGACGCGCAAATGGATCCTGACAAGGCCATTATTTTAACCGATGCGGAGAATATTCGCGCACAGCGTATTTTCGTTCGCGGAGCCCCGGGACGGCAGGGCGATGAAGCACCTCGTCGCTTTCTGACTTTCGGGAAAGACATTGAGCCTGTCGCCTTTACCAAAGGAAGCGGACGCCTTGAACTCGCGCAACAGATCGCCAGCCCCGATAATCCTCTCACGGCTCGCAACATCGTGAACCGTGTCTGGATGTGGCACTTCGGAGAGGGGATCGTTCGCACGATCGACGATTTCGGGATTCAGGGGGAGCTGCCTGACAATCCCGAGCTTCTCGATTTTCTCGCGACCTGGTTCGTCGAGAATGGCTGGTCCATCAAGAAGCTGCACCGCCTCATTTTGACTTCAAATACCTGGCAGCAGGAGTCATCGAATGCAGCGCAGGAGAAAAATATGCTCGTTGATCCGGAGAACCGACTCCTCTGGAAATACAACAAACGGCGCCTCGATCTCGAGCAAATGCGCGACGGAATTCTCGAAGTCACCGGCACCCTCAGCGATGAGATGTATGGCCGCACCGTCAAAATCCTTGAACCTCCCTACTCGAACCGACGCTCTGTCTATGCGTTCATCGACAGGCAGAATCTCAATCCGGTGTTTCGGAATTTTGATTTCTCCAACCCGCAGGAAACGACGGCGCAACGCCCGACAACGACAATTCCGATGCAGGCTCTTTTCACGATGAACAGCGAGTTCATGCAGGATCAGGCTACCACTCTCGCGAAAAAGGTCGCACCTGAGGAAGATCCCATTCAGCTCTATCATCGCGCTATTTTCGCAAAGGAGCCCACCGAGAATGACAGACTCCTCGCCGACAGTTTCTTCACTTCAGTTGAATCGGAAATGAAGGACTATTCGAAGCGCCAGACAAACACGGCGTGGAGCTACGGGTACGGCACCCACAATGATGAAAGCGGGAAAGTATCATTCACCCCTTATCCACTCTGGACCGGAAAACAGTGGCAGATCAAAAAGGAAACCCCGATCAAAGACAGCCCGCTCTCCTATCTCTACGCGAGAGCAGGGGCGACCCATCCGGGACACACTTCGAAAGAGAGTTCGATCTATCAGTGGCAGGCCCCGACAGACTTGAAAGTGAGCATCGCCGGGGCAGTCGAACGAAGCGCCGTTGGCAAAGGGAACGGCGTCAGGGTCAAAGTGGTTACCGGCGAAGGTCGTCTCCTTTTTGATCAGGTCATGGACCCGGCGAAGAAAACATTCCCCGTCACGGTGGATCCCTTCGACGTCGCGAAGAACGCTCTCATTTATTTCATCATCGACCCGCATGAGAACAATTCCTCATTCGACTCCGTAAACTGGAGCCCGCAGGTAGTGGACGCGAGCGGAGTAAACCCCAAATGGGGGCTCGCTGAATCTTTCGAGGGTCCCGCCACGCCGGCGACACCTCACAGTGCCTACGTCCACGCCCTCCTGAATACCAACAGGTTCCTCTTCATCGAATAAACCTCCTCCCGGGACTTCTTATGACACAATCTTTCTCACGACGCGAACTCCTCCAACGCACCGGTATGGGAATGGGGGCACTCGGCCTGAGCCCTTTCCTCTCCTCGCTCAACGCGGGAGACCGCTCCCTGAATCCGCTCGCCCCCGGAAAGACGCATTTTGCGCCGAAGGCAAAACGGGTTATCCACATTTTCGCAAACGGCGGACCGTCGCAGGTGGACTCCTTCGACTACAAGCCTGCCCTGGAAAAATACCACGGGATGGAAGTTCCCGGCGGCGGCCTCCGGACCGAACGGAAAACAGGGACACTGATGAAGTCCCCTTTTAATTTCTCCCAGCATGGCAAATCAGGTCTATGGGCGAGCGACCTTTTCCCCAAAGTGGCTGAGTTGGCGGACGACCTCTGTGTCATCAATTCGATGTACGCCAATGTGCCGAATCACGAGCCCTCACTGATGCTCATGAATACGGGTGCAGAACGCGTCAACCTCGTTCGCCCGAGCATGGGCAGCTGGGTCACCTACGGACTCGGAACCGAGAATGAGAACCTTCCCGGTTTCGTTTCGCTCTGCCCCGGAGGCGTCCCTATCGTCGAAACCCAGAACTGGCGCTCCGCCTTTCTTCCGGGAGCCTATCAAGGCGCTCACATTGACACAAAGAACTCTCTCATTTCCAAGCTGATCCCCGACATTCGCAATCAACGCATGCCGATGGATATCCAGCGGAAGCAGCTCGATCTCGTTCAGGAAATGAACCGTCAGGACATCGGGCAATCTCAGGTCGACCAGGATGTGGAAGCTCGCATGCACTCCCTCGAGCTAGCCTACAAAATGCAGATCGAGGCCACCGATGCGTTCAATGTAGACCGTGAACCCAAGCATATTCGCGAACTCTACGGAGACACTTTGCACGGGCGCCAAATGCTCATCGCACGACGACTCGTCGAGCGGGGAACCCGGTTTGTTCAGGTCTGGCACGGTGCCGGACAACCCTGGGACAGCCATGCCGAGATCGAGAAATTCCACGGAAAGCTCGGTGCTGAAGCAGATCAGCCGATTGCCGCACTGCTCGTCGATCTCAAACAACGGGGCCTTCTCGATGACACCCTCGTGATATGGGGCGGTGAGTTCGGAAGGACTCCGACCGTGGAACTGCCCACTCCCGGAGCGAACGCGGCAAACACCAAGCTGGGCCGCGATCACAATCACCACGGCTTCACGATGTGGATGGCCGGCGGCGGCACCAAAGGCGGATTCCAATACGGAAAGACAGATGAATTCGGATTCAAAGCAGTGGAGAATCCAATGCACGTCCACGATCTCCACGCCACGATTTTACACCTGTTAGGATTCGACCACGAGAAATTGACCTACCGCTACGCGGGAAGGGATTTCCGCCTAACCGATGTCCACGGCGAAGTTTTTCATGACCTCCTTGCGTAGAGTTTTAATTTTCAAAAAGTGATTTAGAGCGCTAAAAATGGGGATATGTTCAAATACATCCTCATTGCGCTGGTTCTAAGTATTGCTCTGATAGGCCTCTATGCGTGGCCCATGCGCGAACCCCGGGCACTCCAGTCATCCGGCGAAAAGGAACCGGACGATGCGAAACCTCCAGAGGCGGCAATGAGGGGGGTTCTTAAAGAAATGAGCCCAATCCGGGAGAAGACCCGTCTTCCCGCGATCAAAATTGAGGCTCGCCCCTCGCGTGAAACAGGTCTCACCGAAAGTAAATTTTTCGGACGGAATTTCTATTTACCCAAAGGGGAATCAATTCCAAAAGACAAGGAGGGCCGTCCCATGGCGCTTCTCGCTCAGATCAATTTCGCCGAATCCCCCTCGCTGGAGGGATACCCGGACTCGGGATTGCTCCAGATTTTCATCAACGCTTACGATGATCTCTACGGAAGTGATTTTGAGGGCTTTTCAGAGGGGTTCGATTTTGCATCGCAGAAAGGTTACGAGGTCCGGTTTTACCCTGAAATCAACGTAGATAAAGCGAATCTCGAAACCGACTTTTCATTCCTTCCTCATCCCGGAAGCGGGACCGGCGACATCGTCCTGCTGCCCGGTGAAGTCGAATGCAGCCTGAAGTTTTCGCGGATGGATCATCCCGCCACACCTTCTGACTATCGGTTTGAACGCTATTTCCCTTCCGAATTCTTCGATCGATTCCCCGAGCTGGACCGATACAAAGTGATCGACGCCGCCTCCGAATCTCAGGAAACATTCGGCCACCAGATCGGAGGCTATGCTTCATTCACTCAAACCGACCCCAGATCCTATGCCAAACCTGACAAGGACTGGAAACTCCTCCTCCAAATTGATTCCGACGACGATTCAAAAATCATGTGGGGAGACGTCGGAGTCGCCAATTTCTTCATCACACCGGAAGATCTCGCGAAACGGGATTTTTCAAAAGTGATCTACAACTGGGACTGCTACTGACTCTTCGTAACTTCCTCCAGAAACCGCCGTTGCGCCGCGATCCTTACGGGAAGCCCCAGCTCACTGGGAGTCTCGAAGGTGAATGAATCGGTGGCATGATGCATCGCGAGCCAAAGCGCCTCGGGACAACCGCCTTCCAAATCTTCATCAATGATGCGCTGAAGATCCGCATCATTGGTCGAATGACTTAAGAGACCATTTTTGAACTCCGAGCCATCAACCGTCGCAGCTGTCTCGGTTTGAATCAATTCAGCGCAAGCCCGGAGCAATGCATCGCCCCGGCTTTCAGTTCTCACGACTTCGTATAGGTAGATCCCCATCGCGTCGTAATCCTCGTGTAAATTAATCGCGAGGTCGAACTCGCGGTCTTCGAGGAACTCCTGCCACTTCCCGATGAGCGGCACGCTTTCATCCTGAAAATTTCGGTTCAAGTCCATTCCGGTATGGTCATGGCGCGTATTGCCAACGAATCCATAGGGATTGAGACAGGGGAAAATCACGACCGGCTTCTCTGATAGAATCTCCGGTTCGGCCTCAACCCACTGCAGGAGCGCCCACGGAGGAGCGCACTCATCGCCATGAACTCCGGCTGACACATAAAGTCCTCCAGCCTGGCACCTAGGAACCGCGAGCTGATTCTCAAAAGCAAAAACCTCATAGCCGCCCTCCACTGAAATAACGGTCTCCTTCAGCTCTAGTTCATGAGCGAGAGTCCGCCAGCGCGAGATCAACTCCTCGAAGTCATGACCGGAATGGGAAAGGGCAATCATTTCCACGATTCATCAAAAAATCCGGCGTCCACGATCCGGCCGGGCGATTCCTTATCGGGCAGTTGATCCAGCCCGATCACGGCCCAGTCCGGCAGCTTGGGATTCTGCTGTGAGTTGGTTCCGTCGTGCCCCTCGCGAAAGGTCAGACCGCTGTTGATGACGACATAGCGCTTCGGATTGAGCGGGTTGGGAAAAATAAAACTCGGGACGTGCTCAGCAGTGGAATAGGTCTTCCCGCGAAAAGTGAACTCCTTTTCGTTCCACTCGATCGGGAGCTGATCGATGATTTCAGCAATCATTGCGTTGGACCCGGGATCCCCCCACAAAATCAGATTGGCCGATTCGATGTCTCCGGAATCGAGCTCACCGGCCCCGTATTCAACGGCTTCCCCCCGCATGAGCGCTTCCCAGCGACCCGCAAAATGCCGGCGCTCGAAGTCCACCCAGCGAGCCAAACGCGGCGAATTCACCTCGGAATCGGGCGGAACAACGACGAAATGACTCATGAAAGCATCGTCAATCGGCCCCTGAATACCAGGGCGCTTTTTCAATCCGGTGAGTTCCCCCCATTTCCATTGATCCCCCTCCCGCTTCAGGGAAAGAGCGTCGAGGGCAAAGCCGGGATTCGCCGCCTCCAAAACCTGACCATTCACGACGACACTCGCATTCGACAAATCACCGAGGCCATGGCCACCCAACTCAAACGCCGAAACATTCCCTAGGTCGACCGTCAACTTCTGCTCATTTTTGTCCCACTGCGCCGAAGCCCTCGAATCTTCCCAGTGCTTCTCGAGCCCCGTGAGCTTCAGCCAGCTGTGCCCTGGATAGCGAAGCGTTGGCGTTTGCCATTCGATCTTCAGAGGCGTTTTGACGCGCCCTTTTTTCCAGGCACCCCTGAGCGCCGCCCAAATCTGATCAATCGATTCCTGATTGTATTTGTGCCCCATCCCCTCGCCGATGACATGAGTGAGATTGTGGCCGACTTTTGCCAGTTCTCTCTGCATCAAATCAGCGGCCTGCTTTTGCTTGTCGTCACTTCCCGAATAAGCCAGGAGCGGGACATTTAAGAAATTCCGCGTGTAAAAAGGCACATCGTAGAGCTTCCACAGCGTTTGCACATAGGGAGCCGGATAGTTCTCCGGAGTCAGCTTGTTATACTCCTTCGTCTCGGCAAACCCCGCACCGGCATGCACCATACAAAACTCATCCGGATAATGTGCCCCGATATGCCAGGCTCCGGCTCCTCCCATCGAAAATCCGGCGAGAGCGATTCGATCAGGATCGATTTTGTAATCCCGTTTCACTGCTTCAATCGCTTCGAAGACATCAATCTCACCGGCATGTTTCCATCCCACACACTGACGTCCGAAGGGATGCAAAATGATGCATTCCTCCTGGTCCTTCACAAAGCCTCCGAGTGCCTGACTTTTCCTCATGCACCCTTTCAGGAAATGCAGATCGGTCGTCTTGTCACCCCGCCCGTGAAGCCAGACCAGAAGCGGAACCGGCTTCGTGAGATCGAGATTCGCGGGCACCTCAAGCCCATAGGGCTGATACGACTCGTCAATGGATGACTCGTACCCCCGCACGATGAGTCCGCGCTCTGAGGTCCAGGAATGAGTTCCCTCTTCGTCGAGCTCTTTATAACGCTCATCTGCGAGATTCAGAATCTCTTCGGCGAGCGGAATCTCGTTTTCCTTATAGAATTCCCCCAGTCGGACCGCGAGGTCAACGGCCTTCACGAGAACGCCGACATCGGCGGCGTATGACTTCTGATCGATCTCCCAGATGCGATCTTCGTATTCGGCAATTCGGGCCTCAAGAGACGATTTTAAATCCCCGGGGAGTTCAACCCCACCCCCGGGAGGCAAACGTCGCTCAATTTCAGGAATCGGTTCGAGATCCTGTGCCGGGGCGAGCGTGAGAAAAGCAGGGGCGCTCAGTATCGCACAAAACCCGAACGCCAATCTTGAAAGCGGGAGGAGTGACATCAGATGCGGTCGTCCGTGATGGGATCAATCCAGGCGTGAACTTTGCCGCCCTTGAGAAGCGCTTTGTATTCAGTTGGAAACTTCCCGAAAATTGTCGTGACCTCAAAGTTAACCGTCACCGTTTCGTAGGTTCCCGCAAATTCGCCGCCGATCGTTTCCGTTCCATTGTAGGTAAACGATTTGGCCTCCTCCAAAGTCACGCTGGCCGCCTCACCGTTGCGGAGGCTCGCCTTAACCGGTCCGATCCGGGGGTCACCGCTTGAGTCCACTTTCGCCGGTGCTTTCCCAAGGAGAACGGCAAGACGCTCCGGATTTTTCTCGAGAGCCGCCTTCGCGGTGGCCCGCTTCTTTTCCACCTCATCGGTCTTATACGCGACGAATTCGTTGTAACGGGCCGTGATGCGCTGTTTGAAATCGGTCTTCTCCACCGGCAACACTTCATTCATCGCCGGATTGGCAAGACTCGTGATCGTCAGTTGATCCCCGACAAGGCGAACCGGCTTCAGCTCGGTTCCCGGAGAAAGGTTGCTCGAACCGATTTTCTGGCCGTCGACGACGAGGTCAAAGGCGATCGTTTCCGTTGAGGTCACCGCTTTCGGATAGGCATTCGGGGGAACGTTGCGCCAGCCGTCCACGATCGTTTCGAGGGGCAGAATTTCCGGCATCGGGTAGCGCTTCTCGAGAAACTGCTCCAGCTCGGTTTTCGGCTTGGGCTTTGCTGCGACCTCTTTCGGCTTGGCAACAGCCTTGGGTTTGGCAGCCGGAGCCGATTCCTCAGGCTTCTCAGCAACAGTCGGTTTATCAGGAATAACGCTGTCGTCCGTCATCGTCGGACTGCCTTCGAGGAGAGGCTTGATGTATGGCTCATAACAAAACCAACCCGCGGCAATGAGGCCGCAAATAACAAGAAGTGTGCCCAAAAATCCTTTCATAAGTATCAATAAGTTAGGAAGACCCAACCGGTCCTCAAAATATAGTTAAATCCCCCGCCCCACGATTGCAAGCCACGTCACTGAGAGTGACATTTCTTTTGACCTTCGCTTTTCCCCTGCGTGATTAGCCCCACATGCCTTCATCGTTAAAAATTGTCTTTATGGGAGCGGGAGAGATCGCGTTGCCGACTCTGCGCGCGCTCATCGAAAACCGGGACGCGATCGAACTCGTCGGTGTCTACACCCAGCCGGACAAACGGGTCGGACGCAAACAGCTCATCACTCCTCCCGCGATTAAAGTCGTCGCCGAAGAAGCCGGCATCCCCGTCTTTCAGCCCGAAACGCTGCGCAAAAACGAGGCAGCCCTCGATGAATTCAAAGCCCTTGAATGCGACCTCGCCATCGTCATGGCATATGGGCAGATTCTACCCCGCGACATCATCGAAGCGCCGAAGATCGCCTGCATCAATCTTCACGCCTCCCTTTTACCCCGCCACCGCGGCGCCTCTCCAATTCAGGCCGCGATTCGCGACGGCGATGCTGAATCGGGGATCACCCTCATGCACATCGTTCCAAAACTGGACGCCGGTGACATGATCCTGAAAAAGACGATCCCGATCGAGCCGGCCGATACCGGCGGGATCCTGCACGACAAACTCGCCGAACTGGGCCCGACACTGCTCCGCGAGGCCATGCCTCTTTTCAAAACAGGCACGATCGAGGCCGAACCGCAGAACGAAGACCTCGTGACCTACTCCGGCAAACTCGAGCGCGAGCATGGCGAGATCGACTGGACTCTGCCCGCTGCGAAAATTGAACTCCTGATCCGCGCCTACGATCCCTGGCCGGGAACTTACACGACCCTTTCCACTGAAGGAGGGCCGAAAAAGCTCAAGATCTACCCCCAATCCACCGTCCTCGAAGACATCGACGCACCAGCCGGAACCGTGGTCGCTTCAGGAAAGGAAATCACGGTCGCCTGCGGAGACGGAGCCTTGCAACTGAACGGCGATCTCCAACTCGAAGGCCGAAAGCGACTCGATTCCGCCAGCTTTCTGAACGGAATCACCGTGAAAGAAGGCACGATTCTTGGAACAAGCTGAGATTGCCCTTTGAAATTAGGCTCAGTTAGCGGAGAATGAACCAATTAAGAGCCTTTCAATATGTCGAGACAATATAAGCGTGTCGTTCTAAAACTCAGTGGCGAGGCCCTCCGTGAGGTTGGCAGCGAAGACAACATTTCCCCGGAAATCGTTGAAAATATCGCCCATCAGATCAAAGCAGCCCATCAAACCGGGCTCGAAATCGCTATCGTTGTCGGAGGGGGAAATTTTTGGCGGGGAGCCGCTGCCGCCGGTCGCGGAATGGATCGAGCCACCGCAGACTATGTCGGAATGCTCGCCACGGTCATGAATGCGATCGCCGTGCAAAGCATGCTCGAGGCGGTCGGCGTGCCAAGCCGCGTCCAAACTGCGATTGAAATGAAGAATGTCGCCGAACCATTCATCCGCCGCATCGCCATCCGCCACCTTGAAAAAGGCCGCGTTGTCATCTTCGGAGCCGGCACAGGTAACCCTTTCTTCACCACCGACACCACCGCCGCCCTCCGCGCAAGTGAGCTCGGTGCCGATGTTATCTTTAAAGCCACCAACGTGGACGGCGTCTATAACAAAGACCCCAACAAACACGACGACGCAGTGCGCTACGAAAATCTTACTTTCAACGACGCCCTTTCGCAGAACCTGAAAGTGATGGATGGCACCGCTTTCACCCTTTGTCAGGACAACGATATTCCCATCGTCGTCTTCGATATGGGCGACCCCGGCAACATTCGAAAAGCACTGACCGGAGAATCCGTCGGCACGATCATCAACTAGACTTCACCGAACCAGGAACCCTTACCAGCCAAGATTAAGACTATGGACACTGAAACCTTCATCCTCGAAACCGACGAAACGATGCAGAAAGCAGTCGATTTCGTTTCACAGGAAATGGCGAGCATTCGAACCGGCAAGGCGAGCCCCGCCCTCCTCGACAACATCAATGTCGTCGTCGCCGCCTACGGCTCTACGATGCCGCTGAAACAAATCGCCCTCGTCTCCGCGCCCGAGCCACGTCTCCTCACCGTCCAGCCCCACGATCCTACGACGATGCAGGACATCGAACGCGCCATCCGCGAGTCCAAGCTCGGAATCAACCCCGCATCCGACGGCCGCATCATTCGCCTTCCCATCCCTGAGCTCTCAGAGGAACGTCGAAAAGATCTTGTCAAAATCATCAAGGACATGGCCGAGCAGGGTCGCGTCCGGGTCCGCGGTGCCCGTAAGGACGCGATGGACAAACTCAAAGCAGCGATGAAAAGCAGCGATATTTCCGAAGATCAATTTCACGATCTTGAGAAAGAAGTTCAGGAAGTGACCGACAAACAAGTCAAAGGCATCGACGAGCATCTCGCTGCGAAAGAGACAGACCTCATGACCGTTTAGGTCTTGTTGGCAGAAACTCAAGAGGGTTAAGTCGTCGACTCAACCCTGTTGAATCGTAAAGATTACGGCGCAAAAGTGAACACTTGCCCCGATTATGTTTGAAGCCGCAGATTACTTCGATTTCTCCAATACAGAGCACGACTCGCTCTTCGAAAGTGACACACCTGTCTGGAGTGCGCTTTCAAAAATTGCGCCGTATCTGGAAGAACGCCTCGGGCAGGTCGATGGAGATTTGATCAAAGGCTCGGTCCATCCCACGGCCATTGTAGGAACGAACGTCTACCTCGCTGAAGGCGCAATTGTCGAAGCCAAAGCCGTCATTCAGGGCCCCGCCTGGATCGGAGCCAACACCGTGGTTCGAAGCGGTGCCTACCTCCGCAGCAACGTCATTGCAGGAGACAATTGCACTCTCGGAAATTCCTGTGAGTTCAAGAACTGCCTCCTCTTCAACAACGTCGAAGTGCCCCATTTCAATTACGTGGGAGATTCCATCCTCGGCCACAAAGCCCATCTCGGTGCCGGGGTGATTTGCTCAAACGTACGCCTCGACCGGCGAAACGTCGTCGTTCGGGGCAACGGAGGTGAACTCATCGACACCGACCTGAGGAAGCTCAGCGCGATCATCGGAGACCGCACCGAAATCGGCTGCAATTCTGTCCTCAGTCCCGGCACAATTCTCGGAAAAGACTGCATCATCTATCCCCTCACCCACTGGCAGGGAATCCTCGGTGATGCCCAAATCGTGAAGACGAAGCAACCGCAGGACGTCGTCGCACGACACATGAAAGACTAGAGCCCCCGTGCTCTTTTTCCTATTCTTACTCTTAATCTTCCGGAGCCTTTCCACGACCAGACCTGGAAAGTCGCAGCGGAATCGATTGCATCCCAAGGTGGGGCGAGACGTCCCCGTCGAGCCTCGCGGTCCGATACGATGCCCTTCCACCCTCATATTTCGCTGCGAAGCGGTGTAGTGATTTTGAGCATGCCATAGGACTACGCGGATCGGCAGGGACGCCTCTCCCTACCCGGAGAAAACTCGCGCGATTACCAAACCGAACCCGAACTACTTCACATCCGGTTCTGACGTCTGATCAACCTTCCAGCGCTTGTGCATCCAAATCCATTGCTCGGGATGAGCGAGGATAAATTGCTCTAACACTTCGTTAAAACGCTTCGTATTTTTCGCGATGATGTCGCGGGTTCTTCCCTCGGTGACGATATCGACCGGAGGTGAAAATTTGAGAACGTGAGTGCCGTCCGGCTCGCGCCAGCTGTGGGAGGGAATCACGGGAGCGCCGGTAAACTGGGCGAGAACGGCAAGACTTTTAAAGGTGCTCGCAGGATGCCCGAAGAACTCGGAGACGATTCCGTATTTGGGAATGGTGTGCTGATCGAAGATGGAAACGACGATGTGATTGTCCTCAAGGAGATCAAGAATATCATCGAGCGATCCGCTCTTCTCCAGGGTTCCGAATCCAGCTTTCCGGAAGCGGCGCATCACGAAATCGTTGAACCACTTCGGCTTCAAAGGGCGACGGATAAAGTGAAAGAGGCCGTGATACTCTTTGAACTGGGCGATCCCCGCGACCGTGGAAACCTCCCAGTTCCCGAAGTGCCCGCTGAGCAGGAGGACGCCTTTGCCCTGCGCTCTCGCCGCGTCGACGTGCTCACCACCCTCAACGCGGATGATCGTTTCCTTTTTCCGCGCCGACATGAAAGGCAGGCTCACAAATTCGGCGAAAAACTTGAGAAAGTGCCCGTAAAACGCCTGAGCCAAAGTCTCAATCTGCTGCCCGTCGAGTGTTTCACCGAAGACGCGGTTGAGATTCGAAAGAACCGTTGCCCGTTTGATGGGAAGGCAGCGATACATCACTTTCCCATACCACGGAGCGGTCATGTTTTTCACCTCTGCATTCGCAACCGCCGTCGCGCTACCTTCTGTATGAGTCATAGAAAGATCAATCGTATCAATAAAATAGCGATCCATGACCGCTTTCGCTTTCGCGCTGGGAAGAGCAGAAGGCTTTCCGTAACCGTCCTTCGTCACCGAAAAATCAACCGGCTCAATCGTCCCGAGGCAAATCTCTTTGGGAAAGAGCTTGCAGCAGGCCTCTTTGGCCGCGAACCGGGCCGCGAGCTTTTGCGCACGGTTGCCGCTCGTTCCGGAATCCGCGAGCTCTTCCCCGGAAAAAAAACGCGCTAATCCTTCCTCATCGAGATCAGCGAGGAGCTTCTCGATTCGTGAAATTTCGACCGTGTCAATTCCCGTGCGCATAGGCGTCATGCATAGAGGCGCAGGACGGGAGGAAACACAACGGTTTTCCTCAGCCTGCCGAAATGATCACAGCCACGTTCATTCCGCCGAATCCGCGGCAAATCACGAGTGCTTTGTCGCTGCGCGGGGTCGTTGATGCACTCGATACAGGAAAAGCACTGATCTCGTCGTCGACGTTCTTCAACGTCGCGATGCCGGGCAGAGTTTTCTGTTTGAGCGCTTCAAGCGTCATGATGATGTCAGCAATACCGGACGCGCCGATGAGATGACCGTATGCCCATTTGAATCCTGTCACCGGAGGAATATCATCACCGAAGACACGGCCAATTCCGATTGCCTCGCTCAAATCAGAAGCGGGAGTCCCGTTTCCGTGGGCACAAATCATTCCGATGTCGGAGGGTTCGAGTCCGGCGTCGCTGAGTGCCTGCTCAACAGCACGCTTCACGCCGTCGCCATCCGGCTCCAGATCAAGAACGCCGGTTGCTTCACTGCAACATCCCCAGCCTAGAAATTCACCGAGAACCGTCGCCCCCCGTGCTTCAGCATCGGAGGCCTTCTCAAGCGTCACCGCAGCAGCGCCTTCACCGAAAACCGTTCCATTCCGCGCCTCATCAAAGGGACGGGGCGCTTCTCCGGACATGAGCCCCAGCTTGTGATAGTAGAGCACCATCTCCGGCTCGAAGGGCGCATCGTGGCCCGCAGCGATAATGCGATCCGCTTCATCGTTCAAAATCGCAGAAGCGGACTCAGCCACCGCCATAATCCCGCTCGCACACTGATTGGTGATGCAGGCGTTAGTGCCTTTGAACTGACCGCGAATCCCGACGTGGCAAAGCACGTTGTTGGGCAGATTTTTCAAAAGCCACATCGGCGTGACCTGAGCACTCAGCTCCCTCCCGAAGGCAGGAAGCTCGCCCTTCGCTTCGTGGATGAGCGGGAGGTAATCGTAATTACTGGTGTAATTACCGCCGCCTGAACCGACAATGAGACCGGTCCGATCATTGAATGCGGCTGTTTCCTCTTCGCCCAGCTCTCCGCGATGCTCGAGGAGGCCGGAATTCTCAACGGCTTTCTCAGCAGCGTAAATGCCGAACATATCGGTGCGGGAAATCGTCTTATGAAGCTTCCGATCCGGCACGAGCGTCCGGTTGTTCTCTTTCACTTCCGAAGCGACTTTAACCGGCCATTTCTCCCCGTCCCACTGGGTGTAGGGAGCCACGGAAGTCTCACCGCTCATCAACGTGCTCCAGACATCGTCGACGTTGGCACCGGCACCGCAGACGATTCCGCTTCCGGTAAAAACTATTTTTTCATCACGGTTATTCATGAGTTCACCTCCTCCGGGTTACGAAAAACGAGCGAGCTGTTGGAACCACCGAAACCGAGCGAATTCGAAAGCGCCGCTCTGATGCGGCCCGGCTGTGGTTTTTCGAGCACCAGATTCACATCGCAATCGGGGTCAGGCTCGCTGTAGTTGGCGTTAAAAGGTGCGATACCATCGCGAATCGAGAGACAACAAACCGCTGCCTCAACCGCTCCGGCAGCGGCAATGAGGTGGCCTGTGCAACTCTTCGTCGAACTGACTTTGACCTCGTCAACACGACCCGCAAAAACGTGCTTCAGGGCCGCGCACTCGCTTCGGTCATTCATCTGCGTCGACGTCCCGTGAGCGTTCACGTAGTCGACATCGGCCGCAGTGATTCCCGCGTCGCCGAGGGCCTGCTCGATTGCCTGAATGGGACCATTTCCGTCCGGCGGGGAATCCGTAATTCGGTAACAACTCAGGGAATTGCCGTCACCGGCAAGTTCCGCGTAAATCGTTGCACCGCGTGCCACCGCTTTATCCCAGTCTTCGAGAACGAGGAATCCGGCGCCCTCTCCGAGCACAAAACCATTTCGCGTTTTATCAAAAGGGCGGCTCGCTCCTGTCGGGTTGTCATTGTCCGTCGAAAGCGCCCCGAGAAGGCAGAATCCGGAAATCCCGATCGGATTGATCATCGAATCAAAGCCGCCGGCAAGCATGTAATCGCACTGTCCCCGGCGCATCGCCTTGAGAGCCGATCCCACCGCCTGTCCGCCCGAAGCGCACGCTGTGTGAACCGAAGTGGCGTAACCGCGAATCCCGAACTGCTTCGTAAGCAACCCGAGTCCTGCATTCGACTGCCAGCGACAGAAATTCACCGGATTCGCAGGAAAGCCGGAATCAGCGAGCCCGTCCGAATCAAAATATCCGTCATCGGTCGCGTGATCGTAAACGACCTTGAGATCGTCATAGGCAACCGACATCATCCCCGCTCCCACCGCAAGGCCCCAGCGATGAGAATCCTCATCCGTTGGAGCAATCCCCGCGTCAGCGAGCGCTTCAGCAGCAGCAGCAAGCGCAAAGCCGTGCGAACGCGAAGCGTATTTGAGCATTTTCGGATTCGGCACCGCTGTTTCCGGATCAAAATCCTTCACCTCGGCGCTGAATGTGGTCGAGAAACCACTCGCGTCGAAAGACTGAGTCGTCGCTGCACCATTTTTTCCCGCCTGCAAATTCGCCCACGTCGAGGGGGCATCGTTGCCGATCGGGGTAACCAGCCCAATGCCCGTTACCGCTACCTTTCGCTTTTCCTGAGAAGCCATTTACTTACGAGTTTATCAAACACGGCGCAGCAACACCTGTGCGCTGCTGGTGCGCTTTTTGCCCTTGCGGGTCTGAATACGCACCGTTGCCGTGTCATGAGAGACTTCGGCCACACTTGCCTGTAAATCAAGCGTCTCTCCGGGTGGCATGAAATCGCGTAATTTCACGTTGCTCATTTGCACCGGCTCCCATTTTCCGTCCCCTTCGAGCTCCGAAACGAGATCGAGAGCAAAACGGAGATTCAGGTTCATCAACAGGGTTCCGGGAAAGACCGGTTTCCGCGGGAAATGATCTCCAAAAAAGGGCGCTTCAGCGGGAATGGTGAACTGCCCTTCCGATTTTGATCCGGCTTCGCCGCCTGTTTTTTCATAGGAAAACTCAGGAACACCACCGAAGAGATCCGGCTCAGCGCCTTCAGCGGTGAGAAGGTCATAGCGGGCGCTCACATCCGCAGGGTCGGAAAAATCAGCCATCGGCACCATCGGCCCGAGACTGTCGTGCAAAATGACGACAGGCTCGCCGTTCACTTTCGCGACTCCGTCGTAATTGACTGATTCCTCGTCCGCCTTGGACAGGGTCGCTTCGAGTTCGAGGGTATCTCCCGGCTTCACGGTTCCTGTGAAATCGACCGCACCCGCGATCCCTGCGACAGGGCGGAATTTGAAATCCACCGCCTTCATCGAAGACATCGCCGCGAGCTGCCCAATCGCCTCCGCCACCAGCGAAAGCGGGAATTGCTCAATGTTTTCCGGAACATGGTAGGAACCGGATATTTTCACTCCAACGTCATCCGAGTGGATTTTATCGACAAAGGAGAAGGTTTTGAATTGCTCGCTCATGATCTGAAAGCCTCAATTAATGCCGCTGCGAACCATTTGCAATTGTGGAACGCACCTCCTGACCAAACAAATGCTCATAAACGGATTCATGACTGCGAAATTGTCACGGGATATAACCAGGCAACCATTTGAAGGGAAGGAATCCTCCTTCCTCTGCCCGTAGCGAAACGAAGTCCGTTCCGACTGCTCAGCCCGGCAGCACAACCCGACCGTCCGACACGAAAAAAGGCGTCGCTTTCACGACACCTTTTCTAAACTCGTACAAGTAGCCGGGGCTTATGAACCCTTCTGCTCACGAATGACCATCTTGCAGAAAGTCTCGGTCGTGAAAAGCTTGGGAATCTCAGCCGACTTCAGCGGGCTGGTGAAACGCTCGGCGGGAACTTCGGTCATGAAGCTTTTGATTTTCTCAAATCCGGCGTCGGTAACGACTCCACCCTGCTCGAATTCCTCTTCGGAAAGTTCGCCGCGGGCCTCTTCGACCGCTTTGCCCCGTGGGATTTTCACTTTAAACTCGCGCTCAAGACGGAAAACGATGTCGAGAAAGTCGATCGACTCAGCGTCGAGATCATTGATCAAAGAAGAATCAGGCTTCACTTCGTCCTCGTCGCATCCGAGCGCGTCGGCAATGATGTCGGCCACCTGTGGATAGATAGCGTCGATTTCATCCTGGCTGATGGTAGGTGTACTCATGTGTTTTTTACATTTTAAAGCCGCCGTCTACGCTCAAGATCTGGCCTGTAACATAGGCAGAGAGATCCGAAGCAAGGAACCAGACGGCGTTCGCAATTTCTGAGGGCAGACCATAGCGCTTAAGGACGATATTGGAAATGATTTCGTCACCGGCTAAATCACGCACATCTTTTGACATTTCGGTCTCGATCACCCCCGGTGCGACCGCATTGACACGAATTTTGCGTCGGCCGACCTCAACCGCCAGCGATTTGGTAAAGGAATTGATAGCCCCTTTGCTCGCGGAATAGTTCGTCTGGCCGCGTCCGCCCTTTTCAGCAGAGACAGAGCTGATGTTAATGATACTGCCGGAGCGCTTCGACATCATAAACGGCACCGCGGCACGGCAAAAGTGGAAGACCCCTTCGATATTGGTCTTAAAAACCGTCTCGAGATCCTCGTCTTCGAGCATCGGCAGGAGATTATCACGAATCACGCCGGCATTGTTCACGAGCACGTCTATCGTCCCGACACGATCAAAGACGGATTCGATAAAGGCATTCACCGCTTCGCTGTCGCGACCATCGACTTTTACAGCTGTGATCGAAAGGTCAGGATTCTCCGAGACGACTTTGTTCGCGGCCTCCTCGTTTCCGAGATAGGTGAAGGTGACATCCATTCCCGACCCGGCGAGTCTTTCGACGATGGCGCGTCCGATCCCGCGGCTCCCCCCGGTCACGATGGCATTTTTTCCACTGAGACCATCAGCGGTGATGTTGTTTGCTTCACTCATCCTGAAATAGCGTAGCCTCCGTCGACAAAAAGAGTGTGCCCGGTGATCATCGCTGATTCAGGGAGACAGAGGAGATAAATAGCATCCGCGACCTGCTCAGGTGAGAGCGTCGGCCCAAGCGGCGTGCGGGTTTTGTATTCTTCGAGCAAATGCTCACGATTGGGGAAATGCTTCAAGGCATCGGTGTCGACGACGCCGGCACTGACGCAGTTCACGCGAATTCCCTGCGGCCCGAGCTCCTGAGCCAATCCACGGGCAAGCGCTTCGAGAGCGGCCTTGGAGGCGCCAATAAAGGTGTAATTCGGAATCGCACGCTCGGATCCGAGACTGGTGAGACCAATAATACTGCCGCCTTCGGCCATCATCGGAACCGCATTCTGCGCGAGCGTATTCAGCGCCAGTGCGTTTGTCTCCATGCATCGTCGGAAATGCTTCAAGGTCATCTCCATGGCCGGCTTGAGAACGCCGAGAGCGGCATTGCTGACCACTAAATCAACGCGATCGAATTCCGCTTTAAATTCCTCAAACGCTTCGGCAACCGTCTTTGGATTGCTGACATCCGCCTGCACCGCCATGGACTTGCGCCCCATTCCGCGAATCTCCGCGCAAACGGCCTCCGCTTCCTCGTGGCTGTTGTAATAAAGGATCGCGACGTCAGCGCCCGCTCCTGCGAGCTTCAGCGCTGTGGCACGACCGATTCCCCGGGATCCTCCGGAGATGAAAGCAACTTTTCCTGCAAGTGGTTCCGACATGCTGATCTACTGGCTCAATATTCAAATAAGATAAGCGATCATCTATAGCGGTCCCGCTTCAGGAGTCAAGGCCAACACCGAGACAACACTTCATGTTGCTTCAAGAACCAGCGAAAAGCGCCCCAACATTCCCAATCTGGAATGAATCATCGTAAACCTATTTATTAAAATTATTGATTTTATGAAAATTTGAGGTATTAAGTGGGAAGAGTTTATGGTGCCTCCCCCTACAAACGGCCGAAAATCAGGCTTCTCTTTATTCGAACTGCTCGCGGTGGTTTCAATCATTGGAATCGCCTCGACCCTTTCGATCGCGGTCATTTCCAATCTCAACGATAGCGCCAAAGTCGCCAAATTGGACTCAGATCTCGGCGTCCTGAACGCCGCAACGAAAGCGTATCTGGCCTCGTCAGGAGATTTGCGCTCCGCCAAGACCGTTTCGGACGTTTTAAAAAAGCTGAAATCTCAGGCCAGCGCTTCCTCCAGCGTTGTTTACAACGGGTTTAGAGGAAGCTTTATCGATCCCAGAACAGAATTCGTCATGCAAACTGATGAAGAAGCGGCCCTCACGGCACGACGCTTGGTCTGGGATTCAAACTCAATGGCTTTCGTTCTGAAGTGGAGTGGTGAGTCCGGCATTAAGGAAGTCCGTCTCAACAATGATCTCGCAGAATCGCCAGTTCTCTATGAAAATCGAAAAGGCGTCATGGACCTGGCGAGAGAGGACGGTTGGATTTGGGACTATGAAGAAGTCGCACCGGAAGCCAAGCTCGGCACAACTCCGGTTGTCTACGTCCCCCCGACCACGACGACTCCCCCCACGCCTCCGACTGTCACCCCTCCTCCACCTGCAGCGGCACTCGATCCGCCCGTATACTCCATTCCATCCGGTGACTACACGGTGGAGGATTACCCGATGGCCCTGACTCTGACCGACCCCAATCCGACGGGAGCAGCAGACATTTTCTATCAGGTCGATTTTGGCGGCTGGAGTCGTTACGGAGGAGGCTCCCTTACCCTTTCGCCCTATTCCAGAGTCGAAGCACAAGCCATTCCGAAGGATCCCTCTTCATATTCAGCAAGCCGGGTTTCCCGCGAAAACTATGACATTATTCCGGTCATTCTGGATCCACCGGTGATTATTCCGGACAAGGAGAGTTTTGGATTCTTCACCAAAGATAATCTCTCGGTAACCCTCGTGGATACCAATTTGCCGGGAAGAGCACTGATGGAGTTCAGTATCAACAACGGCCCCTGGATGACCTACTCAGGACCATTTCGCCTCGTTCCGGAGATGTTTCCTTCAGGTGCAACCATTGAAGCGCGGTCCGTATCATCCGGCTCCCCCTACTATCTCCCCAGTTCAGCAACGCTGAAATACCTCCCGGTAGGAAGTCTCGAACTGGTCGGATCAACAGTGGGTGAATTCAGCAATCCTGCAGGAACATCTCAACTCGTTACCAACCTTTCACCGGGGCAGGCCTCCTCCTACTTCGAGTGGGGAGACGGCAACGGAAGCGGCTTATCTGAGAGTTGGCTTGAATTCAAAGGATCTACCTTCGGCAACATTGTCGACGGACAGCAATTCAACATCGGAACGCTCGACTACTACAATGGAACTATTCTTGCAGGAACAGGTGCTACCGCTGTCGATTTTGAGGTACAACTGACCCTCGACATCAACGGGCAAACCTTCAATCCCTACTTCGATTTCGCCTTCGACCTAATCAACAATCCCAATACGACCGACGAAATCGCCTCCGCCGATTTTGTGTACCTCGACGATGCACGATCAAGCCGGACCCTGGTCTTCAATGACTACGAGTTCGAGTTCAAAATCGAATTTGGTAAATCTTCGACACAGGGATTCACCTTTGTTGATCAGTTTCACGTGCTGGAGGACAAAAAAGCTTCAGCGGAACTATTCGGCACCTTCACTCTGATTGGTCCCGCTTCGGGGAGCTCCGGGGACAGCACTCAGGGAGGACTCATCATCGCGGACGATGAAGGCACCGGATTAATTTCAGACCCTCTCTATCAAAAACTGGGCTATCAGGATCCTGAACAATTTTCCAAATCACTTCTCGTCGATGCCACCGCAGCTCTGGAAAATGCTAAACGCGCTCGAGACAACGCAGTCGACTTCCACAAGAGCACCACAGACAACATTTCAGAATTCATTTCCAAGCACAATTCAGGCGACTACTATAAGGCCGAGAACGAACTGGTCCTCGCCCGAACCAATGAACGCCTCACCCAACAGGAAGCCAACGCAGCAAACGTGGCCGCCTCGGCTGCAGAGGGTTTCGCTGAACGCGCCCGCGGAAATGCCCTGATCGATCCAAACTCAGAGGATGAGGCAAAGAAAATTGTAAGCGTCGCGATCGATGCCCGAGCCTATTCAGACGAAGCCAGATCCCTCGCGGATCAGGCCGCATCCTATCTGGCGAAAATTGAATTCATTTGGGCCGAAACACTTTCTTCTGCGACCGGCTCAGAAGACGAATCTGAAAGCTATGCCAAATACCTTGCTGACAAAGCAAAAACAGAGGAAAGCAACGCCAAGGATCTTCGCGATACCGCAATCAAGAGTTCCAATGAAACCATTTCGCTGGCAGGTGAACTCTCAAAGAAAATATCAGAAGGCAAGTATCTGGAAGCGGAAAAACTCCATACTAAAATCATGCAGTTGGCCGCTACTTCCAACAAATCAGCCAATTTAGCGGCAGAGGCAGCGACTCGCGCCCGCGCGCACGCCTTCGAGGCCACAGATATTGAGAAACAGGAAGGAGAAACAGCCACCTACATCAAAGAGGCCAATGCCTCCAGCGGCAACGCATCCGACTACGCAACAAACGCGCGAATCGCCGCCGACCTCGCTGTCTCGGCAGCCTCTCAGGCAGAAAGCGAATGGGAGTCCATCCTCTCGACAGGGGCGACCGGCACCCCGGTTGAATTCGCCCAATACCTTCAGGATAAAGCCAAACAGGCCCGCGATTCGGCAAAGACGGAGTTAGGCGATGCACAGTTGGCACGGGACACTGCGGAGAGCAAATCTGAAGAGAGCGTAAAAAAAGCAAGTGAAGGGAAACTTTCTGAAGCGCAGGACTATGCGAGCCAAAGCGAAGCCGCCGCAACCGAAGCTCTCGAAGCAGCCGGGGCCGCGGAAGACGAAGCCTTCATCGCCAGATCATCTGCTGTTCAGGCGAAAATGATCGCAGAAACCAACACCGCTGCGGCATCCATCGCCAGCAACGCCACTATCTACGCCGCCGAGGCAGAAGCCTTCGCGGCAGAAGCGCGAACCCTCGCTAATGAAGCGGTCGCCTTCAGCGATGAAGCCTACGCAAGGCTTCCCTAGGAGTGGAAACCGAACACAAAAAAGCGCCCCGAATCACTTTGGATCGAGACGCTTTTTTTGTAATTCCCACCTGTGTCGTCACCGATTGGAAGGCCACGTTCCCGTTTCTCAACAGGTTGGGTGCCGCGCATCGACTTTTGCCTTCCAGCGAAGGCCTGACAGCCGACGATTCGCTAAGCTCCCATTAACGTATTAAGGGTCCGGACCTGTAATTTAATCGGGTAGGGGCGAACACTGCAGGAAAATTCAAAAATTCAGACGAAGCGTTCTATGTCTATCGAAAGGCTACGTTCAAATCCCGTTTAAGGGAATCTAAAAGTTTTCCGTGAGCCGTTTCGACCTCAGCCGCTTCGAGCGTCCGGGCCGGTGAACGGTAGGTTACCGAATAGGCGAGAGACTTTTTCCCGGCCTCCAGTTTTTCTCCTGAGGGATCCTCAAAAAGATCGAAAAGTGCCACGCTTTGGAGCAAAGGCTCCTGATAAGTCGCGAGATAATCAGCAATCGCTCCGCTCTGGAGCGAGCTGGGAACCACCATCGCCATGTCCCGTGAACTTCCGGGGAATTTGGGCAATTCCTCGTAGCGAAGGTCATCGCTTTTCGCGGCGGCAAGCTTCTTGAGATTGATCTCGGCAACGACGACAGCTGAATCGAGCCCCAGCTCACGTGCTCTTGCCGGGGGAACGATGCCCGCCAGTCCAAGTTTCGCCGCTTTCTTCCCGACACCGATTTCGATGCTGCAGGCGCAGAGCATGCGATCATCTTCAACGGGACGGAAATTGAGCCCCGCAGGACAAATCGCCTCGAGCGCGGCGCGGAGGTCGTGGATATCGAGCTTGGCACCCGAATTATCCGCCCAACTGCGAGCGACACGGCTTCCAGTCATGAGGAGCGCGAGATGCTCGTGCTCAACCTCTCCCCCCTTGGGCGTTGCCGTGAAGACACGACCGCTTTCGAAAAAGCGAACATCCGCATTACCGAAGCGCTGGTTGCGCGAGGCAGAGGCGAGCAGGCCGGGAACGATTCCGGGGCGCAGGTAATCCTGTTCATCATTGAGCGGATTCTTAAGGCGAATCGGGCTCATGCCACGGTGATTCGTTGCCAGGTCGTCAGCGAGCTGCGCTTCCGAAATCAGCTTCAGGTTCCGCGTTTCGAAAAATCCGAGCCGGCTCAGCGTCATCTGAATTCCCCGGATAAAATCGTAGGACTGATCCGCTTTCGAAGCGGGCGAGAACCATGCCTTGAGATTCGACGGGACATTATCGAGACCGTAAACCCGGGCGACCTCTTCGACGAGGTCGATCGGTCGAATCAAATCGAGGCGATACGTGGGGATTTCCCAGGTCGTGCCCGATTGCTTCAATCCGAGTGAGGAGAGAATCGCGGCGATCTTTTCATCCGGAATCTCCGCCCCGATGACCGAGCGGCAGTAATCGTTATCGAGCTCAACAGACGCCGGCGCTGCAGGCGCTTCTCCGCACACAATGATTTCGTCCTCTGCTTTTCCGCCGGCGATTTCCAGAATCAGTTTCGTTGCGAGATCGGAAGCCCCGTTCACCTGATAAGGATCGGTGCCACGCTCAAAGCGGTAGCTCGAATCCGAGTGCAAATTAAGGCGACGCGCCGTTTTGCGAACCGCAGAGGAAACGAAATAAGCCGACTCGAGCAAAACATCGGTCGTAGATTCGGTGACACCGCTGTCCTCGCCACCCATGACCCCGGCGATTGCGACGGCCTTCTTCTGATCCGCGATAACGAGATCATTCTCCGTCAGCGCATACTCTTCGCCGTCAAGCGCGAGAAAGCTCTCCCCTTCCGCTGCCGAACGAACCTTGATACCGCCGTCCAGCTTCGCCTGATCGAAAGCGTGAAGCGGGTGCCCCATTTCCATGAGCACGAAGTTCGTGATATCGACGATGTTGTTGATAGGACGCAGGCCAATCGATTCGAGCTTTTCTTTAAGCCAGGCCGGTGAAGGTCCCACTTTCACCCCCGTGATCCTGCGAGCGGTGTAGAGCGGGCAGTTTTCGGACGAAATTTCGATCTCGTCATCTTTAGCAATGCGAATTGGTGTTTTGGAAGCGCCATGATGCGCAGCACCGGTGAGTGGCTTCTCTGCGAGCGCTGCCAATTCGCGCGCCACTCCGAGATGACTGAGACAATCGGGACGGTTCGGAGTGATTTCCAGTTCAAACACTGCGGGAAAGACACTCGACAAAGGCGTTCCCGGCTTGAGATCCGGTGACAAAATCATGAGGCCATCCTGATCATCGGTCAGCCCGATTTCAGGCGCTCCGCACATCATTCCAAGTGACGGCACACCGCGGAGCTTGCCTTCTTTAATCTCAAAAGTTTTTCCGTCGCCGGATTCGAGCACACAACCGGGAAGCGCGAGAGGAACCTTGTCACCGACTTTGTAATTCTTCGCACCGCAGACAATCTGCCGGGGCGTGCCCGAGCCATCATCGACCTGACAAACCGAAAGTTTGTCCGCATCCGGATGGGGCTCCGAGGAACTGATTTGAGCAACCACGAGATGATCCGGGAGGCTCTGAATGCCCTCGACTTCGATGCCGGTAAACGTAAGCAAATCATCGAGCTGCTCCATCGAATATTCGGAGAAGTCGACATGATCACTGAGCCATTTTAAGGAGACGTTCATAGGAATAGGTGTTTAGGCTTTTAGGCTTTTAGGCTTTTAGGCTTTGCGTAACGCACGGATGAGCCCGGCGAGAACTTTTTCTGTTTCTAAAATTTTCGCGGCACACGACGGCACCGCATCTTGATTGATAAATCCCAACCGGCTGGAGAGGTCAAACTGATAGGAAAGCTCACGAAGAGATCCAAAGGCAATATCGAGGAAACGCAGGTATTCTTTCGATGAATCACGGGCACAACCTTCCACAATGTTAGAAGGAACGGAAACTGCAGCTCTGCGAATCTGCGACCTCAATCCAAACATCTCTTCTTTCGGAAATTGTCTCGTGACCCGATAAACCTCAAGCACCAGCTCATCAGCCAATTGAAAAGCCGTCAACTCTCTGTGATCACGCATTCAACAAACCCTAAAATCCTAATTACCTAAATCCCTAATTACCTATTCAAGAAAACTGTTGAAGGAACCGCACGTCATTCTCGATCAGGAGCCGGAGATCAGGAATGCCATACATAATCATTGCGAGGCGATCGATTCCCATGCCGAAGGCGAATCCGCTGATTTCGGAGGGGTCGTAGGCTGCGTCGCCGCGTTTTCCGCCAACTTCGGTGAAAACAGCCGGATCAACCATACCGCAACCGGCGATCTCGATCCACTTGGCGGCTTTGCCGGTGGCGTGGAGTTTCAAATCCACCTCAAAGCTCGGCTCGGTGAAAGGGAAAAAGTGAGGACGAAAGCGCACTTCGGTCTTCGAGCCGAAAAGCTCGCGGAAGAAGTATTCGAGCGCGCCCTTGAGATCTGCGAGAGTGACACCTTTGTCGACGTATAAACCTTCGAGCTGATGGAAGGCACTGAGATGCGTTGCATCGATCTCGTCACGACGAAAGGCACTTCCGGGAGCAATGATTCGCACCGGCGGAACTTCGTTCTCCATCGTCCGAATCTGAACGGAAGAGGTGTGTGTTCTCAGAAGTTTTCCGTTTTCAAAGTAGAAAGTGTCCCGCTCGTTTCGAGCCGGGTGATCCTCGGGCGTGTTCAGGGCGTCGAAGCAATGCCACTCTGTTTCGATCTCAGGCCCTTCCGCGAGAGCGAAGCCCATGCGACGGAGGATTCCAACCGCCTCGTCGAGAACGTGTGTAAGGGGATGCAACCCGCCTTTCGGCAAGGGACGCGATGGCAAAGTGGGATCTACTGAATCAAATCTTTTTGCGTCGCGCGCCGCGGTCAGGACCGCCACTTTCTCATCGAGCGCACCGGTGATCGCAGTGCGCACTTCATTGAGCTTCTGACCGACGTCTTTTTTCTGCTCCCCGGGAACGTCGCGCATTCCGGCGCTCGCTGCGGTGAGCTTGCCCTTCTTGCCCAGATACCCGACCCGGGCAGCCTCGAGCGAGGCGTCGTCGGCAATGCCCTCAATTTCAGCGAGGGCTTCGGTTTTGATCGATTCCAGTTCAGCAAGCATTTGTGAAAGAAGTAGAGTAATAAAGGAGTGGAGAAGTAAAGAATTCCGGGCCGATAAAGAAACAGCCTGGTGATCTAAGAGGGTCAGGTCCCCGACTTAACAGGGTTGGGTCTGCCGAAAAAAGGCGCAGAATGCGGAAAAAACCAATTCCTTTTGCGTCTTTTGCGCTTTTTTGCGGCTGAAAAGCGGCATTTCAAAAAGAAAAAAGCCGGACGCCCGCTGAGCGAACTGTCCGGCTTTGATAAAGTTAATTTAGGACTGCTTTACGCAGACTTTTTCGCTTTTTCCTCCAGAGCTTCCGCCGATTTCTTGGCGAGAGCTGCAAAGGCTTCAGCGTCGTGAATCGCGAGATCTGAAAGCACTTTACGATCGAGATCGATCTCAGCAGCCTTCAGGCCCTCCATGAAACGCGAGTAGGTCATTCCGTTGATACGGGCTCCAGCGCCAATACGCTGAATCCAGAGACTGCGGAAAGTACGCTTACGGTTTTTCCGGTCACGGGTCGCCCACTGCTGAGCTTTAGTGACGGAATCTTTTGCGGTACGATAAAGCTTCGAGCGGGAACCGCGGAAACCTTTCGCTTTATTCAGGATACGTTTTCTGCGCTTGCGTGAAGCTGGCGCGTTAGTTGCACGTGGCATTTTCTTTTATTTCCTCTGAGATAGTTGTTATTTTTATTTCAGCTGGCTGACTCACTTTCTCTTTAGAGATCGGTAGGCGCTTTCGCCGCGATCCCAGTCAACTCAGCTGTGAACCGATTTAGTCGATTCGTTGGTAGTGTTCGCTAGTGCTTACACTTTCAACGGCTTACTTGCCGCAGAAAGGAAGATCCATCTTAATGTTCTTCTCGTCACATGGTGCAGCCAATGTTGACTGTCCGAGACGACGCAAACGCTTGGAATTCTTGCGGCGGTTCAGGTGTCTTTTCCCCTGTTTCCGACGTAGAATTCTACCGGTGCCAGTCACCTTAAACCTTTTGGCGACTCCTTTTCGTGTTTTTGCTTTTCCAGCGGTACGTGCCATAGCGGGCGGAATCTAGGCTGATTCGATGGGAATGCAACGACTTATTCAGTGGCGTGCGTGTAAACGCCCCGCTTCAGATTCGTAATACGAAATTCCCCGCTATCAACTTAGACGCTTTCCAGCCATATTTTTGGATTTCCCTACCGGCCATCTACCCGCTACAGTGCCGCATCGAGCCTATGACTGAACCCATTTCCCCTACTGATTCCGCCCCGATCGATTCTGAACAGGAAATTGCTGAAAAGCTGAGAACGGCCAGAGAACTGATTGGAAATGAGCTTCGCAAAGTCATCATCGGGCAGGACGTCGTCGTCGAACAAATGCTCATCGCGCTGCTGTCGGGCGGCCACTGTCTCATTACCGGTGCCCCCGGTTTGGCAAAAACCCTTTTGGTAAGCACCCTGGGTCAGGTCTTCGACCTCTCCTTTAATCGAATCCAGTTCACCCCGGACCTGATGCCCTCGGACATCACGGGAACCGAGATTCTCGAGGAGACCGCAGACGGCAAGCGCGACCTCGTTTTCAGTAAGGGCCCGATCTTCGCCAACCTCATTCTCGCGGATGAGATCAACCGGACCCCTCCGAAGACCCAGGCCGCACTTCTTGAAGCGATGCAGGAGAAGCAGGTCTCTGTCGCCGGTCAAAGCCTCCAGCTCGACAAACCGTTTTTCGTCCTCGCGACGCAAAACCCCATTGAAATGGAGGGCACCTACCCCCTCCCCGAAGCGCAGCTCGATCGTTTCATGTTCAACATCGTGATCGATTACCTCTCTGAAGACGAAGAAGTGGCCGTGGTCACTCAAACCACCGGAACCGGCAGCGAACCGGTAAATGCCGTCTTCTCCGGTGAGGATCTCGTTCGCTGCCACGAAGTGGTGAGACGGGTTCCGATCGCTGAAGAAGTGGTTCGCTACGCGGTGAGACTGGCTTCAAACTCGCGTCCGAAGCAGCCCAACTCCAGCGACTATGTCAATGAGTGGGTCAACTGGGGAGCCGGAACCCGGGCGGGACAGGCTCTCGTTCTCGGCGGAAAAACCCGCGCGATTCTCGACGACCGCACCCACGTCACTTTTGACGATATCCGCGCGATGGCAGGCCCGGTTCTGCGTCATCGTATTCTCACCAACTACCGCGCCGAAGCGGAGGGAATCACAGTCGACGATGTCATTGCCAAAATCATCGAGACGACTAAAGAAAGCGCCTAAGGCGAACCCTTCCCCGTTGCCCTGATACAACCGATGCCCGCCACAGCGACTGACTTTCTCGATCCTGCCGCCCTCATGAGGGTGAAGTCGCTGGAATTGCGGGCCAGAATGGTCATGGAGGGATTCTGGAAAGGCCTTCACAAGTCCCCCTTCCACGGATTTTCGGTCGAGTTCAGCGAATACCGCCCCTACGTCCGCGGCGACGACCCGCGTTTCATCGACTGGAAGGTGATGGCGCGAAGTGACCGGGCCTACATCAAAAAGTTCGAGGACGAAACCAACCTCCGCGCCCATTTACTCGTCGACCGGAGCCGCTCGATGACCTACGGCTCCGGCGATTACACCAAAGCCGACTACGCCTCCACTCTCACCGCGACGCTGGCCTATTTTCTGATGGGACAGAACGACGCGGTGGGCCTGACGACATTTGATCAGCACATCGATCAGCATATTCCGGCCCGCAACCGTCCCGGCCAGTTGCGCCGGCTCATGCTGAATCTCGAGCACGCTCCCTCCGGCGAAGGCACCAACCTCGGCGCGGCGATGAAAGGGCTCCACGAACTGATTCGCAAACGCTGCCTCGTCATTCTTATTTCGGATTTTCTGGCACCACTCGAAGACCTCGAAAAACAAATCGGATACTTTGCCGCAGGCGGCCACGACATCTCGATTTTTCAAACTCTGGATCGCCGCGAGATCGATTTTAATTTCGAGAAGGCGACCCATTTTCGTGACGCCGAATCAGGAAAAGATCTCTACATCGATCCCGCCGTCGCCGGAGATGACTATCGCGAGCGCCTCAACGACCACCTCGATGCGGTGCGCAATATCTGCACAAAGCACGGCGCCCGTTACCGCCTCACCCCCACCGACGAACCACTCGAACACCTCCTCTTTGAATTCGTTACCGAACAAACCCTCTAAAAAACACTCATGCTAACAGCCACTCAAAAGGAAAAGCTCACCACACTCGCGAGCGAACTGGTGAATCAGGAAGAGGCCCGCGTTCTCGTGGAGCCGCAGGATCGCAGCACCGGCTACTGGTTCGGTGGCGGCAACGTCATTCAGGACCGCGACGGATCGATTCTCATCTGCGGGCGTTATCGCAACTACGGCGACTCCCGCACCGGAGTCGGAGCCGGTGAACGCGGACTCGAGCTCGCTGTTTTCCGCGCACCATCGGTGGACGGAAAATTCGAGAAAATACTCTCCTTCTCCAAACAGGATCTCGCCCACAGCGGCATGGGCATAGTTTCGATCGAAGGCGTCGCGCTTCATCTCACCGATGACGGCATCGAGCTTTTCATCTCCACAGAGAAGGACGCCAAATACCCAGAGCGAATCATCGACTTTCAGAAACCGGGTGCCGGAGTCTGGAGCATTGATCGCATCCATGCTGACTCGGTTGAAAATCTCAGTCCCTCTAACATTGAGGAAATCATTCCTTTCGGCTCGGACAATCCTGAACGCCTCCACTGCAAAGATCCGTGGGTATTTGATCTTCCGAACGGCGACCTCGTCCTCGGCTACTGCACTCATCCCTTTACCTGGTCCAGCAGTGGGACGGCCGCGCTTCTTCGCAAAAAGGGATCTTCGAGCTACGAACCGATCACGACCGGGATGCTCCATCGCGGCCCCGTCTGGGACATCGCGGCAGCCCGGGTCACTGAACGCCTCGCGATCCCGCAGGTCGGTGAGTTTTCCAATTCTCCGGGACTTTCCCTCTATTTCTACGACAGCTGCGAAAGCCTTCGCCAGCTCGATGAAAACCCGACGGCGTCGTCCCGCCCGCGAGGTTGGTCCTGTGAGGAAATCGGTGGCATCGCCGTTGGTAACGATTCCGATCTCAGTGAAATTGTGAGCCTTTCCACCGAAAAAGCGCTCTTTGTCTCCCCTCACGGAACCGGCTGCTCCCGCTACATTGCAACCCTCACCACCGATGAAGGCATTTTTGCCAATTGGCAGCAGAGCCAGGAAGATCTCAGTCAGCCCCTTGTGGGGAATTTCGTCCCCATGGCTCGCGTCGTGGAAATTCTCTCATGAAGCTTGCTCTCAATTCATCAACGATCAAAACGACCCCGCTTCTCGATAAGATCCGGGTGACCGGCGAGGCGGGTTACTCGGGGATCGAACTCTGGGCCGTTGATCTTTATGAGCACGTCGGTCGTGGTGGTGAAATTTCCGAAGTGGAAAAAGCACTCGCCGATCACGGTCTCGAAGTGCCCGCCTGCATTGCTGTTCGCAACTGGGGCGAAACCGAAGGGCGCGAATACGAACTCGCGCTGGACGAGGCGAAACGGCGTTTCGAACTCGCAGCGCGGCTCAAGGCGCCGCTCATGATCTGCACACCGCCGGTCGATCGCCCCGGAATCGAAGGGCTTCACCGAGGCTACTCCGACCTCCTCCAAATCGGACGCGAGACAGGAGTGCAGGCAGTACTCGAATACATCAGCCCGTTCAAAAGCCTCAACAATCTTCCCGACGCCGTCGCCGTGCTCGACGAATGCGGCGCCCCTGACGGATGCACCATTCTCGATGCCTTCCACAACTGGAACAACAAGACAACGCTGGATGACATCAAAGCGCTCCCGCTGGAACGAATCTCCCACTATCACATCAACGATGCCGCGCATGGAATTCCAAGCGGCGAACAGCTTGATTCAGATCGTGTTATGGTCGGGGACGGTGTCATTGATTTGAAATCGGAACTGACGGTGCTCAAAGAGAAAGGCTACGACAAGTGGGTCAGCCTCGAACTTTTCAGCAAAGACTGGTGGGATCGCGACCCTCTCGAAACCGCGAAAACCGGCCTCGAACGCACTCAGGCCCTTTGCGAAGAGGTCGGTTGGGAGATCGAAACGAGCTGAGATTTCACGTCGTTTTCATCAACCTTTCAATTACGCTTCACTTGGAGATGTCAGTGTAGCGCATGAAAATTTCCCGGAGAAACCTTTTGGCCCGACTTGCCTTTTACGGCGCGCCGGTTGCAGCGTTCGGCTACGGCAGCCTCATCGAGCGCCACTGGCTCGATGTGACCCGCACTGATATTCCCCTCGCGAGTCGCTACAACCATCTCGAGGGGCTCAAGATCGCGGTGATGGGTGATTTCCACTTCGATGACTGGGGAAGCCGCCAACTCATTGCCTCGGCAGTGAAGGCGATCAACGAAGAGGCGGTCGATGCTGTCATCCTCGTGGGCGATTACATCTCCGATCAAGTCGGGGCAATGGAACCGCTCTGTGAAGAACTCAGTCATCTCAGGCCCCAATTCGGAACCTTCGGGGTCATGGGAAATCACGATTGCTGGCACTTCGATGTCGCGATTCCCAACCTACTGGAAAAGGCAGGAGTCCAACTGCTTAGAAATCGTGCAGTTGATTGCGGTGAGTTTGCCATCGCCGGGATCGACAGCCACTGGGGAGGGAGCCCCGATATCAACTTTGCAGTCAGTGATATCGATCCGGAAAAACCCGTTGTCTCCGGCTGGCACGAACCGGACACGTTCGACTACTACGAAGACCCGCGAACGATCCTGCAGGTTTCGGGGCACACCCACGGAGGCCAGGTAAGAGCCCCTTTCTACGGTCCGCTTCTCCTGCCGGAATTCGGCAGAAAATACCCCTACGGCCACTACCGGAACGACGATTCGTCTCTCTTCGTGACACGCGGGATCGGAACCCTGAATATCCCCGCCCGATTTCTCTGCCGCCCTGAGGTCGCGATTTTAACGATGCGGAAAAGCAGCGTCGCTTAGCCGAATAATCCTTCACAAGAGATCCGCAGGGAACAGTTGGGATGAATCGAAAAATCCTGATCGATGCGTGCCTACCTAGCTTCCCCGCTTGCTTATTTATGAGGTGGAAACTCGAAAGAAATTAGCGCGGTGTGAAGCGCAGTGGAACACCGGGTAGTATATCTGAAGCTTATCCCCGGCCCTGACAGGGCCGCAGAACTCCATCGAACCTTTCTGCGCCCCCGCGAGGGGCGATGCTTTTTCGACATTGATTCCGGTGGTTTCACCACCGGCTAAGAATCTTATAAACCTCCGGTTCAACCTGAGCTTACGCTGAAAATACCCGTCTATTAGAATTGGCAGAGGTCTAGTAAGAAGGATCGTCAACCGCCTGAATTGGCCTGAACCGTATTGATGGCTGGGCCGCCGATATAGTCATAGTTGCCCAAAAAAGCGTCAAAACCAGCGCCACACATCCCATAAGATGATGAACTGACAATGAAATCTCGGAACTGTCATTCACTTCCCAATCCCAAGTCGCCCAGATCAACCAGACCGCAGGAAGCAATGGAAGTAATAATCCATACCGCCGAACAAAAGCTGCGCGAGGAGGGAAATCGCTAAGATCAAAAGTATCAGGATAGCCGGCCGCCTTCATGGAAGCCGCCACAAAAAGTATACAGGCGAACCAAATCAGGATTTGAAGAACCCCCTAATACTGCGATTGATCCGACAAATGGAAGCCTCATCACATTTGATGAAACGACTTCGAGGCCTCCCGGTAAAGAAAAACCTACTCTCCGCCGCGGTTGATGCGGATGATGTACTCCCCTTCGCGCTGAAGGTTGAGACGATCACGCGCGATGGTCTCGAGATATTCTTTGTCAGTCTTGAGCAGGCGATGCTCCTGACGCAAACGCTGAACGCGCTCGCTTTTTCCGTCACGAATCGCAACGAGACGATTCTTTTCGGATTGAAGTTCATCCTGCCTGTCCCACTCGGGACCGAACAGTTTCACCACTGCAACGAGCAGTAGCAGATAAATAACGACCTCCATGACCCGCGAGAGGCGACGCCAAAGGTCAGTGCGTGTTTTGCCAGCCGCTCCTTCGATATGGAGAGGCATCTCAAGGTTGTCCTGAAATTCGGGGTCACGCATAGTTAAAAAGGAAGCGCCGGATGACTTTCACCCGGCGCTTCGAAGCTTGATTAGAAGCGGAGTTTTCCGCCGTAAATCGCATCATCACCGAGCTCTTCTTCAATACGAAGGAGCTGGTTGTATTTTGCGATCCGGTCTGAACGGCTCAATGAACCGGTCTTGATTTGTCCTGCATTCGTCGCCACTGCGATGTCAGCAATCGTGCTGTCCTCAGTCTCACCGGAACGGTGGCTGATGACGCTGGTGTAACGGTTTTCTTTCGCAAGCTCAACCGCGTCGAGTGTCTCTGTGAGTGAACCGATCTGGTTCACTTTCACGAGGATTGAGTTGGCGACACCGAGGTCGATTCCCTTCTGGAGGAAGTCGGTATTGGTTACGAAAAGATCATCTCCAACGAGCTGGGTCTTGTCGCCCATCTTGTCTGTAATCACTTTCCAACCGTCCCAGTCATTCTCGTCACAACCGTCTTCGATTGAGATGATGGGGTAGCGGGACTGGAGGTCGAGGTAGTAATCAACGAGCTCTTCGGCTGACTTCTCGGAATTGTCCGACTTGTGGAAGACATATTTGCCTTTTTCTTTGTTGTAGAACTCGGAAGAAGCGACATCGAGCGCGATGAAGATATCTTCACCGAACTTGTAACCTGCCTTTTCAACGGCCTGCCCGATCACTTTAAGCGCGTCGTCAGCAGAATCGAGCTTAGGAGCGAAACCGCCCTCGTCACCCACCGCAGTGGAAAGACCGCGGTCGTGAAGCACTTTCTTAAGTGCGTGGAAAATTTCAGCACCCTGGCGAAGCGCTTCGCGGAAGCTGGAAGCACCTTTTGGCACAATCATGAACTCCTGAAAGTCGATCGGAGCATCCGAGTGAGAACCGCCGTTGATGATGTTCATCATTGGAACAGGAAGCACCTTGGCGTTGGGACCACCGATGTACTTGTAGAGGGGCAGACCGAGCTGATTCGCCGCCGCGTGCGCTGTCGCAAGAGAAACGCCGAGAATCGCATTCGCCCCCAGCTCTTTCTTGTTAACGGTGCCATCAAGCTCAAACATAGTCTTGTCGACCACGGTCTGCTCAGTCGCATCGAGACCAATCAATTCAGCGCAAATCTTTTCGTTCACTCCGGCAACCGCCTTAAGCACACCTTTTCCAAGGTAGCGATCTTTGTCTCCGTCACGAAGCTCCCAGGCCTCATGCTCTCCGGTGCTCGCTCCACTTGGTACCGCTGCGCGACCAATCGCTCCGCCTTCAAGCTCAACATCCACCTCGACGGTAGGATTTCCGCGGGAATCTACAATCTCCCGGGCGCGTACATTAATAATCGTCGTTTCTAGCATGTCTCTGGTATTTGTTTAGTTTCCTATTATTTAAGAAATCTTCAATATCAAAATGGCTGAAATTATTATAATTCAGCTAAAGTGACCTGCGGAGCGGTAAACGAAACCAGCCGAAATGCAAGGAACAACCTGATCACACGATGCGATCAATACGGTTTTACGAACTAAATTCCGCCCCTTACCGGAATTACTCCAACGACTGAAAATAGTCACGAATATCCTCTCCGAAAAAGGCGGCAACGGCGAGCAGGATAATCGTGATCGCGAGGCTGACATAGCCGACCATCAGCCCAATCGCCCCAAGCGTGTGCCCCGGAGCAGGTTGCACCGGACTGTGTCGCGCTTTCGCCAAAGCAACGTGACCGGATATGATCGCAATAGGAGCAAAAATGATCCCCAGGCTGAAACAGGAAACGACCGTTAACACAGCCGAAACAATGGAAACGGCCCCGAAAATCGGAGAAGGCGGAAGGTCATCAAAATCATCTTCTTCCTCCTCTTTAGAAATCCCCTCCTTTTTGGAACTGGTCCGTTTTCTCCGTCTCTCCCGCGAAGACCCCGAAGATTTTTCCCTTTCGCCGTCAGACGAATCGCCCTCGTCGTCGGGTCTTCTCTGAACGACGTCGTGTCCGACTTCGCTGGTATCGTCATATCCCTTCGGCTTCTCGGGCGGAACCGGAATATGAGTCGAGGGCACCTCCCCGCCGGCGGGTTCAGTTTTGGGGAGCGCGGCGCCGCTAAACGCAGCAAGCTCACCCGGAAAACGAATCGCGGATGAACAAATAGGACACTCTACCTCGGTTCCGATGAAACTCTCATCGCCGGATACTTTTTGCCCACATTTGGGGCACGCCACCTTAATAACTGCCATCTAATTAATTCAGAGACTCAACTCAATTTGGAAAAAGCTAATAGAAACGGGAATCACTACGTTCTGCAACCAAAATGAGCCATTGAATCTGCTTGAATTCGGTAAATGACACCAGCATGCTTAAGTAAGTCTATGAAAGCACTGCTCTGTCTCTTTCTCTCTTCAGCATTCGCGGTCTCTCTAATCAGTTGCGCGACGAACTCTGAAGCAAACGCCTCTATCAAACCTTACCCGTTTGATACCTGCGCAGTGATTAACAAACCTCTCGAAGGCAAGCGAACTCTTCGGCGTGTCTACGAGGGACAGGAGGTGCTTTTTTGTTGCCACCCGTGCGTGAAAGCATTCGATGCCAATCCCGCTCCCTTTATGCCGCGAATTCACGCAGCAGCCGCAGGCGGCCCGGAACAGGCACACTTCGAAGGTGGCGCACAGGCCGCCGCGAACGCCGCCGCCGAAATGGGCCGCGACGTGCAATAGGGTTCCATCCACCTGCCAACAGGGTTGGATAGACGATCGGCTTACTCTTATGCCTTAAAACAAAGTTGCGGGTGTTCAGAGGATACTGCCGCAGTTGAGGCTCAGCCGATCTTCAACTCCCGGCTAGGGACGCGGCCGCTTCCACGAATCGTCAGCAATTCAGGAGATACCTCGAGTATCGCAAAAGCATTCTCGTGTTCGGTATCAACCATCCCCTGAACAGTTACGTAATGAACGCCGTTACGTTCTGCATAATTGCCGGCGTGGTTGTGCCCATTGAACCAGGCTGCGACGGTGCCGGGAAACCGATCGATGACAGCAAGAACCTCCCTGTCACTCCAGAGGTTGTGTGAGTTGTCAGGAAGAATGGGGTAATGGCAGGAAATTATGACTTTCTCGCCAGCCGCTTTCGCGGCAGCCAGCTCTCCTTCCAACCACTCCAGTTGAACCCCGCTGATCGTCCCGTTCCAGGACTTGGCGTTCTTGCGACCTTCCGCTTCGAACTCCTTCAGAATCTCGCTGGCTTCTTTAAAAACGTCAGAGTCACGCGGGTGAGCGAAAGTACTGATCTCCGTTCCATCGAGAAAAACAAACCGGAATGCGTCTTTCGAAAAGGAATGATACGGCTTTGTCATTCCCAACTTCCCGAAAACCCCGGGCTTTTTAGCATCAGTAACCGAAAAATCGTGATTCCCCGGAATCTGAAAAACGGGCGACTTCAGTTCGCTAAGCGGTTCGAGAATCCGATCAAAACTGGCGAAGTCCCTGTCAATCAAATCACCGAGATGAATCGAAAAATCGACCTCCGCCTCGTTAATGGATTTAGCGGCACTTGCGAGCTTCTCAATACTGTTCCGGTAATGACGAATCCCGCCGGGATCAGCATCAACATACTGAGCGTCGGCGATCAAACCGACCGCAAACAGAGGCGCGTCCCTCTCCCCGGCCCCGGCGGAGCCCATCGCAAGCGTTGCCGCTGAAGCGTTAATAAACCTGCGTCGTGTAATCATAAAACCTAATCCTCCTCGTACAACCAGCTCACGGGAAACCGGGTCACCTGAGTCAGGTTCAGCCCTCCCCTCCTCCTGTCACCGGCACAGTGCCCGAGAAGAACATGATCGCCCACGAAGGTCATTGCCGTGTAGCAATACCAGCCATTCGGATCATCTTCGAGAGTCTTGAACCCGGTCCAGGTTTTGCCATCGTCTTTCGACAGGGCTAGAGAGAACGGCGTGCGCTTTCCTTTCAGCGACTCGTCAATGCCATCATGATTATTCCATGCCACGAGAAGATCCCCCGTCGAAGGGATACGCTCTATTGTCGCCGGTGAAACCGGAGACTGAAGCGACGACTTCACCGGCTCCGACCACGTCTCTCCCTTATCCTCAGAAAAGGAAACCAGCTGCGCCCCCGCGTCCGAACGGATGAACATCATGACGCGACCGTCTTTCAATTCCACCAGCCCGGGCTCCTGTGCAATGAAGCGGCTTCCGTCCGGCTTTTCCGGGGTCAAAATGGTCGTGTTACGTTTCCAGGTTTTACCGGAATCATCCGAGTAGTAACACATCGCCTCCCCTTTCCAGTTCGGCTCTTCCCACTCTTCAAGATTATGAAGCGCGACCGCCATGATGAGCCGCCCACTGTCCAACTGGATGACGCGATCATTATTGAGCACGTAATACCCGACTTCATCCGTGATACACTCGATTGGATCACTCCAGGTCTCTGCTTCGTCATTCGAAATTCTCATGACCGGCCGGCAGTCGAGGAGCGAATTCTTTCGGGCATAAAAAAGCCCGATCGAACCATCCTGCAATCGCAGCAGCGACACTGACATGTCATTAAAACCACCGCTCTGCGGCACGACAACCACATCATCTTTCGTCCACGTTTTCCCGCCATCGGATGAATACCGCCCCGCGAGATGTCCCGCGGCGTGATCACTTCCGCCTCCGGTGAAATGCGTGTAGACAAATAGAATCCGCCCGTCCTTCAGCTGAATAAAATCCCCTTCGCTGTTCCTCGCATTCCCCGGACCGGGAGGAAGAAGCCGGTTCTTTTCAACCCCGCTGATCTCTTTAACCTGATACGGCGGATCAAGCGGAATCACAAACTCATCAGCAAGATTCCCCGAGGCGCTGAAGTTCTGCACTTTCATTTTCGCCCGCCCCGGCATAAAACCAATTTCCCCGACAGCATTCGCATGAATGATTCGCTCATGAACAAGCTTCCCATCGATCAGGAAACGCAACGTCCCGCCTTTCCTGACGGCTTCAAAAAGGAACAATTTTCCGTCAGTCATGAATGCCTCCGGCTCACCGATCGGAGTGCCTTTTGCATCGTCGAAAAGCGCGCCGGTCAGGAAAATTTTGCCGTGGCCACCTTCAAAACCGAAGTAACTGCCACCCATCTTAAAAACAGCGGCGGAACGATCCATTTTCTCCAGAGCCAACTCCGCACGCACCGCAAAGTCACCGGGACCGACCTGCTTTCCGGCGATCAGTTTCGAGCCGGCTCCCTCCGCTACGAGGAAACCATCGACGGCTTCCCATTCCCCGCTGGCCTCCGCGATAACGACCTGTTTTCCCTCTTTGAGAAATTCCACCTCTGAAGCCACCGCTTTCGCCCCCCAGCCAGACACCGTGCCGAATATCGAAAGTAGCAACCCGAGTTTCATATCGCCTCAGATTCCCGATTGAGAGCAGGAAGGTCAAGAATACAGCTTACGGGAATACGGGAACAGATGCCGTTGATCCGCCATTGTTCGAATCAAATCGCAAAGATAGCTTTCCCCTTATGACTCAGCTGCTTTCAGCTACAACGGGGATCCTGTTTTTGCTCGCGGCCCATCCAGTGGCGGGAAAGGAATTGCCGTGGACGTTTCGCCCACTCGCGGAAGTCGATTCACTCCCCGCAGTGAAGGAGACAACATGGCCGAAGCGTCGTATTGATTACTTCATTCTTCACAGACTCGAAGCCGAAGGACTCAAACCATCTCCTCAAGCTGATGCAAGGACCCTTTCGAGACGACTCAGCTTTGACCTGACCGGCCTTCCCCCGAAGGCAACTTCCGCGAGCACCGAAGAACAAATTGAAGCAGCCCTATCAAACCCACAATACGGCGAACGCTGGGCCCGCCACTGGCTCGACCTCGCACGATACACGGACACGACTGCATCCTGGTTAAACTCAACCGCCGGAGCCTACCGTTACCGCGACTGGGTCGTGCAGGCATTCAATGAGGACATGCCCTATCCCGAGTTTGTGAAGCGCCAACTCGCTACCGACATGATGCCCGAAACCGGTCCCGAAGATTCTGTCGCGCTCGGCTTTCTCGGTCTCAGTCCCACTTATTGGAAAGAACTCCAACTGCCCCCTGAGATCATCAAAACAACCGTCGCCGACGAATGGGAGGAGCGGGTCGATGTCCTCGGGCGAACCTTTCTCGGACTCACTCTCGCCTGCGCCCGCTGCCACGATCACAAAACAGATCCCGTTTCCGCCGCCGACTACTACGCATTGGCCGGCGTCTTTGCGAGCGTCAAAATCTCAGACCGGCCAATGATGAGCGAAGACCTCTGGGTCCCCGTAAAATCGGCACGCGAAAAAGTCGCCGGAATTGAAAAGAAAATCGCGGCGCTGAAAAAGAAGAAGCCGAAACCGGATGACCTCGACGAGCAGCTCGCCGCCCTCACTGCAGATATCGACTCCCTTAAAAAAGCCACTCCACACTACGACATGCCGACTGCGAATGGAGTCGTCGAAGCGGCCCTTTTCGTTAAACCAAAGGAGAAAGGCCACGGCACCGACCTTGATTTTCAGATGGGAAAAGCCCGCGACCTTGAACTCCAGAAACGCGGCAACCCGAACGATGTCGGAGGAGTAATTCCCCGCCGCTTCCTCTCAATCTTTCCAACCGAATCGGGCGAACCGAGACAATTTACCAAAGGCAGCGGACGACTCGAACTGGCCGAGGCAATGATCGAAGATGCCGAACCGCTTTTCGCCCGTGTCATCGTCAACCGCGTCTGGAAGCAACATTTCGGACGCGGCCTCGTCGATACCCCGAGCGACCTCGGAAAGATGGGCGACAAACCAACCCACCCGGAGCTGCTCGACGATCTCGCAGGACAATTCATCAGGAATGGCTGGTCGCTGAAATGGCTCCATCGCGAGATTTTGAATTCCGCAACCTGGCAGCAATCCTCAATCGCCCCCGAATCCGAACAGCTCGATCCTGACAATGAACTCTATTCGCGGATGACTCGCCGCAAGCTCGACGTCGAATCGTGGCGCGACTCTCTTTTAACAGTGTCAGGAGAACTGGATGAGACCATCGGCGGCGAACCACTCGACCTCTCTGATGAGAAAAATGTTCGCCGCACACTCTACGGCAAGATCGATCGCCGCAATTTGAACAAAATGCTGCAAGTCCACGACTTCCCCGATCCAGCCGCACACAGCCCGAAACGGGACGAAACAATCTCCCCTCTCCAGTCCCTCTTCGCGATCAACAGCCCCTTTGTAAAATCCCGTGCGGCCGAAGTAGCGGCTCAACTGAAAAACGAAACAAACATAGTCGACCGCGCCTACGAACGGCTCTTTCAACGCGAGCCCACGGCAATGGAGCGGGAGGCTGGAACGCAATTTTTGAAACAGGCGAACCTCGCCGAATACGCGCAGGTCTTACTCGCGAGTAACGAATTTCTTTTTGTGGATTAGCCAATGATCACCCCGAATCCCATAACACGCCGCAGCGCTCTCGCCTCCCTCGGAGGAGGTCTCGGCTCGCTCGGCATGATCTCCGCTCTGGGGAACAACGGAGGCATTCTAACAAAGCCTCATTTCGCACCGCGCGCGAAGCGGGTAATCCATCTCTTCATGAATGGCGGCCCTTTCGGCCCCGACTTTTTCGATCCCAAACCGGCTCTTACCAAATACGCCGGGCAACGCCCTGAAGGGGCTGACTTGCGCACCGAGCGACCCACTGGCGGCCTCATGGAAGTGCCCTACCAGTTCAGTCATCATGGAAAAAGCGGACTTCCCGTCAGTGAGCTTTTACCAATGACGGCGAAACACGCCGACAACCTTTGTATTTTAAAATCCTGCTACACGGACAATCCCAATCACGGGCCCGCCCTGCTCCTGATGAACAACGGCACGATGACGCCGCGGGTTCCCAGCATGGGCGCCTGGACCTCCTACGGTCTCGGCAATGAAAGTCAGGATCTGCCCGGATATGTCGTACTCTGCCCCGGAAAACCGGTCCGCTTTTCCATCCTCTGGAACAACGCGTTTCTCCCCGCCAAACACGCCGGACTCTACATCAATCACTCCAATCTCGATCCGAAATCGATGATCCCCTGGCTGCGCGATCCGGACGAAAACCCGGGAGGCCAACGGAAGCGACTCGACCTCCTCCAGCTTCTCAATCAGCACCATTCAAAAGTTCGTGGCGGCAATGACCTCCAACTCGAGGGGCGCATCGAAGCGATGGAAACCGCCTACCGGATGCAGTCATCGGCGCACGACGCTTTTGATCTGAATCAGGAGAATGCGAAAACCCGCGAGGCCTACGGAGAGGGGCATTTTGCCAACGGCTGCCTCCTCGCACGACGCATGGCCGAACGCGGCGTCCGCTTCACTCAGGTCTACTACGGAAACGGGCAACCATGGGATACCCACAGCGGACACGACAAAAAAACACGTGCCCTCGCCAAAGATATCGACCAACCAATTGCCGCCCTCCTCGAAGATTTAAAGCAACGCGGCATGCTCGAAGACACCCTCGTCGTCTGGGGCGGCGAATTCGGTCGCACCCCCGTTAGCGAAAACGCGGATGGACGCGACCACAACCCTCATGGCTTTTGCATGTGGATGGCCGGCGGCGGAGTCAAAGGCGGTTACGCTCACGGAGCGAGCGACGAATTTGGATTCAAAGCAGTCGATAAGCCGATGCACGTTCACGACATCCACGCCACGATCCTGCATCTCCTCGGCGTCGATCACGAACGACTCACTTTCGAACACGCCGGTCGCGACTACCGCCTAACCGATGTGCACGGAAACGTTGCCACAGACATTCTCGCTTAAAATGAAAACCGGACACTTCATAGCGACAACGATCCTCGCGGTTGGGTTATTCGCCCCGGTGATGGCGGACGATCACTGGGCCTACCAGCCAATCCAGAATCCGGCACCTCCCGCCTCCGGGGCCGGCAACCCGATCGACGCATTTGTCCTCGCGAAACTGGAAGAATCAAATTTCGAACCTTCGCCCGAAGCACCCCCGCATATTCTCCTGCGCCGCGTTCACCTCGACCTGACCGGCCTGCCACCGACACAGGAAGAAATGACCGCGTTTCAAAAAGCGTGGAAAACCGATCCACAATCAGCCTGGGCAGAAAAAGTCGATGCACTTCTCGCCTCACCCCACTACGGCGAACAATGGGCGAAACACTGGCTCGACATTGCGCGCTACGCGGAGAGCGACGGCTACCTTGGCGACACCCTTCGCCACTGGGCATGGATCTATCGGGACTGGGTCATCAACTCGATTAACAGCGATCAGCCATTCGACCAGTTCTCGATCGAACAACTTGCCGGGGATCTTTTACCAAACGCCTCACAAAGCCAGAAGATTGCGACAGGATTTCATCGCAACAATCTCAAAAACACTGAAGCAGGTCTCGACAAGGAACTCGCCCGGACCAAACAAGTCGTCGACCGCGCCGCGACAACAGGAAACGCCTGGCTCGGCCTCACGATGGCCTGTGCCGAATGCCACGACCACAAACATGACGCGATTTCGCACGAGGAGTTTTTCCAATTTTACGCTTTCTTCAACAATACGAAAGACTCTGACATAACAGTCAAGTTAGACAAAGAATGGCCCATCACGACGATTGAGAAAAAGAAAGACGAGAAGGAACCATCGAAGCCAACACCGAAAGCGCAGGCGCTTTCAATTCTACCCGAAAAAGAGTGGCGCAAGACACACGTTCACATTCGCGGCGACTACACCCGCCACGGTGAGGAAGTGACTCCAGGAGTTCCCGCTGCGATGCACCCGATCACGATCAAAGAGGGCGAACCGGCCCGCCTCGCGCTTGCGAAGTGGCTTTTTGCAGATGACAACCCGCTTACCCCGCGGGTCACCGTGAACCAAATCTGGCAGAAGCTCTTCGGAACAGGAATCGTCGCAACACCTGATGATTTTGGAACTCACGGCGCGCGCCCCACGCACCCGCTTCTCCTCGACTGGCTCGCGACGAAATTTCGCGATTCCGGCTGGAGCCGCAAAAAGCTCATTCGCGAAATTGTGATGTCGTCCACCTACCGGCAATCTTCGACTAACACATATCCAGATCGCCCCAACGATCTCCTTTGGAGACAAAACAGCGTCCGCGTCAATGCGGAAACGGTGCGCGACATCCACCTCGTCGCGAGCGGGCTTTTCACACCAACGGTGGGAGGCCCCTCCGTGCATCCACCCCTGCCCTCATTCGTCAGCGACGTCGGTCGAAGCGTGAAATGGCCCGAAAGCACCGGCCCCAACCGCTACCGCCGCGGCATGTATATTTTCCTGAAGCGAACCGTGCTTTACCCCATGCTCACCGCGTTTGACGCACCGGACACAAGTTCGTCCTGCAGCCGGCGCGAAGTCACGAACACTCCGATGCAGGCGTTGACTCTCCTCAATGATCCCGTCTTCTTCGAATGCGCCGAAGCGCTCGGAAAAGAACTGCACGAAAAACACGGCGACAACGCGGACGCGGCAATCACTGATACCTTTCAGCGCTGCCTCAATCGCAAGCCCGCCCCCGGTGAGCTCGCGACCCTGTCCTCCGCTCACTACGACCTTCTCGACGAATCAAAAAATCCGGAACTGGCGATGATCGCGACGACGCGGATCATCATGAACTTAAACGAATTTATTACCCGTGATTAATCCCCGGCAATTCCATGAAATGGCCTCCCGCCGTCGATTTCTATCGAGCGGAATTGGTTCGCTCGCGCTCGCCTCGATGCTTCGGGATGACGGGCTCCTCGCCGACGACTCATTTCAAGCACCGCATTTTGCGCCGAAGGCGAAGCGTTGCATCTACCTCTTCATGGAGGGCGGCCCCAGTCAGATGGATCTCTTCGACCCGAAGCCGAAGCTGAACGAGATGGACGGCGAGGCGATGCCTGAGTCGCTTCTCGAGGGAGTGAAATTTGCCTTCACCGAGAAAGAAAGCGCACGGCTTCTCGGCAGCCCCCGCACCTTCAAGAAATACGGTCAGTGCGGGATGGACATGTCCGATCTTCTTCCGCATCTCAGCAATCACGCCGACGACATCGCACTGATCCGGTCGATGTACTGCGATCAGTTCAATCACCTCCCCGGCCAGCTGCTCATGCTGACAGGAACACCATTTCGCGGAGCCCCCACTCTCGGCTCGTGGTTGAATTATGGCCTGGGAAGTTCATCGAAGGATCTCCCCGGCTACGTTGCGATGACCACCCTCGGCCGCGGGCTCCCCGGCGGAGCCGCAAGCTGGTCGAGCGGATTTTTGCCTTCCAATTATTCGGGAGCACTCTTCCGGAACGAAGGAAGTCCGGTTCTGAATTTGGCCAATCCCGATAAAATTTCGCCGGCGATGCAGCGTCGCACCATCGAAGCAGTCAACGATCTCAACCGTCAGCGATTCAGCGAAACAGCAAATCCCGAAATCGCGAGCCGGATCAAAAATTACGAACTCGCCTACCGGATGCAGTCCGCCGCACCCGAGCTGATCGATCTCTCCGACGAAAGCGAAGCAACCAAGGAAGCCTACGGACTGAATCGTCAGGACAAGACCGGCTTTCAAGCCTCCTACGCCCGCAACTGTCTCCTTGCCCGTAGGCTCGTCGAACGCGGGACCCGCTTCGTGACGCTGTTTCTCTCAACCTGGGATCAACACAGCAAACTCGATTCCGAACTGGCGACGAACACGAAAATTTCAGATCAACCCGTCGCCGCTTTGCTTCAGGATTTAAAAGATCGCGGTCTCCTCGACGAAACCCTCGTCGTCTGGGGCGGCGAATTCGGGAGAACGCCCCTCGGGGAAAACCGTTCCGGTTTCAAAACGGTAACCGGGCGCGACCATCATCCCTATTCTTTCAGCATGTGGATGGCCGGAGGCGGCATCAAGGGCGGGCAGACCCTCGGGAAAACTGACGAAATTGGCTGGGGCGTCGAAGAAGACCCCGTTCACATTCACGATCTCCACGCCACGATCCTGCATCTCTTCGGATTCGATCACGAGGAACTGACCTACCGATTTCAGGGGCGGGACTTCCGTCTCACCGATGTGCATGGCAAGGTTGTGAAGAAATTACTGGCATGACCCAACCCTGTTAAGCGATCGAACTAACAGGGTTGAGTGAATAAAGTCGAAGCGAGCTACAGCACAGCTCATATCAGGTAGGGAGAGCCATCCCTGCCGATCCGCGCAGTCCTCTGGGCACACCGAAATCACTGCCCCGCTTCGCAGCGAAGCGACCGGGTAGGATTTCATCAAATCGGACTTCGACGGCTCATCGGGACGATTCGCCCTACCCAAAATCACTCTCTACACGGACCTTCCACAAGGGTGTGAAGAAAAAGAGAGCTGCGATACAGCTGACATCAGGTA
>JAYWLB010000003.1:0-353 GCA_035967665.1 Verrucomicrobiales bacterium BCK34
GGCTTTTCAGCCAGGAGCAGATCCTGGCCGACATCCGCCGCCAGGCCCGGAAGGGCTTCCGGCTCTTCGTGGTGGACTACCTGGGCCTGGTGGAAATGCCCCGCCAGGCTGGGGAGAAGCGCCACCAGGCCCTCGAGGACCTCACCTCAGCCCTGAAGCGCCTCGCCTTGGAGCTCGGCGTGGCCATCCTGGGCATCCACCAAACGACCCGCCTGGCCGAGGTGGACCGGAAAGGGGCGGGGATCGCTGCCTGGGGCGACAGCTACCAGATGCTGCGCCCTGCAGACGGGGTCTACATCCTGATACGGCACAAAGGCGAGGGCGGGGAACGGCTTGGGGAACAGGCGGAGTGG
>JAYWLB010000005.1:0-366 GCA_035967665.1 Verrucomicrobiales bacterium BCK34
GCATCGTATTGATCAAACCCCTCGAAATACATTCCGTAAGGATTGAATCCCGTGAATAATCCCTCATTCTCGCGCTGCCAGTCACTTTGCGCCTTATCTTCAGAGACGAGGCCGAGGAATTCCGCAAGGGTGAAGGGCAGGCCATTGTCACCAGTCCCCCCGGTTCCGCCAGCACTCCTACTTCCTCCAGTTCCTCCATCGCTGTTTCCGCCGCCGGTATCGCCACCACCGCCCGGTGGAACCACGACAGGATCCGTCAATTCGATCGAATTGTAATTAAAGGCGAAGCGGGCCGCATTCACAGGTGCAGGGCCTGAGTCCAGGCTATTGGTATGCTCGCCCGGTGTCGAAGGCTGAACGCCTGTG